>CAVYOD010000036.1:0-41413 GCA_963770045.1 Candidatus Aminicenantota bacterium | reverse complement strand
CGAGTTTTCAAGTCTCTTCCCAAGGATAGAGAAGAGCAGATCGTCGAGAGCCTGGTCATCCTGGTGGGTGAGCTCAGTAGACTCCGGGAAGCGCCGGCTTGCTCCAATTCCGGCAAGAACAAAATTTGAAGGAGGGGAAAATGGGCGACAAAAAGAAAATTTCTTGCTGTTCCGGCTCGTGTGCTCCGTCGAACGAGGAGTTTGTCAATCCCAAAGAAGCGTCGTACATCTCGGGAACGGCGAAAACAGCCGCCGGGGACATTCCCAGGGTGGCCACAGAATTGACCCGGAGAGACAAGCTCAGCACATGGATGGCTCGCTGGGGCATTAGAAGGATGAGTTATCGAGTTCTGCCCGGCCTCTATGCTGTCGGGAATCCGGACGGCGGTTCTCCCGTGTTCGTTACGGCCAATTACAAGATGAGCTTTGACCGACTGAGAAGGCAACTGAAAGGGATCGATGGTTGGATTATGGTTTTGAACACCAACGGGATCAATGTCTGGTGTGCAGCCGGGAAAGGAACATTCGCCACGGCCGAGGTCGTCAACCGGATCTCCAGAGTCCGCCTTCCTGAGGTTGTGACTCACAGAAAATTGATCCTTCCCCAGCTTGCGGCGCCGGGTGTCGCGGGGCATGAGGTGCTCAAGCAAACGGGCTTCAAGGTCATCTATGGCCCCGCGCGGGCCGAAGACCTCCCGGTTTTTCTCCAATCGGGCCTGAAGGCGACCGAGCAGATGCGGAGAGTCAGGTTTGGCTTCAAGGACCGGCTTGTCCTGGTCCCGGTCGACCTGGTCGGGACGTTCAGGTTCGCCATCCCGATCTTCGGGGTCCTGCTCATAGTCGAACTCTTTCTTCCCAAACATTCCTCCTTCACCCTCACTAATCTGGTGCCGTTCCTGGGGGCGATCCTCGTCGGCAATGTTTTGACCCCTCTTTTGCTGCCCTGGATTCCCGGACGGGCCTTCGCTTGGAAAGGCTGGCTCATGGGCCTGCTTTGGGCGCTCGCATTGGGTGCTTGGCATGGCCACTTTGAACCGACCTCGTTGCTCATCCTCCCCGCCTTGTCGGCATTCCTGGCCATGAACTTCACCGGGTCTTCGGCCTACACCTCGCTCTCCGGCGTCCTCAGGGAAATGAGAATCGCCGTGCCCCTGATCATTATCTCTGCCGGGGCGGGAGTCATCGTTTTTATTGTTCGGTTTTTGCTGAAATCTTAGGAGAGGTTATGAAGATAATGAGACATCAATATCTCAAGAGCGTCGTCACCCTGGACTATAACCAGGAAAAATGCACGGGCTGCGGGATGTGCCAACAGGTCTGTCCCCAAGGCGTCTATAAAATAGAAGATCGCAAGGCGGTCATTCAGGACAAGGACTGGTGCATGGAGTGCGGCGCCTGCGCCCGCAATTGTGCCTTATCAGCGATTGGAGTCAGATCGGGAGTGGGCTGTGCCTACGGGATCCTGGTCGGCAAATTGAGAGGCACCGAGCCCTGCTGCGACTGAAATATCAGGTCACGACTTTGTCGATATCCCGCTCCGCGTAATCCTCAAATTCCAGAGCCATGGCGTGCTCACTCTTGAGCATCTGATAGTGGCTCTGCTCGACCTTGCTGAGATATTCTAGGATCTTTTTCTTTTCGTCTTTGACCTTCCCGGCCAGGCCGAGATAAAAATCCCGGGCCGATTGCTCGGAGGCCATCGCCTGGTAAATGATTTGGGCAAACGAAGAAGAGGGCTTGATCACCACCGCAGGAAGAAGCGCCGGATCAACAGACCCGGGAACGACCATGCGGTCTCCCTCGTACAGGACAAAAAAGAGTTTTTCTAGCACTTTCCGGTGCTTCTTTTCTTCATAAGCCAACAGATGGAATTTTTCTTGGAGCAAGGGGTTTCCAACCCGGTCGGCCAATTTCAGATAGGTTTTATGAGCGTCGATTTCCGCCCGGGTGGCCATCCCGAGCAGGGCCTTGATTGAATATCTGGCAAGATTCATCTGCTTTTCTCCTTTCAGTATTAAAATTATACCATATTGGCCGGCAGACGGATGAGAGCGGAGAAAAAACGCAACACGTGAAACTGAAAACACAAGCAGCTTGAGATAAACATTTTGCTCAAATCATACTCTCACATTTCTCGTTTTAAGATTTGCGGTTTACGATATCTCCATGGCCGGGGAGAGACGGCGAGCTCGGACGGCCGGCGCGGTCGTCCTGGACAAGATCAAGAAGAACCCGTTGAACTTCGCGCCCAAGCCGGCCGGACTGCTCCCGTTCGACTCAGGCCGAGGCCGCGTTAGCGTGATAAACCGCCATTCGCGATTCGGACGTCTGGGCCTTGGCGATCTGCAGGCCCATCGACGGCTTGTACAGCCCGCCGCGGTTGTTGATCGTGTCGCGAGCCTGGACCAGCCAGTGGTTGACGCCGGGGAATGTGGGCAAGTGGCGCGCGTTGTTGTCGATGGGGTAGAGAATGTACTTGGCCGCCCAATAATCGAGGGCCACAGGGTCCTGGCTGGCGACAAGGGTGTTGGCCCGGAAGGTCGTGTTCTCGGGGTAGCCCGTGATCGAGGCGTGGGATACCCAGATGGCGTCGATGATATTCAAGACCGGCGTGCGGACCGCGGCCACCATCTTGCCGCAGGTCCGGCCCAGCTTGGAATAGTGCCGGATGCCGCTGTTGCCATCTGACATGGACACGACCCCGTAGAAGTGTTTTAAACTGGCGGTGATCTCCGACCCGCCCTGGTCGTGGTGCTTGAGGACCGGGACGTTGATCAGCTTGAGCTTGGAGCTGTAGCCGCTCCCCGTCCACAACCCTTCCTTGAGCTCGACCCGCCGGCCGCCGTTTGTGGTGAAGCAAGGGTAGGAAACGTTCTCAAAATGGCGGAAGCCGTCCTGGACATGGTCCCTCTTGGTCAGGAATACCCCCCGGGCGGCGTCCATTAACTTGGCCGATACGCGGGGGTCGTTGAAAACCGAGTTGACCAGGTACAGAAACGACTGGTTCTCGTCGTTGGCGTTGGCATGGACCTCGGAATTCCCGTCGTAGGAAGACGATGTGTCGCAGGCCAGGCTGCCGCGGCCCTGGCCGTTCTCGAACATGACCACTTCGCCCGTATATCCGTCGGGGTGGTCGAGAATCCGTTGGATGAGCCCGCGAATGACGTCCGAGTTGGTCGTGCCGCGGTATTTCCATTGGGCGTTGACCTTGATCAGGACGACATCGTCGCTCGCGATCAACCCCTTGGGCCCGCCGAGGGCTGTGGTCTGGGCGGAGCGATAGAACTTCAGGCCGTTGGCCGCTTGGATGTTGAGGAGGGCCTCGACGCCGGCGTGATAGTTGGGATGGCCGGGGTCGATGAAGGGCGCGTCAGGGATCTGGTCAACCCAGAAAATGGGGCTCTTGGTCAGAGCTGCGGCCTCCGCCCGGCCCCGGAACGGCCCGGCCAGTAGAGAGGTCAATGCCGCGGCCGAGAGTTTCAGGAAGTCCCGGCGGGTCCAGAAATTCTTGAGCATACGATCAGTCATGGGCTCACCTCATTCCTTATCTTACAACAATTAAGTCGCGGGAAGGCATAAAATTTAGAAATTTGATGGGAATAGTAGGCCAGGGCTATACCAGGCTTTTGATCGTTGCCAAAACGCGTCCGCCGGGATCCTCCCCCTGACGGACGTCGCCTTCATCCCTGACTTCGAGGCCGGGGACCGGATCATCCGTCACTTGAAGTGGAGGTTTGTCGCGGAGAAGTCGCCGCCATCACATTTGTTTGGGCAGGTCGGGCTCGCGGCGTTTGGAGCGGAATGGGGATGGCAGTCATCGGTTTCGACGGAAGCACGCAAAAGATGATTTTGACAATAATTTGCCCGTGTCTGCCTCGGTGTCGCACCGATGTCCGGTTCTAAGAATCATCCTAGTATGGCGCCGTGGGAAATATGCTGTTTTATAGGAAATGTGCTGTTTTATGGGACAATTTTTTAGGCGCGAAAACAGCTCAATTCGTCTGAGCGGAGGTTTTGAATTGCTGGTCGCCCGAAATTCCGGCCTTTTTCAGATGGGAGATTTTCTTGCGTGGTTTCTTTTTCGTCGGGTGGATTTTTCCTAACACTCTGAATGCGGAAAGATTCTGGCATGAAAATTGCATTTAGAATAGGTAACTTCTCTCGAGTCCATCGTACCGTCCAATAACGGCTGGGAGCTGGACAGCGAGAGGCAAAAGAAAAAAAGGAGGTCAATATGCTTTGGACAATCTTAGTCATACTGTTTATTCTGTGGGCTCTGGGACTTTTCGCGTTCCACGCCGGCGGCCTTATCCACATTCTTCTGGTCATCGCCCTGATCGTCCTGATCGTCCGATTGTTGCAGGGGCGGAAAATTCTTTAGAAGGGAAAACTCCAAAATGATTTGGCCGAAGGTCCGGGCCCTAAAACGGATATGGGGACTCCTCGCAGGCCTGGGGCTGATTTGCCCCTGTCTCTTTTCCGCCCAGGTTTTCAAATACCAGAAAATCAAACCTGAAAAGGGACATTTGATCCAGAAGGTCCCCTTCGAAAAATGGCTGGAAAGAAATTATTGCGGCCCGGCCTGCTTGGCCATGGTCCTCAACTACTGGGATGAAACGCGATCCTACAGCCAGCGGAAAATCACGGATGAGATCTATGATTCCGAAAGTCAGGCGACCTATAACTCCGAACTGGTCCTGTATCCTCGCACCAAAGGGTTTGAGAGCTACTCTTTCCAGGGAAACCTGCGGATCTTGAAGGATGTGGTTGGAAAAGATATCCCGGTGATCGTTCTGACTAAAACCATAAAACAGATCGCCAAAGGACACTACCGAGTGGTCATCGGGTTTGATGATGACAAGGACCAGATCATCTTCCATGACCCCTATTTCGGAGACCGGAATGCCATGACGTCCAAGGATTTCATGAAGGTCTGGGAGCTGGGAAAGGGGCGGAACCAGTCCCGGTGGATGATGGCCGTGGTCCCAGGTCAACGCCCTTTCCCTTTTCCCGCTCTGCAAAACGACCCTCTGACCTCCATCAATCTGGCCACGGCTTATTACCGGAAGTTGGATTTCATAAAATCGAGGGAGCAGTGGGAAAAAGTCAAAGAATCGCTCAGCGAAGATCCCTACCCCCTGTACAGCCTGGCCATGGTCAGCCTTAGAGAAGGCAAAGCCGAGGAAGCTGAGGCTTATGCCCTTAAAGCCCTCAGCCTGGACGGAAAAAGCGCCTACGCCCATGACGTCCTGGGGCTGGCTTACTCCAGTCAGGGAAGGATTGTCCAGGCTTTACAATCCCTCGGTCAGGCTCTCCGGCTTGCCCCTGGTGAGGAGTTTATCCGAAAGCATTATCTACAGGTCAGGGCTCTCTACATCGAAAGGGCCCGACTTGAAAACATTCAAAAAAAGGAGAATCCGAATGAGAAAACAAATTAAGATCTGGGGTGTCCTGTTGATGATCGTGTTGATCTCTTCCTATGCCGCCGCTCTTCAAAAACCGGTGCTTCAACAGGCGGGCACGTCAACTCAGCTGGTGATCAGTGGGCCAGACGTGATCACGGCTTCCGATGCCGGGGGAGGCTATCTCACCACGAGAGATATCCTCCTCGTCGTGATCATTGTTCTGGCGGTTATCGGTCTGGCCGTCATCCTTTAGCTTGAGCGTGTCCGGCGGGGGTCAAGCCCGGCCAGTCTCACCGCCGCATGTGGGCCGCTGGGTCTGGCGTTGGACGGGGCCGGATGTGCCCTCTGAGGCCATCCCATGTCACACGCGTCGCGGGGCAACAGACACCGAGACCAAGGTGGCGTCAAAAGGAACATCACATGAGCACGATCCGGGCCAGTGAAAAACAGCACCGGGCTATTTTGCAGAGCATCGCCCAGCGAGCGATGATTGATCGAGGTTTGCTCCCTGACTTTTCTCCCGAAGCGCTCGCCGAACTTAGGGGAATTCAGGCACCCGCCGCCGCCGTGAATGGTGAGGCCATTCGTGACCTCACCAATCTTCTCTGGGCGTCCATCGATAACGACGACTCCCGCGACTTGGATCAGCTGACCGTTGCCGAGGTCATGCCCGGGGACAAGGTCAAGATCCTTGTGGCCGTCGCCGACGTGGATTCGATTGTCAAAAAAGGATCCGCCATCGACGATCACGCTCTCCACAATACGACCTCGGTTTATACCGCGGCCATGATATTCCCCATGCTGCCTGAAAAGCTGTCCACCGACCTCACCTCACTGAACTTCAAGGCCGATCGCCTCTCCATTGTGGTCGAAATGGTGATCGGGCCGGATGGATCCGTGGGGGACTCTCAGATCTATCGAGCGCGTGTCCGCAATCAGGCGAAGCTTGCCTATAACAGCGTGGCCGCCTGGCTTGAGGGGAATGGAGCTGAGCCGGAAGCCGTCGCGGCCGTAATTGCGCTTGACGAGAATCTGCGCAGGCAGGACCGGGCCGCGCAGAGTCTGAGGAATCTACGGCATGTCCATGGGGCGCTGAGTTTGGAGACCATTAAGGCGAAACCGATCTTTGTCGGTGATCAAATCCGTGATCTCGAAGTTGAATCCAAGAACCGCGCCACGGACATTATTGAGGATTTCATGATCGCGGCCAACGGCGTAACTGCCCGGTATCTGACGTCCAGAAAATTCCCTTCAATCCGCCGCGTGGTCCGTGAGCCAAAACGCTGGGATCGGATTGTCGAGATTGCCGGGGAACACAAATTTAGATTGCCTGCCGATCCGGATCCAAAAGCGCTGGATGAGTTCCTCATCAAAGAGAAAGCCGCCGATCCGCTTCGATTCCCTGACCTGTCCCTCGCGGTGATCAAGCTTTTAGGAGCGGGTGAATACACTGCCGAGCTTCCCGGCGACACGGCTCCGGGACACTTTGGGCTCGCGGTCAGGGACTATGCCCATTCTACCGCCCCGAATCGTCGCTATCCCGATCTGATCACCCAACGCTTACTGAAGGCAGCCTTGGAGGGCGATTCCTGGCCCTATAGCAAGGATGAACTGGATGCTCTCGCGAAACATTGCACTGAAGAAGAGGATGCTGCTGACAAAGTCGAGCGGCAGGTCGATAAATCCGCGGCGGCGCTTGTTCTTGAACCGAGAATCAACGAACAGTTTGACGCCATTGTCACGGGTGCTTCTGATAAAGGTACCTGGGTGCGCCTCCTCCATATGCCGATGGAAGGGAGACTGGTTTACGGGTTCGACGGCTTGGATGTCGGCGACCGAGTTCGCGTGCAGCTGATTTCGATCAATGTCGAGCGGGGCTTTATCGATTTCAAGCCAGTGGGTCCATCGAGACACTGAGGCTGCAGCGGATGCCTGTAATAGCGGAGGAATGAATAGGATTGCCGAAGAACACTCTGAAAGAGGCCGGGGATTTCGCGGGCAGAAACACAGCCAAAGTCTCCGATCAATTATTGGAAAAGTCGCGCACGGATGCCGACACGGCTCTGCGAGATCTCGAATCGCGATTGAGCGGACTCAGTACGGCGGAGGTCGATGCGCGCCTCAAGCGCTATGGATTGAACGAAATCGCGCGGGAGAAGCGCCAGTCTCCCTTGATGCGACTATGGAATAACGTTAAGAATCCACTGGTCATCCTGCTGATCGCACTGGGCGTGCTGTCGTATCTGACGGGTGATCTGCGGGCGACGACCGTCATTTTCGTGATGGTGGTGCTGGGCGTGGTGCTGCGTTTCT
Organism: Candidatus Aminicenantota bacterium; assembly: GCA_963770045.1. Classification (GTDB taxonomy): domain Bacteria; phylum Acidobacteriota; class Aminicenantia; order Aminicenantales; family CAVYOD01; genus CAVYOD01. The sequence goes on along the minus strand of CAVYOD010000036.1, from coordinate 33,695 downwards.
TTCAGGAGATGCGCGCCGATAACGCGGCCGAAAAGCTCAAAGCCATGGTTAACACCACGGCCACGGTCGTGCGAGATGGCAAAGATACCGAGGTGCCGCTCAAGCTGTTGGTGCCGGGTGACATCATCCGGCTGAACGCCGGGGATATGGTGCCGGCTGACCTGCGGGTTCTTTCCGCCAAAGATCTGTTTCTGAATCAGGCGGCCCTGACCGGCGAATCCCTGCCGGTGGAGAAAAAAGCCGCGCCCGCCTCCGCAGACGTTCAAAATCCGCTGGATCTGCCGGACATCTGCTTCCTGGGTTCCAACGTGGAGAGCGGCTCCGCGACGGGGGTGGTCGTCCACACCGGGGGTCGCACCTACTTCGGTTCACTGGCCGCCAGTATCGTCGGGCAGCGCCAGCTGACCAGCTTCGACAAGGGCGTCAACAAGTTCACCTGGCTGATGATCCGCTTTATTGCGGTGATGGTGCCAGCCGTCTTCCTGCTCAATGGACTGAGCAAGCACAACTGGTTGGAAGCTTTCCTGTTTGCCATGGCTGTGGCCGTCGGATTAACCCCGGAGATGCTGCCGATGATCGTGACGGTCAACCTGTCTAAGGGTGCACTGATGATGGCGCGCAAGAAAGTGATCGTCAAACGCCTGAACGCCATCCAGAACTTCGGGGCGACGGACGTCCTGTGTACCGACAAGACCGGCACCTTGACCCAGGGCAAGATCGTGCTGGAAAAACATCTGGATGTTCACGGGGACGAAAGCCCGCGCGTCCTGCATTACGGGTACATGAACAGCTATTTCCAGACCGGTCTCAAGAATCTGATGGATGAGGCCATCCTCGATCACGGTCACCTGGAGGAGGATCTCAAGGTTAAAACGGACTACCGCAAAATCGACGAAATCCCCTTCGACTTCGAGCGGCGGCGCATGTCCGTGATCGTGGAGGACAAACAGAACCAGCATATCCTGATCTGCAAGGGCGCCGTGGAAGAGATCATGCGCCTTTCATCGCGTGTGGAAGTCGGCGGCAAAGTGCTGGATGTCCAGCCTGAGCACGACGCCCATCGCAAGCAGCTCGTGCAAGGATTGAACGCTCAGGGTTTCCGCGTTGTCGCCGTGGCCTACAAGGTCATTCCCGGGGATGACGACGAACCGCACTATGAAATGCGGGACGAAGCCGACATGACCCTGCTGGGGTTCCTGGCCTTCCTCGACCCGCCCAAGGATACCGCAACCGAGGCTTTGAAGCGGCTCCACGCTTTGAAACTGGACGTCAAGATTCTGACCGGGGACAATGAAATCATCACGACCTACATCTGCAAAGAGGTCGGTATGCCGGTGGACAAGATCCTGCTCGGTTCTCAAATCGAAGCGATGAGCGAGGGTGAACTGGCTGAAGCCGCCAGCGTGACCAGCATCTTTGCCAAGCTGGCGCCGGCTCAAAAGGAACACATCATCCACGCCTTGCAAAGCAAGGGCCGCGTGGTGGGCTTCATGGGCGATGGCATCAACGACGCCCCGGCCTTGAAGGCCGCCGATGTGGGCATCTCGGTCGATAGCGCCGTGGACATCGCCAAGGAATCGTCCGATATCATCCTGATGGAAAACAGTCTGCTGGTGCTGGAACAGGGTGTGATCGAAGGCCGCCGCGTTTTCGGCAACATCATCAAGTACATCAAGATGGCGGCTTCTTCCAACTTCGGCAACATGTTCAGTGTCGTGGGAGCCAGCGCGTTCCTGCCCTTCTTGCCCATGCTGCCGATCCAGGTGTTGACCAACAACCTGCTCTATGACTTCTCGCAGACGGCCATCCCCACGGATGCGGTGGACGCCGACTGGCTGACCAAGCCACGCAAGTGGACGATTGGCGCGATTCAGCGTTTTATCCTGTTTATCGGCCCGATCAGCTCGATCTTCGATTACCTGACATTCTACATCATGCTCCATGTGTTCAATGCCCGGAGCAACCCAGCCCTGTTCCACACGGGCTGGTTTGTGGAGTCGCTCTTCACCCAGACGCTGATCATTCATGTCATCCGCACCAACAAAATCCCATTCATCCAGAGCCGGGCCAGCTGGCCGCTGATCGTGACTTCCATCATCATCGTCGCGGCAGGCGCCTGGCTTACAGTTTCGCCCCTGGCCGGCACGCTCGGGTTTGTCCCGCTTCCGCCGCTGTACTGGCCGCTGCTGGCGATCATGCTGCTGGGCTACGTGGTCCTGACTCAGTTGGTGAAGACTTGGTTTTACCGCAGGTTTGGCGAATGACGGAGAGCGTGAAGGGACTTAGGATCCCTCCCAATCGGTGATGAAGGTGGAAGGACTGTCTTTGAAAAAGCGGCGGGGGAATCGCCGTGAAGAAGGCCGGCCATCGTCACATGGGATCAGTGAGAAGTCCGATACATTTTGTTAAGGACTTTGCTGAGATCTATGAAATTATCATTTTTTTGGCTTAAGAATCGCGGCAACAAGAGATGGGCGAGTTCGATTGTGCTCTTCTTTCGATCTGGGATAACAAGGACGACATAAATCTCCGTGAGCAGCCCGCGGAGCAGCTGCATCTGCTGAAGCTCTTCTCGGTTCGAAGCTGAGAGAACTGCGATAGAATCCGGTTCTACTGGCATCCGGAGTCTCTCCCTGAAGTCATCCAGTCTTTTGAAGAGTTCTATTTTACTTTCTGGGATCACCTTATGAACTGCCGCCTCAAGTCTCTTTTTATTTTGATCATCCCCACTTGAATAAAAAAGCAGCTGCATTTGGTTCAAATTTTCCTTTAAAAACGAATCTACGCCATTTCTCTTTATGCCTACTGAATCATAATCAAGAAACATGCCAAATTAATAAAACCAGACAATTATGTTTTTTATAGGGGTGAGAAAATCTTAATAGCGGCTTTCCCCCAGAATCGGCAGCAATTTGTTCTCTTAAATAGCACTTATTCCAATAAATGAGCACTCATTCTCTGCTTTTTTAAAGGCCATGACCGGCATCATACCGGCCAACGCCCATCAGCTGGTCGGTATTTTCTGAGAAGAGTATAGAATCTTGAGCGAGACAAGCCGGAAATCCGGCAAGCTTTGTTGTTATCTCCGCCCGCAAAAGAGATCAGGTCCTTCAGATACTGTTGCTCTGCTTCAGAAACGGCTGCTTTCCGAATCTCTTTCAATTTGGGCGGCACTTTGGGAACGCTCGAGCGTATCTCTGGCTTGCCCTGGCTTGCCGGCTTCTTCGGGAAAGAGTTCCGTGCCACCTGAATACGAATATACGTCGGAAGGTGTTTGGGGAACAGCATGGGTTCGTCTTGTGCCGAAATCAAAGCTTTTTCCAGGGCCCGGATCAGTTCTCGCACATTCCCCGGCCATGGATATTCGGTCACCACATTCCAGAATTCTGGAGAGAATCCTTTAGGTTTAAGTCTCAACCGAGCGCACAAGGCGCTCATATAATACTCCGTCAATTCCTGGATATCTTCAGGAATCTCTCTCAGCGGGGGTGATTCAATCACAAGAGTCCGGAGCCGAAAGAGGAGATCTTCCCGGAATCGTCCACGCAGGACCCTGTCCTCCAGATTTCGGTTTGTCGCCGCCACAAGCCTAAAATCGCTTGTGATTTCTTGACGTCCTCCGACAGGACGGAAGCTGTGCTCTTGAATGACCCGGAGGAATTTTTTTTGGATCAATAACGGCAGCTCACCGATCTCATCTAAAAAAAGAGTCCCTCCGTCGGCCTGCTTGATCAACCCCTCCTCACGCGTTTGAGCCCCGGTAAAAGCTCCCCGCGCGTGCCCGAAAAGAACGCTTTCAACGAGTGTCTCAGGAAGCGCCGTGCAGTCAACAACCACGAAATTTCTTTTGGCCCTGGGGCTGTTATAATGGACAGCCTTGGCAAAAAGCTCTTTTCCGGTGCCGGTTTCGCCCGTGATGAGAACATTGGCATCGCTGCTCGCTGCCTGGGCCAGAAGTTCCAGACAGGAATTGAGCTTTTGGGAGTTTCCGATAATGGCCTCCCTTTTTAAAACCATGGTTGGCTTCCCCGACATCCTTTCTGCGCGATATTCAAGAGCACGGATAACGGGAAGCTTTATGGCTTTGATTGAAGCCGGCTTTTCTAAATAATCCCAGGCGCCGCTTTTAATGGCGAGTTCGGCCTCATCGGGATCGCCGAGTCCCGTGATCACGATGATTTCAGGAAAGAATCGAGTGGCTTTGATTTTCGGAATGATGTCCAGGCCGCTTCCGTCGGGCAAGCGCACGTCGATAAAAACGATATCGAATGGCTCTGATTGGGCTTTCCTGAGCCCCTCTTCGAGTGTGTGGGCATAAAATGAACTATGCCCCAACTGGGTTACGACATTCGCGATCCAATCGCAAATCAACTTATCATCATCAATGATCAGAACTCTCGCCATCAGGTTTGTGCCCGTTCCGGGTTTTTTGATTCTATCAGACGCCTTGTAAAGGTTAAGCTTTAAATGAGTCAATCCCACAAAGGAAGATACCGGGTGTCAGGGGCGGAGATTATTGGGAATCAGGGGTGGCCATGAGGAATCATCCGACACGGCGAGAAAATCGCTCTTTCTTTCGCCAGGACCTGGAGAAGAGGACTCTGTTTTTTGCGATAGCTTATCCGAGTTTAAAAATGTATCATAAGAATTCTAATGAATAACAGAATCCAGGCTACGCAAACAATAATCCAGGCAATTTTCTTGGCGACACCAACAAGAAACATGAATAAGGTTAATATGATCAAGAATCCGAGGGGATCGATAATACTGTCCGGGAAAATAATACGCGGAAATATCGGCTGAACGACCTTGATGATCCCTAAACCAATCTGATGGGCAAGAAAATAAATGAATGTGAGTATCTTGTGAAGGACCACATTCAGAGGTTTCAAATTCGCTGTTTCTTGCACGAATAAACTATTCATTTTGTTCGGGCCTCCCTTGCCAATAGTATTTCCTGTTATTCATATAAACAAGGCATGAATTTAAAAATACAGCATCAGATAAAGTTTCTGCTCGTCGCCTCCTTTGCTGAACATCCGGAAAATCTCGAAGGTAGCTGTGCTTGTGGTAAAACAAATATTCAAATCCAAGGCTGAGATTGCTGAAAAGTCTGACTGCAATTCTGGGTTTGAATATGCCGATGTTCTTGTTTCCAGCCGGTCCGATATACGTATGAAGCCGATAAAGGTAATAGATCGCCGTCACTTGTCCCATTTTCCCGAGATTAAGAGTGCCCTCAAACTTGGCTTCGCCTCCGCCGGAATAATCATAATTCCGGACATGGACTCCGGCCTCCACAATATCAATATTTGGCGAATTGCTGGCGGCGAGAGGGACGACCCCGAGATGGAATGCGGATTGAAGATTAGAATTCTTGGACAACTGCCACTTGGCAATGATTCCTCCACCGAAGCCCAGAGTGCCGACTTCGAAAATCTTGCTGTCCCAGAAGTTATAATGTTGAAATGCCCCGATCAGCATTTTCAGATTCCCGGAGTGAACGGTCTTGCCGAATAAAAGACCATATCCGATGACATTGTCCAGATAATTCTTTCCCACATTTTTTCCGTAACTGAAATCAATCCGAGCCTTGAAGAAATCAAAAGGCTTTCGGGGTCGTATTTCAAACGGATCTCCATAGTCCAGATGAATGTTGAACATCGCGCTTGTGCTGCCCGTCCCGAAGCTTGTTCCCTTATTGAACCAATGCGCCCCGGCGGCCAACGTAATATTGAGCGGTTCTTTCTGATAGACCTCTTTCGGAGTGACTCTGTTCAGCTTTCCCTGCAAAAGCCTGCCGAAAGCTCTCCCGGGACTAAGAATCGCAGCCCCAAATTCCCGGAAAAATCTCTCCACCCCGGTCGTTCGATCATCCAGGATATTCGAACCTATTCGGTAAAGGATTTCTCCAAACAATGCGCCGCTGACAGTCGTGTTGATGATATCGTTATACGACGGCCGCGTCGTTTCCCCGAAATACTCCCACATCAAACTGCCCAAAAAGACAAAAGGCACGGATTCGAAGTAACCATATCCGTTCGCCCGAGCGGAACTAAAATAACCGCTCCCGGTAAGGGGATGAAAGAAAAAATTCATACCGAACCTGTCTGTATCCCATTCCCAGCCCATTTTTAAGTTATGTTTCCAGCTCTTAGGTCCTATGTGCGAACAAGAATAATCAAAAACAAACCTATCAACCGCCCATACAAAAACATTCGTTGAGACAACCCTGAGAGCAACCGCCCACAAAGGAGATTTCTTGTTATACTCCGGGTCGTCATCCCGCAACCGAACGGGCGCGCTAAACGGCTGTTGTTGGAGGGAAAATGTTATGGGCCCAGAGCCGCCTCCATTCACGCTGTCGGTGTTTGTTCGAAAAGAAGATAAACAAAAATTCGCAGCATAGGATGGCGGGGGTTGATGCAATCTCGGTCGCGGAAGATCGTTGCTCTCGGATAATAGGCGCCCGTACGCGGGTGATCCGCCACTGATGAAGGCCGCGAAACAGACTAAGGCCATCAGCGCGAATATTTCCGATGTCGGCCCCGATAAGATGCTTCTCGGGGCCGACGTGAAGGGGTTGATAAAAGCTCGACCCACCCCTACTCCTGATTGTTCTTTTTCTTTTTGACCGGCGGGGCCTTCTTCTCCTGCTTGACCTGCTTGACCTTCTTGACCTGCTCGGTATCCTGTTTGTGCCGTTCGGTCAACTGTTGCTTCTCGGCCTGATGCTGTTTCTGCAATTCGGCCGTTTTGGTCTGGTAGTCCTTCTGGATCTTCGCTTTTGCAGCCGTGTCGCGGATTTGCGCTTGTTCCGCGGCGCTCTTGCGCTGCATGTCCTTCAGCTCTTGCGACTGGGTTTTCTCGAGGAGGGTCGTTTTCCTCGGCTTGCCGCTTCTGAACGGCCGCGGCTTCTGTGTTGATGGTCTGTTGTCCTCGGGGGTCGAAGACCCTGGCCGGAGCCAGTTCTTGCCGGGCCTGGTCCCTGTTCAAATAGACTTTCGGTTTTGCGGCTTGATTTTGCCGGATGGCCGGCCGGAACATCTGGACCTCTTGGCCCACGACCCTCGTGCGTCCCGGCTGCTGGGCATTCTGCAGCCCGTATCTGGGGACGGCCCGCCCGGTGATTCGACGGACCTCATCAACCCCGATTCCTTCGTTGATGATCCTGTCGTTGCGGACGTAGATGTTGTTGTGGATAGACTGTATAGTTGACGATCGTCTGGTTGCGTTCAAACGGAAGGACATAGGGATTGAGATCCCGGTCCTGAAAATGCGGGCCTTGGATGAAGACCCAGAAATTGAGGGGAATATCGATCGAAAGCGAATTGAAATTCATTCCGGCGCTGAACTCGACGCCAGGCGGAAGAGGCGCCCAGCCCATGTATTGGTCGTTCGACCTCCAGGTCACCCAGGCGGGGCCCCAGACCGTGCCGGGAACCCAAAACCAGCCGATTTCGTTATCCCAGCCCCAGCGGCCATAATGGAAGGGAATATCTCCCCATTCCTGGTCCGCGATCCAGGTCCAGCCGTAATCGGTCCAGACCCAATGTCCGTCGCTATAGGGCCGCCAGCGGTAGCCCATATGCCTGGGGATCCAAACGTAGCCGTAGGGGTTGAGGTTCGATCCAGTTTCCATAGGGGGACAAACGATCATAAAAGTAGGAAGCATCTTCATTTTGACCATACTGTTGAGGACTGTTAGGGTACTGTTGAACACCGGGGTCAATGTAACTTCCCCCGCTGGGGGGATAGCCGACTTCAGGCGAAGAAAAATACCCAGCGCAGCTCGCCGTGATCACAAGAATCAAGGGAATGATCCAGAGGCCTTTTTTCATATTTGTTCTCCTTTTATTATAGGCTCTGCAAACTATGTGCCAATTCATTTTCGTTAATTTCCTCTCTGTTTTCATGAATGCACTTGCTTTCAAAGCCCTGATAGGCACGTCACATGGGGCGAAAAGGATGGCCCGGTCCTAACAATCATTTCGGGATAGCTTGGCAGGCAACATGCTCTTTTATAGGAAATGTGCTGTTTTATAGGACAATTACTGTTAGAAGGAAGACAGCTCAATTCGCATGGCCGGGCTGCCCTTGATCTAAAAAGGGTGATTCTCAACCTGCTGAGAATACGGAAAGAATTTGGCATGAAAACCGCATTAACACGAGTGGCCTCTTTCGAGTCCATCGCGCCATCCGATAACGGAAGGGCGCAGGACGGCGAGAGGCAAAAGAAAAAAAGGAGGTTTATATGCTTTGGACAATCTTGCTCGTCCTGTTTATTTTATGGGCTCTGGGGCTTTTCGCGTTCCACGCCGGCGGCCTTATCCACGTTCTTCTGGTCATTGCCGTGATCGTTCTGATCGTACGACTGTTACAGGGCCGGAGAGTTCTTTAACGGAGAAAACGCCAAAAAGAGATGCCGGCGGCTATTTTCTTGAGGAAGATCTGACGGGAAGTCCATCACTCGACTTGATTTGAAGAGGGCGTCCTCCCGCAGAGGGGGACGCCCATTCTTACGCTGCTTGAGGCGGTTTTCAAATTAAATCGTGGTGAAAATCGATGTTGCGGGCAATGGAAAATCTAAGGAGATCGCCCGATTTTAAGTTTGAGGAGGCATAATTCCATGAAGCTTGTGGGTATTATTCTCATCGTTCTGGGAGTCTTGGCTCTGGTCTATCAGGGTATCCAATATACGACCAGGGAGAAAATCCTTGATATCGGTTCCCTCAAGGTCACGGCCGATACGAAAAGAACTATCCCGCTACCTCCCATTGTGGGAGGAGTTGCGTTGGTGGCGGGGATCGTGATGATTGTCTTGGACCGCAGAAAGACATCATAGGATCTAGGCGGAGCCCAGTCCCCGCCAACAAGCGAGGAACGGCAATTTTCTTCGGCAAGAGCGAGAATCAATAATGGCCAAAGCCGGATCGAGTGTCAGAAAGAGAGTTTGGAGAAAAGTTGTCGTTGCCCTGATGGGGGGCGTTGTTGCCATCAGCTCGCTAATTTTTTGGAAGAGATATGAAATTGCCGTATGGTATATGGAAGGAAACAAAAAAGCGCAAGAAATGGTGATCCTCCACATGCTGGAAAACGCGAGACCGATCATAGAGAGAGACTTAAAAATGACTCTTCCCGAAAAGATATTCAGCACAATGACAGGCAAGAGAAATGAAAAAGAGAGACAGACCGATGCTCTTAAAGATGTCAGAAAATTCGGCGAGTTAGGTTTTGAGAATCATTGGCTCAAATTCAAAGATGTGCATAACTTAGGTTCTATGAACGGTTTTGATCTCCATGGATTTGACTTTGCGTTGGACTGGATCCGAGGAAATACGGAGGAAGTCTTAGAGGCCTTCAATATCAATTTCTTAAAAAGAGAAGTCGGCAAAATGCAAATAAATCAATACTGCAATTTTTTCACTGAACTGAAACTTTACGTCGAGAAAAAAGCTAAAGAGAATTGATTTCCGGAGTATTTTTCATGACCGGCGATATCGAGAGGGACGGGAAGTCTATCGTTATTAGGGAAATTTCATAGTGTTCTGGAACGATGATCCAGCCTGCCGGCTTCCCTGGGGGCCATTTATCCGTTCTTGACTTCGATCCGCGGCCGAGATCCGCGGCCGAGAATATTATCTTTTCGCGATGCGCCACATCGATCCCGGGCTTGATGGGCGGGAGAGTTGTGCCGCGCAAAAAAACCAATCCTTATAGACTTGAATTCGAGGAGGTCTGACATGAGGTCTGCGATCTGGAGTCGACGAGCATTTCTGGGCACGGTTGGCGCTCTCGGGACGGCCGCCTATGCGGCGAGGGCCAGCAGCCTTGACGGTGTCGTGGCCGCTTCGCAGGCGGTCGCGGACCGGACGCCCGAGGAAATTGCGAAAGACGAGTTCTACTGGAGGGAGATCCAATTGGCCTTCAAGTTGGATCGGACGCTGATCAACTTGAACAACGGTTTCACCGCCCCGTGCCCCCGGGTCGTGCTCGAATCGGTCTGGCGTTACATGGACATGATCAACATGTTGCCCGTCCATTACCAGGGCATGGTCGCCCAGAACATCCAGACGATCCGCCTGCGGATGGCCGCGGAGTTCGGATGCGAGCCCGAAGAGTTGGCGCTGACGCGAGGCGCCAGCGAGTCCCTGCAGATCGTCCAGAACGGGATCGACCTCAAGGCCGGAGACGAGGTGGTCACGACCGAGCAGGACTATCCGCGCATGCTGACGACGTGGGACCAGCGTATGCGGCGCGAGGGAATCAAAGTGACGCGTCTCCAGTTCCCGGTGCCCACCACCCAGGATGATCTCTATCAGCGGTTCGAGAAAGCCATCACGCCGCGGACGAAAGTTTTCCATTTCTGCCACATCACCAATCTGACCGCCCAGATGTTCCCGGTGCAGAGGCTTTCCCGCCTGGCCCGCTCGAAGGGGATCGTCACCATTGTTGACGGCGCGCACGCCTTGGGCCATTTTCCGTTCAAGCTGCGGGACCTCGAGTGCGACGCCTACGGCGTCAGCCTGCACAAGTGGCTGCTCGCGCCGATCGGAAACGGCTGCTTGTACGTGCGCCGCGAGATGATCCCGAGATTCTGGCCTCTTCAGGCCGCCCCCGAACAGCAGGACAACGATATTCGCAAGTTCGAGGCCATCGGGACGCACCCGTGGGCCATCCGGGCGGCGCTCGGGGAGGCGTTGGCGTTTCATCAGGCCCTCGGGGCCGAGCGCAAGGCGGCGCGGCTGCGCTACTTGACGTTGCGCTGGGCGAATGCGCTCAAGGTTCATCCGCGCATCAAGATTTTGTCGAACCTCGGCGAGCCGGCCGAGGCATGGGCGGTCGCGGCGGTCAACATCGAGGGGATCGACGTCAGGGACCTGGCCCGGTTCCTGATGGACAAGTACCGGATTATCGCGGTGCCGCTCGTCGGCGGCGCCCCGCCCAACCCGGTCTTTGATTATCAGGCTCTCCGGGTATCGCCGAATGTCTACACGACGCTCGAGGAGATCGATACGTTCGTGATGGCCATGGAAGACGCGCTCAAGAACGGCGTTCCCGCCACCCAGGCCGCGGCCTGGGGCGGCACGGAGGGGGCAGCCGATTAGGCGAAGACGATTGAGTAAGGGGAGGATTCCTATGAAGCGTTTGATCGTTTTGACTATCGTGACGGTGGCCTCAATTCTCGTCACGGGCGGAACCGTGGCCTACGCCCAGGGCACTTTTAAGATCCCGTTCAAGTTCGAAGCGGGCGGCAGGAAGTTCCCGCCGGGCGAATACTGGGTGGCCCAGAAGGGAGACGGACAGATCACGCTTCGACAGGAAGCGAGTGGCCAGGAAGTCCAGATCCCCTTCATCAAGAAGCTGGCGCAACCGGAGCCACCTGTCGCGCAACCGCAGCTTGTCTTCGACATGGTGGGGAATTTTGAGCCGTCGTATACGGAATACGTGACAGACTACGTGCTGGCGGAAGTGTGGCTGCCGGGGGAGGACGGACTCCTGGTGCACACCTTGAAGGGAGCGCACCAGAACAAGACCGTCACAGGGGAGAGCGCGAAGAAATAGTTTAAGGCTTGCGCTTCATGAGCTCTTTGTAGCTCAGACAGTTGAGGATGTCGTCTTTTTCCAGCCAGGCGCGGCGGGCAATCCCCACTCCGAAACGCATCATGGCCAGCCCGTGCGGGTAATGCGTATCGGTTCCGATCGTAATCTTGATCCCCATCTCCTTGGCCTTCTTGAGGTAAAACTCGTTCAAATCGAGCCTGTCAAAATAGGCATTGAGCTCCAGCGCCTTGCCGTGCTTTTTGGCGCCTTGGAGAATTTTTTCGACATCGACGGTGTAGCCTTCGCGGCCTGAGATCAGCCTGCCGGTCGGGTGGGCGATCGTGGTCAGGTAAGGGTTTTCCATGGCGCGAAGGATTCGCTCGGTGACATTCTTCTTGAATCCGGAATGGACGGCCGCGACTACGAAATCGAGCTGCTTGAGGACCGAGTCAGGGAAATCCAGCTTACCGTCGGCCAGGATGTCCACCTCGGAGCCTCTGAGGACTCTGAAGCCTCGGAACTCCTTGTTCAGGGCATCAATCTCTTGCCATTCTTTTTTTATCCGCTCAACGCTCATGCCGTGGGCATACTTCGCTGTCCCGGAATGATCGCAGAGGGCGATGTATTCGTAGTTCATCTTCCGGGCCAGCTCGGCGACTTCCCTGATGCTCGTGTTTCCATCGCTGTACTTGGAGTGAACGTGGAGGTCACCCTTGATGTCCCCGATCTCGACGGGACGAGGAAGCTTGTGTTCCAGGGCGAGTTCGATCTCCCCCCGGTCCTCCCTCATCTCCGGAGGGATCCAGGGAAGGCCGAGGACCGCGTAGACTTCCTCCTCTGTCGCCCCGGCAATCTTCTTGGCGCCCCTGAAGACGCCGTATTCGGAAATCTTCAGACCTCTGGCCTTGGCCATGCCGCGGAGCTTGATGTTATGGGACTTGGACCCGGTGAAATATTGGAGGGCCGCTCCGAATTCCGATTCGGCCACGATTCTGAGGTCGATCTGCCGCTCGCTCGTTTCTGTCTTGATGATGATCGAGCCCTTGGTGTCGCCCGCCGAAAGCACACGCAGGGTTCCGGGGAACTTGGTGAAGGCGCGGATGATCTCGGTCCCGTTTTTTCCGCTGGCCAGGATGTCCAGGTCGCCCACGGTCTCTTTCATTCTGCGGAGGGAGCCGGCGGCGGCAACTTGTTTGACGAGAGGGTTACCCTTGAGATAGGCGACGACTTCATCGGCGATCGTCGAAGCTTCATAGATGGAGATCCGTTCCTGGACCTTTTCGTAGGTCTCGATGCCTTTGCGGATGTTCTCGACTTTCTTTTCACCCATTCCATAGAGCTTGGCCAGAGAGCCATCCTCGATCACCCGTTTCAGGTCGTCGAGAGCTTTGACTCCGAGCTCTTTATGCGCCAGATAGACCGTCTTTCCTCCGACGCCCTGGATCTCCAGTAGCTTGAGCAGACTCTCCGGGATGTCCGACAGAACCTCCTGGTATTTTTTCATCTTCCCGGTCTTGAGGTATTCTTCGATCTTCTGGGCCATCCCGCTCCCGATCCCCGGGATTTCCTGGAGTCTCTTTTCTTTAGCGATCGTCTCGATGTCTTCGGTGAGGTCCTCGAGCGTGCGGGCCGCCCGCTGGTAGGCGCTGACCCTGAAGCCGCTTTCTCCTTTGATCTCCAGAGCTTCGGCGATGCGGTTGAACACAACCGCCAGCTCCTTGTTTTTCATCTTTTCCCTTCCTAATTAAATGGTAGCCGAACTCTAGGAGGGATTCAACATATCCGTTGCCCGTTGAAAAGTTGCCCGACCCTCTCTATACTGAAGGCATCATGAGAGTTGTCCTCGCGGGATATAACATCGACAGTGAAGTCATCTCCGAATTGAAACGCCAGGCACCGCCGCGCGAGGATGTCACGCCGGAGACGCTTTCAGCCGCCTACGCCCGCATCTCTCGTGATCCCAGGCCGGCCGACGTCCTGCGTGCCGTGGCCAGGGGAGAGGTCGAGCGGGCGCGGCGGTCAAACCAGACGATCATATTCAAGATGGGTCATCACTCGGTCGCTGAGCACGCCGTTTTCAATTTTGACATCATCGGCGGTGAGTCGGCTGGCCATCGAAGAAATAGAGAAATTCCGCCTCTGTTCCTATACAGAAAAATCTCAGCGCTACATTAAGCTCGGCGACGACTTTGTGCTCCCCGAGGAAATCAGGAAGGCGGGGAAGGAGGACCTCTTTCTGGAAACGGTCCGGGCGCAAAACGTTCTTTATCACCGGCTCTACGAGAAGCTTAAGACTTACTTTTTCTCAACGAACAGCGAACTCGCGGCGAATCCAAAAAATCACCCCCTGCTCGACGGCCGGGCGAAAGAGGACGCGCGCTACATTGTCAGCCTGGCCACCCAGGGGCAACTGGGGATGACCATCAACGCCAGAAACCTGGAGTTCCTGATCCGACGTCTAGCCTCCAGAAAGCTCGCTGAGCTCCAGGAGCTTGTCCGGCGGATCTATTCATTGGCCAGAGAGGTCGCCCCTTCGATTCTCATCTTCACAAACGCCTGCGACTTTGATGCGGACACTTACACGGACCTGGCGGAAAAATTGACTCGGGACATCTCTTTTTTTGGTGCAAAGGAGAGTCCTCAAACTGGTCTTGAGCCCGTCCGAACTCGTTGATTTTACTCCTGATGCCGACGAAAAAACCCTGGCCGCACTCCTTCACACCGCATCCTCTTCTTCTTTTGAAGGCTGCCTGGCGAAGGTGCGTGGACTCAGCCCCCTCGAAAAAAAAGAGCTGATGAAGGTTGCCTTTGGCCAGGATGGAATTCTATGACTTCCCGCTCCGGGAATTCGAGTATGCGGATCTGACCTTCAACCTCGTCGTCTCCGCCTCTTGTTTTGCCCAGCTCAAACGCCACCGGATGGCGACGCTGACTTCTCAGCCCTATAACCCGGGGCTCGGCGTTGCGGTGCCTGTTTCGGTCGAAGAAATCGGCGCGGCAAAGGAATTCATGAGCTTGGTGGACCGAACCAGTGCTGCCCACGAAGCCCTGAGAAAAGCTGTGGGACCGGCAGCCGATTACATCCTCACCAATGCCCACCGCAGGCGCGTCCTGCTCAAGGTGAACGCCCGCGAGCTCTACCATATCTCCAGGCTCCGGGAAGACGCCTCCGCCCAGTGGGATATCCGGGAAATCGCCAGCCAGATGCATGCCTTTGCCGGCAAGGTCATGCCCCTGACCTGCCTGCTTCTCGGCGGTAAGGACGGTTATCCTGAGATCTATAAAAGCGTTTTTGGCAAACTTCCGACAGCTGCGCCTCCAGGCTTGAAAAAATAGATCAATCTACTTGCGCAACAGCTTGAAGGCGTGGTTCCAAGAGCCCGAAAGGTTTCCGTAAATGATCCAGAGCATGGCCAGAGGCTCGATAAATCCTCCCCAAGCGTTCGGCCGACGTCTCCCGTGCCCAGAATTCCGACCTTCATCTTTTCCTCCTGTTTTTCGCGGGGGCTACTCAATCTTAGTTTAGCAAGCCGTTGAAGAGGATTCAAATTTCGACAAAAAAGCAAGAAAAAGAGGGCGCGGCCCATTATCAAGAAGGGGCGGGCAGTTTGGTTTAAAGAACCTATCCGATAACAAACTTATAAAATTTCTTTTTTCCGACCTTGAGGTTGTGTTCTTTTTTTTCGGTTGTATCCAGCATATAGTTGATGTCTTCAATCCTTTGGCCATCCAGATACACTCCCCCTTGCTGAATCACTCGCTTTGCTTCTCCGCGGGAAGGGAAGATTTCTAGACTCCATCATGATATTTAGGAGGAGAGGTCTTTCGTGTTCTTCTGTGACCACCGTAACTTCTTGGACTTTCACCTGAAGCGATAGCGGTGGGACAACTCTAACAACTATGTCAGAGGGCATTTCCTTATGTTTAAACACTCGGTCGAATTCTTCGGCGGCCTTGGCGGCTTCTTCCTTTTCCCAGAAATCAGCTACGATGGCCTTGGCCAACTTGGCCTTAAGGTCCCTCGGGTTGAGCCTGCCCTCAGAGATCTCTTTTTTCCAGCGCTCGATCTCGCGGAGGAGTTCGTCGGTCAGGAGCTCGTAGTAACGGAACATCAGCGGGTCGGAGATGGACATGATCTTCCCGAAGATCTCCTTGGGCGGCTCGGTCACGCCCACGTAGTTCCCCAGCGATTTGCTCATTTTCTCGACGCCGTCGAGTCCTTCGAGGAGCGGCGTAGTCATGATGACCTGGGGTTCCTGTCCGAATTCCCGCTGGATGTCCCGGCCGACCAAAAGGTTGAATTTCTGGTCCGTCCCCCCCAACTCGACATCGGCCCTCAAAGCCACCGAGTCGTAGGCCTGCATCAGCGGATAAAGGAGCTCATGGACGGAAATCGGAAGCCCCTCTTTGAACCGGTTAGAAAAGTCGTCTCTCTCCAGAATCCTGGCCACCGTGTATTTTGCGGTCAGCGCGATGATCTCGAAACTCGAGAGCTTTCCCAGCCAACGGGAATTGAAGTCGATGATCGTTTTTTGAGGGCTCAGAACCTTGTAGATTTGAGCCTTATAGGTCTCGGCGTTCTTCAGGATCTCCTCCCGGGTCATCGGAGGCCGAGTCGCCGACCGGCCTGACGGATCGCCGATGAGGCCGGTAAAATCGCCGATCAGAAAAATGACATCGTGGCCGAGATCTTGAAAGTGCTTCATCTTGCGCAGCAGCACGGTGTGGCCGAGGTGGATATCCGGAGCGGTGGGGTCGAAACCGACCTTCACTGTCAGTGGTTTTTTCTCCTTGATGGAGCGGGCCAGCTTTGTCTTGAGCTCCTCTTCCTGGATGATATCAACGCAGCCCTTCTTCAGATAATCGAATTGCTCAGCGACGGGTTTAAACATGGTTGCTTTTTTGGCCTTCCTTTATATTATATGATCATGAATCATGAGTCACCCTCACTAGCGAAAAGTCACCCGTCACTGGTAACTGGGCACTCGTCACGCGAAATTGGTCAATTATCAGTTGTTGCCTCTAAGCAGTTTCCAAGAACTAGTGACCTGTTACCAGTGACCAGTTTCCAGTCACTAGTGACCGATGACTATCTTATAAATACTTTTCTCCCTCTGATCTCGAGCCTGCCCTCGAAGAACAGCCGCGCGGCTTCAGGATAAATCTTGTGCTCCTCAACCAGGATCCGGGCAGCCAGAGTCTCCTCGGTGTCATCCTGCAGAACCGGCACAACCGCCTGCAGAATGATCGGGCCCATGTCCACTTCTTCGGAGACAAAGTGGACGGTCGCCCCGGAAAACCGGACGCCCCAGTCGATCGCCTTTTGCTGGACATGGAGGCCGGGGAAGGAGGGGAGCAGGGCGGGGTGGATGTTCATGATCCGGTGCTTGAACTGTTGGCAGAAGAGGGGCGTCAGGACCCTCATATAGCCGGCCAGGCAGATGAGATCGATGTCCCGCTTCCTGATCTGGTGGATGACTGCTTTGTCATAGTCTTCGCGGCTGGCAAATAGCTTCGGATTGAGATAAAGCGTTTCGAGGCCCCTCTCCCGGGCGATCCCCAACCCGGGGGCATCCTCCTTGTTGCTGAAAACCAGGGCCATCTCGGCGTTCATCTTTCCCGTGAGGATCGCGTCATGAAGGGCCTTAAAGTTCGATCCGCGTCCGGAGATCAGAACCGCAATTTTTCCTCGTTTCTTCGGACTCACGAAAACATCCTCGCTCATGATTTCTCACCTTCTTCTGAGGTTTTCAAAATTGGATCATGATTCCGATCTTAAGGGAAAAGCCATTCAGATCAACCACGGCCTCGCGCACGGACCTGAAGATCTCACCTTCCGGGGCCGCAGTCAGGAGGCGCACCTTGGCCTGCCAGAGATTAACGGTTGGGTTGTACTCCTCATAAAAATAGAGCGTTCCAGTCGTCCCGTCCGGGAGCTCACCCTGGAAGTGCTTCGGTCTGGATGCGTGGCCGGTCGCTTCGAAGAAGAAGCTGACATTCTTCTCCACGTTGTACTTGGCGCCGAGACCAAACTCGAAAAGGGAGCCCCGGGCGGTGGCGAATTGGGGAGAAGAACCATAAGCAAAAATGACCGCCGGGAGTAATCTTTCGCCGTCGCGGTCGATATACTTGGCCCAGAGGGCGCCTCCCCCCGCTCTCAGGAAGAGGCTCATTTTTTCCCCCAGCGGGAAAAAGAAATATCCGGAAACGATCAGGGGGATGGCGCTGACCTTGGCCGGATGAGCGTAGACATACGTCGAAACGCCTCTCTGGATGGTGAGCTGGGCGTTCTTTTCGGAGACCTCTCCGTAGAGATATCCGGAGCCCAGACTGAAGGCCAGGCGCCGATTCAGGAACAGAATCAGCTCTCCTTCGAATTCGGCCCCGATTTGAAAACGTTTGACCCCTCCTCCCTGGAGGCTCCAGCTAGGGGAAATCTGAACCCTGGTTTTCCACCCTTCCTCCCAGCCCTTGAGAGCACGGTTGATGTCCTTAAGGTTGAAATAGCCGAGCCCCCCTGAGATCTTGAGCCTGAGGTCGAGGCCGAAAACGGTGCAGGCGGCCAGGAGGCATAGGCACACAAGGGCGATTCCCTTTCTGGCCATCATTTTTTGCCTCTCTTGCCGATCATCTGACCTTGAATGCCTCCGGGATCGCGTTCTTCCAGGCCCTGAAACCGTCCCGGACCGGAAGACGGATGAGGCCGCGACCATGGTTGCGAATGACGACCCGGTTTCCTCCCGTGGTGCCGATGACGACAGCTTTGACCCTCATCTTTTGAGCCAGAGCCAGAAGCCCTTTGACAGACCTTTTTTTGACACTGATGACGATTCGCGATTGGCACTCGCCGAAGAGAAGAGCGTCCGCCCGCAGATCCTCATGCAGGTCGACCTCGCAGCCGATCCTGTCCTCGGACAGAAAGCTGCACTCGGCCAGGCAGACGGCTAACCCGCCCTCCGAGGTGTCGTGGGCCGAGCGGACAATTCCCTGCTCGATCGCTTTCAGGCAGACCTCCTGGACTCTTTTTTCGAGCTCGAGGTCGATCGACGGCGGAGTGCCTTTCTCCAGGTTGAATAAAATCTTGAGGTACTCCGAGCCGCCCAGTTCACCTCTGTTTTCGCCGAGGAGGACGATCGAGTCACCTTCTTGTTTGAATCCGGGGCCAGTGGCTTTAGCACAATCTTTGACTATCCCGACGATTCCCAGGACAGGAGTCGGGTAGATGGACACCCCTTCGGTCTCGTTATAGAAGCTGACGTTTCCGCCTGTGACGGGAATGGAAAACGCCCGGCAGGCCTCGGCCAGGCCATCGATCGTGTCTTCGAACTGCCTCATCACCTCGGGCTTTTCGGGATTGCCGAAATTCAGGCAGTTGGTCACGCCGATCGGTCGGGCGCCGACACAGGCCAGGTTGCGGCAGGCCTCGGCGACGGCAATTTTTGCTCCCGTTTTCGGATCGAGATGAGAATAAAGAGAATTTCCATCCAGAGTCATGGCCAGAGCTTTGTTCAGGCCCTTGATCCTCAGCACGGCCGCATCCGCTCCCGGAAGATGAATAGTGTTGATTTGGACCATATGGTCGTATTGCCTCTTGACCCATTCCTTATCGGCGATGGTAGGAGAAGAAAGGAGCCTGACAAAAGCCGGGCCGAGGTCAGCGGGCGAGGGCAAATCCGTCGCAGTCGCGGCGGTTTTGGGTAGCGGGGCCGGAGCGCTGGGCCTTCGGTAGGCCGGGCACAGGTCCACGATGGCCTGCAGCGGCAGGTCGACAACGACCTCGCCGTGGAAGCTGACCTTGATCCTTCCTCCCCTCACGACTTTTCCGATCACGACCGCATCAAGATCCCACTTCGAAAAAATAGCCCGGACCGCCTCCACCTCCTGTTTCTTGGCCACCAGGAGCATCCTCTCCTGGGATTCGGAGAGCATGATTTCGTAGGGAGTCATGCCCTTCTCCCGCTGCGGGACACGGTCGAGGTCGATCTCGATTCCCATATTCCCTTTGGCGGCCATCTCGGTCGTGGAACAGGTCAGCCCGGCGGCTCCCATATCCTGGATGCCGACGATCAAGTTTTTGGCCATCACCTCCAGACAGGCTTCGAGGAGGAGTTTTTCCTTGAAGGGGTCACCGACCTGGACGTTCGGCCGTTTGTGTTCCGTTTCCTTCCCGAATTCGGCCGAGGCCATGGTCGCGCCGTGGATGCCGTCGCGGCCTGTTTTGGCCCCGACGTAGAGGACAGGGTTTCCCGCCCCTTCGGCTTTGGCGTAGAAGATCTTATCTTTCTTGGCGATCCCCAGGGCAAAGACGTTGACGAGCGGGTTGAGGGAATAGCAGTTGTCAAAATAGACCTCCCCGCCCACGGTCGGGATCCCCATCGAGTTGCCGTAGCCCGCAATGCCGGAGACGACGCCCTCCATGATCGCCTTGTTTCTGGCCTTATCGAGCGGACCGAAGCGGAGCGAATCCATGACCGCAATCGGCCGGGCTCCCATGGTGAAGATGTCGCGAAGGATGCCCCCCACTCCGGTCGCGGCCCCCTGGTAGGGTTCGATGAAGGAGGGATGGTTGTGAGACTCGATTTTGAAGACCACGGCCAGGCCCCCGCCGATGTCAATGATGCCGGCGTTCTCACCCGGACCCTGGATGACACGCTTTCCGGTGGTGGGGAGCTTTTTGAGGTGAACCTTGGAGCTTTTGTAGCTGCAGTGCTCCGACCACATGAGCGAAAATATTCCCAACTCGGTGATGTTGGGTTCTTTGCCGATGAGTTTAACGATCAAATCGTATTCATCAAGCGTCAGGTTGTGATCGGCGATTGTTTTTGGGTCGATCATGTTCTGACTCGTTGGGCAGGCTCGATTGTCTTTTTTGGCTTTTGACGAGATAGAGAGCGGAGATGGGCGAGACAGGCAGGAGATTATCGATTTGAAAATAGCCCTTCCGTCGATGCTTCCCAGAAATGATTCCGAGGCGCGTTCCGGATGGGGCATGAGTCCGAGCACGTTTCCCTCTCTGTTGATCAGGCCGGCGATATTGTCCAGTGACCCATTGACGTTGGCCTCCTCGGTGACCCGTCCCTTTTCGTCGCAATAGCGAAAGATGATCTGCCCCTTCTGCTTCAACTCGCGCAGGGTGTCCGGGGGAGCATAATAGTTGCCGTCAAAGTGAGCGATCGGGATTTTTAAGACCTGGCCCTTTTTGGCCCTGCAGGTGAAAGCCGTCCGGTCATTCTCGACCCGGATGTAAACGAACTGGCACAGGAATTTCAGGTTCTTGTTCCTGAGCATGGCGCCCGGAAGAAGGCCCAGTTCGAGGAGGATCTGAAAGCCATTGCAGATCCCCAGGACGCGACCTCCCCGGTCCGCAAACTCCCGGACCTCCTGCATCAACGGAGAAAACTTGGCTATGGCCCCGGACCTGAGGTAGTCGCCGTAAGAGAAGCCACCGGGCAGGACCACGCAGTCGACTCCGTGGAGGTCGTGCTCCTTGTGCCAGAGCACGGCCGTTTTCTGATTGAGGACATTCTTGAGCACATAGTAGGTGTCATAATCGCAATTCGAGCCGGGGAAAATGACAACTCCGAATTTCATGGACTATTCGATGATCTGCCAGGAGAATTTTTCGATGATCGGATTCGCCAGGACTTTGTCCGAGATCTCGGGAATCACTCGTTCCGCATCTTGGCGAGACAGGTCCCTCCAGTTCGATCTCAAAAACCTTGCCCTGCCGGACGTCCCTGACGAAGGCGTAACCGAGCGTGTGGAGGGCGTTCTTGACCGTCTGACCTTGGGGGTCGAGCACACTGTCCTTAAAGGAAACCAGGATTCTAACTCTCATCGGCCAAAACCCTTTCGTAGATGTAATCGATTTTTTCAAGATAGGGATCGAGGGAAAAACACCCCTTGATCTCTTCCCTGGAAAGCACTCGATTGATCTCCTCGTCCGCCGCGACCAGGCCCTCAAAATCGAGTCCCTCGTTCCAAGCCTTGAGACTGTTCTTCTGGACGATCTGGTAGGCTTGATCCCGGGAGACGCCCTTTCCGGTCAAAGCCAGGAGGACGCTCTGGGAGAAGATGAGGCCGCGGGTCGCCTGGATGTTCTTGGCCATCCTTTCGGCGTGGACCACCCAGTTCCTGATGATATCTGTCATCTCGGCCAGCAGGAAGTCGGTCAGAATGAAAGAGTCAGGCAGAATAACCCGCTCCGCCGAGGAATGTGAGATGTCGCGTTCATGCCAGAGCGGGATATTCTCCAAGGCGACCTGGAGGTTCGCCCGGACCAGCCGGGCCAGGCCCGAGACCCGTTCGCAGCGGACCGGATTTTTTTTGTGCGGCATCGAAGACGAGCCCTTCTGGCCCTTGGTGAAAGGCTCTTCGAGCTCGAGGACCTCCGTCCGCTGAAGATGTCGAATCTCCAGGGCGAACTTTTCGAGGGAGGTGGCCACGAGAGCGAGAGCGGCGAGGACTTCGGCATGACGATCGCGCTGGAGAACCTGGGACGAGACCTTCGCCGGTTTGAGCTTCAACTTCTTGAGGGCGAGGACTTCGACTCGAGGGTCGAGGTGGATGTAGGTGCCCACCGAACCCGATATCCGGCCGCAGCTGATGACCTCGAGCGCCCGGTCGAGGCGGGCGAGGTGCCGTCTGGCTTCCTCGTACCAGATCAGGATTTTGACGCCGAAGGTGATGGGCTCGGCGTGGACGCCGTGCGTCCGGCCGACGATGACCGTCCTTTTGTGACGGACGGCTTCGTCACGGAGCACGTCTGTGAGTCCTTCCAGATCCTTCCTGATCTTTTCAAGAGATTCTCTCATCAAGAGCGAAAGGGCGGTGTCGACGATGTCATAAGAGGTGAGCCCGAGGTGGATGTAACGGGCTTCTTCGCCCACCTTCTCGGCGACCGCGGACAGGAAGGCTATGACATCGTGCTTCACAACCCTTTCGATTTCCTCGATCCGGTCGACCGAGAAACCGGCTTTTTCTTTGATCTTCTTAAGGCTTGGGGCCGGGATCTTGCCGAGCCTGGTCCAGGCTTCGCAGACGGCGATCTCGACATCAAGCCACTTCCGGAATTTGTTTTCTTCCGTCCAAATGGCGCCCATCCCGGGGAGTGTGTAGCGCTCGATCATGATTTGAATCTCTTCAAAATTGAGGTCAAATCATAGCACACTCACAGCGGCGAAACAAGACGAAAGCAGCCTATGAAAGTATCTTTTTCCGTGACGATTCAAGGCGGCTCAATTCGGCGCTCCGATCGGAGACGCGGCTCAGGATGGTTGTCTTGAAGGCACGCTGCATTTTCCCCAGCGGGGAAAAGCGGTCGAGGAACCGTGCCCGCTCAGCCTCTCAGACGGCCTTCTTCAACAACCACCCTTCACCGCTCGAGAGATGGCAGGACGCAGGGGGAGTCCCGGAGAAAGCCGCCGGCCTGAGTATTCGCCGAAGACGCGTTTTCAGAATTTTAGCTCGTTCTCTTAATTCCCCCAACCCCCCTTGAAAGACTTCAGCTCCGACGGCTCTTCCCCTCGCTAAGGGCTCAAAGCTTCCGCTATAATAATTGTCTAATTCAAATGAAGAGCGTGATGCAAGACCATGCCGAAGATGCTCTGGTCCGGGCAGCCCAGAAGGGAAGTGTCCAGGCCTTCACCGAGCTGGCGCGGCTTCATCAGGAAAAAATCTATCATGCTGTTTTCGGACTGACTCGATCTCATACGGATGCAGATGATTTGACGCAGGAAACTTTCATGACGGCCTATCGGAGCTTGAAGCGCTTCCGGCGCAAATGCAGTTTTTACACCTGGCTCTACAGAATCGCGATCAATTTGACCCTTAATCATCTGAAGAGAGCAAAGAGAGAGAAGGGGAACAAACTGCTGGACGAGCGCATCGCTTTGGGGGGAGACCCCGGCGGAGAGGTTTCCTCTCCCGAAAGAGATTCCCTGAACAGCGAGCTCCAGGTGAAGATCAGAGATGCACTTGAAGCATTGCCGCTCGCATACAGAGCAGCCTTCAATCTGGTTGTCACTGAGGGCATGACCCACGGCCAGGCGGCCTACATCCTCGGTTGTTCCGAGAACACAGTCTCTTGGAGGATCCACAAGGCAAGGAAGATGCTCCAGGCTTCCCTGAGGCCCTATTTGGAGGAGGAGAGAGATGAGCTGTAAGAAGTTCCAGAAGTGGCTTTCCGATCGGATTGACGGCGTCCTCTCTCCGAGAAAGGAGCGAATTCTGCAAGCTCACCTCGAGAACTGCGACTCTTGCCGTGACTATTCGGCACGGCTCAGCAAGCTCCAGGCGGAGGCCGCGAATCCGGAGGGGCCCCGGCTTTCGCCGGAGTACTGGCGCGAATTCGGCCGGCGGTTGGAGATAAAACTGTCCTCCGTGGACAAAGAAAAGACGCCTTCGGCCCCCGTTTTCTTAAGATGGCGATGGGGCTTTGTCGCAGCGGGCTTAGTCGTTCTTTGCGCTCTGGTTGTCCGCTTTGCCTTCTTTCGACCCCAGAAGCTGGGTGACGTCTATCCCTTGTCCCAGGGGGAAACCCTGGCCTGGATCGACCAGGAGGTCAGCGCCGACCCCGGCCTGGCAAACTTGTTCGATCAAGCCATTCTGGATTCGATCGATGAGGCCGTCCCAGGCGCGCGGGGAATCGGCCCTCTGGAATTCGGAGAGGACCCACTGTTCCTGGAGTCCCTGACAGATGAAGATATAAAGATCTGCGAGGCCGAAATAATAAAAGAAATGAAATCATAGGAGGAATCCATGAAAAAGTTCAAATACCTGGCGCTTCTTGTCGGGCTGGTTTGGCTGGCCACCCAGGTGGCGGCCGCCGGGCGCCTGATAGAACCCCAAAACAGAGAAAGATTGAGAGAAAACCTCAGCACCTTGAGATTGCTGAGGATGACCCAGGTTCTTGACTTGACTGAAGATCAGACGGCCAAGATCTATCCTGCCGTCAATCGTATTGAAAAAGAAAAACTCCAGATACAAAAGCAGATGGGGGACCAGATCGAGGACCTGAGGGCTCTTCTGAAGCAGGAATCCCCCGACCAGAGTCTCCTGGCCGGAAAGATCAAGACCATCAGGGACTTGAGGGCCGGCATCAAGGCCAAAGATGAGGAGATCGAAGACTGTCTTAACGCCAACCTGACGGTAATCCAGAAGGCAAAATATGTTTTGTTCTCGATCGATTTCTACCGCAGCCTTGGGGAAAAGATCGGCAGGTACAGGCGGCTTCGGTAGGGGCTGTTCGTTTCGGGCATGAGGACGCGACTTGAAAAACACTCATCTTTGCTGTATACTAAACGGGTCAATTGGATAGTCTTTAAAATTTTCGTAAATTCTCTTGACAAAAAGTTGAGTTTGAGATAAGATCTCGCCAGTAGGGTTTTATTTCCTTTTCTACTTACTCTAGGATAAATTCGAGGAGAAAGTACAAGGATTCTTTGAATTTCCTGTCTTTTTTTCTATATTCCAGAGACTTTGACAATTTTCGGGAGAGGCTTTTCGATCAAGAATCGTGCCAGCGTAGCTCAGCAGGTAGAGCGGCTGATTTGTAATCAGCGGGTCGGGGGTTCGAATCCTCTCGCTGGCTTAGCTAAGGCGACGAGGTCAATGGGCAGGTACCAAAGTGGCCAAATGGGGCGGGCTGTAAACCCGCTGCGGAAACGCTTCGGAGGTTCGAATCCTTCCCTGCCCATTTTGGGCGGGAATAGCTCAGTTGGTAGAGCGTCAGCCTTCCAAGCTGGTGGTCGCGGGTTCGAATCCCGTTTCCCGCTCTTAGATGATTTTACGGAAAAGCCCAAGTAGCTCAGTTGGTAGAGCACATCCTTGGTAAGGATGGGGTCACCAGTTCAATTCTGGTCTTGGGCTCCATGAGAACATTCGATAGCCATGAGTTCAGGAGGTGATTGATGGCGAAGGCAAAGTTCGCGCGGACGAAGCCGCACATCAACATCGGGACGATCGGGCACGTGGACCATGGAAAGACGACCCTGACCTCGGCGATCACCCGGGTGCTGTCACGAACGAACCCGGCGATTCAGTTCAAGGCCTATGGAGAGATCGATAACGCGCCTGAGGAGAGGGAGCGTGGGTTGACCATCAACATCGCTCACATTGAATACGAAACGGCCAAGCGCCACTATGCCCATATCGATTGCCCGGGCCATGCGGACTACATCAAGAACATGATCACCGGAGCCGCCCAGATGGACGGGGCGATCCTGGTCGTGGCCGCCGACGATGGTCCGATGCCCCAGACGCGCGAACACATCCTCCTGGCGCGGCAGGTGAACGTTCCGGCGATCGTGGTTTTCCTGAACAAGATCGACCTGGTGGATGACCCGGAGATCCTGGATCTGGTGGAGTTGGAAATCAGGGAGCTGCTGTCGAAGTATGAGTTCCCAGGGGACAAAACGCCGGTCATCCGCGGAAGCGCCCTGAAGTCGATGGAATCGGACGGCGACCCAAAAAATGAATGGAACAAAAAGGTCATCGAGTTGATGAACGCGGTTGATGATTTCATCCCGCAGCCGGTGCGGCTGGTCGACCAGCCGTTCCTGATGCCGATCGAGGACATTTTCACGATCTCGGGCCGGGGAACGGTGGTGACCGGACGGGTGGAACGCGGGAAGATCCTGGTGGGGGAAGAGGTCGAGATCGTCGGCTTCGGAGAGACGCGGAAGCGGGTTGTCACCGGGGTCGAAATGTTCCGGAAGATCCTGGACGAAGGGTTGGCCGGAGACAACGTGGGAGTGCTGCTGAGAGGCACAGAAAAGACAGAGGTCGAGCGCGGGATGGTGCTGGCCAAGCCCGGTTCGATCACGCCGCATCACCGCTTCAAAGCGGAGATCTATGCCCTGAAGAAGGAAGAGGGCGGAAGGCACACACCGTTTTTTACGGGGTACCGGCCCCAGTTTTATTTCCGGACGACCGATGTGACGGGGTCGGTCAAGCTGTCCCAGGGGATCGAGATGGTCATGCCCGGTGACAGTGCCAACATCGAGATCGAGCTGATCACGGACGTGGCCATGGAGAAGGGACTGCGGTTTGCTATCCGGGAAGGCGGCCGGACCGTGGGCGCCGGCACGGTCACCGAAATTTTGGAGTAAAAAAGAATTGGTCACTAGTCATTGGTCACTGGAAACTGGTCAGATAGCAAAGAAAAATGAGTGACCAGTGACTGATGACGAGTCGCCAGAGAGAAGTGAGAGACTGGGATGAGAGAGATAGTGACTTTGTTTTGTTCAGAATGCAAAAACCGGAACTATTCCAACACCAGGAACAAGAAGAAGCAGACAGAAAAAATGGAGCTCAAGAAGTTCTGTCCTTTCTGCCGGAAACACACGCTTCATAAGGAAGTAAAATAAAGAAGAGTCACTGGTCAAGAGTCATTGGGCACTGGAGACAAGCGGTTCTTAATAACCTAAGACCAGAGTGACCAAATATGAAACAGAGGAAGGTGAGTAGCTCAACTGGCTAGAGCAGCGGTCTCCAAAACCGCAGGTTGCGGGTTCGAGTCCTGCCTCACCTGCCACAGCCTAGAAAGAGAGATCGGGAGGAAACGAGCGACATCGTGTATCGGTGTGGCGAAGGTAAGAGACCATGAACGATAAGATCAGATGGTACAAGCGCTTTGGGAACTTTCTCAAGGAAGTGAGGGCCGAGCTCAAAAAAGTGACCTGGCCGGCGCGGGTGGAGGTTTACAGCACAACGATCGTCGTGATCGTGGCCACCATTTTCTTCGGCTTTTATCTCTTCTTCATGGACATTATTTTCTCCTGGGTGATCACGGAGATCAAATCGTTACTTGGATAAATTGGACTAAGAAGATGGCAAAGAATTGGTATGTCGTTCACACCTATTCAGGTTTTGAAAAATTCGTGGCCGAGTCTATCCGCCAGAGAGCCCTGGAGCTGAGTATCGAAGACCAGATCGGTCAGATCATCATTCCCACCGAGGACGTCATCGAGATCCGGGGGGGAGAAAGGTGGTCTCCACCAAGAGGTCCTACCCGGGCTACATCCTGGTGGAAATGGAGATGACGGACGAAAACTGGCACATCATCCGGGACACGCCCAAGGTCACCGGATTCGTCGGTTCCGGCAAAAAGCCGTCTCCGCTCAACAGAGAAGAAGTCGGCCAGATCGTCGAGCACATGGAAACGACGTCCGAGAAACCGAAGCCCAAACATTCCTTTGAGAAGGGGGAAGCGGTGCGGATCATCGACGGTCCGTTCTTCAATTTCAATGGAATTGTGGAAGAGGTCAATCACGAGAAAAACACCCTCAAGGTGCTGGTGACGGTCTTCGGCCGGTCGACGCCGGTCGAGCTCGAGTTTCTGGGGGTGGAAAAAATATAGGAGGAAACGATGTCCAAAGAGGTTGTCGCCAAGATCAAGATCGAACTCGTCGCCGGCCAGGCCAGCCCCGCTCCTCCGGTGGGCACGTCCCTCGGCCCGCACAGCGTCAACATCATGGACTTTGTCCGCCAGTTCAATGAGAAAACGAACAAGATGGAAGAGGGCCTGGTTGTGCCCGTCATCATCTCGGTGTTCAAGGACAAGAGCTTCAGTTTTGTCCTGAAGACGCCGCCGGCCTCCTTTCTTCTGAAGAAGGCGGCCGGGATCGCCAAGGGTTCGGGCGCTCCGAACAAAGAAAAGGTCGGCAAAGTCACGAAGAAGCAGGTCGAGGAGATTGCCCGCCTGAAGCTCGCGGATCTCAACGCCTATGACCTGGAAGCGGCCGCCAAGATCATCGAGGGCACGGCCAGGAACATGGGACTGGAGATCATCAGTGAGTAAACGCGGCAAGAACTACTCAAAGGCGAGGGAGTTGAAGGACCAGGCAAAACCCGATTATACGATCGAGGAAGCGGTCGGGCTCCTCAAGAAAGGGGCCTATGCCAAATTCGATGAATCGGTCGATATGTCCATTCGTTTGGGGGTTAACCCCAAGCATTCCGACCAGATGGTGAGGGGGACGGTCGTCCTTCCCTTACGGAACCGGCAAGACCAAGAAGATCTGTGTTCTCGCGACCGGAGAGAAAATCAAAGAGGCCGAGGAAGCGGGAGCCGATTACGCCGGCGGAGACGAGCTGATCGAAAAAATCGCCGGCGGCTGGATCGATTTCGATGCGGTCATAGCCACCCCCGATATCATGAGGAGTGTCGGCAAGCTCGGCCGCATTCTGGGGACCAAGGGACTGATGCCCAATCCCAAGTCGGGGACCGTCTCATTCGACATAAAAAAGGCCGTGGAAGAGACCAAGGCGGGGAAAGTGGAATTCCGGCTGGACAAAACCAGCATCATCCATTCTCCGGTCGGCAAGGTTTCCTTCAGCGAAGAAAAACTGGCGGAGAACATCAAATCTTTTATTCTGGCCATCGTCCATGCCAAGCCGCCGGCGGCCAAGGGGAAATACATTCGCGGCATGTATGTTTCTTCGACCATGGGTCCCTCCTTCAAGCTGTCGGATGCGTTTCTGGAAAAATAGGAGAAGAGAACGTGGAAAAGGGAAAAAAGGAGCAGATCATCAACGAGCTCGTGGAAGCCTTTCGCGACCACAAGACCTTCTACTTGGTGGACTTTAAAAAGATGCCCGTCTGGCAGTCGGTCGAGCTGAGAAAAACCCTGCGCAAGCACTCTTTTCAGCCTGAAGGTCGTCAAGAACCGCCTGGCCCTGAGGGCGCTCGGGGACCAGGCTCCGGAGAGCCTGAAACCCTATTTTGAGCGGCCCACAGCCGTCGTCTTTGCGTCCGAAAATCCTATCGGGTTGGCCCGTCTCCTCAAGGACTTCTCGGCTCACAACAAAGTCCTGGCGGTCAAGGGCGGCATGGTGGAAGGAAGGTTTCTGGCCGGGGAGAGGTTTGACGAGATCGCCAAGCTCACCTCTCGGGACGATCTCTTGGCAAAATTCGGCTATCTTATGGCCTACCCATTGATGAAATTATTGAGGACTCTTGGAGCCCCGCTAAATAATTTCGGAAGTCTGTTGGGTCAGTTAAAAAATAAAGAATAGAGTTGGAGGTAAAAATGACCAAAGCACTAACAAAAGAGGAAGCCAAATTGACAAAGGACCAGTTCTTTGCCCACTTGGATAATCTGACGGTGCTGGAACTCTCGGATTACATCAAGGAGTTTGAGCAGAGATACGGGATCAGCGCGGCGGCGGTGCCCATGGCCATGGCTGGAGCCGCGGCTCCGGCTCAACCCGAGGCCAAGGCTGAGGAAAAGACACAGTTCAACGTGATCCTGAAGACGGTCGGTGACAAGAAGATCAATGTCATCAAAATCGTCCGGGAAGTCACCAGCCTCGGATTGAAAGAAGCCAAGGACTTGGTTGACGGCGCGCCCAAACCGATCAAAGAGGGCGTCAGCAAGGAAGAGGCGGCCGCGATCAAGGCCAAATTTGAAGAAGTCGGAGCAGGTGTCGAGCTGCAGTAAGCCGCGATGCGGATTTTTCGTGATTTTCTCGATAAATGACTAAAAAACTCTTTTTTGAGAGTTAACATGCAAAAAGAATCAAAAAATGTTTATCGCGAGCGGGTCGATTTTTCGAAAATCAAGAGCATCTTTCCGATGCCGGACTTGCTCGCCATTCAGAAACAGTCCTATCTGGAGTATCTCCAGATGGAACTCTTACCTGAGGAACGCAAAGACATCGGGCTTCAGGCGGCCTTCAAGGACATCTTTCCGATCTCCGATTTCAAGGAGACGACACAGCTGGATTTCATCAGTTATTCGATCGGAAACTGGGAGTGTAAGTGCGGACGTCTCAAGGGGGTGGAGAATTCGCGGGCTCGTTGCGGCGGCTGCGGGACTCTCCTGCCGTCCGACGTGGAGCTGACCGAGAAGGAGATCTGTCCCTATTGCAGCGCAATCAGGAAGATTGATCTTCCCATCTGCGAGCACTGCGGAGACAGAGTAGGGCTCAAGATGAAATACAGCGCCCTGGAGTGTCTCCATAAGGGCTACACCTACGCCGTCCCCCTCCGGCTCAAGGTCCAGCTCGTCTCTTGGGAAAAAGACGCGACCACCAAGGTCAAGAGGCTCAAGCACATCAAGCAGCAGGAAGTCTATTTTGGCGATATCCCCCTGATGACGGACAGGGGGACGTTCATTTTCAACGGAATCGAACGCGTCGTCGTCAGCCAGCTGCAGAGGTCCCCCGGAGTCTTCTTCAGGCCCGGAGAGACGAAAGGCTTTTTTATCGCCAAGATCATTCCCTACCGGGGAGCCTGGGTGGAATTCGAATTCGACGCCAAGAACAATCTCTATGTCCCGCTGGACAGGAAAAAGAAATTTCTGGCCACGGTCTTCTTGAGAGCCCTGGGCTTTGGGTCGGACGAGGATATCATTGCCGTCTCTTTTACCGGGTCTACAAGGTGCAGCCGGAAAAGGGAAACCTGCACTGGGAGCTCGCGGAGGGTCTGGTGGGCAGGACGGTGGAGGAAGACATCGTTGATCCCCAAGTCGAAGAATGTTCTTCTTGGCGCCAAGAAAAAGCTCACCCGGGAGGTTTACGAAAAGCTCAAGGAGCGCGGCGTCACCAAGATCGCCCTGGCTAAGAAGGAGCTCCAGCATGCCTATTCCCTGGTCACGGTCAAGGGAAAGGTCCGGGCCAACGAAGAGCTCAATGAAGTCCAGATCGATCTGCTGTGCGGCCGGGAGGAGCCCTTTGAGGTTTTCTTTCCCGAAGAGGACAAGACCGGGACGATTATCAGCACGACTCTCAAGAAGGATCTGCGCAAAGACACCAACCAAGCGCTGGCCGAGATCTACCGCAAGCTCCGGCCGGGAGAGCCTCACACCATGGAGAGCGCCCACGTCCTCTTCCACAACCTCTTTTTCAACTCCCAAAAGTACAACTTCTCCCGCATCGGCCGGCTGAAACTCAACATCAAACTGGGGCTCGAGACTTCCATGGATGAGAAGACTCTGACCCCGATGGATTATGTTGAGGTGATCAAATATCTGCTCAAACTGCGCCGAGGCGAGGGTATGACCGACGACATCGACCATCTGGGCAACCGGAGGGTCAGGTCTGTCGGCGAACTGGTGGAGAACGGCTTCCGGATCGGCCTGACCAGGATGGAACGGACGATCAAAGAGAAAATGACGATCACGGCGGACCTGGCTTCGGCCATGCCCCAGGACCTGATCAATTCCAAGCCGGTCATCGCCGCCCTCAAAGAATTCTTCGGAAGCTCCCAGCTGTCACAATTCATGGACCAGATCAACAGCCTGGCTGAGATCACCCACAAACGAAGGTTGAGCGCACTCGGTCCCGGCGGTCTGAGCCGGGAGCGGGCGGGTTTCGAAGTCCGGGACATCCAGACTTCTCACTACGGCAGGATCTGCCCGGTTGAAACGCCGGAAGGCCCCAACATCGGCTTGATCTCGTCGCTGAGCTGCTACGCCCGGGTGAACGACTTCGGATTCATCGAGACCCCCTATCGTAAAGTCAAGAACGGGCGGATCATCGATTATGTCAAGATCCTCCATCCCGGAGCCAGCGATTACAAGGTCGGGGAGATCGTCGAAGAGGACGAGATCTTGAAGCAAGTCAAACAGCTCAAAGAAGCCAAGGCCAGGCACCTGCCGGTCTTTGAACCGTACTGTTTTTATCTCACCGCCTGGGAAGAAGAGAAATACAACATCGCCCAAGCGAATGCGGTCGTGGACGAAAAAGGACATTTCGAGAATGATCTCATCAGCGCCAGGCAGGCGGGGAATTTCAAGACTCTTCCTCGCGAGCAGATAGATTACATCGACGTTTCCCCCAAGCAGCTGGTCTCCCTCTCGGCGGCCCTGATTCCCTTCCTGGAACACGACGATGCCAACCGGGCCCTGATGGGTTCAAACATGCAGCGGCAGGCCGTGCCTCTGCTCCGCCCGGAAGCCCCCTTGGTCGGCACCGGGATCGAGCATCTTGTGGCCTCGGGCTCGGGCGAGGTGATCACCTGCCAGCGGCCGGGAGTTGTCGAATTTGTGGATGCGGAACGGATCCTGATCCGGGTCGATGAGAGAGAAAACGCCAAGGAGTACGAGGTCGGGACCGACCTTTACCTCCTCATCAAGTTCCTGCGGACCAACCAGAACACCTGCATCAACCATCGACCGATCGTCCGAAGAGGGGACAAGGTGGAGAGAGGCCAGATTCTGGCCGACGGCTCCTGCACCGACCTGGGAGAGCTGTCGCTGGGCCGGAATGTCCTCTGCGCTTTCATGCCCTGGAGGGGCTACAATTTTGAAGACGCGATCATCGTCAGCGAGAAACTGATCAGAAACGATATCTTTTCCTCCATCCACATTGTCGAGGAGACGATTGAAGCGAGGGACACCAAGCTCGGGCCGGAAGAGATCACGCGGGATATTCCCAATGTTCCGGAGAATCTCCTCCGGAACCTGGACGAGAACGGCATCGTCCGTATCGGTGCCCAGGTGAAGTCCGGCGATATACTCGTCGGCAAAGTGGCTCCCAAGGGCGAGACTCAGTTGTCTCCTGAGGAAAAGCTCCTCAAGGCCATCTTCGGGGAGAAAGCGCTCGACGTCAAGGATGCCTCTCTCTACTGCTCACCGGGGGTCGAAGGGACGGTCATCGATGTCCGCATTTTTTCACGCCGCGGGATCGAGAAGGGAAGCCGGGCCAAGCTCATAGAAAAAGATGAAATCGCCAAGATGAAGCGGAACCTGGATGACGAGATCACTATCCTCGAGGACGCCAAGCTGCGCAAGATCAAGAACCTGATCAAGGGCGAGACGCTCGAAAAGAACGTCAAGGTTACGTCTGGGACTGCTTGAAAAAGATGCCAAGCTGACCGAAAAGATCCTGGACGACCTCGGCCGAGGATGACATTGATAAGCTCAAACTCAAGGACGATCCGGAGAGGGACAAGAGGGATCAAGGACCTCGACAAGAAAGTGAAGCGGCAGGTCGAAGCGCTCCGCGGGATCTTGAGAAGAGAAAGTGGACAGCCTCAAAAAAGGCGACGAGCTGGCCCCGGGTGTCATCCAAGCAATCAAGGTCTTCATCGCCATGAAAAGAAAACTCTCGGTCGGGGACAAAGTTCCCGGCCGCCCGGCGACCAGGGGATCGTTGCCAAGATCGTTCCCGATGAAGACATGCCCCGGCTGCCCGACGGAACGCCG
>CAVYOD010000035.1:0-62261 GCA_963770045.1 Candidatus Aminicenantota bacterium | reverse complement strand
TTCCTCTCATCGGCCGCGTTTTTGCGCAGCCAATCGTACATCTCTTGACGCAGGGATTCCGGTGTCATCTTGATGTTCTATGACCAGCGTCTGGAAGGCAGTGGCCAGGTGAACCTCGCATGTTCCAGCTTCCACGAATTTGTTGAAGGCGGCGGCGGGCAGGGTGCTCGCCCCGTGTTGCACGGCCCCGGCCATGCCGTACCCCGTCGCGCCTTCCCGCTCAACGCTTTGAGGACGTCAAAATCGATCGCCACCTTGGCCAGTGTCCCGTCCGGAAGGACCACGCCGCCGTGACTTGTTCCTGTCTGGATGCTGATCTTGCTGATTCCGGTCACGTCGCGCCGGAATTTGTTATAGCCGGCCATGAAGGCATCGAGATCTTCGGGCGTGCTGTTTTTTTTGCCCCACCTCGCCGATCTCTCCGCCGACGGAGACCGTCACAGCCTCGGGCTCGTGTTCACGGATGAACCGCGTGAATTCCGCGCAGGTCTCGTAATTCAGCCTCTGCTGCTCTTCGAGGTTCGGCTTGGTCAGGTCGACAAGGGTCGAGGAGTCAATGTCGATGTTGAAAAAACCGGCCGCGATGGATTCCAGGATCAAGTCCCGGATTGTCCTGAGTTCCGCCTCACGATCCTGGCTGAATTTTTTTTGGGAGGTCTGGTAATGATCTCCCTGGATAAAGACCGGGCCGCGGAATCTTTCCTTGATGGCCGCGGCGAGAACGGCGGAGGCGTACTCGGACGGCCGCTGGTCCGTGTAGCCGATCTCGCTTCTTGCGATCTCGAAGGTGATGGCACCGGCCTCGATCTTGCGGGCGGCGCGAAACACGGCCGAGCCGAATCGTAGGCCAGCATGCGCAGGTTCATGGCTGGGACGGTGAAGGATCGGCTGATCTCTCCCCTTCCTCGAGCCAGATAAAAGTCTTGGATCGAGGCGGGACGGATGCCCAGTGCTTGGGCGGCCTCCCAGATCAGCCAGCGGGCGGCCGATTTGGCCTCGATTTCACCGAACACGGCTTGACGGATGAGGCTGTCCGTCTTAGCGCGCAAATTGAGCTCGTTTTTAACCAGTACCTGTCCCCTCTCAGCGGTCAAACTGTCGGCGAGAGAGTCGAGAAGCACATCAAGAGCCGAAGTTGGCATGGATCCTCTCCTTTCATCTGTCCAAAACGATTGCTGTAATGTCAGTATATCAAAAATCGACGATTTCGGGTAACGGCCATCAAAAATGTCGAACTGGGGGACGTTCCCCAAGGGGACACCCTTGAGTTTTCAACAAGAATGCGCTCCATGGCTAGCATACTTAAACAATTTTGAGACTCCTAAGGGTGTGCCTTTGGGGAACGTCCCCTAAAAAGAAGATTCGATCAGGCCGCCCCCGACAACCACTTCGCCTTCATAAAATACCACGGCCTGGCCCGGAGTGATCGCCCGCTGCGCGCTTTCAAATTCCACGATGATGCGCCCATCCGGCGCCGGAGTCACCCGGGCCTTGGCCTCGGGGTGTTTGTAGCGAATTTTGGCCATGGTCTCGAGCGGCCCGGCTGGGTTTTCGATCGAAATAAAATGAACCGCTGAGGCGATGAGCTCTCTTTTGTAGAGGTCTTCGTTCCGGCCCACAGTGATCATGTTGGTCAGGGGATCGATGGCCAGAACGTAGAGCGGATGGGAAGAAGCGACCCCCATGCCCTTGCGCTGGCCGACGGTGTAGGAGATGATCCCTTTGTGCTCGCCGAGGATGCGTCCCTCCAGGTCGACGATCGGGCCGGGCCGCGAAGCATCGGGAACTCTTGATCTCAAGAACTCCGCGTAATTGTCCCCCGGGACAAAGCAGATTTCCTGGCTTTCAGCCTTCTCGGCGACGGCCAACCCCAACCGACGGGCCCTTTCCCGGACCTCTTTTTTGGTGAGCTCGCCGACCGGCATCAGCGCTGAGGCAAGCTGGGTCTGGGTCAGGGTGTAGAGGAAATAGGACTGGTCTTTTCTCTGGTCCTTGCCTTTTTTGAGGAGATAGCGGCCGGAATTCTTGTCCAATTCGACCCGGGCATGGTGGCCGGTCGCCACGGTCTCAGCTCCGAGCTTTTTGGCCTTATTGAGAAAGAGCTCAAACTTGATGTGTTCGTTGCAGCGGAGGCAAGGGTTGGGTGTGCGGCCCCGGCCGTACTCGGCGCAGAAATCCGCAATCACGGTGCGCTCAAAATCCTTCCTGAAATCGGCCACGTAGTGAGGAATCCCGAGCGCCACGGCCACTCTCTGGGCGTCCTCGGCTGACTTCCAGCCGCAGCAACTACGGAGGTCGTCGGATCGGCAAAATTCCTTGGGGAGGGAGAACAGGTTCATCGTCACCCCGATGACCTCGTGCCCCTGCTCGCAGAGGAGTGCCGCGGCGACAGAGGAGTCCACTCCCCCGCTCATGGCGACGGCGATCTTCTTACGTTTCATTTGAGATCCCCTTCCAGGGTCAGGCATTTGGCCAGGCTGACCTTGGCCGGGAGCTTTTCTTTTTCCGAGGCAATGAGTCCAGCCGAGGCAAAAAACCGGAGAACCATCAAAAAAAACACGGCAAATCAGCCGGAAACTGGGCATCGTGTGTTTTTCATATCGCCTGCGTCGCTTCTCCAAAGTCCTATCATAGCACAAAAAAGAAAGGGGGACTCGCGGGAGTCCCCCTTGAGTTCTTTCCGCAATCAGAAACTGAACCGGAGGCCGAGTTGGGCTTCGCGGGGCATGGTCGAGCTTCGTGGGCAGTCCGGAGTTAGGGCTCGTTCGATCGCCATCATAACCGGTAAGGTTGACCGTGTTGAAAGCGTTAGAGAGTTCAAAGATAGCTTCGATAAAGAAGTTTGCCCGGGGGATTTTCGTCATGGAGCTTGGGATCATTTGAAGGAGCAGCCGATGTGGGTTACAATGTCAACCATGAAGAAAAGGGTGCTGCTCTCTATATTCTGTTCTCTTCTTTTTGTCCTGAATATCTCGGCCCTTGGCCAGAAAAAGAAGTCGCCCAAGGACCTTGAGCCCAAGTACCGAAAGTGGCTGCAAGAGGAAGTGGTTTACATCATCACGCCGAAAGAAAAGGAAGTCTTTCTCCAGCTCGAGACGGACCCGCAGAGAGAGAAATTCATCGAAGCTTTCTGGAAGGTCAGAAACCCGAACCCCAACACCCCGGAGAATGAATTCAAGAAGGAACACTACCGGAGAATCCAATACGCCAACCAATACCTTGGAAAAGAGGGGCCAGGCCAGGGGTGGCGTTCGGATATGGGGAGAATTTATGTCATTCTGGGAGAGCCGAAATCGATCGAGAGATTCGAAAATCTCACCGAGGTTAAACCGACCATCATCTGGTTTTATGACGGCATGATCGAGTACGGGCTTCCCAATTCCTTCAGCGTCGTATTCTTCAAAAGAGACAACACGGGCGAATATATCCTCTATTCTCCCGTTAGATTCGGGCCGCAAAATCTCCTGGTCGACTATAAAGGCGACATGACGAGCTATCAAGGGGCCTACGAACAGCTTTTCGAGGTCGAGCCGACTATTGCCGATGTGTCCTTGAGCCTGATTCACGGTGAGCCTCTCCTTCAGGCTAGCCCCTCCATCGCTTCAGAAATCCTGATCGGCCAGCAAATCCCCCAAGCGGGTTATCAAAAAGTTAAAGACGAGTATGCCGCGAAGCTTCTGGCCTACAAAGATATCATCGAAGTCGATTATTCGGCCAACTATATAGAGAGCGATTCTCTGGTCAGGGTGTTCCAAGACCCGGCCGGAACCTTCTTTGTTCATTATCTGATCGAGCCGAAAAAACTGACCTTTGAACAATTTGAAAACACCTATCAATCTAACCTGGAAATAAACGGCAGTGTGAAGGACTTGAGCGGGAAGACCATCTATCAGTTCGAGAGAAAAGTCCCGATCAAAATGAACGAAGAGCGAATGGACAAGATCAAGGCAAAACTGTTCAGCTTCCAGGATATGTTCCCTCTCGTTCAAGGGCAGTATCGATTGAACCTTCTCTTCAAAAATGCCGTATCCAAAGAATTCTCCTCTGTCGAAGCTGACCTCACGATTCCGGAGACTTCTTCTCTCCAGATGAGTCCGCTCACCCTGGCAAACCGGATTGACCAAAATTCTCAGTATAAAGGTCAGAACAAGCCTTTCCTTATGGAAAATGTTCAGTTCGTCCCCTCGCCGCGGAATGATTTTACCCGCCAAGACACGCTGACTCTCTTTTTCCAGATCCGGGGTCTAACCCAGGATCTCAAAGAGAGCGGAACCTTAGAGTACGCAATTTTCAAGGAGAATGAAAAAGTCCGGTCTTTTGTCAAAAACATCAAGGACTACCCGGGCCAGACAAGTTTCTTCGAAGAAATTCGCTCTGGCCGAGCTGGTCCCCGCTTATTACAGTATCAGAGTCTCTCTCTTAGATAAAAACCAGGCGGCAATTCTTTCTGAACAGGGCCCTTTCTATATCACCCTGATGCCCGATCTGCTGAGACCTTGGGTCCTTTCTTTGCCCAAGCCTCCCGATGATGACCCGGAAAACGTCAACATCCTGGGAAATCAATTTTTCAACAAACAAGACACCTCCAAGGCCAGGACGCTTTTGGAAGAGGCTTATCGGAAGGATCCGTCTTCCGAGCAGTTCGCCCTGGATTTCTGCCGGGCCCTGGCCCTGACTAAAGAATATCAGCTGATGAAACAGATTGCGCTCCCGCTGGTAAAAGAGAAACAAAAATATGAGTTTCTGCAGGTGCTGGGGCAAGCCCACCAGGCCTTGGGTGAATACGCGGAGGCCATCGCTGTCCACAAACAGTACCTGACTCATTTTGGGACCAACATCAATGTTCTGAACTCCATCGGAGATTGCTACTATCAATTGGGCAACTTCCCGGAAGCTCTCGAGGCCTGGAACAAATCTCTCCAGATCAGCCCCGATCAAGAGAGGATCAAAGCGCTGGTCAAATCCCTCCAGGCGAAGAAATGAAAAAAAGAGAGCCTGAACTTGAAAAACACCACCGGCGGAAGCCAGAAGCAGATAGAGGACAAACTAATTTTGTGAGAGCCTTAATAATCTTTTAGCCTATGATATACCCGACGGGAGGTTAGGATGAGAATAAACGTCCTTTCGAAAACGGCTCTGATGATTTTTATCGTTCTTTTTTCCGCAGCCGGCGCTCAGGCTCAGGCCGGAAGAGGAGTCGCCAGGCTCGGAGGTGTTGTCGTCGATCCGAACGGGAAGCCCATTCCTTCGGCTAAGGTTGTGCTGACTTTTGCCAAGGACGAAAATGTCAAAAAGGAGACAACCTCTAATAAAAACGGCGAATGGGGATTTATCGGCATCGGCACGGGAGACTGGACCGTCACAGCCTCGGCTCCGGGTTTCGTTCCGGCCAGTCAGACCGTCTATATCAGCCAACTGCAGATCGTGCCCAAAGTGACCATAAAACTAAAAAAAGGAGAAAAGGCGCCGGGCGTTGTCCAGGATGAGGCCTCATTCACCCTTTTGGAGCAAGCTAATCAGTTTTACAAAGACGGCAAATATGATGCCGCCCTGGCTCTGTTCCAACAGTTCCTGGATAAGAACCCCCCTGTCTATCAGGTCATTCTCAACATCGGCGACTGTTATCGGGAAAAGGAAGACTACCAGAACGCGATAAAGAATTACCTCGTTGTCATCGAACGGGCCAAAGCAGACGCCGCGATGGGGAAGGACATGATTGCCAAGGCCTTGGCTGCGATCGGGCTGTGCTACCTGAGACAGAACAATTTTGGGGAAGCCCAGAAGTATTTCAAAGAATCGCTCGAAACATCCCCTCAGGATGAAAATTTGGCTTACAACGTCGGCGAGATCTATTTCTCCAACCAGAAAATCGATGAAGCTCTGATTAACTTCGAGTTAGCCGCCAAGATCAGGCCCGACTGGCCCGACCCTTATCTTAAGATGGGGTATGTCTATCTGAACAAGGGAGATATGAGCAAGGCGGTTGAATATTTTGAAAAGTTCCTCAAGCTTGAACCGAACACAGAAAGGTCGGCCCAAGTCCAGAATATCATCAACACGATCAAGAAATAGGAATTTGCTTTTTGCGCCGCCACAGGGAGGCCGCCCGGAACGGGGAGGGTTCGTCAAGATCCTTTTTCCAAGCGTTCCAGCTCGGCTTTGGCCTTTCTGATGCTGGTCTCGCTTTCGCCCCGGGAATTGTCCAGGTAAAGCTTGAAATACTTCACGGCTTCCCGAATATTCCCTCTCTTTTCATAAGCTACGGCCAGGTTGAAATAGCCGATCGGCGTCGCTTGGATGGCCAAGGCCCGTTCAAGCCAAGAAATGGCCTGGGCATATTCGCCCAAATAAGAATACGCGATGCCGGTGTATTGATAGAAGGCCTGTTCTTCAGGAAAATCATCGATCAATTTTTTATAGATTTCGATGGCTTCCCTCAACCGGCCGCTGGAAGCCAGATTCCCTGCAAAGCTCATTCTCAGATACCGGCTTTCGGGTTCGACGGCCAGAGCCCGATCATAATAAGAGCGGGCCTCTTGCTTGCGACCCTCCGAATCCAAGATTCCGGCGCAGACGGTCAGAGCATCGACGTTTCGAGGGTTCAGACTCAGGACCTTATTCATGGTCTCAAAGGCTTCCCGGGACCTGCCGGTGACCAGATGAGTATGGCCCAGGCGGACCAGGAGGATCTCGGAATCCGGAATCCTGGCTATGCCCTTGTTCAGAGTTCTTATGGCCTGGTCGAACTTCCTCTGCCTTGCCTGAGCAATCGCCAGATTGACATAGCCGGCCGGAGAATCGGGGACGTCCTCCAGAACCCTGAGATAGACCTGCTCGGCCTCCGCATAGTTGTCCTCGAACTCATAAGCCTGAGCCTGCTGGATCAGCCTGAGCAAAGGGATTTTTTCCTTCGGGTCAGGCAAGGCCGGTCCCCTTCCGGCCGGAGCAAAGTTCAGGTAACCCAGAGACCTGAGTCGTTCCTGGTCTTCGGGCCTGACGCCCGTCCGTTCGCTTACCGACCTGTTGCCGGCGCTTGAACCGAGAAGGACCTGTTCCAGCATTTTCTTCAATTCGGCGGCCTTGCTGGCCGAAGAAGCATACAGGTCTTCCCTTTCCCCGGGGTCGTTCTTCACGTCATAAAGCTCAGGCCGCGGGGACTGGATATATTTCCAGCGCCCCGAGACCAGGCCGACCAGCTCCGACCAGCCGAAGTTCTCCCGGGGATAAAAGGTTTCCACCAGGCTAGCGAGGTCCTTCCTGCTCTTGCCCCTGAGCCAGGCGACCAGGCTTTGTCCCGTCATTCCTGCGGCTTCGTTCTTCAATCCTATGATCTCCAGAATGGTCGGAGCAACATCGACCAGCCTGACCTGGCTTTCGATGACCTGAGAACGAGGGAAGACCGCGGTGTTATAGAGAATGAGCGGGACTCTGAGGGTCTCTTCGTACAGGAAGATCCCATGACCGGTCTCCACCTTATCGCCCAGCCCTTCCCCATGGTCGCCGGCGATGATGATGATCGTCCTCTCCAGGATCCCATTTTCCTTCAGCCGCTCCAGAACAGCGCCCACATAGTGATCCATGTAAGCGATCTCGCCGTCATAGAGATCTCCGTCGAATTCCTCTTTGTACGGCGAAGGCGGGTCATAGGGCAGATGCGGGTCATAATAATGGACCCAGCCGAAGAACCTGTTCTTTCCGTTGTTCTCCAGCCATCGGGAGAACCTGGCGAAGGTCTCCTCGGCCCGGCGCTCCGCATTCTGGGTCTTGAAGGGCAACTCCGACCGGAACGTGTCGTCGTAAACATCGAAGCCTCGATCGAGCCCGAACCGGGAATCCACCGAAAAAGAGGAGACAAAAGCGGCGGTGGAGTAGCCCCGCCCCTTCAGGATCTCCGCCAGGGTCCTTATCCCGGAGGGGAGATCGTGGCCATTATTGCGGACCCCGTGCGCCACAGGATAGAGGCCGGTCATGATCGAACAATGAGAAGGCAAGGTCAGCGGAGCCGGACAATAGACCCGGGCGAACCGGATCCCCTCCCGGGCCAGGCTGTCGAGATGGGGGGTTTTGGCCGGCTTATGACCATAACAGCCAAGATGGTCGGCCCGGGTGGTGTCAAGGGTTATCAGCAGGACATTATATGAAGGCGTGCCCGGAAGATCGACCTTGCTTCTCCCCGGGCTGATGACTAAAAAATAGACCAGGATGCCAAGCCCCGCGGCTGTTCCGGCCGTCCCCCATAGGAATCTCGCCCGGCCACGGGCCCTCAGGCTCTTGGCCTTTCGGGAAGCTCTCTTTTTCTTGCTCATGAATTCCAGGGCCGGATCGGCGTCCGTTTGCGACTTCGGCCGCGGGCTCGATCCGCATCGAACGATAAAAAGAGAGCCCGTCCCTCTTGAGAAGGACGGGCTCTCGTAATTTACAGTTCCCGGAGCGCCCCGATCAGAAGGAGAACTTGAAACCTAAACGTGCAGACCAAGGGCCGAACCGAGTCGCCCACTTGTTGAATGCGGCATTCGTATCGCCCGCATCCACGACCATCGCTCTGTAGTCGCGGGCCAAGGTTCCGTCGAGGATCTGCGGATAGTCTGCGTAGATGCCGTCCAGGTTGAGATCTGTGATCCTGCTCTGGATCGTGCTGGTGCTGGCCAAGTTGTTCATCTGGAGGTTGATGGAAGCCCGGTATTTGCCGCCGAGCTTAAAGGTATAGTCCAGATAAACATCGGCCCAGACTGTGAACGGAAGGCGGCCCAGGTCCCCGCGGTTATTGGGATAAATGTACCTGTCGTTGAGTAAGAGCTTGGTCGTCTGTGGCAGGCCGCTCCGTCCGTAGGCGACGACACCCACAGTTAACCCGAACGGGAAGGAATAGGCTCCGTACGCCTTCAGGAAATGGGTCCTGTCTTGGGGCAGAGCGCCTTTGAGAACCTGCCCATTGGCGTCGTACATGATGAACCAGTCGTCGTAGTACAGCTCGACGTTCGGGCCGACGCGGGCGACGCCGGCGTAATCATACCCAACTTCGTCGGTGCTGGCCAGGCCGGAATAATTTCCTGAGACGCGGCTCAGCGTATAATTTATCCCGCCCTGCCAGTTGTGACTGAACCTCTTTTCCAAGGAAATGTTCAAACCGAAGTATTCCCTTGTCGCTTTCGGGACCGGCCAGTAAGCGTCGGTGAACTTTCCGCCCTGGGAGACCGGTCGCGACCAGCCGAACCCGGGGTTAGTGATGTAGAAGGTCTCGGTCAGTGAAGTCGTACCGTCGGGATTATGCACAGTTTCGAACACGCCGACGTCCTCGATCGTCCGGATCAGGTGCTTATTGACAAAGCGAACGGAAAGGGAAAGGTCCTCCAGCAGCTTTTTCTCGGCGCCGAAGGAGATCTCCCTCTGGGCGGTCGGTTTTAGGTCCGGATCGACCCGGCCGAACGAAGGCGGCAGGAAATCGAGGGATCCGGCGTACGTCCCCCCGGCTGACTGGCTGTTCCGGTCGTCGAAGGCGCCGCTCGCTGCGATCTGCGTCCAATCCGGGGTCGTGAGGGAGTAATAGTCCTGCACTCGTTTCCAGCCGCCGAAGGTGAGTTCGGCCATGTAGAGCTTCATGACGTCATAATAGATGCCGAAGCTTCCGAAGACCTTGAGACTGGAATTCCCGAACACGTCATAGACCGCGCCCAGCCGGGGGGCCAGCATCTGCCCCAGATCGAACTTGACGGGCTTGTCCGTAAAATTCGCGTAGGCTGTGTTGGTGGTCATGGACGGGATGTACTGGCTCTCAGCCCGGAGGCCGAAATTGACGGTCAGCCTGTTCTTGATCGTCCAGGAATCCTGGACGTACATCGAAAAGTTATTGGCATGGATGTTCCAGGCGCCTCCGTTAACAGGTTGGGTCCAGGAACCCCGGATGTAATAGTACCCGTAAGCGCCGTAATAAGGACTGCCCGGGTCGGCACCGACGCCGACAGGATAGCCCAATGCATAGGTGGTCCTTCCGAAGCCCATGTAAACCCTGGGGTGTGTGGTGCTATTAAAAACGTCCTCATGAAGATAGGTATAGCCGAAGCCTGCCTTTAGAGCGTGCTCACCCATCCAGTTAAGGTAGTAAGATACGTCCAAGTTGTTGCCGACTTTCTCCTGCAGGTACCTCTTCTCATCGCGAAAGGTCCCGGCGTCCGTCCAACCGGAGGAATGGAGCAGGTCCGGATTGGCAATATAGAAGGGATCGTTCGCGTAGGCATAATTGGAATAATTGAAGTTAAAGGTCGACCTGTCCGGGGGCAGGATCTGTTGATTATTCTGGTTCTGCAGGTGCCAGCCGCCCCTGTAGCTAATGAGCAGGTTGTTGCCGACGGAATAATCCGCAGTCAGCGAGCCGGACCAGTTGGGATAGTCAAAACCCTCTTTTTGCCATTCGTAAGCTTGGTCGTCGTAGCCCTGGATACTAGGGAGGGCACCCCGATACTTGGTGAAATTGTTGATGAAGCTGGCCGAGAGCCGGAGCCCGTTCAGAGGGGCGGCCGAGAGTTTTATTGACGCGTTATAATCATAGTTCTTGTTCGTAAACGTGGAAAACGGTCCAACCCGATAGTTGAAATCCCTCTGGGCCGCCGTCTGGTAATAGATCGGGTTGAAGGAGCCGAAAAACCACAACCTGTCTTTGATGATGTAGCCGCCGAGGCTAACGACCCCTTCGTACCGATTATACCGGTCCCTGTCCTTTCCGCCGTTGAAGTACAGGGAGTCGTTGTTCACATATTCCCAGATGGTGTAGTCGTTCGGGTCCTGCCTGATGTAGTCCCTGGCCTTTCCCTGCATCCACTGCCTGTTGTTTTCGTAGAAGCCCATGATGTCGCCGTGGAGCTCGTTACTTCCTGACCTCGTGATGACGT
Organism: Candidatus Aminicenantota bacterium; assembly: GCA_963770045.1. Classification (GTDB taxonomy): domain Bacteria; phylum Acidobacteriota; class Aminicenantia; order Aminicenantales; family CAVYOD01; genus CAVYOD01. The sequence goes on along the minus strand of CAVYOD010000035.1, from coordinate 51,375 downwards.
TGATGACACCGCCCATTGAGCCACCGAATTCGGCATTATAACCCGAAGCGGTAACCTTGACCTCATCAAGGAGTTCGAGAACGACGGTCTGTCCTTTGGTTCCTAAATGAAAGTTCGTCACGTCCGCGCCGTCGGCGTAAAATACGTTTTCGGCGCCCGTGGCGCCGTCAACCGAGATGCCGGCTGTGAAGTCCTCGTTCGTCACACCAGGAATGGTGCTGACGAGGGAATCGAAGTCCCTCCCTCGGGGAAGAGCCAGGAAGATATCCTTGGTCATGACTTGGCCCTTGACCGTGCTCTTGACGTCGATGAGCGGGCTCTGGCCGACGACCGTGACTTGCTCTTCAATGGCGGCCTGTTCCAGGGTCGCGTTCAGGGCTAGTGTCTGGGACAGGTCCAGATAGATCTCCTTTCTGACCAGTGTCTTGAACCCCGGAAGCTTAAAAGTGATATCATAAGTGCCGGATGGAAGAGCCATCAAACGGTAGGTCCCGTTGACATCCGTGACCGTTGAGGCCTTTCCGACCAGCTTGGGGCTGGTCGCTTCGACCGTCACGCCGGGAAGAGGACCCCCCTGGTTGTCAACAACCTTTCCGGCGATCTTCCCTTCCGGAGTGAGCTGGGCGAAAGCCATTCCAACGGTCGATAAACAAACGATCAGGAAAAGAAAGAAAAGCTTCTTTTTCATTCGCTTTTAACCTCCTTTCAAACTCTCCTAACCTCTCTCTCCCGAGGTGAATCCGAATGTGGTTTCACCCCAACCATAGGCTCCGAATGCCCGTCAACTCCATCGTCATTTGCACTCCTTGAGAATTCCCGTTCCATGATAAGAGTTTCCCGTTTCCACGACGTGGCGAATTCCCGCTCCAAACATCAATCTCCCCGCCTATCCATGGCGGAATTATATGGCCAGCCGCATGGCGGTGTCAATAGTCAATGAGCTCATTCGGTCTATCTCGTCATCTCGTCCCACCTGTTAGACCCACAAAAAAGATGGTCGTCATTGTTTGTTGGCTGTGGCCATCTGGCGAGAAAGACGGACAACGAACTTGACAAGCTGTGCGTTTAAAAAAAATCCCCCTCCTCAGATAAAGAAGGGGGATTAAGAATTCGTGGTCGGGTTGGGTAAGCCCTACTTTTTGACTTCTTCTTTCTTGACTTCGCCCGTCTGGCAGCAGGCCTGGCCTTTCTCTCGCATGATCTTGAGCATCGCCGCATGTCCCTGAATGACCTTGACCAGGTCTGGATTCTTGGAGCTTAACTTTATAACGGCACCGTCCGGCGTATTCTCAACGCTCACGACGACATCCTTGGAGAACAGGAACCATCCGCCGGCCATCATCATGCCCGGACGGTGGGGCATCCGGCCGTGTTCGGACATCATGCCGCCAGGCATCATCATTCCGCGGCCCGCCCCCATTCCGGCGTGAGCCGGGCCCTGCATCATCGTTTTTTTCTGAAGGTCCATGCCGCATTGGGGGCACTTTCCGGGCTTGTCCGACGTCACCTCGGGATGCATCGGGCAGGTATAAGAGTCTTTCGCCTCGGTCGGATTCTGAGCATACTTCTCGGGGTCCTTTAAGAATTTTTCCTTGCATCCTGGGCAGCAAAAATAGTAGGTCTTTCCCTTGTATTCCGTGCTAATTTTGGCTTCGGATTTCTTCATGACCTCGCCGCTCACCGGGCAGGTCACCGTCTCGTCGGCCTTCTGCTGGGCGATACCCGTCAGGACAAAAACAAAGGCAAAAACTGCCAAAAGAGCCAAGCTCTTCGAACGATTAAACATCTAAACCTCCTTGAGATTGTGAGTTATTATTCTCACTGAATCTATCAAATTTGTCAAAACGGATTAACGGACGATCAGTTTTCCTTTGAGCATACCCATGCCGCAGGTGAATGGATACTCCCCTTCCCGCTCCGGAGTGAACTCGACCGCCGTTGTCTGGAAAGCCGGGAGCGGTTTGCGGATATTGAAGTCCCCGAACACGATCGTGTCGGAGCAGTCGGCCGTCTCTTCCCGATAAAAATTGAGCCGCACCGGGATGCCCTTTTTGACCACGATCACGTCCGGGGAATACCCCCCTTTGACGAGGATCCTGATTTCCTGGAGATCGGCTGAAGCCGAGGCCGCCACGGGTTTGGCTTTCCGCCGGGAAAAGAAAAAATACCAGATGATGAAGACGATGGAGAGGACTCCCAAGACAGAGATAAGGAGTTTGGCCAGCACGCTTCCCCCTTTCAGGACCCTATTTTCATCCGGCGCAACCGCAGCGAGTTCGTGACAACCGAGACCGAGCTGAAGGCCATGGCCACAGAGGCAATGATCGGGTTGAGAAGAACCTTGAAAAAAGGATAAAGGATTCCCGCCGCAATCGGAATTCCCGCCGTGTTGTAGCAGAAAGCCCAAAACAGATTCTGCTTGATCACCCGGATGGTCCGCCGGCTGAGGTCGATCGCCGAGGCGACGCCGTTCAGGTCTTCCTTGATCAGAGTGATATCGGAGGCCTCCATGGCGATATCCGTCCCGGAGCCGATGGCGATTCCCACGTCCGCCTGGGCCAGTGCCGGGGCGTCGTTGATCCCGTCGCCGACCATGGCCACTTTCTTCCCCATCATCTGAAGCTTTTTGATCTCCTGGACCTTGTCCTCGGGCAGAACCTCGGCGACGACCTGATCGATTCCCGCCTTCCGGGCGATGGCCGCGGCGGTCCTGCGGTCGTCTCCGGTCAGCATGATGACTTCCAGGCCGAGTGCTTTGAGCTTCTGGACGGCGGCGAATGAGCTCTCCTTAAGAGTGTCGGCGATGGCGATCAGCCCCCACGGCCGGCCGTCAACGGCGCAATAGACGACCGTTTTCGCTTCATCGCAAAGATCCTGCTCTTTCGGGACAAGCCGTGAGGCATCGAGCTTCCGGCTCTGCAAAAACCTCAGGCTCCCGACGAGCACCTCTCGACCTTCGACCCGCGCCTCAATCCCTTGACCCTCGATCGCCTTGAAATCCTGGGCTTCAGGCAAACCGATCCCGCGCTTCACCGCCTCCTTGAGGATCGCTTCCCCGAGAGGGTGCTCTGAGCCTTTTTCGGCGCTCGCGGCGTAGCGCAGCAGCTCCTCTTCCGACACCGCGTCCGGAATGATATCGGTAACCTCCGGCTCTCCCTTGGTCAGCGTCCCGGTTTTGTCAAACACGACGGTTTTGACCTTGTGGGCCGTCTCCAGACTCTCCCCTCCTTTGATCAGGATGCCGTGTTCGGCTCCCTTCCCCGTCCCGACCATCACGGCCGTGGGTGTGGCCAAGCCGAGGGCGCAGGGACAGGCGATGATCATGACCGCGACAAAATTGAGCAGGGCGAAGGTCAGAGAGGGCGACGGCCCGAAGTCAAACCAAATGACGAAGGTCGCGACGGCGATGGAGATGACGATCGGCACAAAGTAACCCGCGATAACATCGGCCAACCTCTGGATCGGAGCCTTGGAGCCCTGGGCGTCCTGGACAAGCTTGATGATCTGGGCCAGGGCGGTGTCCTGGCCGACTTTCGTGGCCTCAAACCTGAAACTGCCGGTTTTGTTCATGGTCGCGCCGATGACTTCGTCCCCGGGCTTTTTGATCACAGGGATGCTCTCTCCGGTGATCATCGATTCATCCACGGAAGACCTGCCCTCGCGGACGACTCCGTCTACGGGTATTTTCTCCCCGGGCCGGACAACGACCACATCGCCGACGAGAACTTCTTCCACCGGGATGTCCATTTCATGGCCTTCCCTGATGATCCTGGCGGTCTTTGGCTGCAGGCCGGCGAGTTTGCGGATGGCTTCCGAGGTCCGGCCCTTGGCCATCGCTTCGAGCAGACGTCCAAAAATGATCAGCACGATGATCAAGGCAGAAGTATCGAAATAGACCTCGGGTCTGATTCCGGCTCTTTCGAAGAACGAGGGAAAGACCGTGGCGGCGACACTGTAGAGATAGGCCGCGGAAGTCCCGACGGCGATCAGCGTGTTCATATCCGCGTTGTGGTGCCTGACGGCTCCCCAAGCGCCCTTGAGGAACTGCCAGCCGATCACGAATTGGACCGGCGTCGCCAGCAGCCAGAGGACAAAGAAGTTCTGGAGAACGTGCGGGACCCAGGGAAACCAGTGGCGCATCGTCCCCAGGAAGATCAGGACGGCGAGGATGCCGCCGGCGATGAACTTGTTTTTGAGCCTGCGATATTCCCGCTCGCGGATGGTTCTCTCAAAATCCTCTCCCGTCCCGGAGACCGGTGTCTCCAGGACCTTGTAGCCGGCCGATTCGATCGTCTTTTTGATTTCCTTGAGGCTGGTGTCAAAGGGCAGGTATTCGACCTTGACCTTGCCGGTCGCCAGGTTGACGGCGGCGTTGACGACGCCTCTCAAGCCGAGCAGAGCCTTCTCGATCAGGACGACACATGACGCGCAGACAATTCCCTCGATGGCCAGATCGGCCGAGACCGTGCCGACTTCGTAGCCGGCCTTCCGGATGGTCAAGATGACGTCCTCCGGTTTGACGAGTTTGGGCTCATAATGGACCGTCGCCCGGGAGGTCGCAAAATTGACGTTCGCTTTTTCGACTCCCTGGAGCGAGCCCAGCTCCCGCTGGATGGTGGCGGCGCAGCCGGCGCAGGACATGCCCACAATCGGCAGGTCCAGCCGGTCCGATTTTTCCTGGAGCCCTCGCCCCGGCGGCCGCCTTTCCGTGATCCGGCCCTCCGGAAGCCGGCGCCGTCTCCATGGGCTCGAAAGCGCCCTGTACTCTGGGTTGGATATATTTCTCGGGATTTTGGTCGAACTTCTTCTTGCAGACAGGGGAGCAGAAAAAATACTTCAGCCCTTTGTAGACAGAAATCCCCGCCGCATCCTCTTCTTTGATTTCCATGCCGCAGACGGGGTCAATCGCCATGTGGTCTCTCCGCTATCATTTCTGACTCGACGCGCGACAGCTGACAACTGCCGTCGGACACGCAGATTTCCGTCTCGATCTGGATCGTCGGATGAATGATCCCGAATCGTTCCACCAGCACGCGCTCGAGTTGCGCCATAATCTCGGTGCTCCTGCTTAAGGCCATATCCTCGACAACGATATGACAGCTCAGGGCGGGCAGGTTCGCCCCGATCTCCCAAACGTGGAGGTGATGGACATTTTTGATCCCGTTCACGCTCATCATCGCCCGAGCCACTCCGTCGAGGTCCAGACCTCGGGGAGTCGCCTCCATCAAAATATCGATGGCTTCCCTGATGACGCCCCAGGCGCTGATGATGATGAAGACGCCGATCCCGAGGCTGATGAGCGGGTCGATGAGGTTGAACCCGGTTGTCAAGGCGATGAGCCCGGCGGCCATGACACTCAAGGAGACCAGGGCATCCGTAACCAGGTGAAGAAACGCCGCCCTGATGTTGATATCTTTCTGCTTTCTGAGCCCGAGAGCGATGGCGGAATTGATGATAAACCCGATGCCGGCCACAAAGATGATGACCTTCCCCGGGACAGGCGGCGGGTTGATCATCCTCGCAGAAGCTTTATAAAAAATATAGCCGGTGATGGCGATGAGGATTGTGGAATTGAGAAGGGCCGCCAGGACTCCCGTCCGCACGAAGCCGAAGGTCTTTTGCCCCGTCGGCAACTTCCTCGCCTGGTGGACGGCGAAAAGAGCGAGTCCCAGGGCAAAGGAATCGGCAAAATTATGCCCTGCATCAGATAGCAAGGCCAGAGAGCCGGTCACCGCCGCGGCAACGAATTCGATCACCACGAACAGGCTGTTCAGCCCGAGGCCGAGGATAAGCTTCCGACTCATTTTCGGTCCAGATCTCTTTGGCGAGGAGCCTCCATTTGGAATCTTTTTTTATTCTAGCAGAAATCCCGCATCCGGACCAATCTGCCAGGAGTAAGCATTTCTTTTTCTGGATAAAGGGGCTTTAAGCCATTAAGGCTCTTGCTCCGAAAGCTCCGATACGGCTTCCCAGTAGAGCCGCCGTCTTTCTCGGCTCTTCCGGGTCAAAGCTGCCCGGGCTCACCCTTCTGGCAATCAGCCGACGTCGGTCCTCCGTCGGACAAGCCGACGGGCCCCCCTCCGCTACGGGGTCCCAAGGGTGGCCCCCGGTGTAACTCTGACCATCTCAAGTTACTTGTCGTGGTCGCATTAGTATTTTACTCCTTACCCTCACTCCTTACTCTTCGATGGTGGCGAGGGACTTTGGGAAGGGCTGCAGCGATCATGAGGCGGAGCAAGTGATTTGCTTGCACGCAGCGATTTGTGCTAAAATTCATCGGTTCGATCTAAGAGGAGACACCATGTCAGGTCATTCCAAATGGCACTCGATCAAACATAAAAAGGCGGCCACCGACGCCAAACGGGGCAAGATCTTCACCAAGCTCATCCGCGAATTGAGCGTCGCCGCCAGAGCCGGCGGAGGCGACCCGGAAACAAACCCCAGGCTGCGGAAGGCCATCGCCGATTCCAAGGCCGTCAACATGCCCTCGGATAACATCAAGCGGGCGATCGCCAAGGGCGCGGGCACGGGCGAGGGCGCAACCTTCGAAGAGATCGTCTATGAAGGCTACGGGCCGGGAGGGGTGGCCATCTACATCATGGCCCTGTCCGATAACAAGAACAGGACCGTCTCCGAAATCCGGCACATTTTCACCAAGAATGGCGGCCGGATGGGAGAGTCGGGTTGCGTCGCCTGGATGTTCAAGAGAAAGGGCTACATCGACATCGAAAAATCGAAAGCCTCGGAGGACGCCCTCCTGGAGGTCGCCCTGAACGCCGGCGCCGAGGATGTTCGGGACGACGGCAGCAACTACGAGATCATCACTCCTCCCGAGAACTATGAGACGGTCGTCGAAACGCTGAAAAAAAACAGCATCGAGATCGCCGCCTCCAACCTGGGCTATATCCCTCAGAATTATATCAAGCTCGAGGGAAAGCAGGCCCAGCAGCTCCTCCGGCTGATGGAAGAGCTTGAAGACCACGATGATGTCCAGAGCGTCTCGGCGAATTTTGATATCGACGAAGAGGAGATAGCCAAGTACTCGGCCGCCTGAGATGAGAGGGTGATGAGGGTCCTCGGAATCGATCCCAGCAGTCAGGCCACGGGTTTCGGGATCATCGAATCGAAGGGACAGAGTTATACCCCCATCTGCTACGGCATCATTACGCCCTCGCGTCTGCTTCCCCTCCATCAGAAAATGAACGAGATCAGGCTGGAGCTCGAAAAAATCATCGAGACATATGCGCCTGACGAGGTCGCGATCGAAAATCCCTTTTACGCCCAGAATGTCAAGACCGCCTTGGTTCTGGGGCAGGTCCGGGGAGCGATCTTGGTCGCCGTCGCGGCCCACGGCTGCTCCCTTCACGAATATTCTCCTCTGGAGGTCAAAAAAGCCGTTACGGGCTACGGCCAGGCCGATAAGGATCAGGTCAAGACCATGGTCATGGCGCTGCTTGAGCTCAATGACCCGAGGATGGCCACGGATGCTTCGGACGCCCTGGCCACGGCCATCTGCCACCTCAACACCAGGATCTTCCAAAAGCTGCTCGAGGAGGCCTGAAACGGCTGAGTGTGACCCATGATCGCTTATCTTCACGGCCAGATTATCCACAAGACCCCCGGCCAGGTCACGATCGACACCGGGGGAGTTGGCTATTGTGCCTCGATCCCGCTTTCCACCTATTTCCGCCTGGGCGAGGTCAGCGAGCCGGCTGAGCTTTTCATCTACACCCATCTGACCGACAACTCCTTGGCGCTTTACGGGTTTTCAACCAGGGAGGAACGTGAGATTTTCCTCAAGCTCATCGGGATCTCGGGGATCGGGCCGAAGCTGGCCATGAACATCCTCTCCGGAATCGAGCCGGCCGCGCTCGAAGAGGCGATCAAGAAGAGCGACGTCGCCCGGATCTCCATGGTGCCCGGGATCGGGAAAAAAACGGCCCTGCGCATCGCCATGGAGCTCCAGGACAAGATCGAGAAGAAAGAGAAGGTTCTGGCCGTCAAGGGGTCCAAGGAAAAAGAAGATCTGATCTCGGCCCTGATGAACATGGGCTTCCGGCGGAAAGAAGTGGAACGGGTCGTGGATGAAACCCTGGCGCTCTCCCGGGTGAGGTCGGGATCGAGAAATTGCTTCGGGAGAGCCTAAAAAGATTGGCAAGAATATAAAGAGTGACTGGTCACTGGTGACTAGTCACTGGCACTGATCAATAATAGCTGCTGACTAGCAGACTGGTGACGAGTGACTAATGACGAGTGACTAATGACGAGTGATAAGCCGGCGATCCTGACGCCAGTTCGGACCAAAGAGGACCTGATCTTTGAGGACAGCCTTCGTCCTCGGACATTCGAAGAATTCGTCGGCCAGGAGACGATCAAGGCCAACCTCAGGATTTTTATCCAGGCCGCCCAGAAGAGAGGCGAGCACCTCGACCATGTTCTTCTCTACGGTCCACCGGGCTTGGGGAAGACGAGCCTGGCCTACCTTATCGCCAAAGAGATGGGCGTCGGGATCAAGCCCACAGCCGGCCCGGTCATCGAGCGCACCGGAGACCTCTCGGCCATCCTCTCCAACCTCCAGGACAAGGAGGTTCTCTTCATCGACGAGATCCACCGCCTCCCGCCCTCCGTCGAAGAAATTCTCTATTCGGCGATGGAGGATTTTTGCCTGGACATCGTCATCGGTCAAGGCCCCAGCGCGCGAAGTCACAAGCTGCGGCTCAAGAAATTTACCCTCATCGGGGCGACGACCAGGGCGGGCCGGATCACCGCCCCCCTGCGGGGCCGGTTCGGAATCATTCACCGGCTCGATTATTACCGGGATGAGGACCTGAAAAAGGTGATCCGGCGTTCGGCTTCGATCATGAAGGTCCGGGTCGACGATGAAGGAGCCGGCGAGATCGCCCTTCGCTCGCGCGGCACGCCGCGGGTGGCCAACCGCCTGCTGCGCCGGGTGCGCGACTATGTCGATGTCAAAGGCAAGGGCATCATCACGGCCAGAGAGGCCCGAAGCGCCCTGGACATGATGGAAGTGGATTCGCTGGGCCTCGACGATGTGGACCGGAAAATCCTCCAGACGATCATCGAAAACTACGGCGGCGGCCCTGTCGGAATCAACACCATCGCCGCGGCCATCGACGAAGAGAAAGATACGATCGAGTCCATCTACGAGCCCTTCTTGATGCGGATCGGCTTCCTGGAGAGGACGATCCGCGGCCGTAAGCTCACGCCCAAGGCCTATGAACACCTGGGCTTCGCCTGTCCCCATTCGCTCCGCCCGAACGAAAAGAAACTCTTTTAGAAGTGGAGATTTGGCTATGCTATCTCACGCTCACTTCCGATTTCCGATTGATTTTCTGCCCCGGGAGCTGATCGCGCAGCAGCCATTGGCCGGGCGGGACGATTCCAGGATGATGGTCGTCCAGCGCAAAGAAGGGAGGATCCTCCACTCTCGGTTCAAAGATTTCCCCTTCTTCTTCGAACGGGGCGATGTCCTCGTCCTCAACAATACCCGGGTTTTGCCTGCCAGGGTTTGGGGACAATGCGAAGGAAAAGAGATCGAGTTCCTGCTTTTGGGAGAAAAAGACAGAGGCACGTGGGAAGTCCTCTGCCGGCCGGCCAAGAGGGTCGGGGTCGGGAGCGAAATCTCATTTTCCGGAGACCAGGTCGGGAGAGTCATCGGCCAGGGAACCGAGGGGAAAAGACTCATTTCGTTCCTGAAGCCGGGCGTTCGGAAGTGGCTTGAAAAGGCCGGGTTCCCGCCGCTTCCGCCGTACATCAAGCGCACCAGGCAAGACCGAGCCTGGAGAAGTCGCGACCTTGAGCGTTACCAGACGGTCTTTGCCCGGAAGGAAGGGGCGATCGCCGCGCCGACCGCTGGCCTTCATTTCACGCCTCGGATTCTGGGGGAGATTCGGAAAAAGGGAATCGAAAATCATTTTGTTTCCCTTCGGGTGGGACTGGCCACCTTCCAGCCGGTCAGAGTGGAGCGCGTCGAAGACCACGCCATGCTTGAGGAGACATACTCGATCGGCAGAACCGCGGCCGAGTCCATCAACGAGGCCAAGCGGCAGATGCGGCCAGTCACGGCAGTCGGGACGACGGTTGTCCGGACTCTCGAAAGCGCCTGGGCTCAGGGCGAAATCAGATCAGGGACCAGAGCGACTTCACTCTTCATTTACCCCGGATATGAATTTCGGGTCGTGGACAGGCTTCTCACGAACTTCCACCTTCCGCGGTCAACACTTCTGATGATGGTCGCCGCTTTTGCCGGGACAGGTTTGATCAAAAAGGCCTACGAAGAAGCCGTCCGCGAAAAATACCGTTTTTATAGTTACGGCGATTGCATGCTCATCGTTTAGGAAGATCCGGGGCAGATAATGATCTGGTTCCCCCGGCCGAACTAGAATTTGAGCAGCGGCGAACTTTCTCTCAGCCACTTTCTTCGTTGGCGATAATCAGGCAGAGCCCGGGAGACAAGGCGCCAGAAATCCGGGGAATGATTCTTGACTCTTAAATGACAGAGCTCATGAACAACTACGTAGTCTGTAATCGAAAGAGGCGCCATAATAAGCTGCCAATTGAACCTCAAGATCCCCTGGCTTGAGCAACTTCCCCATCTTCTCTTTTGTTCCTTGACAAGGATCTCCTTGGGGATGGCGTCCAATAACTTCGAGTATTGCTCGACCCTCCTGCGGATGACTTGATCCGCTTCAGAGAGATACCACTTCAATAGAGCTTCCCTGACAATGTTTTTATTGGGACCGGCTCGCCCCTCTCCGCCTACCGAAACAACGATTCGTCTCCCTTCAATGGCCGGCCTTCCCTGCGCCCCATTCTCCGCCCTTCTTACCTTGAGCCCATAATCTGCGGCCCAGATAGAGCAGGCGTTCACCGCTGACAAACTCTTTGGCCGGATAAAGTCGCGCCAAATCTCTCAAGCGTTCCTGTTTTTGAAGAATCCATTGAGACCGCTTCCGGACAATTTCTTCGATTTTTTCCCTGCTTAAAGAATGCGGGGTGAGGACGACGACCTGGGAGGGTGAAATGACCTGGATGGCGACGGTGCGCTTTCGTTTTCCCTTTTTGATCGTGTAATCTATGGTCTCGGAGCCAAAGTTAAGGCTGGCCATCACGTCGATCCTATCCACCGGGAACAATAACCCAACGTTTGAATTGAGGGGCAAAAGAAAGCTCATGGCTCGTTTAGGTGAGAGATTTGCGCTTTTTGTTCCAGCGCTCCCGCAAGCGCACCGAATCCAGCCCCAGCAGATCTCCCTTGGAGAGCGGGTTCCGCCCGACGCGCTCAAAACGCAGAGTATGATTGCCCGAGGGAAGTTTGAAGCTCCCGAGGTAATATTCTTTGACCGTTAGCGTCGGCGAATAAAAATCAAAATCGAGCGGCCTGCCCTCCCCTGTTCCTCCCGGAAGCTCCCGAACATTCTTCCCGTCCAAGAAAAGGCGATAGATCCCATAGTCTTCAGCCTGGGTCAGCCGGAGCATCAATCCTCGGTACTCCTCTTTCGCGACGTTGAATTCGACTTCAAGGCTAGCTTTATCCCCCTGAGGCTTGAACAGGAGCTGTCCTTCGCCGGTCCAATCATAGCCCTTCTGAAGCTCCACCTGCCCTCCCAAAGCCCGGGCCGTCGGCTGCAGTGTCCGCCCTTCGATAGTAACGTCCAGGTTGGGAAGCAGACGTTGGGCCAGCGCAGGGATGGCCGTGTACCTCTTCGGTTGACCGACCTGATACCAGAAGGCCACTGTGGCCATGTCGTCCTCGCGCTCGACGTGGCCGTCGATCTTGCCGCTCTCCGTTTCGTCAGCCGAGATCCAGCCTTTGTGCTCGATCTCGAAGCGGAGGGATTTGGTGAATCGGACCGGGTCGGCGATGTGCCAGCGATAGAGGGTATATTGAACCCCGAGGTCATCAAATTCGCTGCTCATGTACGTGCAGCCGAAATATGGGAAGAGGCACTCATTGAGGCCCCAGGCGCAGAGAAAATAATCCTCTGTCCCTGTCCCCTGGACTGTCGGCGACTTGTCCCCGTCCACATAGAATTTGGCATCCCCTTCCCCGAACCAGAGTGGACTCCTGGAACGGGCCGACATGACCGTGCCGACATAGTGGCCCTCCCCTTCGGCGTCGAGGATGAGATAATCCTGGCCGGTTTTCTCCGGAAATTCATTGCGATACTGGGCGCAGAAATAGGCTGTTTTTTGAGGCAGGGCTTCTTCTGTGTAATCAACATGATAGTAAAAGCTCCGGATATTCTTCTGACCCTCGTTGGTGATTGTGATCACTCCGTGCCGGTAAAATGGCATCGGCCAAAAAGAATTGTAACCGTCGCCGCTTTCCACCTGGAGAGGGACCGAGCGAATCTCCCGGCGCAGGCCAAAGCCGGCCGCAAAGAAATCTCCGAGCGGGGCTTCGACGGCCGGATGATCATTATCATCCCAGTACATCCGCAGGACAATCTCGTCGGGCCGGGCAGAGCCTGCGGCCTCGAGCCAGTTGGGACGAGCCTCGTTAAATGTGAGCCAGATGTGACGGATGACGGCCGGACCCCGGATATCAGCCAGGACAACGGTCTTCCCCGGCTCGATGACACCGATCCGGTCCTTGTTGCTGTTGGGGTCGGGATTGGCCGAGGTCACGGCCCGCGACCGTCCCGGTTTGACACGGATCAGGTCGGATAGCTCCTGGGCCGTCGTGGACGAGGCCAGAAAAGCCAAAGACAACAGGCTCGCCGAAACCAACGAGAGAGTCACCTTCTTTTTTGTGGACATGGATTCTCCTCCATCGCGATCGATATTACTTAACAAATTTCGAGACGCAAAGCAAAATTGAACTTTCCTATTCCCGTTTCCGTATGATATTATCTTAAACTCCCTTATTTGTATCTGCGAAGAATTCCGAGGAGGTCCCGATGTCGTTCAGGAAAAACAAAAAGTGCGTTATTCTAGCACTGGCGGTTTTATTCTTGTTCTCAAGCCTGGCGATCGGCCAAGCAGCCGCGCCATCGGATCTGGCCGGCCAGATCGACTCGATGGTGGCCAAAATCTTCCAGACAGGGGGTCCGGGGGCTGCGGCCCTGGTGATCAAGGACGGCAAAGTGGTCTACCGTAAAGCCTACGGCCAGGCCGATATCGAGCTCAACGTCCCGATCGACCCCGACATGGTCTTTCGCCTGGGCTCGATAACCAAACAATTCACCGCGGTCTGCATCCTGATGCTCATGGAGCAGGGAAAGCTCACCCTCCAGGACGAGATCACCAAGTTCCTGCCCGATTATCCCACCCAGGGAAAAACGATCACGGTCGAACACCTCCTCACCCACACATCCGGAATCAAGAGTTACACCGGCATGCCGGAATGGCTTCCCCTCTGGCGGAAGGACTTTACAGTTAAAGAGCTCATAGATTTCTTTAAAAATCAGCCCATGGATTTTTCACCCGGGGAACGCTGGAGTTACAGCAACTCGGGCTACATCCTCCTCGGCGCCATCGTCGAAAAAGTTTCAGGGATGACCTACGAGGAGTTCTTGCAGAAAAACATCTTCGGCCCGCTCGGGATGAAACATTCCTATTATGGAAACGTCGCGCCGATTATCCCAGGACGTGTCCTGGGATATTCAAAGGGAAAAGAAGGCCTTGTGAATACCGCTTATCTCAGCATGACCCAGCCCTACGCAGCCGGTTCGCTCCTCTCCTCGGTCGATGACCTGGCGATCTGGAACGACGCGCTATTAGCGGAAAAACTGCTGCCCCGGAAGACCCTTGAAAAAGCGTTCACAAGCTACAAGCTTAAAAACGGGGAAGACACCCGCTACGGCTACGGCTGGATGATGAGCGATTACCAAGGCCACCGCATCATCGAGCACGGCGGCGGAATCAACGGCTTCCTCAGTTACTTCCTGACCATGCCTGAAGATCACATCTTTGTAGCCATTTTGACCAACAGCGATATCGGTGAGCGTTACCCCGAGCCCCTTGCCTTTAAGATCGCGGCCCTGGCGCTTGGAAAACCGTACCAGGAGCCGGTCGCGGTAAAAGTCGCCGTGAAAATGCTCGATCCTCTCGTCGGCGTCTACACGAACGAGCAAAACGAAGACGTGTACATCAAGAGAGAAGGCGAAAAAATATTTTACCAGCGCGCCGGCGGCGAAAAAACGGAGATTTTCCCCACTTCTCCGACCGCGTTCTTCTTTAAAGATTCATTCACCCGAGTTGAGTTCTTGAAGGATAAAAAGGGGCTGGTCACGGAGCTGAGAGCCATCGGCCGCATCGGGCCTCTACAGTCCTTCAAAAGAACCAACAAGCCCTTCCCGGCAGAGAAAAAAGAGATTTCCCTCGACCCGGCCATTTTCGACCAGTACGTTGGGGAATATGAAATTGCGCCCGGAATGACGGCCCTGGTTGTGAAAGAAGGAACGAAACTCATGATCCAGGCGACCGGCCAGGATAAAAATCAGCTCTTCCCTGAGTCCGAAACCAAGTTCTTTATTAAATCCGTCGATGCAGAGGTCGAGTTCACGAAGGACCAGACTGGCAAGGTTACGGGCCTCATTCTTTATCAGGGCGGACAGAAAACGAACGCGAAGAAGGTAAAATAACAAAGAAGTGAACAGTGAGCTGTGAGCACTGAGCAGTTATAAGGTGCGCGGCTCACGGCTGACGATTCTATATTTGCCCGGGCGTCATCGTAAGCGTCTTCTTGTCATCTCGTGCCCCGTGACCATTCTCCGTGCAATCGCATAACATGAAAACGTTTGCCCATTTTTACCTGGATACGTATTTCTGGTCTCTGCTCAGTGCTCACAGCTCACTGCTCACCGATTTTTTGATTACGGGAACTTTGGCACCAAAATATCGTATGATAAAGATAGGAGGCAAAAACCATGACTAAATCGGTGTTTACATAGTGACCATCAGCTGCCTGGCGGTCGGGCTCGCCGCCTGTGTCCGGGTCAGGGAGACAAAAACAGACGCTCTCAAGGTTGAACTGGGAGAGGCGAAGTCGGCCGCGATCGAAATGCGCATGTCGGCCGGCGAACTGAGTATCCAGGGCGGCGCAGGAGCCCTGGCCGAAGGGTCTTTCACTTATAACGTGCCCCGCTATAAACCGGAAGTCGATTATCATGTGTTCAATAATCAGGGAAGGTTGTCTATCGAACAGAGGAGAAGGGCCGGCATCTTTTTTGGACATCAGGAAAACCGTTGGGATATCCGGCTCAACAACGCAGTCCCGATCGAGCTCAAGCTCAAGTTCGGGGCCGGAGAAGGAAATCTTGACCTGCGGGGCCTGAGCCTGACGTCGCTCGGCATCGATATGGGCGTCGGCTCACTCAAACTCGACCTCAGCGGTGAGCGCAAGGAAAACCTGGATGTCCGGATCAAAGGGGGCGTCGGCGAAGGCACCATCTATCTGCCTGAGGGCGTAGGTGTCCGTGCCAAGGTCAAGGGAGGCATAGGCTCGGTCCATGCCGGCTCGATGCATAAGGATGGCGACGTTTACACCAACGATGCTTATGGAAAGACCGCGGTGTCCATCAATATCAGCGTGGAAGCGGGAATCGGCAGCATCAATTTGAAGACGCGCTAGAAGCTTTTTTAATTAAATAAGATCTCTTTTTTCAGCTGTTAGGAGAGTCCTACCTATTTTCCGACATTTCCCTTGACAATCACCGGGGGGTTTTCTAATCTATAAAACTTGATGACAATAGGGAACATTTCAGCATGTTTTGCCCTCTAAGGGCAAGGAGTTCTGAAGGCTCAACCGTTAAGTCAGACCATCTAATCGATAGGGAGGTATCAAACGATGAAAAGGACGGGACTGGTCTTTTTGGTTTTTTCTTTCTTGTTTGTCTCGCTTTCTTTGAGCGCTCTGGCCCAGTTCGGGCAGACCGGGACCATCAACGGAACGGTCCATGACCCCGAGGGCGCGCCACTTCCCGGCGTGGGCGTGACGATCAAATCACCGGCGCTCATCCTGCCGGAGATGAATACGGTCACCAACCAGCAGGGCATCTACCGTTTTCCGTCTCTCCCCCCCGGAACCTATGAAATTACCTACGCGCTCCAGGGGATGAACACGCTCGTGCGCAAAGACATCATCATCACCGCCGGCAAGACGACGACGATCAATGTGACTCTGGAACCGAAGAAGCTCGAGGAGAGCATCGTCGTGACCGGACAGACTCCGACGGTCGATGTCCAATCTTCGACCCGGACAACGAACCTGGATAAGGATTTCCTCGCCTCTGTTCCGGGCTTTCGGATCCTGGACACGTATTTCAACATGACTCCGGGAGTCGTGGCCGAATCAAACCCCAACGGCCCGATGTCGAGCGCCAACGGAAGCGGCGTCCGGGACAATTCTTATAGAATCGACGGCGTCGCCATGAATGCCCCTGACGTCGGAACCCAACGGGGTGAGGTCGGAATGGACATCATGGAAGAACTCTCCATTCAATCGGGCGGCCTCCCGGCGGAATACGGAGACACCATGGGGACTCTGATCAATGTCGTTACCAAATCCGGCGGGAACACTTTCAGCGGGTCGGCGAGCTTTTATTATAACAGCGACAAGCTTCAATCCGATAACGCCAAAGGGACGCCGCTCGCGGGCAGGCTCAGCGGCTACAAATATATCTATGAGCCCGGAGCAACTCTGGGCGGGCCCCTCGTCAAGGACAGGCTCTGGTTCTTCGCGAACCTCAGCCTCAATAAGCGGGCCATCAATATCGCCGGTTTCCCTTATGACCAGCCTCAAACGATCCCGGCCATCGAAACCCGATACTATCCCTATATTAAGCTCACCTTCCAGCCGAGCCAGAAAAATAGGTTCAGTCTTTCTTATGCCTACGGCAATCTGATCCAGAACAATGCAGGAGCCGGCCCCTACTGGAATGCAGACACGACGATCCATTGGGATTCTCCGCAGCACATTTTTAACGCCCAGTGGACCCACTTTTTCAGCAACAGCCTGTTCGCGGACCTCAAAGTCGGCTATTTGTTTGCGAGAGACAATCTGGTGCCGAAGCTCAGCAATACGCCGCTCTATATTGACGTCCTGACGAGCCGCTACTCAGGAAACTACCCCGTTACGGACCTTTATACATCCTCCCGCCTGCAGATCAACGGCGACCTAACGTATTTCAAAGACAACTTCGCCGGTTCCCACGAATTCAAATTGGGAGGCGAATTCCAGGCGCTGGATGCGACCAGGGATTTTTCGCCGGAGCGAGACCCCAGGAACGGATTCAGTGAGATTATCACGATCGGCGGATTTCCTCTTTATGGAGTCTGGATCGCTCACACTCCCGAGCACGAAGCGGCGACTGAACATTTTCGCCTTCGCTCAGGATACCTGGAAACCGACCAAGAGGTTGACCCTGAATTTGGGACTGAGGTTCTCCCATCAGAGAGACATCATCCCGGCCCAGAATGAGAGCGAGGGGCCGCAATCGTTCCTTGGCGTGACGTTCAACAGAAGTGTCACTTCATCCTACACCCCGATCAAGAGAACGAACGTCGTCCCGAGGGCCGGGCTCATCTATGACCTGACCGGCGACGGGAAGACGTTGTTCAAGGCCAGCTATTCAAGATACATCCAGTCCAACATTATTCAATATTTCACCAAGGTCAACCCGAATTCCATCTGGGATTACGTCCAGCTCCTCTTCCCGGATTTTACGCCGATCCCGGGAGCCATATCGCCGTAGATTATCCGAACCCGGCCAAGGCGGGGTACGGCGGCGTGGGATTGAAGTCTCCCTACACAGACGAGTTCACGGTCGGCCTGGAAAGAGAGATTTTCACGGACTGGTCGCTGGCCCTTCGCTACATGAGGAAAATGGACCGAAATCTCCTCGAAGACGCGAATGCCAGCCAGCTCGATATGAACCAACTGGTCAACAACGGCCAGCTTGTCTGGACCAACTGGACCCAGGTCTCCTTCGTGGATCCTTATGACGGACAGCAGAAGTCTTTCTGGAGCCAGAATCAGATTTTGCCCAAGAACGAATACATGATCAACCCTCCGGGAGCCAAGAGGGATTTTGACGGGATCGAAGTCGTCCTCAATAAGAGGTATTCAAGGGGATGGTCACTGATGGCGTCTTATGTCTATCAGAACTCGAGAGGCCTCATTGGCACAGATTGGTTCGATAACTGGACCGGATCAGCTTATTATGATAATCCCAACGCTCACATCAACGCTATCGGAAAGCTCCCGCTCAATCGTCCGCATCAGTTCAAACTTCAGAGCATGGTCAGGGGCCCGTGGGGAATCAACGTCAGCGGCTACCTCAGGGCCTACTCCGGGCTAAGGTACACTCGCCAGGTCACAAGTTCAGACTTGCTTGTTCCCCTCAACCAAGGGGTAGCGACCATCTTCGCGGAAACGAGGGGAGACAGGGGCCTTCCGGCTCAAACCATTCTCGACCTCAGGCTGGAAAAAGCTTTTCGTTTTCAAACGGTCAACTCTCGGAGTTTTTGTCGATGGTTTCAATCTGTTCAATGGAAACAAGGCCACTCAAGTCCAAACCATATCCAGCAGCCCGGCGATCGTCTTCAATCAGATGGTCTCGATCGAAGATCCGCGGATCTTCAGGCTAGGAGTTAGGATCTCGTTCTGAGGCGACTCAAAGATACGCTTATGTAGAGGGGACGCCTGAGCGTCCCCTCTTTTTTTATCAAAGAAACGAGCGACCGAGTTGCCATCAAAAAATGGGAGGTTCCCGAATGTATGATCTGAAAAATAGGCTCTCATCAAGCCTTGACGAATATCGCTCTTGCTCCTAGGTGTGGCTTTCATTCTGATGATTTCTTCGGGCGCCGCGCCTTCATCCGAGGCTCCAGGAGACATCGCCGCAAAAGTCGATGCCTACATGAACGCAGCCCAGAAACTCAAATGGTTCAGCGGGTCAGTCTTGCTGGCCAAGGGCGGAAAGGTCCTCGTCAGCAAAGGCTACGGGATGGCCGACTACGAACTCGACGTCCCGAACACTCCCCAGACCAAGTTCCGCCTGGGATCTGTGACGAAGCAGTTCACGGCCATGGCCGTCATGGAGCTGCAGGAAAAAGGACTCCTGCGGGTTGAAGACCCGGTCAAGAAATTCCTGCCCGACTATCCCAACGGAGATAAGATCACGATCCGCCATTTGCTCACGCATACGTCGGGAATTCCCAACTTCACTGACTTCCCCGACTACGTCACCACGATGACCCTCCCCTCTCCGCACCTGAAAAGATTGTCGAGAGATTCAAGGACAAGCCCCTGGAATTTGCCCCGGGGGAAAAGTTCAAGTACAGCAACTCCGGCTACATCCTCTTGGGCTATCTTATCGAAAAGATCTCGGGAAAATCCTATGAGGCTTTCCTCAAGGAAAACATCTTCGCCAGGCTGAACATGAACGACTCCGGCTACGATCACAACAGCACCGTGCTCAAGAACCGGGCCTCAGGCTACGATCTGAGCGGCGGGGAAATCCGCAATTCCCAGTACGTCGATATGAGCGTTCCCTTCGCGGCCGGTGCGCTCTATTCCACGGTCGAGGACCTTTATAAATGGGACCGGGCGCTCACCACGGAAAAACTCCTCAAGAAAAGCTCGCTCGAGGAGATGTTCACTCCGTTCAAAAACAATTATGCCTACGGGTGGTTCATCGGAGAATTCAACGGCCACAAGAGTATCAGCCACGCGGGGGGAGTCAACGGCTTCAGCACGGACATCGCCAGATATGTCAACGATGACGCTTGTGTCATTGTCTTGAACAACTTTGGAACCGGCTTTACAGGGAAAATCAGCCGAGGCCCTTGCCGCTATCCTCTTCGGCGAAAAGTACGAACTTCCGCAGGAGAAAAAGGTCGCCAAGGTCGACCCCAAGGTCTATGATGCCTATATCGGAAAATACCAAGGGCCCATGGGCATTCTGACGATCAGCAAAGAGAACGACCGGCTGTTTGCCGAGATCGGCGGCCGCCAGAAGTTCGAACTCCTCCCCGAATCTGAAACCAAGTTCTTCCTGGAGATCGCGGATATTCAGATCTCTTTTGTGAGAGACGGCCAAGGGAAAGTCACCCAGCTCGTCCTTCACCAGGGAGGACAGGATATGCCGGCGAAAAAGTTGGATTGAGCCGGCGAGCCTGGGCCGGCGTCGCTGGTTTGCGTTCCTTTGGAGAATCCGGATCAGCGACTCACTCTTTCTCTCGCGAACCGGAATAGCTCAACAACCGCGGCGGGGTTCATCCCTTTAAAAATGCTGTTGCAGGTTGACAGCATGTAACCGCCGCCTGGTGTCCCCTGTTCCAGGCAGCGATCCACCTCCCGGCGGACCCCTGCGAGGTCCGGGCCGAACAGCACATTAACATCGACATTTCCGAGCAAGACGAGGTCCCGACCAAACTCTTTTTTGATTCTTCCGAGGTCCATGCCGGCATCCGGCTCCATTCCGTGAAGGCCGGCGAATCCCGCCTCGACGGCCATGGGCAAAAGCGACTGAATCGCACCGTCGCTGTGCCAGATGACCGGGACAGACAGTTCCCGGACAATCCTTTGGTGATGCGGGAAAATGAATTCCCGCCACATCCCGGGAGAAATCATTGTGCCATGAGTATGGCCGGCATCGTCACCGAGAACGGCCACATCGATTCCCAGGCGGACGGCTCTTTTGTACATGGCCAGGCACCACTCGGTTCGGGCTTCCAGAAGCTCGTGAACGAAGCCTGGGTCTTCGGAGAGGCAGACAAAGAAGCGCTCAAAGCCCATGGCCATGAATCCGGCGGTAAAGGGACCGATATGGGAGCCAAAGAATAGGCAATGGTCGGGGTAGAGTCTTTTGACTCGATTGACCTGATCAGCGTCAAAAAACTGGTCCGCGTAATCAAGGGGAGGGCTGAAGCGCCGGAGATCGTCTCTGGTTTTGACCAGCCCGCCCGCGTACGTTCCCTGATGCCAAAGCCTTCCCCATTCGTCCACGCCGTTTCTCCAGGAATGGCTATCCGGCGGGGCCGCGTTGGGGATCATCAACCCATCCAAACCCAGGTTGACGTAGACGCCGGCCAGATCCCTTTGGCCGAACTCGGCCACCATATCATCTTCGATCCAGGGCTCGAGCAGAGGGACTCTGTCAGGTTCCGCGTGCTCGAGGGCAGCCAAAACGCGCTGGCGGGGAATCATCGTCATTTCCTTAGACTATCAGGTCTCTTAAAAACCATCAAGCCGTCTCTCTCGTCGTCTCGTCTTCTCGTCCTCTCGTTAAGAGCAATAAAGACAAAACTAAAGAATTGCTGCGTTCCGCCTTTGACGAGATGACCAGCTGACGAAATGACGAGATAGACGGTTTTCGTTGACAAACAGACCGGCCTGGCTTATAAACTAATCAGCATGCAGCCCGATCAGGACAAAGAAGAAAAGCTGGCCGAAATCCTTTACCCCGGCACCCAGGCTAAAACCTTCAAGATAACTCTCGTCTTTGGATACAGAGTCTCCCCCACTTATGCCACGGCGGTCGGACTGGCCAAAAAAAATCCAACCTACAAGGAGGAAGGGAGCGGCGATTGGGTTCGGCATTCGGCCACCTACACTCCTGAGCAGGTTGAAGATCTCTTCGAGCTATTCACTCTCATCCACGACTGGGACGGCACCGAAGTCCTGGTGAATCACAAAAAGATTCCCTACGGTCATCAGCTCTGGCTTCCGCTGATGTGGTTTTATCGGATCAAATAAAGATTGATTCAATTCGCTCACCGGGACGAACAGGAGGACTCCTCCGGCGGGGAGAATCGGGCATGGACAAAGACGAGGCCGTAAAGAATTTCTTCATTGCCCTCAAGGTCACTCTCAAGAGCGCCGCGATCTATCATTCCGAACACGGGGCCATCTCCACGGCTATCGAGCATCTCAAGAAAAAAGTCGATACCCTCCTCGAAACGTCAGATCAGATCAAAATCGGTTTTACTCCCCAAGCCCTGCGGGTGGACGAGAGGTACCTGGAAAACGAGAAGATCTATGAGGAGATCGCCCGGATCTTCCACCAGCGCAAGATCAAAACCCTGGAGCTCCACCAGGGCCTGAGAAGCGAAGAGCTGAGGGACTTCATCCTCAATTTCCAGCTTCCCCCCAAGGAGATCGCTCGACGAGGCGGACTCAAGAGTATCCTCAGACAGGAAGACGTCACCCATCTCCTGATCGAGGAACTCGATTATTCCCAGCTCTTGAAGGGGGAAGGAGAAGAGCTGGCCGATGTCTGGACATATCTTCTCGAAGACGCGCTGAACGAACGAGACCCTCAAAAAATGGATGAGCTGGCCGACAGCTTTGACAGGGTCGTCACCAGCTTCAACCCCGAAGAAATCGACCAAAACGAGAGGCTCGGGGTCGACTTTTCCCGCTTCTTCGGCTACCTCAAAGAGAACAACGAGGTCAAGTTCAAAAAATGTGCGAAAGACCTGGTGCGAGCGGTCATTCGTAATAAAAGCGTCTCCGTGGAATCAAACCTGGAGAGGCTCAAGTCGATTGTCGCCGACCTGACCGAAAAAGACCTCGCTCCCATCCTCTATGAGGAGATGATCGGCAACGATGATTTCGACGCCCTCGGTTTCAGCCTGTTCTCGAAGCTCACCGAGGGCGACCGTGACCAAAAGATTTCCGCCGCCCTGACCAAGCTCGCTCAAAAAGACCTCTTTCTGAGCACGATGTCAGATCTCAAGGACAAAATCAAGAAGCTGCTCTCGGGCACCGAAAGCACGTTCATTTCCGAGAACTACCGCAAAGCGCTGGGGCTGCTTCTGGAAGGCGTTTCCTTCGAGAAAAAACGTTCCTTCGACCAAAATCTCTTGACCAGAAATTTCCACTTCGTCCTCCTCAACCTGCTGAGCAAGGAAACCCAGATTCAGGCCTCAGCCGATCTGACCCAGGTCTTGCTCAAGGAATGGAACAGCATCGCCGCGGAGAGAGATTTCAATTACCTGAGAAATCTCTTTGATCTGTTGCAGCAGAAAAAGGGCAGCCTGGCCAACGATGCGGCGGCTCTCAAGCTCGAAACCCTTCTCTGCCATTTCGTGGAAAGCGCAATCCTGCAAGGCAAGGAAATGCCCGTTTTTGAATATTTCATCGCCAGCTTCCGGGCCAGTGTCCTGGATGTGAATGTCTACCTGAGAAAGATCTTCACCGAGCAAAAGATAACGCCTTGCATCATCCGAGCGTTCTTCAAGTTCCACTCCGACCTCATGCTTTATTTCAACATCAACCTGGGACAAAAGGTCGCCAGCCCCAAGTTCATCGAGCTGATGATCAAAAATCTCCAGACAGTCGATTCGCCGCTCTCCCTCATGGCCCTGAAACACATTTTCCCTTTGAGCGAGAACAGGGTCAGAATCCGCATCCTCCGGGCAATGCGGGATCTCTCCGAGTGCGACGAAAAGTTCCTCTTCCCCCTCTTGAAAAAAGGAGACTGGGCCACCAAGAAAGAAGTCGTGGCTATTCTGGCAAAATTTCCCCCTCTCCGGCAGAGAGTGTTCAAAAAACTCTTCTCATTTCCATCGCCCTTCGGGCTTCGAAACCGTCTCCTGCTGGACCATCTCCGGATCGTCAAAGACCTGGAGCTGAATCAGGCCGGAGAATTTGTCCTGCCGCTGGCCGAGAGGCGATTTTTCTGGAACAAGAAATTGAGGGAGGACGCCCTCGGGATCTTAGAGGACTGGAATGCTCGAAAAAATTAAGACTTTCCTGCTCGAGCTCGTTTCTGCCATCCAGGCGGCCAAGATCTATTCGGTTGACCATCCCCGGTTCAGAGAACTGGTTGAGAAGGCCGGCCGTAGTCTGGGGCCCGTCTTCGAGCAAAGGAAAGAAATCGTCATCGGCATTGTCGAAAATGAATTCGCCTGGGAGGAAGAGATTCTGTTCGACCTCAGTCAAAAGCTGGGCTCATTCATCCTTTACCTCAGGGATCGAGGCATCGAGCGGATGGCCTTCGAATTTCCGCTGGGAAGCGAGGAGATCGGCCGGTTCGTGAAAAGCCTGATCGACCCCGGAATCAAGGTTTACGCGGACCCTCAGGAATATCTGATCCAGCAGGGTATTCGCAACATCAAGGCCGGCAAGATCCGGGGGCCGGCGACGGCACGCCTCCCCAAAAAGGAAATCCCGGAAGACTACCGGGAGCATTATCTGACCTCTCTCCAAACCGCGACCCAGTCGATCGAGAGCGTCCTCGAGGAGCAGAAGATCAGCTCCCTGGACTTGGGATTCAGCATGCTCGATATCATGGAGAACTTTGTCGGGAAGTACCAGGAGCTTCTCAGACTCGTCGCGCTCAAAGAAAAAGACATCATCACCTTTGCCCATCTCCTCAACGTCTCCGTGCTGTCCATGCATCTGGCCTCGAAGATGGGGCACTCCAAAGAAGAAGTGTTGAACCTGGGAAATGCGGCGCTCTTTCACGACATCGGAAAAATCTTCGTCTCGCGCAGGATCCTCAAAAAGAAAGAACGGCTCGATCAGGAGGAGTCTTCCGTGATGAGGGATCACGCCGCACTTGGGGCGAAGATTCTTCTTAAGTACCAGGAGACGCTTGGAATCCTGGCGGCCGTTATCGCCTTCGAACACCACCTCCGTTACGACGTCAAGGGATATCCCAGGCTGGCCTTCCCTTACCGACCGCATCGGGCCTCGCAGATCGTCTCGGTCTGCGATGTCTACGACGCCCTCTCGCAGAAGAGGACCTACAAACAGGACTACCCTCCCCTCAAGATATATGAATTGATGACCAAGGAAAAGGGAAGGCTGTTTGATCCCGAGCTTGTCGACGAATTCTTTAAGGCGATGGGTGTCTGGCCGGTCGGGACGATTGTCGTCCTCAGCGACGAGAGGATCGCCGTGGTCCGGGAAGCGAACGATCAGGATATCTTCCGGCCCCGAGTCGAGGTCATTTTCCCCGAAGACAAGAAAGAAATGATCGACCTCGCCGAGAAAAAAGGCCCACTGGAGATCACCGCCTATCTTAATCCCTTTGCCGAAGGCAAAAAATATATTGATTTTCTTTAGCCGCCGACCCGCACGGCTTCAACGGCTTCATCCTTCTCCTCCATATCGGAACCCACCCCGACCGAACGGATAAATTCTACTCCAGGCTGGAGGAGTTGTTGACGGCCCTCCTCGTCAGAGGATACAAATTCGCGCGCATAGACGAATTGCTGCGTTAGGGCCGGCGGTCCTCGTGTGAGCCAAGGGCGTATTTTCCATTTGACCGCGTTTATCTCCTGTGTTATAAGCACTGAAGTCAGTTCATTAATATCACCAAAGAGGAGCGGATGAGTTCATGCTAAACAAAAACATGGTCAACTTAGGTTACGACGAACTTCCAACCCGATGGTACAACATCCTCCCGGATTTGCCGGAGCCGCTGCCGCCTCCGAAAGACCCCAAGGACGGGCCGTCGCGGCTGCAGAACCTGCCCAACCTCATGATCGGCGAGTGTCTCAAGCAGGAGTTTTCAACCGAGCGATGGGTGGACATTCCGGGCGGCATCATGGACCTGTTTTCGCAAGCGGGAAGACCGAGGCCACTTTTCAGGGCCAGAAACCTGGAGAAGAGATTGGATACCCCGGCCAGGCTCTACTACAAGAGCGAATTCTTCAGCCCCACCGGGAGTCACAAGGTGAACACCGCTCTCGCCCAATGCTGGTATGCCAAGCAACAGGGATTTGAGCGCGTGACCACCGAGACAGGCGCGGGGCAGTGGGGAACCGCGCTTGCCTACGCGGCGGCAATTTCCGGCCTGAAGTGCACCGTTTTCTGGGTGAGAAGCGTCTACAACTGGAAAAAGGATCGACTGTCTTTTATGAACTTGCTAGGGGCGCGAGTGTTCGCCTCACCGAGCCCCGAGACCGCGTTCGGCAGAACCCTGTATAACAAGAATCCCGAGCATGTGGGATCCCTGGGGATCGCCATTTCCGAGGGCCTGGAGGACTCTCAAAAGGATCCGAAGGCAACCTATTGCCTGGGCTCGGTCCTGAACCACGTCCTGCTGCACCAGACCATCATCGGCCAGGAAACTCAAAAACAGTTTGAGATTTTCGACGATTACCCGGATCTGGTTATCTCGTGTCTCGGAGGGGGTTCGAATTTCGGCGGATTCGCCATCCCGTTTTTGGGAGATGTTTTAAAGAAGGGAAAGAAGATCAAATTTATCGCCGCCCAGAGTGAAGTCGCTCCGAACCTGCAGGGCAAATACGAGTACAATTTCGCTGATTACGCGGAAATCACTCCCATGCTGAAAATGTACACCCTCGGGCACAAGACCGATATGGAGCCGGTCAAGGGAGACGGACTGCGCTACCACGGCTGTTCGCCGATCATCAGTCTGTTGCGGAACAAAGGCTATATTGACACCGTCGCCTACCCGAAGGATGAAAAGCGCGTTTTCGGGACGGCCAAGATGTTTGTCGAGTCAGAGGGATGGCTTCCGGCTCCGGAGTCGGCCTACTCTGTCTGCTGCGCGATCGAAGAGGCTCTGAAGTGCAAAGAATCCGGCGAAAAAAAGACCATCGCCTTCAACATCAGTGGTCACGGATTCTTGGATATCTCCGGGTATCGAACGGTCCTGGGTTTAGACTAGAAACCGGAATCTTTAGCATCTCTGATGACTGTGTGCCGGGCTCATCCTGGACCCGCTCTCTGATTATAGGCCGGGCGAGGGGCCTCCGATAAAACCGAGGTATTTTTTCCCTCTGGAGTGGGGATTCAACGCGGCCGTGATCCGGGTTTCCTTGGTCTTGAAGAGGTCGACCATTTCGCCGTTATTTTCGGGATCGACGATCTCCACTCTCGGGCCGAAGATGTCCTGCTCGTTGACCTCGCGCACGACGCCGATTCTGTTATCGCTCAGGGCGACGATTGTTCCGACCGGATAGACCCCCATAAACTGAAAGAATTTATCGAGCAGCACGGAATCGAACATCTTGCCCTTCTCCATGATCATGACTTCGTAGATTTTATCCGGAGGATAATCTTTTTTATAGGTTCGCTTGAGAGCAAGAGCGTCATAGACATCGCAGATGGAAACGATCATCGAGGCGGGGTGAGGCCTCTGCGGAAAGGCGACCTTTGGATAGCCTCCCAGGTCGCAGCGCAGGTGGTGCTCAAAAGCGACGACCACGGGGAGAATCCCGAGCGTGTCCTTATAGCCGTCGAGGATTCTCGCGCCCAGGATGGGGTGGTCCTTGATCTGGACGAACTCCGCCTCGTCCAATTTTGTCTTTTTCAGAAGGATTCGCAGGGAGATGTAGAGTTTCCCGATATCGTGATAAAGAGCGGCGATGCCCAAGTCGAGGACATCGTCTTTGGTGAACTCGAGTTTGGAAGAGAAAAACATGCTCAGGAGTGAGACATTCAGGAGATGGACGAAGGTGGCGATGTCCCGATCCTTCACCGAGACCAGGTTGAGCAGCTCCTGATGACGCCCGATGAAATCTTCCATGATGCTGAGGATATTGAAACGGAGATCCAGATAATCGATTTCCTCCTCATTGAGAACGAGGTTCAGGGCATGTGTAACGGCGTGAACGGAGTTTTCGTATTTCAGCCGGACCTCTTCGGCTTTGCCGCTCGCGCTATCGTCCTTGGCCGACGCTCTCAATCTTCCGGCCCGGATATTCTGGATGCCGTGGAGGTTGAAGTATTCCTTCTCGTCGATCTTGTCGAGTCCCTTCGTCCGGGCCAAGAAAATGATGAAATGATGCAGCTCTTCAAAACGCATTCCCTGCTGGAAGATGATCCGCTCAATCCGGCTCTCTTCCAGGAAGGCGATCAAGGGGGCGAGTTTCTTAGCCAGGTTAAAAAAGATCTCGCCCTCCCAGGCGAGCTCTCCATCGACGATTCCCAGGATCAGCTCTTTCCTTTCCTCGAGGAGCTCTTGGAGCTGAACATGAAGTCTGTCCACAAATTCCTTGAACTTGGGGTGGCCGTCGGAATAGAGCCTGGCGGCCTGGAGGGCGTTCATAAGATAGATAAAGCTGGTTTTGACCTTATCCCTCACTCCACTTCTCCAAAACGTGCTGGGCCTCCTGCCGGACCCGCCCGTACCAGAACTCCTTTCGTTGGACCAGGGCCTCGAGGAAAGACCTGGCATCCAAGATTCTCTTCTCTCCAACCAAGGCGATGTGTCTGACCAGCTTCTTGTTCCGAATGCCGTAGGGAGACTGGATCATGAGGAGCTTGGACAGGGCGACATGCTTGGCCCGCTCCCCCCGGGACAAGAGGACGAGGGCCTCGCCCTTGAGCTGGATGTCTCTCTTTTCCAAGGCGGAAAAGAGAAATCGTTCATCGCATTCGGTGAGGCTGTGCATGGCTTTCAAAGCCCCGAGTTTGGCGCGATTGTCTCCGAACGTATAGACGGCCTTGAGGGTGGCCAGGGAAAACGGGCTGTCAATGAATTTCAGGCAGTCGGCGATCTTCTCCAGGAGCCGGCTGTCGGAGGATTTCTGTTTGAGCCGCGTGCTGAGGTCCCCGGAGTGAGCGGCGAAAAAAACAGAATACGAGCGCAGCAGAGTCGGGGTCACAATCTTTTCTCTGAAGAGCTTATCCAGGTAGACGTTCCGGTCAAAAATGCTCTCCCTCAAGGAGGCCACAAACCCGTCCAGGGCGGGCGCTGTTTCTCCTTGGAGGATGAGAAGCTCCACGAATTCCGAAAGGGCCCGCTTCACTTTTTGGTACGCCGGCTCGCTGGCCAGGGGCTGGCTTTTTTTCAGCAGCACTTCCAAAAGGCACTTCAGATAATCGAGGTCGCGGTCCTCCGCAATCGTCTCCCATTCCATGGAAGATCTCCTCCAGAAGCTTCACCGCCTGGTCTCTCCCTTGCTCCTTGTCCAGCCGGTTAAGGAGGATGAACCGGTAATTCCTTTGGAGGAAAGCGCGATCCAAGGTGGTTCTCTTTTCGAAGGTAATTTCCTGGAGGAGATGACCAAGCGTCTGGCGATAGATCTCCGAGAGGAGGTGGTTTGAAGTTCCCGAGAGGAGGATCTTGAGCTTCGTTTCCACTTCCGGCTTGCGATTGGCCGGATCCTCTGTTTGAAACAATTCCCGGAGTGAAGTCGCGATTTTTTTGTGTCTCTCCTTTGAGACGATCTTGGAAAAAACGCAGAAGCTCAGGCTGTCGAACCTGTCATTTCCTATGATCTCCTCCCAGAGGGTTGAGGCCAGGTCTTGCTCGTTCAAGTCAGAGATGAGAAGCTTCAGGTTTTCAAATTTCGCCTCGGTGGGAGTTTTTTTCCCGGCCAGGATCGACTTGAGAAGATCCTTGGCGCAGGCCCGATGCTTCTCTTCGGACGTCTGTTTGAGGTACTGGAAAAACTTGAAGAAGTTCTTGTGCAGCTCTTCGTTTTGAATCAGCTCCTCGGTGTTGAATTTCCCGATGACTTTATCGAAGCTGCCGGCCATCTGGTCGAGTTTCTGCTGGTCATCTTCCTCCACGGCCTCCATGAGAAGGTAAGGCCAGATGTCCTTGATCTCCTCGCCCTCCCCCCGCAGGAGCTGGGAATAATCGAGAACTTCCGCAGATATGTGGACGATTTTTTCCGACTTCAGAATGCCCTGCGCCCCGCCCCGCTTGATGAATTCCCTGACGGGAAGGGTGATGTTGCACGCAAATCTCATCAGCTCCTCGAGCGGGATGCCCGGGCTGATCTGGAGAGTCTTGATCTTTCGGAAATGAAAGAGTTGGGCCAGACCGAAGTAGATTTTATCATTCTCCCAGAACCGGTTATCCAGGAAGAGGGAATGGGGGGTGAACCCGATGGACAGGGGATGCAGGAAGACGAAGAGTGACTCGAGCTTGACCATCAGATCGTTCACGGTTTTTTTAAACGCCGGATGGTCGAGCTTGTAGATGGTGGACATCTTGAAAGTGACCTTGAGGGCCTTCAAGAAGTCCCTGATGAGCTTGTCTTTTTCGGAGAGACCCGAGCTCTCCGCGCAGGCCTGCTGCTGTTCTGCTGCCTTTTCGAGCGACATCTCTTGACTGCTCCTAAAAAGCCTTGAGCGGTCCTCGGAGCCGATTCCCCTTTATTTTCATTCAAGCGGGCTTCGTGTCCATACCCTTTTAGGATGAATTGGGGGGTGAATTTTCTTCCCTTTCCCCGAGAAAAGCTCCTCGAGAGGGGTGACAAAATCTCCGCCGGCGACCCCTGGGCTTGACTTCCCCTTGCGTCAAGACTTATATTTTTTAAATGTCCAAGCTATCAGCTCCGTTCAGCCATCAGTCAGGATCATGAAAAAGACAGGAGCGTCCCTAAGCATGGCGGCAGGCTTGGCTGCTGTCACATGATATCGGGAGATTCTCCGACGGCTGACGGTGATCAAGATAGATGAACAGGAGCGAAAGCATGAAGAACCGCCCCTCTTTTTTTCCCGACAGGCTGGGTCTGGCTGTCCTGGCCATCGCCGGGATCCTGCTCGTGGCGCCTCCGCCCGGCCGGACAGCGGTTTCCCAAGATAGGGGATCTACGCTCCAAGCCGGCCGCGAGCTTTTTCAATCGGCCTGCGCCAACTGCCATGGCTCAGACGGCAAGGGAGCATCGCAGAGCCTTGTCGGATTCAACCTCCGCATACGTGATTTCACGGATTGCCAAGCCGCGGCCCGGGAGCCGGACTCCGACTGGGTGGCCGTCGCTTTGCAGGGGGGCCCGGCCAGGGGTTTCTCCGAGCTGATGCCTGCCTTCGCCGGTCTCCTCACGGTCGAGGAAGTCAGCCTGATCGTCAACTACCTGCGGACCTTTTGCGCCGACGCCGAGTGGCCGCGTGGAGAGCTGAACCTTCCTCGAGCCCTGGTCAGCGAAAAGGCTTTTCCCGAGGATGAGGCCGTCTTGACCACTGCGGTTGAAACCGGGGGAATGGGCTTGATCACAAACGAAATCGTTTACGAGCAGCGTCTGGGCAGGCGAAACCAAATTGAAATTTCGGTTCCCTTCGGCTGGCGGAAAACGGTGGCGGAGTCGGGGAAGCCCGATTGGACCTCCAATCTCGGCGACTTGGCCGTTGGCGTCAAGCGGGCCTTATACCACAGCTTCGAACACGGCACTATCCTCAGCGCTACCGCAGAGCTCATCATGCCGACTGGAGACGAAGCCAGGGGCTTCGGCAAGGGCACTTTTATTTTGGAGCCCTTCGTCAGTTACGGCCAGCTCCTCCCCGCCGACTTTTTTTTGCAGGCCCAGGTGGGGATGGAATTGCCCGCCCAGAGCCGAAAGGCGGAAAAGGAGGGTTTCCTCCGGTTTGTCTTCGGCCGCAGTTTCGACACGGGGCGATGGGGCCGCTCCTGGTCTCCAATGGTCGAGCTTCTCGGAGCTCGTGAATTGAGGGGCAAAGCCATGATCGACTGGGATGTTGTTCCTCAACTTCAGGTGACTCTCAACAGGCGGAAAAACATCATGGCGAGTCTTGGCGTCCGTTTCCCCTTGAATAACATTTCCGGCCGGAATACGGCGGTCATTTTCTACTTGCTATGGGACTGGTTCGACGGCACGCTCTTCCAAGGATGGTGAGACCATGACCCTAAAACGCCTGATCCTTTTTTTATCGTTAAGCTTCTTATCGCTGAATTCTTTCGCGGGCGGCGCGGCCGGGCCGGACATCTTCCTCCCTCTCTTCCTTACCGCGGACCGGTGCATATCCTGTCATAACGGGATTGTGACGCCTAGGGGAGAGGACATCTCCTTCGGGACCGCCTGGCGACCTTCGATGATGGCCAATTCCGCGCGCGACCCTTACTGGCAGGCATCAGTCCGGCGTGAAGCTCTCGTCCATTCCTCCGCTCACGTCGCCATCGAAAACGAATGCGCGGCCTGCCACATGCCCATGTCCCGTTTCGAGGCCAAGGCCGCCGGGCAAATGGGACTGGTCTTCGCCAATCTGCCTGCCGGGCGAGTGCTCAGCCCGATGGGCCTCCTGGCCGTCGACGGGGTGTCCTGCTCTATGTGCCACCAAATCCTGGATAACAACCTCGGCCAAAAGTCGAGCTACACAGCCGGCTTCATGGTTGACACCAAGACTCCTCTCGGACAGCGGCGGGCTTTCGGGCCATATCAGGTCGACGACGGACGCCGGTCGTTGATGCGATCCTCCTCCCGGTTTGTTCCCACTGAGGTAAGTTATATTCGGGAATCCGAAATCTGCGCGACCTGTCACACTTTGTATACTGAGGCGCTCGACGAGAACGGCCGGGTCATCGGCGAGCTTCCCGAACAAGTCCCTTACCTCGAGTGGAGGCAGAGTGCCTACAAAAACAGCCGCAGCTGCCAGTCCTGCCATATGCCCGTCGTCGATATTGAAGTGCCGTTCACGGGCGTTTTGGGCAAGGTGCGGAGCGGGGTCTCCCGGCACATATTTCGGGCCGGCAATTTCTTCATTCCCAAAATCTTCAACGCCCATCGTTTTGAACTGGGAGTGGCCGCTTTGCCTCAAGACCTGGACGCGGCCGCCCGCCGAACGGTCGAGCACCTGGAGACATCCTCTGCCCGGCTGGCCATCGAGTCTGTCAGAAATGAAGCAGGGCCGTCTGGAGGCACAGCTGTCCCTCGAAAACTCGGCCGGGCACAAACTTCCCACCGCTTACCCGTCCCGGCGCGCCTGGATCCACTTCACCGTGCGCGGCCGCGACAACCGGGTCATCTTTGAGTCGGGGAAGCTGAATCCAGACGGATCGATCTCCGGAAACGACAATGACGCCTCCGCCGACCTCTACGAGCCACATTACGACCGGATCGAGAGATCCGACCAAGTCCAGATCTACGAAGGAATTTTGGCCGGGCCCGATGACAAAGTGACTACGGTTCTGCTCACGGCGGTTCGTTACATCAAGGACAACCGGCTTCTTCCGGACGGCTTCGAAAAGGCCGCAGCGGAGGCCGACATTTCAGTGAAGGGACGCGGCGCGGGACGACGATAACTTCCGGGGCGGCAGCGACCGGATTCTTTACTCCGTGGATGTGGGTCAATGCCGCGGGGCCCTTCCGCATCGAGGCCGCGCTGTGGTATCAGCCCATCAGCTACCGTTGGGCGCACAATCTTGAGCGGCAGAACGCCGACGAGACCGGGCGCTTTGTATCCTACTACAATTCTCTGTCGGGACAATCGGCCGTGGTTTTGGCGAAAGCCGTCGCGATGACCCCGCCAGAGGGCTCGAGATAGACCAGCGCTCCACGCCCAACGCAGGGTCAAAACAGATCCTCCGGCTCAGAAAGCGACGAGTTTTTTGAATTGCCGGAATCGGGCTTCAACTTCCTGATCGGTCAGGGACTTCAAGCGGTCAATGCCGAAATCTTCAATCGCGAAAGACGCCAGAACACTCCCAAAGACGGCGGCTTTGCGGATCTCCCGGTGACTCCAACGTTTCACCTTATCCAGGTAGCCGAGGAACCCTCCGGCAAAGCAATCCCCCGCGCCCGTCGGGTCCACGACGTCCTCGCTCGGGTGGGCCAACACGCCGAAGACAAAATCCCGGCCGAAGACGAGCGCTCCGTGCTCCCCCTTCTTCATCACGATTGTCGATGGCCCGCATTCGAGGAGCTTCCTGCCTCCCTTGACGAGGTTGGTCTGGCCGGACAACAATTTGACCTCTTCATCGTTGGCAAAGAAAATATCGACGCGTTTGAGCTCACGGAAGAGCGCTTCCCGCTTGGTCTCGATCCAGAGCCTGATCGTGTCCATGGCGACGAGCTTGGGCTTCTCAACCTGGCTCAGAATGTGCTCGTGCATGTCCGGATCGATGTTGGCCAGAAAAACGATGTCGGCCTTGCCGTAGGCCGGGGGAAGCCGGGGCCTGAAGCCCCTGAAGACATTCAACTCCGTCTTGATCGTCGTCCTCTGGTTCGGGTCGCGGCCGTACCTCCCTTCCCAATGGAACGTCTTCCCCCGTTTCACGACGATCCCACGCGTGTCGATCCGTCTCCTCTTAAAGAAGGCCATGATTTCCCGGGGGAAATCCGTACCCACAACGCCCACGATCTTGGGCCGGGTGAAAAAACTCGCCGCCAGGGAACAATAGGTGCCCGAGCCGCCGACGATCTTCTCCCTTCTTCCCCAGGGGGTTTCGATCGTATCAAAAGCTAAGGAACCGACGATGACAAGACTCATTTCTGCCGCCGAATTTCAGATTTTTATATATTTTCCGATCAGGTAGCTCAGTCGTTCTTTGGTCTCCTCGGGGATGAATTCAAGGTTGGTGACAATTGTGTTCCTAAGGGCGTCCCGGCAGTCGCAGCGTCTTTCTTTCTGAAGGGAAAATCGGGCCAGTGCCTTCTTGATGATGGTCTTTGCGTTGTCGATATTCAGACGCAGGTTTTCGAGAATCAACTCCACCGAAACTTGTTCTTCGCTGGCGTGCCAAACATCATAATCGGTGACCAGGTTCATCGTCGCATAGCACATCTCGGCCTCGCGGCAGAGGCGGGCCTCTGTCACGGCCGTCATCCCGATGACGTCGCAGCCCCAGGAACGATAGATCTTGGACTCGGCCTTGGTCGAAAAGGCCGGCCCTTCGATGCAGATGTAGGTCCCTCCCAAATGCGCCCTCAGGCCCAGGCCCTGCGCAATATCAAAGAGAGTCCTGGCCAGGTCGGGGCAGACGGGCTCAGCGAAGCTGATGTGGGCGGCTATGCCCTCGCCGAAAAAAGTGTTTTCGCGTCGGGTCCGGTCGAAAAACTGGTCCGAAAAGACAATGTCGCATGGCCTTATCCCTTCTTTGAGGGAGCCGACCGAGTTAACCGCCATGATCCTCTGGACGCCCAGCATTTTGAACCCATAGATATTGGCCCTGTAATTGATCGCCGAGGGGATCATCCGGTGGCCCCGGCCGTGCCGGCTGAGGAAGGCCACGCGATTCCCGGCCAAAACGCCCGTGATATACGCATCGGAAGGCGAGCCAAAAGGCGTTTCCAGCTCAGTCTCCTCGACCTTCTCGATCCCGTCGATCTCGTAGAGCCCGGTCCCCCCTAGGATTCCGATCTCCGCCGCCATAGTTCCTCCTCGAACGAGATTATTTGTATATAATTAAAGAAAAGGCAAGTCAAGAAGAGAGTAAGGAGTAAGGGGTCAGGAGTGAGGGGACTAACACAAAGAGAAATTCTAAAATATGAAAACCAAAGATTCCAAGCTCCCGTGTTTCAATTGGATAATTGCTCTAAGAACAAGAATTCTTTTTTTTATTTTTTACCGCTTACTCCTTACCATTTACTCCTTACCTTTTGCCTTCTTTTGATTTTTTCCCAGCAAAACGATATGCTATTGTCTTTAGACGAGTTAGCCGATGGAAACGAACGAAATCAGGCAACTGGCCGAGCTCTTGAGCCGGGCCCGGAAAGTGACCGTTCTCACGGGCTCGGGGATTTCGGCCGAGTCTGGAATCCCGACGTTCAGGGGCAAGGACGGGCTGTGGAGACAGTTTCGAGCCGAGGACTTGGCCACCCCTGAAGCCTTCGAGCGGGACCCTGCCCTTGTCTGGGAGTGGTACAACTGGAGGCGGGGTTTGATGGCCAAAGTTGAGCCCAACCCCGGACACCGGGTCCTGGCCCGATGGGAAAAACGCTTCCCTCATTTCGCCCTGATCACCCAGAACATCGATGGTCTGCACAGAAAGGCGGGTTCAGAGAACGTCATCGAGCTCCATGGAAACATCTGGAAGGTCCGTTGCACAAAGCAGGGCATCGTTCTGGATAATTTCGAGTTCCCCTTGGCCGAGATCCCGCCGCGCTGCCCTTCCTGCGGGGCTCTCCTCCGGCCGCATGTTGTCTGGTTCGGGGAAGCCCTCGATTCCAAGATTCTGAACAGGGCGTTTGTCCTGAGCTCGAGTTGCGAGGTTATGTTCTCCATCGGAACCTCGGCTCTTGTCCAACCGGCGGCCTCTCTTCCTTTTGCGGCCGCAGAAGCCGGGGCCAAGGTCGTCGAGATCAACCCCGAGCCCACTCCCCTGTCCTACCAGGCGGATATCACCCTGCGCGGCAAGGCCGGAGAGATCCTCCCGATGATTGACCTCAATCTCTAGAGTATGATAGCCAAGAAAGGCGAACAAAAAATGAAATTTGTCTATTTTGATGCCTCGGCCGGGCTGAGCGGGGATATGATTCTAGGGGCCCTGCTCGACCTGGGGGTCGCGCCCGCGCTGTTCAAAAAAAAGATGGGGGGGCTCGGGCTTCCGGTGGATATCCGGGTCAGGGAGACTCGAAGGTCGTCCCTGCGCGCCCTGAAGGTGGACGTTCTCGTCGAAGGGAAAAAGGAAGTGGAGAGAAACCTTCGCGATATCAAAGAGCTGATCCGAAAGAGTTCCTTTTCGCCCGCGGTGAAAAAGAATTCACTCACGATCTTCGAAAAGCTTTTCGAGGCAGAAGCGAAAGTCCATGGCCGGAAATTGGAGGAGGCCCACCTCCACGAGGCGGGCGCTGACGACGCCCTGGTGGACATCGTGGGCACCTGCTTTCTGGCCGAAGCCCTCGACATCAATAGGTTTTATTGCTCTCCTCTGAACCTGGGAGGAGGATGGGTCAAGTCCTCTCATGGGCTCCTGCCTGTTCCGCCGCCGGCGGTCGCCGAGTTGGTCAAGGGGATTCCGGTCTTTTCCGCCGGCGCGAGAGAGGAGCTGGTGACGCCGACCGGCGCCGCCATCGTCACGACACTCGTCAAGAAATTCCTCTCCTTCCCGGAGATCATCTATCAAAGGATCGGCTGCGGAGCGGGAGGCCGGGATTTCCCGGGTTTCCCGAATGTGCTCCGCGCCTTTTGCGGGGAGGCCGCGGCCTTCGAGCCGGACAAGCGGGTTTATCTGATCGAAGCCACGATCGACGACTCCACTCCCCAGCTCCTGGCGCATTTTATCGAGACCGCGTTGGAGCGGGGCGCCCTGGATGCCTATCTCACACCTGTGGTCATGAAAAAAAACAGATTGGCCACACAACTGACC
Source organism: Candidatus Aminicenantota bacterium (assembly GCA_963770045.1). Lineage (GTDB taxonomy): Bacteria > Acidobacteriota > Aminicenantia > Aminicenantales > CAVYOD01 > CAVYOD01. The sequence goes on along the minus strand of CAVYOD010000035.1, from coordinate 14,428 downwards.
GTCCTGGCCGGGGTTGAAAAATTGGAAGAGCTTATCGTCGCGATTTTCCGGGAGACGAGTTCAATCGGCCTCAGGTACTACCCCGTCGAAAGGCGGGTCCTCCCCCGAGTGATACGCAAGGTCAAGGTCGGCGGCGCCTCGGTGGGGATCAAGGTCTCTTTTTTAGACGGAAGAGAAGTCAACGCCCAACCTGAATATGAAGACTGTCTCAAGGTCGCCGGCAGGACCGAATTGCCTCTCAAAGAAGTCATCAAACAGGCTGCGGAGACATACAGAACGAAATTCACCCCGAAATCAGGGCCGCCGCCGGGGCTAAGGAGAAAAGTATCATGGACCTCAAAAAGATCGAACGCGGCGTCAGGCTCGTCCTCGAAGGAGTCGGCGAAGACCTGAAACGTCCGGGCATCAAAGACACTCCCCAGAGAGTCGCTCGGATGTTCTCCGAGATCCTGGGGGGGACGAAGGACGACCCCGCCCACGTCCTGCGAGTGATGCATGGGGAGAAACACGACGAAATGGTCTTGATCAAAAATATCCCGCTTTACTCAATGTGCGAACACCATCTTCTTCCTTTCGCCGGTGTCGCCCACGTCGCTTATATCCCGAAAGGCGGGAGGATCGTCGGCTTGAGCAAGATCGCCCGGGTCGTGGAGATCCTCGCCCGCCGGCTCCAGGTCCAAGAACGCCTGACCAAGCAGGTGGCCGACCTTCTCGATAACCAGCTCAAGCCCCTGGGCGTGATGGTCGTCATCGAGGCGGAACACATGTGCATGTCGATGCGCGGCGCCAAGAAGCCCAAGTCGGTGACCGTCACTTCCGCGGTGAGGGGATCTTTCCGCAACAAGCCGGCCACCCGGATGGAAGCGATGATGCTGATCAAAGGAGGGCTGACGAGTGGCAAAGAGTTCTAAGTCGACCTTCTATGTCACGACTCCCATCTACTACGTTAACGATGTCCCCCACATCGGCAATGCTTACACGACTATCATCGCCGATGCTCTCGCCCGCTTCAAGAGACTCTGCGGAAAGGACGTCTTTTTCTTAACCGGGACGGACGAGCACGGCCAGAAAGTCGAAAAGGCCGCGGCCGAAAAGGGGCTCAAGCCGATCGAACTGGCCGACCAGGTCGTCGTCCGTTTCCAGGACCTCTGGAAGGCTCTCAACATCTCTTACGATTGTTTCATCCGGACGACCCAGTCCATCCACGAAAAAGGCGTGCAGAAGATCTTCCAGAAGCTCGAAGCCAAGGGCGACATCTATAAGGGAGTCTATCAAGGCTGGTACTGCGTTTCCGACGAGAACTATCTGACTGAGGACGTGAGGCTGGAAAAAGAAGGCCACAAGATCTGCCCGGACTGCGGCAAGAAGTGCATCGTCGTATCCGAGGATTGCTACTTCTTCAAGCTCTCTGCCTACCAGCAGCCGCTCCTTGATTTCTACGCCCAAAACCCCGATTTTGTCAGGCCCGCGAGCCGGATGAACGAGGTGGTCAGTTTTGTCCGCCAGGGACTCAGGGACCTGAGTATCACCCGGACGACGGTCAAATGGGGCATTCCGGTCCCGAATGATCCTGCCCACACCATCTATGTCTGGTTCGACGCTCTGCACAACTATCTCACCGGGATCGGATATGATTGGGATCCGGCCCGCTTCGAAAAATACTGGCCGGCGACCATCCATCTCATAGGCAAAGACATCCTTCGGTTCCACGCCATTTTCTGGCCGGCCTTCCTCATGGCCGCGGGTTTTGCCCTCCCCGAGACCGTCTACGGCCACGGCTGGTGGCTCAGAGACGAGACCAAGATGTCGAAATCCAAGGGCAACATCCTCGACCCGTACGCCATCCTCGGGACGTTTGGAGCCGACCCGCTGAGGTATTTTTTGCTCCGCGAGATCCCGATCGGGCAGGACGGGAATTTCTCTCATGAGGGCTTTATCCACCGGATCAACTCCGACCTGGCGAACGACCTGGGAAACCTCGTCCAACGCACCTTGACGATGATCCGCTCTTATTTCAGCGGCATCATCAGCGATCCGGGGGAGGAGAAGGAAGACGACCAGAATCTGAGACGCTGCTTCGGAGAGCTCAAGGCTCAGGTTTATAAGTATTATGATGACTACGCGATCAGCCGGGCCCTGGAGGAAATCTGGGTTTATTTGAACCAGGTCAACAAATACCTGGCGGACCATGAACCGTGGAAGCTGGCCAAAGACCCGGGTCAAAGAAGCCGTCTGGGAAGGATTCTCTTTCAAGCCGCTGCGGCCATTCGGGGAATGAGCTATCTCATATTCCCGGTCATGCCCGAGTCGGCTCATAAAATCTGGGATTGGCTGGGGGAAGAACAGCCGCTCGAGAAAACGCTTTTTTCCGAACTGACCTTCGGCGACTTCAGGCCGGGCCAGACGATCCGCGAGCCCAAGCCGCTCTTTCCCAGAGTCGCGCTCAAAGATTTCTTGAGCGAGGAAGGAACGCAGGTCGGTCAAGTCAAAATGGAGGGAAAAATGGAGATCATCGGTTTTGATGAATTCAAGAAAATGGACCTCAGAGTAGCCAAGATCCTAAAGGCGGAGAGAGTCCCCGGGACGACGAAACTGCTCAAACTCGAGGCGGACCTGGGGACGGAAAAGCGGACCATGATCGCCGGCGTCGCTGATACGTACGCTCCGGAAGACCTCGTTGGCAAAAGCCTGATCGTCATCGCCAACCTCAAGCCGGCCGTCATCCGCGGCATCGAATCCCAGGCCATGCTCCTCGCCGCCGAGGTCGAGGGAAAGGCCATCATCCCATTCTTTGACCGGGAACTGCCGCCGGGAACCAAAGTCAAATAAAATAGTGAGCAGTGAGCTGTGAGCAGTGAGCTGTAAAAAAATACTACATCTCCAAGTATTTCTTAAGAATTGAGCGCGGGATCGCGCCTTCTCTAAGAATCTCGGGTTTTCCACGCGACAAATCGATCACCGTGGAAGGCAAGGCGCCGGGAGTCAGGCCGCCGTCGACAATTAGATTAACTTTTCCGTAAAAAAGCCGGATCACTTCCCGCGGGTCCGAAATCTCTCTTTCGCCGGAGACATTGGCGCTGGTTGCGGTCAAAGGGCAAGCCAGTTGCCTGACCAGTTCTCTGAGCCAGGCCGGGGAGGGCAGGCGAAGACCAATCGTCCCGTCTCGTCCGAGCAGATCCCGGGGCAAAACGGACGAAGCCTTTACAACTAAGGTCAATGGACCCGGCCAGAAATCCTGGGCCAGAGCACTGAAAAACGGAGGGATTTCAGTGATTATGTCCTTGGCCATTTGAAGGTCGGATACGACGACCGGGAGCGGCTTCCCTCGGATCCGTCTCTTCAAGCGATAGATTTTTCTGACGGCTTTTGAGGAAAAGGCTGCGGCGCCCAAGCCGTAGAATGTCTCCGTCGGATAAGCGATGGTCCCGTCCCGGCGCAGGACATCCGCAATTCTGTGGATTTTATCTGCCTCGAGGAGTTCGGGGTCTATCTTGAGCATTTCTGTTTTCATGGCGACGGAATCGAATTTTATCCTTTTTGATTTCGTCATGCAATCGCGCCCCTTCCTTGACTATCCCGTGGCCCCCCTGTAGACTTATCTTTTAGGCCTGGAAAAGCCAGAAAAGTGCCCGGAAAAAGGACAAATGGCCCCTTTTGGACACAGCCTGCTCTTGGCCCTGCCTGAAGAAAAGCCGAAGAATTTTGGCATATATCTTGCATATAAGTTCGGCGAGGAGAAATAAAATGAAGAAATGTCTCGTCATCCTAGGGCTCCTGGTCATCGCTTTGCCCGCTCTGGTCTACTCAGACATCCTTACCTTTAAACTGGGGTATTTTATCCCCCGCGCACAGAACGATCCCAACAGTCTCTGGACAACCGAATTTGACAACATGAGCTTCAAAAAGTCGAATTTCAACGGTTCGGTGTTCGGCCTGGGGTACGAACACTTCCTCACCAAAGAGCTCAGCATCGGACTTTCTGTTGACTTTTATACCAAGAACAGGTCGGGCTTTTACAGGGATTATGTCGGAATTTCTCTTAATGAGGGCGACTTTGCTTTCCCGGCTCAGGACTTCCAGGGGGATTTCGACATCTCCCATTCCTTTCAGGTCTCGATCATGCCGATCCAGCTCTCACTCAAGCTGGCCCCATTGGGAAGGCGTGGCAGCTTCATTCCCTACGTCGGAGGTGGAGTCGGCTTTTACCATTGGAATGTCCGCCTTCGAGGAGACATCGTCGACTTTACGGACGCGTGGATTTACACCGATCCTCAACTCGGGGACATTGATATCTTTAAGGTGAAACTCGCCGATCTCGAAGAAACAAACCGCTTCTCGGTCGGCTACCATGCCTTTGGCGGGTTCATGTACCCGCTGGGGCCCCGGTTCACCGTAGAGGGAGAATTCAAGTACAACTTTGTCAAAGGAAAGTGGCAGAACAACAGCTCCTTCCAGGGTTTCAGTGACTTCGACCTGAGCGGCCCCCAGTTCACCGTGGGCTTCAATTACTGGTTCTAAAATTTTTCGCAGGAAACGATTTCGTCCAGACCCTTCCGTCCGCGCAGGTCGCTTCTCCCCGGCCACGATCACAACGGCATGATCTCCAGGACGTTCATCGTTCCTCCCTTCTTTCCTGCTTGAGTTGAGATTCGTATTTGTCGATAAGTCCCCGATATTTGCCGGCTTCTCCAGGGTTGCGCCTGTTCTCAAAACCTTTGACGAGAATACGGCTCTTTTTGATAATCTCCTCCTTGACGAGCCGTTGCTGCTCTGACGTCAGGCCGAGACTCAGAGCCTTCTCGAGAGCTTGCACCCTAAACCTATCCATGCCCCAGTGGCGGCGGGAGAGCTGGTCGGGATGCCCTCCCCGTTTGATAATCAAAGGATTGGTGACGAGATGCACGGGAAAGCGATGCGCCAGCCTGATGCCGAAATCATAGTCCTCGCAGGCGGGGAGCGTCTCATCGAAGTCACCGATCTCCTCGAAAACCTCCCGTCGAAAGAGCGCCGAAGAGAGGCTGAGAAGGCACAAGGGAAGGACTTTGTCGAAAATCCAGCCCGAGTATTTCCGGTGCTTCTTGCCGGGGTTGTGGCGGACGCCGTTTCTGATCCATATCTCCTCCGTATAACAGACCCTGGCCTGGGGGAAGGCTTTGAAAAAGCTCATCTGGACCTGGATCTTGTCTCTCTGCCAGAGGTCGTCCGAATCCAGGAATCCAATATAGTCGCCCTTGGCCAGCCGAAGGCCGAGGTTCCTGGCTGAGCTGACTCCGGTTTGGGCCTGGTAGTGATAAGCCACCCTCTCACCGAACTGGCCCACGACTTCCCTGGTCCGATCTGTAGAGCCGTCGTCGACGACGAGAAGCTCAAAGTTGCCGCCCGGAGGTCGATCGGCCCAATAACTCTGCGCCAGCACGGATTCCAGGGCCTCTTTCAGGTATGAAGCCCGGTTATAGGTCGGAATGATCACAGAAATCATGGGCTTATCAAGACTCGCTTAGGAGGTTTTAGAAACAGGAATATCGCCCGTCTTATCAAACGGAATGCGGAGCGGCCCCCAGATCGTGGAGACTTCCATCTCACCCGAAAAGTGACAAGGGACAGCAGGATTCTGGAAAGCGTCATAGACTTCCTTCCCGAGCTCGGAAAAATCCAGGAGCAGGGGGAGTGAAAAGACCTTGTCTCCCTTCGCGTCGATGTTCTTGTTCCCGCCGAAGGAGCCGTCGGCAATCTTTTGCCCTGCCAAGACCAGGCTGTAACTGATCTTGTCGACGATCAAGTCAAATGAATTGGGGTTCTTGAACCTGACCTCAAAACTCAGGTCCGACCCGCCGATCGTCAGGTCCCGGACCTTGAGCGGAACCAGCTCCACCTCGGGATCTTTGAAGATCGGGAAACTCCCGCTCGCGGCAAACGGGATCTTCTCCTCCCTCTTCCTAGAATCCGCAAAGACCATTTCTCCGGTCAGGTCACAGACCGCTTTTTCCTCGACCCCGGGGATAGCCTCAAAAAGCAGGGCATAGGTAATCTTTATCGGAAGTGAGATGAGCGTCTCTCCTCGCGCCCGAATCTCCAGCGGCTGGTCGAGGACCACCGGCAGGTTCAAGTATTCTCGCAGGTTGATCAAAACCCGGTACGAGTAGCTCGTCAAGAAATACGGGGAGGCCGAAGAATTAGCGATATTGAGATGAAACGCCAGGACGAGCCCTGACGAAGTCAACTCCTCGACTTTCTGCTCCTTCAGGGTGATCGCCAGGTCTTTCCTGGAGGCAGCCGCTGCACCTTGAGCTCCCATTATTAACAGAAGGCCCAAGACAGCAAACGCTCTTCTCAACTCGGCGGGCATCTCTGTTTTCATTCCTTAATCCCTAAGTCTATACCAAACGAAAGCTAGAGGACAAGCCCTCGTGAGTGAGCCGTGAACGGTGAGCACTGAGCAGTGGAGGCAGGGGGAAGGCATGAGGGCCTATGCCTGCCCGCAGCCAAAGTCTTTCTAAATTTTGGCCAAGACGGATGGGGATACTCGGAAAGCGAGGTCCCATTCGACTTATAATCCGCAAAAAAAACAGATTGAACTTCCGCGGGGCTGTTTTTATAATAGGTGAGAAAAAATGAGCCTTTTTGGCGCCATCCCATAAAGGGGGGAATGATATGAAAAGATCCACCTATTTTATAACAGCCATTCTGGGTCTCTGTGTTGTCTTCGCCCTGAATTCATGCCGATCAAAAACGGGGCGCGAAGAAAACAAGGCCCGATCTATGCCCCAAGCCGCATTTGTAGAAAAGAACGAAGCCGTCTACAAAACCCGGACAACAAGCGGGAAAGAGGAGACCGAGCTTTCGTTGGACTTTTCCGGAGTCAAAAGGCCCGCCTCGCCCGAGGAATTCACCAAATCCTTTTATTGGCCGCCCATCCAACAGAACAAAACCGACGCCTGCTGGTGCTTTGCCACGACCTCGCTCTTTGAAGCGGAGAGGCATCGGCTGGGCAAGCCAGACGTCAAGCTCTCGGAGATGCACACGGTTTACTGGGAGTTTGTCGAGAAAGCCAGGCAATTCGTCAAGGACAGGGGCTCTTCCGATGTCAGGCGCGGCTCCGAGCCGAACGCCGTCATCGCCCGGATGAAACAATACGGCGCGGTGCGCGAATCGGATTACACCGGCCTTCTTCCGGGAAAGACGGAACACGACCATTACCCGCTTTACCAAGAGCTCTTCAACTATCTCCAGTCCTGCAAGAAAAAAAATTTCTGGAATGATAAGAAAATCCTGGCCAGGGTGATGCTCGTCCTGGACAAACACCTGGGCAAGCCGCCCGCCAAGATCAATGTTGATGGCACGATGATGTCGCCGAAAGAATACCTGGACAAAATCCTCCAAATCCCCTTAGACGACTATGTCTGCTTTATCAGTTTTAAGTACCTCCCCTTTTTCGCTAAGGGTGATTACCGCGTGCCGGACAATTGGTTCCACAGCCGGGACTATTTCAATGTGCCGCTGGATGAGTTTTATGGAGCCATTTTGGGAGCGGTCAAGAGAGGTTTCACGGTGGCCGTGGCGGGCGATATTTCCGAGCCGGGAAACTCCGGCGAAAACAACCTGGCCATCATTCCGTCATTTGATATCCCCTACGCATATGTCGACCAGGACAGCCGGGAACTCAGGTTTGACAATAAGACCTCGACAGATGATCATACCCTGCACCTGGTGGGCTACAAGGAGACGCCGGGGGAGCCGGCCTGGTTCCTGATCAAGGATTCCTGGGAGCCGGCCTACCGCGGACAATTCAAAGGATTCTTCTTCTATCGTGAGGATTATATCAAACTCAAAACGCTGGCGTTCTTGGTCCACAAAGACGCGGTCCCGGAACTTCTCGGAAAATTCTCTCAAAAATAAAAGGAGGGCTACGGAGGCAGCGCCGTTTCTCACCCCGACCCGATGAGTGTATATATCCCGCCACCAGCTGAATACATAGGAATTAGAGTCGTAAAGAACATAAAAAAGTGAGCAGTGAGCCGTGAGCAGTGAGCCGTGAACTGCAGAGCTGAAATTTATCGGGCACGAGCTATTAGAATTTAGATTGAGCAGTGACCAGTGACTGATAACTAATGCAAACGCGATAAGCAACTTGACATGGTCAAGGTTGCGCCGGAGGCCACCCTTGGGACCCCGTAGCGGAGGGGGGCCCGTCGGCTTGTCCGACGGGGGAACCGACGGGACTGGTTCCTCGGGGTCCGGGGGCCAGAGGGTGGCCTCCGGCGCAACCTTGAACGGATATGTCGCTTTAGTTATTGCGTTTGTACTAGTGACGAATGCCTGGCCAACAGAGAAATATGTTAAAATGGCTGTGCAATCGAGTTCTCCCATGGTCAAGTTAAACGTGGAATTCCCGGAGAAGGAGCTTTTTATCAAGCTCTTCGGTCCCGACGTCTATTCCGTTGGAGGCTATGTCCGCGACCTGCTAATGAATATCCCGCCAAAAGAGGTCGATCTCCTGGTCGCTCGCCATTCGCTCGAAAAGATCATCGAGAAGATTGGGCCTTACGGGAGGGTCGACCTGGTCGGCCACAGCTTCGGGATCATCAAGTTCACGATCGAGAACAGGGTTTATGATATCGCCCTCCCCCGCAAAGACGCTCCCGTCGGAGCCGGAATTCGGGGTCATAAGGATATTCAGATTTCAGCGGATCCGGAGCTCCCGGTCGAGAAGGACCTGGAGCGGCGTGATTTTCGTTGCAACAGCATGGCCCTGAGACTGGCCGACGGCACCCTTATCGATCCTTTTTCGGGCTCCAAGGATATCAAGGCCGGGATCATCCGGTTGACCAATCCCCGGGCGTTTCCCGACGACCCTCTCCGAGTGCTCAGGGCGGCCCGGTTCGCCTCTGTGCTGAGCTTTGCCGTCGATCCGGAGGTCTATGAGATTTCGAGGGACGTCAACCTCAGGGGGTTGACCGTCGAGAGGATTAACGATGAACTGTTCAAGATCCTCCTCCTTTCTCCCGCGCCCTCCGTGGGCCTCGAGGAGCTCTTCAAACTCGACGTCCTGGACCAGCTTTTCCCCGAGCTTTACAGCCTGACCCTTTCGATTCAAGATTCCGTCTTCCACCCGGAAAAGGATGAGTTCGGGCACCACACAGTCTGGCAGCATACCAAGCTCACCGTCGACCAAGCGAAGAATCTGGCTGAGATCGTCCGGCTCGAGCAGGAGAAGAAACTGGCCCTGCTCCTGGCGGCACTCTATCATGACCTCGGGAAGCCTGCGGCGGCCAGGTGGGAATATAAGCGCGGCCGCATGGTCATCACCAGCGCAGGCCACGACATAGTCAGCGATCAGATCACGAGAAGAATCCTCCAGCGCTTCAAGATTTTCTCCTGGAACAGTTACAACCTGCGAAAGATGGTGCCGGTCCTGATCAAGACCCACCACCGGGCCTCAGAATTATGGCAGAACCGCGACTCGGTCACGAAAAAAGCCTTCAACCGCCTGGCCGCTGAGGTCGGAGGCGAGATTGAGCTCCTCGTCTATCTCGATGCCGCGGACAGGGCGGGGAGAAAAGCCCTGCCCGTGAAAGGGCTTGACCGGCCGGCGAAATGGCTCTTCAAAAAATTCGAGGAACTCAACGTCAGCCGCGAGACGATCAAACCTTTGATCATGGGGCGGGACCTGATCAAATTGGGAGTCGTTCCGGGGCCGGAGATGGGAAAGCTCCTGAAAAAAATCTACAAGTTGCAGCTCGACAATGAATTCGAGACCAGGACCCAGGGGCTGAGCCTGGCCAAGAAAATCCTGGCTAAAGAGGAGGCCGGATGAAGGTCCTGGTCGCCGGAGGAGCGGGATACATCGGCTCCCACACGGTCAAAGAGCTTCTGAAAGAAGGCTTCGAGGTCATCGTCTTTGACGATTTTTCCACCGGAAAAAAAGAACTCTTGCTCGGGGGAAAGCTGGTTGTGGGCGACTTGATGGACCAGAAGACGATCTACAGAGTCTTCAAGGAAAATGAGATCGGGGCCGTCCTTCACTTCGCCTCCCTCATCCAGGTCGGAGAATCGTATCTTAACCCCAAGAAATATTACACGCAGAATCTTCACACGAGCCTCAACCTGCTTGAGGTCATGCTCGAAATGAAAGTCAGGTGTTTCATCTTCTCCTCGACGGCCGCTGTCTATGGCGTTCCTCAGGAGATCCCGATCACGGAAAGCCATCCGCTTGACCCGTTCAATCCCTACGGTCAAACCAAATACATTGTCGAACGGATCCTGCAGGATTACGACCGGGCCTACGGACTCAAGTTCATCTCCCTGCGCTACTTCAACGCCGCCGGAGCTGATCCCGAGGCGAGGCTCGGAGAAATGCACGAGCCGGAAACTCACCTCATCCCCAATATTCTGCTTTTTCTTCTGGGAAAAAAACAGAGTTTCGAGGTTTTCGGGACCGATTTCCCCACGCCCGACGGAACGGCCGTGCGGGACTATATCCATGTCACGGACCTGGCGGCGGCCCATGTCCTGGCCCTGAAGAAGCTATTGGCGGGTTCGCCGAGCGAGTTCATAAACCTTGGCGCCAACAAGGGCTACTCGGTCCTCGAGATCCTTAAGAAAATTGAAGGGGTGACCGGGCAGAAAGTCCGTTATATTGCCAGACCGCGCCGGGAGGGAGACGTGCCTGTGCTTCTTGCCTCCAAGGACAAGGCCGAGAAGATTCTCGACTGGAAGCTAGAGTACTCTGATATTGAGACGATCGTCTCGACGGCCTGGAATTGGCACAAAAAGACGTCTCTCTCGTCTGCTTAGTCTATCTCGTCAAGATTAAACAGCTCATGCTGGTTTTGGATCGTTACAGCATGGTTCACTATGCTTCACGTCTGTATTCTACGGGCCACCGGCGACTAATAAAGTGCCTAATCTCAAACAAAGAGGTTGACTCAAGCTAACTCAAGTGTTATAAATGTCTTCTCTCAATAAGATGCTTAAAAAGCACCTGTTTTTTTCGTTGGCATTGGCGCTTTTTCTCTTGGCGATCGTCAATTGTTCATCCAAGGCCAAGGCTCCGCAAACGACTCCGCCTCCGCCTCCTTCTGACTCCAAGACCCAGCCGGCCCAGAAACCAACAGAAATCAAGCCCCCTCGGACGACACCCGCCGAGGCTCAGCTTCCCAAACTCTCCGACTTAGAGGCGGAAAAGCCGAAAGCCGGGGAAGAAGAGACGAAGGAGACCTCGATCAGCGAAAAAGAAACCTCCGCGCTCTTCGAAGCGGCCCTCAGCGCATATCAAGAGTCCCAGGCGGCCTGGGAAAAAGGCGACTTCGACTCCTGCCTATCCTGCCTGGACGAAACCTACAGATCGATTCTGAAAATCAAGTTGCCTTCGGACTCGCCGCTCCTCCAGGAGAAAAACGACCTCCGCCACCTCGTCGCCCAGAGGATTCAGGAGATTTATGCGACACGCCTGGTGACCGCCGGCGACAATCACAAGACCATTCCTCTGGTTGAAAACTCGTATGTTAAGAGGGAGATCGAGAGCTTCCAGGCAGGCGAACGCAAATATTTCGAAGAGACTTACCGGATCTCCGGCCTTTACCGGGGGATGATCCTCGAAGAGCTCAAAAAAGCCGGAGTCCCTGAGGAGCTGTCCTGGCTTCCCCTTATCGAAAGCTGGTTCCGCACTCGGGCGCTTTCCAGGGCGCGGGCATTGGGCATGTGGCAGTTTATCTCCTCGACGGGCTACCGCTTCGGTCTCAAACGAGACCGCTGGGTCGACGAGCGAATGGATCCCCTCAAATCGACCCAGGCGGCAATCAAATACCTGACCGAGCTTCACGGCTTTTTCGGCGAGTGGACGACCGCCCTCGCGGGTTATAACTGCGGTGAGATCAATGTCCAGAACGTCATCAGGACTCAGCACATCGATTACCTGGACAATTTCTGGGATCTGTATGCGCGACTCCCGGTCGAGACGGCCCGCTACGTGCCCCGGCTGATTGCGGCTCTGCTCATCATCAACAACCCGGAAAAATACGGCTTCAACTTGCCCGCGCCGGAGCAGCCGCTCAGTTTCGAGACCGTCAGCATCAACCATCCTTTCAAGCTTTCCGCTCTGTCCACGGCCATGGGCCTCGAGCCCAACATGCTCGCCTTTTATAACCCCGAGCTCCGCCAGGACGCGACGCCGGAATACGAATATCAGCTCAAAGTCCCGCCCGGATATGGGGAAAAGGTGACAGACATGGCGACCTCGATGCCGCGCTGGATCCCGCCCGAATATCTGTACAACTTCCATTATGTCAAGAGCGGGGAGACGCTCGGGATCATCGCCGCGCGCTACCGGACCTCCGTGGCCACCCTGATGCAACTCAACAATATGCGGACGACACTCATCCGGCCAGGCCAGAGGATCAAAATAATAGGGGGAGCGAAGCCGAGTGAGGGCGCGGCGCCGAAGGGGAATCAGACACAGAGCCAGGTCCAAGGTCAGGCTGCGGCGCCGGCGTATGCGCCGGGAGAGAAGGTGACTTACACCGTCAAGGAAGGCGAATATCTCTACATGCTGGCCCAGAATTTCAAGACCACGATCGAGGAGATCAAGAAAGACAACAATCTGGCGGACGATGGGCTCGTTCCCGGACAGAAGCTCGTGATCAGGGCCGGGGGTGCGGACGCGGCCGCAGTTTATAAAGTCACCGACGGTGACACGCTCGTGAGTATCGCCCAGAAATTCGGAATGGGGCTCAACACCCTGCTCGCCCTCAACAACCTGAGCCCGGATTCAAAGATCTTCGCCGGCCAAGAACTCCGTGTCCAGGCGAAGAAATAAGCTGGCGGCTGGAGGTTAGCACGATGCACAGCAGGACCAGGCCCAAGGTATTGGCAATTCTTTTGATCTCCGTTTTGGCGGCATTTTCGGCCGTGATATCACAAGCGCAACAAACGCAAAAAACAGGCGTCGTCGTCACGAGCGTCGAAAACATGTTCAGCGCCGCGAGCGATGAAGTGGATATCGTGAGCCAGGCGATCATCGGAACCAATGTGAAACTCCTCAAGTCCGAGAAAAACGTTGGTGGTGAAGAATGGTTGCGGATCGAAACACCAGACACGTACCAAGGCTGGATTAAAGCGTCCTCTGTCCGGACTTATATACCGAACCAAAAACCTTACGCTTCCGCAGGCCGGGTCTTCGAGGTCCAGAGCCTCCTGGCCCTGATCTATCCGGTCACGGATGTCACCGAAAAAAAGCCTCTCGCCATTGCGCCTATCAGCTCGATCCTCGAGGTCGGCGAATGCGGCGAACGATGGTGCGCCGTGACTCTCCCCTCCGGGATCAGAGGCTGGATTCAAAAGGGCGAAGGCTCTATCCGCGAAGCTGAATTCAAAAGACCTCGCCTTTCGCCGGACGAGATGGTGGACATCGCCAAGAGATTCCTCGGTCTCCCCTACCTCTGGGGCGGAGGCACCCCGCTCGGCTTCGACTGCTCAGGGTTTGTCCAGCTCATCTACAGACTCTCCGGGATTGAAATCCTCCGCGACGCGGACATTCAAATGACTAAGAGCGGCCTCATGGAAGTTCCCAAGGGCCAGGAACAGGCGGGCGATCTCGTCTTCTTCGGCAAGGCTCCCGACAAGATCGGTCACGTGGGGATGATGATCAGCCGCGAAGAATTCATCAATGCGACGACCTGGATAAAGCCGATCGTCCAGATTTCAAGGCTGCCCGAAGCGCACTGGAAGGATATTTATCAGGGAGCGAGAAGGCCGAAGTCTTAGCCCTTCTTGCCTAGGGGGCCTTTTGTTTTGGGCCCCTTCTCTTTTTTCTTCTTGGCTTTCTTCTTGAATTCCGCGTCAACGAGCTCGAGGAGACCCATCTCCGCGCCGTCGCCCTTCCGGAAACCCAGCTTGATGATCCGGGAATAGCCTCCCGGCCGTTCGGCAAACCTGGGGCCAATCTCCTCGAAAAGTCTCTTCACCGCGGCCTCTTTGGTAAGATAACTGAGTGCCATCCGCCTCGTATGAAGAGTGTTTTTCTTGGCCAGCGTGATCATCTTCTCGGCCAGCGGCTTGGTCGCCTTGGCCTTGGCTAAGGTCGTCCGGATTCTCTCCTTTTCGAGGAAGGATGTCACCAGATTCCGCAGCAGCGCCCGCCGGTGAGCCGAGTTCCGGCGGAGATAACGTCTCTTGACTTGGTGCCTCATCCATCAATCTCCTTCTCGACCTTTCCTTCTTTCAATTCGGCCTGAATCCGCTCGACCAGCTTGGGATGGAGCTCGATGTTCAAGCCCAACCCCAGATTGCCCAGGGTTTCCCTGATTTCGGCCAGGGACTTGCGGCCGAAGTTCTTGGTCTTGAGCAGGTCGTCTTCCGTCTTCTGGACCAGCTCATAGATGCGCTGGATGCCGGCGGACCTCAAGCAGTTGTTGGAACGGACCGACAGCTC
>CAVYOD010000034.1:0-39207 GCA_963770045.1 Candidatus Aminicenantota bacterium | reverse complement strand
ACACCGACCCAGGGATTCCCGAAGTCGAGGACGCCAGGCAGCGGCTGACCGGGCTGACTGGCACGTGACCTGCTGGTTAGCTGGGCAGCATGTTCTATAGAGCGGTTTCAGATAGTTGACAAACTGTAGTTAGCGATCTATGTATATATCGTTCACCAAAATTCATACAAGACACGGGGGAGGGCGAATCAGAAAGAAGCAAAGATCTTCTTATCTGGATTTCTGCTATAGGGAAGTGATGCCTATGATTGTTTGAAACCAGCCTATTCACTCGTTTTGTCAGATTAAAAGAGACTGGACAAGGAGGTGTGTGATGGCTAAATATCTCGTTCAATTCAGTTATACCTGGTATAGAAGGTCTAAAGGGATTGCTCAAAGAGGGTGGATCTAAAAAGACGAGAAGCAATTGAGCAGCTGGTAAAGAGTATGGGAGGAAAATTGGAGGCCTACTATTTTGCCTATGGCGAGTATGATGGTATCGCCATTGTAGAAGGCACGGACATCGCAAACCAGCTGGCGGGCACCCTTGCAATCAATGCCAGCGGAGCAGTCAAGACCACAACGACAGTTCTTATCACTCCCGAGGAGGTTGACCAGGCTATTAAAAAGATTCCATCCTATCGCCCGCCTGGAAATTAAAAGCTTATTGTAGGGTCAAGCAGAAGAAACGCTAGAGGACACAGTCAAACTGCCCCACGGCACGGTGGGCAGCGTGTCAGCGCACGAATTTAAGGAGGTCTGAGATGATCAGGCGATTCGACGAAAATGCCAACAGAATCCTGGATGAAATCATCGAAGCCCGCCGCACGATCCGCGCCTTCGCCAAGGAGGCGCCGTCGCGGGAGGAGATCGAGCAGCTTATCATGGCCGGTTCCCTGGCGCCTTATGCTGCACTCGCCGTGGCCGGACGGGCCAATTTCCGGCGGTTCGTCGTCCTCGAGAAGGGAACACCGGCCCGGGAAGAGGCCGCCCGTCTCGTTCATCTCCGGGCCCAAAGGGGGCTCGGGAAAATGCTTCAGGTCCGCGGCGGCGCTCCGGTTGAGGGCGACCGGGATTATGGCTATCTGACCAGGCTGAAGATGCTCGCGGAGAACGGCCATCCGTCACTGGCCACGGCGCCTTACTACATCGTTATCGCCGAATATCAAGGAGTGCCCGCGGCCGGGCTTCAATCCCTGGCCCACGTCCTTCAGAACATGTGGCTGAAGGCCACGGCGCTCGGGTTGGCCTTTCAGCTGATCAGCGTCACGGAAGTCATGGCCGAAGACGAGGCGTTCGTGCAGCTCCTCGGGCTGCCTTTCGGCGAGCATGTTCTGGACGGCTGCGCCGTCGGCTATTCCGCCGTTGATCCGCCCCCGGCGCCGCGCCCGGACATGAGCTCCGGCGTAAGATGGCTGTGATGAGGGGACTCCCAAAATCCCGCTGATAAGGTGCCTGCTACCGAAGCCGATGACGGCCCAACGGCCTGATTCGGCCTGATCTTCGTTTCAATTTCCGTACCATAGTTTCAGCAATCTTCAATCGGTTTTGTCACACGTGTGGCTCACGGAGAGATCCGCCTTTTCAGTATTGACTCTTCATTTTTCATTGTTACGCCCAGCCCGGCCAGTAAAAAATAGGCAGATTGGGGAGACACATAGGCTCTTCAACCGTTCGAAGAGGCTCGGAACATACGCTCTAGCCCCCCAGCCCCTGTGTTTCCAACGCCCTCTCTTCAGTCCGTAAAAAATTTTTTGGGTGAGTCCTCTTCAGGTTGACAAGTTGTCTAAATGTGGCCTAATATACAATTACCGCAAGAGGGAATAGTCAAAACCCGAACAAGGAGGCGAACGTGAACTTCTTAACTGCGCCCATCATCATCATCGGACTGGTGGTCCTCTACATCCTGAGCTCCATCAAGGTCCTCACGGAATACGAGAGGGGCGTGATCTTCCGGCTGGGCCGGGTGCTTCCCAAGCCCAAGGGCCCGGGGATCATCCTGGTGTTCTCCCCCATCGACCGGATGATCCGGGTCAGCCTAAGGCTTGTGGCTTTTGATATTCCCCCCCAGGATGTCATAACCAGGGACAACGTCTCGGTGAAGGTCAACGCCGTTCTCTACTCCAGGGTCGTGGAGCCGCTCAAGTGCATCCTCGAGGTCCAGGATTACCTCTACGCGATCTCCCAGCTCGCCCAGACCACGCTGAGGAGCGTCCTCGGGCAGGTCATTCTCGACGACCTCCTTTCGGCGCGGGAGAAGCTCAACGCCAAGCTCCAGGAGATCATCGACAAGCACTCCGAAGCGTGGGGCATCAAGGTCCAACTCGTCGAGATGAAGCACGTCGATCTTCCGGAGAACATGATCCGGGCCATCGCCAAGCAGGCGGAAGCCGAGCGTGAACGCCGGGCCAAGGTCATTCATGCCGAAGGAGAATTCCAGGCGGCAGAGAAACTCGCCCAGGCAGCG
The DNA here is from genome assembly GCA_963770045.1 of Candidatus Aminicenantota bacterium. Lineage (GTDB taxonomy): Bacteria > Acidobacteriota > Aminicenantia > Aminicenantales > CAVYOD01 > CAVYOD01. Next base: position 36,761 of record CAVYOD010000034.1, on the reverse strand, counting down.
GACATCATCTCCCGTAACCCCCAGGCCCTCCAGCTCAGGTTCCTCGGCACTCTGACCGAGATCGCCAGCGAAAAAAATTCGACCATTGTCTTCCCGCTTCCCATGGAGCTCCTAAGAGCATTTAGCTTCATCAAACCCCAAGATAATAAATAGGCCCTCATGAAAAACAAAGATTCGTTGGAATTCTCATCTTAGGTGTTCTTAATTTTCTCCTGGGAGTATATGTCCAAAATTTGACCAACTCATTTGGCTGGGCAATCTGACTGTGGATCCGAGGCTTGGGGGTTCAAGTCCCCTCACTCTCCACCTTATAAGCTTGTAAGTTCAAACATTTGCCCCACCCTCAATTTCCCCCGGTCTCTGCCTAATCAATTCCCAATCCCTACAGCCGTGCTTCCCCGTACAAATCAATAGATTCCTGGGATGAGGCGCTTCGTGCGCGAGCGATAGGATTCCCACGAAGGTCCGAAGGCCTGCCGGAGGGCCTGCTCTTCCGTCCCGATACGATAGAGAACAGCCGAGGTGATAGGCAGGATCAGAGCCGCCAGACTGAGCCAATTGGCAAAGTAGATTCCAAGACCGAGAAAAGCGACGAGGGCGCCCGTATAGGACGGATGCCGGAGGACACGGTAGACACCTCGTTCGACGAGCTCGTGATCGCGGCGGATGGCCACCTGGACGGTGAAGTGCCGCCCGAGCGTGAGGATAGCTGTCCATCGAAGCGCAAGTCCGCCCAACAGGAAGACGAGAGAGGATACCTGGCGGAGCGACTCCGACATCCGCAACCTGGCCGAAGGCACCCATTGGGATGCAATCGCCAACCCGACGCCCAAGCCGATGGCCAGCCAAAGAAGCCGCATGGATCCCCGATCGGCTCGAGTGACGTCTCCTCTCGCCCGCTTTACGATTGAGAGAAAGACCTCCGAGAGCGGGAAAAGGAGTACGACAGCCGAGAGAACTGTTTTCATGAATATCGGTCGTGGCTCAGACTGACGGAGTGAATTCTAGCGTCTCCTCCCATTGGAGTCAAGGCTCCGGAAATTTCCTGCTGATTACTTCGCCGCCTTGGCAATTGAGGAATGATAAAAGGCAATCTTCCATTTGCCGCCTTGCTTCTTGAGGACCGCGCTCTCAATCCATTCCATGGTCGGCGGAAGGCCGACGATGGAGATGGTCGCCTTGTTCCGCAGCGTGGCCCAGGCAAAAGACTGCTCCATGGTCGGCTTGATATCCGTCAGACTATAGGAAATCGAACCTTTTCCCTCATACGTTCTCATGTGGTCAATAAATTCGGTAAGACTAAAAATCCGACCATCCTCAAAGAGGACGAAATCTTCGTGCAGAGATTCCTAACGGATTGGAAATCAGAGGCTGAGAGAGCCTTGAAGAAGCCCTGGATTGTCTGCTCCACTCTTTGAGATTCTGATTGAGCACCATAACTCACGCGAGCACTTGCTATGGTCAATAAAAAAACAAAAACACAAAGACTCCTGCCTTTCATATCGACCTCCCTTGGAAGGAATCACAGCAAGAAAAAATTCTTGAGTCAAAAACGAGTGTCCTCGGTGAATTTTAAGCGGCCTAACGCTCGGGAAGCTTGATCGGTTGCAGGCCGGCTAACCGGAAATCCCCGCACCTCAGCTTCTTTTGAAGTTCGGGGAGCTTCTCGGTGAGCAGACTATTGACCGTGTTAATCCCTTTATCAAGCTTGACCGTAAGCCGCTCGATAATCATCCCCTGGGCCTCCGTCGGCCTTGAGGTCGAGGCATCCAGCTGGCCCATCAGGTCAAGGAGCTCAAATTCCATTCCCTCCATTTCGGCGATAAATTCTTTCCTGAATCCTTCGAGATTCTTTGAAATCTCGTCTAACAACGATTTCGCGTCCTGGGGGAAGTTCGCCTGTTTCTTGGAGCTCTCCTGGATGGGCACGACTTCTTTTTCTATGGCCTGAACGGCCGCCTTGGCTTCCAAGAAGGCTCTGACCATATCATTGACCCTCAACCCCGCTTTCAATTTCGCCGGCAATGCTTCTTCCGAGGCTTTTATCCTCGAATCCAATTTCACCGTCACCTTCTGGACCATTTCTTGTCCGGCGGCCATTAACTTGACCTCGTACTCACCGGGGAGAACCATGGGCCCCCTGAGCGGATAATAAAACTCGCCTGGTTTCCATTCCGGGCTCGAGTTCATCGCCTGACGGAGGTCCCAGTTGACCCGGTTGAATCCCCTCTTCCACGGCCCTTCCAACTCGCGGACGACCTTTCCGTTCTTGTCCCGGATCAAAATCTTTACCGCCTGCTTCTCTGTGCTTTTTTCTTTGAGAGCAGCCGGTTCGTTTTTCAGATAGTACGCGATGAGGGCTCCATAATCGGGGTTGGGTCCGGAAAATTCCGCCGAGCCCGTGGAGAATCCTTCTCTTGTCTCAAAATAAAGCGTCGCCTCGCGCAGAGGGAAGAGGTAGGCCTCGGAGGCGAGGACACTTTGATTCAGATTCTCCAGCATTGAGATATCGTCCAGGATGACAATGCCCCGGCCGTGCGTTCCGAGGATGAGATCATTATTCTTGACATTGATGACAATATCGTCGACCCGCACGCGCGGCAAATTTCCCCCGGCCAGGATCCAGTTTTTTCCGCCGTTCATGGAGATGAACAGGCCGAATTCTGTCCCGGCAAAAAGAAGGTTTGGGTTTTTCGGGTCCTCCGCCAGGACATCGACCGTTATTCCGTCCGGCATATCTCCCCGCAGACTCACCCAGGTGTTCCCAAAATCCGATGTTTTGAAAATATAAGGGGTGTAATCGTCATCGAAATGTCCATTGAGACCTAGATAGGCCGTCCCGGCATTGTGGCGCGATGTGATGACGCAACTCACCCACCGGGGTTTGGCCAGGCGAAGGTTCTTGCTCTGGTCTTGCCAAGTCTTCCCGGCGTCCTTGGTGACCTGAACATTTCCATCATCTGTACCGGCATAGATGAGGTCCGCCTGGAGCGGTGACTCGGACAGGCTTGTGATCGTCCCGTAATGGTCCACACCATAATTCAGGGAGAGGGTGTCCTCCTTCCTCTCCATCCCCATCATCGGAAGCTTTTTCCAGTCCTGGTTCTTGGAGAGGTCCGGGCTAATCTCCGTCCAGCTGTGTCCTCGGTCGGAAGTCATGAAAATCTTGTTTCCTCCAAAGTATACGCGATCAGGATTATGGGGAGACATAACGAGCGGACATTTCCAATTGAACCTGTAAGTCTCCTGCGGCGTCTTGGGTACGGGGCCGATGATCCTCTCTTCGTGTGTTTTCAGGTTGGAAAAGAGCAGACGTCCCTGCTGATTCTCCGAATAGATCAGGTCGGGATCCCGCGGATCGACCACGCAATAAAAGGCATCGCCGTAGACCAGCGGCACGACGTCCCTGTTCATGATCCCGAGCGGGCTCTCGGTCCGGCTGGGAATTCCGTAGGCCCCGGAATCCTGAGCTCCACCGTAAATCCAGTAGGGATCCCGGGTGTCAATCCCGATCGCATAAAATTGGGACACGGGAAGGTTGCCGAGGAAATTCCATGTTTTGGCCCCGTTATGAGAAGCATAAGCTCCTCCATCCCCGGCAAGAAGAAGGTGATCGGGGTTCTTGGGGTTGATCCAGAGAGTGTGGCTATCGGTGTGCAAATTGAGCGAAACGCCCTCCGCGGTGAATGTTTTACCTCCGTCAAGGGAAACGTGAAGCACATAGGCGATAATCCAGATTTTCTCCGGATTCAGGGGGTCAACCCGAAGATGCTGGAAATAAGAACAGAATGGTTCGGGATGTGTATATCCTTTGTAGACCATATTCCAGGTATTGCCCCGGTCGTCAGACCTGAACAGTCCTCCCCCCTTTTTGTGCTGGACGATAGCATAGACAGTTTCGGGGCGGCTCGGGGCGATGGCCAGCCCGATGCGGCCGACGTCGCCTTCCGGAAGACCGGTGCTCAGCTTTTCCCAGGTATCACCACCATCCATAGATCGGTAGATGCCGCCGCTCGGCCCGCCTCCGATATAGCCCCAAGGCTTGCGTAGCCTCTGAAAAGCCGCCGCATAGAGGACCCGGCCGTTCTTTTCGAGCTCGAGATCGACCACCCCCGTATAGTCGTCCATATAAAGGCATTTTTCCCACGTTTTCCCCCCATCTTTCGTCCGAAAGACACCTCGCTCCGGGTTGGGCCCCCAGAGATGCCCGAGGGCGGCCACAAAGACAATGTTTGGGTTTTGAGGGTCAATTTTGATCCTGCCGATGTGGTGGGTTTCCCTGAGGCCCATGTTGACCCAGGTCTCCCCGCCGTCAAGCGATTTATAGACCCCATCCCCCCAGGAAGAACTCTGCCTGTTATTTGGCTCTCCGGTCCCGGCCCAAATGACCGACGGATCTGAAGGGGCAATCGCGATATCGCCGATCGAGAGCGCCGTTCCCTCTTCATCAAACACGGGCTTCCAGGTCACCCCGGCGTCCTGAGACCTGAAAATCCCGCCCGAGGCGGCGGCGACAAATATGATGCTGGGATTTTCGGGGACGGCCTCGATATCGTCGATCCGGCCGCCGAAGGAGGCCGGGCCGATGTGCCGCCACCTGAAGTTTCTGAGTAAATCCGTGGAAAATGTCTGCGGCTCGGCGGACGAACCGAAGACAGGGGGAATAACAATTCCGAATGATAGAAGAACCGCAATCCAGGCAATCTGTGAGCGGCGCATGAAAGCCTCCCTTCTGAGGTCGTGATTCTCGAGAGGATCAGAACCAGAAAGCATCCTCCGGAGCATTGCTGGATATATATCAGAGAAAAACGAATGTCAAGCCGAGACTTGGGGCCAACCCCGCTATTATCCCGTCTCCGCCTGCCTAAAGCCCGCGAGCAAACTGGTCTATGTCTCGATGATCAAAATGAGAGCCACGGGAAAAGAAACAGAGCACGGGATCGTCGAGATCGTTGACTTGGGAAAAGCGAAAGTCGCCAGGAGTTTCGAAGTCAGCCGGTATCCCACGGCGGGCCGCTTCAGCCTTGATGGGGAAAAATTCTATCAGCCGTACTGGGGCGAAAAGTTCCTCGATATCTTTGGAACTCGTTCCTTAAAACGTGAGGATCGAATATCGACCCCTGGGCCTCTGAGCAAGCTGGCCATCGACAAGGAAGGAAAGCGCGCCGTCGGGATCTCAAACGAGACAAATTCGGTGGTCATTATCAACCTGGCCGCTAGGAGCATAGAAAAAGTGCTGAACGACATCGCCGCTCCCAAAGACGTCATCCTGGTTAACGACGGAATGGCTCTTGTTTGCAGCTATGACCGGGCCAAGGTCTATCAAATAGATCTAATCAAAAAGGAAGTCTCGGGAGAGATTGAAACCAGCCCCAGGCCTGTACGTCTGATCATTTCGCCCCAAAAAGACCTGATTGTATCTTTTCACCAGTTAAGCCCCCAGATCAATCTCTTCAATGTTATTCGATCAAACGATCATCTTCACCTGACCAAAAACAGAACACTCGACCTGGGTGAAGTGATAGCCGACGGGACATTTGCCGATAAAAGGACGTTTTATTTCCTAAGCCCCAGCAAGTGTCGGTTATTTGGCCTTGATTTTTCGAACGAAAAGACTTTCTGGGCCATGCGCACGGGAGGGGTCAGGCCGAGAGGAGACGTTGAAAAAGTCCTTTTTGTCGGGGAATAATGGGTAAGATGCATTGGCCCGAGTGACAAGCCCCCCAAAGTTAATGTTTTTTCCCGCCATTATTTAACAAATATTTGACAGTTTCTTGACATCTCCGTGACAACTCCGGCCCCCCTGCGGACTATATTATGACCGTGAACAGCAAAACCCAAGGAGGCACGAAATGTTAACCACGATTCAAAACTCAACCCTGAAACGGGCCGTCCCGATCTATGTCCGGCCCCGGAAGGACACTTTTCTTGCCAAATGCGCGAATTATCGCAATTTCGTCGAGACCTATCTGGCCTCGATGGACGTCCAGAATCCATATCTCCGGGTTCTCGACCCCTGCGCAGAGACCGAGGTCTTCAAGGATGGCAAGACGCTCATCATGCTCGGGTCCAACAATTACCTCGGGCTTTCGACCCATCCCGACGTCGTCAGAGCCGTGAAAAAGGCCATCGACATCTACGGGACGGGCTGCTGCAGCTCCCGCCCCCTGGCGGGGACGACGAGCCTGCATGTCGAGCTCGAGGAAGAGCTGGCCGATTTCAAGTGCGCGGAGGCCTCGCTCCTCTTCAGCACGGGTTATATGACGATGATGGGCACGATCTGTGCGCTCGCGGGCGAAAACGATGTCGTTTTCAGCGATCAACTGAACCACGCCAGTATCATTGACGGCATGAAGCTCGCGAAGGCCCAGATCCGCGTGTTCCGGCACGGCGACATGGAGCATCTGGAAGAGCTGCTGGCGGCTTGCGACCCCGAGGTCAATAAGCTCATTGTCACCGACGGCGTCTTCAGCATGAAAGGCGACCTCGCCAATCTCCCCGAAATCAAGAACCTGGCCGACAAATACGGCGCCTGGACCATGGTGGACGATGCCCACGGCTCGGGGGTGATGGGGGAACACGGACGCGGTGTCGCCGAGCACTTCGGACTCGAGGGCGAGATCGACCTCGTCTGCTGCACGTTCAGCAAGGTCTTCGGGACGGTCGGCGGCGCTGTAGCGGCCCGGCGGGACGTCATCGAGTTCCTGAAATTTAACTCGCGCCCGTTCGTTTTCACGGCGAGCCTTCCGCCCTCGGTTGTGGCCACGGTGCTCGCATCGCTCTGGGTCCTCAAGCGGTCGCCGCATCTGCTCCAGAACTTGAGGAGGAATGCCCAGATCCTCAAGGACGGATTGACCGAAATGGGTTACCCGGTCATGCCCACGCCGACGCCGATCGTTCCCATTCCGCTGGGAAACGACGAGAAGGTTTTCCGCCTGGCCTGGGCGTTGGAAGATGAGGGCGTGTTCGTCAACCCGATCGTTCCGCCCGCCGTGTCCGCGGAATCATCCCTCATCCGCGCCACGGCCATGGCCACCCACACCGAGGAACTTTTGGAGTTTGCGCTCGACAAATTCAAGCTCGTCGGCCGGCGGCTGGGGCTGATCTGACGCCGGGCCGACAGGTGCAGGCAGCCATGAACAAGAACCCGGTTCCACTTTTTAGCCTAGCGTTCGTCAAGGCCTATTGGATCACGATGCGGCCTTACCTCTTGTTTATCTCTGCGGCGGCCGGCATGGCCGGATTCGCCGGCGGTCCTGCCCGAGGGGCCGCGACCACGCTGGGCGCGTTTTTCGTTTTCTTTTCTGCCTACGGGTTCAGTCAAGGATTGACCGACAGCTTCCAGATGGATACCGACGCCATCTCCTCCCCTTATCGTCCGCTCATCCAGGGAGTCATTAGCCGGACCCAGACGCTGTGCGTGAGCCTCATGGGTCTTTTTATCGGCGTCGCGATCCTCTACGCCCTCAACCCTCAGACGCTTCTCCTCGGGCTTTTGGCGGTTTTCGGCCTGGCGACTTACACATTTTTTAAGCGGCGGTGGTGGGGCGGGCCTTTTTACAACGCCTGGATCGTTGCTCTCCTTCCCATCATCGGAAAAATGGCCGCGATGGGAGCGGGAAGCACTCCGGCCTCTGCCTTGAAGGACGGCGCGCTCTGGTCCATCGTGATCGGCGTGCTCTTCAGCTATGCCAATTTCGTCCTGGCCGGATACACCAAGGACATTACGGCCGACCGGATGACGGGCTACAACACGTTTGTCGTCGTCTTCGGCTGGAGCAGGACGGCAATCGTGTCGGATATTTTTGCCGCGCTTTCTGTCGCCGCCACCGGATGGACGATCGCGCCCCTGGTTTTGGCCGGCGAAGCCTTGTCCTGGAGAGGAGTCTCGCTTTTGACCTTCGCCCTGGCGGTCGCAGTTCTTGCCCGTGCCCAGCTCATGCTCCACCGGACCAGCGACGAGAGATTCGCCTTCAGGCCGATCGTCAACGTCGTGCGCGGCTTTATCCTTTTGCGCCTTACGGAAATCATCTATTTGCGGCCCGGGTGGATCCCGGCGGCCGCAGTTTTCTATTTCTTGTTTGAATGGGTCCTGAGCAGAAGGCCCGCGAAAGAGCAGGTGTAACATGCGTATCTTCGTCAATCCGGTTTGCCACTACGGCAAGGGCCGCCGGACATGGGCTCGAGTCGAGCCCGCTCTCCGCCGGCGCTTCGGAAGCTTCGAAGCTGAAGAGATCCGTCTGTCCCGAAAACTTCGAAGGCCAGGTGAGGAAGGCCTTGGCGGCGGGTGAGCGCGTTTTCATCGCCGCCGGCGGCGACGGAACGGTCAACCTTCTCCTGAACGCGCTCCTGAATTCCGGCGCGAGAAGAGAGGACGTCGTTATCGGCGCGGTCGGGCTCGGGTCGAGCAATGACTTCCATAAGCCTTTCCGGCCAGAGGCGTTTATCGAAGGGGTTCCGGTCCGGATGGATTGGCAAAACGCCTCCGCTTGCGACGTGATCGCCGTGCGCTATCAGAACGGCGGCGACGCCCTCTCCACCCGCTACTGTCTCATCAATGCCAGCATTGGGGTTACGGCCGAAGCCAATGCGCTCTACAATTCCCGGGCGCGGTTCATTGCCCTGGTCCAAAGCATATCCCATGAGGCGGCCGTGGTCGCATCCGCCCTGCAGACGATCGTCTGTTATCAAAACATCGCCGCCGAGCTTTCGCTCGAACGCCGTCCGGCCCGGACGTTCAAAATTACAAACCTGGGCGTCATCAAAAACCCTCATTTTGCCGGCGGCCTGTGTTATGACACGGCCATCCGGCCGGACGATGGGAGGTTCGGGATCAACCTGTGCGCCGGCATGACGAAATGGGAAGCCGTCAAAACCCTTGCTCCGTTTATATCGAAAGGACTTCAGCGGGCATCCCAAAACGTTTTCCTGGTTCGGCCGCGAGTTCGGCCTGGAGAGCCGGGCGCCGTTCGCCCTGGAGATGGACGGCGAAGTGGTCAAAACGGACAGGGCCTATTTCCGTGTCTTTCCCGGACTCATAAGGTGCTGCGCATGAGTATTCTTGAAGAGATCCTGGAGAATAAAGCCATTAACGCCTGGGCTCGGCATTTTGCCCGGTCGCGTTTTCAGGTCAACAAACCCCATGAATCCGACGCTGAGCTCATCGAAACTGAGGACAGCTCTCACCTGCTGGCTGTGACTATCGACACGATCTCCGAGGAGATCTCGCAGGGTGTGTACCGCGACCCGTTCACGATGGGCTGGGTGACCGTGATGTCGAATTTCAGCGACCTGGCCGCAGTGGGCGCCGAGGCCCTGGGAATCGTCATCAGCGTAGCCCTGGAGCCGCGTCAGGCAGATTCTTTCCGGGATGGAATCGCTCGAGGAATGGCTGCAGCCTGTCAGGCGCTCGGCGTGTTTATCTTGGGGGGTGATACGAGCACGGCCCGAGAGCTCAGCCTGACAGGCTGCGCCTTTGGATTCGTGCCCCGGGGCGAAAAATTGATGCGCATCGGCGGCCGGCCGGGAGATGTGGTCTTCCTCAGCGGGGGCGCAGGCCGCGGCAACGCCCTGGGCTTGAGAGCGCTGGCGCGGAATGCCCGAGCAATATTTCCCAGAGCCCTCCTACAGGCCTGTGGCGCGCCTCAAGGAAGGGAAACTGATCCGAAGATTCGCCACCTCCTGCATGGACACGAGCGACGGACTGTTCATCACGCTCGACCAGCTCGTCCGGCTCAATCAATCGGTTTCAGCATCGAGGCTGATTGGAGAAAGATTCTCGCCCCTGATGTTCTATCAATTCTGCGACCGCGACGGAATTCCGCATTGGTTCATGGCCGCGGGTATTCACGGTGAATTTGAGCTCGTTTTTACGGTTCCAGAGCAAGCGGTCCACGAGTTCTTGGCGGCCGCGGAGAAAACGGACTTTTATCCCATCCGGCTGGGCCTCGTTTCGGAAAAGCCGGGTTTCGAGCTCATCCTCCCGTCCGGAGATAGATCCGCCGTCGATATGGCCCCGCTCCGAAATCTCTGGGCCACGGGCACCGCGTCTTTGGAGCAGCTCATCGAAGAGCATCATGCCTGGGGCAAAAAATGGAGGCTCGAGCCATGATTCCCATCGCGCGCCGCATGATCTGGAGGGAAAAAGCGCGTTTTTTTATCACCGCCGCGGGGCTGGGACTGACGGCCATGCTCATGATGTTCCTGCTCGGGGTGTATGAAGGCGTCAAGAGAGGATCGACCGGCTATGTTGAGGCAAACCGGGCCGATATCTGGGTTTGCGAAAGCAATTCCACGAACCTGCTCAGGAGTTCGTCTTTCCTGCCGATAGCGCTCGGCGAGGAATTCAAAAAGACGGAAGGCGTTCAGGGCACAGCGGGAGTTCTCCGGGTCCTGGCCAGCACGAAGATCAAGGGAAAACCGGTGACACTCTTCTTGTTCGGGTTCGATCCGAGGGAGCCGCTCGGAAAACCAGCCCGGATCATCAAAGGAAGTGCTGCCATCGGGCCGGGCGAACTTATCATCGACCGGGCCTTTGCGGCCAAATTCAAGCTCTCCCTGGGCGATTCGATCGATATCCATGGCCGGATCTTCCGCGTCGCGGCCGTCGGAGAGGGCATGAACGCCGTCGTCACCCAGTTCGTTTTCACGACGCTTGAAGACACCCAAAAACTCCTGGGATTTCCCGGTGTGGTCAGCTTCCATCTGCTCTCATGCAAACCGGGCGTGCCGCCGGAAACCCTCATTCGAGCCCTGAAGAAAAACCACCCGACGCTCTCCTTTTTCACTAAAAAGGAATTCATCCGGAACAATCTGGACGAAATGGAAACGGGCGTGCTGCCCATCTTTTGGACGATCGCCCTGCTCGGGGGGATTATCGGCACGGCGATCATCGCTTTGATGCTTTATGGATCTGTTTTGGAGAAGAGGGAGGATTACGCGGTCCTCAAGGCGATCGGTGCCAAGCCGAAATTCTTGCTGCTTGTTATCCTGAAACAATCGTTGATCAGCTCAATTTCCGGGTTCATCATCGGGCTGGCTCTCGACGCCATCCTCCTGCCGGTTCTGCTCAAACTTGTTCCCGGTCTATCCGTGGTTATGACGGTTCATTCCGTCTTCATCGTCTTCGCGGCCGTCCTCCTCATCGGGGGCCTTGGCTCTTGGGCGCCGGTCAGGAAGTTGGCCGGAATTTATCCGATGGAGGTCTTCCGTTGAGCGCCGGGGTTGGCCATCCGATCATCGAAGCCGAGAACCTGACGAAGGTCTATTTCAACAATTCCCATCCGTCCGTCCAAGCCGTCAAAGACGTCTATCTGAAGATTGAGCCGGGAGAGATCGTCCTCATCAGTGGACCGAACGGCAGCGGGAAGACAACACTCCTCTCCATGCTGGGCTGCCTCCTCAGGCCTCACACGGGCACGATCAGAATCTGTGGGCGGGAGGTGACCGCTCTGAGCCAAAAAGACCTGACCGAGTTCCGGCTCAAGAATATCGGGTTTATCTTCCAGAACTTCCGGTTGCTCGATTCCCTGACCGTTCTGGAAAACGTCGAGCTTCCGCTTGGACTCGCAGGGCTTCGCCGGCCTTTTTCCCGGCGGCGGGCCGCGGCGGCGCTCGAGGAATTGAAGATGTCGCACCGGGCCCATTTTTTCCCCAAGGCTCTGAGCGGTGGAGAGAAGCAGCGCGTGGCCATCGCTCGCGCCCTGGTCAACGATCCCGTCGTCATCCTGGCCGATGAGCCGACGGGAAGCCTCGATTCAACCGCCGGGCAGGCCGCCGTTCGATTGCTGCGAGACGCGGCGCGGGAAAGAGGCAAGACCGTCGTCATCGTCAGCCACGACGAGCGGATCCGACATTTCGCCGACCGCGTCATCTCCATGGAAGATGGGCGGATGAAAAAGGAAGAGCGGTCATGACGTCCTTCTGCCGAAAGATCAACTATTCGTCCGTGAACGAGGACAGCCTGTCCGAGGTCCGGGCCCTCAAGATCCGCGAGACCGACCGCCTGCTCTGTATCACGGGAAGCGGGGCGCGGCCCCTCGACCTCCTGGTCGCGAAGCCGGCCGAGGTTGTTTCTCTGGATTTCAATCCCTGCCAGAATCATCTGCTCGAGCTCAAGATGCGGGCGATCGCCGGCCTGACCTATGAGGAATTCCTCGAGTTCATGGGCATCCGGCCATCGGACGAAAGGACCAAGGTTTATAAAAGTTTGCGCACCGGCCTGTCCAAGGAGGCCAGGGATTATTGGGATAAAAACCTCCGGATGATCCGGAAAGGAGTCATTTACCAAGGCGGATGGGAAAAGTATTTCAAGCAGCTCGCGACGATCATCGGCCTCGTCCGCCACAGCCTTCTCCGGGCGGTTTTTTCAAGCCGCTCGATCAGCCGGCAGGCGCGGCTTTGGAGCTACGCTTGGGATACAAGGGAGTGGAGGGTATTTCTTCGCTTTGTCTCTCAACGGGCCGTCTGGAAATACGTTTTCCGGGACCCGGGCTTTTATCGTTATGTCCCCCGGAATTTTCCGATCTATGAATACTTCGAAAGCCGCTTCGAACGTGCCTTCAAGACGAACCTCCTCCGGGAAAGCCCTTACTCTTCGCTCTTATTCTTGGGCCGTCTTGACGAGGCTTTGCCACCGCATCTCCAGAGAAAGAACTATGAGATATTGCGAGAAAGCCTTTTCAGAATCAGCATCGTGACCGGGTCGCTCGGCGATTACCTCGAAGAGAGGGAGAAAGGTTCCTTTGACAAATATTCCCTCTCAGATTTTTCTTCCTACACGGATGAACAGGAGTATTCCCGGATATGGCGGGGCGTCCTGAGCACGGCGGCTCCCGGCGCGCGCGTCTGCGAACGTCAATTTCTGGTGAAAAGAGATCTGCCGGGAGGTGTTCGAGGTTCTGTCCATCGGGAAAGCGACCTGGAGAATGAGATTGAAGAAACGGACAACTCCGTCTTTTTTTCTTTTGTTGTCGCCGAAATAAGGGCAGCGGGCAGATGAGCAATATCCAGATTTTGCCTTATTCCCCTGAGGATGATGCGGCGGCCCTCGCCCTGGAAGAAAAATGCGTCCAGGGAACGTCGCTCAAGCTCAGGTTCCGCCGGCCGAATTTTCGGGCCCGCTCCGAGCTCTATGAGAAGAGCCGGATATACTGCGCGCGCCGGGATGGAGAGCTAGTCGGCATCATCGCCGGGGCGCTCAAAAACGTGAAGCTTCACGGCGAGGACGTCCGCGCTCTCTATGTCTATGACCTCCGGGTTCATCCCGGTTCAAGGAAGACGGGGATCGGGAAAACACTGACGAACGCCCTGCTCGACGACCTGGGCAAGAACGCGCATTGCCTCTACACCCTGATCAACGGCGAGAATGAGAAGGCCTTGGGTCTGGCCCGCCATAATTTCGCGCCCGATGTCGCGATCCCCCTGACCTATGCTTTCATCCCCGTATATAAGAAACGGAGAGAAAGCTCGGCGTGCAGATTCGTGAAGGCAGGCGATGTTCGGGCGTCGTATGAACGGGCCCAGGCGGAACTCGAGTTTTTGCCCTCACTCAATGAACAAAAACAGGCCGGATACGTGGCCAGTCTGGCCCTGGACGGGCCGGCCGGAGCGGGTTGCTCGATCTGGACGAACGAAAACATCTTAGCCGAGCAAGTGATGCAAATTCCGTCGCGGATGCAAGCCCTGAGTATTTTGTTCCGGCTCTTGAAGCCCTTTGTTAATCTGCCGCACATTCCCGTGCCCAAGGAGGTCATCCGGAGCTGGTTCCTCTTCGATCTTTACGCCAACGAATCCGAGAGCCTCAAAAGTCTATTGGCGGCGGTCAACAACTACGCGCTCACAAATGGCAGAACTTATCTTTACGTTCTCTTACGAAACGGCGACCCCGTTCTCCGACAGCTGCGCGAGTCCCACTTGAAGTTCTTTACCCTTCCTTACAACTTTCTGGCCAAGGGCCGGGCCTTCCCTCGCGAAGCCGATAACATCTATATCGACATCCGCGATCTATAAAAAAAGGCCTGAGGCCCTTCCCTTCCAGTCCCGCGGTGGCGGAGCGATTCGCGATTAGAGACCCCTACGTCCTCAATGGACTTGTTAAGCGTTGGAGGGTTCGACAATGGGCCACAGTTGTCGGCGAAGGCGCGGCGTCGCCAATAAGTCCACAGGTTTGACGTTGTCGATGTCGTCGAATCAGCCGATCTCAAACAATCTATGCTAGAATAAATATATAGGAAAAACGGATTCACAACGTCCGGCAATCCCTAGAGAGGAATTTCGCGAAAGGAGAGTATCATGAAATATATCCAAACGCTTGCCGCAATTTTCGTACTGCTGGTCGCTTCTTTGGTGTCGGGGCAAGAGTGGACTGAAAAGAAGGTGGTCGCCACTGTCGATTCGGATGGTGTCCAGCGGGTGGAGATCACCGGCGGAAGCTATTATTTCGACCCGAATGTCATCGTCGTCAAGGTGAACGTTCCGGTGGAGCTCAAAGTGAAAAAAGAAGGTTCCACTCCGCACAATATTGTTCTCAAAGCTCCCGAAGCAGGGATGGACTTCTCCGAATCCCTGGGCAAAGAGCCGAAGACGATCAAATTCACACCCACGAAAGTCGGCAAATATCCTTTTGGGTGCACCAAGAAAGCGCCCTTTTCCAAGAGCCACTCGGACCGCGGAATGCACGGCATCCTCGAGGTCGTGGAGTAGACGCAACGGACGACGAGGCGCCTTCGGGCTTAAAATTTGGAAAAGACGGCTCCAATGGATATAAAGGATGCTCCAGTATCTTAAATACGTGCACGGCTCATTCAATGCCGTGATGATGATCCTGTTTTTTTATCAGGGTTCGCTTGGGCTGCGGATCAGAAGGGCGAGGCGCAAGAAAGCGCCGTTCCCGATGGCCGCGGTCAGGCGCCACCGGAGGAACGGCCCGATTCTGAAGACCCTCGGTGTGGTCGGATTCCTGCTCGGGCTCGTCCTCGTTCTTGTCGATACCGGCAGGGTTTTCGAGTTCCCACTCCATCTCTTTACGGGACTGACCATTGTTGTGCTGTTGATCAGCACTTATCTGGTTTCCCGGAAGATCAAAGGCCCCACTTCTCCCCTGCGCACACCCCATTTCTTCCTGGGAATTTGCATCCTATCCCTCTACGTCTTTCAGTCATTCTTGGGACTGAGCATTCTGTGGTGACCCCGGCCCTCCCTTTTCTGCTCATTCGGGAGAAGAAGAGATGAAGATAGAGGAAAGGACAAGAGGAGTCAAGTTGGCGGCGCTTGAAAATCGCCCTTGTCCTCAAAAAAGGACATTTTGTCAGACGCCCAGGGCCATAAAAGAGGTTCGCTGAAAGGCTGCGATCAACGGTCCATTTCGGATTTAAGTTGCTGATAATAAGTATATTATGAAAGGCCTCTGTTTGTGACTGACTGTTTGGTATAGTTCTTGCTAGAGTGGTCTGAAGAGGAAACAAAACAGCTGCTTTTGGGAGGAAGAAAAATGAAAGACAAAAGGCTGATCGTGCTTCTCCTGGCGTTCTTATCGCTGGGTTTGGTTTCTTGCTACAGGCGAGTCGGGTACCATTTTTATCCCGGAGTGCCGCGCTTTGCGCCGACCTACCCGGGAGATGTGGAGCTTCTGAGGAATGAGCCGCGACGAGACCATATCCAGCTGGGCGAAGTCTGGGTCAAGCCGGACCCCAGAATGAGCCGTTATTATGTCGAGGGCAGACTCCGGGAAGAGGCTGCCCGTATGGGTGCCGATGCTCTCGTGGTTGTTGAGGATCGACACTTCGGCGACCGGGTCGTGGCCAGGAGCTATTGGCGCGGGACGGCGGTCTATCGCGAAAGGCTGATCGTCGGCGTCGCCGTCCGCTACCGGCGATAGCCTAATCGGGAAGCCAGTTCGCAACTGGTCAAAGGCAAAATAGGGTCAAACTGGGACCCAAGGCATTCCGAGCGTAGGCGACACGGTCTCGATATCTATCTGTTGAAATTATCTCCGCTTTTAGGTACCCTTCCTTGGTCAACGATGAGCTTGTCCCCACGAAACGATACTAAATTTTCGGAAGAACAATCAGCTCAACCCCAGCTCATGCGGGCCCTCGGTCTGCGTGAGGGCTTGTCGATCCATATCGGGATGGTCATCGGCTCGGCGATCTTCGTCGTGCCGGCCACGATCGCCGGCCATCTTCATGCCATGGGCCCTATTCTTCTGGTTTGGATTCTGGGCGGATTTTTATCCCTCGTCGGAGCCCTGACCCTGGCCGAGCTCAGCTCTGTGCTCCCGCAAACTGGAGGCCCCTATGTCTACCTTAAGCACAGCTTCGGCCGGGTCTGGGGCTTCATGTTCAGCTGGAATCATTTTTTCATCAACGCCGCCGGGTCGATCGCGGCCATAGCCGTGGCCTTCGCGACTTATCTCGGGTATTTCTTCCCTGCCCTTTCTCCTCAGAATTCGATCCTCAAGTTCCGTTATTCTCTCTTCGGTCATCCCCAAGAATTCACCTTCGGCTGGACCCAGATCGTCGCCATGGCCACGATCGCGCTGATCACCTTCATCAATGTCCGAGGGGTAAGATTCGGCGGATGGGTAATGAATATCTTCACCCTGGCAAAAGTCGCCGCTCTCGTCGCGTTGGTCATCGCCGTTTGCTTTTCGGGCAAGGGCAGCGCTGCGAATTTTTTGCCCTGGTGGCCCAAGGAGTGGACAAAAGAATTGACGGCCGCATTCGGCCTTTCCATGATCTCGGCCCTGTGGGCCTTCGACGGATGGATCACCGTGACCCTGACCGCCGGGGAGATAAAGAATCCAAAACGAAATGTCCCCCTCTCGCTCCTCTTCGGCACGCTCGTCGTGATTCTGCTCTACCTGGCCGCGAATCTCGCCTACGCCTATGTCATTCCCCTCCACGCCATGGCCGGTTCTCCGCGCATCGCGGCTGATGTCGCACGGGTCGTGCTCGGTCCGTTTGGCGTCTCTTTGATCATTGCCGGGATTCTCTGCTCGACTTTCGGGACGACCAACGGATCCATCCTGAGCGCTCCCCGGGCCATCTATGCGGCCGGCGCCGACGGGACATTTTCGAAGAGCTTCGGCAGAGTGCACCCTCGTTTCCGGACGCCCTCGGTCGCCATCATGACGATTGGAATCTGGGGAGGATTGCTCACCCTGAGCGGCCGGTATGATCAGATCATTTCCTACGTCGTCTTCGGCTCGTGGGGCTTCTATGCGCTGACCGCCCTGTCGGTCATCGTGCTCAGGCGAAAAATGCCCGACGCGCCGAGGCCATACAAGGCTTGGGGATATCCCTACGCAACGCTTTTGTTCGTTGCCGTTGCGGGCTGGTTTCTTTACAACACCTTGGTCGAAGACACGCGAAACGCGATCATTGGCATCTTCTTGCTGCTTCTCTCCCTCCCGTTCTACTTCCATTGGAGGAGAAATAAGACCCCGGCCTCTTGAGAATTCTGCCGAAACCTATTATTATATCTATGAGTGGAGACAGGAAGCTTAGAGGCCCTGTCCCCAACTCTAAAATAGGAGGAAATCATGCCTTTCTGCCCCAAGTGCTGGGAGCAATACCCCAAGGATTTCATCGAGTGCACCACGTGCAAGATACCCTTGACTAAGGAAAAGCCGGAAGAAGCAGGACACGAACATCATCATGATGAGCCGGCCAAATCCGAGCCGGACAAAAAGAAGAAAAAATAAGAGCTGATTTTTTCGGGAATCTCCGGACGTAGTTGGGAAGTGCGCAGGAGAGAAGGCGGCGCTTTTTGGCCGTCAGGCTTCCCCGGTAAATAGATCCAAAAATCGTTGGTGGCCATTTTCCCTTCGAGGGATTGATTTCCCGACATGCGAATGGCGAGAGAGCGCAGGACTGTCCGCGCCATGATCCGTCTTTACTGCCGCGGAGAACACGGGAGCCGGGATGAGTTTTGCTCGGAATGCCGCGAGTTGCTCTCTTACGTCTACACTCGGTCTGGATAAATGCCCCCTCAAAAGCTCCAAGCCCACCTGCGCCAATTGTCGCATCCACTGCTACTCCCCCTCCATGCGGGAAAAGGCCCGTGCGGTCATGAGATATGCCGGACCACGCATGATGAGACGCCATCCGATATTGGCAATCCGACATCTGCTGGACAGCCGAAAATCACTCTGAAGCTCCGAAGACATTTGAGAAGGCCGGAGTCAAAAGCGTATAATGACCCAATAGACAGTTGGAGGAGGTCCCATGAAAAGCATCAAAACAGGAATCATCGCCGTCATTTTCCTCTTAGCCGTGAGCCAGCTCTCACTTGCCAAAATCGAACCGCAGACGTTCGCCGGGTTGAAAGCCCGTTCGATCGGCCCGGCCAATATGAGCGGCCGCATCGGGGCGCTCGATGCCGTCGCCTCCAACCCGAATATCATCTATGTGGGAGGAGCCGGCGGCGGAGTGTGGAAATCGACCAACGGAGGGACCAGCTGGACACCCGTTTTTGACGACCAGCCGGTCTCATCCATCGGGGCCATCGCTATCAACCAGTCCTATCCGGATATCGTCTGGGTCGGGACCGGCGAATCGGCTCCGCGAAACAGCGTCGGAGTCGGCCGCGGCGTGTACCAGACTCTCGACGGCGGAAAAACCTGGAAGCTCCTGGGGCTCGAAAAGACCGAGAAGATATCGAAGATCCTGTTGCATCCGAGAGATCCCAACGTCGCCTACGTCGGCGCGCTGGGGCCGACCTGGGGGGATGGCAAGGACCGCGGGGTTTACAAGACGAGCGACGGGGGAAAAACCTGGAACAAGATCCTCTTCGTGGACGAAAAAACCGGCGTCGCGGATATGGCCATGGACCCCGCCAACCCCAACAAGATCATCGCCGCGTTCTGGGAATATCGACGCTGGCCCTGGTTCTTCAATTCGGGAGGACCCGGGAGCGCTCTCTACATCACGGTGGATGGAGGGGAGAACTGGCAGAAACTGACCGATAAGAACGGTCTTCCCAAAGGGGATCTGGGTCGCATCGGAATCGCCTTCGCAACGAACAAGCCGAATGTCGTCTATGCCCTCGTGGAAGCCAAAAGGAGCGTCCTTCTCTCCTCGCACGATGGCGGCTTCAACTGGCAGGTGGTCAACGACCAGGAAAACGTGGACAACCGGCCCTTCTATTACAGCCACATCGCCGTCAACCCGGTCAATGAGAACATCCTGTACATGCTCCACGGCCAGATGATGGTGAGCGAGGACGGCGGGAAGACCTTCACCCGGATGACATCCTTCGGCCAGTCCCACTCGGATTACCACGTCATTTGGACTCATCCTGACGGAGAGACGATGGTCGTGGGCAATGATGGAGGTGTGGTCATCAGTTATAACCGGGGCCAGAACTGGCGCTTTGTGAGGAACCTTCCCTTGGGCCAATTCTACCATGTGGGCTTCGATATGGAGTTCCCCTACAACGTCTACGGTGGATTGCAGGATAACGGCTCGTGGCGTGGTCCTGCTTACGCCCTGAAAGAAAGGATTCTGTCTGAAGATCTCTGGAAGACCGTGGGCGGGGGCGACGGTTTCGATACCTGGCCCGACCCCGAGAATTCGAAAGCGGGATACACGATGTCCCAAGGCGGAGAGCTGACCTATTTTGACACGACAACAGGGCTGAGCAAAAACATCGTGCCGACGGAATCCGATGTCAAGGACCGCTACAACTGGAATGCGGGTTTTGCGATCGACCCCTTCCATCCGGCTACGATCTATTTGGGAAGCCAGTTCGTCCATCGGAGCCCGGACAAGGGAAAAACCTGGGAGATCATCAGTCCCGACCTGACCACCAACGATCCGACCAAGCAAAAACAGATCGAGAGCGGCGGGCTGACCCTGGATGTGACCAACGCCGAAAACTACACGACGATTGTCTGCATCGCGCCCAGCCCGTTGCAGGAAGGGGTCATCTGGGTCGGGACTGACGACGGCAACGTGCAGCTGACGAGGGACGGTGGAAAAAGTTGGGAACTCGTCTCCAAAACGATGAGCCTGGGGAAAAAACCTCTCGTTCCGTCCACAACCTGGGTTTCGACTGTCAGGGCTTCCAAATTCGACGCCGCCACGGCCTATGTCACTTTTGATGACCACCGCCGTTCCAACTGGACGCCCTATGTCTTCGTCACCCACGATTTTGGGAAGACCTGGAAGAGCCTGGCCACGCCGGAAATCGACGGATTCTGTTATGTGATCGAAGAAGACACAGTCAAAAAAGACCTACTCTTCTTGGGAACGGAGTTTGGCCTTTTTGTAAGCTTCAACGGCGGCGGAAACTGGATGAAATGGACCCAAGGGGTACCTCCCGTCCCGGTTTTTGACCTCGCCGTCCAGCCTCGCGAAAGCGACCTGATCATCGGAACGCACGGCCGTTCGATCTATATCATCGACGACATTACGCCCTTGAGGGAATTCAGCGAAGAATTGACTCAGAAGAAACTCTTTCTGTTCAAGGTCCAGGACAGCTGCCAATTCCAGCAAGGGAACCTGAGTTCTTACCTGAGCCCTGGAGATGCCGCGTTTGCAGGTGACAACAAAAGAAGCGGGGCCTGCTTCACCTATTATTTGATCCCAAGCGAAAAGAAAGCCGAGGCGTCCGAGCCAGAACAAGGGACTCAACGCCCCCGGGAATCGAGGGGCCAGATGGGTGGGATGATGCAGTTCCGCGGCATGGGAACGATGGCTCCCGCCTCGTCGCGCCTGTCCATCACGATCCTCGACGGCCAGGGGAAGACGATCAACCAGTTCAAAGGGACCGAAGACAAGGGCATCAATCGCGCCTACTGGAACCTGAGAGAGCAGCCGCCGCGAGCCGAGGAATCGAGGCAGCCCCAGGAATTCGAGTTTTTCCGGGGAGGGGCGGGGATCAGCGTCCTGCCGGGAACCTACACGGTCAAGCTCAAGTATGATGACCAGGAGGTCAGCCAGTCTTTCACGGTCAAAACGGACCCGCGCCTGAAGGCAGATATCGAAATCCTGAAAGCCAATTATGAGATGGCCAAGGCCGCTCAGCAGATGTCTGAGACGGTGAATTCCGCGCGCCGGCAGATCCAGGATGCGCAGAAGGCGATCAAGACGATCCAAGAAACCCTGCGAGCAGACCGCTCGGATAAAACCAAGGAGCTGGTCAAAGCTGCCGGCGAACTCGATAAAAAGCTCAAGGACCTTTCGGAGATCTTGGACCCGACGCCTCCGAAACAGGGAATCATCGACACATCGGAGGGGCTCAGCGGCCAGGTCAGGGAAGCTCTGTTCGGGATCTCGGGAGCGCGCTATGACCCTGTTAGCCAGGCGGCAAAGGTCAAATATGATAAGGTCAAAGTCAAAGCGGCCGCCTTCCTGGAAAAGGTTAACGCTCTCTTCCAAACCGACGTCGAAAATTTCAAGAAGCTCCTCCAGGACTCGGGGTTCTCCCTGTTCGGTTCGTTCAAGCCTCTGAAGCTCGAAGAGCAAAAATAAGCGAAGAAGAACGGGTTTCGATCTTTATGTTGATCCACGCCGATTGACATCCAGCGCCCTGCCTTGATAAAGTCAGAGAACTATGGCCATCGGCCTTTATCATCTCTCCGTGGAGGAACATCCCATGAAACGTCGTCATCCGAGCATCCGGCCTATGTTTCTAATCAGTCTCTTGATCCTGGCGCTTGCGGCGGCCGCGAGCCTCGCTCTGGCTTCCAAGAAGCCCCTCTCCTACGACGCTTACGACGGCTGGCGGTCGATCCAGGGGACGCAGATTTCGCGGGACGGCCAGTGGCTCGTCTACGCCCTTGTCCCCGAGGACGGCGACGGCGAGCTCGTCGCCTTGAACCTGAAAACGAACAAGGAGTATCGTTCGCCGCGCGGAAAGCAGCCTGTGATCACGGTTGACGGCAAGTTCGTCGCATTCGCCATCTCGCCGCTCAAGGCCGAGGTGGACAAGGCGAAAAAGGATAAGAAGAAACCCGAGGAGCAGCCCAAGCCCGGCCTCGGCATCATGAACCTGTCTAGCGGTGAGGTCTCGACGGTCGAGCGGGTCAAGAGCTTCAAGCTCCCGGAGGAATCCGGCGCCGCCATCGCCTACCTCTTGGAGCCTCCTCTCAAGTCCGCTGAAGAGAAAAAGGCGGACGAAAAGAAGGAAGAAGCTAAAAAAGAAGAGACGAAGAAAGCGGAACCCAAGAAAGAAGAGGGCAAGGACGAAAAGAAGGAGGAGAAGAAAAAAGAACCCGGAACAGACCTCATCGTCCGCGAGCTGGGTACGGGAAAGGAGACGAAGGTCGCCGAGGTTGTTGAGTACGCTTGGCCAAAGAACGGCGCGTGGCTGGCCTATGGCGTCTCCTCCAAGACTCCGGAAAACGACGGCGCCTTCGCCCGGGAGACGGCCTCCGGGAAGACCGTGACGCTTCTCAAGGGTCTCGGGAACTACAAGGGCTTCGCCTTCGATGAGAAGGGCGGCCAGTTGGCCTTCACCAGCGACCGCGACGACTACAAGTCGGATAAATCGGCCTCCAAGCTCTACTATTGGGCCCCGCCTGCCGCGGCTGCGGTGGAGCTCGTGCCAGCCCAGGCCAAAAATTTCCCGGCCGGCATGGCCGTGAGCGAGAACGGCAAGCTCACCTTTTCGAAAGACGGCGGCCGGCTCTTCTTCGGCATCGCCACGGCTCCGAAGCAGGAGCCGAAGGACGCTCCGGAGCCGGTCAAAGTCGACATCTGGAGCTGGAAAGACCCCTATCTCCAGACCATGCAGAAGGTCCAGGCCGACGACGAAAAGAAGCGCTCCCTGATGTGCGTCATCCACTTCGGTCCCAAAGGGAACAGGTTCGTCCAGCTGGCAACGGACGAGGTGCCGGAGATCACTCTGTCTGAGGACGCGAAGCTCGCCGTCGGCAGCTCCAACCTCCCCTACCGCCAGCTCATCTCCTGGGATCAGAGCTACGAGGACGTCTATCTGGTGAGCCTGGCCGACGGCTCGAAGAAAAAGGTCCTGGAAAAATCGCGCTACGGCGCGACCATTTCGCCCGGCGGGAATTATCTGCTCTATTTTAATGATGGGGACCGCAATTACTACGCTTACCGCGTCCTGGATGGAAAAACGTTCAACCTGACCGGCAAGCTCGGCGTCGGCTTCGTCGACGAAACCTGGGACATGCCGAGCGACCCCCCTCCTTGCGGAACCGGAGGCTGGACGGAGGGAGACAAGTCTGTCCTCATTTACGACCGCTACGATATCTGGGAAATCGTCCCAGACGGGAGCAAAGCCAGAATGATCACGAACGGCGTCGGGCGCCGGGACAAACTCGTCTTCAGATACGAGGGCCTCGACCCCGACCAGAAAACGGTCCCCGCCAAGGAACCCATTGTCTTGACGGCCACCAATGACGTGACCAAAGCCTCGGGGGCATATCGGGTGACCCTCGCGAACCCGGCCGACCCGGCCAAAGTCATCATGCTCGACAAACTTTTCGACGGCCTCCTCAAGGCCAAGAACGCGGACGTTTATGCTTTCACCTGGCAGCGGTTCGATGAGTTCCCGAACCTGTGGGTGAGCGACGCTAACTTTGCCGGCGCCCGCAAGGTGAGCGACGCCAACCCCCAGCAGGCTGAGTACAATTGGGGGAAAGCCGAGCTCATTGATTACGTCAACGGGGATGGCGTCACCCTCCCGGCCGTCCTCATCAAGCCCGACGATTTCGACGCCTCGAAAAAATATCCGCTCATGGTCTATATCTATGAAACCATGGCCGAAGGCCTGCACCGTCATCATCCGCCGGCGCCGGGGACGAATATCAATTTCACCCGCTACGTCAGCAATGGCTACGTCATGCTCCTGCCCGACATCATCTACAAGGTCGGCTACCCGGGGCCGAGCGCCCTCAAGTGCGTCATCCCAGCCGTTGAGAAGGTCCTCGGCATGGGCTTCATCGACCCGAAGCGCATCGGCATCCAAGGCCACAGCTGGGGTGGCTACGAGATCTCTTACATGATCACCCAGACCGACATGTTCGCCGCGGTCGAGGCGGGCGCTTCGGTCGTCAACATGACGAGCGCCTACGGCGGCATCCGCTGGGGGTCGGGTATGTCCCGGGCCTGGCAATACGAGAAGTCGCAGAGCCGGATCGGCGCGCCGCTCTGGTCGCGGGTCGCTCAATTCATCGAGAACTCTCCCCTCTTCTGGGTCGAGAGAGTGAACACCCCCTACCTCACCATCCACAACGACGAAGACGACGCCGTGCCCTGGTATCAGGGGATCGAGTTCTTCTCCGCCCTGCGGCACCTCGGCAAGGAAGCCTACATGTTCAACTTCAACGGCGAAAAGCACGGCTTGAGGGAGCGCGAGAACCAGAAATACTGGACCGTCTACCTGGACGAGTTTTTCGACCACTACCTGCTCGGCAAGCCGCGGCCGGAGTGGATGGAGAAGGGCGTGCCCTACCTTGAGCGGGGGAAACGCGATGTCAACGCTCTTTTCAAGAAAGCCGAGGAGAAGAAAGCCGAGGAGCCTAAAAAATAAACGAACGGTGCAGTAGGAGCCGGAGGACCGATGCTTGATAGTGCAGTTGTCATTTCAGAAAGGTCTGTTCAAAAAGCGCACACGAATCTTTCGATCGTCTGCTCAATATCTAAATAATCATAATTGAATTCCGCGCGGCTCTTCGCATTGGAATAATGGGCTTTCCAGCCGCTTAAGCGCCCATAGGAAAAAGGTCAGAAGAGGCCTGCTCCCCGTAAGCCCGCTTACCATTTCCAGGACAATGCCAGCCGCCATAACCAGCACGGCAGGGACGCGCACAGCATATGTTTTTTTTTTCGAGCATGCCTGCTGATAAGCCGAATGACATCTCGGTAGCTGGTGTTTCGGCCTCCGGCAATCAGATATTTTTCCCCTACCCTTCCCTTTTCCATAGACCGAACGATGATCTCCACAAGGTCTCTGACGTCGACGACGGCCAGACTTCCAGAGAAGGACCCAAAAAAAGGCCCATGATAGATCCGAAGATAAAGTTGATTGTGGGGCGTACGAATATTCCAATCCCCGGGCCCCATAATCGAAGCGGGGCAGAGAATTACGGCCTTGAGCCCCTTAAGCTTAGCGGCCTCTTCAACGATTCGTTGACCTTCATATTTTGACGTCATATAGGAGAAACTCGCCGGCCAGTTAAACGGTGTTGTCTCGTCTGCCGGTCTTCCATTTTTATAAAGGCCGACGGCGCCGACAGAGGAAACGTGGATCAGCCGCTCAGCGCCGGTTTTAAGGCAGGCCGCGACCACATTCTGAACTCCATCCCGGTTAACTTGGACCAAGCGAGAGCGGTCTTTTTGCCTATACCGAAATCAGGCCGGCGAGATGAATGACATGGGAGTGTCCTTGAACCGCTTGAAGAACGGCCGCTTTGTCCGTGATATCGCCACGATAGATATCGACATCTCCTTTCGCCCAACTTTCAGGAATCGCTTCCCCGGGGAGGACGAAAGCAGAAAGACCCCCCCCGCCGCGCTTTTTCAGCAGCTCCGGAATAAGGACTGATCCGACAAATCCGGTTGCTCCTGTTACCAAGATCCTCATATTTTTGAAGGGTGGTGGCCTCGTTTCCTCTGAGCTCTATTCTAGATTTCTTCTCCGACGATGAGAAACACCATCTGGATCGATCGGCTCTTTGCGAGTCCTGTACCACTGGACGGCTTTGCCCACGGCGTCTTTTAGGCCGTACTCTGCTTTGAAACCGATCTCTTCCCGGAATTTCGCGCCGTCATAGAGCCAGTAGTACCTGCGCGCAGCACTGACGCCCCTCCGGGTGAGGAGTGGTACTCTGCCGGAAATTCGAGCGGCGATCTCAGAAATGCCGGCTATGATGTACTGGAACCAGTAGGGCACTTTCAACAGAAAAAATCGCACACCCAAACATTCGGCGACGGCATCAGAAATATCACTCCAACGATAGGCCCCGGAATCCGTGACAAAATAAACTCGGCCCGAAGCCTCTTTTTTCTCTGCGGCCATGATCAGGGCCTTAACGGCGTCATACACGGAACACAGGCTTGTTTGGATATCACCGTTTCCGATAACGGGCAGGATTCTTTTAGCCATAAGCTTCACGGCTTGATGGAGTTCCCTCTGCCGGGGGCCAATAACGCTTGGAAAACGGAGAATGACGATCGGGATTCTATTCTGAAACGGCGCAAGCGCCTCTTCGGCCAAGAGTTTGCTCCGACCGTAATCCGAAACGGGACGACAGGCAGCTTCTTCATCCAGGGCCTTCCGTTTTGGGCTGGGACCGGTCGCGCTGATGCTTGAGGCAAAGACGAACCTCCTGATGTCCCGGGCCTCGGCCGCGCAAGCTTCAATGAGGTTCTTCGTGTAGAGGACATTCGCCTGATAGTAAGTCTCCCAATCAAGGGCATTGATGGCGGCTGCGCAGTGGAAGATATAATCCATGCCTTTGACAGCACTCCCCAAGGATCCTGGATCCCGGGGATCGGCCGAGACGATAGACACATTAAGCCTCTCAATGAAGCTGAGGCGGCTTGTCTTTCTGACCAAGCAGGAGACTTGATGACCCCGGCGCAGAAGCTCTTCGACCAGATGACTGCCGATAAACCCCGTGCTTCCGGTTACCAGCGTTTTCATCACTGCTACCATATCATATCTCAGGAACAAAGGAATAGTCGCGGCATTACGATTCTGGTGAATTCTTAGCGTAGATGGGGGATTTTCAAAAGTGCGTTTCATGATGTGGCGCCATAAACATTGGACATTTGTCGCGGGGCTGGCTTAAAATCTGACCATGAAACGCGCCCTACAGTCT
Organism: Candidatus Aminicenantota bacterium; assembly: GCA_963770045.1. Lineage (GTDB taxonomy): Bacteria > Acidobacteriota > Aminicenantia > Aminicenantales > CAVYOD01 > CAVYOD01. The sequence continues at coordinate 9,964 of CAVYOD010000034.1, read as the reverse complement.
ATAGGTTTTTTTCGCCATGACGAAGCCCTCCTAAAAAAAATCCACCAACATGCTCTCGATATTATCGAGAGCTGCGGCATCAGGTTCCATTCTGATGAGGCCCTGGAAATCTGGCACGGATGTGGAGCGAAGATCGATGGCCACCTTGTCCGCGTCAAAGGCGATGTGATCGAGCAGGCGCTGAAAAAAGCTCCCCGCAGCTTTGTCTTATGTTCCCGCGACGGAAAACACGATCTGACGGTTGACGGAAAGCACACTTATTTCTGCCAGGATGGATGTTCCGCTCTCACCCTCGATCCGCAGACCGGAGCCAGGCGCTCATCGCGCAAAGAGGATGTCGAAAAAATGGCGCTGATCGGCGATTATCTCGAGACGATAGATGTCGTCTCGCCGATGGTGAGCGCCCAGGATGCGCCCCTGCGGGCCATCCAGGCACATGAATTGGAGGCCTGCTTTGTCAACTCCGGCAAACACGTCATCACCGTTTCGGTGTCTGACGCCCGCCAGGCGCGCTCGCAAATCGACCTGGCGGCTGCTGTTGCCGGAGGGAAAGACGCTCTGCGCCGCCGGCCGCTATTCACCAATGTTATCTGCACGATATCCCCACTGACCCAGGACCCGGGAGGAATTGGAGCCGCTCTAGAATTCGCCAGGGCGGGAATCCCTGCGGGTTTGTATAGTATGGCCACAGCCGGGGTGACTTCTCCTGTTACGTTGGCCGGGACCATGGCCGTGCTGAATGCCGAAGTGATCTGCGGCCTGGCGCTCCTCCAGATCGCGGTGCCCGGGTGCAAGATGTTTTATGCCGGCGGTCCGGCGACGATGGATCTTCCGACAGGCAACTATACCTCAAGCTCGCCGGAGGCCCTCTGGCTGAGGTTGATGGTCGCAGAGATGGCCAATTTTTACAGCCTGCCCTCGATCGTCGGCTCCGGCGCAACCATGTCCAAGGATCTGGGACCGCAATCGGCCTGGGAACACGCTTTCTCCTTTCTGCTCAATTCCCTCGCCGGCGCCGACTTGCTCTTCGGGCTAGGTCTTTTGGACGGGTCAAATCTGCTCAGCTATGAAGGACTTGTCCTTGATGCTGAAATCGCGGCGATGGTGCGCCGCCTCCTCTCGGAAGTCGATCTGAGCGATGACGCATTTGCTCTGGATATTATCAAAGAATTGGGTCCGGGCGGCGTCTATATAGATACGATGCATACTGTTGAGCATATGCGTTCGGCGCTGTCTATTCCGGCGCTCAGCAATCGGGACAGTTATGATCAATGGTCCAGGAAAGGCGGCCTCTCGCGCGTCGAGGCGGCCCGGTTGAAAACAAAGCAGATCTTGGAAACCCACCAGCCCCCGCCTCTTTCTGATGACGTCAGACGAGCGATGGCCGACGTACTGGCCGCTTATGAACAGCCCTCCTGATTCCTGATCCTGGGGACGTTCCCGGTCCCTCGGCATAGGCTCTTGCCCCCGGCCGTGCGGCCGTCTTCTATTGACTCTGGCCGCCCCTTGTGTTAAGAATTTCCTCAATCCGATGGAGGGACAATGAACCGCAAACTCTTGGCTTATTCTCTCTTGGTCTTCCTGGTTTTCTTGTTTAATGGTGCGGCCAACGCCGGCCAGAAAAATGCCCCCGCGGCCAAAGATGAAGTCTCCCAACCCGTCTACGAATTCAAGATTGAAACGGGCTGGCTCAAGCTGAAAGATGGAACAAGGATATCGGCCACGTTTTACAAACCTGCGCCTCGCTCTCCCGGCGAAAAATTCCCGGTCATCTTCGAATTCCTGCCTTACCGCAAAGACGACGCCGGCTACATCGGCACCTATTCGCAATACTCCTATTTCGCCCGCAGAGGCTTTATCATGGTCAGGGCAGATATTCGCGGAACCGGATCATCAGAAGGTCTCTTTCCGCTCCGCGAATACTCCGATCAAGAGATGGCCGACGGCCTCGAACTCATAGACCAGATTTCGAAGCTTCCCGAGTCCAACGGGAATGTCGGCATGTGGGGAATATCCTGGGGCGGATTCAATGCCATCCAACTGGCGATGCGACGGCCGCCCGCCCTCAAGGCTATCCTTTCCGGTTGCGCGACGGATGATCTCTACCACGATGACATCCACTACATCGACGGCGCAATCCACGTGGACGAGTGGGCTTTCTGGTTCGACCACGCCAAGGCCATTCCTAAATCGCCTGATTATCCTCTTGATGAGGATTATTTCAAGAACCGCTTCGAGTCTTACCCGGGCCTTCTGACCTATTTCAAGCAGCAGAGGGACGGCGAATTCTGGCGCAAGAATTCGCTCCGCTGGCAGTACGACAAGATCCAGATCCCCTGCTACCTCATCGGCGGCCTTCTCGACGGATACCGGGACAGCATCCCCCGCATGCTCGAAAACATGAAGGTTCCGATCAAGGCCGAGATCGGCCCCTGGAATCATGCCTGGCCCGACGACGGGCTGCCCGGCCCCAATTACGAGTGGCGTCATGAAGCTATCCGCTGGTGGGACCAGTGGCTCAAGGGCAAAAACACGGGCGTCCGCGACGATCCGAGGTTCACTTTTTTCCTGCGCGAAGGACACGAGCCGAATTTCCAGTTGATGATGACGCCCGGACGCTGGGTCTCGGACGATTGGCCCATCCCGGGGCTAACCTGGAAGAAGCTTTTCCCGGCCGAGAATCATCAGCTTCTGGACAGCGCAGGGAAGCCGGTCAGCGAATCTCTGCGCTACATTCCGAGCTATGGCATAAACACGGGCATGTGGTGGGGTGAGCCCACCGACGACATGCGTGTCGACGATGCCGGGAGCCTCGTCTTCGACAGCCTGCCGCTCGAAAAAGGGTTCGAAATCGTCGGCTTCCCCCAGGTCCACCTGAAGGTTTCGTCAGACGCTTCGACCGCCCACTGGGTCGCGAGGCTCGAGGACATCTTCCCGGACGGCGCGGCGTCGCTCGTGGCCGGCGCGCTTCTTCCCGGGGCGCAGCGGAATTCCCGCCTCGAACCCGAGCCTCTTGTGCCGGGAAAGAGTTACGACCTCGCCTTTGAGATGCACTTCACGACTTGGACGTTCAAGCCCGGCCACCGTATCCGCCTTTCCGTCACCAACTCGCTATTCCCCATGATCTGGCCGACGCCCTTTCCCATGACGACAAAACTCTATGCCGGAGTGGAAAACACGCGTATCGAACTCCCCGTGATTCCCATGAAAGAACGCAAAGCGCCCAACTTCAAGGCGCCGGAGCCCCATGAAGAGATCAAGGACGCTCGCAGCCTCGGAGGAGATACCTGGCCTCATGGCGTCTACGAATGGAAACGCGACTTCGAGCGCGGCGTTGTCAGCGTCAACTGGCAAGGCAAAAGCAGCCACGAGATCAGAGGCGTTCGCTATCAGGCGACAGAAAAGAACTATTATGAGGTCAACGAGAAGAATCCCGTCCAATCGCGTTTTCTGGGCGAAGACAGCGACCGAATCTCACTCCCTGGAAGGAATATCTACCTGCTGACCAACGGAGTGATCACATCCGACGAAAAGAATTTCTACGTGACCATCACGCGCCAGATCTTCGAGAACGATAAGCTCGTGCGGCGACGGGAATGGAAAGAGACCATTCCCCGGATGTTCAACTAGAATTCCAGTTTCAACCCGACCTGGGCCCGGCGCGGGTATGGGATCTGGGACGGCTGGAGATAGATGGCCGACCACTCGTCGAAGTTCTCGAAGTTCAGGGCCGTCTTGGCATTGAAAACGTTGAAGATGTCGACGAGAGCGCTCATCCTGAAGCGGCCATAGAGCGGGAAGGATTTCTGCAGTCTGAGGTCCAGCATGCTCAGAGGATCGAATCTGTGGGTTCCATCCCTGGGCGCGGCCAAAATGACGCGCCTTCCCTGGGCCGGATAAACCTGGACTCTCGAGGTATAAGGCCTTCCCGACAGCCACTGGAAATTCGCGCTGGCCACGATGTCCCACGGAAAATCATAGCCCGCCTGGAGTTTAAAGAACCCAGGTGCGGTCAAATTGCATCAACCCTTTGGCATTTGTCCAATCATTGGGATCTTTGCCCGTGTTGTAAGAAGTCTCAGCGATGATCCCCAGCTGCCTGGTTCCCGTGCTGGGAGAGATTGTCGTCAGCCCCTCGGACCTGGACCAGGTCACTGAAGAATTGAAGAGCCATTTGTTTGAAAATCTCTTATTGAGGCTGAGGACGACGCCCTTGTACGTCTGCTCAAATCCCTTCGGATTGGCCAGCACGTACCTGTTCTCGCCCACGTTAAGCTGATCATAGACCATATAAGTCTTACCGTCGTCCGGAGAAACCATGGGGACAAGATTGTACTTCCCCCCCACATTTTCGAGGGCGACCTGGTGAATCTGTCTTTTATAAACCCCCATGATCTCGATTGAGGTATTCGGGAAAATCTCTCTCTCCAGTCCGACTGAGACCTGGTCCGAAACGGGTGGTTTGAGTCCCGGGGCTAAAGACCAGCCGAACGACCCGGTGATGGAATTGTACTGCACCCATTGAGAGCCATCCCAATAATAGGCTGCCCAGTCGGTATTATTCGGACCGGGCCATTCAAAGGTCCCCACGTAGAGAGGGTCATAATAGCGGCCATAATGCGCCTTGAAGAGAGTTTTTTTGTCCGGGGTCAACTGCCAGGCAATCCCGATCCGGGGAGACACGGCATTCCAAGTTATCAGGTCATTGATTCCCGGGGTCTTTTGCCCAGCGACCTTGTGCCAGCCGGACCAGAGATCGAAAGATGGGATGCTTCCTTTATAATTGTCATACCTGAGGCCGATGTTGAGCGTCAGGCGTTTTCCGATCTTCCACGAATCATCAAAAAAGACCCCGATATTGTCGACTTTGCCGCCATAATAAAAAGGTTGCTGGGTATAGAGATAATAGTTATAGCCGCCATAATCATAGTAGAGTTTCCCGCCGCTGTAGCCGCAGATGGAACCCTGCTCGCCCCGGTTGAACTGGATGCCCATCTTGAACTCATGGTCGCCCCCCAAAAAATCCTCGGCGAAATGAGATACGCTGGCATGGGCTTGAAACCGGGAATAGTAAGCGTAATAGGGCCACAGAGGCGCGCCGGATTGAACCCCCGTGATCAGATCGATATGGACAGGATTGTCGAGAGTAGAGCCGTACTGGTTGAGCCCGTCATCCTTGCTCCGGTAGCCTGCCGTTTTCAGCTCCAGAAACGTGCTGCCGCTGATGAGCCAGGTATACATGACGTTCCAGTTGGGAATTTTCGTTCGCCATGTCCTTGTCGCTTCTTTTGTCAGGGTGGGATTGGGCACTTCGGGATAAGCCCAGTTTCTGTAGGCTATGACGCCGACCAACTTGTGCTTGTTGGTGATTTGGAAAGAGAGTTTGAGGAAATAGTTGTCCTCTTTGGTCGCCGAATGATATTGGGGATTCTCTTTCCAGGCCGTCGCGTCATTTCGGGTAACATTCGCCGAGCCGAAAAACCAGAGCCTGTCTTTGAGCACAGGCCCTCCCAAGGTGAGGGCTCCGTCCAGGAATTCGTGACGATGGTAAGAATAAAATTCCCGAGGCGGAGGGTTGTTATCGCCCGTCAGCGCCTGGAACTGGCCGTAATAGCTCGCGCTTCCGGAAAAGCTGTTTCCCCCGGACTTCGTGACAATATTGACGACCGCTCCGGAAAAGCTCCCGTATTCGGCCGGCGCTCCGATGCCGGACACTTCGACTTCAGTGAACAGGTCCTGGTTGGGGAAAAGATAGGTATCGCCCTGGCGCGGATTGGTGATATCCAGACCGTCGATCTGGAAGGCATTGGATTCGTTATTGGAACCGAAAGCGCTCATCAGAGGATCACCGCTGTAACCGGTGAGGGTGACAATGCCCGGAGTCTGTTTGATGACGTCGATAAAAGAATATCGGCCGGAAGGGATCTTTTCCAGAAGGTCCTTATCGAAGTTTGTGGACATCCCCGAACTCGTCACATCAACAACCGGCGCTTCAGCGGTCACCGTTACGGCTTTTTCAAGGGTGGCCTGTCTCATGGTGATATCCACAGTGACAGTGCCCTTGACGCTCACCCTGATGTTCAGCCGTTCGACCGTCTGAAACCCCTGGAGGCTGAAAACGAGCTTGTAGAGCCCGGGCGGAAGGTTGACAAAACGGTACAATCCTTTTTCATCGGAGAGCTGCGTCTGAGTGCCTCCCATGAGTTCGCTGCTCGAGATTTCAACGGAGACAGCCGGCAGAGGGACCCCTCCCTCATCCGTGACCGTCCCCTTGATATTCCCCGTTAGCCTCTGGGCATAGGACACACTCAACCCCAAGGTCAGAATGATAGCCAGAAGGATAAGGAGCTTAACGGATTGCCTTTGAATGTGCATATTCCCCTCCTTAAGAAGGAACAACTTCAGCCCTCTTGATGAAGCTTGATTTTCCCGCGGGCGTACGATTAACTAATTATTAGAAACGGGGGACTTTGTCAAGAAAAAGGTCAGGCGGTGCCGCCGCCGTCGACGACCAGGACCGCTCCGGTTACAAAGGATGCTTCATCCGAGGCTAGGAAAAGCGCGGCCGTTGCGATCTCTTCCGACGTCCCGACGCGTCCCATCGGCCGGTTCGCCGCTGCGGCCAGATAATCCTTCCAGGCCATGCCCCGAAGCCTGGCGTCGACCGGAAGCATCGGAGTATCGACATCGCCGGGACAGATGCAGTTCACCCGGATCCCCTGCCGGCCGTGGTCTATGGCCATCGCCTTGGTCATGAGCACGACACCGCCCTTGGATGCGCAATAGGAGACCGCCTTGTCGCCTCCTACGATCCCCCAGCCGGAGGAATTGTTGATGATGACGCCTCTCTTCGCGGCGATCATTACGGGAAGGGCATATTTCGACATCAAGAAGGTGCCCTTCAGATTGATATCGATCGTCAGGTCCCATTCTTCTTCGGTGCACTCGACAGCCGTGCGAGGATAATAGACTCCGGCGTTATTGAACAAAATATCCAGCCGGCCGTAAACCCGGATTGTTTCCCCGACCGCCCTCTTGCAGTCATCACCAGAGCGGACGTCGCAGGGAACGAAGATGGCCGTACCGGACGCTCTCTCGATCTCTTCCACCACCTGCCGGCCCCTTTCCTCGCTTCGTCCGGTGATGACGACCTTGGCTCCTTCTTGAGCAAAGAGGAGCGACGTAGCCCGGCCGATCCCCGAATTTCCGCCCGTTATCAAGGCGACTCTGTCTTTCAGACGCTTTCTCTGGATCATTGTCTTTTAACCTTTTTCTCGGCACGCTGGATAATCTTTCGCAGCCTTTTTTTGATATCGCGAGGCAAGTCTTCAACCTTGTGGTCGGCCAGGACGTGTCCCACTCTCTCCTGGGCCCTCTCCAGCAGACTCTTCCCTCCCCTGCGAACCCAGGCGTCGTGAGTCTCTCGTTCAAAAATCTCGGGATACCATCTCTCCCGGTAATGACGGATCGTGTGCTCTGTGTGCAGGAATTGTCCGTCGGGGCCGACCTCGGCGATGACGTCCAGGGCCAGTCCCTCGTCGTCGACTTCGATATCACGGCCAAAGGCTTTAATCCAGCTTACGATCTCGTCACAAATGGCCAGTTGGGACAGAGAAAAAGTGAGGCCGGACTCCAGGCACCCGAGGTCATGGATAATGTTCGCCCCGGCCAATGTTTCCACGAGAAGGCTCAGGGCCGCCTCTGCGGCCGCCTGCTGGTCCACGATTTTGGATTCGGAAGCGCCGCCGACCGAAAACATCGGGAGCTTGTAAAAATGGCTCAGGGCTTCTGTCGTCCCCCTCTCTGGCTCGGAACGGGGAGAGACGAGGGTTTTCATGTCTAGATGGCCCGGCGGTATGCCGGTGACAACGACGGGCGTGCCCTCCCGTTTCAGCTGGGCGAGCGTCAACCCTACGAAGACCCCGGCATAATCCAGGGCCATGGAACCGGCCGGCGTGCTCGGGCTCGCGACTCCGGCCGTCGAAGAGGGGATGTAGAGCACGGGGAGATTTTTTGAGGCCAGATAAAGAAGTTTTTCGAGGCCCTCCTTGTTGTGCCGGAGGCCGGAGACGACATTTATGCAGCAGGCGACAGATGGCTTTTCCCGGAGCGCCTCCTCTCCCCCGGCCACGGTCTCGGCCATTTCGACGCAATCGACACAGCCTTCGAAATCGTAGGTCACAAAAATGATCGGTTTGATCGTCGAACTCAACATCGCCTCCATCTGGTACCGGTCTGCGATGGCCGTGTTCACGTCAATAGGCAAGAGCAAAGACATGACAAAGTCGATGTTGAGGAGAGCGTTGCAGAGCGCCAGGCCCTCCCTCACGTCTTTCAGAATGGGCTTCCGACGGATTCCGGTGCGAAGGTCGACGACATTCAGGCAGTCGGAGCCGGGACCGTAGAAACAATTGTCCCCCTCGATGGGCATAGAGGGATAGTGGTAGCGGTCGAAGAGGACGGTTTTTTTGGGGACCGTCGAGAGGGCTTTCTCGATGAGATGAGAAGGAAGATGGACCAGATTTCCATCCGTGACTCTCGCCCCCGCCTTCTTGAGCAAGTCAATAGCCTCATCCAGAAACAAACGAACTCCCACCCGCTCGAGGATTTCGAGACTCGCCCAACAGATCTTGCGCGATTGTTCTTCCGTCAAGCGGGGGAAGCGAAAAGCCATTCTTCTGCTCCTTTTTTGGATTTCCGGATTTATGTGGGTTTGCGGATCGCGTACTTGCGCCAGATAATCACGGCCGCGGCCAAGCCGATCAAACAGAGACCCGCTATGACCAGGAAAAGGAAGCGATAGCCCTGTGCCCCTGGGAAGCGGTCGAGAAGGACTCCCCCGAGCATCGGCATGAAGACGTCCGGCGTGAACCCGACGACCGAGACGATCCCCGCGGCGGTGCCGGTCACGGCCAGGGGCACACGCCCTTCTTCGAGCAAGGCAAAATAGATGCCCCTCAAAGCATAGATCGCGAGGGAGGCGATCGCCGTGTTGACGATCAGGATCGCCACCAGCCTCGGACTTCCGGGCGTCAGGATAAAGACCCCGAAGCTGAATATCAGAATGAGGAACGAGACTGCCACGGCCTTCGAGATCCCCGTCCTGTCGGACAGAAATCCCGCCCCGACCGCCGCCAGGGGCTTGAGCCACATTTTTCCGACTCCGATCGCACCGCCGAAGACAACACTCATCAGAAAGACATCCGTGGCGTAGGGTGTGAAATAATAGGAGCCCCAATAAGCGCTGTACGCGGCCAGGATGACCGCCGAATCAGCCAGACAATCGGCATTTTCAGCACCTGGAGAACCGACTGGATCCCGATTCTCCCCTTGCTTTTATCGGACTCAGAATCCCTCTCAACTGTGTCGCTGATCACAAGCCAGGCCATGACGCCGAGAAGAATATTGACCAGAGAAAAAAGAATGATGACCCAGGATAGACCATGATCGCCGCTTCCGAGCTTGGCGAAGACGGCGAGAAAGATGGTCGAGCTCGCCACCTCGGCGATGCCCCTCCCTCCCTCCAGAATGCCGAAGGCTTTTCCCTGCTCGCTGGCCGGGGCCCAGTTTCGAGTGACCTTGATCATCGCCGACCAGAAAGTCAGGCTGGTGGTCACGCCCCAGAAGGCGTGGATGAAAATGGAGGCCATGTAGGAGGGAAAGCTCGCAAAATCGAAGCCGGCGAGTCCGGTCAGAACCAGGGAGAGCGTCATCAGCTTTCGGGGCAAGAAGCAATCAGCCAGCCAGCCTCCGGGAAAATAAGTGATCAACGAGGTCGCGCCGAAAACGCTCATCAGGACTCCAGAGCTTTGGGTGTTATTGAGGTGCAGAGCTTGTGAAGCAAGGGAATATAGTAGACCTCTCTCAAAAAGGGCAAAAGGTAGATGATCCCGCCGGACATGCCCAAACAGGTCATGACCAGCCAGCGCCGGAAAGAATTCGTGCTTTTCATGGCCTCATTTTC
>CAVYOD010000033.1:0-97207 GCA_963770045.1 Candidatus Aminicenantota bacterium | reverse complement strand
GTCACCACCAAAAAGCGGTCTTTTGGACATAGCCCATTTATTTCTATTCTTCGAGGAGAAAAATAGGGATTGATATCTAAGATGACTTTGAGTATCATATATTTCATTTCTAGAAAAAAAAATAGGATATTGAATGCAAAAGGCCTTTTATGAATTCTTTGCTGGTATAGGCTTAGTCCATTTAGGACTGAAATCAGGTGGGTGGGAATGCCTTTGGGCAAATGATATCGACGAAGCCAAGCAGGAAATCTACGAATTCAATTTTAAAAATACAGAATTTTCTCTAAAAGACATCTGGAAAGTCCGTTCTTCAGAATTGCCGGGTCAAGGTTTCCTTGCCACCGCCTCTTTCCCTTGCACCGACCTGTCGGTTGCGGGCGCACAAAAGAGGATTAAAAGGAGAACAATCCGGGACGTTTTATGCTTTCGCTAAGATTCTGAGGGGGCTTAAACGAAAAAAAGAATTCCTCCTGTTGTGATGGTTGAAAATGTTGTTGGCTTATTAACGGCTAATGGAGGAAAAGATATAGGAATTGTTTTACATGAGCTTGTTTCTAAGGGTATTGCCTTGATTTAATCGAGCTTAACGCCAATCACTTCATTCCTCAGAGTAGGCCGCGAGTATTCATTTTCGGCGTTAACAAGAAAATATCTGCCTCTCTAATGGTTCCTAAAGATGACCGGATAGCGCTAAGCAAGTGGAAAGCAATCATAGTTGGTCAACCCGATCTAAGAACAGATAATGTTCTAAAAACGATAGAAAAAAACGATAGTTTACGTTGGGCCGCATTTCAGTTGCCTTCTTTGCCTAATCGCCAAAAAAATCTAAATGAAATTATGGAAGATATCCCAGGTTCCTCAGAATTGTGGTGGTCAAACGAAAGAAAAGGAAAAATATTTTCTCAGTATGAGCAACCGCCATATTGAGAAACTGCAACAAATGATGAACTCGGACAAATACTTCTATGGGACAATATACCGAAGGATACGGGCTGAAGGTTCAATGGCCGAACTTAGAAATGATGGCATTGCGGGTTGTCTTAGAACCCCAAAGGGCGGGTCCAGCAAACAAATTGTTTTAAAAGCCGGGCGCGGAGAGTTCTTCGTGCGTTGGATGACGCCTAGGGAATACGCTCGACTCCAAGGGGTGCCTAATAGCTTTATTCTGCCAGATGACATAACCAAATCAATATTTGGCCTTGGTGACGCTGTTTGCGTGCCCGCGATATCATGGATTGACGAGAATATACTCACTCCATGTTATAAAACCTGGATCAATCTCGAGAACTGAAGATATTTTTCAACATGGATAAGGTTGATACCCAGACTCGCTCTCGCACCATGGCAGCCGTGCGCTCTAAGGGAAACCGATCTACAGAATGGCGGTTAAGACCGTTCTTAATTCAATGCGGGATACGAGGATGGAAGGTTCAAGCTTCCGCTATACCAGGGACCCCGATTTCGTATTTACGAAAGAGCGAATTGCTGTATTTGTTGATGGATGCTTTTGGCATGGTTGTCCAAAGTGTTGCCGGATGCCTCATTCAAACAAAAAATATTGGTTCGCGAAAATCTCTGAAAACAAAAAACGGGATAAAAGAAACTTAAAAAAGCTCCGGGTCCTTGGCTGGAGAGCACTTAGGCTCTGGGAGCACGAATTAAGAAGCAATCCAGTAGCTTGTATAAGTAAAATACGTTCTGAATTAAAAAGATAGATCAAACAAAAAGGCTTTTTGATTGAGGGAAGTGGAGACCTGGGCATTTGCGCTCGGCCTCCCGAGTTTTGAAAGCACGTGTTTCCACGGATATTCGCCTCATTGATAGGGACGTATTGATCTTGGATATTTTCTCAAGGGAAAAGAATGATAAAAATCAATCTGCCTGATATTTCGGTTGAAAAAAGCGTTAAGGCACATCCATATCCGTTCCAAATTGCGTATCAGGCACAGGAATTTATCCAAGGAGCGATTTTTTATTCCTCTATTGCCGATATTTCTAGCGGGAGTTATTTCAGACAAACGAATTCAATAGAAGAAATAAGAAAGCAATTTATTGCTGGTGGAGGCGAACTATCCACATGGGATGAAGGATGGCAAATTCTTGACCGCTATAAGGACATATTCGAAATTACCGTCTTCCAGAATGTTTTGGTTGCTATCAATAGCCATTGGGATTGGTATATTCGAAACCTTGGTGACTTTGTAATATTCGCTCTAAATTACGTTCAGAGCCCCGCTCCTTAACACGAAAGAAGAAATCAGAGCTCAATCGAGTTGGATTCTTGTCAATTTGTCATCAACTAGCGATATTGGAAAAATCTTGTGGCGTTAGCTTTGGGATTTCAAGCGACGAACTCGCAGCTTTAAAAGAAATGTCGCTTGTGAGAAACCTAGCATTACATAATCGATGGGAGGTTGACCAGAAATATTTAGATAACACATCTACACAGACATTGGAAAATCGGGGAACTGCGACTTTTTGATTCCTCTGAGTTACGTTTGGCATCGAAGCTTGATAGATGCTATAGAGAAAACCCAAGTGCCGATCGCAACTAATTATGTAAACGCTCCAACAGCTCCCGGATCCGCGGAGCAGATCAAGAAGCAATGAGCCGTTAAAAAGTGTAAGATAAGGACAGCGTCATGGAGTGCACGAGTGCCTAACAAATCGCTCGTGCGGATGGCATTCCTCACGTCCTCTTTGCTATTAAACCGTTTTTCTTCAATCAACTTGAGCCGTTCGGTTTCAGGCCAAAGCGTTTTTTAGAATATGTGTTCGCCTTTCCGCCCTCGGCACTATGCAATACATAAAAAAACAATAATATAATTAATTCAACTCCATAAACCACCCATAGCCAAACGCTTCTAAATATCGGCAGGAGTATTATGAATAATGCAACAAATGAGCTGATCGTTATGACTACAAACATGATGGCAACCCAAAAAGAAAGACAAAATGGCTTATAAAGAAACTTTGGGGACATCTCACTATCCCAGAGGCTTATAGACTCTCCTGTCAGAGAATTTATTTTATACTCTATCGCTCCCATGTATTCCGCGTGCACTGCCATATTCCGCATTAATATTAGGTTAAAGATCCCCAAGAAATACTCCACCTGGGATAATATAAGTCAAAGCCCCTCTTAGTTGCTGTTCTTTAAAAATGTCCCTATTAAAAAGTAGTCCGATTATTGTTCCAGCAAGGATTAGATATGCAAATATTGTTTTGTACTGCGCATCCTAAATAACAGTATCTCCTTTTTTAATTCAGATCGTTCCTGGCTCAAGAGCGTTGCTTTTTGGTAATTATCCATAATTCCTCCCTTCATAACTAGCTGGCTCTTTTATACCAAAAAAGCCCAAATTTCAAAATCTTGAACATTCCCCAGCGTTTTGTGCAGCTTTTGACCTCAACCAAGCCAAAAATGCTCCTTAAGGAGAATCTCCCATTGTTCTTTTGTTTTATTAGAATGTGGATGTCCTAAGAATTCAGCATTAATGATACTGTCGTAGAGATAAGTAGCATATGTTAATAATGAGCTGGATATGCTTATTAGATCCTCTGAGAATAATTATGTCTCCCCCCGGTTTTAGGACTCGCAGTGCTTCAGCGATAACATTCTCTGGATCAATTGTGTGGTGTAGAGTTGTTATAAGTAAGATTGAATCAAACGTTTCCCCTTTTAGAGGAATATGGTTGCCATCCCCTAAAATAAAATAAAATAAACGATTACTTCTATATTTCATAAGACGATAGTCAGCTATATCCATTGAATATATTCTAATCCTACATAGCCTACCTATTGTTGCATCAATGTCCCCCGTCCCCGTGCCGATATTTAAAACGAATTTTTCCCTTGTAGCCACTATGAAATGGGAAGTCTTCGAGAATATTTCTTGTCCGGGCTGTCTCAGCCTTAGTCAATATACCTGTAAATTGCTCAAGTTTGAATACTAGTTTTACAATTGAATTCATTCAGTTCCCCGCGGCTCCTGACCTGCCCCCGCTCGATGGTACCAGCCCTTAAGTCAATTTTTCAGCCTCATAAGACTCTGGAGCCGACGGCTCATAGCCTAAGGAACTATTCGGCCTGAACCGATTGTATTCCTTTCGCGAGCCCTCGACAAGGATCTGAACTCGTTCACCGTATTAGTGACACCTTAGGCTTTTGCTCCTTCAACCAATGCTGATAGTACTCATGCGGGGCTGCGTTAGCAGGTCAGGGGATCTCGCGCCCGTTAGCCCAGCCGGCTGGTTCCCGCCATCCATGAGCTTGGCGATACCGGTCTCGTGAACCGCGCCTACCCCTCACTAAAAATGCCCAAATTTGGCACCCATGAAGGCAAAGCACCTTGTGAAGCTCCTCGGGAAAAGTTGGCTGCTGCATAAAACACTGCTATGCTTTTCTTGTTAACTGAGGCTATTCAAGTCACAGGTCAAGTAGCTTGTAAGGAAGATTTTTTGACTAGGAAAAAACCTATTTTAAATAGGATTTTTTTGTAAAATGCAATCTTCCTCTTTATAAGATCCTCAGCGATCTTGTTTAATTCCTCGATAAAATCCATGCCCGTGAGGAGTCTTTCTTGAATAATATAGTCGAAGTCTTTATGGAATTCCCTTAAAAAATATTTATGCGCCGATGTTATGGCAATATAGGCATTGGTTTTTTTATACATGCTAGATGCGAAAGCAAATCCATCTTTCCCAATTTTTGGAATTGTAATGTTTTTTATATCTAATATCAAAACATCGGGAGGAGACTTGTGCAATCGTTTAAACAATTTCTCGTCTACCAAGTAATATCTTTTAATAGAAGGGAAGCCGGCAGCCTTAGCCATCTCAAGCATGTCGGGACCAAAATAGGTCTCTTCATCATCAATTATGACAATTTCTAATTTCCCAGATTCATAATTCTTTTCCCAATTTTGAATAGTAGCTTTTGTTTCATTTTCTTAGTCCCCTATTTTTTATCAATAATCAAATTACAGAGACTAAAATCTTGTTTCCATAAATCTCCATTTAAATGCTTCTGTGTATGGTTAAGCTCCAGAAGCTTTTCCTCTTTTAAACTCATTCTATTATAATGATCAATTAATATATTCGCCCAGAATAATCCATATCCATATCCCTCTGATTCCTTATTAACTTTTGTCCCCTTTCCGAATATTCTAATATCATCTGGGATATAGGTTGATACATTTTTGAATTTCAATGTAATTAGCTCGTCGTTAATGCTAACGGCCTCTACTTCAACGCTTGTGTTGCTAAGAGAATATTTCCAAATATTATCGGCTAAAATTGAAACCAAATATTCAAAGATATCACCGCAAAATGATACGTAAATATGCTTCTCAATTTTTAATATTAATTTAAGATTTACTGCCCTTCGGGGATTCCTTATAATTGAATGCACGACGAAATACTTTTCTATAACTTCCCCAATATTCTTTTTTTCTAATTGCTGTTGCTCTGAATAATCTAATGGATGAAACTCGTTGACACCTGCAATCATCTGAATAAAATTATCAATAATTATTGTTGTACCTAGGATCTTACTTGCTGGATTAGTTAGACCATCTTCGCCTCGTAATGGTTTTGTCAAGTTTATTTGCTTCTTCAATAATTACATTAAGATAACGATTTAGCTCATGCCTAAGGTTATAGGATATATAGCGCAAAGGCATATTCAATCTTCTTTAAAATCATATCATTTTCCTTATAAAAGGCGACCCCATATTCGCAAATCTCTAAAGACCCATCTTCGCATTGTTCACAAGATCGTTTTGCACACATAAAACATACTTCTGAAATGGTCATTGATATCTTCCCCCTCATTAATTTGCCATATGATCAAGGAATATGCTTGCTTATTTTCTAACCTCCATTTGTCAGCGGACAAAAATAATAGAAGATAGAAAAAGAACAAGTCAATTTGGGTATTCAGGATGAAAGAATCGAGTTATTCAGGTTGATAACGGCCCCGAGTTCATCTCGAAGGATGTCGATGTGTGGGCTTATTGGAATCACGTAAAGCTTGACTTCAGCCGTCCCGGCGAGCTCACCGATAAAGCCTAAATCGAGTCCTTCAACGCCAGGTTCAATCTGGAGAGTTTGAATGAGCATTAGTTCATGAACCTGGAAGATGCAGGAGAGAAAATACAAAAGTGGCGGAAGGAGTATAATATGTTTCGACCGCATAGCGCGCTCGGAGACTTGACGCCACAGCAGTTCATTGATCAATTCGCAAGGAGTCTACAAAGCCAAGAAACTCCATTTTTGGCTGGATCAGTTTTTGGGTGAGGCTCCACTCATTGACTGGCATTTCATTTCTTGCATAATATATGGTTATTAGGGGGGAATGACTATCTGGAGAACTTAATGGAGAATCCAACAGATAAAGCATTAATTCAGTTAAAAGAGATAGCGAATTCTTTTACAAGATTCATTAAAGGAAAAGGGAAAGCAAGCGAAGCCGATACTCGTGTCAAATTTATTGATAGAATATTAAAAGAAGTCGCCTTTGGCCGGAGGATAAGCTGAGCCGAAGAAGGATCCATGTTGAATCTGGATACACTGATTATCAACTCAGGGTGCGGGACGTGCCCCTGGTAGTGGTCGAGGCAAAAAAAGAGGGTTTATCGTTTGAATTCCCGAGCGGGCTCTCAACAAAAAACCTGAGGCTTGATGGTGCCATAATGACAGATAAACCCGTAAAAGAAGCGATAATTCAAGTTCGAAAGTACTGTGACGACGCAGGTATAAAATTTGCAATTGCTACTAATGGATATGCATGGATTATATTTAGGGCTATCCGCGATGACATACCCTGGAGGAAAGGACATGTACTAGTTTTTCCCTCATCCGATTTCTTAATAAATAATTTCACTCAATTTTGGAATATTTTATCTTATCAAGCCATTTGCAACGGTTCATTGGATTCTGAATTTTCTGGTATCACTTCGCCTTCCAGAAAATTATATAGAGTTATCGACAACCTTTTTAACTCAGACCTTCCTCTTCGCCGAAACCGATTAAACTCTCAGCTTCAACCATTGATCGAATATATCTTTGAAGATATCGCGGCTCAAAATGATATTGATTTATTTCAATCATGCTATGTGCATACGGGCAGCCTAAAAATAGTAGCTGATGACCTAAACGTAGTAATAACCGACACGATCCCCAAGAACGTAGTGTTTGAGGGCACAAAACCTTTGAAGCAGACCGAGGAAGATGCGGGTGAATTCGGCGCTCTGGTCGAAAAAGCAGTGCGAGAGCGAAAAGGCGAGCTTTATCTTCTCCTTGGAGGTATTGGTTCAGGTAAGACAACTTTCTTAAAACGATACACAAAAATAATAGCAACAGACCTTCTAGAAAAGAATACTTATACTTTTGTCCTCAATCTTATTACAGGCACCCACCGACGTTCATGACTTAGAAAACTTCGTCTGGAATTCTGTGCTTGAGATCGTAAGGAATAAATATGAATCTGAACAAATTGAAAATAGGAAGTACATTAAGACAATATTTAAGGAGAAGTTAAAAAGAATCTTGAGCAGACTGCATTAAGGGGAATTCATAAACACACGGAAGTTTATGAAAGCTCGATAAGCCCATATTGACTAAAGTGGCAAGAGCAAGTCTCTGATTACGTTCCCAAATTGCTTAGATTTGCGAGTGTTCTAAGAAGTAAACGGTTGTTTTGATAATTGATAATGTTGATCAGCTTGATCCTGAATACCAAGCAAAAATCTTCCTTCTCGCACAAAGGGTGACCCGTCTTTCTGCGTGCGTAACAATAATTGCATTGAGAGAAGAATCCTACTATGCTCCAAGTGTCCAGACTTCATTTACTGCATATACAACCCACAAGTTTCATATTGCATCACCAAAATTCCGTAATATGATTACCAATCGTATCAGTTATGCTATTCGTACTCTCGCTCAACAGGATAAAGCACTAACTCAGACTGTGCTTAAAGGGAGGGTGTTCGATACTAAAGATATCTGCGAATTCTTGAAGATCGTCCACTCCAGTGTCTTTGAATGGAGCAAGAGGATATCCGAATTTATTGAGTGCATATGTTTCGGAAACATGCGATTAGCATTAAATATGTTTGCTACATTTCTAACATCTGGGGCAACCGATGTTGATAAAATGCTCCTGATTTATCGAAAAGCGGGGCATATCATGTCGGATTTCATGAGTTTCTGAAATCGGTGATGCTGCAAGAACGTTCTTATTACCAAGAGGACCAAAGCCCGATCCTTAATCTTTTCAACTGTAATAGCGAAATAAACTCTAGTCACTTTACTGCTATGCGTGTTTTGGCTTTATTGTTGGGACATCGCGGAGAGTCAAGTACAGAAGGCCGAGGATATTATGAGTTGGCAAGGCTAGTCAACTTATTTGCTGAAGTATTTGATAATGTGCGAGATTTATCCATAACACTAAATCGTTTAGTAAACGCGCAGCTAGTAGAGGTAAATACGCGTTCAACAAAAACGGCCAGCGGCGCAAGCCATATAAGGATAACCGCATCCGGGTGGTATTACTTTAATGAATTGTCCCATGCTTTTGCCTACCTTGATTTGATACTTCAAGATACGCCTCTCAATTACAAAACCCTCCAGTACCAATTTTGTAAATCTGTATATGAAGTCAATAATTTGACTGATCGCGATTTTGAGAAGATGGAAAGGATGCAAGTGCGGTTTAATCGAACGGAGCAGTTTATAGGTTATCTCACAAAGAAGAGGATTATGAATATAATGCTTTTAATATGATCAGATTGCCATATCCATTATCAAATAAATTTACGCCAGAAATCCATGACCGTTTCATTGAAGAGCGTCGTTACATAACGGAAGTAGAAAATAACGATTAAATAATAACCCAATTACTCTGTAACTTTTCTCTTGGATACTCTTATATGGAGCATAAAAGCTTCATCCTCCCCCCCGGAAAATAACCCGGTGGAGCGACCACTGGACTCGAATCGGCGACCTATTCGCTGCCGAATCAAATAGTCAGGCTCTTCCCTTCCGTGTCACACGGGCGTCACAAAATTTGCTTAATCTCGCTTAATCTGGGCTTAACGGAGCTTAAAATGAAGATCAAAGGAAAACACAAATATCAGGGAAAACAAGGCGAAACAGAGTGCCGAGGGCCGGACTCGAACCGGCACGGAGCTTGCGCCCCGAGGGATTTTAAGTCCCTTGCGTCTACCAATTCCGCCACCCCGGCACAATGAAAAACAACACGATTTTTGTGGTCGGATTATAACATATCCCTGGATTCCTCAACAAATTACAGATCTCTGTTCCCGTATCGGCTTTGTTTTCCGCCTCAAGATTGTAATATTATTGCTGGCGCAACAATGCCATTTCATTCCAAGGCTGAGTCGCTTTCTGAGATACAGTGTATCGAGGCGTGTTACAACCTCGCCAAGCTGCACGACGCGCTCAAAGTCGCTCTGATTGTCGAGGGGAAGCATCGTCCTTCCACACCCCGCGCTTCCCCCACGAGACGAACGAATTGCGGCCGGAAGGAAGGAATGCCTGAGCTTAAGTTTGCTCTCTTCGGGGACAGGGAGGCAACGGTTCATCGGGAAAGAGATGTGGAGTTTGCGCCTCCACGCATTCATCTGGGTTGCAGCAGGTATAGCAGACTCTTTTGAAGGCTTTGTAGCGAATCAGCTCGACCTCGGAGGAAACAAAATCCGGCTTTCTCGGTTCTTCCCTAAGGAGGGCGGTGCTCAGGTATTTTTTATTGTCATCCGGAAAGACGGTAACGACGACAGCCTCTCTCTCCAAGTTGTTTTGGACTATTACGGCTCCCAAGAAATTGGCACCGGAAGAAATTCCCACCCCGAGGCCGAGCGCCGCTGCCAGCTTTTGAGACATGAGAATAGCGTCCCCATCGTCGACGTTAACAATTCCGTCCGTGTTCTTAAGCTCGAGTATGGGAGGGATGAATTCATCGGATATTCCCTGGATCCTGATGTTTTCCCACTTTATATCCGGTGGACAGCGTTGGCGAATTGGAGGGCTCGAGGGGAAATACCTTTAAGGAGGGATTCCTTTTTTTGAGGTAGCGTCCGATTCCCATAATCGTTCCCCCGGTTCCCACCCCCGCTACCAAAGCATCCGGCCGCAGCGAGCGAAAACCCAGCTGCCACCAAATCTCGGGGCCGGTCGTGAGATAATGAGCCTCGACGTTATCCTCGTTGGAGAATTGGCGGGGAAGGAAGGCGCCCTGAGTTTTTTGAGCTTGCTCTTCGGCCTGGCGAATGCTACCAAGAAATCCGCCTTCCTCGCTGCTGACCAGCCTGATTGTTGCTCCTAAGCTTCGGATGAGATTCTTTCTCTCCTCGCTCATCCAGTCCGGCATGTAAATCATGACCGGATGTCCGAGGGCGCGGCCGATGGCGGCAAAGGATATGCCTGTGTTGCCGCTTGTTGCCTCGACAATCAGACCTCCCGGCTGCAGGAGCCTTCGTTCATAGCCGCGTTGAAGGATGTGAAAGGCCATCCTGTCTTTGATACTTCCGGTCATATTCAAGTATTCCGCCTTTGCATAGACGGTCCTCGGTTCGCCCCGAAAGGTGAATTCGATGGCCAGGAGGGGGGTATTGCCGATCAGGCTGGCGAAGTTGCGGACTTGTCGTAAAACAGTCTCTTTCATGGGAAGAATTCTCTCTGGTTCTTCTCTTCAGACTCAGCGCGGTATTTATAGCAAAAGAAAGAAGGGCAGTCAATTGCGGGATGCCTCCGAAATCCAGTTTGACGTGTTTTGATAGACGGAAAAATGGGAATAGCGGCCATCACTCCGGTCTCCCGGAGAGCGCTTCTTTTCGGCCGAAAGGCCGGAAGATCTTCTCTTTCTGGAAAAAAATGCAAATTTTCCGCTCTGAGGTGAAAATTTATCAAAAAAAGGGGCTTATTCTTTACATATTAAAAAATATCCGTATAATGATTCCGGGCAAGATTGTGGAGGTGCATGATGATCAGCGAACTCGATAAAAAAATCCTTAAATCTCTTAATCAAAATGCCAGGAAGAGCTTCCGGGAGGTGGCCACGGAAGTCGGGACCTCCACGACATCCATCTACAACAACGTCAAGAAGCTCGAGAAATTGGGAGTCATCAAGGGCTACATTCCGCTCCTTGACGAAGAAGTCCTGGGGAACGAATTTGCGGCCTTGATCTCGCTCCGATTCACCCAAGGAAAATGGAAGGAGGTCATCGACGAGATCTCCAAGCTCCCTCAGGTCCGAGCTGTTTATGATGTGACCGGAGAAATGGACCTTATCTGCATTTGTTATTTCACGGGACGAAAGGAGTTGGATGAATTTCTGAAGTATCAGCTCCAATTGCCCTATGTGGAGAGGGTCTTGACCCACATCGTGCTCAACGTCTACAAGGACGAGCGCCGCACCATCTTCCGCGAGAGCTAGGTTCTTTTATTTCTTCAGCGAAGCCAGCCGGGCCTTGATCTCCGGCTGGTTGGGATTTAACTCCAGGGATTTTTGCCAGGCCGCGATGGCCTCCGCGGTTTGCCCCAGCTTGAGGTGGCATTCCCCGGCGTAATTGAGGAGCGGAACGTTGACCCCGAACTGGGAAATCCCTTTCTGGTAAAAAGACAGCGCTTGTCCGCAATCTCCGAGTCCCTGGTAGGTGCGGCCGAGAAGGAGGAGAAGGTCGTACGATTGGGTCTCGGTCCCGGCAAAAGGCTGCAAAAGTCCGATTGTCTTCTGGAAATCTCCGAGCTCGAAGAAACCACGGGCGAGGCTCAGAACGTAGCGGAAGGATTTCGGCCGGTTCTGATAGGCCCTTTCGAGTTGGTCCCTCGCCTTGTCCTTATCCCCCGCGCTGAGATATTGCGTCCCCAGCAGAAGAGGGTAAATTGATTCCTGTGGCACTGCCAGAAACCGCGAATAAACCCAAGGCCGGGGAAAATTGGCCACCGAAGTCACTTCAAAGCGTTCCTCGGCCGAAGTGACCGCGTTTCCGCCGTCCATCAAGGTCACCCGCACCCGGTAGTAAGCCGGGGCCAATTTCTCCATCGAGAGTTCTTCCCTGAAATTCAGATCGTTCCCGTATTCGGCGAGATTCTTTTCGCTGGAAGAAACGATCTCTTCCCCTTTGATGATTTCATACTTGAATCGGCCGCGCTCGAGGAGGCCGGGATTCAAGCCCAAAGCTTGAAAAGCCAAGGTCATTTTGTCCTTGGTCAGGAACATCGATCGCGGCTGAAGATAGATGCGCTCCAGCCCGAACTTGAAAGGCAGGAGCTTCGCGGCCTTCTCCGACCCGGGGGTCTCTTGAGCCGTCTTGTATCCGAGAAGAAGAGGACTCAGTCTCGGAGCGGGCTCGGCCTCGGGGACGACGATGGTCTTTTCCATGGAAGTGAATTCCTTGGAGACCTCATTCTTGACCAGAATCGACAGCTTGTACTGGCCCGGGATCAGCGGAAACATGTCGTAGATGTCAAAAGGATTATAAGTGACTTTTTTGAGTTCATCTTCGCTGAGCTTGATCGGAATCGTGTTCTCAAACTGGAAGATCGATTTCCCCGCCTGGTCCGTCACGTGACCGTTGACCAGAAACTGGGTCGCGAATTTCCCCTCCGTCTGGGCCACGGAAAGCTTTTTCAATTCCAACAGGTAATTGACAAAATACATCCCGGAGGGCTCTTTGAGCACGGCGACAAAGGAGTCGCTGTCGGTGTAGTTGGCGGTGTAATCAACCTCGACGATGTCCTTGTAAAGGAGGAACTTTTCAGCGTAGGAATCCTTGAACTGCTTCTGGGGAGCCCGATAGACGCTCTGGATCAGAAGATCAGAGGCCAATGTAGGCTGACCGAACGGAGCACTCTCCCCGGGAATGAGCGACATCGCCGTCTGGGCGAGGTTGGGCTGGAGTTTCTTAAGATATTGGTAGGCCTGGAGCGAATCCCCTTGGCTGCCCATGAAACGGGGGAGGAGTGCTTGGGGCCCGTCAGCGATCGGGCTGTAGAGGACGTATTCCCCCACTCCGTTTTTTTGGTAGAAGAGGAGATTGAAGCCCGAAGGCAGTCCGAGGTCCGTAAGCCCCTGGTAAAACCAGACCTCCGCATTGTAGATCTCGGACTCGCCGTTGAACCTTTCGATGTCCCGGGGCTCCCCCAGTATGATATAGATGCGCCCTCGATCGGTTTGCCAGCCCGGCCGGGACGTATCCCGTCCCAATGTCGTGTTTGCGTATTGAATGCGCCGGTAGTGTTCGGTCTTGAATTCATTCTCAGCCGTCCCGGGGGTCGGATTCCTGTGGCTCCAAAAAGCTCCGATGAACAGGTCGCGTTCGCGGTCGCTTTTGAGCTGGAGAAAAACGTCCTTCTCCACGGAGGTGATGATGTAGACGACTTCTTCCTGAAGCCACTTCCGGTACTTCTCAGGAAGATTCTTGACCTCGATTTTTTCCGCGTGCAGCTGAAGCATGGATAGTAAGAAAAGGAACAGGCTGATCAAACAGAGAGTCTGTTTTTTCATGATCTTTGTTTGCATTCTCCATCCATATTATTCCCTCCCCGGAGAAAATTCAAGGAGAGTGGATGAGAGGGTGTCCCTTTGGGGAACGTCCCCCAGTTGTGCTAAAATTGAATCCGATGCGTATTATCCTGTTTACCGGCAAGGGGGGGGTCGGAAAGACAACCCTCTCGGCGGCGACCGCACTCCTCTCGGCCCGGAGAGGCTACAAGACTCTCGTCATTTCGACCGACGCGGCCCACAGCCTCTCCGATTCGTTTGAAACCGAGCTGACCAACACCCCCAAGAAAATCGTCCCCAATCTCTGCGGCCAGGAAATCAATGCCCTGGAGGAAATCGAAAGAAAATGGGGCGATATCAAGAGCTACCTCACCGCCTTTCTTTCCGCCCAGGGGATCGACAGCATCGAAGCCGAAGAGCTGAGCGTTTTCCCCGGAATGGAGGAGCTCTTCAGCCTGATGGAGATCAGGAACTACAACCAGACCTCCGAATTCGATGTCATCATCGTCGATTGTGCCCCGACCGGCGACACCCTGCGGCTGCTCAGCGCCCCGGAGATCACCAACTGGTACCTGAAGCACATCTTCCCCATCCAGCGGACGGCGGCAAAAGCCGTCCGGCCTGTCGCCAGCCGCATCCTCCCCTTTCCTTTCCCCGAGGACAAGGTCTTCGAGGCGCTGAAAAGGCTGACTTCCCAGCTGGCGGAAATGAAGGATATCCTCGAAAATCCTCAAACAACCTCGATCCGGCTGATCATCAACCCGGAAAAGATGGTCATCAAAGAAGCCCAGAGGGCCTACACTTTTTTTAACCTCTTCGGTTTCAGCGTGGACCTGATCCTGGTCAACCGCCTCTTCCCCGACCAGGTCGAAGATCCCTATTTCGACAAGTGGAAGGCCATCCAGAAGGGCTACCGGCAAATGATCGATGAGATCTTCTCACCTCTTCCCATCTTCGGCCTGGAGCTCTTTCCCCAAGAGATCGTCGGGACGCGATTGCTGCAAAAGATCGGCGAGGCCGTCTATGGGGATAAAGACCCGACCCAGATCTTTTTCAACCAGAAGCCTATCACAATAGAAAAGGAAAACGGACACTATGTCCTTTCTCT
Source organism: Candidatus Aminicenantota bacterium (assembly GCA_963770045.1). GTDB lineage: Bacteria > Acidobacteriota > Aminicenantia > Aminicenantales > CAVYOD01 > CAVYOD01. Next base: position 82,571 of record CAVYOD010000033.1, on the reverse strand, counting down.
GACCCTTCCCTTTGTCGAAAGGAGCGACCTCGACCTCTTTCAGAAGGGAGACGAGCTGTTCATTCGGGTGGGAACCTTCAAGAGGAACATTCTGCTGCCGCGCTTCCTGCTCAATTCCTCCATCAAAGGGGCCAGGTTTGATAAAGAACGTCTAAAAATCAGCTTTTAGGAGGTGACCCATGGCCGAAGGAAAAACCAGGGAGATCAAGATCTCTCTGCCTGAAGAATTCTTCAATCTTTTTCTTCCGGAGGACGCCCGGGAGCACGCTCTCAAAGCCCGGAAAGAGATGCTCCTGGCCCTTCGGTCTCTGATCGATGCGAAGATCGAAGCCCTGGATAAGAAAGGTGAAAAAAAGGCCGCCAGCAAGAAGAAGATCAAGATCGACTGAGCAGCGTCCAGGCCTTGATTTTCTGGCCGTTTAGACTTATGATGCGTGCCTGGAGCCGCGCCGGGACGCGAGAGGGCCTCTCGTGAACACTCAGATGCAGCAAACGTTTCGTTTTTTACCAAGGGCTATCGTCGGGCCGACTCTCCGTCTTTTTGACAGAGTCTCCATCCCTTTCGTCCGGCTGAATGTGAGTCCCAACCTGATCAGCGTCGTGGGCTTGCTCGCCGGGATGGGCGTCGGACTCCTGTTTGCTCTGGAGAAGCCGATCGGCGCGGCATTTCTGGCCATCTTCTGCGGGCTCCTGGACATCCTCGACGGGAAGGTGGCCATCCACGCCGATAAGAAGAGCCTCTACGGAGCGATTTTCGATTCGAGCCTGGACAGGTATTCCGAGTTTTTCATGTACCTGGGTCTGGCCTACCATTTCCGGACTCACTGGGCGCTCTGGCTCGTCTTTTTCACTTTGTTGGGCTCGACCATGGTGAGCTACACCCGGGCCAGAGCTGAGGGCCTGGGCATAGACGCCAAGGTGGGCATGATGCAGAGAGCGGAACGGCTCATTCTCTTCATCCTGGGTGCCTTTATCGGAATCATCCTGCATCGATTTGATCAGACGATGATCGTCGTCCTCGGTCTGATCGCCTTCGTTCTCCCATATCACAGCTTTCCAGAGGATCGCCTTCGTGAAAAAGATGGAGAGCCGGAAGAAACTCTTGAAGGAGTATTGAAGCATGGACAAGATCCGAGTCGCGATCATCGGCGTGGGAAACTGCGCGTCTTCGCTCATCCAGGGGGTCCAATATTACAGGAACGCCAAAGAAACGGATTTCATCCCCGGGGTCATGCATATCAACCTCGGCGGCTATCACATCCGGGATATCGAATTCGTCGCCGCCTTCGACATCGATAAGAACAAGGTGGGCAAGGACTTGAGCGAGGCGGTGTTCACCTGGCCCAACAACACGGCCAAGTTCTCTGAAGTGCCGCACTGCAACGTCAAGGTCCAGCGGGGCATGACCCACGACGGCCTGGGAAAATATCTTTCCGAGATCATCCAGAAGGCACCCGGAGCGACGGCCAACATCGTCGGCATTCTCAAGGAAACGAAGGCCGACGTGGTCATCAATTATCTCCCCGTGGGAAGCGAAGAGGCCACCAAGTGGTACGCCGAACAGGTTCTGGAGGCCGGCTGCGCCTTCATCAATTGCATACCCGTCTTCATCGCCAGCGAAAAATACTGGCAGGCCCGGTTTGTGGCCAAGAAGCTCCCGATCATCGGGGATGACATCAAATCCCAGGTAGGGGCGACGATCCTCCACCGGACCCTGGTCAACCTCTATCTCGACCGGGGCATGCCGATCGACCGAACCTACCAGCTCAACACAGGCGGAAATACCGACTTCCTCAACATGCTGGAGCGGGAGAGACTCCATTCCAAGAAGATCTCCAAGACGAACGCCGTCGTCTCCCAGATCAAGGCCCGGGGTCTGGACATCGAGCCCGAAAACGTTCACGTCGGCCCGAGCGATTATGTCCCCTGGCAAAAAGACAACAAGCTCTGCTTCCTGCGCATCGAGAGCCGTCATTTCGGCGATATTCCGACATCGCTCGAGTGCCGTCTCTCGGTCGAAGACTCCCCCAATTCGGCGGGGGTGGTCATCGACGCCATCCGCTGCTGCAAACTGGCTCTCAACAACCGGCTGTCCGGCCCCCTCTTCGCCCCTTCTTCGTACTTCATGAAAAGCCCCCCGACCCAATACACCGACACCGAAGCCAGAGAGATAACGGAACGATTCATCAAGAAATACGCCCTCAAGCGGCCGCCGGCGAAAAAAGAAAAATAGACTCTTTGTTTATTCGACGGTGACGCTTTTGGCCAGGTTGCGGGGCTGATCAACGTCTGCCCCCTTCGCTGCTGCGATATAGTAGGCAAAAAGCTGAAGGGGCAGAATCGTCAAGAAGGGAGTCAAGAGGGGGTCAGTCGGAGGGATCGGGATAACGGCGTCGAGACTCTTGCGGATCTCGAGGTCATCCCGGAAAGCGATTCCTAAGACGTATCCCGCCCGGGCCTTGATTTCCGAAATATTGCTCAAGGTTTTTTCGTAGACTCGGTCCCGGGGCACGATGGCCACGGTCGGCATCTTTTCGTCGATCAGGGCGATCGGTCCGTGTTTCATTTCCCCGCCCGGATAACCTTCGGCGTGAACATAAGAAATCTCCTTGAGCTTCAGGGCGCCCTCGAGGGCCAGGGGGTAATTGATCCAGCGTCCCAGAAAGAGAAACTGAGAAAAGGAGACGAAGTTGAGAGCGGTCTCTTCGATCCCCTTCGCCTCGCTCAGGAGCGTCTCCATCTTGTGAGGAATCCGCTGCAATTCCTGGACCAACGAGAGGCTCGTTTTTTTATCAATCCTCCCCCGGAGCTGAGCCAGACGGAGGGCGACGAGGGCCAGGGCGGTCAGTTGGGCGGAAAACGTTTTTGTCGCGGCGACTCCGATCTCCGGCCCGGCATGGGTGTAGAGGACCCCGTCCGCCTCACGGGCAATCGACGACTTGAGCACATTCGTGATGGCCAGTGTCCGGGCCTTTGAGTTATCGATCACCCGCAGAGCGGACAGTGTGTCGGCCGTTTCGCCGGATTGGGATATGAAGATGACCAGGGTTTGCCTCTCCAGAATAAAATCGCGGTAGCGGAATTCGGAGGCGTACTCGACATCCACCGGAATCCTGGCGATGGCCTCGATCAGATATTTCCCGACCAGAGCGGCGTGATAAGAGGTTCCGCAGGCGATGATGGCCACCCTCTGAATGCCCTTGAGAAAGAGAGGAGAGATGCTGACCTCGTCCAGGTCGACCTTTCCGGAAGCGAGAGAAATTCTGCCCAGCAGAGTGTCCCTCACGACCTGGGGCTGCTCGAAGATCTCCTTGAGCATAAAGTGCTTGAAGCCCCTTTTTTCGATCATCAGGGGATCCCAGGTCAGGTGTTCAGGTTTTTTCTTGATGGGTTTCCCAGAGAAATCCGAGAACCTCACTCCGGCGGGCTCGAGGACAGCCATCTCGCCGTCTTCGAGAAAAACGACGTTCTGAGTGTGGCTGATGATCGCGTTGATATCAGAAGAAAGAATATATTCTTTGTGACCCAAACCGATCGCGACCGGCGGACCCTGCCTGGCCACGACGATCTTCAGGGGGTCACGCGTTGAAATGGCGGCTATGGCGAAAGCCCCGCGGAGGTCCCCGATCGCGCGCCGAGTCGCCTCTTCCAGTGAGCCCTCAAAATACTCTTCGATGAGATGGGCGATGACTTCGGTGTCCGTCTCGGTCCGGAACGAGTGCCCCAGGGCGCCGAGCCTCTTTTTTAGCTCGAGATAGTTTTCGATGATTCCGTTGTGAACGATGACCAAGGAGCGGGTGCAGTCCTGGTGAGGATGGGCGTTTTCTTCGGTCGGCCGGCCGTGGGTCGCCCACCTGGTGTGACCGAGTCCGTAATTTCCCTTGAGGGGGGACTTTCTCAGGCTCTCCTCGAGGCCGCTGATTTTCCCCTTGACGCGGCGGAGGTGGAGAGTGTGTCCATCGATGACGGCCAGACCTGCGGAATCGTAGCCGCGATATTCGAGTTTTTTTAAACCCTCGAGCAGGATCGGGACGGCGTTTTTGGGCCCGATGTAGCCCATAATTCCGCACATTATTTTTTTCTTTTTTTCCGGGCGGCCCAGCCTGGCTTTTCGAATTGCCTACCCCGGGCCAAGGCCAAGGCGCCGGGAGAAACGTCTTTGGTGATCGTCGAACCGGCACCGACATAAGCGCCTCTCCCCACCTTCACCGGCGCGACGAGCTCGGACCCTGACCCGATAAAGGCTCCGGACTCAATGGTCGTTTTGTGCTTTTTGAGGCCGTCATAATTGCAGGTGATCGTCCCGGCCCCGATATTGACGTCGGCTTTGACTTCGCTGTCCCCCAGATAGCTCAGGTGGAGGGCCTTTGAACCCTTTCCAAACCGAGTATTCTTCATCTCCACAAAATTGCCGACCCGGGCACGTGAGCGAACGCGAGTCTTCGGACGAAGCCGGGAGAAGGGGCCCACCTCCGCCTGGTCTTCGATAATACTTCCCTCGACGACACTCGAAGAGAAGATTTTCACGTTGTTGCCGATCTCCGAATCGATGAGATGGACAAAAGGATAAATACGGCACTGGCGCCCGATCCTGGATTTCCCTTCGATGATGACTGAGGGATAGATCGTGGTCCCTCTTCCAACCCGCACATCGAGGTCGATCCAGGTCGCGAGCGGGTCATGGATGAAGACTCCGGAGGAGATGAGGCTGCCGAGCTTCCGGTCCCGAAGGACCTGGGCGGCTCGAACAAGATTGGTTTTCGAGTCGGCGCAGAGGAGTTCTTCGGGCTGGAAAAAATCAAAGCAGCCGGTGTTTATTCTCTTATCATCCAGTATTTCCAGAGACCTGGCCAGGCAGGAAAGGTCAAACCGGCCCGGAGTGGAGATCGCCTCCAAAACAGAGCCAAGGGTGCGGCCGCTAAAGAGATAGACTCCGGCCGTGCGAGACGTGCCCAAAACGCTCAAAGAATGGCCTTTCGCCCGATGCCTGGCAATCAAGCTCCTCAGAGTGGCCGGCCGGAGAAGAGGCAGGCAGTCTCTCAAGACCAGAACATCACGGTTTTTTTCTCTCTTTAAGGCTCGTCTGAAGGATTGATCCAGAAACTGGATATCCGCCCTGATCGAGGCGGCTTCCGCTTCCAATTCTTCAGTCGACGCGGCCGAGGAGACGTAGACGCGAGCCGGTTTTATCTTGAGGACGCATTCCAGGGCGAGCCTGAACAAGGACTTCCCGAGAAGCTTGGTCTCCGGCTGCCCCGCCAGGATGAGGGCGACGAACTCAGGGCTCATGACATCCGGGTGATGAGCTTGAACTTTTTGTCCTCCCAGATCGGCTCAAAATCGGATTCATTCTGGGCGAGGGTGCGGAAATACTTGTCTTTCTGAATGGCCTTCCTGAGGTAGTCCAGGCAGGTGTCGACCTGCCCCATCTTGCAGTACGCGTCGGCCATGAGGTAAAAGACCTTGCCTTCGTCTGACTTCATCTCGAGCGCTTTCTCCAGGAGTTTCAATGCTCCCTCATATTCGCCCTTGTTGATCCGAAAGACACTTTGATTATAGAAATCCTCAACGGTTTTGAGGTGAAGAGTCTCCTTCTTTTCCCTCCCTTTGCAGATGGACAGATAGAGCTTGGCCCTGTCCACTAACTCTCTTTCGTTGGGATATTTTTCCAGGAAGGATTCCAGCGAGTCTGCAGCCTTGGCGAACTCGCCCTTGTGGAATTCCTTCATGGCCTGGCCATAAGCCACCAGGGCCTTTTGATATTCATCTTTTTTCGCTTTTTGCTCCGGCACTTCGTATCTCCCTCATAGGATTAAGGTTATGATTTTTTTATTCTATCTTAGATCGCCCGATTTGACAAGACTCTTTTTTGGCGATCACTGCGCAGTGAGAAGCGGGCTGCAATAATACTGCAATTCAAACGGAGCTGGCGAATGCGGTCAGCCTGTCACTTGGCGCCTTGACATCCATTACCTTGTGGACTAAGCTCTCGGAATATCGGAGGGAAGGATTTGAGTATGCAGCTAAAACGGATTTTTTTCTCGACCTGGCTCTTGTGTCTGTTCTTGTTGTTCCTGACTGGATGTTCTCACACCTCCACAGGAAGCGCCGACCTCGATAAAGTGATCAACGCCGATTATGGGAAATGGGAGGAGTTGATCAGACCTCGACTCGCCTTATGCGTCAAGGAACTCGGGAGACTTAACCCTTATTACGACCTAGGCAGCCGAGAGTCCATCACCCAGCCGATCCAGAAAGTGATTCTGTGCTTAATGGCTATCCAGAAAAAGGACGGTGTTATCGTCGAGCTGGGGTCCTGGACGGGCGGCGGGGTCCTCCTCATGGCCCCCTTCTTGGCCCACGATCAAAGCTACCATGCGGTGGATACGTTCAACGCCGAGCACATGCCGGACAAATATGTTCAGAACTACCTGAAGGGCCGGAGGCACTTGGATGTTTTTAACGATAACATCGCGCCCCTCAGGAACAAGGTCGTCATTCACCAGGGGTTTACGAGTGATGTCGCTGCGACCTGGCCGAAAGACCTGAAGATTGACCTCCTGTTCATCGATGCCGATCATTCTTATAAAGGGGTTTCCTCTGATTGGAAAAATTGGAGTCCCTTTATGAGGAAAGGCGGTGTTATTGCCTTCCATGATTACTATGTGAAGTCGCAGGGCGGCCATCAGGGGGTGCGAAAATTCATCGATGAATCGATCGTCCCCAAGGCCGGAAATCGATTTCATTACGTCGAAGGCCTGGCTTGGTATGTCGTTAAATAGGGATTCAAGGCCAGCCACCGAATTCTCTGCGGCATTTAGATTTGCCTGGTTCCTGGGGGGCTATTCTATTTGAGGTAAGACGGGAAGGCCTCTTCTTCGAATTCCCAAAGCTCGGGGTTGTCGAGGAGGTAGTTGACTGTCTTGAGGTGGAGGGCATGGCCGGCTTTGTGGGCTCTGATATGCCCGATCAGAGGATGTCCCAAGAGAGAAAAATCGCCGATCAGATCCAGGATTTTGTGCCGGACAAACTCGTCGGCGAAACGGAGCGGCGGATTCATGACTCTCAGGTCGTCGAGGACAATTGCGTTCTCGAGAGACCCCCCGAGCGCCAACCCCTTTCCCCTCAAAGATTCGACCTCTTTCAGGAACCCGAACGTCCTGGCGGGCGCTATGCCGGAGATGAAGTTGTCGAGGGTCAGGGCGACGGTCAACTCCTGGCGGCCGATGGCCGGATGGGGATATTCGATAAAATATGAAACCCGAAAATCCGAGTCGGGATAACAGAGGATGGAAGCTCCTTTTTCATAAATCGTGATGGGCTCGAGGATCTTGATCGATTTTTTTCTCCCGGTGACCGGCCGCACCCCCGCCTCCCTGATGGCTTGGGCAAAACTGGCAGCGCTGCCGTCCATGACTGGGATTTCGCCGCCGTTGAGCTCGATCAGGACGCTCTCGATGCCGAAAATGAAAAGGGCGGCCATGAGATGCTCAATCGTCTGGATCTTGCACTCCGCGGCAACCAGGGCGGAGCAATTCCTGGCTTCGATTTTTTTGGGATCGATCCTCAATTCCATGTTTCCGAGGTCTGTGCGGCGGAAAACGACCTCCCCGGAGGAGGAGGGAACGAGGCGCAGATCCACGACCTGTCCGGAATGCACCCCCACCCCCGAAAACAGGATGTCGCGACCAACCGTCCTTTTTTCCAACTAGGTCAGCTCTGCCAGGGGCTCAGACGCTTTTGCGTACATGGCTCACGGTTTTTTAGTATAGCTCAAAGCCCCTCCCGCCTTCAAATCTGCTGCGCTAGTTTTTCTTTTCCGAGGCTAGCACCCCGGCGGACATGAATTCTGTGCGGGGAATCTCCTCGATCCACACCCGGATCGTTTCCAGGGGGCAATCGATGGATTCGTGAATGGCCCGCGTGACCGCCCCCAGCATGGCCTTTTTCTGTTCATCCGTCCGGCCCTTGAGAAGATGAATCTCGACAAGCGGCATATTGTTCTCCTTTCTCGTTCATATCGCCCCCCTATTTTAGCAAAAAACCGAAAAATAGCTCAAAGCAAATAGCGATTCGCGCTTCACGTGCAACGTCTGTTTATGGTAGAATTCCGACGTGAAATCGCATCTGCAAGCTATCTTGATAAAAGTTCAGAAGGGAGAGCTATCTCCGGAAGACGCCCTCCACCAGCTCACAGACTACCCGTACCAGGACCTCCATTTTGCCAAGATCGACCATCACCGGGAACTGCGCAAAGGTTTCCCCGAGATCATCTACGGGTTGGGAAAGACCCCGGACCAGATTCTGAGAATTGCCCAGGAGATCCTCAAGAAAGGCTGCAATCTCCTCGTTACCCGGGTTGACCAAGAAGCGTATAAGAAAATAAAAAAAGGGCTCGCCGGGGCGCTCTACAATCCCCTAGCGAAAACCGTCACAATGAAACAGAAGAAGCCAGACATGGGGAAAGGCAAGATCGTGGTCATGACCGCAGGGACTTCGGATATTCCCGTGGCCGAGGAAGCCTTTGTGACCTGTGACATTTTAGGGAACGAAACCGAGCGGGTCTACGACGTTGGCGTGGCCGGTCTGCACAGGCTCTTCGGCGAGTACGATAAGCTCAAGGGCGCCCGAGTCATCATCACCGTCGCCGGCATGGAAGGGGCGTTGCCAAGCGTTGTCGCCGGCCTGGTCAATGTGCCGATCATCGCCGTCCCTACGAGTGTCGGTTATGGAGCAAGCTTCAAGGGCCTGGCGGCGCTGCTGGCCATGCTCAACTCCTGTCCGGGCGGAGTGGCGGTGGTCAACATAGACAACGGTTTTGGGGCAGCCTACCTGGCCAGCCTCATCAACCACCTATAGATTCTGTTAGCAGTGCTCACCACTCTTGCTTGCTTGACAATTTGGCCCATGCTGCCTATATATATAGAGTCTTTTTTCCAGAAAACAACCCATAATGGAAATCATTGACCAGATTAGGCAGGTCGCCTCTATCGTCCAGGTGGCCTCCCAATACACGACCCTGAGAAAACGGGGCCGAAAACATGTCGGTCTTTGTCCCTTTCACACCGAAAAAACGCCCTCATTCACGGTTGACGAGGACAAACAACTGTTTCACTGCTTCGGTTGCGGCGTCGGCGGCGATGTCTTCTCCCTGGTCATGGAAAAAGAAAACCTCAGTTTTCCCGAAGCCCTCAAACACCTGGCCGAGAGATTCCATATCCAGCTTCCGCAGCTGAGCAAGCTCTCCCCTCAGGTCCTGAAGCTTGAAGAGAAGCTCTTCAAGATCAACGAGAGTGCCCTGGGGTTCTACCGAAAGAATCTCCTCAACACGGGGGAGGGTCAGATCGGCCTCGATTACCTAAAAAAGAGGAAGATCTCCGACAAGACTATTCAAGATCTCAAGATCGGCTACGCTCTGAACAGCTGGAATTCCCTCGTCAGCTTTTTCCAGGCGAAAAACGTCTCCCCCGCCCTTCTCGAGAAAGCGGGGCTGGCCATCCCCGGCCAAAAGAAAGATGAATTCTACGACCGATTCCGGGGCCGGATCATGTTCCCGATCTTCAGCCTGACCGGGAAAATCGTGGGCTTCGGCGGGCGGTCCATCACCAACGCCGAGCCCAAGTACCTTAATTCCCCGGACACACCCCTCTACTCCAAAGGGAAGCTTCTCTACGGACTGAATTTTACAAAGGATGCGATCCGGGACAAGGGGGAGATGATTCTGGTCGAGGGATACACGGACTTTTCCGCCCTCTACCAAGCGGGCGTATCCAACGTCGCCGCTTCGCTGGGGACAGCCTTGACACCGTTCCAGGTCGCGCTGGCCCAGCGCTTCGCCCCGCGGATGGTCATCAATTACGACGGCGATCAGGCCGGACGGACGGCCGCCTTGAGGGCAGTTCCGATCTGCTTCGAAAAAGGAGTTTACACCCGCGTCCTGGTCCTGCCGGAGGATCTCGACCCCGACGCGTTCATAAAGAAATACGGAGCCGAGCATTATCAGGCCCTCGTGAAGAAGAGCATCCCGGGGCTCAAATTCCTGATTGACGGTTTCAGGAAGGAGGGCCGGATGGACATTCCCGAAGAGATGGCCAAGATCATCCGCAATGTCGTCCGGGAAGTCGAGAAAATGCCGGATTCCGTCGTCCGGAGCGAATATCTCAAGCAGACCAGCGATTATCTCGGGGTGCCCGAGGAGTTGATCCGGAATGTGTCCAAGCAGGGCCCCCAGGACAGCGTCTCGGAGGAGAGGGAATTCTTTCTCCCGGCCGAAAAGAGACTCCTCCAGATCCTCCTCGAGAACGAGCTTTTCGCCTCCGACATCTTTTCCGAATTGAAAGAAGAAGACCTGCGCGGCCTGAAGGGCGAACCGGTCTTCATGGTCATCCTCGAGCGATTCAAGAACAACAAAGGATGCGGCTTCCACGAACTGTGCGAGGCGATGGGGACGGCGTTCACCAGCCACATTTCCAAGGCACTCCTGGAAAAAACCAGGCCCGCGACCCTCGAGGAGGCAATGGACTGCCTGACCTCCCTCCGCAAGATCACCTTGCAGAACCGGCTCAAGGAGTTGCAGGCGGAAATCACGCGGCTCGAAAAAAAGGGGGAAAAAGACAAGCTCTCCGCGCTTCTTTTTCTCAGACAGGATATCACCAAACAGATCATATCGCTCTAAATGGAACGTTTGTTTCGTTTGTATTGTATAATACATAGGTAGATTTTTGCGGCCTGAACGTCTACGAAGAGGAGAAGAGAGTGTCATCTGACACCAAGTATCAAAAAGAAGAAATCAACCAGCTGATCTCCAAGGGAAGAAAGCAGGGCTTTTTGCTCTTTGAAGAGATTGACAAAACCTTCGAGGAAGGCCTTGAATCCGGCGGGGATTTCGATAACTTCCTCAGTTCCATGGACGGCTACGGAATCAAGATCCTGGATGCCCAACAGCGGGAGATCCTGCCCAGGCGGAGGAAAAGCGACCTGGTTTCCGTCCACGGCCTGGAACGGACGACGGACCCCGTCAAGCTCTATCTCAGAGAAATGGGGAACATCTCCCTCTTGACACGGGAGGGGGAGATCGCCATCGCCCGCGAGATCGAGCGGGGGGAGAAGGCCATCATCAAGGCTCTGTCCAAGACCCAGCTCGTCCTCAACGAGGTCCTTTCTCTTGAGGAGAAGATCAAGGAGAATCCCTACGTCATCCAGGAGATGTTCGATTTCAGTGAGGAGGATCTGGCCGAGGGGAAGATCGACGAGAAGAAGAAACAGATCCTGACCAAAATCAAGAAGATCCGCGACCTCAGCGCCAAGCTCAAGAATATCCCGTCGGCCAAAAAATACACCTATGCCCGAGGCAGGATCATCGTCAGGATGAGCCGGTTCATCCGGGAGCTCAATCTTCGCACGACGACAAGGGAAAAGATCATCGACGACCTGAGGGAAAAGCTCAAAGTCATCAATGATCTGGAAGACACCAAAGAAGAGCTGACTCTGGCTCTGGGGCAGTCCCGGCGCAAAAAAGAGCATCCCGTCCTCAAGCAGAACCTCGGCGAGGTCAGCAAGGGGCTCAGGTCCTATCAGAAGGAGATCGGCCTTGACTCCCAGGGCCTGAGAAAAGCCATCAGGGCCATCACCACCGGGAAAAAAATCAGCGACCAGGCCAAAAAGGAGCTGGTGGCCGCCAACCTGAGGCTCGTCGTTTCCATCGCCAAGAAATACAGCAACCGGGGGCTTCAGTTCCTCGACCTCATCCAGGAAGGGAACATGGGGCTGATGAAGGCCGTCGATAAGTTCGAATACCGCCGGGGCTACAAGTTCTCCACCTACGCCACCTGGTGGATCCGGCAGGCCATCACCCGGGCCATCGCCGATCAGGCGAGGACGATCAGGATCCCCGTGCACATGATCGAAACCATCAACAAATTGATCAGGGTTTCGAGGACCCTTGTCCAGGAGATCGGCCGCGAGCCGACCAGCGAAGAAATCGCCAAGAAAATGGACCTGCCGGTCAACAAGGTTCGCAAGATCATCAAGATTGCCCAGGAACCCATCTCGCTGGAGACGCCGATCGGAGAAGAGGAAGACAGCCATCTGGGCGATTTCATCGAAGACAAGCTCATCCCCTCCCCTCCGGACACGGTCATCCACATCAACCTCAAGGAGCAAATCGAGGAAGCGCTCAAATCCCTGACCGAGAGGGAAGCGAAAGTCCTGAAGATGCGCTTCGGACTGGGCGACGGCAACGAGCACACCCTGGAAGAGGTGGGTCAGCAATTCAAGGTCACTCGTGAAAGAATCCGGCAGATCGAAGCCAAGGCCCTGCGCAAGCTCAAACACCCCAGCCGGAGCCGCAAGCTGAAATCGTTCACCAACAACCATTAAAAGAAGTGAGCTGTAAGCAGTGAGCGCGGGAGCAGCATAAAACATAATTCTTGATAAAGCAAGCAAGAACCGGCGGCAGATCTTCGCTGTAAGCAGTGCTTTTGTCAGTGGTTTTAAGATCAAATGATCCCGCGATTTTCATTCATCAGCACGCTGAGTGGTTTCGAATGCATATTACTCCTATTTTTTTTAACTGCTCACCGCTCACAGCTCAGTCTCACTCTCTTTTTTAACTGCTCACTGCTCACTTCTCACTCTTGCTCACCTCTTTTTCCTTAAATTGACTTGGTATCTAATAAATGTTATAAACAAAATTCAAGGGCCTATAGCTCAGCGGTAGAGCTACCGGCTCATAACCGGCAGGTCCCAGGTTCGAATCCTGGTAGGCCCATTTAACCTTGAGGGAAAGATGTGGATATCGAGTTCGAGAAGCTGATCAGCCTCCAACATCTCGATTCCGAAATCAGACACCTCAGCGTATTCCTCGACGGCATCCCCTCCCTTCTCGAAGACATCCACAAGAGGATCGAAGCCGGCTCCAAGGAAGTCGCCCAAGCCAGAGAGAGACTGGCCCTGAACCAGAAAAAACGGCGGGAGCAGGAGGGGAAGGTCAAGGACATCAAGGTCCAGATCACAAAATACAAACGCCAGCTTAATGGAGTCAAAACAAACAAAGAATACACCACCCTGCTCAAGGAAATAGAGGAAGCCCAGCACTCGGTCGATTCGATGGAAGAAGAAGTGATCAGCGAAATGCTGGCGGCTGATGACATCGAAGAGGAAATCCGGGCTGCGACCAGACGACACCAACAGGAAGAAGAAAACCTGCTCAAAGAACAGGACATCCTCAAGCAGAAGAAAGTGGAGATGGAAGCCAAGATCGAAAAGCTGACCGCTGAAAAAGACAGCCTCCTCCCCCAAGTCCCCTCCGACCAGATTGCCCTCTATCAGAGAATCTCCTTCAAAAAAAGCGGAGTGGCCCTGTCCCCCGTCAATGGAGATTTCTGCTCGATGTGCCACATGCGGATACGGCCGCAAGTGCTGAACGAGCTCCGGGACACCAAGAAGCTCATCCTCTGCGAGAATTGCGGCCGGATTTTGTACTGGGTCAAAACACCCCCGGAACAAAAGAAGAAATAAAAAGGGACAGGCCGTCGAGGCCGGAGGAAAAACGTGAAAAACAGATTCTTTTCTCTTATTCTCATGGTTTCTGTGATCGTGGGTTTTTTGGTTTTCCCGGCCGGGGCGGGTTCGGAGGCACAAAAGTCCGCCGTCACCCCGGACCAGACTTTCGACCTCAAGATCGAATTCAATGTCCGGGTCAAGATGCGGGACGGGGTCGAGCTCTCGGCCGACCTCTACCGGCCTGATGCGGAAGGAAAATTTCCGGTGATCTTATCCCGGACGCCCTACACCAAGACCGGGGCCCTCAAATCGGGCCGCTACTGGGCAGAGCACGGCTATGTCTTTGTGGCCATGGACGTCCGGGGCAGAGGCGATTCCGACGGTGTCTTCGTGCCTTATCGCAACGACGGCCGGGACGGGTATGACGCGATCGAGTGGTGCGCGGCCCAGCCCTGGTCGACCGGAAAGGTGGGCACGACCGGCGGCTCCTATCTCGGGCGGATTCAGTGGCTGACCGCCGTCCTGCAGCCTCCCCACCTGGTGACCATGGCGGCCATGGTCACTCCCTCCGACCCGTTTGTGGAGTGGCCGACGGGGACGCACCTGCCGATGGACATCAGCTGGTTTCATATGACCTCCGGCCATCTCAGCCAGAACATGGACGCCGTGGACTGGACAAAGATCCAGAAGCACCTCCCCCTCTACACGATGGATGAAGCCATGGGACGCCCAGTGCCCGCCTGGAAAGAAGATCTCGACCATCCCCAGCTCGACGCCTACTGGGAGCCCATGCGTTACCAAAACAAATATGACCGGGTCAAGGTGCCCGTGCTTCACATCTCGGGCTGGTATGACGACGAGCAGATCGGGACACCCCTCAACTATATCGGCATGACGACGCGCGGGCCGGAAGATGTCCGGAACAAACAGAAAATCATGATGGGACCCTGGCCTCACGCCATCAACTCCACCTCGAAGCTCGGCGAGGTTGACTTCGGCCCGAGCGGCACGATCGACCTCAACGGCTATCTGAAACGCTGGTTTGACTACTGGCTCAAAGGACAAGACTCCGGGATCATGTCCGACCCCCCGGTGCGAATCTTCGTCATGGGCGAAAACAAATGGACCGATGAGAAAGAATGGCCGATCGCCCGGACGAGCTGGACAAAGTATTACATCCACAGCCGGGGGAGAGCCAACAGCCTTTTCGGCGACGGCACTCTGTCGCCGGTCCTTCCGGGAGCCGAGCCGACCGACGGCTACACCGGCGATCCCGAGCACCCGGTCCCGTTCGTGACCGAGCCGTCCTTTGCCCAGATAGGGAGCGCTGATGATTACCGGTCGGTCGAGCGGCGGGACGATGTCCTCGTCTACACGAGTGAGGCCTCTGGCCGAAGACCTGACCGTCTGCGGTCCGATCAAAGTCCAGCTCTACGCCTCCTCAACGGCCAAGGACACCGATTTTATGGGCCTCCTTCTCGATGTCTGGCCGGATGGATTCGCCCAGCGCCTGATCGACGGGATGGTGAGGGCGCGCTACCGGGATGGAATGGAAAAGCCTTCGCTCATCGAGCCCGGCAAGATCTATCCTTACACCATAGACCTATGGAATACCTGTCAGACCTTCAAGAAGGGACACCGTATCAGGCTTCAGATCGCCTCTTCGGCTTTCCCCAAATACGACCGTAACGCCCAGACCGGAGAGGACCTGGCCCGGGCGACAAAACTCCAGATCGCAAACCAGAAAATCTACCACGACAAGGCTCATCCTTCTCACGTTGTTTTGCCGATCGTACCACCCAAAAAAAGTTGATCGGCCGACAGGTTGGTCTGTTCCCAAGATCCGCTGCGTCCGATCCCGATAAAATCATCCGCCGGTGCTGGACTCCTCACTCCTCACAGCTCAGTGCTCACTCCAGGTTATTCTTCCCTGTACATGGCTTCGATCAGATCCCGGTACTTCTCCTCGACATGGTTGCGCTTGACCTTGAGGGTCGGTGTCATTTCCCCTCTTTCGATCTCGAAATCCCGATCGAGGAGCGAGATCTTCTTGACTCTCTCGTAGGAGGCGAGGTTGGGCGTCGCCCGGTCCACTTCGGATTTGAGAAAACTGACGATCCGTTTATCCCGGACGAGGTCGATCCGCTCGCGGTAAGTGATGCTGTTGAACTTGGCATATTCCTCGAGCTTCTCGAAGTTGGGAACGATGAGGGCGGAGATGAACCTCTTTCTATCTCCCAGGACCACGGCGTTGGAGATGTAGGAGTTGGTCTTGAGGAGGTTCTCGATGGGCTGGGGAGCGACATTCTTCCCGCCCGAGGTCACGATCAGGTCCTTCTTCCGGTCGGTGATCACCAGGAAACCCTCTTCGTCCAGGTAGCCGATGTCGCCGGTCTTGAACCAGCCGTCCTCGATTGCTTCCCTGGTCTCGGCTTCTTTTTTGTAATACCCTTTCATGACATTGGGTCCCTTGGCCAGAATCTCGCCGTCCGAAGCGATCTTGAGCTCGATCCCCGGGATCGGCTTGCCGACCGTGCCGAACTTCAGATCCTGAAAAGTGTTCACGGCCAGCACCGGAGCGGTTTCGGTGAGGCCATAGCCCTCGAGGACGACGAGCCCGAGAGCATAAAAGAACTCGGCGATGTCCTTGGAGAGCGGAGCCCCGCCCGAAACAAAAAACCGGACTCGACCCCCCGTCCGCTCGATGATTTTTGAGAAAACGAGCCGGTGGGCAAGATTCCGTTTGAACCGGAGAAAGGCGGAGACGGGCTGTCGGCGGAGTTTTTTCCTGCCGTAGGCTTTTCCGACTCTTACGGCCCAGAAGAAGATCTTCTTTTTCAGACCCGAGCTGGACAGGACGTTGTCCATGACCTTGGAATAGATTTTTTCAAAGACCCGGGGGACGCTGACCATGATCTGAGGCCTGACTTCAAGGAGGTTTTCGGCGACGGTCTCCGTACTTTCGGCGAAAGCGATCGTGCAGCCCCGATAAACGTAGGTGAACATGACCATCCTCTCAAGAACGTGAGAGAGTGGCAAAAAAGAAAGAACGGTATCTTTAAAAGAAAACTCGATAATTTCCGCCACTGTTTTGATATTGCTCAAAAAATTGATATGAGTCAGGACGACGCCTTTGGGTATCCCCGTCGTGCCCGACGTATAGATGATCGAGGCATCGTCATCTTGATTCAGGGCCAGAACCATTCTTTCAAAGAGCCCCGGCTCCGTCGCAGCCATCGCCTTTCCTTTGTCGAGGACCTGGGAATAGGACAAAACGCCCTCGGGCGCCTCCTCCCCAAGGGTAATAAAGTGGCGCACCTTCGTGAGATCCTGCCTCACCGTCTTGATCTTCTCCCACTGAGAGGAGTTCGAACAGACAACGATTTGAGCGTCGCAATTATCGACGATGTATTTGACTTGTTCGGGCACAAGCGTCGTATAGATGGGGACGGTGATGCCTCCGGCGCATAGGTTGGCGTAGTCAACCATCACCCACTCCGGCCTATTTTCGGACAGGATGACCAGCTTATCCCCCTTCTGGAGTCCGAGCGCCTTGAGCCCGAAACAAAGGAATTTCACCTCATCGGCGAATTCGGCCATGGAAATCGGGACGTACTTCCCTTCTTTTTTGTAAAGCAAAAACTCGCTTTTTGGGAATGATTTGATCGAATTGAGGAGCGATTGGCCAAGAGTATCAATCATTTCTCCCTCCTCCCAAAGTGGCCCCATTGTAGAATTGAAGATATTTCTTTGTCAAGGAAAACGTCAATCTCGTCCAAAACAAAATCCAGATGAAGTGTATCCCGTCTCTCTCGTCAAAAGAAAGTGAGCTGTGAGCGGTGAGCACTGAGCAGTAAAAAGCGAACTGAAAGATTCTTAAACTCCTCACTTTTTTTGATGAGATGGCGAGACGACGGAATAGACGAGAGGACGAGATAGACGTCTTTTTAGCTTTCCCTGACTTTGGCGACGGAGCAGACGCGGTCTTTCTCGTCCAGATTGATGATGCGCACACCCTGGGTGGCCCGGCCGACCGACCTGAACTGGGTTGTCTTGATGCGGATGACCTTCCCTTCCTGGGTGATGATCAAAAGCTCTTCTTCTTGGATTCCGACCACAGCCAGCGCGCTTCCTATCCTTGCATTCACCCGGAGGTTGAGGACTCCCTGACCTCCCCTTCTGTGCCGCGGATACTGTTCGACGGCCGTCTTTTTTCCGTAGCCTCTCTCGCTCGCGGTGAAGACAAATTTGTCGTCGGGCCTGATCACGATCATCCCGATGACGGCGTCCTTGGGCTTGAGGCGGACGGCCTTTACCCCCGCCGCCTGGCGTCCCATGGGGCGGATTTCGCTCTCTTTGAACCGGATCGCCCGGCCGAGTTTGGTGCCGATGATAATATCGTTCTTGCCGTCGGTCAGTTTGGCCATGAACAGAGCCGACTTCGGCCGGAGGGACATGGCCAGGATGCCTCCCCGGCGGACATTCTTAAACTCGCTGAGCCGGGTTTTCTTGATCAACCCGTTCGTGGCCAGCATGACGATGTTCTGGTCGTCCCGGAATTCCTTGACAGCCACGATCGAGCGGACCTTCTCATCCGGGTTGAACTCGATCAGGTTGGCGATCGCCTTGCCCCGGCCGGCCGGACCGACGTCCGGGACTTCCAAGGCCTTGAGCCAATAAAGCCGGCCCTGGTTGCTGAAGACGAGGAGAAAACTGTGGGTGGAACCGATGAAGATGCTCTCCACCACATCCTCGGCTTTCATCTCGATGCCCCTGCGGCCCTTGCCGCCCCTGCTCTGGAAGTGATAGGCGGTGAGGGAGGTCCGCTTGATATACCCCGACGAGGTGTAGACGACAGCTACGTCCTCTTCTTTGATCAGGTCTTCGGGGCGGAGGTCGGAGACGGTCTCGTCGCGGATCTCGGTGCGCCGCTCATCCCCGTACTCCTCTTTGATCTGTTTCAGCTCGTCGACGATGATCTCCTGGATGAGCTGGTCCGAGCCCAGGATCTTGCGAAGCTTGACGATGAGCGCCTTGACCTCCTTGTACTCCTGGACGATCTTATCCCTCTCCAGCCGGGTCAGCTTCTGGAGTTGCATCTCCAGGATCGCCTGGGCCTGGATGGGAGAGAGCTTGAACCGTTCGATCAAGCCGGTGCGCGCCTCCTCGACGCTCTTGGACGAGCGGATGAGCTTGATGATGGCGTCGAGGTGGTCCAGGGCGATGGTCAGCCCCTCCAAAATGTGGGCCCGGTGCTCGGCCTTCTTGAGGTCAAACCTCGTCCGCCGGCGGATGACATCCTGGCGGTGGGAGATGAAGTACTTCATGATGTCGATGAGGTTGAGAGTCTTGGGCTGCTTTTCGACGATGGCCAGCATGGTGATACCGAATGATGTTTGGAGAGAAGTGTGCTTATAGAGGTTATTGAGGATGATCTCGGGCAGGTCCCCCTTCTTCACCTCGACGACCATCCGGATCCCTTCTCGGTCGGATTCGTCGCGGATATCGGCGATGCCCTCGAGTTTTTTCGCGTTGACCAGATCGGCGATGACTTCGAGCAGCCTGGACTTATTGACCGCATAGGGAATCTCGGTGACCACGATCCGGTCCCTCTCTCCCTTGTCCCCGCGCTCGATGACTGTCTTGGCGCGCAGGCTGATGACGCCCTTGCCTTCTCTGTAGGCGTCGCGAATCCCTTGCTTGTTGAAGATGTATCCACCCGTCGGAAAATCCGGACCGGGAATGAATTCCATGATCTTGTCGAGGCTCGCGTTCGGATGCTGGATGAGATAGACGAGTCCGTCAATGACTTCGCCCAGGTTGTGGGGCGGGATGTTGGTGGCCATCCCGACGGCGATCCCCGAACCGCCGTTGACCAGAAGGTTGGGGAACTTGGCCGGGAGGACCTCCGGCATGGTCAGGCTCTCATCGTAATTGGGGACGAAATTGACCGTGTCCTTTTCGATGTCCGCGAGCAGCTCGCCGGCCAGCTTGGACATCCGGACTTCGGTGTAGCGCATGGCCGCCGGCGGATCGCCGTCGACGGAGCCGAAGTTCCCCTGACCGTCGACCAGGAGGTAGCGCAGACTGAAGTCCTGGGCCATCCGGACCAGGGTGTCATAGGCGGCCTGGTCGCCGTGAGGATGGTACTTGCCGATGACGTCGCCGACGATGCGGGCCGACTTCTTGTAGGGCTTGTTGTGGGTCGTCCCCGATTCGTACATGGCGTAGAGAACGCGGCGGTGGACAGGCTTGAGCCCGTCCTTGATGTCCGGGATGGCGCGGCCGATGATGACGCTCATGGCGTAATCGAGGTAGGATTTCTTCATCTCCTCCTCGAGACTCACGACCGAGAGGTCGGCCGCGGCGGGAGGAGGGGCGGGTTTCTCGTCCGGCTGAGCCTTCTTGTCTTTCTCGTCGACCGGGCCGGGCTCGGCTTTTTTGTCTTTTTTTTCTTTGGCCATCTTATGAACTGATCATCGCTTCCTAGATGTCCAGGTTTTGGGCCATCAGGGCATTGCTTTCGATGAACTCCCGGCGCTGCTCGACTTCATCTCCCATCAGAATCGAGAACACCTTGTCCGCCTCGACGGCGTCCTGAACCGAGACCTTGAGGAGAGCCCGATTCTCGGGGTTCATGGTTGTCTTCCAGAGTTGTTCGGGGGCCATCTCGCCCAAACCCTTGTACCTTTGGATGGAAACTCCCTTCTTCCCTTTCTCGACGAGATATTCGAGGAGTTTGTTCTCGTTTTCGAGCGTCACCGTCTCGGAGTCGCTGATGACCTCATAGGGCGGACGGAACTCTTCGAGCTCTTTCACGATCCGGAACAGGTTTTTGTATTCCGTCGAGTTGATCAAGTCCAGGTTGATCCTGGAGGTGAGGGACATGCCGTTGATCTGGAACTTGGCGGCGATCTCATAGGAACCGTACTCTTCGTCCTGGGTGAGCTGGGTGCTCAGGCCCTTCTGCTCGATGAGTGCCTGGATTCTCTTCATGTTCTTTTTGTTCTGGAGGAATTCGAGGTCGGCGACCCCCTCCTTGATCAGGAGCTCGACCATGAAAAACGGGTAGCACTTCCGTTCCAGGAATTGGATGAAATTCTTTTTCTGAATGATCCGCAGGAAAAACTTCCGGAACTTTTCGCCCTCGAAGACTTCCTTCTGGCCCTTGACCTTGACCTTGAATTCTTCCGAGATCTTCCGGTTCATCCATTTCTCATAGGCCCGTTCTTCTTTGAGGTAGAGGACTTCCCGGCCACGACTGATCTTGTAGAGAGGCGGCTGGGCGATATAGAGGTGACCGTGCTCGATAAGCGGCTTCATCTGCCGGTAGAAGAAGGTCATGAGCAGGGTCCGGATGTGCGATCCGTCGACGTCGGCGTCGGTCATGATGATGACCTTGTGGTAGCGGAGCTTTTCCAGGTTGAAGTCGGATTGTTCGGCCCCCGTTCCGAGGGCGGCGATCATCATCCCGATCTCCTCGTTCTTGAAGATCTTCTCCGGGGTCGCCTTCTCGACGTTGAGGATCTTGCCTTTGAGAGGGAGGATGGCCTGGAACCGGCGATCGCGGCCCTGTTTGGCTGAGCCGCCGGCCGAATCGCCCTCGACGATGAAGATCTCTGCCTCGGCCGGGTCCCGCTCCTGGCAGTCGGCGAGCTTGCCGGGGAGCGAGCGTCGACTCGAGGACGCTCTTCCGACGGGCCAGTTCCCTGGCCTTGCGGGCGGCTTCCCGGGCATGGGCCGCGTCCAGGGCTTTCATGACGACGCGCTTGGCGTTTGTCGGGTTCTCTTCGAGGTAGGCCGTGAGCTGCTCGTTGACCAGCGACTCGACGATACCCTTGACCTCGGAATTTCCCAGCTTGGTCTTGGTCTGGCCCTCGAACTGGGGATCCTTCATCTTGATGCTGAGGACGGCGCACAGCCCCTCGCGGGTGTCGTCCCCGGAGATGCGTGCCGGCGGAGAGATCCTTGAAAAGGTTGTGGGCGACGGCGTAGTTGTTGATGCAACGGGTCAGGGCCGCCTTGAAGCCGATGAGATGAGTGCCGCCTTCGGTCGTGTTGATGTTGTTGACGAAGGTGAAGATCGTCTCGGCGTAGCCGGAATTGTACTGGAAGGCGAGTTCGACCTGGATGTCATCCTTCTGGGACTCGAAATAGATCGGCCGCGGGTTGAGGACGTTCTTGTTCTGGTTGAGGTATTGGACAAACTCCAGGATGCCGCCTTTGTACTGAAACTCGTGGGATTTGTTTGTCCGCTCGTCCAGGATGGTGATCTTCAGCCCCCGGTTTAAGAAAGAGAGCTCCCGCATCCGTTGGGTCAGGACCTCGAAGTTGAATTCGGTCGAGTCGAAGATCTCGTCGTCCGGCCAGAAAGTTATCTTGGTGCCGGTTTTCTTGGTCTTTCCGACCAGCTTGAGCCTCGTGACGGGATTGCCGCGCTCGTAGCTCTGGGTATAGATCCCGCCATCGCGCTTGACCTCGAGGTCCAGCCGCTTGGACAGGGCGTTGACGACCGAGACGCCGACGCCGTGAAGACCGCCCGACACCTTGTAGGTTTTGTCGTCGAACTTCCCGCCGGCGTGAAGCATGGTCATGACGACCTCGGCGGCCGACTTCTTCTCTTTTTTGTGCATCTCGACCGGAATCCCCCGGCCGTTATCGATCACGGTGACGGAGTCATCGACGTGGATGAAAACGTCGATCTGGGTGCAATAGCCGGCCAGAGCTTCGTCGATACTGTTGTCGACGACCTCGTAAACCAGGTGGTGAAGTCCCTCGGGCCCCGTGCTCCCCACGTACATCGCCGGCCGCTTGCGGACGGCTTCCAGGCCCTTCAGGACCTTGATGCTCTCTGCGGTATATTTTTTTTCTTTCATCTTCGTTTTTTTGTAAAAAACGGAAGGGTTATTGAGGCAGGAATGTCACATAACCCAATGGGCATTTTCAGGCTTCTATTCTACCCAAAAAGCGGTCCCAAGTAAAGGAAAAACAAGCATTTTTTTAAAGAAAATTAGTCCCTTTCCCAAGTCCCGTGCTGTCGCGCTAGCCCGACTTTAACTTATTGAAATATCAAAAGATACAAGACTGGACCAGTTCCTGATCTTTCTACATCTAAAAAGACGAACCAGGGCTGGAATTCGTCTCAAAATAACTGAGAGTTAATGGCTTTGAAAAACCGGCCGGGTTGGGGTATAATCCGGGTCAGGAACAAGCCATGCCAGCCAACCTTCCGCCTCAATACCTTGAGGTCGAGCGGAAGCTCAAAACCGCTAAGACCGCCCAGGAGAAGATCGCCATCTACGAAGAGCTCTTGGCCATGATCCCCAAGCACAAGGGCACCGAAAAGCTCCAGGCCCTGATGAAGACAAAGGTCGCCAAGCTCAAAGAAGAGATGCAGCGTCAGCCCGCCGTCGCCCGGCGCGGGTCGAGTTTTCATATCGAAAAATCGGGAGCCGGGCAGGTCATCGTCGTGGGTCCCCCCAACGCCGGAAAATCCTCCCTGATCAAGGCTCTGACCGGGGTCGAAGTCGAAGTGGGCGATTATCCCTTTACGACCAGATTTCCCGCCCCCTTCATGATGCCCTTCGAAAACATCCGCATCCAACTCATCGACACCCCTCCCATGACGCCCGATTATATGGAGACCTGGCTCCCCGAGATCATCAAAGTCAGCGATGGCCTGCTTTTCGTCGCCGACCTCGCGGACCCCAATTGCGCGGCGACCTCGGAGGCAGTTATCTCAAGGCTCAGGGAAAAAAAGATCGAACTCGTGCCTGAACACCATCCTATTCCGCCGGAGAAATTCCCGTTTCTGAAGAAGACCCTGCTCGTGGCTAACAAGAGCGACACTCCCTCGGCGGCCGAGAACGTCGAGGAGCTGAGAGTTTTTTATGGCCCCCATTTGAAGGTCGTTCCTGTATCGGCCAAGGCAGGTGACGGAATCGGTGAGCTCAGAAAGGATGTCTTTGTCCTTCTCCAGATTGTCCGTGTCTGCAGCAAAGTCCCGGGGAAGAAGGCCGACCTCCGGGACCCATTCGCCCTGAAGATGGGAAGCACGGTCCTGGACATGGCCCGGGCGGTCCACAAAGACTTCGTCCAGAATTTTAGCTTCGCCCGGATCTGGAACGAAAACGGTTTTGAGGGGCAGCGGGTGACCCGTGACCACGTCCTCCAGGACGGAGATATCGTCGAGCTGCATATATAGGTCTATCTCGTACGTGCCCGTCGTAGCAGTGGTCTATCTTGTCATCTCGTCTATGTCGATCAAGGAAGTGAACGAGCCTGAGGATATGCAGCCCCGTCCTTGCTTATACGTCCCGCAACTGATACGGACGCGATAGGTCAGCCAAGGTAGGCGCCGAAGGATGACGTACGCAGGGAAGTCCGGATTGGTTTCTGATCTCTGGACCCCTGTTCTGGTCAAGCCCCGGCGCATCCTTATCAGCTTCGGATTTATTGACGTTATGTACTAGCTCGAGTTGGCTCACGAGATAGACGGCTATTTTCTGAAATTGAGTGTCGGCGCATTGGCCATGTCAAGCACGGAAACGAAAAGGAGCCGGGCCAAATCTTCCAGGATCTCCGGGGTGATGGTATCGATGTTGTCCTTGGTGATGTGATAATAAGACGTCGAGCCGTAGGCGCTGAAGGAGATTGTCGGAACACCCTTCCACATAAAACGGGCGGCGTCAAGCCGTGGCCGGGCGATATTGGCAAAGTAGGAAGGGGCGACGACGTCGTGGACGTACTTTTTGTTCGCCCTGTCGACAAAGTCCCAGAAGGCCGGATAGTTTTTGGCCGCCAGGGCGTTCAGCTTGTCTCCGCAGCCGACTCCGTCCATGTTGATGAAGCCGATCGTTTTTTCCAGCGGAACAACAGGGTGTTCGAGGTAATACTCAGAGCCGTGGACGGCCTGCTCTTCGGCGCCGAAGAGGATGAACAGGATGGAACGGCGGGGCTTGACGGCGCACCTGGCCAGCGCATCGGCGACGCCGAGCGTCACCGCCACGGCTGAGTTGTTGTCGTTGGCGCCCGGCATGATCTCGTAGCAGCGGCCGAGCCCGTCGAGATGCCCCCCGACGATGATCACGTCATCCTTGAGTTTCGGGTCCGAACCCTCGAGGAGACCGATGACATTGTAGCCGACGCCTTCCGGATGATGCTCGGTCAGGTTCTTCAAGGTAAAGATCTTCCCGGTGGCGAACGACTGAGGCGTCAATGTCTTGGCGATTTTCTGGATGACCTCGCCGTGCTTCCGGTCGGTTCCGGCGAAAATGTCATTGACCACGGCATCCCCGACATGGGTGACGACAAAGCCCTCCCGGTACGAATTGTTGGGGTTAGCGAGCGGACCGTAATTGTAGAGCATCCCCTTGGCACCGTGGGAGACCGCATTCTCGAGCTTATATTGGTGGAACGAGTAGGGGCGCCATTTTTTGAAGAGCTCCGGTTTGTCGTCCGGCGAGACAGGGACTTCCCTTTCCATGAGTACGATCTTGCCTTTGACGTCCATTCCCTTGTATTCATCATAGCCCAACTCGGGAGCCGTGATGCCGTAGCCGACGTAGATGACGGGGGCGGTCACTTCCCCCGAGCCCGAGGTCGAGCCGGGAATGAATTCATCCTCGTAGCGGTAGTGTTTCTTGATCACATCCTTTTTTACCGGAAAATCCAGCGAGGCCTCACAGCCCTTGAAAACAAGGGTATAGGGATTAGGAAAGGCCTGAAAATAGGTGCCCTGGTCGCCGGCCGGTTTGATCCCCCATTTCTTGAAAAAGGAGACCGCCCATTCGGCGCTCATCTTGTATTCGGGAGTCCCGGTCAATCTCCCGGCGTACTTGTCGGAGCTCAGCTCGCGGACATATTCGAGCAGAGGATGGCTGGAAATAGAGTGAAATGTCTCCAGGATCTTTTCTTCATCGGTGAGCTTTGCGGCTTGCTCCTGGGCGGGCAGAGAGAAAGCGGCCAGAAACGCAATCAGGACGAATAGGCAGAAAAAGGACTTCCTTCTTATCATTTTCGCCTCCTCATATCTTCCCGATATGTTATAAGAAAAAAAGGGCCGGGGCAACCCATGGAACTCTTCTTTTGCTTTTTCCGTAATTACATATAAAATGTATGACCGTGTTCGGAATTGGCACTTGTTCGAAGGCCAAATTTCATCCCTCCAAAGGAGGTCCAATGGCTCGTAGGAATCCAAAACTTGGTTTCTTTCTGTTCTTGGGGCTCACCTTCGTCCTCTGCTTCTCCCAGCTCAGCTCCCAAGACGACCTTCACCGGGTCTGGGCCATCAAAGATGCGAAACTCATGACGCTGGCCGGCCCGCCGATCGAGAAGGGCACTCTCATCATCCGGAACGGACTCATCGAAGCCGTGGGCACCAACGTCGCAATTCCGCCCGACGCCGAAGTCATCGACGGCAGCAAACTCACCGTCTATCCGGGCTTTATGGACGGCCTGGGCCAGGCGCTTCTCAAATTCCCTGAAGAAAAGTTCGATCCCTCCAAGATCTACACCGGCGAATACACCGACAAAGACAAAGGGATCACGCCGGACCTGAGGGCTTATGATTTTATCAACCTCGGCAAAGCAACCTTGGAGAAGTATTACAAGTCCGGCTTCACCGCAGCTCAGGCCATTCCCGATCGGGGGATTCTGACCGGCCAGGCTTCGATCTTCTGCCTGGGCGACGCCGACAAAAATAAATCGCTGCTCCTCAAGGACGATTGCCTGGGAATCGGCTTCAATTCCCCCGGCCTGATGGTTTATCCGAGCTCGCTCATGGGAGTCTACGCGTTTCTTAAGCAGGTCTTGGCCGATGCCGCCTTTTTTGAACTGAACAAGGCCCGCTGGCTCAAGGAGATGAAGGGCCTCAGCCGGCCTTCCTATATTTCTTATTATGAGACTCTCTCCGATTACGTCTCCGGAAAAAAGCCAGTCATCTTCTTCTGCCGCAACCAACACGATATCCGCCGGTCGCTCGCGCTGGCCGGAGACTATAAGCTCAATTTCTTCATCTGCGACTTGGGCAACGAGGCCTTCCAGGTCATCCCCGAGCTCAAAGCGGCCAAGGCCCGGCTCCTCTGCACGGTCGCTTTCAAGGCCCCGGGCACGAGCCTTTTCTCCCAGCAGGGAAAAGAGGAACGGGAAAAAGCGGAAAAAGAAATCTACCCCAAGAACCCGGCTAAGCTGGCCGAAGCCGGAATCCCCTTTGCCTTCTCTTCTCTCGGGACAGACGACCCCAAGACATTCTCTGACGGCATTCTCAAGGCGATCGAAGCCGGGCTTCCCAAAGATAAAGCCGTGGCCGCGCTGACCACAATCCCGGCCTCCTTTTTTGGAGTCGATCGGGCCCTGGGAACCCTCGAAGCGGGGAAAATCGCCAACCTCGTCTTGGCTGAGGGCGAACTCCTGGTCAAAGATGCAAAAGTGAAGACAGCCTTTGTGGATGGAAAAAAGTTCGACCTCAAAGAGGCCAAAGCCAAAGAGGGTGAAAAGCCAACCGTCAATGTGTCCGGCCGCTGGGAACTGTCCATGGAAGGGGGAATGGGCATGAACATCAAGATTGATTTTTCTCAGGAAGAAGCGGCCCTCTCGGGAAAAATGACGACGCCGTTCGGGGTCTTTGATTTCACCGGCGGCTCGGTTTCGGGAAACGACGTCTACTTTGAGATGAACATCGCCGTCGGCGGACAACAGCTCGACCTCTACATCTCAGGCACGGTCACGGGCGATACGATGCGCGGGACCGTCGTCCAGGGGAGCTCCGGTTCCACGGAGTTCACGGCCAAACGGATCCCCGGATAGGAGCAATGCCATGAAGATGAACACAAAGGTTTTACTGCTAATCGGACTCCTCGCCTTGGGTCTGTCTACCATCTCAGCGCCAGCCGAGAAACAGCTTCTTCTCAAAAACGGGAACATCATCACCGTCAGCGGCGAGAATATCGCCGGAGGCGACATCCTTATCCAGGGGAACAAGATTCTCAAGGTCGGGAAGAGCCTCGCGGCCGGTCCGGAAGCCGAAGTCATCGATCTCAACGGGAAGTGGGTGATGCCCGGAATTATCGATTCGCACTCCCACATCGCGGTCGAGGGCGACGTCAATGAGATGGGAGACGCCATCACCTCGGAGGTCGACGTCAAGGACGTGATCAACCCCGAGGATATCATGATCTACTATGCGCTGACCGGAGGCGTGACCAGCATCCACACCATGCACGGATCGGCCAACCCGATCGGCGGCAAAGGGATCGTCCTCAAGATGCGCTGGGGAAAAAGCGCACGGGAATTGATCTTCGAGGGCGCTCCCCTGACCAGCAAGTGGGCCCTGGGGGAAAATCCCAAGCAATCGGGTTTCCAGGCTGCCGGGAAAGCCCGCTACCCCAAGTCGCGAATGGGGGTTGAAGAGTCCATCCGCAGAGAGTTCGAGCTGGCCAAAGATTACCTGAGGGCCTGGGACGATTACGCTAAAAAACTGAAATCGAGCCAGGAGAGCAAGGGAAAGATCCCGGCGCCCCTCCCGCCCAAAAAAGACTTCCGCCTCGAAGGGGTAGCCGACATTCTCAAGGGCAAACTCTGGGTGCGATGCCACGCCTATCAATCCGAAGAAATGCTCTCCATCATGCGGCTGTGCAAGGAGTACGGGGTCAAGCTCGTTTGTTTCGAACACGGCCTGGAGGGTTATCGCATCGCCAACGAGCTGGTGAAATACGGTGTTGCCATCTCCACTTTCGCTGATGCCTGGGCCTACAAATGGGAAGCCTTCAACACCATGCCCCACGCGGCCGCCCTGGCCGCTAAGAGAGGAGTGCTGGTAGCCCTCAATTCCGATGACGCTGAGAGGATGCGCCATCTCTTCAACGACGCTGCCAAAACCGTCCGCTTCGGCGGCCTCTCGGAAGCCGAGGCCATCAAGCTGCTCACCATCAACCCGGCCAAGATCATGGGGATCGACGGCCGCGTCGGGACGATCGAGCCCGGGAAGGACGCCGACCTGGCCATCTTCAACCGGCACCCGCTCGATTCCTACACGGTCTGCCAGATGACATTGGTGGATGGAAAAGTCTATTTCGATCGGGCCAAGTATCTCGACGATATGAAGAAAGGCAGAAGAAGCGAAGAAGAAAAAAGAAGCGGAGTCGAAAACTCCAAAGAAAAGAAAACGGGAGCGGAGGTCTGACCATGAAAAAAATCATCATGATGTCTGTTGTCGCCGCTGTTCCCTGCTGGCGGCCATCCTCCCGGCCCAAGATAATCCGCAGAGGATCTTGATCAAGAACGCGACCATCATTCCCGTGGCCGGAGAAAAGATCGACCAGGGAAGCCTGCTCATAGAGAACGGGAAGATCAAAGCCCTGGGGAAGACCGTTCCCGCCGCGGAAGGAGCCCAGGTCATCGACGCTGCGGGCATGTTCGTCTATCCCGGTTTCATCGATAGCTACAGCCACTTTGGTTTAGCAGAGATTGGAGCCATCGGCGCCACCGTCGACTACCGGGAGATCGGCAAAGAGAACCCGGAAGTGCGCGTCGCCTGGGCGATCAACCCCCATTCGGTTCATTTCGGGACCGGCCGCGTCAACGGCACGACCTGCGCGCTGGTCGCGCCGGCCGGCGGGACTTTTCCCGGCCTCTCCGCGCTGGTGAAAATGGACGGCTGGACCTTCCCCGAGATGGCCGTCCGAGAGGTGGCCACCTCTTTCATCAACTTCCCCATGACGCCTCGGCCGCCCAGCGGAGAAGCCGTCAGCACCCAGAAAGAAACCAAAGAAGACGTCACCTCGAAGCTGGTCGATAAAATCAAAGAATACCTCAACGAAGCCCGCCGCTATCTCCAGCTCAAAAAACTGTCCGTCGGGAATCCGGCGGTCACGCCCCCGGACTCCAATCCCAAGTATGAAGCGCTGGCTCCGGTCCTCGACGGGACCCTGCCGGTTATCATCTCGGTTGAAAAAGCCAAGGACATCGAGCTGGCTATAAAATTCGTCCAGGACCAGAAGATCAAGGCCATCTTCCGGGGCTGCGCCCAGGGATTCAAGGTGGCCGACAAGATCAAACAAGCAGGCATACCAGTCATCATCGACAGCCTCTACACCGGGCCTTCTGACCCCGAAGACGGCTACGATGCTCCCTACCGGAATGTCGTCGAGCTCGCCAAGGCGGGGGTCGAGATTTGTTTTTCTTCGGGCGATGACCCTGGGCTGGGAAAGGACCTGACCTATCATGCCGCCAAAGCTGTCGCCTTCGGCCTCGATCATGACGCGGCCATAAGAGCTTTGACCGTCAATCCGGCCAAGATCTTCGGAGTGGCCGATCGTCTCGGAAGCCTGGAGGTCGGGAAAGATGCCGACCTGCTCATCGCCGCCGGGGACCCTCTGGACATGAGGACAGACATCAAGCACATCTTCATCAACGGCAGACACATCGATATGGCCAACTGGTGGGAAAATCTTTACAACAAGTTCAAGGCGAGGCCGTTTGCTTTGTCTGTTCATTTCTGATATTCTGCTTTTCCCTATGACGAAAAACTCTGAAGGAGCAAGCCATGATCAAAAAGATCCTTCCCACAATTTTGGCCGCGGCCGTGTTGCTCGGGGTTTTTAGCATGGCCCAGGCAGCAAATCCCCAGGTCGTCATGAAAACCAATAAGGGCGACATCACGATCGAACTCTATGCGGATAAAGCGCCGATCACCGTCAAGAATTTCCTATCTTATGTCGATGAAAAATTCTACGACGGAACGATCTATCACCGGGTCATCAAGGGCTTCATGATCCAGGGCGGCGGGTTTACGGCCGACATGCACCAGAAGCCCACCAAGGCGGCGATCAAGAACGAAGCCGCCAACGGCCTGAAAAACCTGAAGGGCACGATCGCCATGGCCAGGACGGGGGAGATCGACAGCGCCACCTGCCAGTTTTTTATCAACCACAAAGATAACGCCTTCTTGGATCATAAAGACGAAGCCGAAGGCTTCGGCTATTGTGTCTTCGGAAAGGTTGTGGCCGGAACGGAGGTTGTCGACGCCATCGCCGAAGCACCCACCATGACCAAGGGCATGTACCGGGACGTGCCTCGCGAAACCGTCACCATCGTTTCGGTGCGGCGTGTCGAAAGCAAATAAGTCCGGCACAATTTTCGCGCTTGCCCATCTGATTCTGCTCATCGCCGTGGCCGTCTACGGCTTGATTTCCCTCGTTCAGGGGAATGTCTTCCGCTTTGTGTTCATCTTCGCCCTGCTCATCGGGTATTATTTCCTGGTCCTCCATCAAAACGTAAAAAAAGAGATAGCTCGAAGAAGAAACCAGAAAAAGACCTCTGGTTAATCCTTGCGGCTCACCGGCTCACTTTTGGATGCGCCGTTTGCATTTTTTGACAGGATGATTATTATTCCTCGTTAATGGGATGATATTCAGGAGGCTCCAATGAACGCCAGGTCATGTCTCATTTTGATACTCTCCTTGGGAATTTTGTTTTCGCTTTCGCTCGCGGCCGAGAAACCCGACAAGAAACTGGAACCGGCCTTGAAGTCCATCCAGGGTATGGACGCCTACAATTTTGTGAAAACGTTGGCCTCGAGGGAGTTCCGGGGCCGCCTGACCGGCGACGAAGGGTACACGGCCGCGGCCAAGTGGGCCGCAAACAAATTCAAAGCCTGGGGCCTCCGGCCGGTCAGCACCAAAGAAGGCTTCCTCCAGGCCTATCCATCGCCGTTCACACTGATCGACAGGTCCGAAATGGCTCTCCTCCTTCCCAAAGAAAATGCGAATCCCCAGAAGCCAGGGGAGGACTCCTTCGAAGAAATCAAGCTCGAACCGGAAAAGGACTATCTTCCCCTCCTCTTCAGCGACAGCGGCACGGCTACGGCGGAGCTCGTCTTCGCGGGCTGGGGCATTTCCGCGCCGGACCTGGGCTACGACGACTACGCCGGCCTGGATGTCAAGGGGAAATTCGTCCTCTGCTTCCGGGGAACACCCGACGAGGCGGAAAAGCGCTTTCAGTATCATGATGAGCACCGCACCCGGATGAAATTGGCCCATGACAAAGGCGCCCTCGGCCTTCTCTATGTTTATGACGAGCCCCTCTCGAACCCCAACGGCGATTGGATTCAGGGATTTACCCCGGGGATGATCAGCGCCGGAGTCGCCGACAGGATCCTCAAGGAGAAAGGCACAAGCTCGACCGATCTGAAGAAGGCTCTGCTGACCTTTAAGAGGCCCATCTCCTTCCCCCTCCGCTCCAAAATGAACTTCGCCATCGAATCCAGGCACTTCCCGCAGGGGATCGGTTACAATGTCGCTGCTTACGTCGAAGGATCGGATCCCGTGCTCCGGAAAGATTGTCTGGTCATCGGAGGGCACTTCGACCACAACGGTCTCCAGCAGGGGTTGCTCTTTCCCGGGGCCGACGACAATGCCAGCGGCAGCGCGGTGGTGATGGAGATTGCCGAGGCCTTCTCCAGGCTGGACCGTCAACCCAAGCGCTCGGTCGTCTTCGTCCTTTTCGGCGGAGAAGAGATGGGGCTCCAGGGATCGACCTACTTTAGCGAGCATGTTCCGGCCCAATTCCAGAGAGTGGATGCCATGTTCAACTTCGATATGAACGGCGAGGGTGACGGAACGGCGGCCGTCTACAGCGTCAAAGCGCCCGAGTTCAAGAGAGTCTTGGAAGAAGCGGACAAATCTGTCAAGACGCTGAGGCAAACGGGAGAAATCAGAGACATCGGAGTAAGAAGCTCCGATTTCGCCCCTTTCTTTTTGAAGGGAGCGAACTGTGTGGCCTTCTTCTCCAATGGTCCCCATCTCGCTTATCACAAAACCGGCGATACTATTTACAGGATCAACCCCGATATTATGGAGGACATCGCCCGTCTGGCCTTCCTGAGCGCCCACGCCTGGGCCGACCGATAGGGTTGATTTTTAAACCATTTGGGGGTATGTTGGAACGTGAATCGGGAAAAGAATGAAAGTCGCCAAAGAAGGACTTCTGTTTATCCTTCCGAGTCTGGCGCTGGCTCTCTTTTTTCTTTATCTCCATTGGTGGGTGCTCTCGGGTCTATTTTTTGCCCTCTGTTTCTGCTTCCTGTTCTTTTTCCGCGACCCCCGCAGAGTGAGCCCCGGCGGAGAACAACTGCTGCTCGCCCCGGCCGATGGCAAAGTCGTTAGGCTGGAACTCGAGCGCTCTCATCCCGATTTGGCCGGCCCGGTGAGCATCGTCAGCATCTTCCTCTCCCTCTTCGATGTGCACATCACCCGGTCTCCCTTCTCCGGGACTGTCGAAAAGATAGATTACCAGCCCGGCCGATTTTTCCCCGCCTACAGAGACGAGGCGAGCACCCAGAATGAGAGCAACACTCTGCGCATCAGAGGACAGGCTGCGGCGATCGTCCTCAAACAGATCGTCGGCGTGGCCGCCCGCCGCATCAAGTGTTTCGTCCGGGAAGGAGAAAAAATCGACCGGGGACAAAAAATCGGCCTGATGTATTTCGGGTCCAGGGTGGATCTCTACCTCCCCCAAGAAGCCCGGCTCAGAATCCGCCTCAACGACAGGGTCAAAGCCGGCCAAACCATAATAGCCGAGGTCAAACAATGAAAAAAAATGTCGGAGAGATGTATCTTCTTCCCAGCCTGTTTTCGCTGACCAATCTCTTTTTTGGATTTCTCAGCCTGACCTACAGCTTTCAGGGAAAATTCGCCAGAGCCGCGATCTTCATCATCATCGCCGCCGTCCTGGATGGGTTTGACGGAATCGTGGCCCGGGCCACCAAGGCGCATTCAGATTTTGGGACGGAGCTTGATTCCCTGGCCGACGCCGTTTCCTTCGGCGCCGCTCCGGCCCTGCTTCTCTATTTCTGGGGTCTCCGGATCGCCAGGCCGGCCGGGCTCTTCTTCAGC
Source organism: Candidatus Aminicenantota bacterium (assembly GCA_963770045.1). Classification (GTDB taxonomy): domain Bacteria; phylum Acidobacteriota; class Aminicenantia; order Aminicenantales; family CAVYOD01; genus CAVYOD01. Next base: position 49,176 of record CAVYOD010000033.1, on the reverse strand, counting down.
TTTATCTATCTGGCAGCCGGAATCCTTCGCTTGGCCCGATACAACATCCGGACCAAGTCCCAGCCGGACCGCAGACATTACACCGGGCTGACCATCCCTTCGGCCGCGATGTTCATGTCGTCGGTCGTTCTCCTCTTCCCGCAACCTCTTTATTCCAGGCCCATGGCGTTTCTCCTGGCATTGCTTGCGCTCCTCATCGCCGGCTGCATGATCAGCACCATGAAATACAGGAATTTTATGAACTTCAAGGCCCACCAGCGGATCGACATCCGGACGGCCCTGGTCCTGGCCATTATAGTCAGCGCCTTTGTCTTTTATCCCAAGTTCTTCCTTATTTCCTTTTTCTCGATCAACGTCCTCTACGGCCCGGTCCAGTATGTTTTCGGCCACTTGAAAAAAAAGGGGCTGAAGAAATACCGGCCCAAGGCCGTTGCTTCCTAAGCGACATCTTTTCTTGTCTCTGAGTTTCGATAGCTTCTGCGGCCAGAACTGTGAGCGCGAAGACTTGACCAAAAAAACGGTCCGGCATCCCAGGAATCGAAGGGCCGTCATTTTGCTCGCGGCCGGTTTCGTCATCATCAGCATCGTCCTCGCTTTGATCCTCGTCCGGAGGAATTTTCCCCGGACCGGAGACGAGAACAAAGAAAAGCTCATCTCTTCCCCAGTTCCCGACTTGGCTGTTGCTCCCCAGGTCGGCGCGGGAGACATTCCAGGTTCACAAAGAGATTGTGAGAAGGGGCCAGAGGCTGGCCGATGTCCTGAAAAAATATCATTTTACGGCCGCGGAGATCCAGCGTCTGAGGGAGGAAATCAGGGCCGTCTATGACCTCCGCAAGATCGTGGCCGGGAATGAGATCCGCCTCTTGACGACGGCCGAAGGAGAATTCGGAGCGCTCGAGTATGACATCGACCAGGAGAAGTATCTCCGCGTCGAAAACCAGGCGGGCAGATTCCGGGGGGAAATAAAATTTTTCCCGTTCGAGACCAAAATCGCCATGATCTGGGCAAAGATCGACGACAATCCGATCGCCGCGGTCGAATCCGCGAAGGAAGGAGATCTGCTGGCCCTTGAGATGGCGAACCTGTTCGCCTGGGACATTGATTTTTACACCGACCTGCGGCAGGGAGACACCTTCAAACTGCTTTTCGAAAAGAAATACCTGAACGGGGAATTCTCAGGGTACGGGGACATTCTCGCCGCGGAGTTCATCAATCAAGGCAAGGTCTTCCAGGCGTTCCGCTTCGTCTATCCCGACACCAAAAAATCGGATCACTTCGATGCCCAGGGCAACTCCCTGAGGAAGGAATTTATGAAATCGCCGCTCAAATATGCCCGCATCACGTCCCGGTTCAGTTTTCACAGGCTGCATCCCATCCACAAAGTTTACCGGGCTCACTTAGGTGTGGACTACGGCGCGCCCATCGGCACCCCGGTCCAGGCTACTGCCGAAGGAACGGTCGTGCTCGCCGACTGGAATGGCGCTTCAGGCAGGATGGTAAAGGTGCGGCACAAAAACGGCTATGAGACGATGTACCTTCATCTGAGCGGAACCGCGGTGCAACCAGGTCAAAAGGTCGCCGGAGGGCAGATCATCGGCTACGTGGGGTCGTCGGGTGAATCAACCGGACCGCATCTCGATTACAGGATCCAGTACCACGGGAGCTACATCAACCCTCTGGGCTGGAGGTTCAAACCGATCGAACCCCTCAGGCCGGAATTCAAGGAACGGTACAGAGCGGAAGTTGAATTTTATCAGAGGATTCTCGACTCTCCCCTGGACTTTTTTCGGAGCTTGACTAATTGCCTTTTTTAGTCGTGCTGCCGCTGTGAGAGGAGCCTGAACTCGCCTCCGACCGGGCCCCCGCCGCGTGTTGACCTGCTGATGCGTTGGGAGAATTAGAAGAAAGAGAGCCGCTGCCGAAGAAGCCGCCCCCGCCAAAAGCCGAACCCGAATATCTGTGGACAGAGACATTGGTTGAAGATAATCCCAGCTGCGGACAGCGAATTTCATTGACCCGACTTGAATATCTGATCTCCACTCCCATTCTCAAAGCCGCTTTAACGTCAGGATTCCAATCTCGAAAGCGGAACGCGGGTGTGGGGAGCAAGGATCTCGAGACCGAGCTCAACTCCCTCGGCGCGATGGCGATCCTCTGGGAGGGTTGCGGCCGGGACAAGGTCTCCGGGACGGCCGATCTGGAAGAACCGCTCCTCAACTCCCAGGCCGCCCTTTGGGACGCATTGAAGGAAGCCGAAGTGACCGTCCAAGGCTTCCCGGCGAGTGACTGATTGATCTTGGCGAGATGATCAGCCCGGATGAAAGCTTGTGGATCCCTCGTGGCTTTCAGATCGCTTCCCTTGGCCATAACCAACTCATTGGGAACGTTCTTCAAAGAATCGAGGACCCGGCCATCTCCCTTCTTCAGGGCCGTGATAACGGCCTTATAGACACCCTTCAGCTGCTTCGGCAGAGGATAAGGGAGCTGGCCGGCGGGCTTTTTTAGCTGGTCTTTACGCACCTTTGTTATGGATTGCCCGGAAGGCGGAAACGTGTTATTCCCGGGAGCCCAGTTGTAGTACCATCCGTCCGCGCTAAAGGACCAGAGAGATCCCAAAAAACGATCGCCCCAGAAATTATCATAATAGTACCAATCCCAGAGACTCCAGGGACGCCAGGTGTAGAATCCCATGAAGAAATCCCACGTCGCCCAGGCGGGGGCAAACAAAGATCCGGGCAGCCAGACCCAACCGAGCTTTTTGTCCCATTGCCAGATTCCGAGGTGATAGGGAATCCATCCCCAGGGTTCGCCGGGCACCCAGAAGAGCTGATCGTTGACCGACGTCCAGTTGCCGTAAATGTAAGGCTGCCACGTCCCGCCGGGGTAATTTTGATTATAGAAGGGCCTCCAGACGTATCCGTAAAGGTCGTCCCAGAGCCATTCTCCGTACATATCCCCATACTTCTGGGCGAACTCAAAAACGGCGGGGGAAAGCGTCTGGACGGGCTTTGGCAAGGCGTTCTGCCCCTTGTGGAGCTTTTCAAAATCTTCGTTAATCGCCTTATTCCACTGTGCGAAATCATCGTTCGCGGCAGCGGTCAACCGGCATGAACTTGTTATCTTTAGAGATGAGGGCGCCCTGCATCTGGCCGACTTTTTTCTCCTGGACCTGGTCTTCCCCGGTGCCGAAGAGGACATACGCATTCCCGTTGCTGACCTGGATGGCGGTCGCCCCGTCCTCAGAAGCCCGGATCATGGCCAGGGTATTGTGCTTCATTTTGACGGCCGAGTTGGGAGTAATAACCTGGAACATCTCCATAGAATTATACTGTTTATACATGACATAGATCTGGCCCCTGAGAAGCTGGAGGTTGGACATTTTTTTCAGCGTGCTCAAGCTCTGGGCAAGGATCGTTTCGATCTTCAATTCCGTGTTCAGATCAAGCCTGATGATGGTTCCGGTATCGAACTGGATTTCGCAGCGTCGGACGTCCGAGGTCCGGATGGTATCGCCGGGAGCGAGCGGGAAATTGACGACCGCGATTTCCGAAGCGCCATCCCCTTCCCTGAGAACAACCGGGTCCTTGCCGTCATTCTGGATGTCCGCGAAGCTGACATGGCCGAAGTAGAATTCTTTCGGGCCATTGACGACCTGATAATGAGAATCGGGCAAGAGCAGGCCGGGAAAAAGCAAGCCCAGGGCCAGAAACCCCAAAACCCAATAACCCTTTTGCCTCATGTGTCCTCTCCTTCGGTAGGCGGTCATAACACTAATAGCAGCTGCATATTTCGTGCCAATTATCAACAGATTACATCTCGCCCCGACGGCTGTCAACTCGTCCTCTAAAAGGGACGGGTGTCTACAGGCCCGGGGGGAGCTGAATTCGGGGGATCGTTGCTGTTTTTTGTAGAGTATCCTATAATCTTGCCAATGCAGCCCAACGAAGCCTGCCCTAGAAGGTTGTTGGCTTGGGTGGGAATCTCTTGCTTGATCCTTTCTTTCTGGAGCTGCCGGCCGAGGGGCCAGGCCGATCAAACTCGGCCGAACATCATCATCCTCCTCATCGACGCCCTGCGTGCGGACAGCCTCCATGATTACGGTAACCCCCGCGACACGAATCCATTCCTGGCGGAATTCGGCCGGAAGGGAGTTCGTTTTACAAATGCCCATGCGCACTCCAGCAATACATTGCTTTCCGTAGCTTCTCTTTTCAGTGGACTCATTCCTCCGGCCAACGGCGTTCGCAGGGCTGCCTTCGGCCCGAAAAAAGAGAAAATCAAATCGGATCAACTCGCCTTATCTCTAACGACTGTGGCGGAGGTTCTCAAGCAGAGGAAATATTCCACGGCCGCGTTTGTCAGTAACCCCCATCTTCAAGTATTCTCCGGTTTGTCCCAGGGCTTTCAGGATTACAGATACATTTCCGGGCCAAAGGTGAGAGCCACGGAACTCAACACGGCCCTCCTGGACTGGTTGAAAACGGCGCCCCGCAAACCCTTTTTTGTCTATGTCCATTATATGGATGTGCATATGCCGTACCGTCCGCCTGATGAATACCGATTTCTCTATTCCAAAGACAAAAAAGAGGAGCCGATCTCGAGCATGGGCTTCTGGCGCGGCCCCATCTCCGGCCGGCGCATCAAACACACAAGGGCTGTCTATGAGGCCCAGATCAATTATTGGGACGATTGTTTCCGGGCCTTGGTCGGCGATATGAAAAAAGGCGGCTGGCTGGAGAATACCGTGTTCATCATTCTGGCCGATCACGGGGAGGAGTTCTATGACCACGGGGGTTTCGGCCATACTTTTACTTTGTACGAAGAGGTGCTTCATATCCCCCTTTATATTGTTCATGCGGGCCATCTTCCTCCCGGGCAAACGCGTCAGGACCTTGTTCAGATTGTCGATCTCTTCCCCACCATAGGCTATTTTTCGGGAAGCAACCTTTCCCGGCTGAATCTGAACGGCCAAAATCTCTTTCCGGCACAGCCACACGAAGACCGCTCTGGCCGCATCCATTATGCGGAGACCCATCCGGGGATAGCTCCCCGCTCCGTAGAAACGCCGAGCGCCAAGCTTATCTTCAACGCCCGAAGGAAGAGCTACGAGTTCTATGACCTCCTTCAGGACCCGAAGGAACAAAAGAACATTTATGGCCAAAATCCTCCTCTCTGCGAACATCTGAAATCCAAATTGCACCAGATCCTCTCCCTTTATCAGTCCGGCCCCAAGAGGCGGGCCAAAGAATTGGATCAGAAAACGATCGAGCTGCTCAAGAGCCTCGGCTACATAAAATGAGCACGACCTTGGCTCGGTTATGGCCGGGCGTTGAACGATATCGCAAGAGGAGGAGACGACGAGATAGACGTCCTTATGTTGACAATTCGGTCAGCTAAAAAATACAATGAAGTTATCATTTCATGGCGATCGAGATAAGGAGTCAGGGATTCTCTGGCCCGGCCATGCTGCCCTACAGCGAGCTGGAATACGGGGGCGTGGTGGAGAAGCTGGCCAAGCTGGAAAAAAAGTTCCGATTGCGGGTCTAACCGGCAGAGGATGAAGGAACACCGCAATCCGGTCCCGACCGTCGATGTCATCATTGAGATCGAGAGAGAAGACGGCGAACAGGGGATCGTGCTGATCGAGAGAAAGAATCCTCCTTTCGGCTGGGCTCTGCCTGGCGGGTTTGTCGAGTACGGCGAGTCCCTTGAAGAGGCGGCGGTTCGAGAAGCCCGCGAAGAGACATCCCTGGAGATCGAGCTCGTCTCCCAGTTCCACACTTACTCTGACCCGGCGAGAGATCCTCGCCAGCACTCGATTTCCACGGTCTTTGTCGCCCGCGGCCGAGGGAAACTTCGAGCCCAGGACGACGCCAAGAATATCGGCGTTTTTGCCCAAGGGGAGATGACCTTTCCTCTGGCCTTCGACCACCGCAAAATCCTGGCTGACTATTTCGTTTGGAAAAAGGGAAGGACATGACCGACGATAAAGAAAAGGAAGAAAAGAAAGAGCCGGAGCAAAATCTTAGAGAGGTCCATAGAGTGTGGGGGCCGGCCGAAGCCGAAGTCGTCAAGACCTACCTCGAGAGCTACGGCATTGCCTGCTATTTCCAGGGGAAAATCCTCCACTCGGTCTATCCCTTTTCAGCCGACGGTTTGGGCGAGATAAAAATCTTTGTCCTGGAAAAGGATTACGAGACGGCCAAGGAGCTTCTCACTCACTTCGCCTGAGCCTGCTCTTCCGGATTCCGTAGCCAAAATAAATCACCAGGCCGATGGCCAACCAGATGAGCAGCCGCATCCAGGTATCCTTGGGAAGGCTGACCATCAAATAAAGACAGGTCAGGATTCCCAGAACAGGGACGAGCGGAACGGCCGGCGTCTTGAACGGCCTGTGGAGTTCGGGCTTACTGTACCTCAGAACCAGAACCCCCGCGCAGACGATCACGAAGGCCATAAGCGTCCCGATACTGACGAGTTCACCGACGATCCCGATGGGAAGCAAAGCCGCCGCGATGGAGATGCAGACGCCGGTGATGATCGTCGTAACATAAGGCGTCCGGAACTTGCGGTGAACGCGCGCCGCAGCCGGCGGGAGCAGGCCGTCCTTGGCCATCGAGAAAAAAATCCTGGGTTGACCGATCAACTGAACCAGGATGACCGAAGTCAGGCCGGCGATGGCCCCCAGTTTGACCAGCACCTGGAGCCAGGGCAGCTTCATGGCATCGATGGCCACAGCCACCGGAGCGGCCACGTTCAGTTCGCCGAAAGGAACCACCCCCGTCATGACCAGGGCGACAAGGATATAAAGGATTGTGCAGATGAACAGACTCCCCAAAATTCCGAAAGGCATATCTTTTTGAGGATTGCGGGCTTCCTGGGCTGTCGTGGAGACAGCGTCAAAGCCGAGGTAGGCAAAAAAGATGACTCCCGCGCCTCGAAGAATCCCCGTCCAGCCGAAGAACCCGAATTCCCCTCTGTTCGGCGGTATGAACGGTTTCCAAAGAGACGGCTTGAGAAAATGGAACCCCACGACAATAAAAACCAGGATGACCAGTACCTTGATGACCACGATGACCGAATTCACCCTGGCCGACTCGCGGATTCCCGTGACCAGCAAAGCGGTGATCAGAAGGACAATGAAGGCCGCCGGGAGGTTGAAGAGAGCGCCGGTTGCGGTCCACTGGCCGACCTCGGGGTTGTAGGCATAAGGCGCTGAGCTCAGAGCCGGGGGAAAAGCGAAGCCGATGCCGTGGAAAAAACTCGTCACATAACCCGACCAGCCGATGGAGACGGCCGTCGCCCCCAGGGAATATTCCAGGATCAGATCCCAGCCGATGATCCAGGCCACGAATTCCCCGAGCGTATAATAAGCATAAGTGTAGGCGCTTCCGGCGATGGGGATCATCGAAGCGAATTCGGCATAGCACAGGCCGGCGAAGGCGCAGGCGATCCCGGCCAGGATGAAGGAGAGGACGATCGCCGGCCCGGCGTACTGGGCGGCGGCGTGTCCGGTCAGGACAAATATCCCCGCCCCGATAATCGCGCCGACGCCAATCAAGAGAAGATGGATGGGACCCAAAGTCCGGCGCAGGCCGTAGGCCTCGTCACGCGTTTCGTCATGAAGCTTCTCGATATTCTTCTTAAGGAAAAGTTGTTTCATGGATGATCCTTTGCGTCGACGAAAAGTCGATTATAAAAGAAGACTCATGACCCGTCAATAAAACGCCAATTCCGAAGCCAGACCCCGTCTATTTCCGTCCCCTGTCACCCGTCCCCATCCTCCATGACCAAAGAGTGGCGTGCAGTAAGGTCAAAGATGCTATTCATCAGAGTAGTCATCTCTTATGGAATGACTTTGAGACAAGCCCAATAAGCGACGAGAGACAAAAAAGACGTCTTTTTTGCATCTAGATTTGGGGGTTCCGGCTCGTTTCTCCACTAGGGCAAGTTGGCTGAAAAATTCCGGTTTTTTTATTCTTTTTCTCTTGACTTTTGCATTTTCCTCCCCTATATTCTAGGTAAATGGGACAAAACGGGATGAAATGGGAAATCTAATATGGCCGCTTCGCTGATCGGAAGCTATACCGCCAGGTTTGATATGAGCAGCCGGATCAAGATTCCGGAGAAATTTCGAGAGACCATTGAATCCCAATACGGCAAAGAGGTTGTGATCACATCTCTGACCGACGAAGCTGTCCAACTCTATCCCCTTCCGGTCTGGGAAGAAATGACGGGAGTCGCCAAGGCGGGTGCGATCCACCTCCGGCCCGACGTTCGGAAGTTCATGCTTCGGGTCAACCGCAAGGGGAATAAACTGACCATTGATTCCAAGGGCCGCGTCCTTATCAACCAGAGTCTCCGCGACAAGGCCAAGCTACCCGAAGAGGTAGAGGTCATCGGGCTTTCCAATCACCTGGAGATCTGGAACAAAGACGTCCTGGATGCCTCGCTCGAGGCGAGGCCTTTGACGGATGAAGATTTCGAGAGCATCGCCCGCCTTGTTCCCCAGGGAAAGCAGGAATGAGCGCCAATGGCCACATCCCCGTCCTCGTGGACGAAACTCTCAGCTACCTCGACGCCGGGAGGGAAGGAACCTACATCGATTGCACCCTCGGCTTGGGGGGACACGCGCTCGAAATCCTGACCAGGAACCCCCTGGCCAAAATCATCGGGTTCGATGTCGATGAGCTTTCCCTGCGTCAGGCCAAAAAACGGCTGGCCCCATTTGCCGACCGGCTGACCCTCTACCAGGCGGATTTCCGCTACCTTCCAGACCTCGAGATCGATTTTGGCCGGGTCAGGGGTGTGCTGCTCGACCTGGGGATTTCTTCGTTCCAGCTCGATTCACCGAGCCGCGGCTTCAGCTTCAATCAGGACGGCCCGCTGGATATGAGGATGGACCTGAGGAACAAAACCACCGCCCTCAAGGTTATCGAAAAATATTCCGAGCCGAAATTGGCAGAAATCTTTCAAAAGTACGGTGAGCTAAAACAGACCAGACGCCTGGCAAGGGAAATCGCCTCCCTCAGGAAGGCGGACGGCCTCATCACGACCTCGCAGCTGCGTCAACTCGTGGAGCGGATTTACAACTGGAGGCCCCAGAAGGGGAAAATCCATCCGGCCGCCAAGGTCTTTCAGGCTCTCCGGATTGAGGTCAATCAGGAGCTCAAGGACCTGGGAGCCTTTCTGGTCAGGACGGCGCGAATGTTCTGTCCCTCGACCAGGCTCGTTGCCATCTGCTTTGAGTCACTCGAGGACCGGATCATCAAGCACACCTTCCTCGGACTGGCCTCGCGTGAGCAGGACAAGCCGATTCTCAGAATCCTGACTAAGAAACCCGTGACTCCGAAAGAAGAAGAGATAACCTCTAATCCAAGGTCGCACTCGGCCAAGCTCAGGGCGGCGGAGAGGGTCTGAAATGATTCGAAGGAAACTGAGCCGGAAGGAAGTCATCCTGGCAGGGCTGGGGCTTCTTCTGGCCGTTTCGGTGCTGACTTTTTACATCTGGCAGCAAACCGAGGCTGTCCGGCTGGGGCTTAGGATCGGAAATCTGGAAAAACAAAGCGAGAGTCTGAGCCAGGAAGTCAAAAAGCTGGAGCTCAAAAAATCCTCGCTCCTGTCTCTCGGCAGGGTCGACAAGATTGCCAGGGACGAGCTGGGTCTGGTCGACCCCAAGGCCGGCCAGGTTATTTATGAAGGAGTCAAGCGAACACCGTAAGTAGCAAACGAGATGAACGGATTTTCTGAAAGAAGGAACCACCGTAGGACTATCTTTTTAGCCCTCTTTTTCCTCCTCTGGGCCGGAGTCATCAGTGCCCGTCTATTTGAGCTCCAGGTCTTGCGGCACAGCCAGCTGAAAGCCGAAGTCAACAGCCAGAGCCGGAACAAACGCAGCATCATCCCTGAACGCGGGGCCATTCTTGACCGGAACGGAAAGGTCCTCGCCGAGACCCTCCCTGCCCCTTCGGTCTGTTTTCAGCCTCTCAAGGAGGATGCCCTCGATTCCCGGCTCGACAAGCTCAATCGCCTGAAAAAAATCCTGGACCTCTCCGAATCCGATTATCACAAGATCAAGGCCAGAATCATCAATAAAGAATATTTCACTTTTCTGAAACGGAAGACGGATGATGAAACGGCCCGGCGGGCCATGGCCCTCAACCTTGACGGCGTTTTCCTCCAAGAAGAAAACAAGAGATTCTATCCCTTGGGACCATTGGCGGCTCATGTCCTGGGAGGGGTGGATGTCGACAATGAAGGGCAGAGCGGCATCGAGTTCAGGTTCAACTCGACCCTGGGAGGAGAAAAGGGGCAGATCCTCTCGTTTCGAGACGCCTACCGGCGTGACTACCAGTTTGAAATTCTGAAGCCCGCCTCAGCGGGAAAAGATATCGTTCTCACGATCGACGAAACCCTGCAATATATCGCCGAGAAAGAGCTGGAAAAGGCTGTCGCCGCAAACAACGCCAACTGGGGAACCGTGATCGTTTCCCATCCGGCTTCGGGCGAAATACTCGCGATCGCCAATTGCCCGAGCTATGATCCCAACGACTACCCGCCCTCCTCGCCGGAGGCAGGAAGAGACCGGGCCATTCAAGACATCTTTGAGCCCGGCTCGACCTTCAAGATCGTCACCGCCTCTGCCGCACTCGAAACCAATCTGGTCAGGCTGACCGACTATTTTGACTGCAGCAAAGGATCCATCCAGATCGGGAGGAGCCCGGTCCGGGACCACAAACTCATGGGGATTCTCTCCTTTCCAGATGTGATCATCCATTCGTCAAATGTCGGGACCATCCAGGTGGGTTTGAGGGTGGGTCCGGAGGCGCTCTACAACATGGTCAAGGCCTACAACTTCGGTGAGAAAACGGGGATCGAGCTTCCCGGCGAAGGAGAGGGAATGTTCCGATCCCTGAAAATCTGGAACAAGGTCTCCACCCTGCCCCATATCGCGATCGGCTATGAGATCGGCGTGACGGCTCTCCAGATGCTCCAGGCCATGAACGTCGTGGCCAATCGCGGCCTTATGTTGCCGGCCAGGATCGTCAAGAAAATCGCCGGCCGACCCAGTTCGGCTGCGATAAGCCAAGGACCTCCGGAGAGAGTCATCAGCGAGCAAACGGCTTCGGAGCTCACCGAGATTTTTAAGCGAGTCGTCGAAGAAGGGACCGGCACGGCGGCCCAGATCCCTGGATATGACATCGCCGGCAAGACCGGGACGGCCCAGAAGTATGACTCCGTGGCCCGAAGCTACTCTTCGGCCAAGCACCTGGCCTCTTTCGTCGGTTTTGCTCCGGCCGAAAAGCCCGTTATATCGATCATCGTCGTCCTCGACGAGCCCAAGATCGGAGAGCACTACGGCGGGCAGGTGGCGGCCCCCATATTCCGCGAAATCGCCAGACGTTCCCTTCTCTATCTCCATGTCCTGCCGAGAAAACTCAACTCGGGTCTGGTCGTCGCCGCTCAACTCCGGGATCAGAAACAATGAAGCTCAAACAACTGCTCCGAGACATTAAGGCGCTGCACCGGAACGGCAGCGATGATCTCGAGATCCGGGGCATCGCCTATTCCTCGAAAGCCGTCGGACCCGGATTTCTCTTCGCCGCTCTCAAGGGCGCGACGCGAGATGGCTTCGACTTTATCGGGGAGGCGCGTTCCAAAGGCGCCGTGGCTTTCCTTTCCGATCGGCCGAAACCTCATGGATTCGAGGCGGCCTGGATCCAGGCCCTCGACGCGCGCGAGGCTCTGGCTCTGCTGGCGGCCAACTTTTACGGCCATCCCTCCGACGAGATGAGCGTCATCGGAATCACGGGCACGAAAGGGAAAACGACGACGAGCTACCTGCTGGAAGAAATCTTCAAGAAAGCAAACCTTGTCCCGGGAGTCGTCGGTACGATTGACTACCGCGGACCGGGGTTCTATCACAAGGCCGAGCGGACGACGCCCGAAGCTCCCGACCTGCAGAGGACGCTCCGGGAAATGGTCGATCGGGGCGTCACCCATTGTGTGATCGAGGTGTCCTCGCATTCCCTCGATTTGAAGAGGGTCTGGGGCATCAACTTTGATATCGCCATCTTCACGAACATGAGCGGCGAACACCTGGACTATCACGAATCGATGGAGCGTTACTTCGAGGCCAAGAAAAAGCTCTTTTTCCTTGACCACAAGCGGACGACGGCCATCATCAACATCGACGACTTCTGGGGAAAGCGGCTACTCGCGGAGCTTCCGATGCGCACGGTCTCTTACGGACTTGAGCCGGCCGCCATAGTCCGCGGCGAGCGCTACAAGATCAGCGACTCCGGCCTTGAATTCGTAGTCCTTTATCCCGGTGGGCAGAAGACGATCCGGTCGCCTCTCCTGGGGAAGCACAATCTCTATAATATCCTCGCGGCGACGGCGACCTCCCTGTCCTTGAGTGTTCCCTGCGTCGCGATCAGGGACGGAATCGCCTCGCTGCGCGGCGTGCCGGGGAGGTTCCAAAAGGTCGAAAATTCGCGAGGCTTCCAGGTCATCGTCGATTACGCCCACACCGACGATGCGCTCAGAAACGTCCTCGAGACGATTCGCGAACTCCAGCCCGAGAGGATCTATCTTGTCTTCGGGGCAGGCGGAGACCGGGATAAGTCCAAGAGGGAGCGGATGGGAGAAGTGGCCGGCCGGCTCGCGGACTGGACGATCATCACTTCCGACAACCCGCGCTCGGAAGACCCTCTGGCGATCATTGGCGCGATCGAAAAGGGGATCCAGAAGACGGGTCAAAAAAAATACGAGATCCTGCCGGACCGCCGCGAGGCTATCCGACGGTCCCTAGCTTTAGCAAAGAAGGGGGACTACATTCTTATCGCCGGAAAGGGACACGAAGATTACCAGGTCCTCAAGGACAAGACGATTCATTTCAGCGATGCCGAAGTGGTCCGGGAGATCCTCACAGAGATGGGAGACAAATAGATGGCGGTGCTGCGCCTGGACGAGCTGGCCGGGACGATGGAGGGACGGATCGTCCAGGGAGATTCTTCCCTGGAGTTCCGTAACTTCAACATTGACTCCAGGCTCTGCAAGTCGGGCGATCTATTCTTCGCCATCGTTGACCGAAGGAACGGACATGATTACGTCGCCGACGCCGCACTCAGGGGAGCCGCGGGAGCGGTCATCTCCGAGGACATCATCCCTCCTCACAAAAAATTTGCTCTGATCCGGGTGAAAGATACTCAAGACGCTCTTCAAACCCTGGCCCGCCGAGTCCTCAGCCAGCAGAGGACCAAAGTGGTCGGCATAACCGGGAGCATCGGCAAGACGACGACCAAAGAATTCACGGCCGCGCTGCTGTCTTCAAAATACAACGTCCTCAGTTCGGAGGGGAATTTCAACAACCAGCTCGGCCTCGCGCTGAGCTTGCTCAAGCTCGACAGCCGCCACGAGGTGGCCGTGCTGGAGATGGCCATGAGCGGCCGGGGAGAGATCCTCCGGCTCACCAAGGTCGCTCCCCCCGACGTGGCCGTGATCACGAACATCAATCCCGTCCACCTTCAATTTCTGGGCAGCCTCGAGGAAGTCGCTCAGGCCAAACGGGAAATCCTGGAAGGGACCAAGAAAGGCGGCGCGGCTGTCCTCAACGGCGACGACTCGCGGGTGAGAGAAATCGGCCGGAGCTGGCCGGGGCGGAAGATTTATTTTGGATTCTCGGCAGGCTGCGATGTCCGGGCTCAGAACATAAAAAGAATCGGATATGAGGGCATGAGCTTCGAGCTGGATGTTCTGGGGAAAACGGCCGGCTTTCACTTCCCTTTTCTCTACGAGAGTTTCCTCTCCGATCTCCTGGCTGCCGCGGGTGTTGCTTTGGCTTTTTCGCTCTCCATCGAAGACATCTCCGCCCCGATCGAAAGTTTGCGTCCTTTTCCGAAACGCGGAGTCTTGGTTCAGTTGGGGCGCGAAATCAGGCTGGTCGATGACACCTACAATTCGAACCCCAGGGCTCTCGAATCCGCCCTCGGCTCCCTGGTTTCCCTTCCCGCCCAGAGACGGGTCGCCGTCCTGGGGGACATGCTGGAACTGGGCCAAGAAGAGCAGGATTTCCACGAAAAGGCCGGCAGGCAGGTCGCCGCATTGGGCTGGGACGTCTTGGTCACGGTCGGGCCGCTCAGCCGGAAGATGGCCGAGGGGGCACGGCAGGCAGGGATGAAGGAAGTCAACATTCATTCCTTCGATACGTCTGAAGAGGCCGCGGCTCGCATCTGGCCGCTCCTCAAGAACGGAGACCTAGTGTTGGTCAAGGGTTCCCGGGGAATGCGGACCGAAAGAGTCGTCGAAGAAATGAAGAAAAGGGCTCAAGAAAAGGAGTCGTAGAGTGCTGTACTGGCTTCTCGTTCCGCTCCGACAACATATCTCCGTCTTCAATGTTTTCCGGTACATCACGTTGCGAACGGCGCTGGCCGGTATCACAGCCATGCTTATAAGTTTCGCCGTGGGCCCCTGGCTGATCAAATTGCTCAAAAAAAATCAGATCGGGCAGGAGATTCGGCACAACGGGCCTCAATCCCACTTCAACAAAAAAGGCACGCCTTCGATGGGCGGAGTGTTGATCATCGGCTCCACCCTGATCCCGACTCTCCTTTGGGGAAATTTGACCAATACTTATGTCCTCATAGCCATGTTCGCCATGTTTTTCTTCGGCCTCATTGGATTCTGGGACGATTATTTGAAAATAAAAAAGAAGAGATCTTTGGGGCTTGTCGTTAGGAACAAGCTCGTTCTTCAGTTTATTCTAGCGGCCGTCGTCGGTCTGCTTCTGGTCCTGCTCGGGCTCAAAGGAAAGTTCGACCTGCACCTGGCGTTTCCCTTTCTTAAGACCTGGCTCCCCTATCTGGGTTGGTTCTATCTCCCTTGGATCGTTTTCATTCTGGTGGGTTCGTCCAACGCCGTCAACCTGGCCGACGGACTGGATGGGCTGGCCATCGGGCTCACTCTCATCAGCGCCTTGGCGCTCACGGCGATCACCTATATCGCCGGCCATGCCACGTTCTCCAACTATCTCAACATCCCTTGGGTCAGACCGGCGGCCGAGCTCACCGTCTTTGTCGGCTCGCTCTCGGGCGCCTGCCTCGGCTTCCTTTGGTTCAACTGCCATCCGGCCCAGGTGTTTATGGGAGATGTGGGAGCTCTTTCATTGGGCGGAGCCTTGGGCACGATCGCCGTCCTGATCAAACAGGAATTCCTCCTTTTTGCCGTGGCCGGAGTCTTCATCCTGGAAGCTATTTCGGTCCTGGCTCAAATCTCGTACTTCAAATTGAGCGGAGGGAAACGGATCTTTAAGATGGCCCCGCTTCATCATCATTTCGAACTGGCCGGCTGGCCCGAACAAAAAGTGGTCGTCCGTTTCTGGATCCTGGGAATCATCTTCGCCTTGTTCAGCCTGGCGACATTGAAACTGAGGTAACATGGACCTGGCTCATCAAAAAGTCCTCGTTGTCGGGTTCGGAAAGACCGGTGAAGCTCTGACCGAATTCCTCTACAAACGAGGAGCACGGGTCAAAATCAGCGAAAACAAGAGGGCTGACGAACTGGAGATGGACCCGGTCTGCTGGCAGGAGCGGGGGGTCGAGGTCGAAACCGGAGCCCATAGCCTCGACTCCTTCTTAGAGGCCGATCTGATTATCCCCAGCCCGGGTGTCCTTCCCAGCCTCCCGGAGCTTTTGGCCGCCCGGGCTCACGGTATCAAGATCATCTCGGAAATCGAGCTGGCTTTCCGGTTTCTCAAAGGAAAGATCGTCGGCATCACCGGGTCCAACGGAAAATCGACGACGGCCACATTGGCCCACAAGATCCTGAAGGAGGCAGGCCTCAAATCATTCCTGGCCGGGAACATCGGAACTCCCTTGATCTCGTTCGTCGACCGGAGCCGGGACGATCATATCTATGTCACCGAAATCTCCAGCTTTCAGCTTCACTTCGGAGAGATGTTCAAGGCTCCGGTGGCTGCCTTTCTCAATATTTCCGTCAATCATCTCGACTGGCACGGCTCATTTGAGGATTATTATGCGGCCAAGAGGAAACTCCTGATGGGACAGGACCGAGAGGACACGGCCATCCTGAACCGAGATGACCGGCTGGTCTGGGGCCTGCGCAAGGAAATTTCGTCAAGAGTGTTTGGCTTCAGTCGGAAAAGACCGGTCTCGAGGGGTTGCTCCGTCCGGGACGGATGGGTCGTGCTGAGCGACAAGAGAGATGAGAAAATCATGCCTGTCGAGGCGATTCCGCTCCTCGGAGCCCACAACCAAGAGAATGTGATGGCGGCGGCGCTCGTCGGCCATCTCTTTGAAGTCCCGGCCGCCCGGATGCGTCGCTCGATCAGGGACTTTCAGGGCCTCGAGCACCGGCTGGAAAAGGTCCTCACCCTCAAGGGGGTCGCCTTCGTCAACGACTCCAAGGCGACAAGCGTCGACGCCACGATCAAGGCCCTCCAGAGCTTCGATCAACAAATTGTCCTGATCCTCGGCGGCCGGGATAAGGGCGACGATTTCACAAGGCTGCGAAAGATCGTGAAAGAGAAAGTCCGCGAGATCATCCTGATCGGCGAGGCCGAGGGCAAGATCGGGGACTCTCTCCGAGGCGCCGCGCCGATGGCAGCCGCCTCGTCCATGAGAGAGGCGGTGGGCCTGGGGTTCGCGTCTGCTGCTGCCGGGTGACATCGTCCTCCTCGCCCCGGCCTGCGCGAGCTTTGACATGTTCCGGAATTTTGAGGACCGGGGCCGGGTTTTCAAAGCGGAAGTCCGGCGCTTGGCCAGGAAATACAAAAAGGAAAGAGTCTAGGAGCCATGGAAGTCTTCCGGCGCTACGGTTTTGACAAGCCCCTGGCCGGGGCCGCCTTTGGGCTGATCCTCCTGGGTATCGTCATGGTCTTCAGCGCCACAGGAGTCATGTCGGGAGACAAGTACCACCAAACCTTCTATTTTTTTATTAACCAGGTTCTCGGTGTCGTGGTCGGGATCGGGCTTGTCCTTTGGCTCGTCTCCGTCAAGCAGGCTTTCTACCAGAACAAGCACCTCGTCTACCTCCTCCTGGCCGTGACCCTCGGGCTTCTCGTCCTCTGTCTCCTCATGCCTCCGATAGCGCGGACGAACCGCTGGGTCCAGTTTTCGGGGATACGGTTCCAGCCTTCTGAGCTGGCCAAGATCAGCCTGGTTCTTTACCTGGCCTTCTATTTTGAACAAAAAAAGGAGAAACTCGGCGACATCAAGACTCTCTTCCTCCCCGCCGGAGTCCTCCTCCTCTACGTTCTGCTCATTCTCAAGGAGCCGGACTTCGGCACGGCTCTGCTGATCTTTGCCGTCTGCGCCATGCTTTTCTTCCTGGCCGGGGTGAGTCTGCGCCACTTGGCCTGCTTGGGGCTCATGTTCAGCGTTCTTTTTGCTTTTTTTCTTTTTTCATCCCGCTACCGCCGAGACCGCGTCCTCGGATTCATTTCTCCGGACAAGGATCCGCTCGGCCAGACCTTCCAGGTGAACCAGGCCAAGCTGGCCGTCGGCTCCGGGGGACTGTTGGGAGTCGGCCTCGGGTTCAGCACGCAGAAGCTCTATTTTCTCCCCTGCGCCCACACCGATTTTATTTACGCCATCATCGGAGAGGAACTCGGGCTGCTCGGAACTGTTGTGACCCTTCTGCTGTTTCTTGTCTTTCTGTGGCGGGGCCTGGTGATCACAATGAGAGCGCCCACCAGTTCGGCCCGTTTGCTGGCAGCGGGCCTGACCCTCATTTTCGGGATCCAGGCTCTCCTCAACATCAGCATCGCTCTCGGGATCGGGCCGCCGAAAGGAGTGCCCCTCCCGTTGATCAGCTTCGGGCGTTCCTCACTGATCTGCAGTTTCTTGGCCATCGGCATGCTCCTCAATATCTCTCAGAGGAAAACACTCTCCGGCGAGCATCGATGAAAAAAAGGACCGTGATTATCAGCGGCGGAGGGACAGGCGGGCACATCTACCCCGCCCTGGCTGTCGGCCGGAAACTGCAGGAGCGGAACGGAGGACTCCGGTTGACTTACGTGGGAAGCAGCCGCTCCGTCGA
This sequence comes from Candidatus Aminicenantota bacterium, assembly GCA_963770045.1. GTDB lineage: Bacteria > Acidobacteriota > Aminicenantia > Aminicenantales > CAVYOD01 > CAVYOD01. The sequence goes on along the minus strand of CAVYOD010000033.1, from coordinate 31,116 downwards.
AAAGGACCTCATGGAAAAATTCCGGGTTGACTTCATCCCGATGAAAATTGAAGGGATCAAGGGAAAGGGGCTGCGAGGGATCAAATCCGGGCTCCTCCTGCCTCCCTCTTTTATCAAGTCTCTGTCAATCCTGGCCCGGCTGCGGCCCGACTTGGTCATCGGGGTCGGAGGATTCAGCTCCGGGCCGATCGTCCTCCTCGCCTCCTGGCTGAGAATCCCGACCCTCATCCTCGAACAAAATGTCCGTCCCTGGATTCACCAACCGGCTTCTCATTCGCTGGGTCAAGAGAGCGGTGGCCGCATTTCAAAGCTCGCTTCCGGCCTTCAAGGGCAAGGGGATCTTCTTCGGGAACCCCGTCCGCGAAGAATTCTACTCGCTTCCGCCCAAAGCGAGGGATGCCAAATTGACTCTCCTCGTCTTCGGCGGAAGCCAGGGATCGCATTTCCTGAACCAGGCCGTGACCTCGACGCTCCCTCTTCTCCGGGGCCAAAAAGACAGCCTGAGGATCTTCCATCAGACCGGGGAGAAAGACTACGAGGGGGTCAGGAAAATCTACCTGGATAACGGCTTTGAAGACGCCGTCGTCGCACCCTATTTTTACAATATGGCCGACTACTTCCAGAAATCCGACCTGGTCATCTGCCGGGCGGGAGCGACGACCATCGCCGAGCTCATCGCCGCGGGCAAAGCCTCTCTCCTCTTTCCCTTCGCCCAGGCGGCGGATAATCACCAGGTCTTCAACGCCAGGGAACTGGAAAAAGTCGGAGGGTCCGAAATCATTGAGGAGAAGGATTTCAGGCCGGAGTTGCTGGCTCGGAAGATCCAACATCTGGCCGAGCACAGAGAGGATCTCGACCGCATGGAGAAAAATCTCTCGGTCCTCAGGACCGAGCGAGTCGCGGAAAAAATCGCCGATCTTTGCTTCGAGCTCATGGAGCAGCGGTCCTAGGAGGACGAGGCGTGGTTAAGAAAACTTACCGCAAGCTGAAAAACATCCACATGGTCGGCATCGGCGGCACGGGGATGAACGGCATCGCCGAAGTCCTTCTGAACCTCGGCTACGGGGTATCAGGTTCGGATATCCAGGACAATGAGGCCACCCAGCGGCTGGCCCGCCTGGGCGCGAACGTCTCGATCGGTCACAGAGCCGAGAACGTCCGCGGCTCGGACGTCGTGGTTGTTTCCTCGGCCGTCCGGGATGACAATGTCGAGGTCCAGAAAGCCCGCTGCCTGAAGATCCCGATCATCCCCCGGGCCGAGATGCTGGCTGAGCTGATGCGGATGAAGTACGGCGTTGCCGTGGCCGGCGCGCACGGCAAAACCTCGACCACGTCGATGACGGCGTTGGTCCTGGAGGCAGGAGGTTTTGATCCCACCGTCATCATCGGGGGCCGTCTCAACACGATCGGGGCCAACGCCAAGCTCGGTGAAGGCGACTTCATCGTCGCCGAGGCCGACGAGAGCGATCGGTCTTTCCTCCTCCTCTCCCCTTTTATCGCCGTCCTGACCAACATCGATGAGGAGCACCTCGACCAGTATCAATCCATCGAGGACATAAAAAAGACATTTGTCAGCTTCGCCAACAAGGTCCCCTTCTACTGCCCGGTCATCCTCTGCCTTGACGATCAGAACCTCCAGAGCATCATCCCCCAGATCGAACGGCGCCTGATCACCTATGGATTTTCGAGCCAGTCCGACATCTTCGCCCGCGACCAGCAGTTCGACGGATTCTCGAGCACCTCGACGCTCTCCTGGAAAGGGCAGAACTTCGGGACTCTGCGGCTCCATGTCCCGGGCAATCACAACATCCTCAACGCCATGGCCGCCACGGCCGTCGGCCTGGATTTGGATATTCCGCCGAAAATCATCCTCCAGGCTCTCGAGAGCTACACCGGCACCGGACGCCGGTTCGAGCTCAAGAAAGAAGTCGGGACGATCATGATCATTGAGGATTACGCCCACCATCCGACGGAGGTCAGAGCGACACTGGACGCGGCCAAGAAAGGCTGGCTGCGCCGGACGGTCGTTGTCTTCCAGCCCCACCGTTATACCCGCCTGGCCAAACTGATGGACCATTTTGCCACAGCCTTTAACCAGGCCGACTGCCTGATCGTGACCGAAATCTATCCCGCGGGCGAGACGCCCATCCCCGGCGTCTCCGGGCGGGCCCTCTACCAAGAGATCAAACAGCACGGACACAAGAACGTCCACTTCGAGCCCAAGTTCGAGAGGATCCCCGTTCTGCTGCAGAGACTCGCCTGCCCCAACGACATGATCCTCGTCCTTGGCGCGGGAAATATCTACCGGATCATCCCCGAGATTATCGAGAGGTTGGAGGCCAAAGCATAATCATGGCCCACAGCTACAATCAGACGCTCAAGTACAGAAGTGACGCCTACGTCTCTCAGCCGCTGCTCTTCCAGCGCGGCGAAGGGACCGTCCAAGTCAAAAAGCTCCAGCGCAAATCCAGCCTCGGACTCAAGCACATCTTTTTGGTCTTTTGTCTGCTGGGCGGATTCTTTTTTTCTCTCTTCAAGTTCACGATTTTTCTCATGTCCTGGGAGTACCTGACGATCAAGACCGTGACCATCAATTCTCCGCAGCCCCGGGTTCAGGAGGAGATCAGATCCCTGCTTCAGGGGAAGAGGATGGGCAACATCCTTCTGCTCAACATCGGCCAGCTCCAGAAGTTCCTGGAAGCGCACCGCTGGGTCAGGGAAGCCAGGGTCAGGAAGGTTTTCCCGTCGGGCCTGAAAATCGATATCCGGGAGCGTGAGCCCAAAGCCCTTCTGAAAAAATATTCATACGTCCTCATCGACGAAGAAGGAGTCGAGCTCGAGAAACGGAAGACAGGGAGCCAGCGGATTTCCCCGTCTTCATCGATAGCAACAACTTTGTCCGGGATTATCAGGAAAAGCTGAGACTGGCCTGGGAATGCCTGGACAATTTGGAGCCCGCCCAGAGGGCCGAGGTGGACGTCATCGATCTTTCCGATTTTGAAAGCTTGACTCTGCGGCTCAAAGATGACACCACCCGGATCATCCTGGGCAATTCCCAGTTTTCCCAAAAAATGGCGGATTATAAAAACTGGAAACCCCAGTTGGAAAGTCAGTTCGGGACGCTGGACTACGCGGACCTCAGATTTTTTGACGACCGGATCTACTTCAAGGAGCTGAACCCCGAGCCGGAACCGGCCGGACCGGCCAGCGTCAAAAAGGAGGCGGATTAGTGCCTAAGAACAGTTACATCGTCGGGTTCGATATCGGCACCAAAAAAGTGGTGGCCGTGATCGGAGAGATTACCGAAGAATACAAGCTGGAGATCATCGGCATCGGGACAGCGGAGTCGAGAGGGCTGAGAAAGGGCGTTGTCGTCAATCTGGACGCTACGACAAGCGCCGTCAAAAAAGCCCAGGAGGAGGCGGAACTCATGGCCGGTGTGGAGATCGCCTCGGCCTATTTCGGCATCTCAGGGGCCCACATCAAGAGCTTCAACAGCCGGGGTGTCATTGCCGTCTCGGGCAAGAACCGGGAGATCGGCCGGGAGGACATCAAGCGGGTCATCGACCAGTCCAAAGCGCTCTCGATTCCGCCCGACCGGGAGATCATCCACATTATCCCCCAAGAGTTCGTCGTCGACGAGCAGGACGGCATCAAGGACCCCCTGGGCATGAGCGGCGTCAAACTCGAAGTCAATGTCCACATCGTCACCTCGGCCATCACTTCGGTCCAAAACCTGAGGACCTGCGTCGAGCGGGCCGGGATCAACATCGAGCAGATCGTCCTCAACCAGATCGCGACCTCCGCTTCGATCTTGACCCACGACGAGAGGGAACTCGGCGTGGGACTGATCGATATCGGGGCGGGAACGACCGAGGTGGCCATCTTCGAACGGGGAAGCCTCTGGTACACGTCGACGATCCCCATCGGCGGCGACAACTTCACGAATGATATCGCGGTCGGGCTGCGGACGCCGATTCCCGGAGGCGGAGAAGATCAAGAAGAAATTCGGCTGCGTCGCCGGCACGTCACCGACGAACAGGAGACGATCGAGGTCCCGTCCGTCGGAAAGGGCCGGAAGCCTCGAGTCCTCTCCCGGCAGCTTCTCTCGGACATCATCCAGCCCCGGGCGGAGGAGATCTTCCGTCTTGTCGACAACGATATCAAACGGATGGGCTACGAGAAGTCACTCAATTCGGGGCTCGTCCTGACGGGCGGGACCTCGCTTCTGGAGGGGCTCGAGGAAGTCGCCGAGGAGATCTTCGACCTTCCGGTCCGGCGCGGCGACCCGGGCGGAGTGGGCGGGCTCGTGGACCGGGTGAGCACACCGGATTACGCCACTTCGGTCGGGCTGATCCTCTATGGGTTCAACCGTTGGCAGGATAAAGGTCTTTCTAAAGATAGAAAAAAAGGGCTCTTGACCAAGTTTAAAGATTGGTTCAAAGAAGCCTAGGAGGTAAAAAATGTTCGATGAAATGAACAGCAAACTCAAATTTCACTTGGTTGAGGAATCCCTCGGGGCCAAGATCAAGGTCATCGGCATCGGGGGCGGCGGCGGAAACGCGGTCAACCGGATGATCGAAACGGGCATCAAGGGAGTCGAGTTCATCGCCGTCAATACCGACCTCCAAGCTCTGAGCTCCAATCGGTCGGGCACAAAACTCCAGATCGGAGGTCAGGTCACCAAAGGCCTGGGTTCCGGGGGCCGGCCCGACACCGGCAAACAGGCGGCCATGGAGGACACAGAGAAACTGATCGAGATCCTTCAGGGCGCCGACATGGTCTTCTTGACCACCGGCCTGGGCGGCGGGACCGGAACCGGAGCGACACCCGTCCTGGCCAACCTGGCTTCGGAGATGGACATCCTGGTCATCGCCATCGTCACCCTGCCCTTTGAATTCGAGGGCAAGGTCAGGGCGAAGCAGGCGGAAGAAGGACTCAAGGAGCTCAAGTCCGCGGTTGACACGGTCATCTCGATCCCCAACGAGCGCCTCCTCCAGACGGTCAATCTGGACACCTCGATCCAGGACGCCTTCAAGATGGCCGACGACGTCCTGAGACAGGCTGTCCAGGGCATCTCCGACCTGATTACCAAGCCGGGCCTGATCAACCTCGACTTCGCCGACGTCAAGTCGATCATGAAGGGCATGGGAATGGCTTTCATGGGCACGGGCATCGCTTCGGGCGAGAACCGGGCCGTGGAGGCAGGTCAGAAGGCGATCTCCAGCCCGCTGCTGATAGACACGTCGATCGAAGGCGCCCGAGGAGTGCTCATCAATATCACCGGCGGCAAAGACATGACCCTCCACGAAGTCTCCAAAGCCTCGCAGCTCATCCACAGCCTGGCCCACCCCGAGGCCAACATCATCTTCGGCACGGTCATCGACGAATCGCTCAAGGAAATGGTCAAAGTCACCGTGATCGCGACAGGTTTTGACACGGTCCACGAACAGGACAGGGATTCCGACCCGCAGAACGATTTACCCTCGCACCGCCGCAAAACGCCTCCTCCTTTCCCGGTCCAGACCGACACGCCGCCTTTTGTTTTCGAGCCCAAGGGGAACGATCCGGCCTGGAATCCTCCGGCCTGGGAAAAAGTTTGGGAGCCTTACGAAACCCCGTCATTCATCCGGCGGACCAAACACTCGACACTGAGAAAATTGCCTCATGATATCAGCTGACCTCGTCGTCCGAAACTGCCGCCAGCTCGTCACCTGCCGTGGTCCGATCCCGAAAAGGAAGGCGGAGCTGGGGGACGTCGGACTCATCAAAAACGGCTGGATCGCTTCGGATCGGGGAACGATCGTCTTCGTGGGAAGCGAGAACGAATTCCAGGAGGAAATCAAGCCAAGGGCGAGCTGTCTCTGGGTGGACGGCGAAGGGCTGGTGGCCCTTCCCGGCTTTGTCGACCCGCATACCCATCTTCCCTTTGCCGGAAACCGCGAGGACGAATTTGCCCTTCGGCTCAAAGGCTATACCTACATGCAGCTGGCCGAAATGGGTCTCGGTATCCAGACGACGGTCAGGGCCACCCGCCGGGCGACAAGAGAGGAGCTGGTCGCCCTGTGCTTGAGCCGGCTCGACCAGATGCTCCTCCACGGGACGACGACCTGCGAGGCCAAGAGCGGTTACGGGCTGAACTTGGAGGATGAGATCAAACAGCTCGAGGCCCTGCAGGAGCTCGGCAAGATCCATCCCGTCGAGATCGTCCCGACCTTCATGGGCGCTCATGAAATCCCGCCGGAATACAAAGACCGGAAAGAAGATTACATCGATTTCTTGATCCGGGAAGTCCTGCCCGAAGTGAAGAAAAAGAAGCTGGCCGAGTTTTTTGATATCTTCTGCGAGGACGGAGTTTTCTCCCTCGAGGATACGAGAAGACTTGTCGCTGCGGCCAAGGAAGCCGGGTTGAAGATTAAGATCCACGCCGATGAATTCGCGCCGTTGGGCGGAGCCCAGCTCGCGGCCGAAGTGGGAGCGGCCTCGGCCGAGCACCTGATCAACATCAGCCAGGACGGCATCCAAAAGCTCGCCGAGAGCGGGACGGCCGCCGTTCTCCTCCCGGCCGTCTCTTTCTTTCTTCAGCTCGAGAAGCGCGCTCCCGCCCGGAAGCTCATCGACAGCGGTGCCGTCGTCGCCTTGGCCTCTGATTTCAATCCGGGGAGCTCGATGACCGAATCGATGCTTTTCGTCCTCCAGCTCGCCGTCTACACCCTCAAGATGTCGATCGAGGAAGCGATCAATGCTTCAACAGTCAATGCTGCCTATGCCATCGGGCGAGAAGATGTAGTCGGGAGCCTCGAGACGGGGAAGAGAATGGACCTTGTCCTCTGGAATGTGCCGACCTTCTCGACTCTTGTTTATCACCTGGGCATAAACCCCATCCGCCGGGTCATCAAGAACGGAAAGACCGTGGTCATGGATGGGGATATCGCTTAAGTCCCACCTCCTTTTACCCTCCCCTAGCCCTCCCCCCCAGGGAGGGCGCTATTTCCCAGCAGAGGTGAGCAGTGAGCTGTGAATTTAAAATAAGGACTAGGTCAGATCCAGCAGGTTAATTCCGGTCGCCTGATCCTTGGAGCGGGAGAGCCGGCCGTCGAGGATCATCAGAACGATCTCGGCCGTGACCGAGACGACGGCTTCCTTGAGATGGCCGCTCTTGGCCCCGAATTTGTCATCGCCGACCGTGATGTGGGAATGGATATAGGGTTTGCCGTCCAAAGTCGAGATGTTGCCGTGCAACGAGGTTATTTCATACTGTCCGGAGAGCTTCAGAGATGAATATTCCTTCTTGGGCAGGCTGTAATGGGCGAGCTCGACTTCGCCGGCGGCGCCCAACCCATTGAAGAAACCGGCTTCTATCTTTTCTGCTTCACACAGCGCCATCAATGAGGCAATGATCTTTTCTCCCCGCTCGAATCGAATGACATAGCACGTGCCGGTTCTTTTAAAAAACATGGTCTTCTCCTCTCTCCAACAGATTGAGATCTCGCGATGACATTTTCTTGGTCAGGCCAACTTCAAGCCTTTCCCGGCCCCCGCCCCCGTGGTCACTCCCCTTTCTATGGAGACGACTCCGTTGACCAGCAGCCCCTCGACTCCCTCCGCATACTGATGGGGATCAAGATATGTCGCGCGGTCACGAATCTTCTTCAAGTCGATGATGGCGATATCCGCAAAGTTCCCCGCGGCAATCTTTCCTCTCCCCTTGAGCTTGAATTTTTCGGCCGGAAGGGAAGTCATCGACCTCAGGGCGGCGCTCAGACTGAGGATTTTCTCTTCGAGGGCAAATTGTCTGATCTTTCTCGGAAAAGTCCCGTAGCAGCGAGGATGAGGCCTGCCCAAGCCTTTGGGAACGGGCCAGCCGTCGGAGGCCGTCATGACATAATCATGAGGCATGATTTCCCGGACGACTTTCATATCCTGGTTGAAGAAGACACCCGTCGCGACCTCGTCTCCGCAGACCAGCTCGGCGTAGCATTCCCCGGGGCTCTTTTTCTCCAACTCGGCAACTTCACGGAGGGTCTTTCCCTCGAATGCGCTTTTCGGGCCGAAGGTCGCAATCAGAATCTTTTCAGGTGGGAAAGAGGCAAAGAGTTGCTCGATGGCCTTTCGAACCTCCTCCCTTCCATGTTGCGATTTGTATTTTTCTTTGACTCCATCTTTTTCCACAAACTCGTTCGGCAAGAGAAGGGTGAGAAAGGAGGAGCCGGATTCGTAGGGATATTGATCGGCCGTGACGTCGAGCCCTTCGGCCCGAGCCGCCTCGATCAAGTCCAGAATCCTCTTGGCCGTGAGGCTGTTGATGGGCTCCATGATCTTGAGGTGGGATATCTGAACGGGAATCTCGGCCCGCCTCCCGATTTCGAGAGCTTCCTTGATCGATTCGATGACGCCGAATTTCCCCTGTCCGTCCGGCCGGCCTGATTCGTTGCGAATGTGACTCGCATACAGGCCCCCGTGCTTGCGGACAACCTTGGCCAACTCGATGAGCTCGCCTGTATGCGTGAGGAACCCCGGCGCGTAGGCCAGGCCGGTCGACATCCCGACCGCTCCCTGGGCCATGGATTCTTCGATCTTGTTCTTAAAAAGGTCCAACTGGGCTTCAGAGAGCTCTTCGGGCTGGTCGTCACCGAAGAGCTTTTGGCGGATGACTCCATGAGGCGCCAGATGGTAGCTGTTCGTCCCGAATTTTGACGAGTCCACCCACTTGAGCCAGTCGTCCGTTTCCGTGAATCCCCAGCCGCAATTTCCGGCCACAACGGTCGTCACTCCCTGATAGAGATAGCAGTAATTCCCTTTGAAACCCGGGTCGAGGTCGAGCGCTTCTTTTCTCACGCTCAACCTCTGAACGGCCAGATCACAGTGGGTATGGACGTCAATGAAACCGGGTGTCACGATGAGACCCGAGGCGTCGATAGTCCTGAGGGATTTCCCGGCGAGGCGGCCGACTTCGACGATCTTGTCGCCGACGATGCCTATATCTCCGATGGCTGGCGCGGCGAGCGTCCCGTCATAAATCGTGCCGCCTTTGATCACGATGTCATAAAAAACGCCCTTGGAGCTCAAGGGGTGACTCGAAAAGCGCTCAAGAGCGCTCGAGGACACGGCGAGGGAACACCCGACCTTGGCCGTCTTCGCTAAAAAATCGCGCCTGGTCATTTTGTTCATTCTTTCATACCTCTGTTCTTGCCAATTTTATTATCACAAGCCGCCCGCGAGTTCAAATTCCTCTTCCGCACGTAGAAGAAGAGATCGAGGAGTTGGGCTCGGGATAATTCTTTCGTTTCAACGGCAAACGCCGAGGAGCGATAGAGATTCCAGTTGTTCTTGATTTCGGGAGAAACATCGATCTCATCATAGAGCCGGCTTCCGGGCGAAAGATAAAAGACCGACGGCCCGACGAGAACGCCCAGACTGAGGAGATAATCGATCGTCCTTTTCGCTTCATCATAAGTCTGCCCCGGAAGTCCTATTATGACATAAACGGTCACAAAGAAACCGAGCTCCCGGGCCTTCCGAATCAGCGACTCGAAATTCCCGGAATCGCGGGGCCGGACGTGTCCGGCTCGAAGCGCTTCGTTGCGGCTGACCAGGGAGAGGTTAAGCTGTCGAAACCCGGCGCGCCTCATCGCCTCGAGTATCTCTTCGTCGAGGGTCGGATAACAGATCCCGTTCATGGCCGTCAGTTCGATGCCCCTGAGTCCGGAGTCTTGGGTCAGGGCATTCAGAAAATCAAGGAACCAGCGCCGGTCGAAAGACAGGTTGTCGTCCTCAAAATTGAAGATCCGGACGCATTTGTGGGTATAGTTCCAGCGCATCTCCTCGATCACACTCTCGATGGGACGGTATTCGATCTTGCGTCCGAACATTTTGTGGATGCCGCAGAAATCGCATTCGTACGGACAGCCCCGGCTCGCGGTCAGGGAGACATAATTTTTTCTCCCGATCTTGTATGACTCGGAAGGCACGAGGTCGTGGGCCGGCCTGAGGGTTTTCCAATCCAAGCGATCGAAATCTCGGCTGAGTCTTTGAGAGGCCAAGTATCCAGGAATGCAGTCTTCGGCTGGGCCGATAAGCACCGCATCAACCTCGGGCGTCCGCTCCCGGATTTCCTTCGCAAAAACTGTCGCGTGGTTGCCGCCAATCATTACCCGGGCCTCGGCATGTTTCTTGATCAAACGCACGAGCTCTTCGGTGCTCTGATAATAAGCCGTGAATTGCGATGAAATGCCGATGAGATCAGGCGCAAAGGTCCGGATCCGGGAGATGACCTCCGGCTCTGAGATGCCGAAATGGTAGTAGCCTTTGAAAAAATAGGGGTTCTGAAGATAGGCTTCAAGATAGCCGAGCTCTTTCGGGACCGAGAGGCGGCGTTTTCGGAGCGGGCTCAAGCAGTCAAGGATTCGAACGTCCCACCCGGCCTCTCTAAAAACACCGGCCGCGTAGAGAAGGCCCAGGGGGTAAAGCCTGATCGGCGTCGTATAAAAGTCCTCAAGGGGCGGTTGAATCAGAAGGACTCTCATCGCCCCTTCTCGGGATAATCACATCTTTTTTAACCGGGCCTCTTGCCCTCGCTGGAAAAGGAGATACGCGGGTACTCCGGTGAGAATGATGACCAGCCCCATGATGTTGTCCTTGAAGGCCGTGATCAAGAGACTCATGGCGACAAAGACCGCCCCCAGGATAAAGAAAATCGGCGTGACCGGATAGCCCAGCGTCTTGTAGGGTCTCGGGAGGTCGGGCCTCTTCTTCCTGAGGATGATGACCGCCGCGGCGGTAAGGCCGAAAAAGATCCATTCTCCGAAGACGACATACTCAAAGAGCCGTTCGAAGGTCTTGAAGAAAAGGGTCAGGATGAGCGCCCATACTCCCAAGGCGATGATAGAAAGATGTGGTGTGAGAAACTTGGGATGAGCCTCGGCGATTCTTTTGAAGAACAGTCCGTCTCTGGCCATGGCAAAATAAACCCTGCGGCGAGCAGAGAACGGTCTGATTGGCCGCCCCCATGATCGAGAAGAGGATGATGAAAGCGATGATCGATCCGGCGAGCGGTCCGATGGCTTTGCTCATGGCGTCGGCGGCGATCGTCTTGGAATTGGCGATCTCGCCAGCGGGCATAGCAAAGAGGTAAGCCATGTTCGCCACGATGTAGAGAAAGATGCAGACCAGGATCCCGATGAATATTCCCAGAGGGAAGATTTTTTTCGGGATTCTTGGTCTCGCCGGCGCTGAAGGTCGCCGACTCCCACCCTTTATAAGCCCAGAGGCAGGCGACAAGGGCGATGCCAAAACTCCCTATCAGGGGCCAGGACATGTGGGCCGGCGGAGGAGAAACAAAATGACCGGCGCTCCCCTTCGCGAAAATAAAAATGACGACACAGATGCCTGTCAGAGCCACGAACTTGATCACGGTCAGAAGGTTCTGGAGGTTTGCGCCCCACCTGACGCCCACGTAATTGACCATGACCAAAAAAAGAATAAAGAGAGCCGCGACGACTTTTTGGCCGAACGGATTCAGGGGAACCAGATAGGGAAGATAGTTCGAAGAAAAGGCGACGGCGAGGGTGGCGATTGTTCCCGAATCTATGACCAGGAAAAGCGTCCAGCCGAAGAGGAAAGAGATCAGTGGGCCGTAGGCTTCGCGGAGGAAAATATACATCCCTCCGGCTTGAGGCATGGCGGCGCCCATCTCGGCAAAGGTGACCGCGCCGAAGTAGCTCAGCAACCCTCCCACAACCCAGACCGCGAAAATGAGGAGCGGCGCTTTGACGCCAAAGGCAATATCCTTGGGAACGAGAAATATTCCCGACCCGATGACTCCACCGATGACGAGCCCGACGATATCCCAGAGTCCGAGGACGCGAGGAAGGGCGATGTGGGATCTATCGACCGGAGTGGCAGCGACTGTTTTACTTTCCATCGTCTTTTGTTTTTTTCCTCCTCCAATAGAGATAGGCCGGGACCCCCAAAGCGATGATCAGGAGTCCGGCAAATGAATTCCAAAACTGATGGATCAGAGTGTTGACCGAAATAAAGAGGGCCGAGAGAATGAAGAAGACCGGAGTCACGGGGTAGCCCCAGGTCTTGTAGGGCCGCGGAAGGTCCGGTCTCTTTTTGCGGAGAATGATAACGGCTCCAGCGGTCAGTCCCATGAAAATCCACATCCCGAAAATGGCGAAGGTCGCCAGCTGTTCGAATGTCCCGGAGAGGCTGAGAATGGCGCTCCAGATCCCCAGGGCGACAATGGAAACATACGGAGTGAGGAACCGGGGATGAACGGAGGCGATCTTCTTGAAGAACAGGCCGTCTCTGGCCATGGCAAAATAGACCCGGGAACCGGTCATGTTGTGCCCGTTCGCTGCGCCCATGATCGAAAAAAGAATGACGAAGGCGATGATCGAGGCTCCCACCGGACCGACGGCCGCGTTCATTGCGTCCGCGGCGATCCGGGCTCGAAGTGGCGATGAATCCTGAAGGGAAAACGTAAAGATAGGCGAGGTTTATAACGAGATAAAGAAGGATGACGAGTCCGGTGCCGATAAAAATCCCCAGGGGCAGGTTCCGCTCGGCGTTCCGGAGCTCTCCGGCGCTGAAAGTCGCCGACTCCCAGCCCTTGTAAGCCCAAAGAACGGCCACCAGGGCGATTCCGAATCTCCCCACCAGTCCCCAGGAGAAGGACTCCGGAGAAGGGGAAACAAAATTGGCCGCGGTCCCTTTGGCAAAGACGAAAACGATCCCGCAGACGGCGAATATGGCGCCCACCTTGATGACGGTCAGGAGGTTCTGGAGGGCGGCACCCCAGCGCACCCCGAGGTAATTCACCGTGGCGAGGAAGGCGATCATCGAAACGGCAATCGCTTTCATCCCCAGTGGCGAGAGTTTGAAGAAATACGGCATATATTTTGAGGAGAAGGCGACGGCCAGGGTCGCGATCGTCCCGGAATCAACGATCAAGAAGAGGCCCCAGCCGAAGAGAAAGCCGATGAACGGGCCATAAGCTTCCCGAAGATAGATGTACATCCCGCCGGCATGAGGATAGGCGGCGCCGAGCTCGGCCAGAGAGAGCGCGCCGAAAAAGGTCAGAAGGCCGCCGACCACCCAGGCTGAAAGCATCAGGAGCGGCGAGCGGAGACCTGCGGCGACCTGAGCGGAGACGATGAAAATCCCCGAACCGATCATCATCCCGGAAACGATGGTGATGATATCAAGAAGGCCCAGGACTCGGGGCAAAGTGTCGGGAGGGTTGGCAGGATTTGCGGACCTGGCGACTTCCATCCCGTCTTTAATATCTTAAAATCACGCCGGAATCAAGACAAAAAAATAAAACCGTCCGGCGCGTCATCTGGTCTATCTCGTCATCTCGTCATCTCGTCCATTTCGTCTATCCATCTATCTCGACATTTCGCCTTTTTGTCGTCTCGTCAAAATATTAAATGATGCAAAGCGCAGGGTGAGTCGGGATACGGTTCAGCGGCTTGAAATATAATATGGATAGTTGTAACATCAGAGTGCAATTTTGCGGGGATATCAAACCGAATCAGATCATATAAGACGTTCGTCGTGAACAATTTTTATCAAATAAGGCATGCTGTATATTAATAGTTGGGCGGCGTGAAAAAAGGAGGTTATGCCATGCCTGCAGACAAGAGCTTTTACTATTAGGGAGCCATCTACCACAAGCTCTTCGATCCCCAGTTGGCCGAGGCTCGTCAAGTGGCCGTAGACCTCATCACAGAAGGGTTATCAGTTCTGGACATAGCTTGTGGCACCGGCCAGCTCTGCTTCGCCCTCAGGAGCCAGAAACATTGCCCCGTGGTCGGCCTTGACCTGTCACTACGCATGCTTGAATTCGCTCGGAAAGCCAATCCCTTTCAGGAGGTGATGTTTGTCCATGGCGATGCCACTGACTTGGGTGTCTTCGGGGACCAATCCTTTGATTACGCGACGATGCTGATGGTAGTGCACGAGCTGCCCAGGTCACAGCAGGCCCGCGTCCTAAAGGAAGCACTGCGCGTGGCCAGCAAGGGCATCATCATTGACGCGGTTGCCCCACTTCCCAAGAACACGGGCGGAGTTGGCATTCGCATCGTGGAAAGGACGTTCGGGCGCGACCACCTGCACAACTTCAAGGCCTTCCTTGCCAGCGGCGGCATACGGGGTATGCTGGAGGAATCCGGCCTGCCAATAAGCGAAGAGCATTCCTCGGTGTTCTGGCGAAATTGCCGCGAGGTGGTAATGGTATCTACGCGGAAGTAGGACGCGCTCCCATATGGCAGAGACGTTCTGGCCTGTACTTCGAGATGGCCGCAAGCGCTGTAGTGAGAGGGAAGACCAACCACAATGGCGGATGAAATGAACAATCAGCACTTGAATTGGGGTCCAAATTTTGGGTCGGACCTCAGTAATTAATTTATAATAAATAAGATAGCAACATTCCTAGGTCATTTTTTTGCCCTAAATGCTCTTTTTTGAGCCCCAAAAGCCGCATTTTAAGGCCTAAAAACGGCTATAAAATGCGAGATCAGGGTTTCATATCCGCTCTAACTTCGTAGTGCTGGGAGCGGCGATCAAACCGGGAAAGCAACAGTCGGGCACTTGGCGGAACAACCGCCACCTCATAGTCATCGCCTGCGAAGGCTCGAACAGAGTCTAAGGTGTCAAACCACATGACGGTCACAAACTCTACCTCCTCATCGAGGCTCCGCCGAAAGAGTTGAATTCCCCGATAACCCGCGATCTGGCGGTTCTGTATGCCAATGAAAATTTCGCTCTTGAAGAGGGACTCGTAGGCATCAGCGTTAGCTGCGGTAGTCCAACCATGCCAGATTCGACTTATCATGTTCCTGGCCTCCTTGATAGTGCATCATCGCGCCAAACGATTGATCTGGACGCTGAATCTTTGGGTAGGAGCGTGGAAAGCTCCAACCGCTACCCTGCAAATGCCGTTTCACAGACGGCAACGATGATACCAAAGGAATAATAGTCACGGCCGCACCGCCATGTCAAGAACGCCTCCAGGCGTGAAAGCATTTCTTTTTATGGAATATATGATCTGCTTTTAAGGACGATAAATGGCAACAATAACCAAAGATGGAGGTTTGATGCCTGTACAATTCATTGGCATTTAAGAGATAATTGAGTATCCTAATAGGTATAGTAAGAGTTCGACCATGAAAATATTGCTGATTTATCCCAAATATCCTGATACTTTTTGGAGTTTTAAATATGCTCTGAAATTCATCTCAAAAAAAGCCGCTTTCCCGCCACTCGGTTTGTTAACCGTGGCCTCGATGCTTCCCAAAGAATGGGAGAGAAGGCTTGTCGATATGAATGTTTCAATTTTAACAGAGGATGAACTCAAGTGGGCTGATTATGTATTTATCAGCGCTATGGTCGTCCAAAAAAAGTCAGCGAAAGAAGTCATTCGAAGATGTCATAAATTGGGAATTAAAGTTGTTGCAGGTGGTCCCCTTTTTACGACAGGATATGAAGAATTTGAAGATGTGGACCATTTTGTCCTTGATGAGGCTGAGAACTCGCTTCCCGCTTTTTTGGAGGATTTGAAAAATGGATGCGGCCAACACCTTTATTCCTCTAAAGAGTGGCCTGATATAGGAAAAACTCCTTGTCCACAATGGGAACTTCTCAATATGAAACACTATGTGGCAATGAGCATTCAGTATTCGAGGGGCTGTCCTTATAATTGTGAATTCTGTGACATCATCGTCCTCAATGGCCATAAGCCACGAACGAAGGGCAAAGACCAGATTTTAGGAGAACTGGAGATCTTATATAAACAAGGTTGGAGAGGAGGGGTATTTTTTGTTGATGATAATTTCATCGGCAATCAGAATAAGCTGAAAATGGAAATCCTTCCATCTTTAATCAAGTGGATGGAAGAGAAAAAATACCCTTTTTATTTTTTCACCGAAGCATCTATAAATCTTTCTGATGACAAAGAACTGATGCAATTAATGGTCAACGCAGGCTTTAGAAGGGTCTTCATTGGAATTGAATCTCCAAATGAGGCAAGCCTCACAGAATGTAATAAGCGCCTGAATAAAAATCGTGACCTGATATCCAATGTAAAAAACATCCAGGAGAGCGGGCTGGAAGTTCAGGGGGGATTTATTGTCGGTTTCGATAATGATCCACCTTCAATTTTTGAAAGACAAATAAGTTTTATCCAAAGGAGCGGTATTGTCACAGCTATGGTTGGATTGTTGAATGCCCCTCGTGGGACAAGGCTTTATGACCGCCTGAAAAAAGAAGATAGACTATTGAAGGAGGCATCTTGCAATAATACGGACTGTTCACTCAACTTCGTCCCCAAGATGAATACCGAAATGCTACTTAATGGTTATAAGAAAATCCTCAATACGATCTATTCACCCAAACACTATTATAAACGGGTGATAGCCTTTTTAAAGGAATATAAACCAAAGCAACTCGGTAAAGAAAGCTATCTAAAATTTTCTTACTTTAAGGCATTCTTTAAATCAATCTGGCTTTTAGGGATAAAAGGAAAAGAAAGAATTCATTATTGGAAACTTATTTTCTGGACATTGGTTAAACGCCCCCACTTTTTTGGCATAGCCATATCATTCGCCATTTATGGTTTCCATTTTCGAAAAATTGTGAGAAATTTAAACTGAATTGATTCCGCGTTTTGCCTCTTTTTAAATCAGGCTTAGTTCATCTATTTTATAAAGGACTTTAGTTTTCGACTGTGACGAGAATGCTTTAACTTTCTTATTGCTTTTTCCTGGATTTGCCTGATTCGTTCACGTGTAACCTTGTATTTCTGCCCGACTTCTTCCAGGGTATGTTCGCGGCCGTCTCCTAAGCCAAATCTCATTTTTAAAATGTTTGCTTCTCTCTGGGTATGAGTTTTCAGCGCTTCCTCAATTTTCTCTCTCAAATTAATATAAATGACTTGATCGGGAGGCGAGAGGATATCCTTATCCTCGATAAAATCACTCAGATGACTTTCTTCTCCTTCTCCTATTGGCGTCTCGAGTGAAAGGGGGACTTGGGCAATTTTCATGATTTTTTGTACCTTACCGACGGGCATATTCATCTTTTCTGCGATCTCTTCAAAAGTTGGTTCCCTGCCCAGATTTTGAACAAGATCTCTTGAGACTCTGGCCAATTTTTTTATGGCTTCGTCTATATGCACGGGGACTCTTATGGTCCTCGACTGGTCAGCAATCGCGCGGGTTATTCCTTGTCTCACCCACCAATGGGCATAGGTTGAAAATTTATACCCTCTCCGGTAGTCAAATTTTTCTACGGCTGTCATCAAGCCCATATTTCCTTCTTGAATTAAATCAAGGAACGGCACTCCAAAATTGCTGTATTTCTTGGCAATCGATATCACTAATCTTAAGTTAGCTGTAATAAGCTTCTTTTTTGCTTGCCCACTGATCAGTCTTCCTGAAGAGATAGCAAAAAGAGTTTTTTTCAATCCTCGGGAATCAACTCCGAGCTCTTTCTGGAAGGTTTTCAGAAGTTTATTGGTATTAAGAATTTTCTGTTGGAGTTCACTCTTATTTTCTTCAACCGGGATTCGGGAAAGTGAACGTTTTAAAACTTCTCTGGTTTTTTCGAGTTCGGTGATTTCTTTAAGCTTTTCCTCCAGATCCTCAATGACTTTTTCTCTAAATATGCGGCTTAAATTCAGTCCCCCAATGATGCGACTTATATCGACGATGAGACGCCCTCGAGTCAAAGAATATTTTTTTCCTGTAGGCAGGTTCTTCAATTGACAACTCAAAACGCTGATCTTGTTAATCTCATCAGCGATGTCCGACATCTTGTCCCCTGCCCGTGTCTCTGAGTTATCATCCTTGCCGCAGTCAAACATTTTGCGGATGACATTTGGATTCGATTTCATTTTCTTTCCCAGCGCCAGAATTTTCTCGGGAACAAAGGCTATTTCGGAAAGCGACTTGATAATAAGTTTTTCACCTCTTTCGATTTCCCTTGCGGCAGCTAGTTCTTCTTTCCGAGTCAGGAGCGAGATATTGCCCAGGTCATTAAAATAAAGTTTCATAGGATCGCCGGCTCGCTCCAAACTCCCGCTTGACATAGAACCTCTCATTGTTTTTTGGAAGAGAATTTCTCTGGAGAAAAAGACCCCTGGTTTTCTCCCTTTTAGCTTGTTTTTTTCTCTCTCCCTCTTTTCTCTCTTTTTCTTTTCGAATTTTCTTTTTTTTCTCTGTCTCTTCTCTCTTTTTCTCTTGTCATTGACTTGTTTCTTTTTCTCTCACGCCAAACATCATTCAACGCCAACAGATAATCGCTTTCCCATCCTGACCAAATTATCTTTTTTCTACTATCTCGAGATTTACTCTCCTTTTCAGCTTCATTCCAGCCGCACCGAGAATAACTCTGATAGCCTGAGCAGTTCTTCCCTGTTTTCCAATAACCTTGCCCATATCTTCCGGAGCTACACTTAATTCAATGATCGAGCTCTGTTGCCCATCCAGTTGGGTAACCTTCACCTTGTCCGGATCGTCCACTAATGATTTGGTAATCAACTCGACGAGTTCTTTCACTGTCACCTCCCGTAATGTCTAAATTAGTTTTTTGCCTTTGAACATTTCTTCCTGCTCATCCGTCTTTCCTGGCGAACTGATTTTGGGTCAACATCTTCTGAACCCCAACGTCTTGATTCTCTCAGGAATGAGCTAATAAAGCAATGCAGATGTCACCGGCCCTCAGCCCGACCAGCCTCTTCCGGCTTATCCAAAAGGATGTAGCCTCGCCCAACTTAAAGGGGGCAGGCCCGGAAATAAGAGCCCACAACAGGTGTCTTCGTCTATGAAATTCACGCCTGTCGAAGTTTCCCCGGGGACTGCTTGCTTTGAACTGTGAGCCGACGGGGCAATGGGCAAGCAACCTCGTCCGCGTCGGATGGACAGAGCTCGGGGTTTCTTATTTCTTAGGTTTCACCGGAGGCTTGAGGTCGGCGGGAAGAGGAGACTTATACTCCGCGCCTTTTTTGCTCGCCGTCCACTCCGCCCGCATCTTCTGGATCGTCTCCGGCTGGGTCAGAAAATCGATTCCGGTGGCAGCCATGACCTTGGCGGCGATGATAAGCGCCTTATGGGCAATCGACGTCCCGCCGCACGCCACGGTTGCCCAGTTATGACCGGGTGTGCCGATTGGTGCAGTCGCAACTCCCAGCGCGGTCGTCGGCGTGAGCCAGCTCACCTCCGCGACATCCGTCGAGCCGCCGCCCCAGCTCCGTTCGGGAAGTTTAAACGGGGAGATATCCGCTTTTAATCCTTTTTCTTCAACGCCTGAATTCTTCTGGATTTCCTTAGCGAAAGCCTGCTCCTCGGGACTGAAAGAAGGGGGGCCGACAAGCAAAAGGTTGCTGTAGACGGCTTCCGACGCCGCCCTGTTCATTAGTGTTTCGTGCACCCCGCTGATAAAGTTGATTTTGTAAGTCGTCTCGCTCATCTTGGCCGCGCCGTCGATAATCTTGAGCACCCACTCATAGTCCTTATCGACACTTTCCCGGTTGATGTCCCGGACATAGTACCAGGCCCGGGCGTAGTCTGGAACGACATTCGGCGCTCCGCCGCCGTTGAGGATGACATAGTGGATCCGCGCCGTGGGTTTGAGGTGCTCACGCAGGAAATTAAGGCCGACATCGGTGAGCTCAATCCCGTCCAAGGCGCTCCTGCCATCCCAGGGATCTCCGGCCGCATGGGCGGCCTTGCCGAAAAACTCCACCTGGATCTGATTCATGGCATTGCTCGACTCCAGGGAGACCCCGTTCTCCTGGTCAGGGTGCCACTGGATGCAGCAGGATAGTCCGTCGAAAACGCCATCTCGGGCCATGAAGACCTTCCCGACCACAGTCTCTTCAGCCGGGCAGCCGAAGAGCTTGATCGTCCCTTTGAGCCGATTCTTTTCCATGACCTGTTTCAGGGCGGCCGCCGTGGCTGTGCTGGCCACTCCGAAGACGTTATGACCGCAGCCGTGACCTGGTTTCCCTTCCTGCACCGGCTTTTTCTGTGGGACCGCTTCCTGAGAAAGACCCGGCAGGGCGTCGTATTCGGCCAGGATCCCGATCGTCGGCTCGCCGGATCCATAGACGGCCACAAACGCGGTCGGCATCCCGGCCGCTCCCCTTTCCACTTTGAATCCGTTCTTTTCGAGATAAGAGGCGAGTGCTTCGGAAGACTGGTACTCTTCCATCGCGACTTCGGCAAAACTCCAGATCTGGTCGTTCAACTTTCCGAGTTCGACGGCATTGGCATCAAGCCAAGAAAATACATCTGTCTTCATCGGCGTGAGTTTTGCCGGCTTGACTTTTATGAGGAGAGGGTCAGCCTCCTTAGTCTCGATGGAATAGAGGAACGAGACAAAAAAGATCAGGATAACCGAAATCGCGAAGGCTTTTCTCATAGCTGTCTCCTTTCTCCGCACTATTCCCCAAATCATAAGATCGGGATTCTATCAAACATCTTGAAAAATAAAAAGCGGTGCGATGGCCGACGGCTAACTTTGAGCTCCGGCGGATTCTATTTTTTCTTCCACGAGAACGGCGATTTCAGGCGGGCCTCCACCCAGGCGCGGTCGATCTTCATCCCATACTGGTCCATCCGCATGGATTCACCCGTATCGAACTCGAGGGCTTTATGATAACAGGCGACAGCCTCATCGCGCTTCCCCAGCAGATCGTTGATGTGACCCATCCACGTCCAAACAGCGAACTGACCGAGCTTGGACGAATCCAGCGGCGGAACCTTTTCGAACGCCGCCAGGGACTCTTTGTTATAGCCGCTATCGAAGAGGAGAAGTCCTAACTTGAACCAAAAGTCGCTCTCGGCGATGGTCAAATTCTTCGCCTTCTCGTAGATCAGATAAGGGTTCTTCCCTTCGTGTGTGTAATTTAAGCCATTGAGGATTTCCGCAAGTTCCTTAGGTGTCGGGTTCGAGGACATGTGGAGGACGGACTCCCTGCTGAATGGTGCTTTAAGCCTCTCCTCGACCCAGGCGTGATCCAAGTTAAATCCCAGATTCCCGTCGCTCACGGATCGCGCCTCGCCGAGGGTTAAGGCTTGTCGATAATGCTCGAGCGCTTTAGACCTTTCGCCCCGGAGGTCGTTCAAGAGGCCCAGCCAGCACTGCGCGGCGAATTTCGTATCAGGGTCCGTTTCGAGGCCGGCGAGTTTCTCAAAGCACAACGCGGACTCGTTCAGAAGGTCGCCTTCATAGAGCTGCCACCCCAATCGATGCCAGATATTGGCCACAGAGATGGCTTCGCTCTTGACCGCTTCGAAGATCTGTAGGCTATCCGAAGAATCCCATCCACGAGAGAGAAGTTCGGCAGCTTCTTTTGAAATCGCCGGGACCGGCCTGTCAACCATCGCCAGTCTCTTGTCTGGATTGAGGACGGCATCCTTGAGTTTGGCTTTGCTCCGGAAGACAAGAGTGTCGATGTCCAGAGTCCGGTCCGATTGAATCGTCTGCTCTGTTCCGTCTTCGAAAATCGGCCTTGACCGGAACCGGCATCTTCATTGTGCCAAGCCGCTTGACCGGATTTCGGTCTTGAATCCCTCGCCCTCCGGCCGGCTATCCTGAGATTCGATGGCATAACAGAGATAATCGTTCGAGCGCACCCAGGCGTCAAAGAACCACTGAAGGTTCTGTCCGGTCTCGGCTTCGCAGAACTTCTCAAAATCGCGCCACCCCAAACGCTTGCCTCCGAAAACGAGGAGAGCCTTCTTATAAATCCGGTCGAACGTCTCCCGGCCTAAAACAGAGTCCAGAGCGAAAATCATGGCCGGCCCCTTGCTGTGAATGACCGTGTTGTTGCGGTCGTATTTGATCTTTTCCTCAATGGCCGGCGTGATATCCAGAGTCATGTCATAATACATGGGAATCCCGCTAACATAGTTGCCCGTCCACTCGGTGAGTCTGTTCGGATCGTACTTGCGGGCGGTCATATAGCGCGTATCCGCGAAGATCCCCATGCAAATCCAGAGCCAAGGGGGATTGTCGGCGTCCATAACCCACTCTCCCCAGTATTCATGGCCGATTTCATGCGAGGTGATGTGCTGCCAATGCCGCGGCGATTCTCCTTCTTTGTAGGTTTCAAGGCCGTGGATGGCGACGATGCCGGTGGCGAAAGGATAACCGCCCCAGCGCCCGGCCCTCCAGGGATGATCGTCAGGAACGGAAAAGGGTAAAACCCGAGCCACTCTTTATAGTATTTTATGGCGTCGGCGGCCGTCTCCAGGCAAATGCTTGCGGCTTTGGCGCCTTTCTCGGTGAAGAGGGAGGTAATAAGCACGCCATCGACCTCGCGGCTTTCGGTTTTCATGCCCTTCCCGAGATAAATCCCGAATGTACGCGCACTTTCGGCCTCGTATCGGCCGGTCTTGGGATCGAGGCGTCCGCTGGCCGCCAGCGCGTAGCCCTCCGGAACCTCGAGCTTGACCGAAAATGCTTCATGGACAGGAAGGCCGTCCCACCACAAGCGCGGGTACCAGCTCGTCGTCCCTCCGGATTCCTCCTTGGGATCTCCGAATTTTTGCCTGAAGCTGATGTCTAGTTTGAGTTCCTCCCCGGGAACAACAGCCCGGGGCAGGTTGAAAAAAACAGGCGAACCTGGGTTGGAGGCAGATGGCCCCGCCTTAGGTGAGAGTTTCTGCCCCTGCGCAGTTACGTCCATCGAAGACGACCCGTTCATCTGCCAATCCAAGGCCACAACATTTAATGGCAGAGAAGAATTATTTTTCAGGGTTATTTTCTCCTGGCCCTCGATCAAGGCACGAGCGGCGTCAACCCGGGCATCAATGAGATAATGGCTCTTGGGTGGTTGGACCGGAACCAGGTAGGCCGCTCCACCAGACACGGAATTCGGCGGCTTCTTGCATCCGGTGAGACCGGTCAGAATCAAAATAAATACAAACGCGCTCAAGGCTCGGCATCTCATGGCTTTCCTCCAAGGCTTAAAATACCTCAAATTTCGTTTCGATCTTCCTTCCTGGGTTATAGCGTCAGTGCTCTTTGAAAAAGTCCTTCACGAGAGTGATAAATTCATCGAACCGTTCCCGATGAATAAGATGACCCGAATTCACAAAACGAACAATCCTCACGTTGGGTTGGTCGGATGTCTCCTCTTGAACGGAGCGTGGTCCGCCCGGCTGGGGGAAAAACGAACTCTTCATGAGCAGAACCGGGCAGGTCACCCTTCGCAGCGCCCGGTCAGCCTCTTCGACCATCGCGCCCAAATTCGCCCAGAGCGTCGCGCTGAATCTCATCAAGGAAAGATCCAGACGGGCAAGATCCTCAACCCAAGGCACATACTCTACTTCCGGGGGAATCGCGGCACCGGGAGCAAGATGGGAGAGGGCGGAGACCATGCGTTCTTCGTGCGATTGTGTCTTCAACTCCTCCAGCCACGAGACGTATACGCTCAGCCACTTTTTATAGCCCTCGGATTGAGTGAAATCCGTACGCACATCACTCTTGTCGGCAGCTCCTCCGACGATGAGAGCACGTACGAGATCGCGGAATCTATCTGCCACGTGAATACCAGTTATGCCGCCCATAGAAAACCCGAGCAGGCGCGATTTCTCGATCTTCAGCGCCTGAATCATGCCCGCCGCATCCTCGGTGAGCAACTCCTGCGAGAAGCCTTTCTCGATGCCATCGGACTGACCATGGCCCCTGGCATCGATCATGATGACGTCATAATCCGGCTCGAGGACTCGCGCTGCGCGGATCCAGGACAATGCACCTTCCGAAAAACCATGCAGCAAAACCAGCGGCGGCCTGTTTCCTCCCGTTCGATAATAGTGTTGGCGAATGCCATTGGCGACGACCCATTCCTCTGTCCAATGCGCAGGAAGGATCTCTTCAATCCTCCGGTACCGTTTAACGATTTCGACGGCTTTGTTGGCATCGATGTTTTGATCGTCCTTCATTTCCACTAGCCTCTTTATTTGCAGCAGGCTAGAATATGTTATGCGTTTCTAGGGCGAAGCCGCAAGCCCTTCGCTCTTATTTCAGGCCCTTGACTCCGGCCTTTAGCAGAAGATAGGATTCTCGGCAAGCACTGCTGACACGGACGCCGACTTATGAGAGTGATCATCCGAACCGCTAGGCGAGGGATCTCGCCGCCATTGTGGAGATTTACAACCAGGCCGTGAAGCTCAAATCCGCCACCGCAGACTTGAGCCCCGTCTCGCTTGAATCCAGGGCCAAATGGCTGGCCGAACACGATCCCGCGAGCCATCCTGTCTTCGTGGCCCAATCCGGAAAAGTCGTAGTCGGCTGGTGCAGCATCAGCGAATACCGGCCGGGCCGCAGGGCACTCCGGCACACCGCTGAAATCAGCTACTACGTTCATGAGGATTATCGCCGGATGGGCGTCGCCTCCAAGCTGGTCGAGCATGCGATTCGCGAGTGCCCTCGTCTCGGGATCAAAACGCTCATCGCGATCCTGTTGGACATAAATGTGCCAAGCGTGCGTCTTCTGGAGAAGTTCGGCTTCCAAAAGTGGGGACATATGCCTAACGTGGCGGATTTCGACGGCAAGGAGTGCAGCCATCTCTACTACGGACTGAGACTTGGCCGCGAACGGAGCCGCTCGAGTATAAAATCCCGCTCAGTCTAAGAATATATAAATTGTCATTCTGGCACTCAACAAAGAATTGGAGGCCAACGATGGGCGAATCAGCAAAACCTCGCTTCGTTCTCGCCTTTACCTTTCCGACGGCGGCTCTCGTCGCGCTCGCCAGCGGCCTGGGCATATTCTGGGCCGGGACCTACGCCCGTGAAACGGCCTACTACGCCGCCCAGGGAGTTGGCCAGGATGCCGTGAACCTCATCGTGGTGCTCCCGGCGCTTCTAATTTCCGCTTTGCTCGCGGCCCGAGGGTCCCGCCTATCTTTCCAGGTGTGGGGGGGCGTCGTCTTCTATTGCGTTTATTCCTATGTCATTTACACCTTCGGCATGCATTTCGGGCCTTTGTTCCTGGTCTATTGCGCTATCCTTGGCTTTTCCGTCTATGCCCTTATTTATTACTTTCGCGTTTGCGGCACGCGCGCGGCGGATTGGTACGATGAGAAGATACCGGCCAAAGCTGTATCCGGCTTCCTGGTCTTGATATCGGTAGCGTTCTATGTTCTCTGGCTCAGCGAAGACATTCCCGCCCTGATAAACGGCACGGTGCCGAAAAGCATCGTCGAAAGCGGATTGATCACGAATGCCGTCCACGTGCTGGACTTATCTGTGGTTCTGCCGGCCCTGTTGATCGCCGCCGCCGCCCTCTGGCGCAGGCGTTCGATTGGCTACGCCCTGGCGCCTATTGCCTTGGGGTTTGTCGTGTTGATGTCCCTCGCCCTCGCCGGGATGATGCTGGCGATGAAGCTGCGGGGCTTAAGTGCTGATCTGGGACTGCCGATAATTTTTGGGGTCTTGGCCCT
The DNA here is from genome assembly GCA_963770045.1 of Candidatus Aminicenantota bacterium. GTDB lineage: Bacteria > Acidobacteriota > Aminicenantia > Aminicenantales > CAVYOD01 > CAVYOD01. The sequence goes on along the minus strand of CAVYOD010000033.1, from coordinate 5,656 downwards.
GGTGAGCCTGGCCTTCTTAGCGGCGCTTTTCAGGCACGTGAAGAAATCATCGTAGTGGCGTTCTTCTGGCCGGCCGAAACTCAGCGGCGGCTGCCCCCGAAGATCGAACCGAGGATCCCCCGCATGACCTGGCGGCCCAGGCTGCTGCCGATGGAACGCGCGGTGCTCTTGGCCATGGCCTCCAGGAGGGTGTCACGCGGCCGCCCTGCGGGTCGGCGTTCCGGCGCGGGTTCTCTGGTCATTGTCTCGGGCGGAACGATTTTTTGGGCCCGGGCCCTCAGCAATTCAAATGCGGATTCCCGGTCGACGATTCTCTCGTAATGCCCATAAAGAACCGATTGGGAGATGACCTGCCGCCGGATGTCGGAAGTCACGGGCCCGATCTGGCTCTGCGGCGGGAGGACTAAAGCCCGCTCGACGATGCCCGGCTGGCCTTTTTCGTCCAGGAAAGAAACCAGGGCTTCGCCCACGGCCAGCTCGCCGATCACTTTTTCCACGTTGAGTTTGGGGTTGCTGCGCATTGTCTCAGCCGCGGATTTGACCGCCTTCTGGTCGCGGGGCGTGAAGGCGCGCAAGGCATGCTGAACGCGGTTGCCCAATTGACCCAAGACCACGTCAGGGACATCCAGGGGGTTTTGAGTCACGAAGAAGATGCCTATGCCCTTGGACCTGACAAGCCGGATGATCTGCTCGACCTTGTCCAGCAGAACTTGGGGAGCATCGGTGAAGAGAAGATGGGCCTCGTCAAAGAAGAAGACGAGCTTAGGCTTTTCCAAGTCGCCGACCTCGGGCATCCTCTCGTAGAGCTCGGCCATCAGCCAAAGAAGGAACGTGGCGTAGATCTTGGGCGAGAGCATGAGCTTGTCGGCGGCGAGGATGTTGATCTGACCGCGTCCCTTGGAGTCGGTCTGGAGGAAATCGTCGAGGTTGAAGGCCGGCTCCCCGAAAAACTTGTCACCGCCCTGGCTTTCCAAGTCGACAAGGGCCCTCTGGATGGCGCCTATGCTGGCCGTGGAGATCCTGCCGTAGCCCGTGGTGAACTGATCCTGGTTGTCGCCCACGAACTGGAGCATGGCCCGGAGATCCTTCGTGTCGAGGAGGAGCAATCCGTTATCGTCGGCGATCTTGAAGACCAGAGACAGCACGCCGCTCTGGATATCGTTGAGGTTGAACATGCGGCTCAGCAGAAGAGGGCCCATGTCGGAGACCGTGGTCCGGACGGGATGACCCTGCTCTCCGTAGATGTCCCAGAAGGTCACGGGATTACCGGAAAAGGCAAAGTCTTTCAGGCCGAGCTGTTTGATTCGCTCAGCGATTTTGGGACCGGCCGTCCCGGCCTGGCTGACGCCCGACAGGTCGCCCTTGATGTCGGCCGCGAAGACGGGCACGCCGATCCGGCTGAAGTTTTCGGCCATGACCTGAAGCGTCACCGTTTTGCCCGTCCCGGTCGCCCCGGCCACGAGACCGTGGCGGTTGGACATCCTGGGCAGAAGATAGCAATCCGTAGTCCCCTTGGCGATCAAAAGCGGTTGGGCTGTGCTTGGCATGGTGCCTCCTCATCGCGAAAAAGAATTTCGAGGATTCACAGAGAATCTTATCACGATTCGGCTCTGTTGCCGAGAGGTTTCGGTCATTATTCCTCCTTGTCCCTTGAAATGGATTGACAGGCGGGGAGGGCATGATTTAGTATTTTAACTCTGAAGCCCATCCGCGAAAGGAGTGACGAGTGAAAAAACCAAATGTTCTGAGATTAAGGGGCACCATCGCCCTCTTTCTCGCTCTCGGTCTGCTGGCGGCCACGACCTTTGGTGGGTTTGCCCAGGAAACCGTCCAGCCGCCCGCAGCCGAGAAGATCAAGAAGGAACTGACCATCCACGGTCAGACCCGGATCGATGACTATTATTGGCTCAACGAGCGCACTAACCCGAAGGTCATCGACTATCTCAAGGCCGAAAATGTCTACGCCGAGGCCATGATGAAGCCGACCGAAGCGCTCCAGGAGAAGCTCTACAACGAGATGTTCGGCCGGATCAAGCAGACCGACATGTCCGTCCCCTACTTCGAGAATGGATATTGGTACTATACGCGCTTTGAATCAGGAAAGGACTATCCTGTGTATTGCCGCAAGGCGAAAACCCTGCAGGGCAAGGAGGAGGTCCTTCTCGACGGAAACAAGATGGCCGTAGGACACTCTTTTTTCAATATCGGCGGTTTCGACATCAGCCCTGATAATACTCTCCTAGCCTACAGTGTGGACATGGTCTCTCGGCGACAGTACAAGATCTATTTCAAGAACCTCAAGACGGGAAAGCTCTACCCCGAGGAAATAACGATGGCCGGCGGTCCGATGGTTTGGGCCGGCGACAACAAGACCGTCTTTTATCCGGCCATCGATGAATCCCTCCGGTTCTACAAGATCTTCAGGCATGCCCTGGGGACGCCGGCGAAAAACGACACGCAGATCTTCCATGAAAGCGACGACACGTTCAGTGTCTACGTGAGGCAAAGCCGGTCCAAAAAATACATCTTTATCATCTCGAACAGCACTCTGACCTCCGAGTGCCGTTACCTGGACGCCGGCCAGCCGCAGGGCGAATTCACGGTCTTCCAGCCGCGCACTCGCGGCCTCAGATACCAGGTTGACGATCTCGGCGACCGGTTCTTCGTCCTGACCAACGACAAGGCCCGGAATTTTAAGCTGATGGAAGCTACGCCCGGAAAGACGGACGTGACGAGTTGGCGCGAGCTCATCCCGCACCGCGAAGACGTTCTGCTTTCGGGCTTCGACCTCTTTAAAAACTACCTCGTCCTGGCCGAGAGGAAGAGCGGCCTCACCCAGATCAGGGTCATTCCCTGGGGGGAAAAGGACGGCTACTACCTGGAATACCCCGACAAGGCCTATATGGCCAGGCCCACGCCGACACCCGAACCGGACACGGAACTCCTCCGCTATGTCTATACGTCCATGACGACGCCCGCAACCGTCTATGAATTCAACATGAAGAGCCGCGAACAGAAAGTGCTCAAGCAGCAGGAAGTCCTGGGAGGGTTCCGCCCGGAAAACTACGAGACCCAGCGCCTTTATGCGCCTGCGTACGATGGGACGCTCATTCCCATTTCGATGGTCTACCGCAAGGGAACGCGGGACAAGGGTGAATGCCCACTCCTCCTTTACGGTTACGGATCCTACGGCGCCTCAATGGACCCGGGTTTCGACAGCTCCGTCCTCTCGCTTCTTGACCGCGGCTTCATCTATGCCATCGCTCACATCCGGGGCGGCCAGGAGATGGGGAGGTACTGGTATGAGGACGGCAAGCTCCTCAAAAAAATGAACACCTTTACCGACTTCATCTCTTGCGGCGAATATCTCCTGCGGCATCACTACACAGCTCTGGACAGAATCTTCGGCATGGGAGGAAGCGCGGGAGGACTTCTCATGGGCGCAGTAGTCAATTTGAGGCCGGACTTATTCAAGGGTGTCATCGCCGCCGTCCCGTTTGTCGATGTGATCACCACGATGCTCGACCCCTCCATCCCTCTGACGACAAGCGAATATGACGAGTGGGGAAACCCCAACGACCCGGTCTATTACGAATATATGATGAACTACTCGCCCTATGATAACGTGCGGCCGAAGCAGTACCCGGCTCTCCTCGTGACGACGGGACTGCATGATTCCCAGGTCCAGTACTTCGAGCCCGCCAAATGGGTGGCCAAGCTGCGGGCGACGAAGACCGACAAGAACTTGCTTATCCTGAAGACCAACATGGAGGCCGGGCACGGCGGCGCATCAGGGCGCTTCCGAAGGTTAAGGGAAACGGCCTACGAATACGCCTTCATCTTCGATTTGGCCGGAGTGAAGGATTAATCTTTCGAGTTGCCGTGTTCTTATCATTAAACCGCAGAGTCTCACTCTTGATTCTTGTGGTTTATGGGGCCGGGATGCTCGGCAGTGCCTCCCGCGCGACGACTGGATTGATCAAAGCCACAGTCGTTTCGACGACGCTCAAGGGAACCTCCGGCTTGCAGTGGTTCCATGACCTGGGCTATCAAAATGCTGAGCTATACCAGTTGATTTTCCCCTCTTCGCTTGGCTGTCCCTTTGTAAAAGTGGAGGTTTCTGGAGTCCAGGTGCCCCTCATGCTCGACTCAGGACTGGCGCGGGGGTTTTTGGTTACGAATCAGGCCCCCCTGATTCCCTACCGAGTCGAGAGCCGCGAGGAAGAACTCAATCCAGATGGCAGCCACCGCGGAGAATCAACGACTATCCGTGTCGATAAAGTTTCCGTCCTCGGGGCAAGCTTCAAAGACGTAGCGGGTAGTCTATCGGACTGGCGGATGTTCTCATCGGTGCCCTTTCCTGGAGCCGTCGGGCTTGACTTCTTCTTAGATCGACGTCTGACAATGGATTACCGGTCAGGGAGAGTCGCCGCCTCTGTTTCGTCGCTGCCCGAGAAACTCGATCCCGAGCGTTATCTTGTCGTCGATCTCATCGATCCTCCCCGGCAGCAGGGACACATCCTCTACGCTCGGGCCAGAGTAAACCGGCGTGACGCTATCATCTATTTTGATACGGGGTACAGTGTTTCATTCATAGATCCAGGTTTCTCCGGGGGCCTGACGCGCTCCGAGAGGCCTGGTCAATTCAAAGTCTTTCGCCGAATGGTTCCCGTGGAGATCGGCGGTTACGCCTTTGTCCTGGACAACCTGCGGGAATCGCCGGTCCATCGTGGGACCGGCTTTGATCGGCCGGTCGCGCTTGCTCTCGGCAGCGACTTCCTATCTAACTTCATTGTGACAATCGACCTTCGGGCAAAAAAGCTCATTCTGGCGCTTGCTGAGTAGCTTCAATAATTGGGGCACCACGGGTTGGGCGTCGAGGGGCTGATTCTGATTTTCGTCCGAACTCTATTTGTACTGGAAATTTTTGCAAGGGACGAGCGTTTCAAGGACTTCCCACTCCAAGTCGGCCGTCATCGCCCCGAAGAGATCAACGTTGGGAAGGCTTTTCTTGTCCCCAAATTTGTTCAACAGGACGTTGCCACTGTATTGGGTCGCGTGAAAGACCTGCAGCAACTGGACATAGGACATCCCAAAATCCGAGACGTCACCGGGTCGGCCGCCCTCGCATTGAGCCGTGTATGTGATCGGAGCGAACGTGGGCATGGTCTTCAGGAGCATATCGAATTGGTCCTGGACGGATTTGACTTTATCGTTCGCGTCGGAAATGACGACCTCGTCGGGCAGGAGTTTGGCCCAGATTGTGAAAGCCCGCGTCGCCTTGGCGTCGTCGTGAAGAGTATTCTTGCATGGCCGGGCGCCGCCGAAAGAGTAGCTCGTGACCTGAACCAGCTCAAGTGTGTTCTTCTGGTAAAGAACCTCTCCTCCCTTTTCAGCAAATATGAGATCCATTTTGAATTTTCCCTCAGACCCCAGCGCCGTACCTCTGAAGCCCGGCTTGGGCTTCGGGGTGACCTTGATCGTTCCCGTCAGCTGAACGCGACGGCATCGCTCTTCTTTGGGTTGGCGGACCGCGCCGGCGACCAGAATGCATAATATGCCGACCGCTATCGCCGGAATCACAACGATCCGTCTGATCGTCATTAGGGGATTTGGCATGGTTGTATGGTATGTCCGGCTAATAATCGATGTCAAG
>CAVYOD010000032.1:0-40173 GCA_963770045.1 Candidatus Aminicenantota bacterium | reverse complement strand
AGCGACTTGAAAAACACTCATCTTTGCTGTATACTAAACGGGCCAATTAGAAGTCTTTAAAATTTTCGTAAATTCTCTTGACATAAAGTTGAGTTTGAGATAAGATTTCACGAGTAGGATTTTACTTTCCTTTTCTACTAACTCTAGGATAAATTCGAGGAGAAAGTATAAGGATTTTTTGAATTTTCTGTCTTTTTTTCTATATTCCAGAGACTTTGATAATTTTCGGGAGAGGCTTTTCGATCAAGAATCGTGCCAGCGTAGCTCAGCAGGTAGAGCGGCTGATTTGTAATCAGCGGGTCGGGGTTCGAATCCTCTCGCTGGCTTAGCTAAGGCGACGAGGTCAATGGGCAGGTACCAAAGTGGCCAAATGGGGCGGGCTGTAAACCCGCTGCGGAAACGCTTCGGAGGTTCGAATCCTTCCCTGCCCATTTTGGGCGGGAATAGCTCAGTTGGTAGAGCGTCAGCCTTCCAAGCTGGTGGTCGCGGGTTCGAATCCGTTTCCCGCTCTTAGATGATTTTACGGAAAAGCCCAAGTAGCTCAGTTGGTAGAGCACATCCTTGGTAAGGATGGGGTCACCAGTTCAATTCTGGTCTTGGGCTCCATGAGAACATTCGATAGCCATGAGTTCAGGAGGTGATTGATGGCGAAGGCAAAGTTCGCGCGGACGAAGCCGCACATCAACATCGGGACGATAGGGCACGTGGACCATGGAAAGACGACCCTGACCTCGGCGATCACCCGAGTGCTATCACGAACGAACCCGGCGATTCAGTTCAAGGCCTATGGAGAGATCGATAACGCGCCTGAGGAGAGGGAGCGTGGGTTGACCATCAACATCGCTCACATTGAATACGAAACGGCCAAGCGCCACTATGCCCATATCGATTGCCCGGGCCATGCGGACTACATCAAGAACATGATCACCGGAGCCGCCCAGATGGACGGGGCGATCCTGGTCGTGGCCGCCGACGATGGTCCGATGCCCCAGACGCGCGAACACATCCTCCTGGCGCGGCAGGTGAACGTTCCGGCGATCGTGGTTTTCCTGAACAAGATCGACCTGGTGGATGACCCGGAGATCCTGGATCTGGTGGAGTTGGAAATCAGGGAGCTCCTGTCGAAGTATGAGTTCCCAGGGGACAAAACGCCGGTCATCCGCGGAAGCGCCCTGAAGTCGATGGAATCGGACGGCGACCCAAAAAATGAATGGAACAAAAAGGTCATCGAGCTGATGAACGCGGTTGATGATTTCATCCCCCAGCCGGTGCGGCTGGTCGACCAGCCGTTCCTGATGCCGATCGAGGACATTTTCATGATCTCGGGCCGCGGAACGGTGGTGACCGGACGGGTGGAACGAGGGAAGATCCTGGTGGGGGAAGAGGTCGAGATCGTCGGCTTCGGAGAGACGCGGAAGCGGGTTGTCACCGGGGTCGAAATGTTCCGGAAAATCCTGGATGAAGGGTTGGCCGGAGACAACGTGGGAGTGCTGCTGAGAGGCACAGAAAAGACAGAGGTCGAGCGTGGGATGGTGCTGGCCAAGCCCGGTTCGATCACGCCCCATCACCGCTTCAAAGCGGAGATCTATGCCCTGAAGAAGGAAGAGGGCGGAAGGCACACACCGTTTTTTACGGGGTACAGGCCCCAGTTTTATTTCCGGACGACCGATGTGACGGGGTCGGTCAAGCTGTCCCGGGGATTGAGATGGTCATGCCCGGTGACAGTGCCAACGTCGAGATCGAGCTGATCACGGACGTTGCCATGGAGAAGGGATTGCGGTTTGCTATCCGGGAAGGCGGCCGGACCGTGGGAGCCGGCACGGTCACCGAAATTTTGGAGTAAAAAAGAATTGGTCACTAGCCATTGGTCACTGGAAACTGGTCAATAGCAAAGAAAAATGAGTGACCAGTGACTGATGACGAGTCGCCAGAGAGAAGTGAGAGACTGGGATGAGAGAGATAGTGACTTTGTTTTGTTCAGAATGCAAAAACCGGAACTATTCCAACACCAGGAACAAGAAGAAGCAGACGGAAAAAATGGAGCTCAAGAAGTTCTGTCCTTTCTGTCGGAAACACACGCTTCATAAGGAAGTCAAATAAAGAAGAGTCACTGGTCAAGAGTCATTGGGCACTGGAGACAAGCGGTTCTTAATAACCTAAGACCAGAGACCAAATATGAAACAGAGGAAGGTGAGTAGCTCAACTGGCTAGAGCAGCGGTCTCCAAAACCGCAGGTTGCGGGTTCGAGTCCTGCCTCACCTGCCACAGCCTAGAAAGAGAGATCGGGAGGAAACGAGCGACATCGTGTATCGGTGTGGCGAAGGTAAGAGACCATGAACGATAAGATCAGATGGTACAAGCGCTTTGGGAACTTTCTCAGGGAAGTGAGGGCCGAGCTCAAAAAAGTGACCTGGCCGGCGCGGGTGGAGGTTTACAGCACAACGATCGTCGTGATCGTGGCCACCATTTTCTTCGGTTTTTATCTCTTCTTCATGGACATTATTTTCTCCTGGGTGATCACGGAGATCAAATCGTTACTTGGATAAATTGGACTAAGAAGATGGCAAAGAATTGGTATGTCGTTCACACATATTCAGGTTTTGAAAAATTCGTGGCCGAGTCTATCCGCCAGAGGGCCCTGGAGCTGAGTATCGAAGACCAGATCGGGCAGATCATCATTCCCACCGAGGACGTCATCGAGATCCGGGGGGGAGAAAGGTGGTCTCCACCAAGAGGTCCTACCCGGGCTACATCCTGGTGGAAATGGAGATGACGGACGAAAACTGGCACATCATCCGGGACACCCCCAAGGTCACCGGATTCGTCGGTTCCGGGAAAAAGCCCTCTCCGCTCAACAGAGAAGAAGTCGGCCAGATCGTCGAGCACATGGAAACGACGTCCGAGAAACCGAAGCCCAAGCATTCCTTTGAGAAGGGGGAAGCGGTGCGGATCATCGACGGTCCGTTCTTCAATTTCAACGGAATTGTGGAAGAGGTCAACCACGAAAAAAACACCCTCAAGGTGCTGGTGACGATCTTCGGCCGGTCGACGCCGGTCGAGCTCGAGTTTCTGCAGGTGGAAAAAATATAGGAGGAAACGATGTCCAAAGAGGTTGTCGCCAAGATCAAGATCGAACTCGTCGCCGGCCAGGCGAGCCCCGCCCCTCCGGTGGGCACGTCCCTCGGCCCCCACAGCGTCAACATCATGGACTTTGTCCGCCAGTTCAATGAGAAAACGAACAAGATGGAAGAGGGCCTGGTTGTGCCCGTCATCATCTCGGTGTTCAAGGACAAGAGCTTCAGTTTTGTCCTGAAGACGCCGCCGGCCTCCTTTCTTCTGAAGAAGGCGGCCGGGATCGCCAAGGGTTCGGGCGCTCCGAACAAAGAAAAGGTCGGCAAAGTCACGAAGATGCAGATCGAGGAGATAGCCCGCCTGAAGCTAGCGGATCTCAACGCTTACGACCTGGAAGCGGCCGCCAAGATCATCGAGGGCACGGCCAGGAACATGGGACTGGAGATCATCAGTGAGTAAACGCGGCAAGAGCTACTTAAAGGCGAGGGAGTTGAAGGACCAGGCAAAACCCGATTATACGATCGAGGAAGCGGTCGGGCTCCTCAAGAAAGGGGCCTACGCCAAATTCGATGAATCGGTCGATATGTCCATTCGTCTGGGGGTCAACCCCAAGCATTCCGACCAGATGGTGAGGGGGACGGTCGTCCTTCCCTACGGAACCGGCAAGACCAAGAAGATCTGTGTCCTCGCGACCGGGGAGAAAATCAAAGAAGCTGAGGAAGCGGGGGCTGATTACGCCGGCGGGGACGAGCTGATCGAAAAAATCGCTGGGGGATGGATCGATTTCGATGTGGTCATTGCCACCCCCGATATCATGAGGAGTGTCGGCAAACTCGGCCGCATTCTGGGAACCAAGGGACTGATGCCCAATCCCAAATCGGGGACCGTCTCATTCGATATAAAAAAGGCCGTGGAAGAGACCAAGGCGGGGAAAGTGGAATTCCGGCTGGACAAAACCAGCATCATCCATTCTCCGGTCGGCAAGGTTTCCTTCAGCGAAGAAAAACTGGCGGAGAACATCAAATCTTTTATTCTGGCCATCGTCCATGCCAAGCCGCCGGCGGCCAAGGGAAAATACATTCGCGGCATGTATGTTTCTTCGACCATGGGTCCCTCCTTTAAGCTGTCGGATGCGTTTCTGGAAAAATAGGAGAAGAGAACGTGGAAAAGGGAAAAAAGGAGCAGATCATCAACGAGCTCGTGGAAGCCTTTCGCGACCACAAGACCTTCTACTTGGTGGACTTTAAACAGATGCCCGTCTGGCAGTCGGTCGAGCTGAGAAAGACCCTGCGCAAGCACTCTTTTCGCCTGAAGGTCGTCAAGAACCGCCTGGCCTTGAGGGCGCTCGGGGACCAGGCTCCGGACAGCCTGAAACCCTATTTTGAGCGGCCCACGGCCGTCGTCTTTGCGTCGGAAAATCCCATCGGCCTGGCGCGGCTGCTCAAGGATTTCTCGGCCCAGAACAAAGTCCTGGCGGTCAAGGGCGGAATGGTGGAAGGAAGGTTTCTGGCCGGTGAGAGGTTCGACGAGATCGCCAAGCTCACCTCTCGGGACGATCTCGTGGCAAAATTCGGCTATCTTATGGCCTACCCATTGATGAAATTATTGAGGACTCTCGGAGCCCCGCTAAATAATTTCGGAAGTCTGTTGGGTCAGTTAAAAAATAAAGAATAGAGTTGGAGGTAAAAATGACCAAAGCACAAACAAAAGAGGAAGCCAAATTGACAAAGGATCAGTTCTTTGCCCACTTGGATAATCTGACGGTGCTGGAACTCTCGGACTACATCAAGGAGTTTGAACAGAGGTACGGGATCAGCGCGGCAGCGGCGATGCCCATGGCGATGGCTGGAGCCGCGGCCCAGGCTCAGCCCGAGGCTAAGGCTGAGGAAAAGACACAGTTCAACGTGATCCTGAAGACGGTCGGTGACAAGAAAATCAATGTCATCAAGATCGTCCGGGAAGTCACCAGCCTCGGATTGAAAGAAGCGAAGGACCTGGTTGACGGCGCGCCCAAACCGGTCAAAGAGGGCGTCAGCAAGGAAGAGGCAGCTGCGATCAAGGCCAAATTTGAAGAAGTCGGAGCAGGTGTCGAGCTGCAGTAAGCCGCGAAGCGGATTTTTCGTGATTTTCTTGACAAATGACTAAAAACTCTTTTTTTGAGAGTTAACATGCAAAAAGAATCAAAAAATGTTTATCGTGGGCGGGTCGATTTTTCGAAAATCAAGAGCATCTTTCCGATGCCGGACCTGCTCGCCATTCAGAAACAGTCCTATCTGGAGTATCTCCAGATGGAGCTCTTGCCTGAGGAACGCAAAGACATCGGGCTTCAGGCAGCCTTCAAGGACATCTTTCCGATCTCCGATTTCAAGGAAACGACACAGCTGGATTTCATCAGTTATTCGATCGGGAACTGGGAGTGCAAGTGCGGGCGTCTCAAGGGAGTTGAGAATTCGCGGGCTCGTTGTAGCGGCTGCGGGACTCTCCTGCCGTCCGACGTGGAGTTGACCGAGAAGGAGATTTGTCCCTATTGCAGCGCGATCAGGAAGATTGAGCTTCCCATCTGCGAGCACTGCGGAGACAGAGTCGGGCTCAAGATGAAATACAGCGCCCTGGAGTGTCTCCAGAAGGGCTATACCTACGCCGTCCCCCTCCGGCTCAAGGTCCAGCTCGTCTCCTGGGAAAAAGACGCAACCACCAAGGCCAAAAGGCTCAAGCACATCAAGCAGCAGGAAGTCTATTTTGGTGATATCCCCCTGATGACGGACAGGGGGACGTTCATTTTCAACGGAATCGAACGCGTCGTCGTCAGCCAGCTGCAGAGGTCCCCCGGAGTCTTCTTCAGGCCCGGAGAGACGAAAGGCTTTTTTATCGCCAAGATCATCCCCTACCGGGGAGCCTGGGTGGAATTCGAGTTCGACGCCAAGAACAATCTCTATGTCCGGCTGGACCGGAAAAAGAAATTTCTGGCTACAGTCTTCTTGAGAGCTCTGGGTTTTGGGTCGGACGAGGATATCCTTCGCATCTTTTACCGGGTCTATAAGGTGCAGCCGGAAAACGGCAAACTCTACTGGGAGCTCGCGGAGGGTTTGGTGGGCAGGACGGCGGAGGAAGATGTCGTCGACCCCAAGTCGAAGAATGTTCTTCTCGGCGCCAAGAAGAAGCTCACCCAAGAGGTTTACGAAAAGATCAAGGAGCGCGGAGTCACCAAGATCGCCCTGGTCAAGAAAGAGCTCCAGGGTGCCTATTCCCTGGTTTCGGTCAAGGGAAAGGTCCGGGCCAACGAAGAGCTCAATGAAGTCCAGATCGATCTGCTGTGCGGCCGGGAGGAGCCCTTTGAGGTTTTCTTTCCCGAAGCGGACAAGACCGGGACGATTATCAGCACGACTCTCAAGAAGGATCTGCGCAAAGACACCAACCAAGCGCTGGCCGAGATCTACCGCAAGCTCCGGCCGGGAGAGCCTCACACCATGGAAAGCGCCCACGTCCTCTTCCACAACCTCTTTTTCAACTCCCAAAAGTACAACTTTTCCCGCATCGGCCGGCTGAAACTCAACATCAAACTGGGGCTCGAGACTTCCATGGATGAGAAGACCCTGACCCCGATGGATTATGTCGAGGTGATCAAGTACCTTCTCAAACTGCGCCGCGGCGAGGGCATGACCGACAACATCGACCACCTGGGCAACCGGAGGGTCAGGTCTGTCGGCGAACTGGTGGAGAACGGCTTCCGGATCGGCCTGACCCGGATGGAACGGACGATCAAAGAGAAAATGACGATCACGGCGGACCTGGCTTCGGCCATGCCCCAGGACCTGATCAATGCCAAACCGGTCATCGCCGCCCTCAAAGAATTCTTCGGAAGCTCCCAGCTGTCACAATTCATGGACCAGATCAACAGCCTGGCCGAGATTACTCACAAACGAAGGTTGAGCGCTCTCGGTCCCGGCGGCCTGAGCCGGGAGCGGGCGGGTTTCGAAGTCCGGGACATCCAGACTTCCCATTACGGCAGGATCTGCCCGGTTGAAACGCCGGAAGGTCCCAACATCGGCTTGATCTCGTCGTTGAGCTGCTACGCCCGGGTGAACGACTTCGGATTCATCGAGACCCCCTATCGTAAAGTCAAGAACGGGCGGATCATCGACTACGTCAAGATCCTCCATCCCGGAGCCAGGCGATTACAAGGTCGGAGAGATCGTCGAAGAGGACAAGATCCTGAAGGAAGTCAAACAGCTCAAAGAAGCCAAGGCCAGGCACCTGCCGGTCTTTGAACCGTACTGTTTTTATCTCACCGCCTGGGAAGAAGAGAAATACAATATTGCCCAAGCGAATGCGATCGTGGACGAAAAAGGCTATTTCGAGAATGAGCTCATCAGCGCCAGGCAGGCGGGGAATTTCAAGACAATTCCACGCGAGCAGATAGATTACATCGATGTTTCCCCCAAGCAGCTGGTCTCCCTCTCGGCGGCCCTGATCCCCTTCCTGGAACACGATGACGCCAACCGGGCCCTGATGGGCTCGAACATGCAGCGGCAGGCCGTGCCACTGCTCCGCCCGGAAGCCCCCTTGGTCGGCACCGGGATCGAGCATCTTGTGGCCTCGGGCTCGGGCGAGGTGATCACCTGCCAGCGGCCGGGAGTGGTCGAATTTGTGGATGCGGAGCGGATCCTGATCCGGGTCGATGAGAGAGAAAACGCCAAGGAGTACGAGGTCGGGACCGACCTTTACCTCCTCATCAAGTTCCTGCGGACCAATCAGAACACCTGCATCAACCATCGGCCGATCGTCCGAAAAGGGGACAAGGTGGAGAAAGGCCAGATCCTGGCCGACGGCTCCTGCACCGACCTGGGCGAACTTTCGCTGGGCCGGAATGTCCTCTGCGCTTTCATGCCCTGGAGGGGCTACAATTTTGAAGACGCGATCATCGTCAGCGAGAAACTGATCAGAAACGATATCTTTTCCTCGATCCACATTGTCGAGGAAACGATCGAAGCGAGGGACACCAAGCTCGGGCCGGAAGAGATCACGCGGGATATTCCCAACGTTCCGGAGAACCTCCTCCGGAACCTGGACGAGAACGGCATCGTCCGCATCGGCGCCCAGGTGAAGTCCGGTGATATCCTGGTGGGCAAGGTGGCTCCCAAGGGCGAGACTCAGTTGTCTCCCGAGGAAAAGCTCCTCAAGGCCATCTTCGGGGAGAAAGCACTCGACGTCAAGGATGCCTCCCTCTACTGCTCCCCGGGGGTCGAGGGGACGATCATCGATGTCCGCATTTTTTCGCGCCGCGGGATCGAGAAGGGAAGCCGGGCCAAGCTGATAGAAAAAGATGAAATCGCCAAAATGAAGCGGAACCTGGATGACGAGATCACCATCCTTGAGGACGCCAAGCTGCGCAAGATCAAGAACCTGATCAAGGGCGAGACGCTCGAGAAGAGCGTCAAGGTTACGACAGGGACGCTTGAAAAAGATACCAAGCTCACCGAAAAGATCCTGGACGACCTCGCCGAAGAGGACATTGATAAGCTCAAACTCAAGGACGATCCGGAGAAGACAAGAGATCAAGGACCTTGACAAGAAAGTGAAACGGCAGATCGAAGCGCTGCGCGGAATCTTCAAAGAGAAAGTGGACAGCCTCAAAAAAGGCGACGAGTTGGCCCCGGGCGTCATCCAGGCGATCAAGGTCTTCATCGCCATGAAAAGAAAACTCTCGGTCGGGGACAAGGTCTCCGGCCGCCACGGCAACAAGGGGATCATCGCCAAGATTGTTCCCGATGAGGATATGCCCAGGCTGCCCGACGGAACGCCGGTCGAGATCGTCCTCAATCCCCTCGGTGTGCCCTCTCGTATGAACGTCGGCCAGATCCTGGAGACTCACGCCGGTTGGGCCGCCAACACCTTAAACTTGTGGCTCACGACGCCGGTTTTCGACGGGATCTCGGAAAAAGAGATCAAGGAGCTGTTGGTCAAGGCCGGACTTCCGGCTTCAGGCAAGATCCCTCTCTACGATGGGATCAGCGGCGAGCTTTTTGACCAAGAAGTCACGGTCGGCTACATCTACATGATGAAGCTCTACCACCTGGTCGATGATAAGATCCATGCCCGCTCCACCGGGCCTTATTCTCTGATCACTCAGCAGCCGCTCGGCGGGAAGGCCCAGTTCGGCGGCCAGCGATTCGGAGAGATGGAGGTCTGGGCGCTGGAAGCCTACGGGGCCGCCTTCACCCTCCAGGAGCTCTTGACCGTGAAATCCGATGATGTCGAGGGGCGGGCCAAGATCTACGAAGCCATTGTCAAGGGCGACCTCGAATTTGTCCCCGGCCTTCCCGAGTCGGTCAACGTTTTGATCCGGGAGCTGCAGAGCCTTTGCCTGAACGTTGAGCTTGAAAAAGCCGAGAAAGAGGAGATTTTGCCCTGGGGGATCGAGGTTCCTCAGAGTGCCAAAGGAGGACGATGATGGATGCCAGGCCATCTAATATCATGGGTGGAAAACCCAAAATGGATTTTGACCGGGTGAGAATCAGCATCGCTTCCCCCGAGAAGATCAAGAGCTGGTCCTGGGGAGAAGTGACCAAGCCTGAGACGATCAACTACCGGACCTTCAAGCCCGAGAAAGACGGGCTGTTCTGCGCCAAGATCTTCGGCCCGATCAATGACTTTGAATGCCTCTGCGGAAAGTACAAACGGATGAAATACCGGGGCATCATCTGCGAGCGCTGCGGCGTCGAGGTGACCAAGTCCAAAGTCCGCCGCGAACGGATGGGCCATATTCTGCTCGCCTCTCCGGTTGCCCACATCTGGTTCTTCAAGAGCCCCCCGAGCCGGATCGGATTGGTGCTGGACCTCTCGATCAAGGACCTCGAAAAGGTCCTCTATTTCGAGTCCTACATTGTCCTCGACCCCGGCGAAACCCCGCTCAAAGAAAAACAGCTCTTGACCGAAGAGGAGCACAAGGAAGCCCAGGAAAAATACGGCGACAAGTTCGAGGTCTCCATCGGCGCCGAAGCGATCAAGGTTCTGCTCCTCCGGATCAACATCGCCAAAGAGACCGACCGTCTTCGCCGGCTTATGAAAAAGGAAACCTCCCAGCAGCGCAAGCTCCGCTACGCCAAGCGGCTGAGGATTTTCAAGGCCCTGAAAAAGTCGGGGAACCGTCCGGACTGGATGGTTCTCGATGTCGTTCCGGTTATTCCTCCTGACCTGAGACCCCTGGTTCGGCTGGACGGCGGCCGCTTTGCCACCTCGGACCTGAACGACCTCTACCGCCGGGTGATCAACCGGAACAACCGCCTCAAGAAACTCATCGAGCTCAAGGCGCCGGAGCTTATCATCCGCAATGAGAAACGGATGCTGCAGGAAGCAGTGGATGCCCTGTTCGACAATGGAAAACGAGGACGGGTCCATCTCGGGGCCAACCGCCGGCCGCTCAAGTCGTTGAGCGAAGCGCTGCGGGGCAAACAGGGCCGGTTCCGCCAGAATCTGCTCGGAAAACGGGTGGACTACTCGGGACGCTCAGTTATCGTTGTCGGCCCGGAGCTCAAGCTCAACCAGTGCGGGCTGCCGAAGAAAATGGCCCTGGAACTGTTCAAGCCGTTCATTTTCCATAAACTGGAAAAAGAAGGGCTGGTGCCCAGTGTCAAAGTCGCCCGGGAATGGCATGAGCAGGAGCGGCCGGAAGTCTGGGATTATCTCGAGGAAGTGGTCAAAGAGCATCCGATCCTCCTCAACCGGGCGCCGACTCTGCACCGCCTGGGCATCCAGGCCTTCGAGCCGATCCTCGTGGAGGGGAAGGCGATCCAGATCCATCCTCTGGTCTGCGCGGCCTTCAACGCCGACTTCGACGGAGACCAGATGGCCGTTCACATCCCACTCTCGGTCGAGGCCCAGGTGGAAGCCCAGACTCTGATGCTGTCCACGAACAACATCCTTTCCCCGGCCCATGGAAGGCCGCTCACAATCCCCAGCCAGGACATGGTCCTGGGCTGCTATTATCTGACTCTTGAGAAAAAAGGCCAGAAAGGGGAGGGCCGGATCTTCGTTTCTCCCGAGGAAGTGCTCCTCGCCCTGGAAAACAAAGAGATCAACCTCCAGGCCCGGGTCAGGATGAGGTTCAGCGGGGCCTTTATGAACCTCTCGACCTATTATGACGACCAGGGCGTCATGACCTGCCCGGTCTCTTCACTGCGTGGGGAGCTGATCGATACGACACCGGGTCGAATCATCTTCAACAACGTCCTGCCCAAACAAATCCCCTTCGTCAATGGCACGCTCAAAAAGAAGGGCATCGAGAACCTGGTTTTTTACACCTACCTGCGGGTCGGCCTCGGAGAGACGGTGGACATGCTGGACAAGATGAAAGAGGTCGGTTTTAACCAGGCCACCCAGGCCGGCTTTTCTTTGGGGATCGATGATTTCGTCATCCCGAAAGAAAAAGCCACCTTGATTGAAAAAGCCCTCAAGGAGGTTCAATCCATCGAAAACCTCTACCGGGACGGGACGATCTCCTCGGGAGAGCGTTTCAACCGGGTTGTGGAAATCTGGGGCACGGTCACCGACAAAGTGTCCAGCGCGATGATCGAGGAGATGAGGCGGATCAGCCTCGAAGGGACTCAGCTCAACCCTCTTTTTGTCATGGCCGATTCAGGGTCCAGAGGCAACAAGCAGCAGATCAGGCAGCTGGCCGGGATGAGGGGTTTGATGAGCAAGCCCTCGGGAGAGATCATCGAGACGCCGATCGTCTCCAACTTGAGAGAGGGCCTGAACGTGCTGCAGTACTTCATCTCGACTCACGGCGCCCGCAAGGGTCTGGCCGACACGGCTCTGAAAACGGCCAACTCCGGATATCTCACCCGGAAGCTGGTCGATGTTGCCCAGGAAGTTATCGTCGATGAATATGATTGCGGAACACTCAAGGGTATCAACGTGACGGCCATCGTGGAAAACGGCGAGATCATCGAGCCCTTCATCGACAGGATCGTCGGACGCACTTCGCTGGAGCGGGTGGTCAATCCTGACAACAACAAGGTGATCGTGGACATGAACGACGAGATCACCGAGAGGGTGACCCAGGAGTTCCAGATCCAGGGCATCGAGCGGGTCAAGATCCGTTCGGTTTTGACTTGCGAGGCCAAGCGCGGTGTCTGCCAATTGTGCTACGGCCGCGCCCAATCCTCGGGCCGGCTCGTCGAGCTGGGCGAGGCGGTGGGGATCATCGGTGCCCAGTCGATCGGTGAGCCCGGTACCCAGCTGACGATGCGGACATTCCACGTCGGGGGCATCGCCATGCGAGGCGCGGAAAGGTCCAAGATGGAAGCCAAGAACGACGGAGTGGCCCGTTTCAGCAACCTCAAATCGGTGGCCGATAAAGTAGGGACGATTGTCGTCGTCAACCGGAACGCCACCATCGCCGTTCTTGATCACCGCGGCCGCGAGATCGAACACTACCAGGTCCCCTATGGGGCCAGGGTGTTGGTCCACGACGGCGAGGAAGTCAAGGCCCGTCAGAGCGTTGCCGAGTGGGACCCCTTCAACACCTACATCCTGTCGGAAGAGCTCGGAGTGGTCCGTTTCCACGATGTCGTGCTTGGAGTGAGCATGGAAGAGGTCCAGGATGAGTTCACCGGCCTGATCACTCAGGTCATCATCGACCCCAGGGACGAAAAGCTGCAGCCCCAATTCGAGGTTATCGACGAGAAGAAGAAGGATGACAAAGGGCGTCCCGTTATCCTGCGCAAGTACTATCTCCCCTCGGGAGCGAACCTGGAGGTCAAGGACGCCGACAAAGTCCACGCCGGGGACGTCCTGGCCAAGATCCCCAGGGAGGTCGCACGAACCAAAGACATCACCGGAGGTCTTCCGCGGGCGGAGGAGCTCTTCGAGGCGCGGCGGCCCAAGGCGCCGGCCGTCATCTCCGAGATCGACGGAGTCGTTCAGATTGGCGGTCTCCTCCGGGGCTACCGGAAAATCTCCGTCAAGAATGAGCGTGGCGGAGAAAAAGAGTATCTCATCCCCAAGGGAGCACACCTGAGCGTGGGTGAGACAGAACGGGTCAAAGCCGGGACGCCCATGATGGACGGACCTGTGAACCCCCATGACATTTTGAAGGTCCTGGGAGAAAAAGAGCTGGCCGAATACCTCCTCCGCGAGGTCCAGGAAGTCTACCGGCTTCAGGGCGTCACCATCAACGACAAGCACATCGAGGTCATCATCCGGCAGATGCTCCGCTGGGTCAAAGTCGAAGAGGCCGGAGACACTGATTTTCTGGTGGATGAACAGGTCGACAAGTTCATATTCCAGGAAGAAAACGAGAAAGTGATGAAGAAGGGAGGAAAGCCGGCCAAGGCAAGGCCACTCCTTCTGGGAATCACCAAGAGCGCCTTGAGCACGGACAGTTTCATTTCGGCGGCCTCCTTCCAGGAAACGACGCGAGTTCTCACGGAGGCCAGCCTCTACGGGAAAGTGGATTATTTGAGGAGACTCAAGGAAAATATAATCATGGGCAGGTTGATCCCGGCCGGCACAGGATACAAGTTCTACCGGGACGTCGAATTGAAGGAAGAACCTGCGGAAATCGTGGAGAAAGAAGCCGAGGCTCCGCCCCCTGATACTCACTGAGCTTTGAGCCCTCAAATTTGTTGACATGAGAATGTGGTTTTGCTATGATTCGAACATTCGTCCTGGGAGTCTTTTTCCTCGGATGATGAGGAAATATTCGTTTTAGAGGAGTAGGCTTTTGCCAACTGTCAATCAACTCGTGAGAAACGGACGGAATCCGAAGAGATACAAGAGCAAATCTCCGGCTCTGGATTCGAGTCCTCAGAAGAGAGGAGTCTGTGTCAAGGTTTTTACGACAACGCCGAAGAAACCGAATTCGGCCATGAGAAAGGTGGCCAGAATCCGTCTCACCAATAACATTGAGGTCACGGGCTACATTCCCGGCGTCGGACACAACCTTCAGGAACACTCGATTGTCCTCATCCGGGGCGGCCGGGTGAAGGATTTGCCCGGTGTCCGCTACCATATCATCCGGGGAACGCTGGATTCCGAAGGCGTTCAGGCCCGGATGAAAGGGCGATCGAGATACGGCGCGAAAAAACCGAAGGAGAAGAGGGTCGCCAGCTAAAGGAGAAGCCGATGCCGAGACGTGGTATAGTCAAAAAGAGAAAAGTTCATCCGGACCCTTTTTATAACAGCACCGTGGTGGCCAAATTTATCAATGTCTTCTTGAAAAAAGGCAAGAAGAGCGTCGCTGAGCAGGTGATCTATAAGACGATGGAGCTCCTGAAGCAGAAGGCTAAGGAAGATCCTCTCAAAGTCTTCGAGAAGGCCATCGACAACGTCAGGCCGATGCTCGAGACGAAATCCCGGCGCGTCGGCGGTGCGACCTACCAGGTACCGATCGAGGTTCCCCTCAATCGATCGGTCTCGGTCGGGGTCCGCTGGCTGATCCATTACGCCCAGGAGCGCGGCGGAAAGAGCATGGAAGAGAAACTGAGCGCGGAAATCCTGGACGCGATCAACAACCGAGGGGGAGCGGTCAAGAAGCGTGAAGACACGCACAAAATGGCGGAGTCGAATAGAGCGTTTGCTCATTATAGATGGTAGTCTCCATTAAAGAACGAGTGAATTTGAATAAAATTCGAATGGAGCGGAGAATTCATGCGGTCCTGTCCGATCGAACGAGTCAGAAACATCGGTATCATGGCGCATATCGATGCGGGGAAGACTACCACGACAGAGCGGATTCTGTTTTACACCGGCATCACCTACAAGATGGGAGAAGTCGATGAGGGCACGGCCGTCATGGATTGGATGGTTCAGGAGCAGGAACGCGGCATCACCATAACCTCGGCGGCCACCACCTGTTACTGGAATAACCACCGAATCAATATTATTGATACTCCAGGACACGTCGATTTTACGGCGGAAGTCGAGCGGTCCCTCAGGGTCTTAGATGGCGCCATCGCCATTCTCTGCGGAGTAGGCGGCGTCGAATCGCAGTCTGAAACCGTCTGGCGTCAGGCCGATAAGTATCGCGTCCCCCGGATCGTTTTCATCAATAAGATGGACAGGATCGGCGTCGATCCCGAGGCCGCGGTCGAACAGATAAGGACCAAACTGGCGGCCAAGCCGTTGGTCATCCAGGTCCCCCTGGGGAGAGAAGAGAGCTTCCGCGGGGTCATCGACCTGGTGGAGATGAAGGAATACGATTGGGGCGACGACCTGATCGGAAGCGAATACGAAGTGAGAGATGTCACTCCTGACCATCAGGATGAGGCTCACAAGAGAAGAACGGAGATGATCGAGTTTTTGAGTGAAACGGATGATGCCCTGATGCAGAAGTACGTCGACGGGGCGGAGGTCGCGCCCGGCGAGATCAAACAGGCCATCCGCAAAGGGACGATCGCGCTCCAGTTCTTCCCTGTCCTCTTCGGCGCGTCCTTCAGGAACAAGGGTGTCCACCCCCTGCTCGACGCGATCGTCGATTACCTTCCCTCGCCGGCGGATATCCCGCCCGTCGCCGGCCATCATCCCAAGTCCTGGGACGTGGAGGTCAGGCGGGCCTCGGATGAAGAGCCCTTCTGCGGGCTCGTCTTCAAGATCATGAACGATCCTTACGCGGGCACGCTGGCCTTCTTCAGGGTCTACTCAGGCAGGACCAAGGTCGGCGCCTCACTTTATGATCCGACAGCCGGTGAAGAGGAGAGGGTTTCGCGTCTCCTCGAGATGCACGCCAACAAGCGGACAGAGCTCAAAGAGGTCTATGCCGGGGATATCGCGGCCCTGGCTTCGATGAAAAACCTGGCGACCGGCCACACCCTCTGCCTCAGGAATCATCCCATTGTCCTGGAATCGATCAAGTTCCCCGAGCCGGTCCTCTCGGCGACGATCGAACCCAGATCAAAGGTCGATCACCCCAAACTGGCCAATGCACTGGCCAAGCTGACCAAGGAAGACCCGACTTTCAAGGTCGTCCAGGATTCGATGACGGGGCAGACGCTCGTCAAAGGCATGGGCGAGTTGCACCTGGAGATCTTGATGGATCGCATGGCCCGCGAGTTCGGAGTCGAAGCGAACCTCGGCAAACCTCAAGTCGCCTATAAGGAGACGGTCCTCAGAGCCGCCGACGGCAAGGGCAAGTACATCCGGCAGACCGGCGGACGAGGACAATACGGGCACTGCGAGGTCCACCTCGAGCCTCTGCCCCGGAGCAAGGGATTTGAATTCGTGGATAAAACCAGAGGTGGAATCATCCCCCGGGAATTCATCCCCGACATCGAAAGCGGGGTGAAAGAGGCGATGGAAGTCGGGCATTTTGGCCGGGTTTCCGGTGACCGATGTCAAGGTGAGCCTTGTCGACGGGTCCTATCATGAAGTCGATTCCAGTTCTATCGCTTATAAGATCGCCGGTTCGCTGGCTTTTAAGGATGCCGGATCCAAGGCGACCCCTGTCCTCCTCGAGCCCATCATGAGACTCGAAGTTGTGGCGCCGGACGAGTATCTCGGCGACGTCGTCGGCGACATCAACTCCCGGCGCGGGAAGATCGAAGCGGTTGAGATCAGGTGCGGTTCGAGAGTGATCCGGGCCCTCGTTCCGCTTTCCGAGATGTTCGGCTACGCCACGATCAGCCGGACCCTGACCCAGGGCAGGGGTGTTTTTTCGATGGAGTTTTTCCAGTATGAGCAGATTCCGTCCAACATCACCGAAGAAATCATCGCTCGGGTCGAAGGACGGATTCCTTATTATGATTCATCCAGGAGGTGAGTGATGTCGAAAGCAAAGTTTGCGCGGACGAAACCGCACGTGAACGTGGGGACCATTGGGCACATCGACCACGGCAAGACGACCCTCGTGTCGGCGATAACCAAGGTCTTGGCGACCAAGGGGTTGGCCAAGGCGATGAACTATGAAGAGGTCGCCAAGGCGGACGTCAAGATGTTCCGCCGGGACGCGACCAAGATCCTGACGGTGGCCTTGGCCCACGTCGAGTATGAATCCCCGAAGCGGCACTACGCTCACATCGATTGCCCCGGCCACGCCGACTATATCAAAAACATGATCTCCGGCGCGGCCCAGATGGACGGGGCCGTCCTGGTCGTGTCGGCGGCGGACGGGCCGATGCCCCAGACCCGTGAGCACATCCTGCTGGCCCGTCAGGTGATGGTGCCGGCGATCGTCGTCTTCATCAACAAGGTGGATCTCCTGGATGACCCTGAGATCTTAGACCTGGTCGAATTGGAGGTCCGGGAGCTCCTGGTCAAGTATGAATTCCCCGGAGACAAAACACCCGTTATCCGTGGGAGTGCGACCAAAGCCATGGCGAATCCCAGCGGCGAGGACGCGAAGCCGATTTGGGACCTGGTCGAAGCCATGGACACGTTTATCCCCGAGCCCCTCCGCGAGATCGACAAGCCGTTCTTGATGAGCATCGAAGATGTCTTCTCGATCACCGGCCGTGGGACCGTGGTGACGGGACGCGTGGACCGAGGCATCGTCAAAGTTGGCGATGAGATCGAGATCGTGGGACTCGGCGAGACGAGAAAGACCATCGTGACGGGCGTCGAAATGTTCCGGAAGCTTCTGGACCAGGGCCAGGCCGGGGACAACATTGGCTGCCTGTTGCGCGGCATCGGCAAGGAAGAGGTGGAGCGAGGCCAGGTTCTGGCCAAACCGGGTTCGATCACCCCGCACAAGAAATTCAGGGCTTCGATCTACGTCCTGACCAAGGAAGAAGGCGGCCGGCACACCCCGTTTTTCACCGGATACCGCCCGCAGTTTTATTTCCGGACGACGGATGTCACCGGGGATGTGAAGTTGCCGGAGGGAGTGGAGATGGTCATTCCCGGCGACAACCTGAATCTCGAGATCTCCTTGATCATGGAAGTGGCCATGGAGAAGGGGCTGCGGTTTGCGATCCGGGAAGGCGGCAGAACAGTCGGAGCGGGAACGGTCACAGACATTATAGAATAAAGAGTCACTAGTCACTGGAAACTTGTCACTAAAAAGAAATGACTCATCATCAAGAAAGAATGACGAATTACGAGTGACTGATGACCAGTATGGAGAACTGAGGAACGACGATGGAAAAAATACGAATCAGGCTTCAATCCTTTGACCATCGGCTGTTGGACCAGTCGGTCAAAGATATCGTGGTCAAAGCCAAGCGGACGGGCGCCAGCATCTCCGGTCCGATCCCCTTGCCGACGAGGATCCAGAGGTTTTGCGTTCTTCGTTCTCCCCATGTCGACAAAAAATCGCGCGAGCATTTCGAGATGAGAATCCACAAGAGGCTGATCGACATCAGCGAGTACAACAATGAGACGATCGAGGAGCTCCAGAAACTGGACTTGCCGGCCGGGATCGATGTTGAAATTCAGGCCTTTGGAGCCGGAGGAGAATGAGTCATGGTCGAGGGCTTAATAGGTAAGAAAATCGGCATGACCCAGGGGTTTGACGGGGAGGGAAATATCTATCCCGTCACCGTGATCAAGGCAGGCCCCTGCACGGTCATTCAGAAAAAGACCACGGATAAAGATGGCTATTCGGCCCTCCAGCTCGCCCTGGTTGAGGAGAAAGGGCCAAGAAAACCCAAGAAACCCGCGGCCGGCCATTTCAAGAAGTCCGGCGCTCCGGTCATGAAAGTTCTCCGGGAAGTGCGATTCTCGGATAGCGGGTCGATCAAGGAGGGAGACCAGATCCTGGTGGATATCTTCCAGCCCGGGGAAAAAGTTCATGTCACCGGCACGAGCAAAGGCAAAGGCTTCGCCGGAGTCGTCAAGCGCCATCATTTCCGGGGCGGCGGCGCGTCCCATGGTTCGATGTTTCACCGAGCCCCGGGTTCGATCGGGGCTTCTTCCTATCCCTCCCGCGTCGTCAAGGGAATGAGGATGGGGGGCCACATGGGCGCCGACCGGGTTACGGTGAGGAATCTCGTGGTTGTCGAGGCGGACAAAGAGAACAATCTGCTGATGGTGAAGGGGGCTATCCCCGGTGCCGGAGGCGGATATCTCCTGATCCGAAAGGAAAGCTTTAATCCCAGGACCTCTTAGGAGGCAGAGAAGAGTCAACCATGGCTAAGCTACAAGTATTGGACAGAAGCGGAAAGACGAGCGGCGAAGTGCAGCTTCCCGAGGGGATCTTTGCCCGTCCGAAGAAGGACCACCTGGTCTATGAGGCCGTCCTTAACTACCGAGCGAATCAACGGCGAGGGACCGCGGCTACCAAGTCGCGCGGCGAAGTCACGGGCAGCACGCGCAAGCCCTGGAGGCAAAAAGGCACCGGCCGGGCCAGAGCCGGGAGCATCCGTTCTCCCCTCTGGAGAAAGGGCGGCAGGATTTTTGGCCCCAAGCCGAAGGATTATTCCTATGAGCTGCCGAAGAAAGCGAAGCGCAGCGCCCTCAAGTCCGCCCTGTCGGTCAAGCTGGCCGAGAACCAGCTCCTGCTGGTCGATGGGTTCGAATTCGCCGAACCCAAGACCAAAGAGGGGACCAAATTTCTGGAGAGCTTCAAGCTCGATTCGGCTCTGCTGGTCGATACCCTGGAGAACAAGAACTTCTTTCTCTCGATGCGGAACATCCCCAAGGTGAAGGCCATCGATTACAAAGAGCTGAATATCTATGACGTCATGACCTACAAGTGGCTCGTCTTCAGTGAGCGAGCCTTTTCATCCCTGATGGAGAAATTGAAGTGATCAAGGATCCCTACCAGATCATTCTCAGGCCGGTCATCACCGAGAAAAGCACCATGCTCAAAGAGCGGAACAGAGAGGTCTGCTTTGAAGTGGCCCGGAAAGCCAACAAGATCGAGATCAAGAAAGCGGTCGAACAGCTGTTCAAGGTCAAAGTGGAAAGAGTCCGGACGCTCAAAATGATCGGCAAGATCCGCAGGGTCGGCCGGAACTCAGGCAAAACCAAAGACTGGAAGAAGGTCTACGTCAAGCTCAGGGAAGGCGAAAAAATGATCGAATACTTTGAGGCTGTCTAACATGGGTATAAAAACATACAGACCAACCTCCGCCGGGGTCAGGCACAAGACGGGCCTGACCTATGAAGAGTTGACGACTCGCGAGCCCTACAAGCCGCTGCTCAGATACCTCCCCAAATCGGGAGGGCGGGACAGCCGGGGACATCTGTCGATCCGCCATCACGGCGGCGGCCACAAGCGCATGTACCGGATCATCGATTTCAGAAGAGACAAGATCGATATTCCCGGCTTGATAGAGACGGTCGAATATGACCCCAACCGCAGCTCTTTTGTGTCTCTCGTGAAGTATCGGGACGGCGACAGGCGTTACATCCTGGCCCCCTTCAATTTGAAGGTCGGGCAGTCCATCGTCTCCTCCAACGCCCAGGTGGACATTCTCCCCGGGAATGCCATGCCGCTCCGCTACATCCCCCTGGGGACGATCATCCACAACATCGAGATGAAAAAAGACAAGGGCGGCCAGATCGCTAAGTCAGCCGGAAGCGGCGCCCAGATCTTGGCCAAGGAAGGCCACTACGCCCAGGTCCGGCTGCCGTCGTCCGAGATCCGGAAGATCCACCTGGACTGCCGGGCGACGATCGGGCAGGTCGGCAATCTGGATCACCAGAATATCTCCGTCGGGAAAGCCGGCCGGACGCGCTGGCTGGGGATCCGTCCCCACGTCCGGGGCACGGCCATGAACCCGATCGACCATCCCCACGGCGGCGGAGAGGGGCGGTCCAAGGGCGGCCGCCATCCGGTCAGCCCCGAAGGCATCCCGACCAAAGGCTACAAGACCAGGAAGAACAAGCGGACCCAGACATTCATCGTTCGAAGAAGGAGTAAATAGTCATGAGCAGGTCTCTCAGGAAGGGCCCCTACATCGATCCGAACCTGAACGCGAGAGTCAGGGAACAGGAAGCGCAGGGAGAAAAGAGAAAAGTCCTCAAGACCTGGTCGCGCCGTTCGACGATCATCCCGGAGATGGTCGGGCTGACGATCGGCGTACACAACGGGCGAAAGTTCATCCCGGTTTTTATCACCGAAAACATGGTCGGTCACAAACTGGGGGAGTTTTCCCCCACCCGGACATTCAGGGGGCATACCTCCAAGACCGCTCGAACACTCAAGGTGAAGAAGTAAAATGGAAGAGCAAAACCTAGTCTCTCGAGCCGCGGGAAAATTCATCAGGATCAGTCCGCAGAAGTGCCGCCTGGTCGCCGACCAGGTCCGGGATCGCTACGTCGGCGAGGCCCTGACGATCCTCCGTTTTTCGGAGAAGAAGAAGGCGAGTTCGATCATCGAAAAAGTTCTCAGGTCGGCCATTTCCAACGCCCAGCAGAAGGTCCCTAATCTCGACGTCGACAACCTTCACATTGCCAAGATCTTCATCGATGCGGGTCCGACCTGGAAGAGGATCCGGCCGGCGCCGCAGGGGAGGGCTTACCGGGTCATCAAGAGGACAAGCCATGTCCAGATCTATTTAGACGAGAAGAAAGGGAGATAGCCGGTGGGACAGAAGACACATCCTGTGGGTTTCAGGTTGGGGTTCAACAAGCAGTGGACCTCTCGTTGGTTCTCCAAGGGTCCGGAATACAGCCGCTTGATCCACGAAGACATCAAGATGAAAAAGGCAATCAAAGAGAAGTACTATCACGCCGGAATCTCCGAAGTCGATGTTGAGCGTGTCGGCCCCAAGATCCGGGTGATCATCCACACGGCCCGGCCCGGGATCGTGATCGGCCGCGGCGGAAAAGAAATCGAGAGCCTGAAGACCTTCCTTGAAGCGATCGCCAAGAAAGAGGTCTATGTCGATATCCGCGAGGTCGACAAGCCCGAGCTCAATGCCGTCCTGGTGGGCGAAGGAATCGGCGGTCCAGCTCGAAAAGAGGATTGCCTACCGGCGGGCGATGCGAAAAGCCGTGGAGGGCGCCCTCAAGATGGGCGCTAAAGGGGTCAAAGTGATGTGCTCCGGGCGGCTGGGTGGAGTCGAGATCGCCCGTTCGGAGTGGTATCTGAGAGGCCAGCTGCCGCTCCAGACTCTGCGGGCGGACATTGACTACGCCTTCACCGAGGCCTTCACGACCTACGGGCAGATCGGGATCAAGGTCTGGATCTACAGGGGCGACGTCGATAAGGTCAAGATGACCTCCCAGTCCGTCGAGGTCGAGGAGATCTGACCATGTTGATGCCCAAGAAAGTAAAGTTCCGGAAGCAGCAGCGCGGCCGCATGAGAGGCAAGGCCACCCGAGGCTCAACCCTGTCGTTCGGCGAGTTCGGCCTCCAGGCGCTCGAGCCGTGCTGGCTCTCGGCCCGCCAGATCGAGGCCGGCCGCATCACCATCACGCGCTTTGTCAAGAGGCGTGGGAAGCTCTGGGTCCGGGCCTTCCCCTGGAAACCCGTGACCAAGAAGCCCACCGAAGTCAGGATGGGAAAAGGGAAAGGCGATCCGGAATTCTGGGTGGACGTTGTCCGGCCCGGAAAGATCTTGTTTGAACTGGAGGGTGTGCCGGAGGACCTCGCCCGCGAGGCGATCAGGCTGGCCGCCCACAAGCTCCCGATCAAAACGCGATTTATCTCCAGGGAAGGCAGAGAACTCAGATGAAACTACGAGAGATGAGAGAGCTGTCTGTTGACGAACTCCAGACCAAGGAAGCCGAGCTCAAAGACCAGCTTTTCAAACTTCGCTTCCAGCACGCCCTCGGGCAGTTGGAGAACCCGCTCAAGGTCAAAACCATCAGGAAAGACATCGCTCGGATCAAGACTCTATTGAAAGAGATGAAGGACAAAACGGAGTAGGACATGGAAGCACGCCAAGAAAAAAGAAAAACCGCCAAGATCGGAACGGTCGTTGGCAAGAAGATGAAGAAGACAGTGACGGTGGCCGTCGAGCGGCAGGTCCGACATCCTCTCTACAAGAAGATCATCAAGCGGCGAAAGACATTTCTCGCCCATGACGAATACGAAAAGTGCAAGGTTGGCGACGTCGTGAAGATCATCGAGACGCGGCCGATCAGCAAGCGCAAGCGCTGGAGAGTGCTGGAGATCATCGGTTTATCGTCCAGCGAGACAGAAACTGAGATTGGGGAAAGCAAAGCATGATACAGATGCAAACGAAGCTCAGGGTAGCGGACAACTCCGGCGCCCGGAGGATCATGTGCATCACTCCCCTCGGCGGGGGAGTGGGCCGGACGGCCTCGATCGGAGATATCGTCTCGGCGACGGTCAAAGAGGCCGAGGCCGAGAGCAAGATTCCCAAGGGCAAGGTTGTCCGGGCGGTGGTGGTGCGCACGAGGAAGGAAATCCGGCGGAAAGATGGTTCCTACATCCGTTTTGACGATAACGCGGCCGTGATCATCGACAAGGCCGGCGAGCCCGTCGGCACCCGCGTTTTCGGGCCCGTCGGAAGAGAGCTGAGGGAGAGGAAGTTCATGAAGATCGTCTCCCTGGCCCCGGAGGTTCTGTGATGGCTGCCAAGCAGGGAAAGTTGCGGCTCAAAAAGAACGATATCATCATCGTCCGAAGCGGCAAGGACAAGGGGAAGACGGGGAAGGTGCTCGTCGTTTTCCCGGAGAAAAACCGGGTGATCGTGGAGAGGATCAATTTCCTCAAGCAGTTCATCCGCCCCGACCGGAGCAAGAATGTCCAGGGCGGGATCATGGAAAAGGAGGCTCCCATCCAGATCTCGAACCTTATGCTCTACTGTTCCGAGTGCGAAAAGGGGGTCCGGATCAAGCACAAGGTCCTCGAGGACGGGAGCAAGGTCAGGGTCTGCGCAAAGTGCGACACCTCGCTGGAGAAAACCTAATAAAAGGAAGAGCCGATGAGCCGTCTTTACGAAAAATACAAAAAGGAAATCCTCCTGGAGCTTCAGAAAGAGCTCGGAATCAACAATAGCATGGCCGTTCCCAGGGTGGAAAAGATCGTTTTGAATATGGGCGTTGGTGACGCCATCCAAAACATCAAGGCCCTCGACGCGGCCAAGGCTGAGCTCAGCCTCATCTCCGGCCAGTTTCCGGCCGTGGGCCGGGCCAAGAAATCGATTTCGGCCTTCAAACTGCGCAAGGGTCAGCCGATCGCCTGCTATGTCACTCTGCGCCAGAAGAGGATGTACGAGTTCTTGGACCGTCTGGTCAATATTATTCTTCCGCGCGTCCGCGATTTCCGCGGCGTCTCTCCCAAGGCTTTTGACGGGCGCGGCAACTATACCCTGGCCATGAAAGAGCAGCTGGTTTTCCCGGAGATCGACTACACCAAGGTCGAGCGGGCGAGGGGCATGAACATAACCATTGTCACCTCGGCCCGGACCGATGAGGAGGCCTTTGCCCTCCTGAAGAAACTGGGAATGCCGTTCCGAGAGTCCCAATAAAGGAAGGTGACCGTGTCAACACTAGCGCGTATGGCGAAATATCTGAGAGAACCCAAATATGCGATCCGGCGGAGAAGGCGGTGCCGGATCTGCGGTCGTCCGAGAGGCTATTACCGGAAGTTTGACATGTGCCGTCTCTGCCTTCGGGAGCTGTCCCTCAAGGGCGAGATTCCCGGCATCACCAAGGCGTCGTGGTAAGGAACCGGAAAGGAAAAGTCCATGAGTTTAGTTGACCCCATATCGGATATGCTAACCCGGATCAGAAACGCGGCCAAGGCCAAGAAGAAAGAAGTCAACATCCCTTCCTCGCGGATGAAAGTCGAGCTCGCCAAGCTCCTCAAGGAGGAGGGCTTTATCAGGAATTTCAAGGTTATCGATGACAACAAACAGGGCATCCTCAACATCGCCCTGAAATACACCGAAGATAACCTGAGCGTCATCTCGGGGCTGCGCCGGGTCAGCAAGCCGGGATGCCGCATTTTCTGCACCAAGGATTCGATTCCCAAGATTCTCAACGGACTGGGAGTCGTGATCATCTCTTCTTCCAAGGGGATCGCCACCGGAAAGAAATGCGAAGAGCTGGGCGTCGGGGGAGAAGTGATTTGTTCCATCTGGTAGTCTCGACTGTGAGGAATTAAAATGTCAAGAGTAGGAAAGCGACCGATTCAGTTGCCGGAGGGCGTCAAGGCCACGATCCTGGCCGACCACATCGAATTCGAAGGGAAAAAGGGAAAGCTCAGCTCGCCCTTGTTCCCGGGGCTCAAGGCGCAGCTCGATGGCCAGACGCTCGTCCTGACCCGGGACGATGATTCGCAGCAGCTCCGGGCGCTCCATGGTCTGGCCAGGACACTGGCCAGCAATGCCGTCATCGGCCTCGCCACGGGTTTCTCCAAACAGCTCGAAATCGTCGGCGTCGGCTACCGGGCCAGGATCGACAAGACCAGGCTTGAGCTCAGCCTGGGCTATTCCAAGCCCGTTGTCTACGAAATCCCGGCCGGGATTGAGATCGTCGCAGAAAAGCCGACCATTCTCACGATCAGAGGGATAGATAAGCAGCGGGTCGGCCAGGTGGCCGAAGAGATCAAGCGATTCCGGAAACCTGACCCCTACAAACTCAAGGGGATCCGCTACCTGGGCGAAGTGCTGATCAAGAAAGAGCGAAAGGCAGGGGTGACCAGTGCTTAGAGACAAGTCGGAACTGAGAAAAGTCAGGAAGATCCGTCTGCGGAAGCGGATCCACAAGAAGATCAGAGGAACAACCGAGAGGCCACGGGTCCATGTATTCAAGAGCGATCGCTATATCTATACTCAGGTCATCAATGACGAGACGGGTGTCGTTTTAGCCGCCGCCTCCACCCTGGAAAAGGAATTCAAAGAAAAGAACAAGGGCTTCAAGAACAAGAAAGCCTCTGAGACCCTGGGCCAGATCCTGGCCCGGCGGCTGAAAGAGAAAAAGATCGAGAGAGTCGTGCTGGATCGTGGCACTTCCCCGTACCATGGCCGCATCAAAGCCTTGGCCGATGCGATGAGGAAAGAAGGGGTCATTTTCTAAGCCGAGGAATCAACAAGGAGGACCAAAGAGTGCAGGACCGAAAAATTCAAGGTCGGAAACGCCGAGAGCCCAGAGATCGAACTGAAGGATCAGGTGATCTCCATCCGCCGGGTCACCAAGGTTGTCAAGGGCGGCAAGAATCTGAGTTTTTCAGCCCTGGTGGCGGTCGGTGACGAACAAGGGAAGAGTCGGCATCGGCAAAGGAAAAGCCAGGGAAGTCCCCCAGGCGATCGCCAAGGCGGTGCAGAGCGCGAAGAAAAACATGATCGGAGTCCCGCTGGCCGAAACGACCATTCCTCATATGATCACAGGAGAAGCCGGGGCCGGAGTCGTCGTCCTCCGACCTGCCTCCAAAGGGACAGGCGTCATTGCCGGTGGCGCCGTGCGGGTCATCATGCAGCTGGCTGGGATCAAGGACATCTTGACCAAATCTCTCCGCAGCAGCAACCCGATCAGTGTCGCTAACGCGACCATGAACGCCTTGCGGAGACTCAGGAACCCTGATTCGGTCTCCCAGTTCAGGGGTAAGGCGAAAGGTCTAATATGGCAGTGAAAGAAACAGCGTCCCAAAA
The DNA here is from genome assembly GCA_963770045.1 of Candidatus Aminicenantota bacterium. GTDB lineage: Bacteria > Acidobacteriota > Aminicenantia > Aminicenantales > CAVYOD01 > CAVYOD01. Next base: position 13,651 of record CAVYOD010000032.1, on the reverse strand, counting down.
GAAATCCACCTCCCAAGAGAGGTTGTTGAGGATCCGGCTCGTCCGGAGCCTGATCGGCTATCCGCGCAACCAGAGAGAGGTGGCCAAGGGCCTGGGGCTCAGGAAGCTCAATTCCGAGGTCGTTCGACCGGAGAGCCCCGAAATCCTGGGCATGATTCACAAGATAACCCATGTCTTGAAAGTGGAGGTTCTAGAAGAGAAATGAGTCTCAGCAATCTACATCCAGCACATGGTTCCCGCAAAGACCGCAAGCGCCGAGGACGAGGTCCTGGCTCTGGACTGGGCAAGACCTCCGGCCGAGGCAGCAAGGGCCAGCTCGCCGGCACCGGTTATGCCCGCAAGCGCGGCTTTGAGGGCGGTCAGATGCCCCTCCACCGCCGGATTCCCAAGCGGGGATTCACCAACATCTTCAAAAAAGAATACGCCGAGGTCAATCTGGACCGGCTGGAAAAAATCGAAAAAGAAGAAATCCTGCCCAAAGATCTTGTTGAAGCCGGTGTGATCAAAAGAGAAAGGGATAGCATCAAGATCCTGGGGAACGGGAGCCTGTCCACTCCGAAAATCATCCACGCCCACAAGTTCTCCCAGTCGGCCATCAAGAAAATCGAGGAGAAAGGCGGCAAAGCCGTTCTCATTGGAAGTTAACCATGCTCGATAGTATCAGAAATATCTTCAGCATCCCCGAGCTCAGAAGGAGAGTCATCTTCACACTGCTTCTCCTCGCCGTCTACCGCGTGGGCGCTCAGATCCCGAACCCGGGCATCAGCGGTCCGGCTCTGGAGGAATTCTGGCGGGCCCAGAAAGGAACGATCCTGGGTTTTGTCGATCTTTTCTCCGGCCGGAACATGTCTCGTATGACGATCTTCGCCCTGGGGATCATGCCCTATATCAGCGCTTCGATCATCCTCCAGCTGCTCCAGGTCGTTTGGCCCTACCTCGAGAGATTGTCGAAGGAGGGAGAGCTAGGGCGGAAGAAGATTACCCAATACACCCGGTACGGCACTCTGGGCATCTGCCTCATCCAGGCCTGGGGAATCGCCCTCTTTCTACAGGGACTGAGAAGCCCGGGAGGGGCCCGCATCGTGCCCAGCCCCGGCATAGGCTTTCAGCTCCTGACGGTCCTCACCCTGACCACCGGGACTGTCTTTATCATGTGGCTGGGTGAGCAGATCTCCGAGCGGGGGATCGGGAACGGCATTTCCTTGATCATCTTTGCCGGGATCGTGGTCAACTTTCCCAGGGGGGTGAACAGCGTTATCGGCGGTCTGAAGTCGGGGAGCATGGATCCGCTCAGGCTCATTTTCCTCGTAGCCATGATGTTGGTCGTTGTCGCCTTCATCGTCTTTGTCGAGCGAGGGCAGAGGCGCATCCCGGTCTCGTACGCCAAGCGCGTCGTCGGGAGAAAGGTCTACGGCGGACAGAGCACCCATCTTCCGCTGCGGGTCAACACCGGGGGAGTCATTCCGATCATCTTCGCGGCTTCCATCATCACCATTCCGGCCACGATCGCGGCGCTCATCAAGATCCCCTTCTTTCAGGCTTTATCCAAGCAGTTCACTTTGGGGATGCCGCTTTATAATCTGACCTATATCGCCGCCATCATCTTTTTTACCTATTTTTATGTGTCGATCATCTTCAACCCCGTGGATGTCGCGGACAACTTGAGAAAGTACGGCGGGTTCATCCCCGGAATCAGACCCGGGAAAAACACCTCCGATTTCATAGACAACGTCCTCTCCCGGATCACTCTTGTCGGAGCGATCTATCTTGCGGCCATCGCCATTCTGCCTGAGTTTTTGATGACCGGGTTCAAGGTCCAGACCCTGCCTTTCATCGGGAATTTTCTGGATGCCAACCTTCCGAAGTGGTTCACCCAAGGGCTGAACATAGATTTCTATTTCGGCGGGACTTCCATCCTGATCGTGGTCGGAGTGGCCATGGACACCCTTCAGCAGCTCGAAGCGCAGTTGGTGATGCGCCACTATGACGGGTTCATGAGGCGGAGCCGCATCCGAGGGAGAAGGTGATGAGGATCATCTTGCTCGGCCCGCCGGGGAGCGGCAAAGGTACCCAGGCGGAGCTTATTCAGAAGAAATACGGTTTCCCCAAGATCTCCACCGGAGACCTGCTCAGGCGGGCGGTTCGGGAGGGAACGATTCTCGGCGAGGAAGCCGGAGTCCAGATGAACCGGGGCGAGCTGGTCAGCGATGAGATCGTGGCCGCGATGGTCAAAGAGAAGGTCACTTCGCCCGAGTGCCGCCGCGGGTACGTGCTGGACGGTTTTCCGCGCAACCTGGCCCAGGCCCGGATTCTCGAGAAAATCGAGAGGGACCGGCTTGAGACGGCTCTCGAGATCGTGATCGGCGAGGAGATGCTCCTCGAGCGGCTGACATCGCGGCGCAGCTGCATCAGGTGCGAGGCCATTTTCAATCAGAAGGCCAAGCCCCCCAAGAAGGAAGGGCTTTGCGACGCCTGCGGTGGAAAGCTAATCCGAAGGGAAGACGATAGCCCCGAGGTCGTTAAGGAAAGGCTGCGCGTCTATCAAGAGCAGACGGAACCTCTGCGGGCCTATTATCAGGCGAGGAAAATCTATCAGGGCGTGGATGGTTCGACGGACGTCGAGACAGTTTTCGCCAGTGTCTCTTCGATCATTGACCGGGAGTTGGCCAAGCTCGGCCGGGAATTTTCATAAAAATGATCATCTATAAAAGCAAAGAAGAAATCAGGGTCGCGCGCCTGAGCAGCCAGATCGTAGCCAAGATTCTGGCTGAATTGAAGGATATGGTCAAACCCGGCGTCAGGACGATAGACCTGGACAACTTCGCCGAGGCCCGGTGCCGGGAAATGGGAGCCGTGCCGGCCTTCAAGGGCTACCGGGGATATCCGGCTTCATTGTGCACGTCCGTTAACGAAGAAATTATCCACGGCATCCCTTCGCGCCGAACCCTCAGGGAAGGTGATATCATCAGCCTTGACTTCGGGGTCCTTTACGAAGGCTACTACGGCGATTCAACGTTGACTCTTCCGGTCGGAAACGTCAGCCCGCTGGCCTCACGCCTCATCTCCGCTGCGGAGCAATCCTTTTACAGCGGGATCGAGGAGATGAAACTCGGAAACCGGCTCTCCGACATCTCGTCGGCCGTTCAGAGGGCCGTGGAGGCGGAGGGATTTTCGGTCATCCGGGCCTTTGTCGGACACGGGATCGGGCATTCGCTCCATGAAGATCCCCAGGTCCCCAACTTCGGCCTTCCCGGGTCCGGACCAAAGATCAAGCCGGGGCTGATGTTGGCCATCGAGCCCATGATTGCCGCCGGGGGTTGGGACGTGGAGATTCAGGAGGATGGGTGGACCGCCGTGACCAAGGACCGGAGCCTGGCGGCCCACTTTGAACACACGGTCGTCGCCACCGAAAAAGGTGTTGAGGTCCTGAGCCTCTGGGAGGAGGAGGAGAGGGACCTGCCTCATCAGAAGGAGAATCGGTATGCCTAAGCAGGACATTTATGAAGCCGAGGGCACGGTCATCGAAACCCTTCCCAACGCCATGTTCCGGGTCGAGCTGCCCAATAAGCACCGGATCCTGGCCCACATCTCCGGGAAGATGCGCAAACACTTCATCAGGATTCTCCCCGGCGACAAAGTCCTGGTCGAGCTTTCGCCTTATGATCTGACCAAGGGTCGGATTACCTATAGATTCAAATGAAGGACGAGCACTCATGAAAGTAAGAGCTTCGGTTAAAAAGATTTGCCGCAATTGCAAGATCATCCGGAGAAAGGGTGTCATCCGGGTGATCTGCACCAACCCCAGGCACAAACAAAGGCAAGGCTAGACGAGGTAAAAATGGCAAGAATAGCTGGTATCACGCTTCCTCCTGAGAAACGGATCGAAATCGGCCTGACCTACATCTACGGGATCGGCCGCTCCAAGTCCAACCAGATCCTCCAAGAGGCCAAGATCGACAGAGACAAAAAAGTCAAAACCCTGACGGAGGACGAGATCAACAAGATCCGTCAGATCATCGAAAAAAGGGAGAAGATCGAGGGAGATCTGCGCAAGGAGATCCAGCAGAACATCAAGCGGCTGATCGACATCGGCTGTTATCGAGGGCTTCGCCACAAGAGGAAGCTGCCCGTCCGAGGACAGCGCACAAAGACCAACGCCCGGACGAGAAAAGGGCCCCACGGTCACACGATCAAGAAACTCAAAGGGACATAAGGTAAGAGAGGAAATCATCCGCCATGGCAACCAAAGCTAAAGGAAAAACCAAAAAGAAAAAACTGAGAAAAGAAGTCGGGTTTGGAGTGGCTTACATCCAATCGACTTTTAATAACACGATCATCACGATCACAGACCACCAGGGAAGCACCGTTTGCTGGGCCAGCTCCGGGACCTCGGGTTTCAAGGGCGCCCGGAAGGGGACTCCTTTTGCCGCCCAGCTCGCCGGCAAGGACGTGGCCAACAAGGCCAAGGATTTCGGCGTCCGCTATGTCGATGTGCGGATCAAAGGGCCGGGAGCGGGGAGAGAATCGGCCATCCGGTCCCTCCAGACGGCCGGGCTGGAGATCAAGTCGATCAAGGATGTGACGCCCATCCCGCACAACGGATGCCGGGTCCGCAAGCGACGGAGGGTCTAAGAGGACAAGACGAGAAGGAGATAATGATGGCAAGATACAGTGATCCCGTGTGCCGTCTCTGCCGGGCAGAGAAAACCAAACTCTTTCTGAAAGGCAACAAGTGTCTGACCGATAAATGTCCGATCGAGCGCCGGGCCTACGCGCCGGGACAGCACGGCCGGTCCAGGAAGAGAATCCTCGGCTATGCGGTCCAGCTCCGAGAGAAGCAGAAGCTCAAGAGATATTATGGCATGTCGGAACGGCAGTTCAAGCTCTTTTTCTTGAGGGCTGAGCGCCAGAAGGGAGTGACCGGCGAAAACCTCCTGACCATGCTCGAGCGGCGGCTGGACAATGCCGTTTTCCTGATGGGATTTTCCCGCTCGAGGGCCCAGGGCCGGCTGCTCGTCACCCACGGCCATTTCCTGATCAACGACCGCAAGGTCACTGTCCCTTCTTACCTGGTCGAGGAGGGCGATGTCATCAGCTTCAAGGAGCGCTCGGCCAAGAACGAGGATATCAAGACGATCTTCAGCCTGAGCAAAAACAAGACGCTTCCCAGCTGGTTGGAGGTGGACTGGGCCGGCCCCGAGGGCAGGGTTCTGTCGCTCCCGACCCGGGCCGACGTTCAGCTTCCCGTCGAGGAACACTTGGTCGTCGAGCTCTATTCGAAGTAAGGAGGAACCATGACCGAACTGGGATTTCAGAGACCGAAATACCTGGAGTGTGATTATGAGACCCTGACCGAAAAATACGGACGGTTCTGGGCGCAACCTTTTGAGCGCGGCTACGCCGTGACCGTCGGCAACGCGCTGCGCCGAATCCTCCTGTCATCGATTCCGGGCGCGGCCATCACCGGGGTCAGAATCCACGGCGTCCTCCACGAGTTTTCGACTATTCCCGGCATTGTCGAAGACGTGACCGACGTTCTCCTCAACTTGAAGAGTATCCCCCTGAAGCTCAAGGGGAATGAACCCAAGAGGATGACTCTCAAGAAAGAGGGTCCGGCGGAAGCAAAGGCCTCCGACATCGCCCACGACAGCGATATCGAGATCCTGAACCCCGATGTCCATATCGCCTCGCTGGACAAAGACGGAAAGCTGGACATAGAGATGATCGTCAAGAACGGCCGTGGCTATATCCCGGCCGATCAGAATTTCGACGAGACGTTGAGTGTTGATTATATTCCTCTGGATTCGTCCCACTCGCCCGTCCTCAAGGTGAACTACCGGGTCGAGCCCGCCCGGGTCGGGAAGAGGATCGACTATGAAAACCTGAACCTGGAGGTCTGGACGACAAGCGCCATTACACCCGCCGACGCCCTGGCCCAGGCGGCCAAGATTCTGAGGGACCATCTGGTCATCTTCCTCCATGTCGTCGATGAGCCCCTGGAAAAGGAACAGGTTATCACCAAAAAAGAAATTCCCTATCTCTCCCAGATCGATATCCTGTCCAAGTCGATCGAACACCTGGAGCTGTCGGTCCGTTCCAACAACTGCTTGAGGTCCGCCGGCATCCAGCGCATCTATGAGCTGGTCCAGAAGACGGAAGACGACCTGCTCAAGACCAAGAACTTCGGCCGGAAATCCCTGGCCGAAATCAGGGAGACCCTGGGCAATCTGGGGTTGGGCTTGAACATCGAGCTCCATCCCAAGCTGGTCGAGCGGATTCAGGCCGAACTGAAAGAAGGAAAGGTCGAGAAGGAGATTGATGGATGAGGCACCAAGTCAAGAGACGTTATCTCCGCCGGAACTCGGCTCACCGGCGGGCGCTGCTGCGGAATCTGGTGACATCCTTCCTGGAAAAGGAGAGAATCCGGACGACCTTAGCCAAGGCCAAGGCGACCAAGCCGCTGGCCGAGAAGATGATCACGCTGGCCAAGAAAAACACTCTTCACACGAGGCGGATGGCACTGAGTTATCTTACCAAAGAGGCCGCGGTGAAGAGACTCTTCGAGGAGATCGGCCCCAGGTTTGCCGAACGGCCGGGAGGCTATTCCCGGATCATCAAGCTGGGTTTCCGGAAGGGCGACGGCGCGGAGATGGGCCTCCTCGAGCTCGTTGACGCGGAGTTCAAGAAGAAAGCCAAGAAGAAAAAAGAGAAGGGGCCCAAAGCAAAAGGCCCCCTAGGCAAGAAGGGCTAAGACTTCGGCCTTCTCGCCCCCTGATAAATATCCTTCCAGTGCGCTTCGGACAGCCTTGAAATCTGGACGACCGGCTTTATCCAGGTCGTCGCATTGATGAATTCTTCGCGGCTGATCATCATCCCCACGTGACCGATCTTGTCGGGGGCCTTGCCGAAGAAGACGAGATCGCCCGCCTGTTCCTGGCCCTTGGGAACTTCCATGAGGCCGCTCTTAGTCATTTGAATGTCCGCGTCGCGGAGGATTTCAATCCCGGAGAGTCTGTAGATGAGCTGGACAAAGCCTGAGCAGTCGAAGCCGAGCGGAGTGCCTCCGCCCCAGAGGTAGGGGAGACCGAGGAATCTCTTGGCGATGGCCACCATCTCGTCCGGCGAAAGGCGAGGTCTTTTGAAATCAGCTTCGCGGATAGAGCCGTCGCCCTTTTGAATCCAGCCTTTGATCCCGGAGGGGAGAGTCACGGCGCACCATCGTTCGCCGCATTCGCCGACCTCGAGGATCGAGCTGATGGGAGCCGTGGCGAGAGGCTTTTTTTCGGTGACATCCGTGACCGGATAGATCAGGGCCAGGAGGCTCTGGACCTCGAAGACCCGGCCTGCGGAAGCGTAAGGCTTTTGGTTCGGTACATAAGTCCGGACAGAGGACGCCTTAATCCAGCCCTGGTAGGTGTCGGGCGTTTCGATCCGCAACCATTCTTCACCACCGGCGTTTTTCTCGGACTTTAGGATTTTCACATTGGTTCCGATGATCGCCTGGCTCACGATATCCACTTCATCGCTCGCCGCGCTGAACATGTTTTCGACGCTCGTGACGACGACGCCTATTTTTTGCGTTTGTTGCGCTTGTGATATCACGGCCGAAAATGCCGCCAAAACGGAGATCAAAAGAATTGCCAATACCTTGGGCCTGGTCCTGCTGTGCATCGTGCTAACCTCCGGCCGCCAGCTTATTTCTTCGCCTGGACACGGAGTTCTTGGCCGGCGAAGATCTTTGAATCCGGGCTCAGGTTGTTGAGGGCGAGCAGGGTGTTGAGCCCCATCCCGAATTTCTGGGCGATACTCACGAGCGTGTCACCGTCGGTGACTTTATAAACTGCGGCCGCGTCCGCACCCCCGGCCCTGATCACGAGCTTCTGTCCGGGAACGAGCCCATCGTCCGCTAGATTATTGTCTTTCTTGATCTCCTCGATCGTGGTCTTGAAATTCTGGGCCAGCATGTAGAGATATTCGCCTTCCTTGACGGTGTAAGTCACCTTCTCTCCCGGCGCATACGCCGGCGCCGCAGCCTGACCTTGGACCTGGCTCTGTGTCTGATTCCCCTTCGGCGCCGCCCCCTCGCTCGACTTCGCTCCGCCTATTATTTTGATCCTCTGGCCTGGCCGGATAAGTGTTGTCCGCATATTGTTGAGGTGCATCAGGGTGGCCACGGAGGTCCGGTAGCGCGCGGCGATGATCCCGAGCGTCTCCCCGCTCTTGACATAATGGAAGTTGTACAGATATTCCGGCGGGATCCAGCGCGGCATCGAGGCCACCATGTCTGTCACCTTTTCCCCATATCCGGGCGGGACTTTGAGCTGATATTCGTATTCCGGCGTCGCGTCCTGGCGGAGCTCGGGGTTGTAAAAGGCGAGCATGTTGGGCTCGAGGCCCATGGCCGTGGACAGAGCAGAAAGCTTGAAAGGATGGTTGATGCTGACGGTCTCGAAACTGAGCGGCTGCTCCGGCGCGGGTAGGTTGAAGCCGTATTTTTCCGGGTTGTTGATGATGAGCAGGGCCGCAATCAACCGGGGCACGTAGCGGGCCGTCTCGACCGGGAGTCGCGCATACAGATCCCAGAAATTGTCCAGGTAATCGATATGCTGAGTCCTGATGACGTTCTGGACATTGATCTCACCGCAGTTATAACCCGCGAGGGCGGTCGTCCATTCGCCGAAAAAGCCGTGGAGCTCGGTCAGGTATTTGATTGCCGCCTGGGTCGATTTGAGGGGATCCATTCGCTCGTCGACCCAGCGGTCTCGTTTGAGCCCGAAGCGATAGCCCGTCGAGGAGATAAACTGCCACATGCCCAATGCCCTCGCCCGGGAAAGCGCCCGGGTGCGGAACCAGCTTTCGATGAGCGGGAAGCCAGGACAGCTCGTCAGGAACTCCGGCCTTTCTTGAGCTCTTCGAGGACCATCCCTCGGTAAAGGCCGGAGATCCGGTAAGTCTCTTCGAAATATTTGCGCTCGCCTGCCTGGAAGCTCTCGATCTCCCTCTTGACATACGAGTTTTCAACCAGCGGAATGGTCTTGTGATTGTCACCGGCGGTCACCAGGCGTGTCGCATAAATCTCCTGAATCCTCTGGGCGACGAGGTGGCGGAGGTCGTTTTTCTCTTGGAGGAGCGGCGAGTCCGAAGGCAACTTGATTTTCAGAATCGATCTGTAGGTTTCGTCCAGGCAGGATAGGCAGGAGTCGAAGTCGCCTTTTTCCCAGGCCGCCTGGGACTCTTGATATGCGCTGAGGGCCGCTTCGAAGAGCGCGGAGGTTTCTTTTTCGCTGATCGAGGTCTCCTCCGCCTCTTCTTCCCCGGCTTTTGGCTTTTCCGCCTCTAAGTCGGAGAGTTTGGGAAGCTGAGCCTCGGTGGGTGCCGACTGAGGGGGCTTGATTTCCGCGGGTTTCTGGGCCGATTCGGTCTTGGAAGCGGACGGAGGAGGAGTCGGCGTCGTTTGCGGAGCCTTGGCCTTGGATGAACAATTGATGATCGCCAAAAGGAAAAGCGCCAAAGCCAACGAAAAAAGCAGGTACTTTTTGGTCATCTTACTTGAGAGAAAACATTTATAACACTTGAGATAGCTTGAGTCAACTTCTTTGTTTGAGGTTAGACTCTTTATTAGTCGCCGGTGGCCCGTAGAATACAGACGTGAAGCATAGTGAACCGCGTTGTAACGATCCAAAACCAGCATGAGCTTATAATCTTGACGAGATAGACTACAACAAGACGTCTTTTTATGCCAATTCCAGGCTGTCGAGACGATCGTCTCGATATCAGAGTACTCGAGCTTCCAGTCGAGAATCTTCTCGGCCTTGTCCTTGGAGGCAAGAAGCACAGGCACGTCTCCCACCCGGCGCGGTCTGGCAATATAACGGACTTTCTGCCCGGTCACCTCTTCAATTTTCTTTAGGATCTCAAGGACCGAGTAGCCCTTGTTGGCGCCAAGGTTTATGAACTCGCTCGGCGAACCCGCCAATAGCTTCTTCAGGGCCAGGACATGGGCCGCCGCCAGGTCCGAGACATGGATGTAATCCCGGATGGCCGTTCCGTCAGGGGTGGGGAAATCGGTCCCGAAAACCTCGAAACTCTGCTTTTTTCCCAGAAGAAAAAGCAGAATATTGGGGATGAGGTGAGTTTCCGGCTCGTGCATTTCGCCGAGCCTCGCCTCGGGATCAGCTCCGGCGGCGTTGAAGTAGCGCAGGGAGATGAACTTGAGTCCGTAGGCCCGGTCGTAATCCTGCAGGATCCGTTCGACAATGTATTTGGTTTGACCGTAGGGATTGAACGGGTCAAGCGGATGGCTTTCCGTGATCGGGATCTCCTGAGGAACGCCATAGACAGCGGCCGTCGAGGAGAAGATGAAACACCTGACTTTCATTTCGAGCATGACCTCAAGCAGGTTGAGGCTCGTGTGAAGATTCTGCGTGTAATATTTCTTGGGGTTAAGATACGATTCTCCGACCTGGATGAGGGAGGCGAAGTGAAGGACGGCCCCGATCTCATTTTCCTTAAAGACTCTGTAGATCGTCTTCTGGTCCATCAGGTCGCCCACAACCAGCTTTCCCCCGAGCACGAGTTCTTTTTTCCCGGTGGAAAAATCGTCAAAGACGATGACCTCGAAGCCTTCTTTCAGAAGCTCTTTGACCGTGTGGGAGCCGATGTATCCCGCTCCTCCGGCGACCAGGACCTTCATCTGGCCTCCTCTTTAGCCAGGATTTTCTTGGCCAGACTCAGCCCCTGGGTCCTGGTCTCGAATTCATTGTCGAGCTGCAACTTGTAGATTTTTTTCAGGAGCTTTCCCATCTCCGGCCCCGGAGCGACTCCCAATTTGATCAGGTCCCGCCCCATGATCAAAGGCTTGATCGTCTCGCGGCTGACGTTGAGTTCCTCGAATTTTTTGAAGAGCCATTTCGCCGGCCGGTCAAGCCCTTTCACGGGCAGGGCTTTTCTCCCCGCCCTGTCCGCGGCATCGAGATAGACGAGGAGCTCAATCTCGCCTCCGACCTCAGCGGCCAGGCGGTTGAAGGCTTTTTTCGTGACCGAGTCGCGGTTCTGCCATAATTCTGAGGCCCGGTGATGGGTCTTGATCAGAAGCGGCACCATCTTTCGCAGGTTGTAACCGTTCCAGGAGAAAATCTTGAAGCGCTGGAGGATTCTTCTCGTGATCTGTTCGCTGATAATGTCGTGGCCTGGGCTGGTGATGACCATGCGGCCGCGCTTATATTCCCACCTGGCGGCCGCAGGCTTCCCGAGGTCATGATAGAGTGCCGCGAGGAGCAGGGCCAGTTTTTTCTCCTGCTCGAGTCGGACGATCTCAGCCAGATTCTTCGCCTGGTCGACGGTGAGCTTGGTATGCTGCCAGACTGTGTGGTGCCCGAACTCATCCTTTTCCGGGTGAAAGACGGAATCTTGAATCGAAAGGGTCAGGCTGTAAAGCTCGGGGAAAAGCTGGTCCAGGACGTCGAGTTTGAAGAGCTCCTCGAGGCCCACGGAGGGCGCGGGAGAAAGGAGGAGGATCTTGAACAGTTCATCGTTAATCCTCTCGACGCTCAACCCACTGAGGTTGACGTCCCTCGAAATCTCATAGACCTCCGGATCGACGGCAAAGCTCAGCACAGAGGCGAACCGGGCCGCCCTGAGCACTCGGAGAGGGTCGTCGGGAAACGCCCGGGGATTGGTCAACCGGATAATCCTGGCCTTGATATCCTTGGAGCCCGAGAACGGATCGATTAGGGTGCCGTCGGCCAGCCTCAGGGCCATGCTGTTGCAACGAAAATCACGCCGCTCCAGGTCCTTCTCGACCGGGAGCTCCGGATCCGCTGAGATCTGAATATCCTTATGACCCCGAATTCCGGCTCCGACGGGAGCGTCTTTGCGGGGGAGGGCGATATCATAAACCCTGTTCTCGATCGTGAACTTGATGATCCCGAAGCTGTGGCCGACCAGGTCGACCCTCCCGTAAGGCCCAATCTTCTCGATGATCTTTTCGAGCGAATGGCGAGCGACCAGGAGATCGACCTCTTTTGGCGGGATCCTCATCAGCAGGTCGCGGACATAGCCTCCAACGGCATAGACGTCGGGACCGAAGAGCTTGACAAAAAGCTCCTTTTCCGGGAATTGTGCGTTTAACTTGACCATGGAAGAACTCGCCTGCACAGCCATTTTAACATATTTCTCTGGTCACTGGTCACTAATCACCAGTCACTCGTCACTATCATTGGTCACTCGGAACTCGCATTTCTAGTGCACTATGAATCACAACGCTACAGTTTGTTGCACACCCGATACTCTTATTTTGCTTTACTCCTTACCCCTTCCTCCTAACTCCTCACTATTTACTCTTACGACTCTAATTCCTATGTATTCAGCGGCGGCGGGATATATACACTCATCGGGTCAGGGTGAGAAACGGCGCTGTCTCCGTAGCCCTCCTTTTATTTTTGAGAGAATTTTCCGAGAAGTTCCGGGACCGCGTCTTTGTGGACCAAGAACGCCAGCGTTTTGAGTTTGATATAATCCTCACGATAGAAGAAGAATCCCTTGAATTGTCCGCGGTAGGCCGTCTCCCAGGAATCCTTGATCAGGAACCAGGTCGGCTCCCCCGGCGTCTCCTTGTAGCCCACCAGGTGCAGGGTGTGATCATCTGTCGAGGTCTTGTTGTCAAACCTGAATTCCCGGCTGTCCTGGTCGACATATGCGTAGGGGATATCAAATGACGGAATGATGGCCAGGTTGTTTTCGCCGGAGTTTCCCGGCTCGGAAATATCGCCCGCCACGGCCACCGTGAAACCTCTCTTGACCGCTCCCAAAATGGCTCCATAAAACTCATCCAGCGGCACATTGAAATAGTCCCGGCTGTGGAACCAATTGTCCGGCACGCGGTAATCACCTTTAGCGAAGAAGGGGAGATACTTAAAACTGATAAAGCAGACATAGTCGTCTAACGGGATTTGCAGGATTTTGTCCAGGTATTCTTTCGGCGACATCATCGTGCCATCGACATTGATCTTGGCGGGCGGTTTGCCCAGGTGTTTGTCCAGGACGAGCATCACCCTGGCCAGGATTTTCTTCTCATTCCAGAAATTTTTTTTCTTGCAGGACTGGAGATAGCTGAAGAGCTCTTGGTAAAGCGGGTAATGGTCGTGTTCCATCTTTCCCGGAAGAAGTCCGGTGTAATCGGATTCGCGCACCGCGCCGTATTGTTTCATCCGGGCGATGACGGCGTTCGGCTCGGAGCCGCGCCTGACATCGGAAGAGCCCCTGTCCTTGACGAATTGCCTGGCTTTCTCGACAAACTCCCAGTAAACCGTGTGCATCTCCGAGAGCTTGACGTCTGGCTTGCCCAGCCGATGCCTCTCCGCTTCAAAGAGCGAGGTCGTGGCAAAGCACCAGCAGGCGTCGGTTTTGTTCTGTTGGATGGGCGGCCAATAAAAGGATTTGGTGAATTCCTCGGGTGAGGCGGGCCTTTTGACTCCGGAAAAGTCCAACGAAAGCTCGGTCTCCTCTTTCCCGCTTGTTGTCCGAGTTTTGTAGATGGCTTCGTTCTTTTCTTCGAATGCGGCTTGGGGCATAGATCGGGCCTTGTTTTCTTCGCGCCCCGTTTTTGATCGGCATGAATTCAGGGCGAAGACAACACAGAGACCCAGAATGG
>CAVYOD010000031.1:0-116663 GCA_963770045.1 Candidatus Aminicenantota bacterium | reverse complement strand
GAGGAGGGGAATGGCCGTGGCTTTCGGGTGAAAGACTTTGTCAGCAACGTCCTGACGGGTCATCCTTACGAGATCAATTGCCTTTTCCTTTCTAACAACAGCCAGTTCTTTCCCTCTCTGATCTCAAGAAAAATCAATGAGATAGCACACAAGATCCCTTTTATTGTCAGCTTCGCGTCTTTCCGGGATGAAATGAACAGTTTTGCGGATCTCATTCTTCCAGACGTGACTCTTTTTGAGAAGTGGCAGGAGAACCAGGCCCCCGTGTTAAATAAGATTCCGATCGTGGGGGTCAATCAGCCGGTTATTAAACCTCGTGATCAATGCCGTCCTTTTGAGGATACGGTCATCAATTCTGGCGAAGAAAACTGGAGACTCAGTAGCCCGCAATTTTCCATGGGCCAGCTTTAAAGAACTCCTTCTGGATCGGTTGGAGGGGCTTTTTGGGGAGAAAGAGGAGCGTGTTCACTTCCCCTGACGCGGAGTCCGAACTAAGGTTATTGGAGGAGAGAGGCTGGTGGCAAACCGAGCATGAATCATATCCCACTTTTTTGAAGGATCTCATGGAAAAAGGAGGCTGGCTGGATCCGTGTACCATTATGGTGAGAGGAGCTTTCTGTATCAGAATTCATCCCGGAAATTTGAGTTTTTTTCTTCTCTTGACCTCAAGAACATGGGGCCCCGGTTTTCCGGAGATCAGGAGCAATATCCCTTTTTCCTTTACCTGTATGATCTGCCTTTCACCGCAGACGATAACGGCGAAAACATGCCCTGGTTTCAGGAGGCCTTGGGTTTTCGTTTCAAGTCCGAATGGCAGGCTTGGGTTGAGTTAAATCCTCAAACGGCCAGAGAACTTCTATTCGGGACAACGAAATCATCTGGGTGGAGTCGCCAAACGGCAGGATCAAGGCTCTTGCCAAGATCTTTCCGGGAATTATGCCCCAAGTCATCGGCCTTCCCCTCGGGAAGGCGGAAGAGGCGCCGGGGATGAAAAAATCCAAGAAGCGAGATCATCCTCTGGCCCTGATCGGCGAAGATTATGACGAAATGACTGGAATGCCTTCTCGATTTTCTACCCGAGTAAGAATCTATAAAGCCTAAGGAGCCCGACAAATGACGAGATGGGGGATGGTCATCGACCTGGATAGGTGCACAGGTTGCCAGGCTTGCGTTGTTGCTTGCAAAGCCGAGAACAATGTCCCTTTCTCAACTCCGGAGCAAGAAAAGAAAAGAAGAATTATCTCCTGGATGAGCGTTTTGACTTTTATTGAAGGAACCTATCCCAACCCTAAGGAAAGATATCTCCCTCGGCCCTGCATGCACTGTGATAATCCCCCCTGTGTCAAGGTCTGTCCTGTGGGCGCGACCTATAAAAACCCGGAGGGTATCGTGGCCCAAGTCTATTCCAGATGCATTGGTTGTCGGTATTGCACAAACAATTGTCCTTATACCCTAAAATATTTCAATTACTCCAAGCCAAGCTGGCCTTCAGAGATGAGGGAATACCTGAACCCGGATGTATCTGAACGTCCAGCCGGAGTCGTCGAGAAATGCACGTTTTGCCATCATCGGCTCCAGAAAGCCAAAGATAAGGCACGGGCCGAGAAGCGAGAACTCAGAGAAGGAGATTATATCCCCGCCTGTGTCCAAACGTGTCCCACTCAGGCTCTCTATTTTGGCGATCTCGACGACCCCAAGAGTCTTGTTGGCCGTTTGGCTAAGAGTTCAAGAGCTTTTCGTCTGCTCGAGGAACTGGGAACAGAGCCCAAGGTCTATTATTTAACAGAAGGGGAGTGGCATGGATAGAACCGGAGTTGAATCCGTGCAGATGGAGAGCGATCTCCTTAGACCGATCACCTCCACAGGGAAAAAGTTTTATCTCACCGTAGCCATCCTCCTGGCGATTATTTTCTTGGGCGTTTTCGCTTGGTGGACGCAAATCAAGAACGGACTAGGAGTGACCGGTTTGAACCGGCCGGTCTATTGGGGTTTTTATATCACGAATTTTGTCTTTTTCATCGGAATCAGCCATGCGGGCACTCTGATTTCAGCTATTCTTCGCTTGGCTCATGCCGAATGGAGACGGGCCATCACTCGGTCCGCGGAGGTCATTACGGTTCTGGTCCTCTTTTTCGGTGTGGCCAACGTCGTTACTGACCTGGGGAGGCCGGATCGCATATTTTATGTCATTTTCCACGGGCATTTCCGCTCCCCACTCCTCTGGGACGTGGCCAGTATCAGTCCTACCTGATCGGCAGCACGTCTATCTTTTTTTGCCGCTCATCCCGGACATCGCTCTTCTCAGAGACCGGTTCAAAGGCAGCCTTCGGGGATATGTCTATCGGGCTCTGGCCGTTGGCTGGACGGGAACAAAAAAGCAATGGAGGGTCCTGGAACGGGCGATTTCGGTTATGGCGGTCATCGTCATTCCGATGGCTGTTTCTGTTCACACGGTGGTCTCCTATGTTTTTGCCATGACCATTCAACCGATGTGGCACAGCACGATTTTTGGCCCGTATTTTGTGACCGGGGCCATTTTTTCCGGCATTGCCGCTCTGATTGTTGCCATGGTCATCATTCGCCGGGTTTGCCACTTGGAAAAGTATTTGAAACCTATTCACTTCAATAACTTGGGACTCCTGCTGCTGGTAATGAGCCTCCTCTGGTTTTATTTCACCTTCACCGAAAACCTGACGTCATTCTACGGAGCTGAACCCTCTCATCTGGCGGTGTTCTACGCTAAGCTCACCGGTCCCTATGCTCCCCATTTTTGGATCATGACATTATTAAATTTCTTGTTGCCGGTGTTTATTCTCGCGAACAAAAAAACAAGGAATATCCGAGGAACGCTGATCGCCTCCATCGGCGTTCTTATAGGAATGTGGCTGGAGCGCTATACGATCGTTCTTCCCACTCTTATCAATCCTCGCCTTCCCTATTCGCGGGGCATCTATAGCCCAACCTGGGTTGAACTCGCGGTGACAGCCGCCTGTTTCGCGGCGTTTATACTTCTCTACATTTTGTTCGTAAAAGTGTTTCCTATCGTCTCTCTCTGGGAGATGAAAGAGGGCAGGAGCGCCGGGATTGATGAAACACTTAGCTCGAGTCACAAGCTATCTTCCGAAATCGGATGAACCGGACGCGGCGAAGAGCTTTTCTTCTTAGATGAGTTTAAGGTCAGAAATAATTGTTTTCAAAAGTCAGAAGCGAAGGCAGAAGCCGGGTGGAAGGAATTTTTTGTGGGGTGCTTGCTTTGTCTTTAATCCTCATTTGCTTCGGAGAATTATCCTCCGCCGAAGCGAAGACAAACTATCCTATCCCCGAGAATCCTCTCAAGGGAAGCCGGATATTCTTTAAAAAAGGGTGCATCGGATGCCACAAAGTCTGGGACTTAGGGGCGACTTTCGGCCCTGATCTAACGCGGATTGGTCGTCAGATGGGTTTTTTTGGCCTGGCCGGAGCGTTATGGAGTCACTCCCCGAAGATGATTGAAGTCATGAAAGAAAAAGGCATCGAAAGACCCGTATTGACCCCGGAGGAAATCGAGGAACTCATCGCCTTTCTGTACTACGTGGGGTTTTTTGATGCGCCGGGAGATTATCGAAAAGGCGAAGACACGTTTGCCAGGAAAGGCTGCATTCAGTGTCACTCTCTCGGCATCGGGGACAAAAAGAAAGGACTCGCATTAGACCAGTACGGCCGCTATTTCTCTCCTGTATTTATCGCGGTTGCCCTCTGGAATCACGGCGGTTTGATCAAAGAATCAATGTCCCGGCAATCATTCGGGCCTGGCGAGATGGAGGATATTCTTGCCTTTATTAGAGAGGATGCCCTGAATGAGAGCGGGGACGTTAACTATATCCAGCCAGGAAATCCAAGGGAGGGAAAAGTCGTCTTTGCTGAGAAGAGGTGCACGGCGTGCCACGGAAATGACGGCGAATATTTGAAAACCGATTCACTCAGGAAAAGTCTGACCGAAATAGTCGCCTCGATGTGGAGTCATTCTTTTCAAATGTGGGGAGAAATGGAGAAAAGAAAGATCAAAGTCCCCCGGTTCAATATTCAAGAAATGGCTGATTTAACAGCTTTCTTGTATTTTGTTCCCTATTATAGAGGACAAGGCCTGGCGGCTCGAGGGCAACAAATATTTGTTGAAAAAGGATGCGCCCAATGTCACACCCAAGGGGGTACCCTCGAGAAAAACAGGCGCAGTCTGGGAGGAGTTTCCCGGCTGACAATATTCAATCTCTTATCCGAAATGTGGAACCACATTCCCCAAATGGAAAAGATGGTCACAGAATTCAATCTGGTCTGGCCCCGTTTTGAAAAAGACGAGATGCATGACCTGCTCCTTTATATCCAGACTCTAAAATAATCGGGTCTTCCCTGGAAGGCAACGACTTAATTTGACAAACGTCCCGAACATCCAGCCTGATTGAATTATGATCGGCGACTCATGGCTCTTTTTAATTGCCAAAAGATTTGCTATATTCAAAAAATGATTTTAGAGGGAGAAAAAAGATCAAATGATAAAACTACCAGAAATTGGCAAGATTTCTGCTGAAGTTTTCAATGATTTAATTTATCCCCATCTCGGGGCAGAGAATAAGTCTATCTTGGTCGGTCCCCAGCATGGAGTGGATGTGGGAATTGTCGAAATTGGAAACAAGGCTGTGGCGATGACGATGTGATCCGGTTTTTATCGTACCCGAATATGGATTTAAGCGGGCTGCCTGGTTCGCGACCCATATCTTGGCTTCTGATGTTGTGTCCTCAGGTCTTCCACCCACCTATTTGTGTATTGATTTAAACTTGCCCTTGTCGATGACCGAGGAAGAATTGACAATCGTCTGGGAAACAGTTGATCAAGAATGCAAAAAAATGGGGATGGCGGTGGTTTGTGGCCATACCGCGCGATATGATAATTGTTTTTATCCGATGGTCGGAGGGGCAACGGTCCTTGCTGTTGGGGAAATAGATAAATATGTCTCGCCGAAATTTGCCCGGCGTGGTGATAAAATCATTATTACCAAGGGTCCGGCTATTGAGGCCAGTGGGATTTTTGCAGCCATGTTTCCTAAATTGCTGGCCAAGAATTTCGGCGAAAAATTTGCCCTTGAGGCCCAGACTCTATTTTATAAAATGTCTGTTGTCGAAGATGCTCTGACTGCCGTAACGATCGGTGTTCGCGATGATGGTGTTTCGGCCATGCATGATGCGACTGAATGTGGCATTTGGGGAGGATTATTTGAAATCGCTCAAGCCGCTGGACTCGGAGCGAGAATTGAAAAAGATAAGATCGTTTTTGAAGACTGTGTCAGCGAAATCTGCGAGACTCTTTGGAATCGATCCTTATAAATCGATCAGCGAAGGAACTCTGCTTATAACCTGCCGAGAGAACAACGCGGAGCAACTCGTTGATGTCCTGAGAAATAAGAATCTCAAATCTTCAATTGTTGGGGAATTGATAGAGCCAAAATTTGGCATGATTTTGGTTGAGGATGGTAAAGAGAAAGAATTAGAACATCCGAGAGTTGACCCATTTTGGAAAGCCTTCTATGATGCCCGGCGAGATTATCAGAAACTCGAAATTGAATCACAATAAGGATTTTCAAGTTCCGAGATGAGGCAGAGATAGAAGCTAACCTGTTTTCTTTGTCGAGAAGGCTTTTTTCCTTTCTTCGAGGATCTCCTGATACTCTAGGGGATGGAGCAGGCGCAGCTCTTTTCCCGTGATCTTGCCGTTGAGCCAGATCTTGCTCATCGGGAAGACCTCCGGGTTGAAGTGGACATTGTACATGTGCCAGATGATTACGGCTAGGAAAGCCAGCATCGCCTCGTAGCCGTGAACGATGACGAAAATATTGTGGATCCAGAGCGGGAATATCGAGAGCGAGAGTTCCACATCCCACATGAAAAACCCGCTGACGATCATCACGATCGATCCCCAAACGACGGCCCAGTATTCGAATTTCTCAATGAAATTGAACCGTCCGTATCGAGGAGGGTTTTTGAAAAGCCAGTAGGGGTGGGTGCTAAAGAACTTCTTCAAGATGCCCAGCCGGAAAAGCAACCTGGTCAGGCCGAGGTTGTGCCAGAACTGCTCAAAGGCGTCCCGGATGTCCCGGAAACCCGGTATCATCTCCCTGAAATTCTGCCGGCCGCGCTTGGTGAAGGCCGTGTAGCCGATGGCCCAGACGACATTGACGATGAGTGTCACCGCCGCCGTCCGGTGGAGAATCCCCCGGACGTAGAAGCTCTTTTCCAGCGTGAAAACAGACTTGAAAAACTTCATTTCATAGAACATCAGGGGCAGGCCGGTGATCATGAGGCATGAAAAAGGTGCTGAAGAGAATGATGTGTTGGATCCTCTCGGCGAGGTTCATGCGCAGGAAAACCTCGTCATCGCGGATGAGTTCGGGATCGCCTATTTTTTCCATGCCTGCCTCAATCGGGCGAACAGATCGGCCGCGATAAAAATAACGAAAACGGAGATGACCCCGGCGATCATGACGATATAGAAGATCTTGACGACATAGGCCCAGCGGTTGGTCGTTTTTTCGGACACGACGTGGACCTTTCCCTTGGCAAAATTGATCCCGGCGCCGGGGTGGCATTTTCCACAGGTCTTGGGAAGGTTCTGGGGATTGATGGGAGACTTTGGGTCGGAGGATGTCCGGATGTCGTGAAATCCATGGCAGCTGGCGCAATTGGCCACCCGGATTTCGCCGAATCTGGATGCGGTCCCGTGGAAGGAATTGGAGTAAGTTTTGAGCCTCGAGGTCAGGAAACCGTACTGGCGGGCAAGCGTTTCGTTGTCATGGCAGCGGCTGCAAACGGCGGCGACCTTCGTTGCATAGACGCGCGAGCCCAAGTCCTGGTGGGAAAGGATCTCGTGTTCGTTATGGCAATCGGTGCAGACGGGGACGTCCTTGATGCCCTTGACATAATCCTTGCCGTGCACACCTTCGAGATAATCTCTTTCCACGCCCACGTGGCAGCGCCCGCAAGTCCGGATGATGTTTTTCCTTGAGACCTGGGAGATTGGGTCCTGGACCTTCTTGATCGAGTGTGCGCCGTGGCATGAGCTGCAATCAGCCGAGACGGTCAGGCCTGCCCTGGTGAGAGCTATGAAATGGACGCTTTTCTCATACTGCCTGATGAATTCAACGCCGCGTTTGGTTTTGACTTTTTCGAGATGACATTTCATGCAGGTCTGGGGGAGATTCAATGGGAAGACCGATGAGTCGATATCATCTTTGGCTTTGATCTCATGAGTCCCGTGGCAGTCTTTGCAGCCCACCGGGACCAGTCCCCGGACCTCCGGGGCAGGCGCATGGACACTGCTCGGCCAGCTGTTTGACCGCCTCGGCATGACAAGCACCGCATTCCGCAGCTTTTAGGGGTGCGGCATGGGGAAAGTCTTTGGCGCTTTTGAGGTCGGCATGGCAATCCAGACACGAAATGCCGGCTTGACCGTGAATCGAGGCGGCGAATTTGTCCTTATCCACAAAAACGGACTGGCCTTTTTCAGACTTGAGTCCCTGGTCTCCATGGCAGGCGAGGCAATCTTCGTCCGTGGCTGCCGCCACCAATGAAGAAAAGACAATGAGGCCAATTGGGGCCAGCCAGAAAAGCGTCCTCGCCCGACCGATCATCTCTTCTTCACGAGCCTTATTTTCCTGATGAACCCGGGGATGAACCAGAGGATAGTCACGGCGGCGAGCACGAAGATCATCCAGAGGAGGATCTTCTGAACATAATAAGCAGGCCCCGAGCTTTTCTGACTCGGGTTGAAATGGATCTTCGAGTTCTTTATTTTTTCGGGCATCCCCGGATGGCAGCCCTTTTGGCCGCAGGTCTTGGGCAGGTTGGCCGGGTTGACCGGAGAACGCGGATCGCTCGCCGGCAGGATGCCGTGAACGCCGTGGCAGCTTGTGCAGTTGGCCGCGGCGCGATCGCCGAAGCCTATGGCAATGCCGTGAAGGCTCTCGATGAAGCTCTTGATGCGGTCCGCGGGGATGCCGTATTTTTGCATGATCTCCGGCCGGGCATGGCATTTGGAACATGTATCAGGAATCTTCCCCGCCGATGTCGGGGCCGCCTTGTTGATTGGTGAGCTGATGGCGTGTTCGCCGTGGCAATCGACGCAGAGAGGGGCGTCCACGTTGCCCTTGAGGGCCTCTTCCCCGTGAATGCTCCCTTTATATTCATCAAAAATGAGAACGTGACATTTTCCGCACGTCTCGGGTCTCTTGGCCATCCGGTGAGGTTCGGCGACCCCCTGGATGTCGTGGACTCCGTGGCAATCGGTGCACACGGCCGCAAAAGAGACCAACCCGGCTTTGAACAGCGCTTTGCCGTGAACGCTCCCCAGGTATTCTTGATAAGGGGTTTCGCGATGGATATTGTATTTGATCACGACGGCCATGTTTTCGTGGCAGATGGAACATGTCAGAGGGATATTTTTTCGGTTGGCCGTGGAGTCGGGGTCGGCGATCTTTTTGATGTTGTGCTTCCCGTGGCAATTCCAGCACTTGGCGACTTCCTTGTTCCCTCTTTCCAGGTATTCTCTGCCGTGGACGCTGTCGGGATAATAAAGAGGACTCTCGCCCGGACGGAGAGGAACGCTTTCGCGGTGGCAGACCCGCGTGCAATTGACGTCGGGCAGGGTTTTGGGGTGAGGCAGTTCCCCCTCTTTGGCCGAGGTCATGATCTCATGGCAATCAGTGCACTTCAGTGTCCCGTGAACAGACGCCTTGAAGGCATCTTCATTGATCCGGAAGTTCTTGTTCGCCTGACCAAGTGCTTGATCGCTATGACAGGCCAGGCAGCCAGGGTTTGTGTTCGGCGGGACAGTTTTCAGCTGGGGGAAAAGACCCGACCAGAGCAGGAGACAGGCCGGGATAGCAAAAAAAGCTCTCTGGAGTCCGTTCTTCTTTATCAAAATCGAAAAAAATCGGTCGACTTACTTCGCCGGGACGGTGTGTTTGATTTTTTCCCAGGCAGCCGCAAAATCGAACGGCTTGTCATGGCCTTTTTCGTGGCAGGTCAAGCACCAGGTTTTTATGGCATCGGGGTTGGCCAAAAAGATGAGGCCGTTCTTGACTGACTCATCTTTGCTTTTCATCACCGCCAATTTTTTGTATTCACTGCCAGGTCCGTGACAGACTTCGCAGGTCACGCCCTCGCCTTTGATCTCCGGAGCCTTTTCAAAAAGGGGAGAATGGCACTTCAGGCACTTGGAGTCTGTGGTTGGATCCTGAACGCCGGCTTGTTGGGCAATCGGCTTGGCCTTGTCTGTGCTCAGGACAGCCGCCGCCTGGGAATGGCTGGATTTTTCCCAGATCGGGTACTGCTGGCCCTGTTTTTCCGTCTGGTGGCAGATCTTGCATTTGGCCGCGCCCACGTAGGTCGGTGTCTGGCCAAAAAGATAGCTCAATGTCAATGCGAGCATCACGACCGTGAAGACAAAAAGGACTTTTTTCATTGGGCCTCCTTCTTGGAAAGGCTTATATTATTTCATAAGACCGATCTTGTCAATCGCCTCATCGAGTGAACAGTGAGGAGTGAGGCGTGAGAAGTGAGCAGCAAAATGGGAACGGGCTGCCTACGGCTGCCGCTTTCTCATTTCTTTGATCTTTGCAAAAAGAGCTACGGCCAGGAGGAAGAGAATCAGGGTGACGATGACGAGACTGGTTCTCCTGAATTTGGCTTCTTTGAGGGCGGCTATTCCGGCTTTTTGAACCTCCGAGACGACTTTCTCGCCATCGCTGATTTTTTCTTCGAACTCCCCGAGGGAAAGATCGTGGCTGAGGCTTCGGATCTGAATGAGCAAAGTATTGGCGTCCTGAAGCCTAAATTTCGGGTCAGTGACCTCCACTCCCTGTTGTTCGGCTCTGGACAGCAGGGCCTGGGCTTCTTGAAATCCCGCCAGGAATCCGGCCAGCTTTTGGGACATCTGCGAAGCGACCTGATACCCTTTGGACCCGGCCGTCATGGCACTGGACGCAGATGGCGTCTTTCCCTACGCCCAGAAGGGCATCCGTCGGCTCAAGGATCTTGTGGTTTCCGTGGCAGGCTTCGCACTCGGTAAACGCCCAGGGCATCGAAGGCCTTTTTGTGCGGACTTTTCGAGAAAAGCTCCCCGTTGGCGGGGTGGCACTGGCGGCAGACAAAGGCTACGGCCGCGACTTCGGGAGGGTTGGCGCCGTGGTTTCCATGGCAGTCATTGCAGACCGGCGCGGAGAGGTCTTTTTTCTCGAAAAGGGCCCGCGCATGGACGCTCTGCTTATATTCCGCGAGCTGGTTGGTCGGGATCTTATAAGGCTTCATGTATTCCGGGTCGGCATGACAGCGCCCGCAGGTCTGCGGGATATTCCAGGGGAAGACCATGGATTTGGGGTGACTCGCAGGCCGGATACCATGGTGGCCGTGGCAATCCGTACAGACCGCCACTTTAGGGTCGCCTTTCTTGAGGGACCGGCCGTGCTGGCTCGTCCAGTAAAGGCTCAATTGGTCCGACGCGGAGCTTGGGATTATATTTTCTTATGTATTGGGAATCGGCATGGCAGGAGCCGCAGAATTCAGGGATTTTATCTCTCTTGGGAACTCCCTTGAACGTCTTGTCCTTGGCGAGCTCGATGTCCGCTTGGCTCGCGTTTCCGCCGTGACAGTCCTGGCAGCTCAAGCCGAACTGGACGTGAATGTCGGCTTGAACAGCCTTCACCGGCTCCTGCAGCTCTTTTTCCAGTCCCTGATGGCATTCGATACAGGAATTCTTCTGCCCGTAGAGCAAGAAAGCCAGCGCGAGGATCGAAAAGCTGAGAGCGGCGAATCTTCTCATTTTACTTTAATTTGGGGTGAAGATACGTCAAAGCCGTCATCACCGCGATGTAGATCACGATGGCCAGACCGGCGACCGTAAAAAAACGGCTTCTCTGTTCCTTGGCAGCCCGGCGGTCGAGAAATGGGACAGCCAACCAAAAAATCCCGCCGACCAAAAAGGCCAAAATGGCCAGGACCTCGCCTTCAAAAGTCAGGATATGAGATGGGATGAGCTTGAGCGTCGTGAACATGAACGTAAAATACCATTCGGGCCGAATTCCCAAGGGGGTGGCCGCGAATGCGTCTGCTTTCAGTCCGACCTCCCAGGGAAGAAAGACACAGAGGACACCGATGAGAACGAGGATGAGGGTCCAGCCGAGGGAGTCTTTGATCAGGAAATCGGGAAAGAAGGACACCTCGCGGACCGAGCGATCGCGGGATGCCGATGGGCTTGCTCATCCCCAGGATCTGGACGAGCAGCAGGTGCACTCCCAGGACGCCGAGCGTGAAGAGGGGGAGGATGGCCACGTGGAGCCAAAAAAAGCGGGTCAGAGTGGCCCCTGAAACCTGGGAGCCTCCCAGGATGAATGCTTTGAGGGACTTCCCGACAAGCGGCACCACCCCGGCGATATCGGTTCCGACTTTGGTGGCAAAAAAGGACAACTCATTCCAGGGAAGCAGGTAGCCGCTAAAGCCGAACGCCAGAAAAATCACCAAGAGAAAAAAACCGGTGACCCAGGTGAGCTCACGCGGCGGGCGGTAGGCCTTGAGGAAATAGCTGCTGAACATGTGGACGAAGATGGCCCCGATAAGAATATTGGCCGTCCAGCTGTGGACCGACCGGATGAGCCAGCCGAAGCGGATCTGGCTCATGATGAAAACGATGCTCTCGTGAGCCGCGTCGATAGACGGCGTGTAATAGAGGAGGAGCAGGACCCCGGTGAGGACCTGGATCACAACGAGAAAGAGGCAGATCCCTCCGAAATAGTACCAGAAGGAATATCTGATGTTCGGGGACTTTCTTTTTTCGCCCGAACTCGAGCGCGGCCGAGAGTTTTAGCCGACTATCGATGTAGTCCCAGATATTCTTAAGTATACGCCCCATGTTATGATTTCTTGGAAACAACGATATTGTCGCCCGCGATTTCGACCTTATAAGACTCCAACGGCGCCGGCGGAGGGCCGGCGATGACGTTCCCGGCCAGGTCGAAACGGCCGCCGTGGCAGGGGCAGTAGATGGTGCCGGTATCTACTTCGTAATGGACCGAACAAGCCAGATGGGTGCAAATGGCCGAATAGGCCACTAACTCGCCTTCCTGGGTGTTGACAAGAAGAGCCGGGGATGACCCGAACTTGAAGATTTTGGAGCTGTTGGGGGCGAGCTCTCCGACCTTGGCCGCTGTCACGTTTTTTAACACGGCCTCCAGCTGGCGGGGCGGGATGAGGAAGCGGACGACCGGATAAAGGAAAGCGACCACGGTTGCGGTCAGAGACCCGCCGAGGAGGCTGTTGACGAACTGCCGTCTAGTCATGACCGGAACTTTTGGCCATAGAATCTATCATTTTTTTATAGCTTGTCAAGACTTCTTCTAGGGCCCCGTAGTTGTGGACCCCCAGGCTTCCATCGGTCTCGATCGTTTGAAGGCCGCCTTCGATCTGCTGAAGGAGCAGGTTTTTTTGGGCTTGGGGCGGGCTTTGTTTTTTCAGCTCAGCGACCGAGGCTCGCAGCGATTTGAGAAGGCTCGCCGATCGAGGACTGCCATTCCCCGAACATCGCCGTGTAGCTTTGGTCGTGACAGCCGGCACAGGTTTTCCCATCACTGCGGACGACATGGTTCTGGGCGTCTTTGTGGCAGCCGGCGCAGTCGACTTCGGCTTCGAACATGACGCTTTTGGTCAGTTTAAGGTCGCCCCTGCCACCGCCCTGATAGATTGTCTTTTGAATCTCGTGGCAAGTTCCGCAGTCCTGTTTTGGGTCCTTATGATGGCAGGGGGCGCAGGAGGCTTTGGTGGCGATCAATTCTCCGTGGCGTTTGACATCAGAATGGCAGTTAGAACAAGCCAATTTCTGTTCGACCAGGTGCTTCTCATGGGAAAACCGAAGCCCAAAAACCTGCCCGGAAATCTCTTCGATTCCGGTGTGGCATACCGTACATTGATTCGGGACCGCAGCCGTGCTTATGGCCAACTTCTCAGGTTTATAGCTCGAGCCGATCAACTGGAGGGCTTCTTCAAGCCTGGAGTAACACGCTGCTATCAGCTCTTGTGAGTAGGTGATGTTATGGACGCTCTTACCCCTCTCGACGACATCGATGTTAAAAGCGGCATCCTGGAGGAGCTCCTCGGCCTTGGCTTTCTGGGGGCTTTGCGACCGGTCCATTTCCCCTCTTGTCTTCTCAAAGATGGATCTGATCTCCTTCAATTTTTGATTGGTCGAGGTTTCCCATTCTTTGAGGATTCTACCGAAGCCCTTGCCGTGGCAGGATTCACAGGCTTTCTCTCGGGACACATAGGTCCCGCTTTTGATATTTTCGCCGCCCGTCTCTTCGTGAAACATATGGCAGCCTTTGCAGCTCAGGCCTTTCTCCAGCATGATGTTCGGCTGGGGATGGGCGATCCCTTTGCCGCCCTCGCCGGTGTAAAGGATTTTTTGAGCCCGGTGAGTCCCGGTGTGGCAGGTCCGGCAGTCGGCCAGGGTTTCGATATCCCGTTCGATCTTGTGCTGAATCTGGAGGTGGCATTGGTTGCACTCGATCTTGTGCAGGGCGATATGGTTCAAATGAATGAGATCGGTCTCCCCGTATTTTTCGACTCTCTCTCTTTCAAAGTGGCACTTGTAACAGTTTTCCCGAGGGACAGCGCCGTCGCCGACGATCGTCCGGCTGTGGCATTTGTCACACTGAAACCCGTTGGCGAAGACGACGGTGTGGTCGAAGCGCACATTGCTGGGAGGGGTCAACTCTTCTTTGTGATGACAGTGCGTACACTGGCTGATCGCCGGGTAGACTTTGCTCTCTTTAAAATGGCAGATAAAACAAGTGCCTTCTGTGACCGTAATGTGCTCGCCCTGGACGATCTGGGAATGGCAGCTTGTGCAACGGAGGCGTTTGCCGCGTTTCAGATCGGTCAGGTGGACCTTGTGGTCGAAGACGATCTTTTTGAATTTGACCTGCCCCTGGAGGAGCCGTTTATCATGGCAGCCCTGGCGTAGGCAGCTTTCGTCGGGAATTTCGGCCCAGGGCTTGGACTTGAGATAGAGCTTGGTCCAGTAACGGCCGAGCTGCATGAGGCCCTCGACCTTGGCCCTGAAAAATGACCTTATGCCCGGAGGATAATGGCAGGTGCTGCAGGCGATGTGGCTGTGGGAGGACGTTTTCCAGCTTTGATAGAAGGGCTTCATGTAATGGCAGGTGGAACAGAATCTGGAGGTCGAGGTGATCTCGGCGGAGACGATCAAGAAACAATAGACGACAGACCGGCAAGGATCTCCCTCCCAAGATCTCCGAGTCAAACCTCTGTCTTCAGTCATTCTTATCCGATCTAGATCTCCGATTTGATCGTCCCCTTGGAATTCTTTTGCTGCTCAGTGCTCACAGCTCACTGCTCACTATTTTATTATGCATAACTATGCAAGCCCGCCAGCAGATAGTTGACGCCGAAGTAAGTGAAAATGGCCGCCAGAAAGCCGATGATGGCGATGAAGGCTGAGCGACGGCCTTTCCAGCCCATGACGATCCGGGTATGGAGATAGAGCGCGAAGACGAACCAGGTGATCAAGCTCCAGACTTCCTTCGGGTCCCAGCTCCAATAGGTTCCCCAGGCTTTGTAGGCCCAGACCATGCCGAACACCAAGCCTCCCAGAGTGAAGAGGGGAAAGCCGATGGCCACGCAGCGGTAACTGATCGAGTCAAGCCTCTCGGATGAGAGGCCGGACTTAATGGCTTTCCTTTTCTCTCTTTAGAATCGGCAACGAGATACATCATGCTTGTGACCAAGGCGACGGCAAAAAACGCTTCCCCCAGCATGGTGACCGAAACGTGGAGCCAGAGCCAATAGCTCTGGAGGGCTGGCACCAGCGGAGCCGCCCCTTTTGGCATTGCGGGAGAAGAGGCGAGCGCCATCAGGGCGATGACGATCAACAGAAAATAGGCTCCGGCGCGCTTTATTTTGTACAGTTTTTCAATGATGACGTAGGCCAGGATGGAAGACCAGGCCAGAAAAGAGAGCGATTCATACATGTTGGTGAAAGGCGCATGTTTGCTCTCGACGGTCCGAACAATCAAGGCGGCGGTATGGAGGATCAGCCCTGCCACGGCCAGCGCATATCCTGTTCTGGCGAACTTGTCTTTTTTGGAGAATTGAAAGGAAAAGTAGAACAGAGCGGAGAGAATATAGATGATAAAGGTCAGAAGAAAAATCGTCGATTCGTTCATTTCGACCTCCTGAGGGCTGCCATCAGTTCCTGGAACTCCTTCTCGAAAGCCTCCCGGCTTTTGGCGGCGATTCCGCCCGCCATGACCTCGGTCTTCCCCTGGGCCTCTTCCAGGATTACCTTGATCTCCCTGGCAGGCCAGTAAAAGGCCAAAAAAAGCCCCGCCATCAAAAGGGCGCAGCCAAGCCAGATCACATTGACGCCGGGGTCCCTGGCGACTTCAATGACCGAGTACTGGCCGGCCTTGAAATCCTTGAGCTCGAAAGAGAGGTTCGTCTCTTTGCTGGAATGCATCCGGGCGAAATCTGGAAACTTTGCGAATATCCAGCCGGAAAAAACCTGCTGCCCGGCTTCCGAGCCCTCGATCAGGGCCGCCGGGTTATTGGCATCGAGCGATCGCGTCACGACTTCGTTCTTATCATCGATCATAAAATCGGGAACGAACCGGCGGACAACGATCTCTACGGCGGTATTAGGGAGCTTGGCCTTTTCACCCACCTTGAGCTGGATGGCCTGGGAAAAGGCGGTATCATCTTTCTTTTTGGCCACCAATTCCAGTGTGGGATTTTCCCAATCCCAGCCGTAGCCGCTCTGGTAGAAAACAAACCCTCGATAGGAAAGGGGATGGTTGACTTCGACGGCTCGGCTGAGGACAGGCCGGCCATTCTCCATTATGGTCAAGGTGCTGATCCAATCTCTCACCGCCCCGTTCTGATAAAACTCGGTCTCGAATCTATCGAGCCTCACCTGGAACGAGGCTTTGGAAACGGCAAGGGTCTGCTGACCAGTGAAACTCAGGCTCTCCCGGTAGCTCATCAGTCCGCTGATGATGCCTCCGATCAATATCACCAGCAGCCCGAGATGGACGATGTCCGCGCCGTACCAGCTTGAGATCCTCTTCCGGGCGAGCAGAAAGTGAGTCGTCTCCTTTTGCTCGGCCCGGATCCGATAGCCGCGCCTTCTGAGTTCAGCGGTCACTTCCACTCCGGCTTGGGAGAGACCCAGGTTCTTTTTGAAACGGTCCTTGATCTTCAAGGCCAGTAGCGCCTTCGGCTCCGTTTCCAGCCTGGGGCTGAATGTTTTGCGCAATTTGGCTGAGAGGCGCTCAAGCGTGCAGACCGAGATGTTGAGAGCGAACAGAGCCAACAGGGCGACGAACCAGAACGAGTGGTAGAGCCTCGTCAGTTGGAGACGCATCAGGAGATGACCGAGCTGGCCGTAATGAGCCAGATATTCCGAAGGCATCCTCTGCTGCGGGATCAGCGTCCCGACAATCGAGGTCGAAGCCAGGATGATCAATAGGACGATCGCCAGCTTGACCGAGGAAAAAAATCTGATGACCGATTTCATGACTCTCTCTGTCCTCTTCGGAACAAATAACTTCTTCGGATCCTGGTCGAGCAGGTGCTTATTTTGCGAGCTTCCGGCGCAGCTCAGCGGCCTGAAGCTTGATCCGGGAGAGATCCTGGACCAGCTCGCTCCAGCCGTACCAAAGGGCGTAATCCGGGTTGGCGTGGAAGGTCCCCTGGAAGGTCCTCATCCGATGTTCAAGGAACATGACGAACAGCTCCTGTTCGATCGGCGTCGGCGCATCATAGAAGGTCAGCACATCCGGAAAGGCGTAGGCGTAGCTTTGCGGCTTGGGAAGGACCGCATCCTTGTAGAGCCCCGCCACAGTGCGGATGGCCTCGGCCATGAGGTGATCCGCGGCCATGATCATCTGGTCTCCCTTGGCCAGTTCAGCCCGGGCGAAATCGCCGGAATGGCACTGACTGCAGGCTTTGATCATCTTGGCCCGCTCTCGCTCCCAATCTTCCTGGGTGAGGCGGGCGACATTCGCGGCCTTGACGACATCCAGCCTTGGGGTCGGCTTTCCTTGAGGGTCGAGAACCCCCAGGGCCTGAAGGATGACCGCCCGATCGTCCGCCCACTGTTTGTCCTCGGGCATGGGAAGACGAACGGCCAGAAATCCCCAGCCCGTCAGGACCGCATGGTCTCCTCCCTGGATGTGGCAGGTCTGGCAGGTCGGGGCGGCAACGGTCTCGGGAAGAGATTTTGTCTGTTTGAGGAGATATCTGACGCCGTGTTTGGAGCCGGAATACATTTCCCACTGGGGATGGTCGAAGCCCATGTGGCAGGTCTGGCAGGCCTGAGGCTGGCGGGCCTCCTGGACCGAAAAAATGTGCCTGGTGTGGCAGGCATCACAAGAGGCCAGACCAAATCCCGGGCCAGCCTTTTTGAGTTCTTGGATCTCGACCTCGGACTTGAGGCCGATCTTGTGGCATCCCCCGCATCCTTTCATCCCTTCGGTCAGGGCCATGGGCTGCCAATGGATGGTGGGCATGGCCTTCATGGCCGCCCAGGCCGCGGCATGCTTTCCCTTTTTGAACTGGGCCACCTTTTCCTCGTGGCAAGTGGCGCAGGTCTCAGGCGTCGGGATGAGCGCCCGGTCCTTGTCCATGTCCGTAAGGTGCTTATCGCCGTGGCAGGCGGAACAACCCACATCATTCTGACTGTGCTTGCTGACCTGCCAGTCAGCCACGACGCCGGGGGTGACCTTTTTGTGGCAATCCACGCAGACCTGACTGAAGAGCGGTCGAAACAACAAGAGAAAACCGGCCAGAATGAATGAGAATTCTTTTCTCAAAATCCACCTCGCAGTCTAACCAATCTTCCTTGTCATTTGATCGACAAGCGGCCCAAATCTCCTCTCAGCCGCGAACCCGTATTTGCTAAATAAATCTATATCATTCGCCGGCTTAAATGTCAAAATCGGAAAAATAGACGGCCAGGGGTGAGGCGGAGGCCAAAAAAGGGCGGGATCCTCTCCCGGATGATCGGGAAGGATACCGCCCAAAAGCATTAATCCGGGCTAAAAAACCTCAGAAACGGTAACCGAATCCCAAGGTTAAGATATCGGAGGAATAGTCATCGAAGTTGTAGATGACTTCATTGTAATTGTTCCTCTGATAAGAAAGGACCAAGCTGTAGCCGCTGTTCAGAGTGTACCTGATCCATCCCCTGAAAGTGGTCCAATCGAGCGCCCAGGTTCCTGAGTTCTTGTAATAGTACGACATCGCCCCGATAGACAAGTTCGGGTTGAACTTATAGGACAAGCGACCCCTGGAAGACGTTGTTCTGCCCTTGTAACTGATGTTCCACGGTATCAACACGGCCCGAAGTCTCACGAGGTTGTTAATGCCCTTATCGATGTTCAGTCGGGAATAGCCGGCGCTGATCGTAAACCTGTCTTTCATGGTGTAAGTCGCATCGATGCTGTAAGTCGCGGAATTGAATTTACCTCCCGAGTCGGAGTTTTTCATGTCCCTCTTGAGCATCGTGAAGATAAAGCTTAACTGTTCGGTGGCCTTGACCTTTCCCCTGATCTTGAACCTGTCAAGTCCTGTCGGGCTCATGATCGTGAAGGGGTCTTTGTAAGAGCCGCGCTCGTATTCCGCGAGCAAGTTGAGTCTCTTGGAGATATCATAGTTGGCGTCGATGAAGAAAGTCGTCCTTTTCGTGGCCGGAAAATCAGGCTCCTCATCTGCCCACCTTGCGGGTGACGTCCCGTTTTTCGTACCGGATCCCTCCTGTTATGGAGAGGGTCTGATAGGGAGCACCCGGGCGCCCGCCTCATAGATCGAGGTCTTGATGTCAAACGACGTGGCCGTGGTTGCCGTGCCGATCGTCAGATTTCCGTTTGGGAGAGCTTGTTATACCGGAATCCGCCGATGAGGTAGACTTTTTCGTGGACTTTGTAGGAGAGGTCGAAATCCAGGAGATTGAGCTTGCGGTTCAGGTCCGCCTTCCCGCCGTCTCATACTGGAAAGGGAAGCTTGTGTTATCATTCCTATGGCCCTCTCGTCATAATTTTAGCGACATGTCCTGGTTTGCATAGCTATAGCCAGGGTCGCACTCAACCTGTTCTCGGGCCTGGCGTTGACCTTGGCTAGCATCCTGGGCATGGTGAATTTGTACGGATTCCGAGCTCAAAGAAAGAAAGATCGGAGGTGGCTGGATTTTCTCCGGCTGAAAACCCTGGCAGGAAAAGGGTGTTTTGGTTCTTGTAATCGGTGTAGTCCCCTTCCAGAACGAAATCGACCTTGCCCAGGTTGGCCTGCAGCCCCGCCTGGTATTGGTTTTTCATGTTATCGACGGGCCTTTCGAATTCGAACAGGTCTCTGACGAGTCGATCGTTGTTGTGCTCGCCCCGCGAGTTCTTCTGGCGGTCATAGGCGATGAAGAATTTGCGCCCTCGAGTCAGGTTGACATCGAAATAGAGATTATCAAATCTGTGATCGAAATTGAAGGTGTGAAAATCGCCCGCGTTCTCCAATCTGATGTTGGTCTGAGAAGAGGGATGAAGGTAGTCTTTGTAGAAATAAGTCGATTTGCGATGGGTGTAGCGCAAGTTGAAGGCGCCGTATTTTTTGAGCACAAAACCGTAGGTCTCAAACGGGTCTCCGCCGATCGTTGTGGCATAAACGTT
This sequence comes from Candidatus Aminicenantota bacterium, assembly GCA_963770045.1. Lineage (GTDB taxonomy): Bacteria > Acidobacteriota > Aminicenantia > Aminicenantales > CAVYOD01 > CAVYOD01. The sequence goes on along the minus strand of CAVYOD010000031.1, from coordinate 96,915 downwards.
GAAAAGATCAAAATACTTTTTGAGGGTTCCGCCCGGCAGAAGATCGAAATTCAAGGCCAAGAGTCTCGGCCCCTTCTGGTAATTGAGGTCTTCGTTGTATTTGTTGATATTGCCGCTGACATTGACATAGCGATAGCCGAATTCGAAATTGCCGACCACCTTGGTCGTGTCCTCTTCGGCCCGCAGCGAGAGCACCGAACCGGCGAAAATCAACACGGTCAGAACACAAATTGTCAAACTTTTTTTGGTCATGGTTTTCTCCTCGCCCGCCCTCATTTAAGAAAGAAAGGATCGAGTTGAGATCCGTGGATCGACGAGTGGCAGTTTGTGCAGTTGGTGGCCGGGTTGAACCGGGTATGGAAAGAGGGAGCGTCCTCGTGGCAGGAAAAACAAAGCTCCGCGGTGGCTTTGATGCGACAGCATGTGCCGGTTGACCGAACCGTGAGGATCATGGCAGGCCACACAGCCTTCGGTCCGGACCGCGCCGTGTTCGTAAATAAAGGGCCCTTGTTTGTCGGTGTGGCATTTGTAGCACGTCTGCTGGTTGAATCCTCCGAGCTGGCTCCTCGTCGACGGCTCGTGGTTTTTGTGGCAATCGACGCACTTGACGATCCCTTCAGTGATCCGGTGGCGCTCGTTCAAGAGAATCTTCGGCTCGATTTCCCGATGGCACTTCAGACAGAGCTTGTAGCCCTCGTTCGACAGCAGCATGTCTTTTCCCATCGCCGAATGGACCTCGTGGCAGTCGGAGCAGGTGACCGACCCTTTCATGTGTTCGCTGCTCTTGAAGACGAAATTGGCGCTTTCCTTGTTGTGGCAATTGAGACACTTTTCGGTTTTTTCGGCCGCAGGGATATCCGCCTTGAACGAGAAGATCGTGCCCTTTCGCCCCCTGAGCGTCCACGTGGGCGCCCCCAGGGCCATGGCAGGTCTCGCATCCGGATATTTCTTCCCCGGCCTTGAGCTTCGCGGTCGTGCCGTGGATTGTCCTGTTAAAGGCGGTGCTGACTTCTTCGTGGCAGGCCGCGCAGGCTTCCGCTCCCACATACTTGCCCTGTTGCGCGGGAGCCTTCGCTCCGGCAGGAGAAACAAGGAGCATCAACGTGAGAAGACCGAAAGAAGTTGTCAGGACGAGCATCAGAAATTTGACTTTTTTCATCTTTCCCTCCCCCTAATCTCTTTCCCTTTACCGGGGTTGTATATCCCGAAAAGAGGTTGACGATTGTTCACTCGCACCTCCTTGATTTAGTTCGCTGAGCCCAAGACCTTTTTGGCGATGGCCTTGATCTGCTCGCCCCGGAACGGCTTCTCGACGATCGAGCCGACCGGGAAGTCCTCCAGAAGGGATTCGACCTTGTTCCGGCTGTGGGCCGATAAAACGATCATCTTCGCACCGGGCTGGACGCCCCTGATCTTTTTCAACATTTCGACCCCGTCCTGGTCGTTGATTTCAAGGTCGGCGATGACCAGGTCAAAGAGTTCCGATTGAACCTTTCCCAGCGCGGCCTCAGCGGAAGCCAGCGTTTCCACCTGGTGCCCCTCCTGAGACAGCAGCTCTCGGAGTGACCAACGGATCAACTTGTCGTCGTCAACAATCAAAATTCTGGCCAAAGGTTCAAGGCTCCACGGGTTCAACTGCAAGTTTCGGGCCAACTAAGTCAAGCTCTCATCTTGTCTGTATGATATTGAATATAAATCAAATAAATTTATTCCCGGACATCCCGCAAACCACTTCAGCCAATACCTGGGGGATTTAACCCATCCTGGGTGACCTCACCCAATTTCCCCCCAAGATAATTATAAGCCTGTGCCGGGAATCGAAGCAAATTTCCAGGTAATTCGTGAGCAGTGAAGAGTAAGAGCAAGATTAGGGGTAAACGATAAGATGCCGAAACAGACTAGACGCGCCCTGCACGGGAATCGACGAGAAAGACGAGACGGGTACGATGATAGACTCTTTCAGCTGACGTCTTCAGGTTGGATCTTGAATTTCTTGATCTTGTATCTCAGCGCGTCACGGCTGATGTCCAAAAGACGGGCGGCCCGGGATTGATTCCTGCCGGATTCTTTGAGTGCTCTGAGGATAAGAGTCCTCTCCATTTCGGGCAGTGACAAGATCTTATCTTGAGCCGCGTCCCCCGATCGGCCGGGCAGCCGGCTCCGATACCTTGCCGAGGGGAATGGGCAGGTGCTGAAGGTGGATGACCGGACCTTCCTCGAAGATCATCGCCCTCTCCACGGCATTCCTTAGCTCCCGAACGTTCCCCGGCCAATCATGAAGGATCAGGGCCTTCTCCGCCTCGGGAGAGAGCCTGGAAATGTTTTTCCGGAATTTAATGTTGAAATGGCCGATGAAATGATTGACCAGACGGCAGGATATCCTCCTTGCGTTCCCGCAGCGGGGGAAGGGAGATGGGGCAGACGTTCAGCCGGTAGAAAAGGTCGCTCCGGAACTTTCCTTCCCGCATCAATCCTTCGAGGTCCTGGTTTGTGGCGGCGAGGACGCGGATATCAACTTCGATGTCCTTGAGGCCGCCGACACGCTTGAAGGACTGGGTTTCCAGAAATCTCAGGAGTTTGGCCTGGAGGTGAAGGCCGAGCGTGCTGATCTCGTCAAAGAAAACGGTCCCTCCCTCGGCGGTTTCGACCAAACCTTTCTTCTGCTGCTTGGCGTCGGTGAAGGCCCCTTTCTCAAAGCCGAAGAGTTCGCTCTCCAGAAGGTTCTCCGGAATGGCCGAGCAATTCACTGCGAGAAAGGGAAACTCTTTGCGCCGGCTCAGGCCATGGATGGCGTGGGCCAAAACATCTTTTCCCGTCCCGCTTTCCCCCTGGAGCAGGACGATCGAGGCTTCACTGGCCGCGATTTTCTTGACCATCTCCAGGACACTCTTCATCTCCAAGGAGACAGCGACAATTTGGGACAGGGCGAACTCCTTTTCTTCCCGCTCTTTATAGTAGGCGATCTCTTTTTTGAGGGAAGCGCTCTCGAGGGCGTTCTTGACCGTGCTCGAGAGCTTGGCATAATCGATGGGCTTGGTGATGAAATCGTACGCCCCCTTGCGCATCGCCGTCACGGCATCGTCGATGACGCCGTAGGCGGTGATCATGACGATCGGAAGTTCAGGCCAGGTTTTTTTGAGTTCCTCCAGAACATCCAGACCGCTTGCGCCCGGGAGCCTCATGTCCAGCATCACCATATCGGGCAGCTCTTCCTGAGCGGTCCGGAGGGCGTCCTGTGCGCTCTCGGCTTCGGCGACTTCCAGACCCCACTCGGTCAATCGCTGGCGCAGACTCCAGCGGATCAATTTCTCGTCGTCGACGATCAGGATCTTTTTCTTGGTCATGATCACCCGCCGGACTGCAGGACGGGAAGGTCGATCAAGAAGGTCGTTCCGTGCCCCACGGCACTCTTCACCTGGATGGAACCGGCATGGGCCTCGATGATCTTCTTGCATATGGAGAGCCCCAGCCCGGTTCCTCCGCTCTTGGTTGTGAAAAAGGGTGTGAAGATATGAGGGAGAACATCTTCTCTGATCCCCGTTCCGTCATCAGTGAAGACGATCCGGAGGTCTCTTTCGTCCTTTTTGAGGAGCTCGACGAAAATCCCGCCTCGCTCCGGGATGGCCGCGATGCTGTTCAGCATCAGGTTCAACAAGACCTCCTGGATCTTGTCGGCGTCGAGGCGGGCGAGATGGCCGTTGCCCAGTCCCTTAAATCGGAAGAGAATTTCCTTTTTCTTGACCTGGGGCTCGGCCAGCCTGATGGCATTTCGGACGCACTCATCCGGGTTGACCAGACTGACACTGATCTCCCGGGGCTTGGCGTAGCTCAGGAGGTCCTGGATGATGTTGTTGATCTTCACGATCTGAAGGTGCATCTCGGAGAATATCTCTTTCCGAGGGTCAGAAGCCTCGGTCTTGGCGGTGATGATCTCCAAGGCGCCCATGATCCCCGCGATCGGGTTCCTGATCTCATGGGCCAGCCCGGCTGCGAGCTCCCCAATCGAGGCCAGGTGTTCCGCCTTCTCCATCTGCTTGTCGAAGAGCTCGTGGATCTGCCGATTGGAGTCTTTCAGTTTTTGGACCATGATCTCAAAAGAGCGGGAGAGACCCCCGATTTCGTCGTTGCCGGAGGAAGAAAACGGGATGGCCAGGTCTCCCTCCTCGACCTTCTTCATCTTGTTCTTGAGTTGGGAGATGGGCCGGTTGATGAGCTTTTCGAAAAGGCGCAGGATGACAAAGGTCACGATGGCCAAGGAGAAAAAAGCCAGCAGGATGGCCTTGAGCTGGCTTCTCTTCAGAAGCGCTGCCGTGGCTGAATAATCGACGGCCACTTCCAGGATTCCGCTGACGGCCGTTTGATCGGAGTGACAGCCGAGGCAGGCGCCTTTGTTTTCGATGAGGGAGAGGCCCTGGATCATCGTCGGTGACTTGACGAAAAAGATCCGGGAGCGTTCCCGCTGGAGGAGAAAGTCGTTCCAGCGCCGGACGTGCCGGCTGTCTTCCGAGCCTCCGACCTCCTTGATTTCGGAGGAGTGGAGGATCCTTCCCTGCCGATTGATGATCCTGATCTTTTGGATATCATGGGAGGCCGCGATCTCCCCCAGGGTGGATTCCAGATTGGTGATCCGTCCCTCCTTCATGAACAGATAGAGACTCTTCTCGATCAGCGGGGAGATGAGCTCGAGTTTTTGCTGGCTCATGGTGCGGACAACGGCCCTCTGGGTGTTGATGAAGACGTAGGACAGGACGAGCGCCGTGAGAGCCCCGATGACGACCACGTGGAGAATGATCTTGTCCTTGAGATTCCACTCCCTTATTCTGACGTTCATTTTAAACCGATTATTATTATAGAATTTATCGGAATAGCTCACAAGCTATTTTTTGACCAGGCTCGGCAACAGACCCGGGAGCCGGGCGCGCCCCAGGGCGGACGCGGAGCCCGCGGGCCGATCTCTAGTGACTCTTGGGTTTTTGTTTTTCTCTGGGTTTTTTTTTCTTCTGGGCGATGTCGAGAAGATCCTGCAGAGTGATCTTGTCGAAATAGCCCTTGAGCAATTCGGAGCCGGCCTTCCAGATTTCGAAGGTCGCGCAGAGGGGGAGTCGCCCGCACAAATCAGGATCGTTGATGCAATCCACGAGACAGATCGGTCCCTCCAGAGCTTCGAGGATTTCGCCGACTCTGATCTGGGAGGGCTTTCGGGTCAAGGAGTAACCGCCCCCCGCTCCCCGGACGCTCTTGACCAGTCGGTTGATCTTGAGAGGGATGATGATCTGTTCGAGATAGCGGATCGAGATTTCCTCCTCGCCGGCGATGTTTCTCAGGATCACGGCCTCGTTGCCGGTCTGATAATGGAGGGCCAGGTTCAACATCAGCCTGGTCCCATACCTTCCCTTGGTCGACAATTTGATCATGGATGACTCCTCATCACGGAAAAGGTCGATAATCTCCTTCGAATTCTAGTCCAATCGGACGCCCACTTTCAACATAAATTTATAGATTCTATAAATTAGATCTGTTTGGTGAGAAATAAAAACCCTCTCTCTCGTCCATCTCGTCGTCACGTCTGTCTCGTCAAAGGCAGGGAGGAATTTTTGTATCGTTTTGTTCTTTTTTTGGCGAGATGGCGATAGGACGGGACGACGAGACGACGGGCTTTGCCTTCGGCTTGACACCCGCCCGCGGAGATTGTATGTTTTGAGACTGCGGAAAGCGAAGGACTGACCGATGAAAACAGAAATCTTGCTGGGCGATGAGGCCGTGGCTCTGGGAGCCATTCACGCCGGGCTGACGGCGGGCTATTCCTACCCCGGGACACCGGCTTCGGAGATCATGGAATACCTGATCCGGGCCTCGGATGAGGGGAAAAAGTTCAAAGCTTCCTGGTGCGTCAATGAAAAAGTCGCCTACGAGGAAGCGCTCGGCGTGTCTTTCGCCGGGAAACGGACGCTGGTCTCGATGAAGCACGTCGGGCTCAACGTCGCCGCCGATCCGTTTATGAACTCTGCCATGACCGGGGCTGGAGGAGGGCTCATCGTGGTGAGCGCAGACGACCCGGGCATGCACAGCTCCCAGAACGAGCAGGACAGCCGGTTCTACGCCCGGTTCGCCCAGATCTTTTGCTTCGAGCCCTCCGATCACCAGGAAGCCTACGATATGACCCGCCAGGCATTCGACCTCTCCGAGAAATGGGGACTGCCGGTCATGATCCGAATGGTCACCCGGCTGGCGCACTGCCGTTCGTCTGTCATACCCGACGAGCCGCGGGCCCAAAACGAGCTTCACCTCGGCGCCGCCGCTGATTGGACCCTTCTTCCGGTCAATGCGCGGCGGCGCTATCGGATACTTCTCGAGAAGCAGGACGAGATGACGCGCCTGTCCGATGAATCCGTTTTCAATCGGCTCACCTTGAGCGACGACAGCCGGTCCCTCGGTATTATCGCCTCCGGGATCGCCCACAATTATGTGCTTGAAAGCCTCAGGGGCGAAGCGCGGCGGTCCTCGATCCTTAAGATCTCAACCTACCCCTTGCCCAAAGGCTTGATCAAAAAGCTCGTCGACCATGTCGAGTCCATCCTCGTCGTCGAGGAGGGTTTCCCCTTGATCGAGAGGGACGTCGGCGGTCTCTTCGGGCTGTGCGGGAAGACAGTCAAGGGGAAATTGACCGGTCACATTCCCCCGGACGGGGAGCTTTCGCCCGAGATCGTCCGCCAGGCGTTGGGTCTTCCGCGCCTGGAAACGGCTCCCGCTGGCAAGCTCAAATTGGCCGCGCGTCCGCCCCAGCTCTGTGTCGGATGTCCTCATGCCGATACCTTCAAGGCCCTCAACAAGGCGCTCGAGGACCATCCAAGCGCCAGGGTCTTCAGCGACATCGGCTGTTATACTCTCGGCGCTTTTCCTCCCTACAATGCGGTGGATACCTGTGTCTGCATGGGGGCGTCCATCAGCATGGCCAAGGGGGGCGCCGAGGCCGGAGTCCATCCATCGGTAGCGGCGATCGGCGACTCGACCTTTGCCCATTCCGGACTGACACCTCTCCTCGATGCGGCCGTGGCCAACACCGACATGACGGTCATCATCCTCGATAATTCTACCGTGGCTATGACCGGCGGCCAGGAGAGCTACGGGTCCGGGCAAAAGCTCATCCGGATGATCGAAGGCCTGGGCGTCCCCAAGGAGCACATCCGGAGCCTCGAGCCCTTGCCCAAGAACCTGGCCGCGAATGTCGAGATCCTCAGGGAAGAGATCGCCTATCACGGCCTTTCCGTGATCGTGTCTTTTCGCGAATGCATCCAGGAAGCCCGGAAAAAGAAAAGGAACTAGGGCATGAAACAGGACATCATCTTGGCCGGGGTCGGCGGGCAGGGCATCCTCTCGATCGCCTTTGTGATCGACAACGCCGCGCTCAAAGAAGGACTCCATTTCAAGCAGGCGGAGGTTCACGGCATGGCCCAGCGCGGCGGAGCCGTCCAGTCTCACCTCCGGCTCTCGGACGGGCCCATCTACAGCGACCTTGTCCCCAGGGGCGAGGGGGATCTGATCCTGAGCGTTGAGCCGCTCGAGGCTCTTCGGTATGTTGAATATCTGCGGCCGGACGGCCGGATCGTCACTTCCATGACGCCTTTCGTGAACATCCCCGACTATCCCCCTCTGGAGGACGTGATCGCCGCGCTCCGGGAGCTGCCGCGGAGCGTCATCGTTGATTCCGAGAAACTGGCGAGAGAAGCCGGCACCTCGAAATCTCAGAACATGGTGATGCTCGGGGCGGCGTCCAATTTTCTGATCATCAAGGAGGAGGACCTGCGTGGCTCGATCGAAGCCCTTTTCAGAGGCCGGGGCGAGAGCGTGGTTGAAGCCAACCTGAAGGCATTCGACCTGGGGCGGAAATCGGCGTCAAATCCGGGGGCACGGACCATATAATCCGAGAATGAAAATCGATCTCAGCCGGGTCAACAGGATCCTCGAGCTTGCCGCCAAAGAGGGGCGGTTTTCTCTTCTTGAGCCGGAAGTCTACCAATTGCTCCGGGCCATCGGGATCCAGCCGCCTCGATACATTTTTATTAAGAAGGGCCGGAAGATTGGCCGGCGGGATCTGGACAAGGTCAAGGGCGATTGGGTCGTCTTAAAAATCGTCTCCCCTTTGATCGCCCACAAATCAGACGTCGGAGGCGTCCGGATCGTCAAAAAAGGGATTACGGGCGATCAACCGGGCCATGCAAGAGATGATGGCAGTGGTTCCCGGAAAATTCCTGTCCTGGGAACGCGGACACGGCCCGAGCCGGGATAAAATGAGCCTCTCCCTCGACGAAATCGAGCTCCAGATCCGGGGATTCCTGATCTGCGAGAAAGTGGACTTCGAGAAGGCGGGGCTTGGGGAGGAGATGCTCCTCGGAGCCAGAAATTCGAGGGAGTTCGGTCCCGTCGTGACCATGGGCATCGGAGGAGTTGACGTGGAATACCTGAGCCCGAAGCTCAAACCGGGCCGGGCTTCGGCGTCGGCGTCCGCCCGCCTTCTTCAAAAGAATGACATTCGTTCTCTCTTGGCGCCTCTCGTTTTCTACGGCAAGATGGCGGCTGAATTCCGCGGCCGAACGCCCCTGGTCTCGCCATCGGAGCTCATTAATGCCTTCGACCGCTTCCGGAAGCTGGCCGCGCATTTTTCCTCCGTTTCGGCGCGAAGTCCCTTTGTCCTCGAAGAAGCGGAGGTCAATCCTTTCGTCGTCCGCCGGGGGAAACTCGTGCCGCTCGATGGCCTCTTCCGTTTTTCTACGGACCACCTCGAGGAGAAGAGCCGGCCCTTCGAAAATATCCGCCGCATCCTCCACCCCGAGACAATCGGCATCATCGGAGTCTCGGAGAGGATGAACATCGGCCACGTGATCCTCAGCAATATTCTGAAGAACGGCTTTCCCCGCGAGAACGTCTTTGTCGTGAAGCCCGGCCTCCGGGAGATCGAGGGCTGCCTCTGCGTTCCTTCCGTTTCCCGACTGCCCCGGACTGTGGACCTGTTCGTCCTCACCCTCGCCGCAGAACAGACTTATGCGGTGATGAAGGAGCTGGTCGCGGCTGAAAAGGCGCACTCGGTCATCCTCATCGCCGGCGGGCTCGGCGAGAAAAAGGGCACCCAGGAGCTGGAAGCCGAGATCAAGACTCTGCTGAAGACGAGCAGGAATCAGGGGAGGCTCACGCCGGTCGTCAACGGAGCGAACTGCCTGGGGATCTATTCACGTCCGGCTCACTATGATACGACCTTCATCCCGGAGCACAAGTTCCCCCGGCCCACCGGTCGCGAGGCCGGTGTCGTCTATCTCAGCCAGAGCGGCGCCTTCATGTACTCGAGGATGAGCAACCTGCCTCATATTGTCCCCATCTATGCCGTCTCACTGGGCAACCAGATCGACCTGACCGCCTCGGATTACCTCCGCTATCTCAAAGATGACGAGGAGGCGAGAGACCTTCGCCCTCTATATCGAGGGATTTCATCCGGGTGACGGTCTTGCCCTCGCGAAGGCGATTTCTGAGGTCACTCGGCAGGAAGGAAAGGCGGTTGTGGTTTACAAAGCCGGGCGAACGCCGGAAGGACGGGCCGCGACCACGAGTCACACCGCCTCAGTGGCGGGAGACTACGAAATCGCGCGGGCCGTTCTCGGGGGAGCGGGCGCCACGGTCGTTGATACGATCGCCGATTTCACCGGTTTCATAAAAGGGCTTGTTTTTCTGGCGGATAAAAAAGTTCGAGGGACTCGGGCCGGACTCATCAGCAACGCCGGGTTTGAATGCGTTATTATGGCCGATAACCTGAAGAATGATTCCGATTTAACCCTGGCCAGTCTCAGCGCCGGGACCGTCGGAAAAATACGTTCCATCCTGGCTCCCCTCGGAATCGACCGACTCCAAGATATCCGCAATCCTATTGATATTACACCGGTCGGCGATGACGCCGTATTCTGCGACTGCGCCCGGGCCCTGCTCGAGGATGACAGCGTGGATTGCGCGGTCGTCTCTCTGGTGCCCTGGCTCCGGCGATGCAGACCCTGGCGCCTTCGGATTCCTCATCCGAGAGCATCTTCGATCCCCGGAGCACGCCGACAAGACTCATCGATATTTTCCGGAAGACTGACAAGCCTTTTGTGGTCAATGTCGACGGAGGCGCAGCTTATGATCCCATGGTCGATTATCTCGAGAGGGAGGGAGTTCCCACTTTCAGGCGCTGCGACGACGCCGTCCGCTTTTTGAGAGAGTTTATAAACCGCGGGCTGAAAGACAAAAAAAGAGGAGGTTGGGGATGAAGAATCGATGGTTCACAGTTCTTTTATCAGGTGCGATCTTGGTTTTGGGAGCTTGCTCCTCGCCTCAGAGCGGCGGGGATAAGGCCCAGCCGGCGGCGTCCATTGATACCGTTGCCGCACGGGTGACTTCGCTGGCCGACGAGTATGTCCGTGAGTCTCTCGCGAGATTCCCCGAGCAGGCGACCGCCATGGGACTCGCAAATGTGTCGCATGATAAGCTGAGCGATAATTCGTTGGATGCGCTCAAGGCCTGGCAGGCCAAAGAGGATGCTTGGGCTTCTGAGCTGGCCGGGATCGACGGCCGGTCTTTGTGGGGGCGGCCCGAATGGCTGACCTACGGATTTCTCAAGGAAGCTCTCGAGAGTTCGCGCCAACTTCGAGTCGCCCGGACGGAGCTCTGGACGGTCAATCAGCTGTCCGGTTGGCAGGTGAGTGCTACCCAACTGGCCGCCATCCAGCCCGTCGGGACTCCCGAGCTCAGGAACCAGGCCCTGGCCCGCTGGCGGCAGCTGCCCCGGTATCTTGATACGGAGGTTTCCAATCTCAAAGAGGGAATCCGGCTCGGATACACGACCCCGAAGCGGAACGTCAAACTCGTGATCGCTCAGCTTGACGCCATCCTGGCCGCGCCGGTAACGAAATCGCCTTTTTACAGCCCCGCCCAGAGGGCCGGGACGCCTGAATTCAAAACCGCTTGGGAGACTCTTCTGACCCAAGAGGCCAACCCCGCCATCCGCCGCTATCGTGATTTTCTGGCGAACGAATACTTGGCCAAAGCGAGGGAGACGATCGGCATTTCGGCCTTCCCGAACGGCCCAGAATGTTATCGCGCCTTTCTGCGCTCTTACACGAACCTTGACCGATCGGCGGAAGAGACCTTTCGGCTGGGAGAACAGTACGTCGCGAAATACGAGGCGGAGGCCTCGGAAATCGGACGAAAGATTTTTGGCACGGCCGATCTGAAGGTGATCCGTGACAAGATGCAGAACGACCCGCGCAATCACTTCAAGAGCAGGGAAGAGCTTCTCAATTTTTCCAAGGAAGCCGTCGCCCGCGCCCGTCAGGCGCTCCCGGGCTGGTTCAACATTATTCCCAAGGCCGAGGTCGTGATTGAGCCTATTCCCGCTTTCCTTGAACAGACGGCTTCGAGCCACTATGAGGCCGCCGCAGAGGACGGGAGCCGGCCGGGTGTCTACATGATCAATCTGTACCAACCCGAGAACCAGACCCGCGCAGGCGCGGAAGTCACGGCCTTTCATGAAGCTTATCCGGGTCATCATTTCCAGATCTCCGTGGCCCAGGAGCTTCCCAAGGCCCACATGATCTCGCATCTGGCCGGGAGCGCAAGCTACGTCGAAGGCTGGGCGAGATACACCGAGGCCCTGGCGGAAGAGATGGGGCTCTACACCACGGACTTTGCCCGGATCAATCGCCGGGTTTGGCCCGCCCACGGAATGGTCGTTGACCCGGGCATCCACGTCATGGGCTGGACCCGGCAGAAGGCCGTCGATTACGTGATGTCCACCGGACGGTTCACGTCTCACGAAGCGGAGTCGCTGGTCGACCGGATCATCGGCTGGCCGGCCCAACTCACGTGCTATGACACCGGAGCTATCGAGTACTTCGATCTACGGCGTCAAGCTGAACAGGCGCTCGGTTCCAAATTTGATATCCGGAGCTTCCACGACCAGCTTCTCATCCACGGCTCGGTGACTCTCCCGATGCTCCGGGAGATCGTCGAGCACTGGATCTCGGAGCGCCAAAAAGCCCAGTAAGCAAAAGTCGCCACTAGAACTTTGCTGCAGGAGGCCCGTATAAGATATCTTGGGGCCTTATCTTGCCCGAGTCCCCGGGGGGCTCAATATTCGCGAAAAGGAGTGAGCTGATGAAAAGAAACCTCTCCCTGGCCTTTCTTGTCTCCCTTCTTATCTTCTGTCCCATCTTCCTGCTGGCTCAGGAAAAGTCCGGTTCGCAGGGCCCGACCGACCCCGCTGAGCTGGAAGCCTTCCTGGACGGGATCATGGCGACCCAGCTGGAGGCGAACCATGTCGCCGGAGCCACGATCGCCGTGGTCAAGGATGGGAAACTCTTTTTTGCCAAGGGCTACGGCTATGCGGATGTCAAAAACAAAAAGCCCGTGCTCGCGGACAGGACAATGTTCCGCCCCGGATCCGTCACCAAGCTCTTTACCTGGACGGCGGTCATGCAGCTCTACGAGCAGGGCAAGATCGACCTCGATGCCGACGTAAACACCTATCTCAAAGATTTCAAGATCCCCGCCACTTATCCGCAGCCCATCACCATGAAGAACCTCATGTCCCATACCCCTGGCTTTGAAGACCTGGGGAGGGGGATGTGGGCGAGGACCCCCAAGGACCTGATGCCCCTGGGCAAGTTCCTGGGCACTCATATCCCGGCCAGAATCCGTCCACCCGGAGTGATCACATCCTATTCGAATTACGGCACCGCCCTGGCCGGCCACATCGTCGAGCTCGTTTCGGGGATGCCGTTTGAAGACTACGTCGAACAGAATATTTTTAAGCCCCTCGGGATGCAGCACAGCACCTTCCGCGAGCCTCTGCCGGCAGCTCTGGCTCCCGACATGTCGGTGGGCTATACGTTTAAGCAAGGATTGTTCAAAGCCGAGGACTTTGAGCTCCTCAACGGGATGGCCCCGGCCGGCTCCCTGAGCTCCTGCGCGACCGACATGGCCAATTTCATGATCGCCCACCTTCAGAACGGACAATTCGGCGAACAGAGAATTCTCAAGGAGGAGACGGCCAAGCTCATGCACTCCCGGCTCTTTTCTCACGATCCCCGGATCTGCGGCAACGCTCACGGCTTCTGGGAGTACGATTTCAACCGTCTCCATTTGATCGAGCACGGGGGGGACACGATGCTGTTTCACTCTCAGCTCGCTCTCATTCCCGAGAAAAACCTGGGTTGGTTCGTATCCTACAACAGCCCCAACGGGCCCGCCAGGGATGAGCTCTTCAAAGCTTTCCTCGACCGCTATTTTCCTCCTGACCCTCCGCTCACCGAGCCTAAGCCTTCGATAGAGGCGAAGAAAACTCTAGGTTTGTATTCCGGGACCTACGGGGTCACCCGGCATTCCTATAAGACCTATGAAAAATTATCCTCTCTTATGATGGCGATCAAGGCGAGACCGACCAAGGAAGGGACTCTCCTGCTCTCGCTCCCCGGCGGAATGGGAGATCGGCAGTATGTCGAAGTGGAACCTCTTTTCTTCCAGCAGCTGAACGGACAGGACAAAGTCGTCTTCAGGGAAGACGGCGCCTCCGGGATTTCCTATGCCTTTTCAAGCCAGGTGCCGCACATGGCCCTGGTCAAATTGGCCTGCTATCAAACGCCGACGTTCCACTATTTTGTCCTGGCTCTCTGTGTCCTCCTGTTCCTCACGGCAGCGCTGGGCTGGCCGATCGCGGCCCTGTCCCGGATTCTGTGCCGGCGCAAGTGTGAGGGTGTCAAGGCTCCTAAGGCAGCCCGCTGGCTGGCCGGACTCATGAGCGGATTGTTTGTCCTGACCCTTCTGGGCGTTCTCGCCTCCGTGAGCAATGTCAAGGAGTTGATGGCGGGTGTCCCACCGATTCTCAAATTCAGTCTTGTTTTGCCTCTTCTCGCGGCGGTGCTTGGGATCGGTGTGCTGATTTTTACCGCCATGGCCTGGGCCAAACGATATTGGACGAGATGTCACCGCCTGCACTATACGTTGGTTTTGTTGGCGGGCTTGGCTTTCCTCTGGTTCCTAAATTTTTGGAACCTACTGGGCTGGCGTTTCTGATCCCCGGTAGATTGCCTTGCCTTCGAGGAGGGCGAGCAAGACTTTTACGGTGTGAATCTGGTCCGGCGGGATCTCGAAGAGATTCCTCTCCAGGACGATGAGGTCGGCCGCCTTTCCGGGCTCAAGGGAGCCCCTGAGCTTCTCTTGATGGCAGAGATAGGCCCCGTTGATTGTGTAAGCCGCAAGCATAGTCGGAAGATCCACCAGTTCTTCCGGAATCCAGCTTTGACCGGACGCGTCTTCCAAGCTTCGCCTGGTTATTCCGACCTGGATGGCGTCAAGCGGGTTCAACGATGAAACAGACCAATCGCTCCCGCCGACGATCATCCCTCCGCTTTTGACGATACTTCCGATCGGGTAAAGCCACCGGGAACGCTCCGGGCCGAGGACCGGCTCTGTGAACTTCGTGATGTATGCGTCAGGATAAGCCCACAGCGCCTGGAAATTGGAGACGACACCCAGCTGTCTGAAGCGGGGGATGTCCTTGGGGTTGATCAGTTCGAGGTGGGCGATGTGATGCCGGGCGTCCCGGCGACCGTTGGTGCGCTCGGCCAGCTCCAAGGCATCAAGGGACATGCGGATCGCGTAGTCTCCAATGGCGTGGATATGGATCTGGAATCCCTCCTTGTCCAAAGCGACGGCGAGACGGTTGAGAAGCTCGGGCTCGAGGTTGGGAAGTCCCCGGTAACCGGGGCGATTGAGATACGGCTCGAGCAGAGCCGCAGTTCCGGACTCGATGACTCCGTCGGCGAAGATTTTTGCCGTCGTCGCTTCCAGAAAGTGGCCGCGGTAAAGCTCCCGCTTCTTGATAAGGTCGGCGACCTGAGCGACATCTTTTTTGGGCTCGACATAGAGAGAGGCCAAGACTCTGACCGTGAGCTTGCCGCTGCGATCGAACTCCGAGTAGGCCTTCATGATGTCATCGTCGGCGCTCGCCTCCAGGATGGAGGTGATGCCGAACCGATTGGCGAGAGCCAGCCCCTCCTCCAGGCCCCGGCGAAAATCGGCTTCGCTCGTCTGCGGAAGATGCCTGCCCACCAGCTCGGAGGCGCTTTCGCGAAGAGTCCCCGAGGGTTCGCCGGTCTCTTTTTTGCGTTCAATCCGGCCCTCCTTAGGATCCGGTGTCATCTTCGTGAGACCGGCGATTTCCAGGGCTTTGGAGTTGACCCAGGACGAGTGGCCGTCTGCGGAAGTCATATAGGCCGGGCGGTCCGGGACCAGCCGGTCGAGATCCTCTTTCAACGGGTTGGCATCCGGGAAGACTGTTAAATCCCAGCCGCCTCCGACGACCCAGGACTTGCTCGGGTTTTGCGCGGCATAATCCTGGATTTTTTTGAAAATCTCTTCTTTCGTGGCAAGTCCGTTGAGGTTGCACAGTTCGAGTTCAATTCCTCCGCTGATGAGATGGACATGGGAATCCTGAAACCCGGGCAGGACCATGCGGCCGCTGAGGTCGATGACTTTGCTTTCCGGGCCCCTGAGTTTTTGGGCGCCGGCTACGGTCCCGACATACAGGATTTTCCCTCCGCCGACCGCCACGGCATCGGCCCAGCTCCGTGCGTCGTCCATGGTGTAGATGGCAGCGTTTTGGAAGATGATCTCCGCTGTCTGCGGGCCCTTCTGAGCGCCTGAACAAGAGACCAGACAGATTGCAGTCAAAGCAAGGATGATCGCGTGCTTGAAGAAAGATTTTGTTTTCACGGTGCCCTCCTCGGATGAGTGGAGATCGTCCATTGCGGCCCCATTATCATGCCTGTCTATCAAACAAATCAAGAAAAAATCGTCTTTCTCGTCTCTCTCGTCGTCGCGTCATCTCGTCAATGCTGCATAAAGAAAATTGAGATATGGCTTTGGTTTTTCTTTAACGAGACGACTAATACAAACGCAATAACTAACTGCGACATCTCCGTTCAAGGTTGCGCCGGAGGCCACCCTCGGGCCCCCGGACCCGAGGAACCAGTCCCGTCGGTTCCCCCGTCGGACAAGCCGACGGGCCCCCCTCCGCTACGGGGTCCCAAGGGTGGCCTCCGGCGCAACCTTGACCATTTCACGTTACTTATCGCGTTTGCATTAGAAGACAGATGACGAGACAGACGTTCCTTGACCCACGTGTCCTGCTTTATCAAAACCGATTGATCTGATACAATCCTTGATGATGGGAAGAGCTCTCATCGCGGCGCTTTTCTTCTTGATATCCGGGGGAGGGCTTTGTGCCATGAGTCAAGAGACGCCCAAGTCTGACCAGGAAATGGCTTCACTTGTGCCTCGGGAGGTCCAGGGCTGGAAGGCCGAAGGCGAAGATGCCGTCTACGATCCCGACACTATTTTTGGGTATATCGACGGCGCGGGAGAGGTTTATCGAGCCTATAACTTCAAGCGCCTTCTGGCGCGCCGCTTCGTCCGGGAAGAGAGGCCGGCGCTGATCGTTGATTTTTTCGACATGGGAACATCATCCGACGCCTTCGGTGTCTTCACCCACGACCTCATGGGCGAGGAGGCGGCGATCGGCCAGGGGTCAACCTATAAAGGCGGCCTGCTTTCGTTTTGGAAGTCTCGTTTTTTTGTCTCTGTTTACGCCGAAGAGGAAAACCCCGAGACCAAGACGGCCGTTCTGACGCTCGGCCGGTCGATCGATTCGTCCATAAAACAAACGGGGAGGAAACCCATGCTCCTCGACTTTCTGCCCGATAAAAATCTGGACAAGAAAGACATCCATTATTTCCACACGCACCTCATCCTGAACTATCACTTTTTTGTGGCCGATAAGAACATCCTCAACTTGAATGCGCAGACGGAAGCGGTGCTGGCCGCGTACGGCCAGAAACCGGATCGCGGTCACCTTCTTCTCATCCATTATCCCGACGTGGAAAAAGCCCTGGAGGCCTATTCCGATTTCACTCGCGCCTACATGCCCGATCTCCACCGAGCCCGGCCTCGTCCAGACCGAAGACAAGAAATGGACGGCGGCGGTCATTTCCCGGGACATGATCATCATCTTTATTGGAGCAAGCTCTCGCGAAGCGGCCCGGGAGATGATGGCCACGGTGGACAAAAAAATAAGAGATAAGACTTAAATAAAGGAGCGATTGGCATGAGCAAGAAAATCATCACGCGCCGCGAATTCCTCAGGGCGGCTGCGGTCGTCCCCTTGGCGGGAGCGTTGATGCCCGATCTTTTGAGCGGCCAAAGCTTGGAACTTCCGAACAAAGTGAGGGTCGTCCTCATCCGAGATAAAGATGTCCTCGACGGCGGCGGAGGACAGAATCCGGAGATTATCCGGCGGATGCTGGACGATGCGGTCGTCGCATTGCTCGGCGAGAAAGACCCAATCAAAGCCTGGAAGAGGCTCGTCCAACCCTCGGACACCAGTGGGCATCAAGACGAATGTCTGGAACTATCTTCCTACCGGAAGCGCCGT
Source organism: Candidatus Aminicenantota bacterium (assembly GCA_963770045.1). Classification (GTDB taxonomy): domain Bacteria; phylum Acidobacteriota; class Aminicenantia; order Aminicenantales; family CAVYOD01; genus CAVYOD01. Next base: position 79,406 of record CAVYOD010000031.1, on the reverse strand, counting down.
CGAGATGGCTCTCAAGCGCCGGGTCATGGATTGCGGCGTTCCCGATGAGCGGATCAGCATCGACGACCGGGGCGTCCTCAGGAACCCGGTCTTCCTTCAGGCCACAGCCCTGATCAACGCCCGGCCCGCTCGGGCCCACCACTGGTCGGGGATGGGGAGCTGCCTCAAAAACTACATTCAGTTTGTGCCCAGGCCCTCGGATTATCATGAGGACGGCTGCGCCGATTTGGCCAAGATCTGGAGTCTGCCGATGGTCAAAGGCAAGACCCGGCTCAATGTGCTCATCATGCTCACACCTCTATTTCATTGCATCGGACCCCAGAACTTCAGCCGGGAATACACGTGGGCTTACAAGGGATTGATCGTCGGGCAGGACCCGGTCGCGGTGGATGCGACCGGCGTGCGGATTCTGCAGGCCAAGCGCCGCAAGTACTTTGGCGAGGACAAGCCGCTGCAGCCATCGCCTCATCATATCGCTTTGGCCGAGACAAGACACCACTTGGGCCGCTCCGGGGCCGAGCAAATCGAGCTCATCAAGTTGGGCTGGCAGGAGGTCATCCTTATCTGAGGAGGTCGAGGATGCCGATCTACGAATACCGTTGCCGCGACTGCGGGAAGAAATCCACTTTTGTCACCCTCTCTATACGGTCAGCCTTCGAGCCGAAGTGCAAGAAGTGTGGGAGCTCCCGAGTAGAAAAACTGGTTTCCCGGGTGGCCGTTTTTCGCTCTGAGGAGAGCCGGATGGAAAGTCTGGCCGATCCTTCGAATCTCAGCGGCCTGGACGAAAACGATCCCAGGGCAGTGGCCCGGTGGATGAAAAAAATGGGCCGGGAGATGGGCGAGGAAGCGGGAGATGATTTCGACCGGGAGATCGAAGAAGCGATGGAAGAAGCGGAGAAAGAAAAGGAGGGCGCTGGCGAGCAGGGCCGCGGCGGAATGGACTAGCAAGGAACCGGCTCTAAGGCGGTTGACAGAGTTTTGCCCAGAAGTATATAAGGTGGGGAGTGAGTACCAAGACCCTGCAAGTTTCTTGTGTCCAGATGCATTGGGCTAAATCCCTTGAGTCCAACCTGAGCAAGACGGTCGAGCATATCCGGGCGGCGGCGGAATGTGGCAGCCGTGTCGTGCTGTTTCCCGAAGCCAACCTGACCAGCTATTACTTCCCGTATGCCTCGAGGTTGAACCAGAAGAAAGTTCAAGAAGCGCTGGCCCAAACCTGCCGAGCAGCCGCCGAGCACAAGATTTGGGTCATTGCCGGCACCATCCAAAAAACGCCCGACCGGTTCTTGAACCTGGCTCACGTCATTGATCCGCACGGCGCACGTGGTCCACGAGTATGCCAAAGTCCACCTGGCCGGGCGGGACGAGAAAAAGTATTGCCGGGGTGGGAACAAGCTATCGCTGTTCGAGGTTGACGGCATTCGGTGCACTTTAGTCATCTGTCGGGATGGTCGTCACCCCGAACTCTACCGCATTCCGGCGATGGCCGGCGCTCAAATCCTGTTCCACCCCTCTTGCAGTTCGGACGAGATCGAAGCGGTCGCCTGGAAGCGGGTCTCCGGGCGCGCCCAACAGCCTGTCGGGCCAAACTCCAAGATATTCCACTGTGTCGCGAACACTGTCGGCGAATCCCCCGACGGGAAGCAGACTTCCAGTGGGTCGTCCTTCATCCGCGAACCCAACGGCCTTCCGCTGGCTGAAGCAGGGTTCTACACCGAAGAGATGATTACAGCCGTGTTGGACCTTTCGCGTGCCGACAGGTCCTATGTGCTGGATAGCATGAAGGATCCCCCATTCCTCGCAAAATACTGGCGGAGGATGTTGGAAGAAGTTACAAGCCGCGCCAACCTGAAACCGGAATAAAAAATAGAAGAGAGTTGCGAAAAATTACAGAGCCTGATAAGTGGCCGATATAAGGTAATTCCGAGCAATATTCTTGAAGGGTGTCCCCTCGGGGAACGTCCCCCAGTTTTTAGCGCGGGCCGAAAATCTTGGTTCCGATGCGGACCAAGTTGGCCCCTTCCTCAATAGCCACGCGGTAGGAATTGGTCATTCCCATGGAGAGATAATTCATCTCCACGCCGGGAAGGTTTCGGGCCCTGATCTCATCGAAAACCTTTTTTGTTTCCTTGAAATAGGGTCGGGCATCCTCCGGATCACCTTCGAACGGTCCCATGGTCATCAGGCCGGTGACCTTTATATTTCTGAGATTCGCCAGCTCCCTGATCAAGGTTTCAGCCTCTTCGGGCAGGACGCCAAACTTCTGAGGCTCGCGTCCGCTGTTGATCTCGACGAGGACGGGCATGATCTTTCCCGCGGAAGCGCATCGTTTGTCAATTTCCTCGCCGAGCTCGACCGAATCCAAGGTCTCCACGAGGTCAAAGATCTCGATCGCTTTGCGGACCTTGTTCTTCTGCAGATGGCCGATAAAATGCCACTGGGCGCCGTGTCCGATGACTTTAAACGCCTCGACCGCTTCCTGAACATAATTCTCGCCGATGATCCTGACGCCCGCCTCCATGGCTTCCCTGATTTCGTCCGGCGTCTTGGCCTTGGCGGCCGCCACGAGCTCGACCCCCGGCGGGAGCTCTTCCAGGATCTTTTTCACGTTCTCTCTAATCGTCATCAATCTAGCTCCAAGCCGTCAAATCTCTTCACTAAATAAATTAAAGCTTGCCGAAAGAAAATGCAAGCGGCCCTCTCTACCCGAAATTGCCCTGGAGAAGAAAAAGGAAAATGTAAAGACTCAAGCAAGGTGATGAGGAATGCCCCCGCAGGCGGAGCGGGCAAGGTTCTTCGACCGGAGGGAGAAAGAGAGCGGAGCCGAGGACGGGAGCGCACTTTGCCACGCTGGGGCAAAGAAGCGTGCTGACGATTCACCTTGCTTGAGTCTTGCCAAAGATCTTAACGAAGTCCCGGATTTTTTCGGGGCACGGGGTACGGAGAACGAAGCACGGGTGTTGAGATTGACGAGTTGGATGCTATTTGTTATAAGCGATGTGAGAAATCTCCTGGAGGCGAGAATGATCTGGGATGACGTGGAATTCACGATCGTGGGCTCCGGAATCATGGGGGCACTTCTCGCCCAGGCCTATGCCCTGAATGGGATTAGAGTCGGGCTCGTCGGGCGTCGCGAGGAGAGCCTCAAGCGGGCCCTTTTTATCATCGGCCGCGAGCTCAACGCGGCTGTTGCCGAGAAAATCCTTTCGCCATCCCGAGCTGGAGAGGCGAGTGCCAGGATTCTGGCCACAACTCAACTCGAAGTCGCCTGCTCCGGCAAGCACCTCAAAATCGTCCTCGAAACTGCGACCGAAGATATGCCCACCAAAAAAGAGATCTTCCGGTCGCTGGACAGGCTTTGTCCTCCTCGGGTCGTTCTGGCCACTAACACTTCCTGCCTCGACGCGTCAGCTCCTGGCACGGGAAACCCGCCGGCCGGAAAAAGTCGTCTGGACTCACTACTTCTTTCCTCCCCACAAAAACCGCACAGTTGAACTGCGCCGGGTTGGGCTTGGAACCGAATGGAAGTGCCGCGATTTCCGTCGAGCTGATGCGACGGGCAGGCCGGGTTCCTTTTTCCCTCCTGAAATACCGGAAAGGTGGAGCCGCCAACGTGATCTTCGCGGCCCTCCTGGTCGAGGCCGCCCGGATGGTGGACGACGGCTATGACATCGCGAGCATCGAGGCCGCCGCAAAGCAGGCCTTCGGCGCGCCCGTCGGATTCCTGAGCATGATGAACGCCCTCGGCCTTCCCTTGGCCATTTCGTGTCTGCGCTCCTTTAACGATTCGTCCGACCCCGATGATCCCCTCTCTTGCGGATCTATGAAAATTTTTTCAGCCTGCCCGCGAGCGCCCAGAAAGATCTTTGAGAACTATAGCCGCGCCGAAGACAAGAGCGCCGTCAAGTGGGTCGCGGAGGAAGACCTGCTTCAAGAGCCCAAGAATGCGATCCTCTTGGACCGGCTCAAGAAACAATTCTGGGCCGTCGCCTTCATGACCGCTTCCGAAGTGGTTGATTCCGGGATCATCCGTCTCGAGGATGCCGATGCCCTCTGCCGAGCCGCCTTTCACTGGACGGCCGGTCCCTTCGGCTTGATGAACCGGCTCGGGGTTGGCGAGTCGCTCGCCCTGGTCACCGAAAAGATGGAATACTCCCATCAGAGAGAGATCAATTTTCCTGTTCCCGGAATCTTGATCGACCAAGCCGGAAAGGACGAACCCTGGCCCATCGAAAATCCTGGAGGTTGAGATGAACATCCGGGAAAATATCGAGGACATCGAACTCAAGATACTCTCGCCCAAAGCCTGCCTGAGCGCGAAATCGCGGGGGCGGCTGAAGCCCGAAGCTCCCCACTCCCTGCGGACAGGCTTTCAGCGGGACAGGGACCGGATCATCCACTGCAAATCCTTCCGGCGGCTCAAGCACAAGACACAGGTCTTTCTGGCTCCCTTCGGCGACCACTACCGGACGCGCCTGACCCACACTCTCGAGGTCTCCCAGATCGCCAGGACGATCGCCAAAGCCCTTCGGCTCAATGAGGACCTGACCGAAGCCATCGCCCTCGGACATGACCTCGGCCACACTCCCTTCGGGCACGCCGGCGAAGAGACCCTGGCCAAGCTGCTCCCCGGCGGATTCAGCCATTACGAGCAGAGCCTCAGGGTTGTTGACAAACTCGAACACGAGGGCAAGGGGCTGAACTTGACCTTTGAAGTGAGGGACGGCATTTCCAAGCACTCCAAAGGCATGGGCGAGATTTTCGAGGAGGAAGAAAAGGACATGCCCGCGACACTCGAGGGCCAGGTCGTGCGCGTCTCGGATGTGATCGCCTATGTCAACCATGATCTTGACGATGCGCTCCGGGCCGGAATTCTCACCAAAGAAGAGATCCCGGCCCATCTGGTCAGGATCCTGGGAAAGTGGCCTGCCACCCGTATCGACAAGATGGTCATGGATGTGGTCGAAGCGAGCCTGGGGACCCGGCTCGAGCGGATCGTGATGAGCCCGTCGATCCTGAAAGCGGTTCTCGAGCTCAGGAAATTTCTCCAAGAAAAAGTGTATTATTCAGCCTATGCCCGCGGTGAGCTCAGAAAGACCGAAAAGATCATAACCGACCTCTTTCGCTATCTCCTGGAAAACCCGGGCGACTGTATCAAGGAATATCCTCAAGGCGACCCGCTGGAGATGAGGGTCGGTGATTTTATCGCCGGCATGACCGATAGTTATATCATCGCTCTTTTCGAGAAGGTCTTCATTCCCCAGCCTTGGCGGGCATGAAGAGCCTTGGATTATATTGCCGACTTCAAAAAACGCAAGGAGCAATCATGAAATCAAAAAAAAGCGTATTCGGGACCGCAGTCGTCCTGACGGTTGTTTTCTGGTTGACTTCACTGGAGGCTGGCGGTCAAAGGCCTAATCTCGAAGCCGCGCTGAAGGCTGCCAATTGGATCAGGTCCGCGGCTCTCCAGACGCCGCAGGGCACGACCTGGCCGGCCGACCCGAACGATCCCAAGACCGTGAATAACAGCCTTTATGCGGGGACTCCGGGAATCGTCCTCTTTTTCCTCGAGGCCTACAATTCCACGGCCGACAAGGACTTCCTCAAAGACGCCTGCTCGGGCTCGGACTACCTGCTTTCGACCCTGGCCGAAGAGAAGGGGGCCGGGCTGTACGAGGGCCTGTCCGGAATCGGCTTTGCCCTCGCGGAAACTTACAAGGCCAGCAAGGTGACAAAATACAAGGACGGCTTTTTGAGCTGTTTAGAAAAAATCAAGGCCAGCGCCTCTCAGGCCGGCCAGGGAATCGAATGGGGCACGGTCACCGACATCATCTCCGGCGACGCCGGAACCGGCCTGTTCCTGATTTATTCCAGTCACGAACTCAAAGACCCTGCCTGGCTCGCTCTTGGCTGAGAAAGCCGGGGCCAGGCTCATCGAGTTGGGCAAGCCTGAGGCGGGAGGCCTGAAGTGGGCGATGGACCCCGGCTTTCCCCGTCTGATGCCCAATTTTTCACACGGCACGGCCGGGATCGCCTATTTTCTGGCCAGCCTTTATAAAGAGACCGGCAAAAAAGAATATCTCGATGCAGCCTTGGCCGGAGCCCGCTACCTGACCAAGATTGCCAAGACAGAAGGCGATGTTTGTCTCATCTTCCACAACGAGCCCGATAGCAAGAACCTCTATTATCTCGGCTGGTGTCATGGGCCGGTCGGGACGGCCCAGTTGTTCTGCCGATTGTATCAGGTTACCAAAGACAAGACCTGGATGGAGTGGTTGCGCAAATCGGCGCGGGGAATCACGGAGAGTGGAATCCCCGAAAAACAGACCCCCGGCTTCTGGAACAACGCCGGGATCTGCTGCGGATTGGCCGGGGTCGGAGACTTTTTTCTCAACCTCTACCGGCTCACCAAGGAAAAAACCTACCTGGATTTTTGCCGAAGGGTCACGGCTCAATTGCTGGCCAAGGCGACTGTCGAGGGCGATAAGATGAAATGGATCCAGGCCGAACACAGGGTTAAGCCCGAACTCCTCATCGCTCAGACCGGACTGATGCAGGGCGCGGCCGGGATCGGGATGTTCTTGCTGCGCCTCGACGACTTCGAGCAGGGCAAGACCCCGCTCATCGTCTTTCCCGATTCACCTTATTAACAGTGAGCACTGCGCACTGCTCACTTATATTATGATGTATGATCGTGGATGATTCTCCAGCCCTCGGGCATCCTCCTGAGGATGAGAGTGAAGACTCCCGCCCGGGTTAACCCTTTCTGAATCACTTTCCACCGGCCCAAGACATAAGCATGCTCCCCCGACAAAACACGGATCACCAGGTCTGTGAAATCGAGATTCCCCATATCCCCGTTGCCACCGCCATAGTTTTTCTGATACCGAGCCAGAAGCGCTTTCCAGCCCTGCAGCCGCTGGGCTCCTGATTGGAAAGTAAGGTCCTCAGAATTCCAATAGTATTTCATGAAGGTATCGAGATCGCCCCGGTTCCAGGCGGCTTTTTGAAGGTCGAGAAGGGACTCGATTTCCTTTCCCGCCTGGGCTGTATTTTCGCCGCCAGAAAAATCCCATGCCAAGAGAACGACCAACATCAAAAGGGCTAATCTTTTCACTTGTCCTCCTTTGAAAAACCGACTTAACATTACACCACGCTTCTTTGGAGTGCAACCCTGGAGTTTGTGAGCGAACCCCGAGAACCTACTCCCGGCATAATCATCAAACGCACTTACGCTTGGGGGGATGTTCCCCAGGGGGACATCTCTGGATTCAGCGACCCAGTTTTTCGGACCCGAAATAAATTTTCTTAGTTTTCTCTTGATTTTTCAATTGTCCAGAAGTAAGAAAGAAAAGAAAAACTCTCCCGAGAACAAAATGGATCCATCGACACGTGAAAATCAACAAGGGCGGCCGCTTGGGGAACGTCCCCCAGTCCGATATCGTCGTCGAAGTCCATGGCCTGACCAAGCTCTTCAAAACCTTGAGAGCCGTGGACGACGTTTCGTTCCAAGTTCGGGCCGGGGAAATCCTGGGACTTCTGGGACCCAACGGCGCCGGGAAGACGACGATCATCCACATGCTTCTTGGTCTGACGACGCCGAATTCCGGCAGCATCAGGATCTTCAACCGCGACCTGACCAGGGAGCGGGAAGAAATCCTCAAGGACGTCAACTTTTCCTCAACCTATGTCTCCATGCCTCTTTCCTTGACCGTCCGGGAAAGCCTTCTGGTGTTCGCTCGGCTTTATAACGTCAAGGGTAAAGAACAAAAAATACTTCGAGTGCTGAAGACATTTGAGATGGAAGATGTCAAAGATAAACAGGTTCGGAGCCTGTCTTCGGGCCAGCTCACGCGACTCAACCTGGCCAAGTCTCTGATCAACGACCCCAAGGTCCTTTTTCTCGATGAGCCGACGGCGAGCCTGGACCCGGATATTGCCGACAAAACGAGGTCTTTATTAAGAAAGATCAAAACCGATCAGGGAATATCGATCCTCTACACCTCCCATAACATGAAAGAGATGGAGGAGATCTCGGACCGGATTATTTTCCTGAACAGGGGCCGGATCATCGCCCAGGGAACGCCTCAAGAAGTGATCAGCCGCTTCAACCGGAGATCGCTGGAGGAAGTCTTTCTCAAAGTGACCAGGGAGAAAAGCGAGGCGGAAACGTGAGCATCCACCGCATCTTTGCCCTGTTCGTGCGCCATATGTACCTCTATAAACGCAGCCTGCCCCGGCTGATGGAAATATTCTATTGGCCCTTCCTTGACCTCCTTTTGTGGGGCTTTATCACTCTTTACTTGGCCCAGAGCCGCGAAGAGCCTGCCGAACTTCGTCGCTTTTTTCCTTGGCGCCCTGATCCTCTGGGATATCCTGTTCCGCTCTCAGCAGGGAATCTCGGTCTCTTTTCTCGAGGATGTCTGGGCCCGCAATTTCCTCAATCTCTTCGTCAGCCCTCTGACTCCCGGCGAGTACCTTGTTTCGCTACTGCTGGTGAGCTGCTTCAAGATCGTTATCACCTCGACCATTATCTCGTTCCTGGCCTGGGTCTTCTATTCTTTCGATATCTTCCTGATCGGCCTGTCCCTCATCCCGTTTGTCTTCAGCCTGGTGCTCATGGGCTGGGCGGTCGGCATCATCACAACCTCCCTGATCCTGAGGTTCGGGCAGCAGGCGGAGATTCTCGCTTGGGGAATCGCCTTTCTCTTTCAGCCAATCTCGGCTGTGTTTTATCCTGTTTCCGTCCTTCCCAAGGCCCTCCGGAGTGTCGCCCGATTTGTCCCCGCCTCTTATGTCTTTGAGGGTATGCGGGAGGTTATCAACACTCATGCCATACCCGTCCGAGAGCTGGCCTGGTCTTTCGGCTTGAACGCCATCTATCTTGCGATCTCCCTCGTGGTTTTTGGCCAGGTTTTCAAGATCGTGAAAAGGAAGGGACTTCTGGTCCGGATCGGGGAATAAAATCAGGCCCCGGCTCTAATTTTGTCCGAAGAGCGTCCGGACAAGCTCCTCGACTCTCCAGGCGTGCTCCCGGTCTCCCGAACTCAGAGCCTCGAAGAGCTGCTTCAGGGACGGATCCTTGACCTCCAAAAGGGTATTGAGGTGGGCCCTCTCGAACCTGCTCTCCAAATCCCTTATCCGCTTGAGCGCATCTTCGAACCCGATCCTCTTGTCTTCAAGGTTCTTGAGGAGGTTATCGATGAGTGCGATGTTGTCACTGAGCTGCTCCTCGGAAATTCTTTCGGATTCAAAGGCCTCGGGTTGAGAGGTGGCGTGGCTCTTTCCTGTTCTCAGGGTGTTGGCATGAACGACCTCTTCCTGAGAGAGGGTGAGGAGGTTTTTTTTGACGACTCCATCGACCACCAATTCGCTCAATCTCCTGTAGGCGTCGGAGACCTTGAGCTCCAGCTCAATGGCCAAGGAAAGAGCATGAATCACGCTCATCGGACTCCTCTCCTGACTCTTGAAATTTCGCTTCTTTTGCTGCTCAGTGAATATATCCAGCTCCGTTTTCTAATTTGTTCCCAATTATCATACATGCATGTACGCCCCGGTGCAATATGAGAATGGCCAACCTCTCTTTGACAAATTCAGTTGTTTGGACCGCGGCAAGATAATATAATGTCCCCTCCCAATGACCTGACTCGCGCCTTCCGGATTCGATCGCCAAGGAGGAGGGAACGATGAACCGGATCGAGGCTTTAGAAAGAATCGCCAAGAGGCTGCGCATTCATTCGCTGGAGATGACGACCAGAGCCGGGTCGGGCCACCCCAGCACCTGCCTTTCCATGGCCGAGCTCATGGCCTGTCTCTTCTTTGACGTGATGAGATACAATCCAAAAGATCCCCAAGATTGGGGAAACGACGAGTTTGTCCTCTCCAAGGGGCACGCGGCTCCGATCCTCTGGGCCGCTTATGCCGAGGCGGGGATCATCCCCCAATCCGAACTCATGAACCTCCGCAAGTTCAGCAGCGATCTCGAAGGCCATCCTACGCCGCGGATGAAGTGGGTCAAGGCGGCGACCGGAAGCCTGGGGCAGGGACTCTCGGTTGGAGTCGGCATGGCCCTGGCCATGAAATTGGGAAAATCGCCTGGCCGTGTTTTTGTGATGCTGGGAGACGGTGAATGCGCCGAAGGCTCGGTCTGGGAAGCGGCGAACGCGGCCGTCAATTGCGGCCTCTCGAATGTGTGCGCCGTCGTCGATGTCAACAGACTCGGCCAATCCGACGAGACGATGCACGGACACAACCTTCGGGCCTATGCGCGCAAGTTCGGCGCTTTCGGCTGGGATGTGCACACCGTCAACGGCCATGAGGTCTCCCAGATCCTGGAGGCTCTGTCGCAAGCAGGAAAGAAGCGCTTGCCGACGGTCATCCTGGCCAAGACGATCAAAGGGAAGGGGGTCTCCTTCATTGAAAACCTGAACGGCTGGCACGGCAGGCCCTTGAAGGAAGAGGAACTGGCCAAGGCGCTCGGGGAGATCGGTCCGATGCCGGAGATCGATTCCCGGAGATATGTTCGACCCGCCCGAAAAGCCTCCCGCCCCGAGCTGGTCGTGAATTCTGATTTCGAAAAGACGGCCTACAAAGATAAGACAGCCACGCGGCTCGCCTACGGCAATGCTCTTTTGAGCCTGGGGAAAGTCAATCAGGCTGTCGTCGCCATTGACGGCGACGTCAAGAACTCGACTTATGCCGATAAATTCTTTGCCGCTTTTCCTCAGAGGTCCGTCGAGTCTTACATCTCCGAGCAGAACATGGTCGGGATGGGGATCGGGATGTCAGCCAAGGGTTATATTCCCTTTGTGGCCACTTTTGCGGCTTTTCTGAGCCGGGCCCATGACCAGATCCGGATGGCGGCTTATTCTTTCTCCAACCTCAAGCTCTGCGGCTCCCATGTCGGCGTGAGCATCGGCGAAGACGGCCCCTCGCAGATGGGGCTCGAAGACCTGGCCATCTTCCGGCCGATCCCTGGCTGTGCCGTTCTCTATCCGAGCGACGCCTTTTCGGCCGAAGGCTGCGTTCAAACAATGGCCGAACATGTCGGGATGGCCTACATCCGAACGACCAGGCCGGCCACCCCCTTGCTTTACAGCCGCGAAGAAAAATTTCCCATCGGGGGTTCCAAAGTGCTGCGGCGGGAGGTCGGAGATGTGGCGGCCGTCATAGGGGCCGGAATCACGGTCCATGAGTCCTTGAAGGCTTACGACGAGCTCAAGAAAGCGAATGTCAACGTGCGGGTGATCGATGCCTATTCCATCGAACCATTAGACAAAATCAATATCCTTCGCGAAGTGAAGGAGTGCGGGGGAAAGGCCGTTGTGGTCGAGGACCATTTCGAGAGGGGAGGCCTTGGCGACGCCGTGGCCGTTGCCCTGGGGGGAGAGGCCAAGATGGCCCATCTCTGCATCAGGGACCTTCCCCGGTCGGGGAAGCCCGACGAGCTCCTCGACGCCTACGGTATCAGCGCCCGGCACATCAAGGACGCTGTTCTAGAATTGCTCAAAGCCTGACGTCAGATAAGTCAGCAAATAGCTCATGGCTCACAGCTCACAGCTCAAGACTCATGCTGATCTGGACAATATCTGGTACGCACGTGGCAATCGTGTTGTGGCCGCTTTGAAGAAAAGAACTCTTCTTTGTTTATCCCTTTTAATCTTCATAGAGATTCCTGCCCTCTGGCCAAAACCCGCCTTTTGATTCCGGACGGGTCACCGCCGTCTATGACGGCGATACGATCAAAGTGAAACTCACGAACGGCGGGGAAGTCAGGGTCCGCCTCATCGGGATCGATTCTCCCGAGCTCGATGATCCGCGGGAAGAGGTTCAATTCCTGGCCCAGATGGCCAAGGAGTTTGCTTATTACCATCTTTTCGGCCATGAAGTCCGGCTGACTTACGATTGGGAACCCAAAGACAGTTATGGCCGGACCCTGGCTTATGTTTGGACAGACGATCAGAAGATGTTCAATGAATTTATCGTCAGCGAGGGTTTTGCCTTTGCCTTTCTCAAGTTCCCCTATCGCAAGGATTATCAGGAACGTTTCAAGGCCGCTGAATCCCTGGCCAGGGTCAAAGGCGTCGGCCTCTGGCACAAGGGGAGCTATCCGGTCGTTTCGGCAACGGAAGCCAGGGGCAGTTTGGGCAAAATCGCAGCCGTGGAGTTTCTTTGTTCTTCAATCCAGACGAGGATGCGGTTTTCTCTTCTTCTTTCCCCTGCCGGCGAATTCCAGGTCCTCATCCCCCGGGAAAAGTTGCCGCTCTTTCCGGACCTCCGCTCTTTCTCGAACAGAACTCTCATCGTGACCGGATTTTTAGGAGACTTCCGGGGCCGCACCGAGATGAGGCTCTTCTCGCCTCACCAGATTAAGTATCGAAATACGGGGAACGTCCCCCAGCTTATAGCCTTATTTTGCCGGTGGGATCTTGATGTCGATCACATTCACCGGACCGAGCGTCGAAAGGGGCTTGTCAAAATCCTCTTTCTTGCCCACGACCAGAATCTGGACCTTATCCGGGTGGAGGTACTTTTTGGCGACTCGCAAGATATCGGCCTTGTTGACTTTTTCAACGCCCGCCTTCAACTTCTCGGTGAAATCCAGTGGATAGCCGAAATAGGCGTAGGTCATGAGGCCGTTGACGATCTTGGCGCGACTGTCGAAGTTGAAGACATAAGAGTTCAGGTATTCATCTTTGGCCTTGCCGAGTTCCTCATCAGTGACTTCCGATTCGGTGATGCGCTTGAGTTCTTTGAGCATGAGCTCGATGGCATAGATCGTGGATTGAGACTTTGTCTGAGCGCCGCAGCTGAAAACGCCGGGGGCCCTGTACCCTGCGCCGTAGCTTCCCCAAACGCTGTAGGCCAGCCCCTCGTCGGTCCTGATCTTCTTGAACATCCGGTCGAACGAGAGGATGCTGTTCATGACATTCAGAGCCGGAAAGTCGGGGTTGTCCATCGTCCCCCCGATGTGGCCGAGCATGATGTTGGATTGGTTGACATCCGGTTTGTCGACGAAATTGACCGTGTACTTATCCTCATAAGCCACCGCCGGCCAGGGTTCTGTCGAGGCTTTTCCCTTCTGCCACCTGCCGAGCGTGGACTTGAGCTTATTGACCATCTCCGCGCTCTTGAAGTCGCCCCAGACCGTGAGAAGCGTGTTGTTGGGATAAAAATAAGTCTTGTAGAAGTTCACGATGTCGTCCCGAGTGATGGCGTCGATCGTGGCGTATTCGGTTTGGCTCGCGTAGGGGCTGGAACGGCCATAGATGATCTTGCTGAACTCCCGGAACGCGATCCCTCCGATGTCGTCGTTGCGTCGGGCGATCATGGTCTTGGCCTGAATCTTGGCCAGGCCGATCTTGTCCTCGGGAAAAGGCCGGATTCATCAGCAGGTCGGCGAGGATGCCGAGGGCCCGGTCGATGTCTTCTCTCAGGACGGAGACCGAGAGGGTAGCCGGAAGATTGTCCTATGCCTGTTTCCACGGAGGCGGCGAGAGTCTCCAATTCTTTGTCGATCTCATCGCCTTTTTTCGCAGCCGTGCCGCCTGTCCTGAGCACCTGCCCGGCGATCGAGGCCAGGCCCGTTTTTCCGGCGGGCTCAAAAACCGATCCGACCCTGACCATGGCCCGCAGGTCGATCGTCGGATATTCGTGATCTTCGACCAGAAAGAGCTTTAGCCCGTTCCCGAGCTCGACCCGCTCGACCTTGGGCATCTTGATCGGGTTCAAGGGAGCCGAAGCTGAATTTGTCTTTGGGATTTCTTTGGGCCCAGAGGGTCAAGGCTCGAGGCGAGGACGATAACGGTCAAAACCAGGCAAATTCTGAATTGTCTTCTTTGCTTTTTCATGGGCTTCTCCTCTCTCCGGCTTCCTATTTCCCCGGGACAATTTCGCCGATCGTCCGGTTTGTCTTGATCAGGTATGTGCCGGCGACGCGTCTGACGTCGTCCGCGGTCACGGCGTTGATCTCTTTCACCTGGTCAAAGAGTTTCTGCCAATCGCCGAGGACGACATCGGCGTAGGTCAACTGGGCGGCCATGCTCGAGTTGGATTTCATCTGGTTGAGGATTCCCTTGATGGAGCCTCTCTTGAATTTTTGGAGCTCTTCTTCCGCTGACCGAATCCTTCTTGATCTTCTCAACTTCCTGTTCAAAAAGCTCGAGGCACTCGGCAGCTGCAGCGGCCGGCGGCGGGGACAAGGAAGAAGGCAACGAGATTGGGAAACTTATCGCCGGGGAAACCATAAAAGCCCTGGGTAGCCACGGCGGTCTTCTTGTCCTTCACCAAGACCTGGTAAAGCCGCGAGGAACGTCCCTGGGCCAGGATGTTGGCCAGGGCTTCGCAAGCCGGACTGTCTTTGTGCCGAGCGCCAGGGACGTGATATCCGACCAGGACCATGGGCTGCGCTTGGGCGGCGACGGTTACCCGTCTTTCTCCCCACTGCTCCGGTTCCACGGTCCGAACCGGCGCCGGTTTCGGGCCGCTGGGAATCCGGGCGAAATATTCTTCGGCCAGCTTGAAGACTTCCTCAGGCACGACATCGCCGACGATCCCGACCGTCAGGTTGGAGGGGCCGTAGAATTTCTTGAAATACTCTTCGACATCGCGACGGGTGATTGACTGGATGTCAGACATATGGCCGACGACTTCATGATGATAGGGGTGGGATTTGAAGGCGACGGCCATGAAATCCTCCATGAGTTTTCCCTGAGGCCGGGTTTCCAGACCCAGCCGCCTCTCTTCCATGATCACGTCCCGCTCCTTGAAGAATTCGCGGAAGACGGGATTCAGAAATCGGTCGGAGGTCATGGCCATCCAGAATTCAAGCTTATTGGAAGGGAGGCTGTTGATGTATTGGGTGGCATCTGTGTTCGTATAGGCATTAACGCCCCGATCACCCTGTCGCATCATCATGTCGAAATATTCATTGTTCACAACGTATTCCTTGGCTTTTTTCTGCAGGTCCTCGAATTTTGCTCTTGAGCTCGGCGACTCTTGCCGAATCGGGCTGGGGCTTGGCCTCCTCTCTCTTCATCTCGTCATAGACGGAGTCGATCTCGTCCAGGACCTTGGACTCGGCGGTATAATCTTTGGTGCCGACAGTTGTTGTGCCCTTGAAAGCCATGTGCTCGAGAATGTGGGAAATGCCGGTGATGCCATAAGACTCGTTGGCGCTCCCCACATCCGCGTAAACATGAAAAGCGGCCACCGGAGCCTCGTGACGCTCGAGGACGATGAACTTCATGCCGTTGGCCAGGCTGTGGACCTTGACCTTGCCTTTTATGGCCTCAAAGGTCTGGGCATTGGCCAAGCAACTGATGAGAATGAGGGAAAACGCTAAAGACAAGAACTTGAAGAGACCACGCCTTTTTTCGGACATCGGTTTTAACCTCCTGGGAGATTTTGGATTTGCTGCCTGCCTCGGTTCCCGACTCCCCTGGGGGTGATTCTAGCATGGGTCTGGGAGCAAGTCAAAAGAAGGCCAGTGATCAGTGAGCCGTGAGCTGTGAGCTGTAAAATCATCGGGTTTTTTAAATTATATCGCAGAATATGTTTGAGCAAGAATGGGTGTCGGCGCAATGCTGACAATCGCTTCGCACAGCATAGTAAGGAAGCAATGGATCTCACTGCTCAGTGCTCACTGCTTACAGCTCACTGTTTTTTCCGGGGCACGAGATGACGAGATAGACGAATTTTGTTTGAAAATAAATGTTTGCTGGTTTATAAATCTCTTATATCCAAAAAAACAGTAAGAAGTTAGGGGTAAGGAGTAAGGAGAAAAGAATTCTTTGAGCATCTTAGAGGAGAGGACATAACCATGCCGAAAGTCGTTTCGCCGCTTGTCCTTGAAGAGCTATCAAAAATTGTCGGGCCGGAGAATCTCATCACTGACCCCGAGCGGATGCTCGACTACAGCCACGACGAGTTTTCTCTCCGCGAGATCGGCCACATGCCCGATGTCGTGGTCAAGCCGCAAAATACGGAAGAGGTCTCTTCGGTCCTGAAGCTGGCCTCGCGAGAGCTCATCCCGGTTACGCCACGCGGCGGAGCGACCGGGCTCTGCGGCGGTTGCGTTCCCGCGCGAGGCGGGATCGTCCTCTCGCTGGAGAAAATGAACAGGGTCATCGAGATCGACCAGGATAACCAGATGGCCGTGGCCGAGGCCGGTGTGACCCTGAGGGAATTCATCAAGAGTGTCGAAGAAGCGGGTTTGAGCTTTCCTCCCCATCCCGGGGAAGAGAGTGCCATGATCGGGGGACTCATCGCCACCAACGCCGGCGGAAGCCGTGCGGTCAAATACGGGGTCATCAGGAACTACGTTCGGGGACTCGAAATCGTCATGCCCCGGGGACAGATTATTCATTTGGGCGGCAAGCTGATGAAGAGCAGCACCGGCTACAGCCTGCTCCAGCTCTTCATCGGCTCCGAGGGGACTCTCGGTGTCATCACCCGGGCCGTGATTCAGCTCCTTCCGTCTTTCGTGCTGACGAGATCCTTGGTCATTCCCTTTGCCGACCTCGATGCCGCGATCGAAACGGTGCCGCTTCTCATCAAAAGAAAAATCCTTCCTATGGCGGTGGAATTCGTGGAACAGGAAGTCCTGGCGATCGCCGAGGCTTTTCTGAAAAAACGATGGCCCTGCCGCGAGGGAAAGACTCATCTCCTCGTCATCCTCGACGCTCCGAGCGAAGAGGAAATGGATCGCCTCTGCCAGGTCGTCGCCGAGGTCTGTCTGGAGAAGGGAGCGATCGATATCTTCATCGCCGAGACTCAGAAGCGGCAGGAGGAGGTGCTCGAGATTCGGAGTAAGATCTACGAGGCGATCAAAGCCCAGACAATCGAAATCCTGGATATCGCCGTCCCCCGGGCCGAGATCGCCCGGCACGTGAAGAAGGTTCAGGAAGTCTCCCGGAAATATGGGATCTGGCTTCCCACCTTCGGCCACGCCGCGGACGGGAACGTCCACACTCACATCATGAAGGCCCGCCTGGAAGAGGGAAGAATGATTCCCCTTGAAGAAAAAGAATGGAGGCCGAAGTTCGAGAAGGTGCGGGAGGAACTCTACGAGGATTGCCGAGCGCGGGGGGGTGTCGTCTCCGGGGAGCACGGCATCGGCCTGGTCAAGAAGCCTTATCTCTCATACGTCCTGGACAAAACTCAGATCGACCTGATGAGGGGGATCAAAAAAGTGTTTGACCCCGATAACATTCTGAACCCGGGAAAAATATTCGATTAACAACAGTGAGCAGTGAGCTGTGAGCACTGAGCAGTCAAATATCCAAAATAAAAGAAAATACCACATAAGTATGACGATGATCAGCCATAGACTGTTGCCTCTTCTATTACCCTTTACCCGCTTACTCCTCACTACTTACCACTTACTACTTGCTGCTTACGTTCACGTAACCCATGACTACTCATGAATGCATGAACTGAGCGTGACCTCAGGAAGGAATCAGGCATGAAAATACTTAATGATCGGTGGCACCCGTTTTATGGGCTATCACCTGACCCGGAGACTTCTGGCCGACGGGCATGACCTGACCCTTTATAACCGGGGAGTCTCGACTGATGACTTCGGCGACCGGGTCAAACGAGTCAAAGGCGATCGCTACGATTTGAAGGCTTTTGCCGCGAGCTTACGAACAGCTCATTCGACGTAGTTATCGATATGTTGGCTTACAAGGCAGAGGACAGTCAGGCCGCCGTGCGGACCTTCCAGGGTAGAATCGGCCAGTACGTCCACATCAGCACCGGCGCGGTCTACGGCGTGACCAAAGACTTTCCCAGCCCCATCCGGGAAGAGGACTTCGACCGCGAGCTCCTTTCCCAACCCGAAGAGAACGATGACGATTGGCTCTATGGCTATAATAAAAGAAAGTGCGAAGAGGTGCTCAACGAAGCTCATCAGAAATCGGGCTTTCCGGTGATGATCCTTCGCCTCCCGATCGTCATCGGGGAAAGGGATTACACGCTCCGGGCCTATTCTTACTTCATCCGGATCGAGGACGGGAGGCCGCTCATCCTTCCCGATGGCGGCTTGAATGCTTTCACTCACATCTACCAGGATGATATAGTCCGGACCATTTCGTCGAACCTTCTCAACAGCGCCTCCTTTGGCCGAGCCTTCAACCTGGCCCAAGAGGAAATCCTGACGGTGAGGGGCTTTGTCCTGCAGGCAGCTAGAATCATGAAGAAAAAGGTGGACCTGGTGGACATCCCGACCGATGTCCTGGAGAGAACGATCCTGGGGACGGATTTTTCTCCCTACTCAAAACGCCGGCCGTTCATCCTGTCGGTGGACAAGGCGAAAAAAATCCTTGGCTATTCTTCGACTCCTTTTGAGACGTGGTTGCGCAAAACCATTTTCTGGTATAAACAGGAGTATGAAGGCGGACCGCCGGAGAATTACGGACTCAGGGAAAAAGAACTCGCGGTGGTCAGGCAGTTTCAAGAGGCGGTCAGAAGCATCAAATAAGAAGAATGCTGTCACCGTCGGGCGAACCGGTTTTGCTTGAAATTTTTTTTCGTGTTAAAATGGCCTCGCCTAGAGGGAAAAGGGCTCATCCAAAAAATTGTCTCTTCAATCAAACAATCCAATATGGGGGTAAGTATGGAAAGGATAACCGAGATTTTTGTCATCCTGGAAAACAAACCTTCGAAGCTGGGGGAGATGTGCAGTTATCTGGCCGAAAACGGAATCAACATCGAGGCCATCGGGGTTTTTCAGGACACGGCCAAGCTTTATGTCATGAACGTCAATAAGGCGGTGAAGCTCCTGTCCAAATTGAATTATACGACCGAGCTCCGGGATGTCCTCAAGGTCGACCTTGAGAACAGGCCGGGAGCGCTGGCCGAGGTGACCTCCAAGCTCGGCGACAACGGAATCAACATCGAATACTGCTACGGAACGCTGAGCCATAAGGGAAATACGACATCGATCATCCTGGATGTTTCGGATATCGAGAGGGCGACGAAAGTTCTGGAGGACTAAGCCTCTCCCAAAAAGAGTCCCCAGTTATTAAATAAATAGAGTGACGTCCGATTGCTGGGCCTGTTCGATGAAATAGGCGACGCCCACGCAGGCCTGGACCTCGTCGAGCATTTTTTCCCGCGGTATCTCCATGACCTCCATGCGACATCTGGCAGCCGTAGAGCTTGACTCCGAGTTCGATGGCCGTCTGGCGCAGCTCGGGCAGGGAAGGGACCTTCTTGGCCTTCATCATCTTCTTGAACATCCAGCGGCCGATCCCGCCGAAGCTCATCTTGCTCGGAGTGGCGCGGTTGATATCGCCGCCGTACATCAAGCCGAGCATCTCCCGAAGAGGCTTTTTCCGGTCGGCACTTTTTTCTTGAGCGCCCGCAGGCCCCAGAAGGTGAAGAACATGACGACGTCCATGCCGATGGCGGCGGCGCCCGTGGCGAGAGTGAAAGCGGCGAAGAGCTTGTCCATGTCGCCGCTGAAAACGATCATCGACAATTTTTTCTTTTTTTCTTCAGCCATGATAACCTCCCTTGGGGGTTTCCCTCGCCTCTCTGCTCTTTTCGTTCTGCATGAATTCAGCCTGCTCTGATTATCTTTCCTGCCTGCGCAGCTCTTACTCCTATTTTACTAAGCTTCTGCTGTTTTGTCTTTATCGGCGTTTGACTCCAACATTGTTTCTTGTTACCATCAACCCGCCAGCTAAAGCTCTTGCGCTGAGGAGACAATGAGCTCTTCAAAAGGGGAAAACGCTCCTTCTAAGGAAGGGAAAAAGTCTTTTCTCAGTGCGTTCCTCACTAAACTACGAAAGCGGCACATCATCGAGACCCTGGCGGCGTTCATCGCCGGGGGCTGGCTCCTTATTGAAGTCGTCGAGCGTCTTCTGGTGTCCCATTATCGTTTTCCAGAAGAGATCATAGATATCACTGTCGTCTCTACCGTTGGTGCCTTCCTTTGCACCCTCTTGTGGCGATGGTTCCGGAGTACGGAAAAAAGGCCGGGAAACATCAAGCTTGAAGTCCTCTTGGTTCCGCTGGTTATTCTCTTCACGTTAGCAATCGATGTGAACCTCATTTTCGGGATAGCAGGGATTTCAGGGAAAGGATGGCTCATCAGGCCTCATCGCCCTATGTTTCGGCATCGGCTGGACAATTCTTAAATTATCCCAGTGGGCGGCGAAAACGCCCGAAACCCCGATAAAAGCGGTTGATATCTCGAACATCGCGGAGGTCAAGCCCCAAAAATCCATCGTCGTGCTTCCGTTCACGGATCTGAGTCCGCAGAAAGACCAGGAATATTTCTGCGATGGGATGACGGAAGAGATCATCACCGATCTTTCCCACGTTCACGAGCTTCGGGTGATCTCCAGAAATTCGGCCATGACGTTTAAGGGGACTCCTAAGGACACGGAAACGATCGGCCGAGAACTTAAGGTTCAATATGTTCTTGAAGGGAGCGTCAGGAAGGCGGGAAACGATCTGAAAATCACGGCTCAATTAATCGATGCCATTAGCGATACTCATCTCTGGGCTGAAAAGTATAGTGGGACTCTAGATGATGTTTTCGATATTCAGGAGAAGGTTTCCCGTTCCATCGTCGACGCCCTTAAACTTAAGCTAACGCCTGAAGAGAGACAAGGAATAATCGCCAGGCCTATAGCCAACGTTGCAGCCTATGATCTTCATATCAGAGCTCGCCATGAAGTGTGGCGTGGGACAGAAGAATCATTAGTGCGTGCCACACAGCTTATTAAAAAGGGATTTGACATCATAGGAGATAACGAAATTTTATATGCAGATATGGGTTTTATTTATTTTATGTATATGGATGCCGGTATTAAAAAAGAATTGAGTCTTTTTGTTAAAGCAGAAGAATGTATCCAGAAGGTTTTTTCACTTAATCCCGAGTCCTCCTACGGGCACTACCTAAGCGGAATGATCCACCGGAAGAAAGGAGACACTCAAGAGGCAGTTAGGGAATTTAAACAATCTCTTGCGGTGGATCCGAACCATCCAGATTCTATATTATGGCTGAGTTGGGTCTATGCCCATTCGGGCAAAGTATTTGCGGCGAGACCTTTAATGGAGAGACTCCTTGAAATTGACCCGCTAAATCCGTTGAATTATTTCTTCAGCGGATTGGTTGAGCTGATGGATGGCAAGTTTGAGCGTGGGCTTAAAGAGCTTCATAAGGCACGCCAAATGGAAGAAGAAAATCCTCTTTTTCGGTATTGGATTGCGAAAGGGTTAGCCTATGCTCAGCGTTATGAAGAAGCTTATAAGCTCTTTGACCAGATCGAAAAAGAATCGCGAGAGACTGTTTGGGCAAAGCTCGGTTCATTTTTCAATTTTGCACTTCAGAATAAAAAATCAGAGGCTCTACAATCCGTAACAGAAGAATTTAAGATGCTGATGAAAGAAGATGAATTATTTCCCATTTGGATGGCAGAAAGCTATGCCCTAATCAATGAGAAAAATGAAGCCGTCGATTGGGTAGAGAACGGTGTCAAATTTGGTTGCATCGATTATCCGTTTCTTATGGAATATGATCCCTTCCTCGCCAACATCCGCGGCGAGGAGCGCTTCAAGAAACTCATGGAGCGAGTTAAATACGCGTGGGAGCATTTTGAGGTGTGAGGCGAGCAAAGGAAACGAAAGTGATTAGAAAATTGACCTCTCCTGATCCCCGTGCTATAAGCTGGAAAGAGGAACAAGAAAGGCGATTGGACAGCTGGCAGATTGAAACCGTTGATGAAGCCATGGTTGAAATCTATAAAAAGAAGACTCCCTTGGAACGTCTGCAAATTGCTTTCGGCCTCTGGCGATCAACGAAAATCTTGCTCTTTAATAATCTCCGTTCGTTGCATCCCAACTGGGATGAAAAACGGATCCAACGGGAGGTCGCAAGGAGAATCTCTCATGGAGCAGTCTGAGCTCCTGGGATATCTTGTTCGATGCCTTGAAAAAATCAATATTCCCTATTTTGTTACTGGGGCCATCGCATGTATTGCTTATGGAGAGCCAAGGTTAACGAATGATATCGATATAGTAGCTGATATGAATGATAAGCACATTGCCCAACTCAAGGAATGCTTCCCTGAAGGAGAATTTTACCTAGATCCGGAGGCGATCCGAGAGGCGGTCAGGCGGAGACATCAGTTTAACATCATTCATCCCGCCTCGGGGTTGAAGATAGACGTCATGATCTCTAAAAGAGACGCCTTCGATAAGAGCCGCTTCAGCAGGATAAAGAGAATGCGTCCCTTAGAAGATACGGAAGCGAACTTTGCTTCTCCAGAAGATGTGATCATAAAAAAAATGGAATACTACAACGAGGGCTCATCCGAAAAACACATTCGGGATATCATGGGGATGCTTAAAATCTCTGGTGAAATGATTGACCAAGAATATATTTCATTATGGGCAAAGAGACTCAGCCTGGAAGATATATGGCGGGCCATTCAGGAAAGGATATCGAAATAGCATCTTTTCTCATCGTTCCCAGCCTGTAACCAAAAGAAAAGACAACAGTTACATTTGGTTAAATTGACATTAACCCCGCCCCCGGCCCGGGAAGGCTAAACCTCTCCTTAATTAGACCAGATAGTCGAGCACGCTTATTGGCTTTCCGGATACAGGAGCGCGTTGAGCAGGAACTTGTAGGTGCCGTGGGACTGAGCCCTCATCTGGCAGGGAAAGCCGATGAGGACGATGTGGCCTTTCTTGTGCTGGGTATCGACGACCGCCGCTTTTCGGGCGATGACATCGTCGCCTAGAAGCCAGCCGCTCAGGAGAATCTCGTCTTCCGGATAGCTGGCGACGACTTTTCTGTTCCATTCATTCCGGGGCAGCCAAGTGTCCATCGCCAGACTGTCTGAGAAAACCGCCGGAGTCTCTTCCTGCAATCCGTAGCCGATGGGCGATGTGTTGTCGACATTGATCTTGAGAATGGAGGTCGGGCAGAAGAACTTGGTCCGCTCGACTTTTTCGAGGGCGTTCCGGGCGGGGACTTCAAAGTCCTTGAAAGCCAGCTCGCAGGCCTCGTTGAGAGTGACCATGATCCCACCTTCTTCGACAAAAGCCTTGAGCGCCTCGACGCCATCTTTTTCGATGCCCCCTTCATATTCCGGCGGCATCGGAGTCATGTAACGTGCACAGGGAGAATTTGGGTCGACCTTGCCGGTCTTGATCATATCGGCGCTCTCGCCGGCGAAGACGATGACGTCGTATTTTGACTTAAGGTTGAGCTTCTCCTTTTTGGTGGCTTTGAAATCGCTGTTGTGGAGAGTGACAAAGGGGACGCCCAAATCGTCGAAGACATAGCGGGTCCAGCCTTCGTCCATGTTCGCGTGCCAGGACTGATAGAGGCCGATGCGCGGGTTCTTGAGCGCGGCCTTGGCGATCCCGGCAATAGCCGAGTCGTCAAGCGGCAAGGCCGAAAGATGCCATTTTTCGAGGAGTCCCGGGAGTGCTTTCTGGACCTCCGGGCTGTTCTTGATGATGAAGCTTCCAGGCGCCGCGTCATGCCCTGCCGCAGTGATTTTGTCCTTGGATCGGTAAATCTCTGCCTTGGCTTTGAGAAGCTCGAAGACGGTGGAATAGGAGGCGTTGTTCCGAGAGTCAAGAACGACATAGCCCGAGGTGCTCGCCGGCGCCGGCGTCGCCGGCACAGGCACTTTCTCTAATTTTTCGAGCTTGGCAGTGAACTGGCCATTGACCTGGTCACAGGCGACGCCCATCTGGAGCGGCAGCGTCCAGCCGGCGTTGTCATAAGGCGGGATCGGAGGGCCGCCGGGGTATTCACGGAGGTCGGGGTATTTCTGTTTTTCGAGGAGCGCCCAGGCATAGGGCTTGTAGGGCTGGGCGAGGAGGACGACAAATGACCCGGCCGGATAGACCTTTCCGTCGGCGACAAAATCTTCCTTAGCCTGATGGATTTCGACGCCGCCGAGCTGCAGCTTCTCCAGCATCCTCAGCATGGTTGGATAATCATGCTGACGTGCCGAGATAACGAACGCGAAGGGCTGATTCTTATCCTTCTGTTCAATCGAGTTCTTGTACATCTGGTAGAAGTTGAGGAGAAAATCCTCCTTGTGCCTGCAGGCCGTATTGATCAGGCTCAGTGACAGTGTCAGCTCATAATCGACGATATCCCGCAGCCGCCACCAGCCACCCGGCCAGGGGTCGGGAAATTCTATCATTCTCTGAGTGTAGGCCTTGGGGATCTCGGTGGGTTCGACATAGATCGGGCTGGCCAGGTTGACCGAAGCCATCTCGCTCAGGATGCCGGCGACGTTGTGGAGCCAGCTCGTATCGTCGCAGGCTCCGATCCACCAGCCGGTGAAACTCCTGCCATGGACGACTCCGCGGAAGCCGTTCTTTTGAAGGTCGTAGGCCATGCTTGTTCCGCACAGATTGACCGTCCTCCAGAGAAGAGGCTGCACGTTGGGGACTGGAGGATCCATGAAAGGCGGGATGAAAAGCCGGGCGGCGTTGGGCCCCATCTGGTGTTCATCGATGTGGATCTGGGGGAGCCAATCATGGTAGAGGATGTTCGTGACCGCCTTCGTCTCATTGAGGTTCATCATGAAAAAATCCCGGTTGTTGTCATGGCCGGCATAATAATGGTAGGTCCAGGGCAGGTTTCCTCCCTCGAATTTCGTGCCGAGATATTTCTTGTACCAATCACATTCCATCTGCTGGCCGTCAGGATTGATCGTCGGGACGAGAAGAATGATGACGTCATTCAACACTTTCTTGGCATCGAAAGGAGTGTCTCCGGTCACCAGTCTGAAGGCCAACTCCATGGCCATCTGGGAGGCCGCGATTTCCGAAGCATGGATATTCGCTGTAATGAGGAGAATAACCTTTCCCTCTTTGGCCAGCTTTTTGGCGTCCTCGGGGGAGAGGGTCCTTGGGTCCCTCAATTTTTTGGTGATCTCGCGGTAGGAATCCAGCTTGGCCATATTCTCTTCCGAGGTGATAACGGCCATGAACATCGGCTTCTTCATCGTCGAGGTGCCGATAGGGTAGACCGTGAGCAGAGGAGATTCCTGGTCGAGCTTTTGGAAATAAGCTTGAATCTGGCTGTAATCGGCCAGCTTCTTATCCGCTCCGACCTTGAAGCCAAGAAAGGCTTCCGGCGATGTCTGCGCGGCTATAAACAAAGGAAGGCAGGCCAAAATGAAGGATGCGATAAAAAGACTTCTTAAGAATTTCCCTTTGCTCATGATCAGGACCTCCTCGACGAAATATGAATTCTTATCTATCACTTGGCTCGTGAGCTGTCAAGAAAAAACGGTCCATCTCGTCTTCTTGTCATCTGGTCATCTCGCCCAAAAAGTGAGCCCTGAGCAGTTTAGTGCAAGGACTTCTTTTTAGCTTGGATCACTGGGGTCACTTTCAAGAAATCAAGATGAGGTTGAGCGCCTTAAGCGCACAGTGTTGTCAATTCACAGCTCAGAGCGTACAAATTACCAATTATGTTACTCCTTTTGCTGTTTCCCGCTTCTTGACGAGATGATGAGATAGACATCTTTTTAAAGATTTTTAACGAGAAGACGAGACAACGAGATGACGAGAGAGACGGTTTTAGTCCCTTGATTGTCTCAGGAGAAACATTCGCAAAAGCTGGATGGCGGCCATGGCCGTGGCAGCGCTATGATATTCGCAAGACTCCCTGACTGTCAATTTATGCTCTTTCCTCGCGACCAATATTTCGTTGACAAAGTTCGAGGCGCGGGCTACATTAGACGCCTGAATTCGAGTGCCTTTAGGTGAGAGAATTGTCAAAGGGAAATAACTATGAAATATTTTTTAGCGCGTTGGATCCCGGTCATCTTTCTGGCGGTTTTAACGGTCTGCCTCTTTTCTCCGTGTTTTGTCCAGGCCGGGCAGAGCGGGAAAGAAACCGAAGTCGAGAAGCTGATCGGACAAGCCGAATCGGCCTATCAGAAAGGAAACTACAGCCTTGCCGGCGATTATTACCTCCAGGCCTCCCGGCTTGCCAAGACCAAGATTAATTTGTCTCGGATCTATTTCGGCCTGGCCATCTCCGATTTTTATCTGCGCGATATTCCCGGTTCAAAAAGCTGGATCAGGAAGGTCCTGGAAGTCGATCCCAATAGGGAGATATCCAACCTGTTTTATCCCGAGAGTTTTGTCCAACTCTTCGGCCAGGTTCGGGCTGAGATGGCCGGCGAAAAAGCTCAGACCTCGCCTTGACAAGCCTCAAAGCGGAAAGCGCAGTCGCGGAGAGGCAAAGCCGCCGAAGCCCGTCCCCAAAGTGCGAAAAATGAACCGCCCCCCCTCCAGCCCCAGGAACCTCGGCCGGTTTCCATTGGTGGGGGTGAATCTTCCGGAAAGTGGGAGGTCAGTGTCCACGTGTCCAGCTGGGGGGTCAACCTCGTCAAATCGATTTTTGAAGACTCCGTGAACAAAGAACTGGGCAAGGGCATCCGGAAAGAAGTTACGAACCAGCTTGAGCAATCCCACGCCAAGCTGACGAAATCGAATTATGAGGAAAGCCTGGCCTTCGATTCGAGTGGGGCAAATTACGGCCTGGAGGCGAGATATTATCCCAGCGGCCGGAGCGGCTTTTTCAGCCTGGGCTTCTCACTCGAGAAAACGCACATCAAGCTCCTGGTCACGGGGCCGGCGAGGCAGAATTTTACCAACGGTTCTTACGCCACGGTGGATTCACAAGCCTACCTGGAGACAAGCCCTTTTACGGCCAATGTGAATTTCCGTTGGGATTTTGCCCCTTCGCATCGAGTCTGCCCGTACTTTGTCTTGGGCTTCGGAGTCGGCTCTTTGTCCGGGAACGTCGGATATACTTATACGGGGACCTATAATTTCTCCGGCTTCAAGGAGAGTGTCACCGGCTCCAAGGTGGAGACATTTGATGAGGCAGAGAAGGAAGAAGATATCACCTTCAACATCCCCGACCTCATTTTGATCCTCCAACTGAACTTCGGTTTGAAAGCCGAGATCTACAAAGGCCTGACCATCCTCGCCGAGGCTGGGATCTGGGACGGGCTCATCCTCAGAGGCGGACTGGGCTACCGGTTCTGAACCCTCGAATCTCCTTGCCTCCGAGCCGTATTCTTAAGGTATAATACCACTTGACCGTGCTAGATGGGGAGCTAGCGGTGCCCTGTCGCCCACAATCCGCTCTAGTGGGGTCGAATTCCTTACCGAGGCTTGTTCTCTTTCTGGCCAGTGTTCCGGTAAGTGGCGTTGACGGTTAGGGCCCTGCGCAAAGAGCCTCCGCCGAACCCCGTCAGGACCGGAAGGTAGCAGCGGTAGACGGTTGGCTTCTTGTGCGGCAGTCAGCCTTGCCCGAGCTAACTGCCGGGATAACGCAGGGAGGGAAGGGTCGGAGTAAGGTGCACGGTCGTTCCTGCTTTCGCAGCGCGGATTCATAGCTTTCATGACCCCCGGGCCAAGAACCGCCGGGTTGAAATCGTTAAGAAATAGCTAGCTCAAGAGACCGAGTTTTCGAAGGAGCGCGTTCACCTCGGCCTTAGCCTTTTCATCCGCTGGCAGGAGGGGCAAGCGGACGGGACCGCCATAAAACCCCTGGACATCCATCGCATACTTGGTGGCCGGAATTCCGAAGGTCCGGGTGAGGGCCTTGTTGATAGGGATCAGATCATTTTGAAGCTCAAGAGCTTCCTGCCTCTTTCCTTCTGAGAACAATCGGTAGAGCCTGGCGCAGGGTTCGGGCGCTGCATCCGCAAGGGCCAGAATGCCTCCGCTCGCGCCCAGTTCGAGTCCGGACAGCAGGACACTGGCCGACCCGACGAGGAAGCTAAAAGGCGGCTTCACCCTCGGGACAACCTCCTTCAAGAGAACCAGGTCGCCGGTACTGTCTTTTATCCCGGCGATGTTGGCCAGGGCCGCCAGTTCCACGACCAGATCGGCTTCGATGCTGATGCCTGTCAGCTGGGGAAAGTTATATATAATAATAGGCAGGCGGGAGTGTTCGGCCAGAGTCAGGTAATGCCTCCTCAGAGCCTCGCGGGTCATTTGGGACTTAAAATAAGAAGGGGTCCGGACCAGAGCAGCGTCGACCCCGATGTCCGCGACCTTGTTCGTGAAGTCGAGAGTCATCTTGGTCGACTCGCGGCCCGTGCCGACGATGATCTTCTTCTTTCGCCCCGCAGATTTTCGCGCCGTTTTTACGAGCTTGAGAGACTCGTCATCGGAGAGATAGACGCTCTCTCCCGTGGAGCCGAGGATGACGTATCCGGCCAGGTCAAAGAGATCGTATTTCCGGATATTTTCTTCGAGCTTTTCGGAGATGACTTCTTCCCCTGAAAAAGGTGTCGTCAGGGGGGCGAACACACCCTCAAAATGATGAAGCATCTTCGTCTCCTCAGTCTTCGATATCTCTTAACTCCCGTTCGCTCAGCCCGAAGTAGTGTCCGACTTCGTGAAGGACGACTTCTTTGACCTTGGCCCTGATCTCTTCATCTGTCCGGCAGATCCTCTCGATCGTTTGTTGATAAATCACGATGACATCGGGCGGCAGGTTGCCGTAATAAGGGCCACGGTGCTTGAACGGAACGCCGTGATAAAGCCCCAGGAGAGAGCCGTAGGGAGAGGCGCCGGCACGGGCTAAGGCTCCCCGGGACGGCTTGTCTTCGACAATGACCGCGATGTTGTCGAGGTACTTTTTGAAATTCTTGGGGATCCTGGCCAGCGCCTCCTCAACCAGGGCTTCGAATTTTTCGCGTTCCATTATCGTTCGATCCCTTGTCTGGCCTTCACGCCCTTTTGATAATAATGGCGGATTTCCTTCATCTCAGTGACCAGGTCGGCGCGCTTGATAAAGGAGGCAGGCGCATACCGTCCGGTGAGCACGATTTCGACATCCTGAGGCTTTTGATCCAGGAAGTCCAGAACTTCCTGTTCGGTGAGGACATGAAAGTAGACGGCCACGTTCACTTCGTCCAGGATGATGATCCTGTATTTTTGAGAGAGCATAGCCCGCAGGCACTTCCTTAGGCCTTTCCGGGCTCTCTCGACGTCTTCGTCGGCGGGGTTATCGGTCACATGGAAAAACCCCTTCCGGCCAAATTGTTCGAGCGTAATGTAAGGAGAGAGGGACCTGAGGGACAAGAGCTCTCCGTACTTCTGGCCCTTGAGGAACTGACCTATATAGACTCTTAGTCCGTGGCCCGCCGCCCTCAGGGCGAGGCCCAGAGCGGCCGCGGTTTTTCCTTTCCCGTTTCCGGTATAGACCTGGATATAGCCCTTGAATTCGGGAACCCGGCTTTTCTTGGCCATTGGAGATATTTTTGTACAAACGGGAGGACTTTGTCAAAAAAAGACGTCGATCTCGTCGTCTCGTCGATCTCGTCTATTCCGTCAAAAGCAACCGAATCAGAACGAGCTGATTGAAATCTTTAGTTTTTTTATGAGGAGATAGACCAGATGACGAGATAGACGAGATAGACGGATATGCGGTAACCGACCGCCCTTTTTTGTGTTATAATTGCGGGCATGTTAGACCAAAAATTCGTCCTGGAAAATCTGGATTTTGTCATTCAGAGGCTCTCGCTGCGTGGACAGAAGCTCAACCTGGACGAGTTCGTCCGGCTGGCCCGGGAAAAGAAAGAGAAGCTCCGCAAGACCGAGGAACTTCGGTTTGAGCGGAACAAGAACTCGGAGCTGATTTCTCAATGGAAGAAGGAGGGGAAAGACGCTTCACCGCTGATCGCCGAGATGAGAAAAGTCTCGGAGGAGATCAAACTCCGTGAGGATGAGCTCAAGCTCGTCGAGGAGAAGCTCAGAAAAGTCTTGCTCGGACTTCCCAATATTCCCCATGAATCGGTTCCGGAAGGGAAGGGATCTGAGGACAACGTCGAGGTGCGGCGGTTCGGGGAGAAACCCGAGTTTTCTTTTCCGCCCGAACCTCACTGGGAGATTGGCCGCCGGCTGGCCATCCTCGATTTCGAGCGAGCGGCGAAAATCGCCGGGTCCCGGTTTGCCGTCTATTTCGGAGCGGGGGCCAGGCTCGAGCGGGCCCTTATCAACTTCATGCTCGACCTCCACACCAGGGAGAGAGGATACACGGAAGTCATCCCCCCCTTCATCGCCAACGCGGAGAGCCTGACCGGCACCGGAAATCTGCCCAAATTCGAGAAGGATCTGTTCAAACTCAGGGGCCGTCACTGGTATTTGATCCCTACGGCCGAGGTCCCGCTCACCAACATCTACCGAGAGGAGATCCTGGACGCGGCCGTGCTGCCCCAGAGATTTGTCGCCTACACTCCCTGCTTCCGGAGTGAGGCAGGCTCCTACGGCAAGGACATTCGAGGGCTCATCCGCCAGCATCAGTTCAACAAGGTCGAGTTGATGTCCTTCTCCTTGCCCGAGGCCTCTTTTGAGGAATTGGAGAGGATGACCGCTTCCGCCGAGGAGGTCCTCAAAAGACTGGGTCTCCACTACCGGGTCGTAATTCTTTGCACCGCCGATCTGGGCTTTGCCAGCGCCAAGACTTATGATCTTGAAGTCTGGATGGCTTCCCGGAACAAGTTCATGGAAATTTCCTCTTGCTCAAACTGCCTTGACTTTCAGGCCCGGCGAGCCAATATCCGGTTCAAGCGGGAACCGAAGGGGAAAATCGAGTTTGCTCACACCCTCAACGGCTCCGGGCTGGCTCTGGGAAGGACAGTCAGCGCCATTCTGGAGAGTTTTCAGCAGAAGGACGGCTCGGTCATTGTCCCCGAGACCTTGCGTCCCTATATGGACGGTCAAGAGAAGATAGTGCGGCGCGAGCCGTGAGGTGCAAAAACCTATAAACAACTGGAGGGATGGCCGAGTGGTTTAAGGCGGCGGTCTTGAAAACCGCTTTCCGGTTCACCGGAACGGGGGTTCGAATCCCTCTCCCTCCGTACCTCTACCGAAGACACGTTCATGCTTTTGGCCCCCCTATTTAGAAGGGGGGTAGGGGGGTGGAAGATTACTAATCAAGAGTTCGAAGGCGTGTCTTCGGAATTTACCTCCACAGGAGACACATTCAGATTTCGGGGCCCCCCTATTTGGTCAAGGGGGGAAGGGGGCGACGGAAAATTCCCGGGTTTTTTTCTGCGGGGAAAAATGCTAGAATACCGCCATCACCGAAGCGCGGAGAGGTGCTGGAGTGGTCGATCAGGATCGCCTGCTAAGCGATTGTCCCAGTGAATGCTGGGACCGTGGGTTCGAATCCCACCCTCTCCGTTCATCTATTGGGGAGACACATACGTATTTCGTCAGCCCCCCTTGATTGGTCAAGGGGGTGGGGGGATAAATACCATAAAGCTGGAATCTGAGCTGCTTTCTCATTGTCTTTAGGAAGATGCCTGACATTCAGTCGACCCCCTTCATCGGTAAATGGTGTGGGGCAATGAAGATACAGCATAAAGCTAAATGTGAGCTACGTCTCCGAAATCAGAGGGAGCAACTCTGCCCTGGCCCCTTCCTCCCGGAAGGTGAAAAATAGCCGGCAAAAATCACCCCCGGATTCACCGGCAGGGGGCATAGTCAAAGTCAAAGAAACCCCCCATGATATGGTCAGAGGCCTGGAGCATGCTTCTCCAAATGGCGCGCTTCACCCTACGATGAAGGAGTTTTTTCGCTGAAGTAAAAATGAAATTAGTAAGGGAAGGCTTAACCTGTTTGCTCGTGCTCAGCTTGGCGGCTGGGATTGTGAGCGGTCCACGGGCTCTCTACGCAAGAAACGAGGAGAGCATCGAGGGAATCACCGTGCCCATCGATCTTCAATATCAGCTCCTTCTCAAGATTCTGACTTTTGACCGGAACCTGAAAAAAAGGGTGGGGAACGAGATCGTCCTGGGCATTGCCTACGAGAGCGGATACCAGGAATCCCTAAAAGCCAAGGATGAGCTCCTGAAGGCCGCCTCTGAACTGGGCAATCAAAAAGTCGGCGATCTGCCGGTCCGGTTTGTCCCGATCGGAGTCAAGGAAGAAGGAGGACTGGCCGCCCAACTCCACCAAGAGCATATCAACATTCTCTACGTAGCCCCGATGAGGAATTTAGATGTCGGAGTGTTTGCCTCTGTCTGTCAGGCCATGGGAATCATGAGTTTGACGGGCGTTCCGAGTTATATCGAGCGAGGAATCTCCTTTGGGTTTGACCTCCAAGGAGGAAAACTGGGCATTATCGTCAACCTCCCCAGCGCCAAGGCCGAAGGAACTGATTTCAGCTCGAAACTTCTTCACCTGGTGAGGGTTCTTGAGGGGAAATCAAGATAGGACAATGAAGATACTGCATTTGCTCAGGGCCCAGAAGATCAGCACCAAGCTTTTGCTTGTTTTGCTTCCTGTCATCATGGGCTTCAGCCTTGTGACCTCGATCATGGAGCTTCAGAGCCACAAGCAACAAGCGCTGGCTGCGGCTGAAGACAAGGCGCAGAGCATCACCCTTATGACGGCCTACAGCCTGAGCCCGGTTTTGTACTTCAACGATATTCTAACAATCAACGAGATTTTTCTCAGCGTTCGACGGAACAAGGATCTGGCTGCGATCGCCGTGGTTGATGAAGCCGGCAAGCTCGTAGCCTCTTATCCAAGCGTCAAGCCGGAAGGCTTTAATCCTAAAGAGGCCATACCCGGCGGCGCAGCCGAGGGTTTGATCATCCGCGCCGACAGCCCCATCTTTTATAACGGCAAAACGATCGGACATCTCTACCTGGCTCTTTCTTTGGCAAAAGTCTTCCAGGGAATTGAAGCGGTCCGCCATAAGATCATCTTTTTCAGCTTCATCATTTTCTTGTTGGGCGTTTCGGCCATTTTCATCATGAGCAGCCTCATCACCAGGCCCCTGCGCCGGGTCGCTGAGGCGGCGAATCAGATTGCCAAGGGGGATTTAACCCGGAGGGCTTCCGTGGTCGGTCAGGATGAAGTGGGGAGGCTCGGCGCCGCCTTCAATACGATGGTTGACCACCTTCGAGAGGCTCATCTGACCCTCGAGAAAAAAGTCGAAGAGAGGACGGGAGAACTCCAGGCGGAAAATCTCGAGCGCCAGAAAGCCGAAGAGGCCCTCAAGCAGAGCGAAGAATTTGTCCGGAGCATCGTGGAGAGTCTGAGTGAGGGAATCTGCATTGCCGATCCCGAAGAAATATTCACCTTCGCCAATCCGGCGGCGGAAAAGATTTTCGGAGCCGAGACGATCGGCCTCGTTGGACGCACGCTCCAGGAGTTCACCACTCCCGAGCAGTTTGCCCTCATCCGTGTCCAAACAGAAAGGCGCCGGCGAGGTGAAAGAAATGCCTACGATATCAAGATTGTTCGGCCGACCGGAGAAGAGCGCATCATCCTGGTTGCCGCCATTCCGAGACTGGACAAGAACAGGAATTACACCGGGTCGCTTGGTGTTTTTTATGATATTACCGAGCGCAAGAAATCTGAAGAGTCATTGAAGGAGGCCAACGAGAGGTTCCGCCTATCCATCCAGGAGCTCGAGCGGCGAAACACGGAGATGGTCCTGCTGAGCGAGCTTTATGACTCCGTCCAGACCTGCAAAAACGAAAAGGAACTTTACGATTTCGTCGGGTTTTATGCGCTGCGGCTCTTTCCCGGAGAGTCTGGGGTTCTTTATATCTTCAAGAACTCTAGAAATACCCTTGAGCCTGCCTGCACCTGGGGCAAATTCGCCCCCACGACAGAGGCGATGATGCCCGATGACTGCTGGGCGCTCCGCAAGACCAAGCCCTATTATGTCGATGGGCCCGATACGGCCCTTGTCTGCCGGCATGTTAAGACCAACGGCCAGCCTTTTTCGCCTTATATCTGCCTTCCCCTGTTTTCGCATGACGAAACCCTCGGGCTTTTGCATGTCCAGCTCGATGCCGGGGGGGACATCCAAGGCCAAAAAATCGTCTCTTTGGACAGTCAGCAGGCAAAAAGGCTCAAAAAACAGCTCGCTCTCAACTTCGGCCAACGGATCGCCATGGCCCTCAACAACCTCAGGCTGAGCGAAAAGCTGCGGCAGCAGTCCATCCGTGACCCTTTAACAGGGTTGTTCAACCGTCGCTATATGGAAGAGACCCTGTACCGGGAGATTTCCCGGGCTTCTCGGACCGGGGAATCGGTGGGGCTGATCATGCTCGATATCGACTATTTCAAGGAGTTCAACGATAACTTCGGACATGAAGCTGGTGACCTGATGCTCAAGGCGCTGGGCCAGTTCCTTCTGACCAACGTCCGGAAAGAGGACGTGGTTTGCCGCTTCGGAGGGGATGAGGTGCTGGTCATCCTGCCGGGTGCTTCCCTCGGGATCACCAAGAAAAGGGCCTTTGACCTGGTTGAGGCATCCAATATGCTCAAAGCAGAGTACCACCAGAAGACACTCGGCCCGATCTCACTTTCGATGGGGGTGGCGATTTTTCCGGACGACGGAAAGTCAGCTGTCGATGTGCTCCATTCCGCCGACGCCGCCCTGTTTCGGGCTAAAAAGTCCGGTCGCGGCAGGGTCGTTGTCGGCCGCGAATAGCCACCATCAAACTCGTCTTTCTGGTCTATCTCGTCGTCTCGTCTGTTTCGTCAAAAAACAAACTGAATTCAAAAAAAATACAGAGCCTGCTTTTTTCTTGACGAGATAGACGGAATAGACGAGATGACGAGATACACGTCCTTGGTGTTGACACGCCTTTTGACCTGGGATATAAAATTCCTTCGACTTTGGCATCCAGGTGCTGCCTTGAGGTGAAGAGATGGAAGGAAGCGCGAAATCTTTTTGGTACTACTTTTTCGGAACCGTCTTTTTCCCCCATCGGGCTTTTCGGAAGCTCTCGGAGCAGCCCCGGTCGCTGGCCAAGGGATTCAAATCTGTCCTCCTGTTCGGCCTGCTTTACACACTGACCGTTGCCGGCTTTGCCGTCTCCGGAGCCGTGCCCATGATCCCGTCCTGGATCCCGATTCCCTCGCAGAATTTCTATTTCTGGGAGATCTTCTTTGTTTTCCCAACTCTCCTCTTGGTCTGGATTCTGTCGGCCGTAACGTCCCACTTGCTTGGGCACAGTCATAGAGCCGAAGCCAGGTCCGATTTTGCCAAAAACGTCGCCGCGGCGGGGTTCGCGATCACTTTGCCTCTCTTCATCATCTGGGTTCCAGTGACGGCGGCAGCGGTCTTGATGCTTTTGGGAATGAGCCAGGTCGAGTTGGTCGACACGCTCTCCACTCCGGGATTCTGGCAGTCTTTCGCCCTGTTCTGTCCAATCTTGGCTGTCTTCTGGATGTTTCTTCTCTTCGCCACGGCCGCCTCGGCTGTCCAAAAGGCGCGTTTTTTGAAAGCTCTTCTGTCCAGTCTCGTCACGGTGGCCATCTTCGTTGCCGTCGTGGTGGCTGTTATCCGCTAGATTTTTTTCTGAGGCCCGGGAGGAAGCCGGACGGAGGACTTGAGGACGATGCCGAAAAAAACTTCTCAGATTCCTAAGATCATTCTGAGGCGATACCAAGATAATGACTATCCGGCGGTTCTTTCTCTTTGGGCGGAAGCTGAGTTGCCCTATAAGCCCGCGGGACGAGACAGCCGCGAGAACCTTAAAAGTCAGAGCCGGCTGCCCCATGTCTTTTTTCTGGTCGCCGAGAGCGAGGGCAAACTGATCGGAACAGTCGTCGGAACCCACGACAGCCGCAAAGGCTGGATCAATCGCCTGGCTGTCGCCAGGACTCACCGAAGGCAAGGATTGGCGCGGAGATTGATCGAAGAGGTCGAGCGGCATTTGAGCCGGCTCGGCATCGAGATCTTCGCTTGCCTC
Source organism: Candidatus Aminicenantota bacterium (assembly GCA_963770045.1). Lineage (GTDB taxonomy): Bacteria > Acidobacteriota > Aminicenantia > Aminicenantales > CAVYOD01 > CAVYOD01. The sequence goes on along the minus strand of CAVYOD010000031.1, from coordinate 43,653 downwards.
ATCGAAGAAGGCAACTCGGTTTCGATGGAGGTCTTTGAGAGACTCGGCTACAAGCGACATCCCGAGATTGTTTATTTCACCAAGAGAAAAAGCGAAGACACCTAGAACCGAATGAATGAAGCAGACCAGAAAGACGAGACGATGAGATGGACGGCTTTGAGCCTCGATTCCCGCTTAGGACTGTGATATCATAATTATCTAAGAATGCCTGCGCCCGGAGGATTAAACATGAAGCTTCTGGAAATCAACAAAGACGTGATCAAAGCCGGCGCCGTGGACTGGGACCGGCGCCTGTTCGATTCCCTAATCCCGCTCCCTGATGGAACGAGCTACAATGCTTACTTGATCAGGGGCAGCGAGAAGATGGTTTTGGTAGATTCCGTGGACCCGACCATGACCGGTGTCCTGTTGGCCCAGCTCGAAGGAATTCCCAAGGTCGACTTTGTCATCTCTCATCACGCCGAGCAGGACCACTCCGGATCGATACCCACCGTGCTCGAAAAGTATCCGAAAGCCCAGGTGGTCTGCTCTCCCAAAGCCAAAGGGATGCTCATGGACCACCTCCTCATCCCCGAGGGCAAATTCAAAACCGTGGAAGACGGTGAGACACTCTCCCTGGGCAACAAAACCCTGGAGTTTATTCATACGCCCTGGGTCCATTGGCCGGAGACGATGGTCACTTACCTCAAAGAAGATGGCATCCTCTTCAGTTGCGACTTTTTCGGTTCCCATCTGGCCACCTCGAGCCTCTACGTCGATGATGAAGGCCGAGTCTACGAAGCGGCCAAGCGGTATTACGCCGAGATCATGATGCCTTTCCGGACGATCATCCAGAAAAACCTGGAGAAAGTCAAAAGCCGCGATATCAAGATGATCGCGCCGAGCCATGGCCCGATCTATCCCAAGCCCAGCTTCATCCTCGACGCGTATGCCGATTGGGTCTCCGACACGCCGAAAAATATCGCCGTCATTCCCTATATCTCCATGCATGGCAGCACGGCCAAGATGGTCCAGTTTCTGGTGAGTTCTCTTGCCTCCAAAGGAGTCAACGTCGAACAGTTCAACCTCGCCGGAGCCGATATCGGCAAGTTGGCGATCGCCCTGGTCGATGCCGCGACCATCGTCTTGGGAACTCCCACCGTTCACGTCGGACCTCACCCGCACGTCGTATCGGCCGTCTATCTGGCCAACGCCCTCCGGCCGAAGGTCAAGTTCGCCTCGGTCATCGGCTCCTACGGCTGGGCCAGCAAGGCGGTGGATCAAATCGCCGGAATGATCCCCGGCCTGAAAGTGGAAATTCTGCCCCCCGTCATCTGCAAGGGGTATCCTCGGGAGAACGACTTTCAGGCCTTGGAGAAGCTGGCCGACACGATTGTCGCCAAGCACAGAGCGCTCAACTTGATCTGAGCCGGGCGCTGGAGCGGCTTGTCCCTCAGGAAATCCCCCGCAATCCTCGGCCGAAGGCAACGATAATGTTCACGACCTCTTCGTGGCTGAGGGAGGTTTCATCCTGAGGGGAATCTATGATCCGGAAATCAAAGAACGGGCAATTGCCGTCATACCAGGGAAGGGGAAAGGGCCTCTGCAGGGCCATTCTTTTTTTGGCTTCTTCCTGGTTCAAAAGATCTCCCAGCCCCTTGAGGTTGACACCCTTCTCCGGGTCGACGCCCAGGATATAGCGCTTGTTCCCGAAGTTGGTGACGATCAGCGTGAACCCATCGCCCATCGATGAGGCTTCACGATCGCGCTTGGCCCATTCTTTGAGCAACAGGCTTTTTGGGTTTTTGACGATCAGGGCGTCCGCTTTTTTCCTCCCCATCCCCGAAGTGAGGGGCAGATCCAGGACCGTCCTCTCGGCCCGGCTGAGGTCCGAGAGATAATAGAAGTAATCACCCTCGATCCTCTTGATCGCCCGCTCGAACCTCTCTATACCGGAGAAAAGAGGCTTGTTTTGGACGATGTCATAGCCCTCGGCGGATTTTGAGTGGAGAAATCTCATGAACCTCAGTCCTTCCTCGACCCGGTCCCGATTGACCTCATCTTCTTCGCCCTTGATCCGGGCGAAGAGGGCGCGGAGGATGGAATAGGGCGTGGAGGTCAAATCAATTTCTTTGGGCAGGGATGCGGAATCCACCATCTTGGTGTAAGCGGCCAATTTTTCCATCGACGCGTCGATCGTCCCGGTCTCGATGAGCTTGAGGACCAGGAAGATCGAGGCGACCGAGTCGAAGTCCGGGAGGCGGTGGGTGATGACTTTTAAGGTGACGGTCCCCCGTTCCTCGCCCTCGGCGACACGAGGCCCGCAGGTGGTCGAGGACGAGGAAGGGATGTTTGACGACGAGCGAGGCCGTGCATTCGGGCTCAGCCGTGGGGTGGTGGTGGTCAATGACCCCGGGTACAGTTTTCTTCCCGACATCCAGGACGATGACTTCCGGCTCGGGCTCTATATCCTCGCCATAATTGACGAACTCGTAACGGACCTCCATGGCGCTCGTCACCCTTTCTTTATTCTAGCTCTTTCCTCTAGATATTTCACGATTCGGGCGCTGCCCGAGGGAAAGGGATAATGCCGAAGGGCGGAGAGAGTGACCCAGCGCCGGGTGAGACGGTCGACCGGCGGATCTGCCTTGAGCGTACATTCGAAGGCAGAAAGGTTAACCTGGAAGCGGGTGTAGGCATGACGGAATCGGAGTAGGAATTTTACTTCCTGGATCTCCGCACCCAGCTCCTCTCTGATCTCCCGGCGGAGAGCTGCCTCGGGTTTTTCTCCCGGCATCTGTTTTCCGCCCGGAAACTCCCAGAGTTCGGCGAACAGCCCCTGAGGGGGTCTCTTCTGGATCAGGTACTTTCCTCTTTTTGAAATGACGGCCACAACGGCTTCGATCGTCCGGTATTCTCTTTTTTTGGGCCGGGGGATGACTTCCTGTTGGCCCGATAGATAAGCTAGGCAAAGGTCGGGAAAGGGGCAGAGCAGGCAGAGAGGGTTTTGGGGACGGCAGACGAGGGCGCCCAGCTCCATCCAGGCTTGATTAAAAAGGCCCGGATTTTTTTGAGGCATATGGCCCAAAAGAAAACCCTCCAGCCTGCGGTCATGCCTGGCTTCGGCTTCCCCGGGAATTCCGAGTAGACGCATCAAAACGCGCCGCACGTTGGCGTCGACGAGCGGGACCGGCTCGTCAAAGGCGAGGCTGAGGACAGCGGCGGTCGTGTAAGGGCCGAATCCCGGAAGGCGGCGGAGGCTGTGATAGTCTCTGGGGATCCGGCCGCCGTAGGTTTTGACCACGATTTTGGCGGCCTGATGGAGGTGCCTCGCCCGGGCATAATATCCCAGACCCTCCCAGGCCTTGAGCACTTTCCGCAGAGAAGCCTGAGCCAAGCTCTCCAAGCCCGGAAAGAGCTTGAGCCACTTCTCATAATAGGGGAGGACCGCAGCGACGGTCGTCTGCTGGAGCATGACTTCCGAGACCCAGATCCTGTAGGGGTCGCGTGTCTCTCGCCAAGGCAACCGGCGATGATTCCGTTTATACCAGGACAGTAATTTATCGCTGAATTCTGATTTCATAGTCCTAATAGTCTTAGAAGAGCGCAAAAAAGGACGGCGGGACACGCGGTTTACCCCGACTCTGCCCACGGCTCTCAGCTTGCTGCCAGCCTGCGGCCTACTTTTTTTCAGCTTCTTTCTTTTCTATTTTCCAGTCTTTGGCTTCTTTGGGGAACTCGGTCAAAAAGCTCGAATCGACCCGGAAGAGGTAATTCAACCTGGCGTTCTGAACCACGACCTGTTTTTTGTCGCTGTCCTCTTTGCCGATGAGAAGACTTATTTCCTTGAGCTTTCCCGTCTTTTCATCGCCTTCTTTGACCCCGACCTTGACTACCGCCTGGGGCTTGTCCAGGCCGTAGTCGGAGAGTTTGAACGGAGGGTCGATAAAAGCGGCGGCTTCGAGGCCCTCCAGTTTTCTGATCAAGGCGTCGACTTTTGAACCGTCCGCTTCATCCTTGAGGGGAGGTTCAAAATGCCACTTGGATTCCTTGTCTTTGGTGACCGACAGCTCCAGCCCGCCTTTTTTCAGGGAGAGCTTTTGGGCATCCCAGCTGTAAAAATCGGCGACCTTCTTTTCCCTCAAGTCCTCGGCCTTTTTCTCCAGGTCGCTGAGGATCTGATTCTCGACGAGCACAATTTTGGTCGATTGGGAAGTCGTAACATAGATCTTATCGTCTGCCTTGTGGAGCGAAAAGACAATCTCTCTGTTGGCCAGGGGCATTGACAGCGCGACCTCGTACTCGGGCTTATCGAGGCCGTACTTCTTCACCTCTTCCGGGCTCTTGGCCTCGCTCACGAATTCCTTCGCTTTGAGCCCGGAGAGGGAGCTCAGGAGGCTATCGACCTTGCTCTTGCTCGCCAGGGCATCGACCGGTTGCTGCAGAAACCAGTCTTTGTCTTTCTCCGAAGCCTGCCATCCTATCTGTTTGGCCTTGAGCTTGATCGTCTTGATGTCGCCCGTCTCAAACTTGAAGATGTCCTTCTGGCGGAAGTCCAGGAGCTTTTTGTCGAGATAGGTCTTGAGGGAGCTCGGGATGAGGACGACCCTTTTCTCGTCGTCTTTCTTGGCAAAGAAGGTCTTATCGAGCGGATTCTCCATGCCGATGAGGATTTTGACCGGCTTTTCCTGGCCCTTGGACCAGAGGCTGATCTCGCGCTTGGGGATTTCGTATTTGGTCAGGTCTTTGGGCTCCGCCTCCACGACTCGTTCGAGTTTCAGGTCGGAGAAGTTCTCCGCCAACCGGTTGACCTCTTCGTTATCGGCCTTGACTTCGATCGGCTCGATGACCAGCCACTCGCCCTTATCGTCTTTCTTGAAAGCGAAGCTTCCGTTCTCTGTTTTGAAATTGATCCTCTGCACGTCCCCGGAGGTCAGGGACACGAGCTTCTCATTGGCCTCGGTGGCCTTTTCCTTTTCCGCCTTTCCTTTGAACTCCGCAAAATAAACAAAGACGAGCAAAACGATGAGGACACCCAGGAGAATGGCCGTTGTCTTAAATTTCATAGTGACCGCCTCCTGACCCATATCGAGATCCCGAGGAGAAGCACCATCAAGGGGAGGATGATGACCGAGACGAAAAAGATTATCCGGCCCTGAGAGGGAGAGAGTTGAATCGTCCGCGGCGAGGACGTCTTGGGTTGGATCGAAATCAGGTCGGACTCCTCGGTCAACCAGTTGACTGTGTTCAGGAAGAAATTCCCGTTGCCCGAGAGGTTGAAATAGCGGTTCGAAGCGAAGTCCGAGTCACCGAAGACGGCCATCCGGCCCTCTTGAGTCTTTGGGGTCGCCTGAATTGGTGACTGCTTCTGAGCCTCGGGAGCTCCCGGCGTTTTTGAAGTCTCCTGCGTCTTGGCCTTGATCGTGACAACCGCAGCCAGCGGGATAGGGCCTTGTTTGTCCTTGTCTTTGTCGAACTTCACCTTCTTCTCGTTCAGTTCCCGCTCCGACCAGGAATTGGGGCTTGACTTTGCCAGGATGGTGACGCTTGTCCCCTCCGGCTTGGTTTCGGCCGTGTCGACCGAGCGGGCAAAGGGGAAGAAAATGGCATAACGGAAGTTCTTGGTAATTTCGTGGGGTTCATAGTCGCTGACCACGGGCATAAAATAATCCCCGCCGAAGAGGCGCGAGACCGTGTCCACGATCAGGTCGTTTTCCAGCTTGATCCCAAACTCCCTGAGGTAGGGGATAAGCCCGGGCTCTGTTTCCGGATCGACCATAAAGAACACCCGTCCTCCCCCCTCGACATATTTCTTGATCGTTTCGAGCTCGTTCGGCAGCAGGTCTTTTTGCGGGCCCGGGATGACGAGAAGAGCGCAGTCTTTGGGAAATGTATCGGTCAGGGCGAGAGTCTGCTTTTTGACCTCGTAACCCATCTTCTCGAGCTCCGTTTTGGTCTGGGAATAACCTCGGTCCTCGCTCTGCTCGATCGACGCCTCGCCGTGTCCCTCCAGGAAATAGATCGTCTTTTTCTTCGCCCGGGTGACCTTGATGATGGCGTTGGTGATCTCTTCTTCGGTCGAGGCGGTGATCCTGTTTTCCTTGTCGCCGCATTCCAGGATGGACGTTCCGTCCTGGGTGACATCATAACGCTTGACCAGCCCGGGGTTCTTATCCGGATCGATAAACTCGAATTTGATCCTGCCGGAATGATAGGCGTAGATCTTCAGGAGGTTCTCCATGGTCGCCCGGCTCATGTTCCCCTCCCGGTAGAAACCCTTGATGGTCACATCATTTTTCAAGTTCTTGAGGATCGTGATCGTCTGGTTGGACAGGGAATGCGACTTGGATTGGGTGAAGTCGATCCGGTAGTGATGTCTGGAGAGAACGTAGTTGGCCAGGACGATGATCGCGAGCACGAGGATGATGATCAAGAAGAGGTTGCTGGAATAAAGGAAGGATTTTCGCTTGAGGCCTTTCTTGAGGACGGCCAGGTTGGAGAGGATATAGACCGCGAGAGCCGCGATGCCCAGGAGGGCCAGGACGAGCGCGACGGCTTTCCTGTACGGCCAGATCCTGATCGCGACCAGCGCCAGGAAGATCAGGCCCAGGCCGATATAGTTGAGATATTCTTTGATCTTTTTCATCGCTCACCTCCACCGCCGGGATTGGATGACCGAGTGCGTGAGAAAGAGTCCGAAGAAAGCGAAGCTCGCATAATAAACCACATCGGTCGTGTCCAGGATCCCCTGGGTCATGTTGTCGAAGTGTTGGAAGAAAGAGAGGTAGTTGAGGACATCCTTCCACATCCCTCCGGCCGAGTAAGAAGCCCAGGAGAGAATCCAGAACAAGAGCAGGGCGCCGAAGGTGAGGACGGCGGAGACGATCTGATTCTCGGTGAGAGAGGAGAAGAAAATGCCGACCGCTATGAAGGCGGCGCCGATGAGGAACAGGCCCAAGTAGCCGTCGAGGAGGGGCACAACCTCGGGATTGCCGTAAAAGAAAGTGAACAGCGACAGGATGCCCGTCAGGGCCAGCATCAGGGCCAGGACGATGAGCGAGGCCAGGTATTTTCCCAGGATGATCTGGTTGATCGTGATCGGCGAGGTGTAGAGAAGCTCATCCGTCCCGATCTTCTTTTCCTCGGAGAAGAGGCGCATGGTCAGGATGGGGAGCACGAGCAGGAGGATGATGCTGATGTTGTGGAAGAGAGGCGAAAAGACCATCTGGTTGATGTTGATCTGCTGATAATAATAAGGATTCTGGGCCATCTGCATCGATTGAGAGTTGAACCACCAGATCAGGCTGTAAAAGAAAAATCCCACCAGCACCAGGAAAACGGCGATGATCGCGTAGGCAATCGGCGAGCTGAAGTAGGACTTCAGCTCTTTGCGGGTGATTGTCCAGATGTTTTTCATTGTTCCGGCCCTCCTCCCGAGACGATCTTGAGGTAGAGGTCCTCGATGCTCATAGCAAAAGGCCTCATCTCGACAAGTCCCAGGTCTCGATCGACCACGAAACGAGTGAGCGCATCCCGGAGATCTTTCGCCGGGCTCCACTCAACAGTGAATTCGGAGTCTTTCTGCGTGACCCTCTCGACCCCGGAGATCTTCCTCAGCTCCGCGGCGGACTCGGGGCCGGCTTTGCGGAGCTTGAGAATGACGCCGTCCTTCTGTTTGAAAGAGGCGGTCAGTTCGGCCAGCGAACCGGAGGCCATGAGCTTTCCCTCGTTGATGATGACGACACCGTCGCAGGTCTGGGTGACTTCGGCCAGAATGTGGGTCGAGAGCATGATCGTGTGCTCGCCGCGGAGCGATTTGATCAACTCCCTGATCTCGATGATCTGGGCCGGGTCGAGGCCGATCGTCGGCTCGTCAAGGATCAAGACCTTGGGATCATGGATCAGCGCCTGGGCGATGCCCACTCGCTGCTTGTAGCCGCGAGATATGTTCTTGATGAGCCGGGACTTGACGCCCTCCAGGCCGCTGATTTTGAGCGCCCGGGCCAGCGCTTCTTTCCGCTTCGGCGCAGGCACCTGCTTGATTTCCGCCACGAAAGACAGGTAGGACGTAACCGTCATGTCCGGATAAAGAGGGACAATCTCCGGGAGATAGCCGATCACCCTTTTGGCGTCGTTCGGCTGTTCGAAGACATCAAAACCGGCAACGGTCGCTCTGCCTTCGGTGGCCGGGAGATATCCGGTCAAGATTCGCATCGTCGTTGTTTTGCCGGCGGCGTTCGGGCCCAGGAGCCCCCAGATCTTGCCCGGCTCGACTTTGAAGCTCAGGTTCTGGACCGCCACCAGCTCACCGTACTTCTTGGTGAGTTCAGCAACCTCTATCATCTAAACCTCCTATCAAAACAGTGAGTTGTGAGGAGTGAGGCGTGAGGAGTAAAGAGTTAGTTGTGCTCACTTCTTTTCTTTTGAATTTAATAAAATACGGCTCACAGCTCACTGCTCAGCGCTCACTTTATTTACATTTTTTCCGGTTGTGGTATGCCCATGAGCAGCAAGGCATTGCCCAATATTTCCTTAAGATAATAAATCGTCAGGATGCGGATTCGTTTCAGGCCCTCTTTCTCTTCGGCCAGGATGGGATAGAGATGGTAATAAGCGTTTAGCTTCTGGCAGAGGAGAAAGGCGAACTTGGCCAGATGGGAGAACTCGAGCGAGTTCGCCGAGTGCAGGATCTCCTCCTCGAACTGGCTGGCATAAAAGATAAGTCCCCAGAAATCGGCCAGCTCCCGCTCCGGCAGGCCCTCCAGCGGAACATCGGCCTCCAGAAGGAGCCGCTTGAGCTCTCTGGCGCCAAATTTTTCCCGCTCTTCCAGCTTCCGGAAAATGCTGTTCAGCCGGACCAGCGTATATTGGAGATAAGGGCCGGTCTCGCCCTCGAAATTCAGGGCCTCATCGAAGTCGAAAACGATCAACGAATTGCGGGCGAACTTGAGCATGAAATAGCGCAGGGCTCCGGCCGCGATCTGCCGGGCGATCGCCTTTTTCGGATCCGGAGCGAGTTCCGGGTTCCGCTTCTCAACCTCCAGGAGCGCTTTCTCTTCGAGTCTGTCGAGGAGGTCGTCCGCCTTGACCCCGAGGCCCTTCCGGCCGGAGACCTCCAGGAAAGCCCTTTCCTTATCTCCTTCGGAGAGCTCGACTTTGAGCTCCTTGAGGCTCTTGGGCGATAGGGCGACCATCTCGTAGGAAAAGTGGATCGATTTTTCGGCCTGGACCAGGAACTTCAATGCCCTGAGGCCTTGCACGACGACTTTCTGGAGATAGGCCTGGCGAGAATCGATGACATTGTAAACCCGGCTCGCCTTGCCAAATTGTGGCGCTGGACCGGGATAAGGCCGGGCCGTTGTAATCCAGAGCGTCCGCCCATCTTCTTCCTCGAAAGGCTCGTAGCAGAAATCCTTTCCCAGAAGCCCGAATTTCCAAAGCTGGTAGGCGATGTCTTTTCCGACATAGGTGACGGTGCCGTCGGAGCGGACGATAACCTTTTCCTTCTCTTCTTCCTCCTCGAGCCTCATCACCCAGCAGCCCTTGTTCTCGCCCTCCTCCACATAATAGATTCCTCTTTTTTCTTTGAGCGTTTCGAAGGCCTTGTCCCAGAACTTCAGGGCGAGGATCGTGCTCTCGCAGGGGAGGACATCATAGCTCACGCCGATTCGACGCATCGTGGCCAGATGGGCCCGCAGGATGCGCCTGGATATGTAATCGGCCATTTCCGATTCCGGATTTGTCCGGTGTTCGATCTTTTTCAGGATCTCGGCTTTTCTTTCTTGGGACTCGGGGTGGCTTTCCAGGTAGAGCGCGGTGCGCGCATAGAGATCCCAGCAGTAATAATCGAACTTGCCGGGAATCCGCTCCATGTCGGCCAGGCTTTTCCCCTCGAGCTCCATGAAGCCGAAGACGACATCCACAACCTGGACGCCCGTGTCATCGATGTAGTTCTGGATCTCGACCTTCTCCCCTTTGTATTTGAGGCACCTTCCGAGCGTATCTCCCAAGCAGGCGTTACGGAGGTGCCCGATATGGGCGGCTTTGTTGGGATTGATGTTGGTGTGCTCGATCACGACCTTTTCTTCCTCGCTCGACAGGGAAGTCTTGCCGAGCGATCGGAGCCGGCTCAGAAAGAAGCTCTTCTTGTCCAGAAAAAGGTTGACGTAGCCACCGCCCGCAATTTCAATCCTCTCGACCCCAGGCAGAGGGGAAAGGAGCTCCACAACCTCGAGCGCGATCTGGCGCGGGTTGGCCTGCATCTTTTTCGCCAGCTGAAAGGGGAAAGTCAGGGCCAGGTCCCCCATCTTGGGCTGGGGCGCGTAGTTGAACTCGATCTCGGTTGGGGAAAGAGGGTATTTTCCCTGGAGTTTTCGAGCAATCTCGTTCTTTAAAGTTTCCTTGAACTTGATCATTGATAGCTAGCTATTATAGCAAAATCTGAACTTTGAGCAAGCCACCCGAGAAGTGAAAGCCGATAGTGAGTCCTTGAGCAGTCCAGATTCGGCAAAAATCGTATATCTGGTCTATCTCGTCGCCCGTCTATCTCGCCACGATCAGAAAGCATTTTTAGTTTCCTCCGCCTTTTCTGTTCAGACGAACTAGACGAGCTCACGAGATGACTACGACGGCGATGCTTTGCAGCGCTGATTTTTCTTGAACTTGGAAAAACGAAATTGTATGATATTGGTTCGTCGTAAAACCGGAAAAATCATAGGGAAGAAGCATGAAACAAACGCGGCTCAATGCTTATCACAAAAAACTCGGCGCCAAGATGATTGAGTTCTTTGACTGGGAGATGCCGCTCGAATTCAAGGGCATCATCGACGAGCACCTCGCCGTCCGGCAGCACGCCGGGCTCTTCGATGTCAGCCACATGGGAGAGATCCTGATCAGCCGGCCGGGATGCCCTGGCCTTCGTCCAGTTCCTGACCCCCAACGACGCTTCCCGGCTGGATATCGGCCAGGTCCAATACACCGCCCTGACAACCGCCAAGGGGACGTTCGTTGACGACATGCTTGTCTACCGCCTGGCCACACAGAAATTTCTTCTGGTGGTCAACGCCTCAAATACGGACAAGGATTATCTCTGGATTCTTCACCAGGAAGCCCCCTTCGCGGTGCAGGTCGACAACATGAGTGATGCCTACAGCCAGTTGGCCCTTCAGGGGCCCGAGGCGGAGAAAATCCTCCAGCCGCTCACCGATATCAACCTCATGGACCTGAAGTCGTTCAGGTCGAGGCGAGGCAAGGTGGCCGGGATCGAGACACTCGTTTCCAGGACGGGATACACCGGTGAAGACGGTTTTGAAATCTACACCCTTTCTCCGAATCCGGGAGTCATCTGGGAAGCCATCCTGGACCGTGGCCGGGACTTCGGCCTCCTCCCGGTGGGGCTCGGCGCCAGGGATACCCTTCGACTCGAAGCGAAGCTCATGCTCTACGGCAACGACATCGACGAGACGACGACCGTCCTCGAGGCGGATCTCAAATGGATCATCAAGCTTGACAAAGGCGATTTTCTTGGGAAGAAACCGCTGGAGGAACAAATGGCCAGAGGACCCAGGCGGAAGATCGCCGGGTTCGAGCTCGTAGACAAGGGCATTGCCCGGCCTCATTACCCTGTCTTCATCAAAGGGCAAGAGGTCTCAACCGTGTGCTCCGGCACTTTCTCTCCCTTCCTCAAGAAGAGCATCGGTTTGACCTACCTGCCTGTTGAATCGACCGGCTATGGGACGGAACTGGAGATCGGCATCCGGGATAGAAGGGCCAAGGCCAAAGTCGTCCCGACGCCTTTCTATAAAAGAAAAAAGAAGTGAGGGGTCCTGTATTTTGATTGGAGGGCAAAATGTATCCGAATGATTTCTACTACACGAGAGACCATGAGTGGGTCCAGGTCAAAGGGGACCAAGCGACGGTCGGGATTACCGATTTTGCCCAGAAGCAGCTGGGCGATGTGATCTATGTTGAACTCCCGGCCCCTGGAAAACAGCTTGAATTTCACCAGACCGTCGGCGTCATCGAATCGGTGAAATCGGTGTCCGATGTCTTCTCTCCGGTCTCGGGCGAGGTTGTGCAGGTTAACGAGGAGCTGAACGCGGCGGCTGATTTGCTCAACAAGGATCCTCACGGCAAAGGCTGGATCGTCCGGATCAAAATGAAAGATAAAGCCGACCTGGGGAAACTCCTGTCGGCAACGGACTACGAAAAGTACATCGAGGGACTCGAAACCTGACCGTCGCCGAATCGAATGAAGGGGATTGAAAAGCCATGAGCTATATTTCTCTGAGTGATAAAGACAAACAGGAGATGCTGGCCAGAATCGGCATTTCCTCTATGGATGAACTTCTTAGCTCGGTGCCGGATCATATCAAGCTGAAAAAGAGCCTTCGCCTGCTTCCCCCCCTCTCCGAGCCCGAACTCGTTCGGCACTTTCAAGAGCTCGGCGATAAGAACAGCTATTCTCATTATCTTTCTTTCTTGGGAGCAGGCTCCTATGATCATTTTATTCCCGCGGTCGTCGATTATCTGAGCTCCCGCGGCGAGTTCGTCAGCCCCTACACTCCCTACCAGGCCGAGGTCAGCCAGGGCACTCTCCAGATCATCTTTGAATTCCAGACTCTCATCTGTCAGCTCACCGGCCTGGATATCGCCAATGCGTCTCTCTACGAGGGCGCAACCGCTGCGGCCGAAGCCGTGCTGATGGCCCACCGTCTCAAAGAGAAGCCGAAGGTGCTGGTCGCAAGGAGTCTCCACCCTCAATACCGTGAGGTGATCAGGACCTACGTCTGCAATTTGCCGATCAAGACGGAAGAGCTTGACTGTGCTTCTGATGGTGGCCTGGACCTCGATGATCTGAAGAAAAAACTGGCCGAGGGCGTGAGCGGCGTCGTCGTGCAGTCGCCCAATTTCTTTGGGGTGGGAGAAGACCTGAGAGCGGCGGCTGAGCTTGCCCATAGCCACCAGGCGCTTTTTATCGTCGTCGTCGCCGAGGCGGCTTCCTTGGGCCTGTTCCAGGCGCCTGGGATTCTCGGCGCGGACATCGTCACCGGAGAGGCCCAATCGTTCGGTCTGCCCCCGAGCTTCGGTGGACCTTTTCTTGGTTTCATGGCCTGCGCCAAAGAATTTGTCCGCCAGCTTCCCGGCCGGATCGCCGGCCAGACCGTCGATGTCGAAGGAAAGCGGGGGTTTGTGCTGACTCTGGCGACCCGGGAACAACACATCCGGCGGGAACGGGCGACTTCGAACATCTGCACCAACCAAGCCCTCTGCGCCCTGCGGGCGACCGTGTTCCTGGAAACGCTGGGACAAGAAGGTCTGAAGGAGTTGGCCTGGCAGAATGTCCAGAAAGCCAATTATGCGCTCGGGAAGCTGACCGGACTCAAGGGGGTCAGGAGGAAATTCAGTCGACCCGTCTTCAATGAGTTCGTCTGTGAATTCCCGAAGGACTGGGACGGGATCCATCGATCTTTGAAAAAAAAGGGGATTGTGGGCGGGCTCGGGCTCGGAGAGCTCTATCCCGAACTCCGCAACTGTGCGCTCTTCTGTGTGACCGAGGTGCACCGCAAAGAAGACATTGACCGGCTGGTTCAAGCCGTAGAGGAGGCGCTTCGATGATCCGCGAGCCATTGATCTTCGAGATCAGCGCCAAGGGCAAAAGAGGTTTTTCCTTTCCCAAGCTCGATGTTCCGGCCGAGAATGATGTCCTTCGCGGTCTTCCGCTGCGCGATGGAATCGAGGGTTTCCCCCAAGTTTCGGAGATCGAGGTGACGAGGCATTTTACGCGCCTCTCCCAGACAAACCACTGCATCGACATCGGTTTCTACCCGCTCGGTTCATGCACTATGAAATACAATCCCAAGCTGAATGAGAAGATTGCCGCACTGCCGGCTTTTGCATCGGCTCATCCTCTGGCGGATGCTGAACTGGTGCAAGGGAATCTGGAGATCCTCAAGACCCTGGAAGAGTCGCTCTGCGAGATAACCGGCATGGATGCTTTCACCCTCCAACCGGCGGCCGGCGCCCACGGCGAGCTCACCGGGATGATGCTCATCCGGGCTTGCTTGACCGACCGCGGAAACCCGCGCCGGTTCGTCTTGATCCCCGACTCGGCTCACGGCACCAACCCCTCGAGCGCCCATATCTGCGGCTACACCGTCAGGGAGGTCAAGTCCAATGAGAACGGGACGATCGATTTGGATTCCCTGGCCCAGGAGATGACTGACGACGTGGCGGCCCTGATGGTCACCAACCCCAACACGCTGGGCGTCTTTGAAGCGGACATCTGCGAGATCAGCGAGATCGTGCACAAGAAAGGCGGCTTCATCTACATGGACGGAGCCAACATGAACGCTCTGACCGGCATCGCCCGGCCCGGCGAAATGCTGGTCGACGTCATCCACCTCAACCTCCACAAGACCTTTTCGACTCCCCACGGCGGCGGCGGGCCTGGCTCCGGGCCTGTCGGTGTGAGAAAGACCCTCGAGCCCTATCTTCCCGTTCCTGTGATCGGGAGGAGGGCCGGCCGCTATGTCCTCGATTTCAACCGGCCAAAAACGATCGGACGCGTCCGAAGCTTCTATGGCAACTTCCTGGTCATCGTCCGGGCCCTGGCCTACATCCTGACCCTGGGCGCCGAGGGGTTGAGAGAGATGTCCGAGATCGCCGTCCTCAATGCCAATTACATCCGCAAAAGCCTGGAGGGGGAGTACCATCTGAAATACACCTGCCCGACCCTGCACGAGTGTGTTTTCTCGGATAAATTTCAGAAGGAGTTTGGTGTCCAGAACATCGATATTGCGAAACGGCTGATAGATTACGGGGTCCATCCGCCGACCATGTCCTTCCCCCTGATTGTCCACGGCGCCCTGATGATCGAGCCGACCGAGACCGAGAGCAGGCGCGACCTGGATATGTTCATCGAGGCGATGAAGCAGATCGCCCGGGAGGCGCGGGAAAACCCCGAGCTTCTGAGGTCGGCCCCCCACGTGAGCTACGTGAGGCGGCTCGACGAGACCCTGGCCGCGCGCACGCCTGTGCTCCGCTGGGAACCGATGTCGGAAGCGGAAAAATAAACCATGGCCATCCAAGACCTGATCCTCAACCTCCTGAAATACTGGGCCGACCAGGGATGCTATCTGGCCCAGACCTATGACCTCGAAGTCGGCGCCGGGACGATGACCCCAGATACCTTCTTCCGAGTCCTGGATAAGAGGCCCTGGAAGGTGGCCTACATCCAACCCTCGCGACGTCCGGCCGACGGGCGTTACGGAGAAAATCCCCACCGTGTTCAGAAGCACTTCCAATGCCAGGTCATTATCAAGCCATCGCCGGCCGATATCCAGCAGGTCTATCTGAACAGTCTGAGTTCGCTCGGCATTTCACTCCGGGAACACGACCTCCGTTTCGACGAAGACAATTGGGAGTCTCCGACAATCGGCGCCTGGGGCGTCGGCTGGCAGGTCCTGCTGGACGGCCTGGAGATCACCCAGTTCACTTATTTCCAGCAGGCCGGGGGTATCGACCTCTCACCGGTTCCGGTCGAGATCACTTACGGGCTGGAACGTCTGGAGATGTTCCTGGAAGAAAAAGATAATATCTATGACCTGGATTGGTCTCGAGATGTGAGCTATCGCGACTTGCGTCTGCGCGAAGAAAAAGAATTTTCCGATTACAACTTCAACCAGGCCACGACCGACATTCTCCGTCAATCCTTTTTGTTTTATGAAAAAGAGGCCGGCCATCTGATCGAGAAGAACCTCCTCCTTCCGGCCTACGACATGTGCCTGAAATGTTCTCACGTCTTCAATCTCCTCGACTCACGCGGGGCCATCAGCGTCACCGAACGGGTGAAACTGATCACCCAAATCAGGGGCCGGGTGAACGAGATCGCCCGGAGGTACACGGCAGGGGAGGTGGTCGGCTGATGGAATTCTTGCTCGAAATCACTGCCGAAGAAATGCCTTCATCGCACGTCAAAGCCGCGCTGGAGCAATTGAAAGAGAAAATCGAGGCCGAGCTGGTGCCGGCCCGCCTCACGACAGCCCCGCTCAAGACCTACGGCACGTGCCGGCGACTGGTTGTCCTGGGCGATTTCGCCGCGAAGGAGGACGACCAGGAAGAGGTGGTCACCGGGCCGCCCCAGAAAGTGGCCTTCAACCCCGACGGCACCCCCGGTCCCGCGGCCAAGGGATTCGCCAAGTCACAGGGCCTGAACGTCGAAGACCTCGAGGTCATCAAGACGGAGAAAGGAGACTACCTGGGCTACAAAAAGATCCGGAGGGGAAGATCCAGCCAGGATATCCTCGGGACCGCCCTTCCCCGGATCATCTCCTCGCTCTCCTTTCCCAAGATGATGCGCTGGGGCGAGAGCCAATTCCGGTTTTCCCGTCCGATCAAAAATTTCCTGTGCCTGTTTGATGGCAAAGTTGTGCCGTTCTCGGTGGAAGGGATCTCCTCGGGGAATTCGACCTGCGGGCACAAGATCCATTCTCCGGAAACCTTTTCGGTCAAATCCTTTCGGGAGTACAAGGAAGCCCTCAAGAAAAATCGCGTCATCATTGATCCTGAAGAAAGGCGAAAGCTGATCCTTTCTCAGATCAGCGAAAAATTGGCTCCTCTGAAGGCAGATCTTCATCCTGACGAAGATCTGCTGGACAAACTCGTCTATGACGTCGAAAGTCCTTTTGTCGTCCTGGGATGTTTCCCCGAGCGCTACCTGAGTCTTCCCCTGGAGGTCCTGAGCACGGCCATGAGGGAGGGACAAAAGCTCTTCTCCGTGGTTAAGGATAAAAAGCAGTTGCCCTCATTTCTCGGGGTGGCTGACGCCTACAAAGATTCTAAATCCCTGATCCAGAGGGGCAATGAACGGGTTCTCAGAGCCAAGCTCGAGGACGCGAAATTCTTTTGGGAGCAGGACCTCAAGGTTCCCCTCAAGTCCCGTTCGGCCGGCCTCAGGCAGGTCGTTTTCCAGGAAAAACTGGGAAGTTACGAAGATAAATGCGAGCGGCTTAAGAAGATCGTCGCCTACCTCTGTGACAAAGTCGGGGCCCAGAAGATCAAGAAGGAATCGATCCAGGGGGCCGAGCTCTGCAAAGCGGACCTGGTCACGGAAATGGTCAGAGAGTTCCCTTCTCTGCAGGGAAGGGTCGGCGGACTCTACGCGCGCGCGGAAGGCTACCCGCCGGTCGTCTCTCAGGCTATTTATGAGCATTATCAGCCCCAGAGTCTGGAGGATGAATCTCCTTCTACATTGGGCGGCGCGGTCCTCTCGCTGGCCGACAAAATCGATTCGATCGTCGGTGTCGCCGGCGTGGGAATTCAGGTCACCGGGTCGAGCGACCCCTTCGGCCTGCGCCGGAATGCTCACGGCGTGTGCAAGATCATCCTCGACAAAAAGCTCCGGTTTTCATTCGGGCTGCTTCTGGACAAAGCAATCACGGTTTACGGCGAAAAATTAAAAAAACCGGCCGACGATATAAAAACTTATTGTTTGGAGTTTTTCACCAGCCGGCTGCGCTATATCTATGAGAGGAAAGGCTACCGCTACGACCTGATCAACGCCGCGCTGGCTCCGGGGATTGACATCATCCAAGACAGCTTTCTCAGGGTCAAGGCTCTGGACGGGCTCAAGACGAGCCCCCGCTTCGAACCGCTCATCCTGATGGCCAAACGGGTCAATAACATCCTCCGCGACCAGCCTCTCTATAAGATCAACCCCGAGCTCTTTGTCGAAAAGGATGAGCGCGAGCTGTACTCGACCTTCTCGATCATCAAGGAAAATGTTACCCCGATGATCGCCAAGGGGGATTTTGGACAGGCCCAGAACATCGTCTTCCGGATCCAACCTCCCCTGACCAGCTTTTTTGAAAAGGTGCTGGTCATGGCGGAGGAGAAAAAGCTGAGGCAAAACCGGCTCGCCCTCCTTCAGGCCATCAGCAGGCTGTTCCTTCAGGTGGCGGATTATTCGCAGATTGTGGTCGAGGGCGAGAAAGCTGAGAAAAGCTAGATACTGTAATCGTTCTTCTTGGTGGGGTCTTCCTTCACCGCCGTCGTTTCGTCCAAGAACTTCTGTTCCAGGGCAATGATCTTGACCAGCGTTCCGGGATAATTTTGGTCTTTCTTTTCGCCATAGGGGTTGAATTGGACACCGACCTGATATTCATAACTCTTTCCGGGGTTGTAAGAAGACCAACGCACCTCGCCTCTGAGGGTTAACGGGATCCGTTCTCCAGGGACCGAAATGCTGAGGAAGACTTTAGCCAGAAAATCCATGGGCTTGTGAGTGAGAAAGCGGATGCCACCACGGCTCAGGTCCAGGACCGGACAAAATTCTTCGGCGAACTCGTCACCGGCAAAGAGTTTGCGGTCTTTCCTGTAAGAAACGGTGGCCCCGGGGATCCTGAATCGCTCGCAGGTTCTTCTTTCTAAGCCATTCTCTTCCATGGCCGGCCTCCCTTTGTTCCTCCCATCCAGGCTTTGCTCAGAGGTGCTTCCTAAAATATATCAAAAAGAGAACAAAAGTCAAAAGGTAATTGATCGTTGTCTCGTCCATCTCGTCGTCTCGTCTATCTCGTCATATACGGAATAAGGGCGCTTTTTTAGTCGCTTCATGTCTTCGGTTTTTTAAAAAAACAGAGCGGATTTTCCAGGAGAGCCTGGGGGATTCAAAATCGGGCCCTATCTCGGAACTACCGCGAACCTTCCTTGAGAACTCCCGAAACGGAATCCACCAGCCCTCCCGAGCCAAGATAGAGCGCGGTCCGCTGATGGTGAGATTGGGGAACGAGGTCCAGGATGGGGGTTCCCCGTTCGTCCACCGCACTCCCTCCTGCTTCACGGCACATGAATGCCACGGGCGCCGCCTCATACATCAACCTGAGCTTGCCCTGGGGACGATTCTTGCTGGGGTCGGGGTGGTTGACGATGGCGGGGTACATGAAGAGTCCGCCGTCGGTCAGGATGCGGTGGAAGTCTCCGGCGAGCGCGCCCAGGTAGCGGAAGCTGTATTTCTTTTCGTTCTCGCGAATCCACTGTTGCACCGGAAGGGCAAAGGTTTCCCGGTTCGATGAATTGAAAGAGAGCTCCCACTTCTTTTTGTCTTCCGGGAGTGTCACCCGGATCGGCCGGACGTAGTTCATGGTTTCGTCGATGTGGAAACGCCAGCATCCGGCGTCATGGAGGGCGATCGTAAAAGTCCCGGTGGGAATGACGAACATCCCGGCGGCGATAAATTCCCGGCCCGCCCGCAGGTGCCTGTCTTCGGGTCCCTCCAGGTTCCGCTTGGCCACTCCGAACAGAAAACCGACGGGCAGGTTGTGGCGCACATTGGAGGAGCCGTCCAGCGGATCATAATAAACAAAATACCTGCCTCCCTCGAGGTTCATCGGGATGATGTCTTTTTCTTCTTCGCTCACCACCTGGATGACCCGGCCGGACCGCCGCAGGTGATACTTGACGACCTCGTTGGCGATCTCGTCCATCTGCATCACGTCCTCGCCCTGGACATTGACCGCCCCGGCCAAACCCAGGTTCCCTCGCAGCGCGCCGGTCAGATAGTAGTACTGGATGCGCTTGGCCGAGTTCATGATGGCGTTCATCAGGATCAGGAAGTGGTAGGTTCGGTTATGGCGTTCCTGATGCTCGAGCAAAAAATCCATGAAGGTCTCGTCAAATTGAAGCATGTTCGTCCTCCTAGGAAAGCTAACGCTACTCTCAACGAAGATTTCAAATCCACTCTCTGAATCATACCCGCCCTCTGATCCTGTGGCAAGTCCTTTTCGATTTGAATTTGACTTCCTCCGTCAGACTGTTTAATTTAATCATGAGATCGAGACAATGCCAATGAGAGGGGAAAGCGAATGGACGTTCTCAGTCTGAGCCGGCTGCAATTCGCCGTCACGGCGGCGTTTCATTTTGTTTTTGTGCCCCTCACTTTGGGCCTCTCTGTTCTCGTCGCCTACTGGGAGACCCGATACCTGAAAACGAAAGATGATCTCTATCTGAAGATGGCCAGGTTTTGGGGAAAGTTGTTCTTGATCAATTTTGTCCTCGGTGTCGTCACCGGCCTGACGATGGAATTCCAGTTCGGGATGAACTGGGCCGAATATTCCAAGTATGTCGGCGACATCTTCGGCGCCCCGCTGGCCATCGAGGCGACGGTTGCCTTTTTCCTGGAATCGGTTTTCCTCGGCGTCTGGGCCTTCGGCTGGAACAAGGTGAGTCCCAAGGTCCATGCCTTTTCGATCTGGCTGGTCGCTATCGCCGCCAACCTCTCGGCCCTGTGGATCCTTCTCGCCAACGGCTGGATGCAGGAGCCCGTGGGCTTTGTCTTGAGGAACGGCCGGGCCGAGATGGTCAATTTCTGGGCCCTCATCACCAATCGCGCCGGCTGGATCGAATTTTTCCACACCGTCCTCGCGGGGTTTGTCGTGGCTGCTTTTTTTGTCATGGGGATCTCCGCCTACCATCTCCTCCGCAAGAACAACCCCGTCTTCTTCAAGACGTCTTTCCGGACGGCCGCGGTCTTCGGACTCGTGAGCTCCCTCCTCGTGGCCGTGAGCGGCGACTTCCATGCGGTGGGTCTGGCCAAGACACAGCCGGCCAAGATGGCCGCCATGGAATCCCACTGGGAATCGAAGACGGAAGCTCCCTTCCATCTCCTCCTCTGGCCTAATCCAAGACAGGAGAAAAATTCAATCGAGGCGCTGAAAATCCCCAAGGGGTTGAGCCTCCTGGCCTTTCATGAAGGAGGCGCCATGGTCAAAGGCCTGAAGGAATTTCCGGTCGACGAGCGCCCGCCTGTCCTCCCGACATTTCTGAGCTTCCGGCTGATGGTTCTCCTCGGACTCCTGTTTATCTTGGTGTCTTTTGCTGCTTGGCTCCGCTCGCGGAAGGGAAAGATCGAGGGGAGCCGATTTTTATTGAAGTTGACGTTGGTTATCCTCCCCCTTCCCTACATCGCAGCCCAGCTCGGCTGGATCGTGACTGAGGTCGGCCGGCAGCCCTGGCTCGTCTATGGCGTTTTGAAGACGTCGGAGGGCGTTTCCAAGTCGGTCTCACAGGCTAACGTTGTCGTCTCTCTCGTCGGGTTTAGCCTGATTTACGGGCTGCTCGCAGCGGCGGATATCTATCTTCTGGCCAAAAACGCCCGCAAAGGCCCCCCCGAACAGGGAGGTGCGAAATGACGCTTCAGATACTTTGGTTTGTTCTGTGGGGGCTCTTGTGGGCGGTCTATTTTGTGCTGGATGGTTTTGATCTGGGAGCGGGGATCCTCTACGGTAACCTCGGAAAGAATGAAGCTGACAAAAGCGTTATCCGGAGAACCATAGGGCCGGTCTGGGGCGGGAACGAAGTCTGGCTCATCACTGCCGGAGGGGCGACCTTTGCCGCCTTCCCGACAACCTATGCCCTGATGTTCAGCTTTCTGTATCCTGCGCTGCTGATCATCCTCTTTGCCCTCATCTTCCGGGGAGTGGCCCTGGAATTCAGGGGAGGAGGGGAGGGCTTGGCCTGGAGAAAAGGCTGGGATTTGTCCATCGGCCTGGGAAGCTTTGTCCCCGCGCTCCTGTTCGGCGTCGCTTTCGGCAATCTCTTCCGCGGGCTGCCGTTTGATGCCCATGGGTACCACGGTTCTCTCCTTTCCCTCTTTAATCCTTACGGACTTTTGACGGGCCTGCTTTTTGCCCTGATGTTCACCGTCCACGGGGCCTTATGGCTGGCGGCGAAGTCATCGGGCAACGTGCAAAGGAGAGCGCTCCGTCTGGCCTCTCGCCTGTGGTATTTCTTTTTGGTTGTGGCCGCGTTTTTTTTGATCACGACCAAGTTTGACACTCACCTTTTTGATAACTATTTCCGGTATCCGTTCCTGTTCATCCTGCCTTTATTGGCCGTCCTGGCGCTCTGGGGGATCGGGCTGTTCCTTTCGAAAGGGAAGACCCTCGCGGCCTTCTACTCGTCTTGCCTGACGACCGCAATGATCATCTTTACCGGCTTGGCGGGGCTCTACCCCAATCTCATCCCGTCCCGTCTAGACCCAGCCTCCAGCCTGACGATTTTCAATTCGTCGAGCAGTGCCTACACGCTGAGGATTATGACGGTCGTAGCCTTGGTTTTTGTCCCCCTTGTCATAGGCTACCAGCTCTGGGTCTATAGAGTCTTCCGGGGTCCGGTTTCAGGAGAAGACGCCGAAGACCATGAATCTTACTAACGGCAAGCGGGACCGGAGTTTAGGCCCCCTCCCTATTCAGGGATAAACTCGCGGCGAGAGCAGCGGCGGGTTTTCAGCCGGCACGGTCCTCCTCTTTCTTAATCGTGCTCCGTATTCTATAATAAAAATGCAGCGATCGAGTTGAGGACGAGAGATCATGAGTGCGAAGTTCACCCTAAAAATCAGGGGCTTTTACCAAGACTTAAGGGCCAAGAATCTGTCCACGCTGGCCGCATCCGTGTCCTTTTTTGCGTTTCTCTCGCTTTTCCCCTTTTTTGTGCTCCTGGTCTCATTGGCCTCCCTCTTCCTTGATCAAAAAACAGTGCTGCTGAAAATCGAGCCGCTGTTGCGGACATTCCCCAAAGGCGTTGTCGAGACTGTAACAAACACCCTCCTGGCCGCTCTATCCCAGGGAAAAGTTATTTCTGTCCTCAGCTTTGTCTTGCTTGCATACTCCTCTTATGCGGTTTTCGGGCAACTTCAGACCGCCCTGAACAGCGTCTTCGGGGCCCAGAGGGCAGCCAAGAGCTGGATCAGGACCCTGAGGGCATTCTTTTTTTTCGCAGCCTTCGCCCTTGTTCTCCTGTCGCTGATCCTAGGGGGGAGCACACTTCGTTTTATTGCTTCCAAACTGAATAAGCTTCCCCTCCTCCGGTCTTTCATCCTGGTTGAAGGCGGCACTATCCTGATTGAGGTTCTCTTGATTTCGTTTTCTTACAGATACCTCACCTCCAGGAAATTGGCCTGGAGGAGTGTCTTCATCGGCGGCCTGGTCGCTTCCCTGGGCTGGGAAATTCTGAAAGCACTTTTTGGCTGGTACATCGGCAAGCTTGGCAGGGGCACCGCAATCTATGGCTCTATTGGCTCTATTTTTCTCTTGATGCTGTGGCTGTACTATTCTGTTATGGTTTATCTCGTGGGAGCACACGTCAGCGTCGAGATCGAATGAAAAGAACACTCTTTCGCCGAGTTTTCCGACGGAAGATTCTCCTGCTTGTGAGTTTGTCGTTGGTTCTCCTGCTGGCCCTGCTTTTGGTCGTGGTTCACACTCCCTGGGTCAGGGCCTTCGCCCTGAAAAAGGCCGCGGCCTACGTTGAGAAGCAGTATGGAATCAAGCTCGTGGCCGACTCTCTCCAATATGACCTTGCGACTCTGCGCTTTTGGTTGACCAATGTTTCTCTCACCGTCGCGAAATCGAACCTTCCCGCTTTTTTCCAGTCCGACGAGGTGAGGGTCCGCCTCCCTGTCTCCTTCCTATTCAAAAAAGGATTTCATCTCAAAGAATTGTCCATGGAGCGCCCGAGGGTGCGCATTATTTATTCCGATCGCGGGATCCCGAACACTCCCTCCCTGCCCGCTTCGACGACGCCAATATCTTTCATCCTTGAAAAAGCCTCGATTCGAGAGGGGCTTTTTGTCTTTTCCGATCCGGCCAGTCATATCGACATCAAGATGCCCGGAATTGGAATTGATGTCTTCTGGCTCGAACGGTCCGTTCATGCCCTCCGTCTGGCGGCTAAGGACGAAGGCCTTGCGGAGATCGGCCGGACCAGGATTCCGATCCAGGGACTCTTGCTGGCGGGCAAGTTCGATCCGGATCAGGCCTCGATCAAAGAGCTCTCAGTGAGTGTCGACCACAACAGGCTCCAGATAAAGGGGGAAGTGAAGGACTTTCTCTCACCCAGATTTCAACTTGAGGCCCAAGCGGATTTCGTCGCCCCGGACATTCAGCGGATCCTCAACCTTCAGGAGCACCTGGAGGGCCGATTAGAGTTGAGGGCAAATCTTTCCGGCGGCTTTAAAATATTTACCGCGGAGGGAAAGCTTGCCGGCCGGAACCTTGGATTCGGTTTTTGGCGGAAGGCCGACCTGGCCGCCACCTTCCGCTGGGACGGGAGATCCTTCTCGGTCCCTTCATTCAGGGTTGAATCTCCGTTCGGAAATCTCTTCGGAAAAGCCGGTTCCTCGGCTCAAGACGGCGGCCGGGAAAACAGCGTCGAAGTCTCGTGGGATTCGCTGGACCTGCGCCGTGTTTCGGAAGACTTGAAATTGCCGCTAAAGATCGCCTCCCGGTCCGAAGGCAATCTGCAGGCTCGATGGAGCGGAACACAATTTCCCTCGCTTCGAGCCAAGGCGGATATAAAACTCTCCCCGATTCCCGGGGTCTCCTTCAGGCGCGGAATACCCGTCGCTCTCCGGCTGGATAAAAGCGGATCTCGAGCCCGAAACCTCTTCTTCTGTGTATTCTTCTCTAGTGCTGATCCGGGGACAGCTCGCTCGGAGCGGAAAGAGCGAAATCGGCATCGATGGGAAGGCTGCCCTGAGCCAGGAATTCCTGGATCTTTCGGCCCTTCGGTTGTCTTGGCCCGGAGGAGGGATCGATGCCTCGGCCCGCTATCCCTTGAGAAACAAAAACGGTCCCCTCCAATTCTCGCTCCGAGCGGAAAAGATCGATCTAGAGAGAACCTCCGAATTGTTGCGATTTCCTCAAGATTTGTTCGGCTCCCTGACCTTTGAGGCCAAGGGGTCGGGAGCGGTGAACCAACCGGAAATTGAATTTCATGCTTCCGGCGAGAATCTGCGATACGGGAAAAACGAGTTGAGCCGGGCGAACCTCGAAGGAAAGGCCGCCGCCGGTCAGGTCCGATTCCGATTTTCCTCGGACACTTTTCCCATATCCAGCCTGGGTGTGATCATGCTTCGGCCGCCCTATGACATGAAGGGGACGTTTTCGTTCAGCAACCTGGCGCTCGGTTCTCTACTAAAACTCGCTTATCCGGGAAATAAACGCCAGGTTAACGGGAGCCTCACCGGAACCGTCAACTACCGGGCTTCCCTTAGCAAACCCGCGGACTCTTTTCGGGCCACGTTTCCGTCGAGAAAATCTCCTTTGGTCCCCCGGAACTTCTGATGACGAATCAGAGACCCATAAAGATTTCTTTCGATGGGAAGTCCCTGGATGTCAAAGAGATGACCCTAGCTGGACCGAGCACTCGCATCCAAATCCAGAGAGATGTCCCAGCGCATCCTTCCTCCGAGCGGGGACTTCTTTGAAGCCGGATCGACCTCGCCCTTCTCAACATGCTCGGCGGACATCGACGCTCGGGCCAGCGAAATCTCAGCGAAATAACCGTCCCTTCTGCTCCCGAGTTGAGCTTGGGGAAATCAAAGAAAAACTTCTGCTGAAACCGATAACCTTCCCCTCGAAGCATCGCTTGAGTTTTGCTCAGAGAAACCAGGCTGAGTTGATAAAGCCGTTTTCCGTTGGGAAAAGCCGCGGCACTCTGGCCGCTAAATTTCCTTTGCACACGTTCCTGCCATCGATTCCCAGTGGGACGGGAGCGGATCTTATCGGTTGCACGGAGAAATTCGTAACTTCGACCTCGGCGACATGGGCTCCGCCCTCCATCTTGGATTCCTCCAGGGGATAGCGGAAAGGTCGATTTGGATCTCGACCTTCAGGGGAGATCTCCTCGATGGACCGATCTGGCGGGAGAATTGGATATCAACACGTTGCGATATCCGCCGGGGGAATGTCTTTCGGGCAAGAAGAAAAGTCCCGGATTCTCGTCAAGGAAGGACGATTCGACCTTCAGGGCCTGAAGTTGTCCGGAGCCGGAATATCTCTTCATCTGAGCGGCTCCGTGAATCTCCCACTGAGAACTTTCTCCGGAGTCATTTTGCGCGGGCGTCTTGATTCGGCTCTCCTCAGGCCGTTTCTCACCGCAGCGGAAATCAGTGGACAAGTTGACCTCCAGGTCCAGGTTTCGGGCGACCTCGGGAATCCCCAGCTTGATGGGACTCTTGACGCCAAGAACATCGTGATGCGTTGGCCGGAATACAGCTTTATCTCAGGGGGATGAAGGGAGGTCGATCTCCAGAAAAGCCGTATCATCATCCAGAACATCCACGGAATACTCAACCAGGGGAGCTTCTCCATTCGTGGTGCCATCGACCGGGACCATTTCCTCGTGAGCGGTGCGGACGTTCAGATAACTGCCGACAACGTCATGACCAATTATCCCCAGGGATTGCTCGGCGAGTTGGCCCTGGATCTAAGGCTCGGGTCAGACGGACGCAGACAAAAGCTGAGCGGAAAAGTGACCCTGATCCAGGGACAGTACGCCGAAGATTTTTATTTCGGATCCCCGCTCTCCGGCATCTTTGCAAGGAGTTACACGCCGGTCTATACAGAGCGCAGCCCGCTCCTCGATCGTTTGGACTTCAACATCGATCTCACGACCGCTAACCCGGTCCAAATCCGAAACAATGTTGCCGATGCCCAGGTCCAGGCGGGGTTGAAACTCACGGGGACGCCATATAATCCCGGTTTGGGAGGTCGATTGATGGTTGTCGAGGGTGGAAGGGTCACCTTGGCGTGCAACAGTTATCAAATCGAACAGGGGAGCGTGGATTTCGTCAACCCGAACCGGATCGTGCCCGACTTCAACATGAAAGCAGTGACCAGAGTCAGCGGCTATACGATCCAGCTGAGTTTGACAGCACACCCGGCCATCTTTCTGCCAGCCTCAGGTCTGATCCCGTCCTTCCTGAATCGAGCATCATTTCGCTGCTCATGACCGGAGTCCCGCTTCAGGACGTCAAATCCCCGGTCCTGAATGTCTTGGGGGACCAGACCTTGACCTATCTCGGCGGAGCACTCACCGGGCAGTTGGGGAAGACCGTGGCCAGGGGGTTGGGGCTTGAGACCCTACGCATCGACACCGGCCTCGTCTCCCCTCAGCAAAGCCCGGAGGCGCGAATCACAATCGGCCAGCACTTAGCGCGCGATCTCCAGTTGATTTTCTCCCAGGGCCTTCGAGATTCCAACAACCGGATCATCATCCTCAATTTTGAGCCGCTCAGGAACTTCAATTTTCAGGCCCTCCACCAGCAGAGCGATGTCTATCGATTCAGCTTCCAGAACCAATTGCACTTTGGTCCATCCACTCTGGGTTCCTTGCCTCTGGAATATTTAATCGCCCAGAAACCGCTCGAGATCGGACGGGTCGAACTGAGCGGCGACCTCGGCTTTCCCGAGAAGACGGTCCGGAAACGGCTCTCGCTCAAGGAGGGCAAAAGATTCGACTTTTTCTCCTACCGAAAGGACGTCCAGAAGCTCAGAGATCTGTACCGAAAATCAGGCCACCTGCAGGCGGCGATCAGAGCCGCAAGAGAAACCGACGGCGGGCGCATTAATATTTCCTTCGGAATCCAGGCCGGACCGCGGGTCGAAATTCATAGCCAAGGGCTGCGCATCCCGAGGTCACTCCAAGAAACTCTTGAGAGGGCTTGGATGCAAGACTCCGACGACAGAATCAGGCTCGATGACGTCCAGCGAAAAACGGAAGCCTACCTGTGTTCGAAGAGGTATTTCCGCGCCGAGGTCGCGGCCCGGGTCGGGAGCGAAAGCCAAACGGGTCGGAGGGTGCTGATCACCGTGAATGCGGGAAACCGCTTCAGCCGACCGGCTCTGATTTTCTCCGGAAACAATTCACTCTCTGGATCGCGGCTGACCAAGGCCTTGGACCCAAAGACGATCTGTTCCGATGTTTTCATCGCGCCCCAAAATTCCTCCCGGACGCTGAGGGATTTTTACCGCCAGAGTGGTTACCTTCAGGCCCGCGTGGAACGGCCGGTCACGAGCTACGGTGGGGACGGAAATTCCGTCAGTGTAACCTTCAAGATCGAAGAAGGGCCTCTGTTTTCCATCCGGAGCATTGCATTTGAAGGCAACCAGTCTATCGACAGCAGTGCCCTCCTGAAGGCCAGCGGCCTTCGCACCGGCGAGATTTTTCTGCCCGAGAAGTTCGATCGGAGTCAATCCAACCTACAATCCTTTTATGAGGCCAAGGGTTTCAACCGGGTTGATATCGAAGCCGGAATCCGCCTGGATCAGGCCAATTCCGGCCTGGCCGTCGACTACAAGATCACGGAAAATTCCCGGGCGGCTATTAGCGACATCCAGATCTCCGGCAACAGAATGACGGGTTCGGGGTTCATCCGGGATGTCCTGAGCTTTCGGAAAGGAGACCTGGTCACATTCCGTGGCCTGAATGAATCACGGCGGGATCTCTATAACCTGGGGGTATTCCAAACGGTAAACATTGACGCTGTGCCATCAGAGGGATCGGCCTCTCAAGCCGACCCGGCACGGAATGAAGAAAGTACTCCGCTGCCCTACGTGGCCAAAATCGATGTTGCCGAATCAAAGCCGGTCACGTTACGATATGGGCTGCAATATGATACTGAGACCATGTTCGGCGGCAATGCCGAGCTCGTCCACCACAATCTCTTCCGCAGGGCCGTCGCTCTGGGCGGAAGCACAAACCTCGACCGTCTTGAACAAGCGGGCCGGGCCTTCATCCAAACTCAGCATTTCCTCGGCAAAGCCGACACTCAGTTCTTTGTCTATTTCGATCGCCGGGTCGAGCCTGCCTTTGACGTGGATGTGCGGGGATTAACCTTGCAGCAGCAGCGGAAGATCGGGGAGAGGTCCATCCTCTCCTATGATTATTCCTTTGAACGGAACCGCAGCCTCGCGCCGAGCGGGCCGCTGAATCAAGCGTTCAATATCGGACGGCTTACGCTGGCGCTGATCAATGATTCCAGGGACGACGTCTTCGATCCGAGAAAGGGGCACTTCATCTCCCAGACGCTGGAGTACGGAGCCAGGTTTCTGGGGTCGGAGGTCCGCTATCTTCGCTATTTCGGGCAATCCTTTTTTTACTTCCGGCTGACACCGTTTCTTCTTTATGCAACCGGGCTTCGTCTCGGTTTGGGACAGGGACTGGGGCGGGATCTTCTGCCGGGGCAAAGATTTTTCGCCGGAGGCAGCAATACGATTCGGGGGTTCGATTTCCATGAGATCGGTCCCAAGGATCCGGCGACCGGCGAAGCCGTAGGGGGAAATGCGCTCTTTGTGCTCAACGAGGAGCTCAGGTTCCCGATCTACGATGTCGTCTCCGGAGCCGCCTTCCTGGATTTGGGCCAGGTCTATCCGAGTGTCTCTCGTTTCAATCCTTTCCGAGTCCGGAGCGCGGCAGGATTCGGGCTTCGTTTGAGCCTGGGTGCGCTGCTCGGGAGATTCGACCTCGGCTTCAAGCTGAATCGGCGAACAGGGGAGTCCCCCTATCGCGTCTATTTCAGCATCGGGCAGGCCTTCTGAATTCAAGGGCGCCCAATAAATAGCGGAGAGGAAAAGATGGATCAACGCAAACTGGGAAAAGAAGGCCCGGCCGTCTCTGCGATCGGGCTGGGTTGCATGGGGATGTCCGAGTTTTATGGAATGGCCGATGAAAAAGAGTCGACGGCGACGATCCAGCGTGCGCTGGAGCTGGGGATCAACTTTTTTGATACATCGGATGCCTACGGGCCTTTCATAAACGAGAAATTGGTCGGCCAAGCCATTCGTGACCGGCGCGACAAGATTGTCCTGGCCACTAAGTTCGGCATTGTGCGGAGCAGCGATCCGGCTTACCGCGGAATCAACGGACGGCCCGAATACGTCAAAGAAGCCTGCGACGCATCGCTTCGCCGCCTGGGAGTAACTCATATCGACCTGTATTATCAGCACCGCGTCGACCCAAATGTTCCTATCGAAGAGACGATCGGCGCCATGGCCGAATTGGTGAAGGCGGGCAAGGTGCGTTATTTGGGAATGTCAGAAGCCAGTGCGCCGACAATCCGCAGGGCTCACCGCGTCCATCCGATCACTGCCCTGCAGAGCGAATACTCTCTCTGGACCTGCGATCCCGAGCCCGAGATCCTGCCGACCGTGCGCGAGTTGGGGATAGGCTTTGTGGCCTATAGCCCTCTGGGACGCGGTTTTCTGACCGGGCGGATCAGGCGCTTCGAAGACCTGGCGCCCGATGACTACCGGCGTCACTCGCCTCGCTTTCAGGGCGAAAATTTCCAGAAGAATCTCGAGCTCGTCGACCGGGTGGAAAAAATGGCCCAAGAGAAAGGTGTCACGGCCGGTCAGCTTGCCCTCGCCTGGGTGTTGGCTCAAGGTCCGGATATAGTCCCCATTCCCGGCACGACCAAACGAAAGCACATCGAAGAAAATGTCGCCGCGCTCAAGATCAAGCTCACCGTCTCCGACTTGGCTCGTCTCCGGGAAGCTCTGCCGGAAGGGTCGGTCAGCGGCCTTCGTTATCCCGAGCCGATGATGCGATTGGTGAATTTATGAGCTTTTTTGTTGTTGACAGCAGGACGTTGGAGGATTAATCTTAAGATATGAGCAAGAAAAAATACGCGGCACTTTCCCTTTGTCTTTTATTTTTAGTGTCCTCGGCCTTCGCCCAGAACTGGTTCAAGGGAACCCTGGATGAAGCCGTGGCCAAGGCCAGGACCGAAAACAAAAAAGTCCTTCTCGACTTTTTCTCGGGTGGCTGAGGGGGTTGTATACTGCTGGGTCAGCAGTTCTACGCAAATCCAAAGTATCAGCAATTTTTAAACACCAATTTTGTTCTCTACCGGGCATCGCGCGGCGATAAGACCGGCGATGCGATGTACAAGAAATTCAATGTCACGGGAACCCCGACGGACATGCTCCTGGGCCCGGACGGCACGCCCATCGATTGGATCGTGGGCTACCAACCGCCCGCGGATAAATACCGGGATCGAGTAGAGAAGAGCCTCAAAGGGATCGACACCTATCAATCCCTCTCCGAACGCTACGCCAAGGAGCCCAAGAATGTGGAGGTCGTCTTCAAGCTCGGCCGAAAATTTTCCGTCAGATACGATCCCGAAAATCAGAAAAAAGCCATGGACCTGTTTCAGCAGGTTATCGCCATTGACCCCGAAGGGAAGATGGGGACGACAACGACCGAATGTGAAAAGCTAAAAGTGACCTACACGGAGTATGCTGAATTCTCGTTGAGCGAAATGCAGCTCTTCGGCATGAAAGGCGACGCCCGGCCTCTGCAGGATTTTATCAAAAAGTACCCCAAGAGCGAACTCCAGTACCCTGCCTACCAGTATTTAGGCTCGTACTATCCAGCGTTCCGGTTCCAAAGAGGAAGCCGCCAGGTTTTTTGAAGATTATGTCGCCAAGTATCCTCAGGATCCCTGCGCTCTCAATTCTTATGTCTCGAGGATCATCCAGGACAAAACGAATATCGACAAAGGGATTGAGCTCGGAGAAAAAATCAGGGATCTCACGAAATACAATCCGATTCTATCCTACCAGAAGAATCTCGCCGACCTTTACTTCTGAAAGGAGACAAGGCCAAAGCCGAGGAGCTCTACGGCAAGGATTTCATTGAGGGCAGAGTCTCCCGCTTACCCTTTGACCTCATGGACTACGCCAATTTTTGGGCCAAGCAGAAGATGAATACGGAGAGCGCCGTTGAGATGGCCGAGATGGCGCTCAAGCTGAAGCCGGATAACAACTATCTCGTCCAAACAGCGGCCAACATCTATTGCCAGGTCGATAGGTCTGATAAGGCGCTCGAAATCTACGGGCCCGACTGCTTAAAGAAGCATCAGGACGAAGTTCAATACCTTGCGGGATACGCCTCGTTCTGGTCAGGCCAGGGGAAAAACCTGGAAAGCGCCCTGGATGCGGCGAAAAGGGCCTCCGAACTTTCTCCGGATGATTCTTATTCCTGGTTTATTCTTGGCGGAGTTTACCAGAAACTCAATCGCTTTGAAGACGCCCTCAAGGCCGAGGAAAAAGCGCTCAGCCTGGCCGAAGCCGATAAGGAAACATCTTTCATTCCCAGGATCAAGCAGAAGATCGAAGAGATCAAGAAGGCGATGGCCCAAAAATAACGCGACTTATTCGGTCAGCTTGATTCGCGGATTCTGGCGGGTGAGAATATCGTGGCGGGTCCGGCCGCCGCAGAATCTCCGGATCAAATCAATCACTCTCCCGCAGATCTCCTCGATTTCCGCGGCGGGAATGGGCGGTAGGCCATCGACATTAAACTCTATGTCCTTTGTGGTCGGCAGCGTCAGGGTGTGATTCGCCTGCCGCCAAGTCCAGCGACGTGTCAGAACGGTGTTCCCTTCGGCGAAGATGATCTCTCCCGGGAGGGGCGATTCCACGCTTTCTGACCCAAACGGGGTAAAGACTTCATCGCCTTTCGCCAGACGCAGGGATATGTCTTGCGTCAGGACATCAATAGCATGTCCCCCCGTGGGGACCAGATATTGCAGAGAGACGGCATTTCCAATATCCACCAAGGTGTTGATGGACGGCAGGGGATCATTTCTCAAGGCGCGACGGGCCATGGCTTCGATAGATGATCGAAACTCGGCCGGCCTGGCCCCAAAAGACCTGATACGCCTCCCTCCATGATTTTATCCTTGGATGTTCGGCGATCGTCTCAATTTTGAGCTTGCTGTGGATGGATGCTTCGGCGTCACGCAACATCGAAACAACCTCGGCGGGGGATTCTCCGTTGGTGACGTCGTAGGCAAGGACGACTCCGCGGACATACCCGGGGAATCGAGCAAAAATATCGTCGGCGATGGAATAATACAGCTCTTTCACGGCTCATTCCCCCCTTTCATAATCCTGCCAAACTCGCCCCCACGGGCACTCGAATATTCTTGTAGCGCAAGAACTCTTCGGCGGCGAAACAGAAAATCCATCAGGTATTCCCGGGTGGCCGCCTTGCCCAAATGCCCGACGCGGAATATCTTCCCTGCCAGCTCCCCCAAACCGCCGCTGATGGCCAGGCCGCGCTCTTTCTCGAGCCACTGGCTGAATTCCGACACCTCGAACTCGGGTCGCGCTTTGACTGCGGTGACGATTGGAGCCGCGTACTCATCCGGCACCAACATCTCAAATCCTATGTTGCGGAGTCCGGTGCGCACGATCCGGCTGGCGCGGGTGTACTTGGCGATGTGCGCCTCCAACCCTATGTCCACTATTTTGCGCAGGCTGGCCAAGAGCCCGAGGATGTTGTTCACGGGCATGGTCACGGGGGTCGGATGCCACGAACCCCATTCTTTGGCAAAACGGCGCCAGGTCCTGAGATTGAGATACCATCCGTGCCCGACCCCCGGATGACTGTCGATCAACTCCCAGGCGCGCGGGCCGACGCTCATGAAACCCAATCCCGGCGGCGCCTCAAGACACTTGTTGGCCGCTGTCACGCAGACGTCGATGCCCCAATCGTCAACCGGAAGCTCGATGCCGCCGAGCGACGAAACCGCATCCACGATGATCACCTTGCCGGCATCGCGGACGACTCCGGCCAGTTCGCGAAGTGGGTTCACGACCGTCGTCGCGGTTTCGTGATGCACCAGCGCCACAGCCCGAGCATCTGGATGACCGCGCAGCAATCGGCGCAATACATCCGGCTCCAGCGGCTTGCCCAAAGGCGCGGCGAATGGCACGACTGTTAAGCCGTAGTCTCCCGCTATTTCCAACAGCCGTTCGCCAAAGAAACCATTGTGGCCGACGATGATCTTTTGACCGGTCGCGAGCAGGCTGCCGATCGCCATATCGTGCAACGCTGAGGCGGCACCGGGCACGACGAACAGATCATTCTTTGTTCCGTAAATTTTTTTGAGCAGCGTGAGCAGTTCTCCGTAGATCTCCATCCACGCCGGCCCATAGTGGCGCATCATCGGCCGGGCCATTGCCTCGAGCACATCGTCGTCAACGTCTCCGGGGCCAGGGGTGAGAAGCTTGGTATGTTCATTCATCTTAGGCGTCCTCCAGACACTTCAGGCCCAGCCCATAAAAGACTCAGCGTCAACGGGCAGATAAAACTTTCCCTCTGTCCGGGATTCGAGGCTGGGCCGGCCCATCCCGAAACGACATTATCGCCATGTGGGGAGCGATGTCAAGAACGGGCAGGCGCCGGATCTCGCCTCCTCCCATCGTGAAGGATGATAAAACGTGATGCGCAGGGATGTTAAATTTAGCTCTAAACAGGGGACGGCAGGGCCATAAGACACCCTCTGATTGCCACTAACAGTTTAAAGGTGGTATATTGCCTGGACGAAGGCACTCGGCCATGCGCATACTCGTTATCTCAAGCTACTACCCGCCATCTGGGAAGAGGGGGTCCGCGCTGGCCTGCCTGGAGATCGTAGAATCACTTAAGAAAAGGGGGCACCAGGTTAAGGTCTTGACTGGCACGTCCCGTCCGGATAAGCCTGAGGACGAGGGGAATGTCTGCCGCCGTCTTATCAGAGATAGTCAGGAGCCTTCCACTTGGCAGAGGGTCTTTCTTAAAGAAGTCCTCAATCAAGATCTATTTAAAGAGTTGTGCCGGGATTTTCTCCCCGAGGTCGTGTTCCTGTTCGATCTCTCCCAAATCTCAGCCTCTCTGGCACCTTTAAGCTTGGAGTTGGGGGTCCCCGTCTGTTTCCATGTCTCCAACGATTGGCTTGCGACTTGGGAAAGGGACCGCTGGTATCAGGTCTGGCCACGAGGAAAGAAAGGGTCCAGGGTCCTGCGCTTTTTGACCCGGCACTTCCGGCTCCTTTCTATGTCTCAGCGGCTGGAGATCGATTGTGCGGTTTTTACCAGCTCATATCTGGAGTCGACCGCGCGGCAGGTGGGCAAATCTCCGGGTCGAGCATGGATCGTCCCTTGGGGTGTCAACACCAACCTTTTTCTTTTTAAGCAGGAAACAGATCATCGCCCCAGCCGTTTGCTCTACGTCGGGCAGATCAAGCCCCAAAAAGGGATCGATACAGCCATCCGGGCTCTGGGGCTTCTGCGGCGAGAGAAGAACCTGGACGATTTGTCGATGACGATCGCCGGGGACGATGAATTTTTCCCTGGATATGTCAGCTATCTGCGGGACTTGGCCGCGTCATCCGGGGTTCTTGAGTCTATCACTTTTGCGGGATACGTCCCTCACAGGGACATGCCCGACCTCTACAGGGCCCATGACATTCTTGTTTTTCCTTCGGACGTCGAAGAGCCTTTAACCATCTCTCTTCTGGAGGCCATGTCATGCGGGCTGGGGATCGTCAGCACCGGCACCGGCGGCAACGCTGAGGTCCTCAAGGATGAGTATAATGCCCTGGTGATTCGGCCTGAGAACCCGGAGCAATGCGCCCACCAGATTCAGCGGCTGGTCAGAGATCCGGGGCTTCATCAGATTCTGCGGGTCCAGGCCAGAAGGACGATAGAAGAGAATTTCCGACTCGACCAGACAGTCAACTCAATTGAAGATGTATTAAGTGTCGCGGTCCAGGGTGAAAAGCTGAGCCGGCAGCTCGTCACTCCGGAGTCCCAGGGCGCGGCTGCGGGAAGTTGTCGTTCCGGGTCTCGAGACCGTCTCGTCGCAAGGGCCAAACGGTGGCTGAGATGGGGGAGTGTCCTCGTCGTGGTCCGGAACATGGCCAGACCTGAGACGATGAGCAGGGACCTGAAGAAGCTTTTTCAAAGGGGAACGGCTTTCCTTGGCCTCTTGGCATTTCCCCCTCTTTTTGGAAGCTTCTTTCGCCTGATCCGCCGGCCCGACAGGGGTGCGGAACCCGACGAGGGGCGCCCGCGCAGCGTCTTGGTCGTCCAATTGGCCGACCTGGGAGATGTTGTATTGACGAGTCCCTTCCTGCGCGAGTTGCGGAGGTTCCTGCCCGGAGCAAAAATCGTCCTGGTTGTGCATCCCGGCATGTCCGCTTTCGTTGAAAATTGCCCTTATATTGACGAACTCCACGACTTCGACTGGAGAGCCATCAAAGGCTGGAGAACCGCCTTTCGCGGTGATGTTCGCTGGTGGTGGAAAGCTTTTGGCTTGGCCCGACGTTCTCTGTGGAAGCATCATTTCGACACGGCCATATCCCTGCGCTGGAATAATGACGCCTGCCAAGCAGCTTCCGTCACCCTGATGTATGCGAGCGGCGCCCGCCGGCGCATCGCCTATATCGACGCGGCGGATGACTTCAAGTTGTCAAGTTTGCAGTACATGGACCGTTTGATCACCCGCGGTCCGGTCAGGGGCTCGCCCAGGCACGAGATCGAATGCCAGCTCGAGATACTGCGATTCATGGGAGCAAGTCCTGAGGAGTCAAGACTCGAGGTCTGGACGAGCTCCAAAGATGAAGAATTCGCCCGCGACATACTCGTCCGTTCCGGGATCACGCCTCATGACCTGCTCATCGCTCTAGCGCCTGGTGCCACCTGGGCCTACCGCCGCTGGCCGGCCGCTCGTTTCATAGAATTAGGCCGATGGTTACAGGACAATTATGAAGCTCGTATTTTGATTATCGCCGGCAAAAGCGAACGAGGCCTGGCCCTCCAGATCGAGCGTGGACTACGAAAAAATCAAACGCTCAACCTGGCCGGGAAGACAACTCTCCGAGAAATGGCTTCGGTCCTGAAACACTGCAAGTTGTTCGTCGGCAATGACTCCGGCCCCATGCATGTCGCCGTCGCCGCCGGGGTCGCGGCGGTGGGGCTCTACGGTTCGGGTGAGTATGAACGCTTCAGGGTGCGGGGAACAAACAACAGCGTCGTCCGTCTGGGTTTGACCTGCAATCCCTGTTCCGAAAACTGCCAATTCGAGGAGGTCATCTGCATAAAGGGGATTTCGGTCAACCAAGTTCAGAAGGTCCTCGTCGAAAAGCTCCGCCCCTACTCGAAACAAAGCGAATAGAGATATTCCCTTTGTAATATTGGGGTCGGACCGAACTATCTCATTTATTATCTACTAATTAGACTCAAATTATTGCCTTTTTAGGTGCTTAAAACGCCCTTTTTGCCCCAAAAAACATCAATATTAGAAATAAAATGTGCTTCATTCCAACCAATTGATGCCGAAGCCAAGCCCGTTGTTTTGATTAGGGTCGGGCCTATGCATGATGCAGCAATAAATAAAACAGGCAAAAATATAGCTTTGATTTGGCCCTTAGAGTTTATTTTAGGACTCAAAAAGAAGCGTTAAGACAATCTGCAATCGGGAATCAAAAAGAGGACCGTGGGCCTTAAACCGTGACGGCGGGGCTATGGTTTCGGTTGTTCTTTCCGGGGCAGTGGCAAAACGCCCGCCATCTCGCCGATCACGTTGATAAGCTCCGTGTTTGCGGGGATGACGATCTTGGCGTTCAGGGCCAGGGATTTCTCTACCATCTCCAATCTTCTCAACAGCTGGGCGTTGCCGATGAAATACTGATTGGCCGCCTCGTTGACGAGCTTAATCGCCTGGGCCTCGCCCTCGGCCTCGAGGATTCGCGCCTGCCTGATCCCTTCCGCCTTTTTGATCTCCGCCCGCCGCGCGCCGTCGGCCATGGTTTCCGTGGCGGTTGCGAAATCGATGGCCGCGATCTTTTCGTTCTCGGCCTTGACCACCTTGTTCATTGTCTCCTGGACGTCCTTGGGAGGATCGATCTCCTTGAGCTCGGTCCGGACGATTTCAATCCCCCAATTGCTCGTTTCCTTTCTCAACGTCTTCTGCAGCTCATCGTTGATCTTCCCCCGTTCGCTGTTGGCGGATTTCAGGGTCAGAGTCCCGATGATGTTCCTGAGTGTTGTCCGGGCGAGGTTCACGATCTGCCACTGGTAATTGAAGACGCTGTACTGGGAGTTCTTGACGTCGTCTTCGTCGTTCTTAACTTTGAAATAGACCTGGGCGTCGACCCGGGCGTTCAGGTTATCGTTGGTGATGATCTCCTGCGGTTGGGCATCGACCATAACCTCGGTGATATTGACCTGGTACATCCGTTCGATGATCGGCATGATCCAGTTAAAACCAGGCGTGCCGAACCTTTTGTATTTTCCCAGGCGTTCAATCAGCCCTCGATGTGTCGGCCGAATGATCCTGATCCCGCCGAGGAAGATAAAGAGCACGAATGCGGCGATCACAATTATGATATTAACCATCTGCACCTCCATTTTGAAGAAATCAATGAGCCTCTGTCCCTGACTTTACGAACAATTTTACTACGAAAGATGAAATCGGTCTATTTCGTCGTCCCGTCATTCTCGCCAAAATCACAAAATTTCTTTGAGCTATGAGCAATTGAAGATAAGATTTTTTTCTTAAGTCTTTTCTTTCTTTTGACGAGACGAGATAAACGAGATGACGAGATAGACGTCCTTCGATTTTGTAGATTGTTTTTGTTTTGATAAAATAAAAGTGTAGGCTAGGGAATCCTTCAGAGGAGGGGAGAATGAGCGACAATCATCCGTCTGTTTGGGAAATCATGAAGTCACGCGGCTATTCGCGGCGCGACTTTCTGAAATTCTGTTCCTACATCGCCGCCGCGGCCGGCATCGAGGCGACCGGCCTGCCCAAAGTGGTTCATGTCCTCGAAACAAAACCGCGCCCGCCCGTCGTCTGGTTCCATTTCCAGGAATGCACCTGCTGCAGCGAGTCTTTCATCCGTTCCGCCCACCCGATTGTGGCCGATATTCTCCTTGACAAGATCTCACTGGAATATTCAGAAACGCTCCAGGCGGCCGCCGGGTTCCAGGCGGAAGAGGCCCTTCGCCAGAGCATGGAAAAGTACAAAGGCGAGTACATCATGGCTGTTGAGGGGTCGATCCCGACCAAGGACGGCGGGGTGTACTGCACGATCGGCGGCCGTTCCGCCCTGGACATCGTCCGAGGAGCGGCTCAAAACGCGAAGGCCGTCATCGCCTGGGGAAGCTGCGCTTGTAACGGCTGTGTCCAGGGAGCATCGCCCAACCCGACCGGGGCCACTCCCGCCTATAAGGTTATCACCGGCAAGCGAGTGGTCAACGTCCCGGGCTGCCCTCCGATCGGCGAGGTCATGAGCGGTGTTATCGTCCATCTTCTCGCTTTCGGCCGCCTTCCCCAGCTCGACAGCGAAGGTCGCCCCAAGGCTTTCTATTCGACCCGCGTTCATGATTCGTGCTATCGGCGGCCTTACTACGACGCCGGACTTTTTGTTGAGACGTTCGATGATGAAGGCGCCCGCAAAGGCTATTGCCTCTACAAAATGGGCTGTCGCGGCCCCACGACCTACAACGCCTGTGGCGTCATGCGCTGGAACGGCGCGGTGAGCTACCCCATCCAGTCGGGGCATGGTTGCATCGGCTGCAGCGAGGCCGGCTTTTGGGACAAGGGGCCGTTCTATCAGCATCTTGCGACCTTCCCCGGCTTCGGGGTCGAGACGACCGCGGACACGATCGGTGCTTACCTGGCCGCCGCGGCGGCGGGCGGGCTGGCCGTCCATGCCGTCTCCACCAACATCCGGAAACGGCGGATCCTCAAGGCCGAGATGGATAAAAGCATGAAGGATAAAGATATCAAGCCCAAGGGCGGGAAGGAAGGAGAAGAATAATGGCCAAGAGAATTGTTGTCGATCCCATAACCAGAATCGAAGGCCATCTTCGGGTCGAGGCCGAGGTCGAGGGCGGAAAGATCGTCGATGCCTATTCTTCAGGCACCATGGTCCGCGGCATCGAAATTATCCTCCGGGGCAGGGACCCGCGTGACGCCTGGGCTTTCTGCGAGCGCGCCTGCGGTGTCTGCACGACCGTCCATTCGCTGGCTTCCGTGAGGACCGTCGAGAATGCTCTCTCCATCACCGTGCCGCCCAACGCGGAGCTGGTCAGGAATCTCATCTTCTGCGCCCACTATCTCCAGGACCACGTCGTCCACTTTTACCACCTCCATGCCCTTGACTGGGTCGATGTCGTGAGCGCTCTTAAGGCCGATCCCGGCGAGGCCGCCCGCATCGCCCAGACCATCTCGAACTGGCCGAGGAACTCAGCCAATTACTTCCGGGACGTCCAAAATCGGGTCAAGGGTCTCGTGGCCAGCGGGCAGCTGGGCATCTTCGCCAACGCCTATTGGGGGCATCCGGCTTATAAGCTCCCGTCCGAAGTTAACCTCATCGGCGTCGCCCACTATCTCGACGCCCTGGAGTGGCAGAAAGAGATCGTCAAAGTCATCGCCATCCTGGGCGGAAAGAATCCGCATCCCCACTATCTCGTCGGCGGCGCTCCGTGTTCGGTCAATATCGAAGATTCGATGGCTCTCAACGCCGAAAGGCTGGCCTTTATCGGAAAGCTCATCGGCGACGGCACCGAGTTCGTAGAACAGGTCTATCTCCCCGATCTTCTCGCAGTGGCCGGCTTTTACCGGGATTGGTTTGCGATCGGAGGAGGGCTGGAGAACTATCTGGCGTACGGCGACCTTCCGACGAACGGAATCAACGACCCCTCGCATTTCAAGTTTCCCCGCGGAGCCATTCTGGGGCGGAACCTGGCCGAGGTCCAGGAGGTCAAAGGAGAGACCACGGATCAGATCCGGGAGTATGTCGCTCATTCGTGGTACTCCTACGGTCAGGGTGACCAGCAGTCTCTGCATCCTTGGGAAGGAGAAACGACCCTCAACTATACAGGACCCAAGCCTCCTTACGAAGAGCTCAATGTCGAAGGAAAATACAGCTGGATGAAAACGCCGCGCTGGAAGGACCATCCGATGGAGGTCGGACCGTTGGCCCGCCTCCTGGTCGCATATGCCAGCGGCAAGACTGACGTTCGCGAGGTCGTCGATGAGGCTCTGGCTAAGCTTAATGCACCCGTGACCGCGCTTTTTTCAACTCTCGGACGGACCGCAGCCCGCGGCTTGGAGACGCGCCTCATCGCCCACTGGATGAAGGAGTTCTACGACACCCTCATCCAGAACGTCAAAAACGGCGATTCGAGAATGTTCAACGCCGAAAAATGGGACCCGGATACTTGGCCGAAAGAAGCCGAGGGTGTGGGCTTGTCCGAGGCTCCCAGGGGAGCGCTCGCGCACTGGATCAAAATCAAGGACAAGAAGATCGCCAATTACCAACTTGTTGTTCCGACTACCTGGAACGGCTCGCCGCGGGACGCCAAAGGCCAGCGGTCGGCCTATGAGGCTTCGCTCCTTGGAACTCCGGTCGCCGACCCGAAGCAGCCGCTGGAAATTCTGCGGACAATCCATTCTTTCGATCCGTGTGTTGCCTGCGCCGTCCACCTCTATGACCCGAAGGGCCGGTATCTTCACCGCGTGAGGGCGGTTTAAAGGAGCCAAAAAGCCATGGTTGAACCAAAACGTGAGCCTAAGTTCGCCGAATATTTCCAGGTCTATATCTGGCAGCTCCCGGTCCGGTTTTTCCATTGGACAACGCCACCTGCCTTCTCGTCCTTTCCGTGACAGGCTATCTGATGGCCAATCCCATTGCCCTTCAGAGCTCCGCGGAAGCATCCTCCCGGTACATCTTCGGGCAGATTCGCTTTGTCCATTTTGTGTTCGCCTATATCTTCACGGTCAATTTTGCAGCCAGGGTTTATTGGGATTCGTGGGCAACAGATTCTCAAGATGGAAGAATTTCATCACCCTCACGGGGAGGCAGTTTCGGGACGCCTGGCAGGTGCTCTGCCTCGATCTTCTGCCAGATCTGTAAGCTCCCGCTGAGCTCGATCGGGGTCGACGTCCCGGCGGGGATCATCTACCCTGCGGTCTACCTGATGATTCTTTTCCAGATCGTCACCGGGTTCGGCCTTTACGCGGCCATGAGCAGGAGCTGGTTTCCGAAGCTGTTCACCTGGGTCGTTCCACGCTCATGGGAGGGGAGCGTCGTTGTCCGCCAGTGGCACCACGTCATGACCTGGGTGCTGTTGGTTTTCACGGCCTTCCACATCTATCTTTCCTGGTACCACGATTATCTCGAAGGCAGGGGAACCATGTCGTCGATGATCGGCGGCTGGAAGTTTATTGAAAAAGATATTCGATAAAGCCTTAGCTTTTTTTGACTTTGCTGCCCATGAGCCGCAAATGAGCCAATAAAAAAGCAGTATAAAATCCAACACCCCCCCCCCCCCCCCCCCCCCCCCCCCCCCCCCCCCCCCCCCCCCCCCCCCAAAAAAAAAAAAAAAAAAAAAAAAAAAAAAAAAAAAAAAAAAAAAGCCACAGCATTGGTTAGAAATCAGCGATTTGTCACGATCTTCAAGCCCATTCCTACCTCAGCAAGCTCATCTAAAACAGTCTGCGCGGCGGCTGGGATGGCGGCGCTCACTTCGGGCGATAGGTCGAGGGTGACCTTGAGTCCAGCTCGCGGATCGATATCAGTGACCATCGCGATTTTGGGCGTTCTTTCGAGTAGATACGCCGCGGCGATAAGGTCCTTCAAACCGATATCATGCGAGACGAGCGTGGCCGGATAATCCGATGGATAATCGGGATAGACAATGGAGACTGTGCCGGGAGGCCTGCCATTCAAGGACCACATCGATAAGAATGATCCGGTCGGAGTCGAGGAAAAACGCCAACAGGTTGAACCCCCCCGTCCCCCCGTCGACAAAGTCAACTCCGCGCGGTTGTGATATTTTTCGAAGATAACGCAGGACATCGATTCCGGCCCCCTCATCCCCCATAAGGAGAGTCCCGATCCCCATGATCAGAGTCTTCGGCATGGCGAGCGAAATGATACTCTTCTCTCCAGAGTCTTATTTCTTCACAAAGCTCATGTTTTTGACCCGGCCGGCGTTTAGGGCGAAACCCGTTATCTTTTTTTCGTTACCGCGCACAAACCTCAGGGCCAAGGACCCAGCGGCGAATTTTGTCAGGGCAGGGTCGGCTGGAGCGCATTCGGCACCGCGTTTTTGTGGACAAAAAACAATTTTCCGTCTTTCTCGGCCAGCCGGAACATGGTGGTATCGAGCTCTTCGCTCCGATAATCTCCCGCGAATTACTGGGAGCTCGGCGGGTGTCGGCTTTCGCGGGTTCGATCTTTTCGTAACGAACACCTTTCTGGCCCTCCATGACCATGTTCATGATTATGGGTTTGCCCGGCCGTCGAGCTTCGGAATTTTCAGCGCGGCTTCGACCGGCGCGTCGAGCACGCGGAGCTCGGTCTCGCTCATGGCGCCGATAACGACTCTTTCGGCCCATGAATTCGAGCCACAATTCCCAGTCCCCCAACGAAATGTTGACGATGCTCTCCTCGGCCGGCTGGAAGTACATCCCCGCCACGTCTTTGAGCTTTTCCTCGAAAAGTCGTAGAAAGGCCGGCTTCTCCGCCGGGCTTCGGTGCGGCCGTTTTGTCTTCCTTGAGCTTTCAGGCCAGATAAATTTGGGCGATCTCGTAGCCCAACTTTGTCGGATTGGCCCCGCTGAAGTTGGACAGGCAGATGACCGAGAAGCGCTCATAGGGGAAGCGAATT
Source organism: Candidatus Aminicenantota bacterium (assembly GCA_963770045.1). GTDB lineage: Bacteria > Acidobacteriota > Aminicenantia > Aminicenantales > CAVYOD01 > CAVYOD01. Next base: position 382 of record CAVYOD010000031.1, on the reverse strand, counting down.
ATCTCTGTCCTGTAGCCCTCCAATGCTCCACCATGAATGACCGTCCTTAAGCCTTTATAGGTGCCGATCATGAGTCCGAAGGCATAATCGAGTTTCTCGCCGTTCTTGAGGACTCCGGGAGTCTGAATCTGGGCGACAAGATCAGGACCCCCGACCTGGTGGGTGTAGAAATTTTGATCCCAGTGGAAAAGGGTTATTCAGCCGAGGTGTATAATCCGCCGTCGCCTACGCAATCAAAGGTCGAAATGTAGTTCGCAAATTTTCCCTTTTCGGAGGCGGGGAAATATCCGGACGCGCGATTCTTGATGAGCATCTGATGGTCATCGTGAAAATGGGAATTATTGATTCCCAGGGGTTTAAAGATGAGCTCCCGGGTCAGCTC
>CAVYOD010000030.1:0-71492 GCA_963770045.1 Candidatus Aminicenantota bacterium | reverse complement strand
GAGCCTTGATGGTGATCCCGCGTTCGCGCTCCAGGTCCATAGTGTCCAGGACCTGCTCTTTGAGCTCCCTCGGGGAGAGGGCTCCCGTGATCTCGATAAAACGATCGGCCAGAGTCGATTTGCCGTGATCGACGTGGGCGATGATCGAAAAATTCCTTATCGTCTTCATCCGGACTGTATGATGGCAAAAATGAGGGGCACAGTCAATCAAAGGCTGAGAGCACTGAGCCGTCTGAGATTCTCAGTTTCTCTCAGTCTGTTTAGTCTGTCTCGCAAAATCACCGGCATTAGCCCTACTGATGGGCTGTTTATTGGCATTTTGACGAGATGACGAAATGACGAGATAGACGGCCTTTGTTGCCTTGGCGTTGCTTGACTTTTACCCCTGACTAAAGTAACTTTGTGTATGGAATACAGATTTGCGACAGGTTTGAGGACAAGCCGTCGAAGGAGGTCGTGACCATGAGCTTCGGAAGCCTGGGGCTGCCAGAGATCCTGCTGATCCTCCTCATCGTGGTGATTATTTTTGGAGCGCGGCGACTGCCAGAACTCGGAAAATCCCTGGGTGAGGGCATCAAAAACTTCAAAAAGTCCGTTTCCGGAAAAGAACCAGGTCAGAAGGAAATCTCTTCAGATAAAACTGAGTCCCCAAAAAAGGAAGAATGAGACGGACGCTCGAGAAACTCGCTTCAGAGCGAAAAGATAAAGAGGATGATTTTGCCGCGAGACTCAAAGAAGTTAAGGATAAATCCCGGGATGATCAGGCCTCTCAAGAACGGCTGCGTCTCGAGCATGCCCTGAACGGTCTCCACGACATCCTGGAGCACGAAGGCCAAACCCCCTCTCCCGCCAAGCGAAGCGCCCTTTCGCCTTTTGCCAAAGGTTCGAAAGCGGCCTCGGACCAGCACCTTTTCAACCAGAAGTTGCTGACCACGCTGACGGAATTCAAAGATCTGCTCCTGGGCAATCTCAAGAAAATGAACGACTTAACGGCGTCGATGGCCGACCTTTTCGAACGCCAAACGGCTCTCTCCGACGCCAGGGACAGGGAATGGGATGCCCTCGGCAGCAACCACGTCGGCGTCATCTTCAAGAGCCTGGAATGGCGCGTGGACAAGCTGGCGGCCGAATGCGAAGACGTAAATCTCCTCATGAAGAAGTTCCTGCTTCTCAAAGAGAAGCTGACTCAACTTGTCGCCGCCGTTGAAGAAAAAGAGCTTCCGAGCCCCGCCGCCATCGGAGAAGTCCTGCGGCCCCTCGAAGACTGGCGATACGCCGCCTTCGAAAATCGATATCGGGGGGATCAGGAAAAAATCAGAGAGCAGCAGAGGGGCTACCTCCCCTATTTCGGCGGAGAAGGAAAGGTCCTTGACCTGGGCTGCGGCCGGGGAGAGTTTCTCGAAATCCTCAGGGACAACGGCATCGAGGCCTCCGGCGTCGACCTTAACGAACAGATGGTCGATATTTGTTTGGGCAAAGGCCTCCACTGCGAGCGGGGCGATCTTCTTGACAAGCTGGCCGAACTCGAAGACGGGGCTCTGGCGGGGATCTTCTGTTCCCAGGTCATCGAGCACGTTCCTCCGGCCTACCTTCGGAGACTCGTCGAACTGGCCTATTTCAAGCTCAAAGCGCGGGGCGTCCTGATCATCGAGACAATCAATCCGGCTTCCCTTTTCGCCCTGGTCGAGGTCTTTTACCTTGACCTTTCGCACGAAAAGCCTATCCCTCCCCAAACCTTGCGTTTTCTCTTCGAAACCTCAGGGTTCGAGGAGGTTGAGATCAAGTACTCCGCTCCACTCGAGGAGGAGAGGCTCGAAGAGCTCCCGGTCACAGACGAGAGAGCCCACATCTTGAACAGGAATATCGACAGGCTCAACAAGATCCTCTACTCGCCGCTGAACTACGCGGCCATCGGCAGGAAACGATGAGCCGTCCCCTGTACGCGGGCTTCGACCTCGGGGGAACCCAGCTCAAGTTCGGGTTGATCGATCAGGCGGGGGACCTCATCTTCAAGGGCAGTGTCGATACACCTTCGACAATCGATGGTCTGATGGAGCTTCTGAAGACGACCTGGCAGAATCTCAGAGGAAGCGCGACTGGCTCGGTCGCCGCCTGCGGGTTCGGTTTCCCGGGCATTTTCAGCCTCCAGGAACGAAAGATACTCAAGAGCCCCAACTATCCCGGACTGGATAACCTTGATCTCTTCGGGGCGCTGTCGCGTTTCATCGAAGTCCCTTTCTGGGTGGATAATGACGCCAACCTGGCGGCCTATGGAGAATGGGCCGGCGGGGCCGGGAGGGGAACCCAGAGCCTGGTCCTCTTGACCATCGGAACGGGAATCGGCTCCGGGATCATCCTCGAAGGAGAGCTCTGGCACGGGAAGTGCGGATTCGCCGGTGAGCTTGGCCACGTCGTCGTCAACGCCGAGGGCGAAATATGCAAATGCGGCGTCCGGGGCTGCCTGGAAACGGAATCGGCCGCCCCCAAGATCATAAAAAACTACCTGGAAATCAGGAAAATCAAGGAGAACCTCAGCGCCGAAGAGATCTATCGCCGGGCCAAAGAGGGTGAGGCGGCCGCCCGGCAGAGTTTCTCCAGAGCCGGCTACTATCTGGGCATCGGGCTCGGGATCGTCATCAACTTCTTGAATCCGGAGATGATCATCCTGGGCGGAGGTGTCATGAACAGCGGCGAGTATCTGCTTGCACCCGCCCTGGAAGAGGCCCGGAAAAGGTCCTACGAGGCCTCATTTGCATGTTGCAAGATCGAGAGGGCCGTCCTCGGCAACGACGCCGGAGTCATCGGGGCCGCGTCGTGGGCCCAGGGTCAGCTTTCTCTCAAAGCCTGAGAGTGATGGAGCACCAGCGAATTGGCAGGAAATCGAAGGAGGATATCCGGATGAAGAAATTCTTGGTTGCGTCCTTGTTCATCGGGCTTTTTCTGGCCTCTGTATCGCCGGTCGCCGCTCAGAGACAGACGGGATCGCTTACGGGGAAAATCACCGACATAGAGAGGCTCCCCCTTCCGGGCGCTTTTGTTTATGTCTCGTCGCCGGCCCTGCTCGGAATTCGAACCTACATCACAAGCGACACGGGACTCTTCCGGTTCCCCGAGCTCCCCCCGGGAATGTACAAGATCACCGTGGAGATGCCGGGGTTCAAAACCAAGAACCTCGATGAGATCACGCTCCCTGTCGGCAAGACGCTCACGGTCAATGTCACCATGGAGACGACGACAGTTGAGGAAGAGGTCACCAGTCACAAGACCTCGCCTATGCTCGACGTCGCCTCGCCCAAGGCTTCGTCGAATGTGGACCAAAACCTTTTGCTCCACATTCCGCTCGCCCGCGATCTGGGAGATATCATCGCCACGACACCGGGGGCGATATCGGAGAGCCTGACTGATCGCACCCATTTCGCCTTTAACGGTTCCAGCTCCCGAGCCAACCAGATCGCCATGGACGGGTTTGATGTCACCGATCCCTTCACTCTGGCTCCGATCACCAATATCGATTTCAACATCATCGAACAGGTCGAGTTCGGGACCGCGGCCCAACCCGCGGGAGTCGGACCGATGGAAGGAGGCTATATCAATGTCATCACCAAATCGGGCGGAAATGCCTTCGGCGGAGCGCTGACACTTTACCACGGCAGCAAAAGCCTGAGCAAGACCTTGTGGACCGATCAGGAGTTGGCCGGCCTCTCTCTGGTCCCTCCTCCCGAGCCAAACAACCTCTGGGACACCTCCTTGACCCTCGGCGGTCCCTTCCTCGAAGACCGGGCCTGGTTTTTTACCGATTTCCGTTTTAACCATTACTCCCGTCCCGCTCCATTTCTGTCCTATGTCGACCCTTTGGGCACAAACCATCCGACCTATGACTGGAGGAAAAAGGAGCTTCTCGGGTTTTTCAAGCTCACCAGCCAGGTCATTTCCAACCTCAGGTTCAGCGCGGAAGTGAACATTGTCGATCATGGTGAGCCGGTTTTCGAATCCTCCCTCTCCCCGTTCACGCCGGAGGAGTCCACGCTTCACCTCAACAATGAATTCAACCTGTCGGCGATCGGGAACGGGACCTATGCCCTCGACCAGAACACGTTTGTCGATTTCAGGGGCGGCCTTGATTCTCTGTCTTCCCCTCTGCTCCTGAACGACGCGGCGCAAAACATACCCCAATATTATGACGCCGCGACCGGCCGCAACTGGGGAAGCGCCGCCTTCAATCTCAAGAATTCGCGCAAACGGTTTCTGATCTCAGGTTCCATCACCCGCTATCAGGACACCCGCCTGGCCGGGAATCATGAGCTCAAACTGGGGGGAGAATATGAAGATGTCTCTCAAGAAGAGTCCACCTGGAAGCCGGACAACCTCCTCCTGAACTATTTTAACGGCAGCCCCTATTTTTACGGAACAGGTGTTTCCCCAAAGACGGGCCACACCGTGGGCAAAGGCAAGATCGCGTTTTACACGACCGGCGCGACGGAGGGCGGCCTCATCATGAAGCACGAAAACGTCCGCCTCTCTGCCTTTGTCCAGGACACCATTTCCTTCGGCCAGAGGGTATCTCTCCAGTTGGGCCTGCGCTTCGATCACAGCGCCGCCACCCTCGCCTCGGTCAACAAGGCCGCCAGCGGCAACGCGATCTCGGTGACCCTCGGTGACACCCTGGTGAAACCTCTGGCCGGGATCAATCCCTACAGCGCCGTGGTCGTCCCGGAATGGAGCAACGCGATCACCTGGAATGTTTTGAGTCCCAGGGTCGGCCTGAGCATAGATCTCTCCGGGAAGGGACGGACTCTCCTGAAGGCGTCTTACGGCCGCTCCAGCGAGTCCCTGAATCTCCTTTATCCTTTTGTCCTGAGTTCCTTTACCTCGGTTCGCTCCCACCAGTTCGATTGGTATGATGAAAATGGGGATGGGAAAGTCGACAGCAACGACTCGTTTGCGCTCCTACCCCAGGACTTTCGCATCTACAATGTCGACTTTCTCAAAAAAAGGTTGGACCCGGAGCTCACTCCGCCGGCCACGACAGAATTCACGATCGGCCTAGAACAAGAGCTGCTCAAGGATTTCTCCTTGTCCTTCAGGTACATTACAAAAAACAAGAAGAACATCATATCCAATGTTTTGTACTCTCCGGACCTGAACCAAGACTGGTACACGCTGACACTCGCGGAGCCGGGCTGGTGGGTCCCCTTCACAACAACCGTGCCGGCGGACGGCTCTTACCCAGCGACGCCGGTCACGGTCTATTTCCGGTCAAACAGCGCCCCGGCGAACTTCGAGCGAATGAAAAACGTTCCCGAGCTCAAACGCAAATACCAGGCCCTGGAGTTCGTCCTCAACAAGCGGATGTCCAACAACTGGCAGTTCTATGGTTCCGTTGTCTTCAGCAAAGCCACGGGGAACATCGGCCTTGATAATCTTGCCAATTCGGTTTTCAGCGGGGCCGGCCTCAATCCCAACTCTTTTGTCAACATCCAGGATGACGCGAGACTCGACCTGGACCGTCCTCTGGCCCTGAAACTCATGGGAACCTACAAGTTCCCCTTCGGTTTTTATTTCAGCCTCTATTATGTCCACTTGGCCGGCGTTCCCTGGGCGCGGTCGGTCACGATTGTCCCGCCGGAGAGCTGGCTCCTGGCCAACAACGCCATCAGCGATCAGGTTCAGGTTTTTCTGGAGAAGCCGGGCACACGGAAGTATGACGCCTATGAGAATCTGGATCTCAGGATCGAGAAGGATTTCAAACTCGGGAAGAGCGGCCGGCTGCGCGGCTTTGTCGATGTTCTCAACGTCCTCGGCCAGAAATACTCCATCCTGGACGAAAACGACGGAGGGATCTGGTTTCCCGACGCCGCCGACAGCGCCTTGGGCGTTCGTGTCCTGAGCCCGAGCTTCAAGAAATACACCTCTCTCCTGGGGACAAGAGCGTTCAAGCTGAATTTGAGTCTATATTTCTGAGCCGCCCTTTTTCATCTTTTCGATGGTGGCGATGATGTTCTTGACCTGAGGAACCTCAGGATTTTGGGGGTCCATCTGGATAAATTTGTTCAAATACTCTAAGGCCTTGTCCAAATCCCCCTTGTTCAAATAGACCAAGCCCAACTTCCAGTAGGGCTTCGACCAATCTTTTTTGATCTGGATAGACATCTCGAAGTATTTGATGGCCTGGTCAATCTGCTGGTTGGAGAAAAAGATCTCCCCCACATTGTAGGCCGCCACTTCGTCCTGGGGAGACACCTCCAGCCCCTGGGTGAAATATTTCTGGGCGGTCTCAAAATCCTGCTTCTTGATCGCGATTTCCCCCAGCGCCGTCAGGGCCCTGATGGAAGTGGCGGCGTCCTTTTTGTAATCACCGGAGGACTCCTTGATCTTGTCCAGGACGGCCTTGAACTCGGTCTCGGCTTTATCGAGTTCACCCATTTTCAGATAGCAGGTGCCGATGTTGAGACGGACCTGGTAGAGCTCTGGATACTTGCCCATGAACTCCTCGAAAGCCTTCAGAGCCTCGGGGTACTTCTCTTCCTGAATGAGTTGATTCCCGAGGTCGAAGAGCTGCGTCGCCTGAGTGTCCGAGGCCAGAGCGGGTACCCCGGTCAGCTTCTTCATGACGAAATTGATCGGCGGGTTCTTTGAGAGCTGGCTGACGTTCATGTCCATCGAAGCGGGGCCGTATCCCTTCAGGGTCGCCGTGATTTTCCAGACCCCGGTTCCAAGACCGGCGATGGCGAAGCGTCCTTTTTTATCCGATAGGCCGTCGAGCTTGGTCTTCCCGCCCACTGCCTCGGCGACAACCTGGACTCCCTCGAGGGGAACGCTATTTTCATCGACGATGACGCCGTTGATCCTCCCTTTCCCGAGGTTCTCCTGGGCCGGGGAATACGCGGTCAGAATAGCCAGGCAGAAAATCAGCCCGATCGTCCATTTCAGGCAAGCGCTTCTGGTTTTGCAGTCTCGATACATCGTTACCTCCTTGCTAGATTCAATCGCCTCTTCACCCTTCCTAAGATCAGAGCTCGAAGTCGAAAACCTTCTCCGATTCATCCTGCCCGGTCCTGCTCTTGATGGATGCGTGGATAGCATTTTTCCCCTGGCGCAGCTTGTCCAGATTCTCTGTCAAGGCGAATGGAATCTCGATCCGATAGCTCTTCCCCTTCTTCTCCTTGAGCTCCGATTCTTCCAGCGAAATCGGGAACGGCCCTTTGTATTCCCAAAAAAGGAATCCTTGGCTGTTTTTGAGTTCCAGGTTGACGTCGAGAGTCGCCTCGAGTTTCTGGTTGTCGGATTTGAACCAGATCGAGACATAGGGGATTTCGATGGTGATCGTTCCCTCCACTCGGTCTTGGGAGACCAGACGTTTTGTTGACGCTGAGGCTAAAATCGAAAAACTGTTTTTCCTGCTTGAAAGTCCTCTGGAACTGGGCCTGGGCCATATTGAGCTCCTGGAGGTGGGCCAGGTTGATCGGCGCCAAGACGAAATTGCCGGTGCAATTTGGATCGACAAAGAGAACAGGAAAATTCGGAGGATAATACCAGAGCTCGGTGCAGCGGCCGGATGCGTCCATCGGGTTGGTTTGCCGTTCCAAGGGAGATCCGAACAGGATAAAGATCCTGCCGCGGTCGGTCAGCCAGCCCGGCTTGCCTTCCCCAAAAAAGAGCTGGCTGGATTGGTCGATGCGCTTGTAGTATTCGATCTTGAATTCATTGACCTCGGAACCGGGATCGGGATTTCTTCGCTGCCAAAACTCCTCGATGAACTTTGGTTTCTCCGAATCCGGAAGCTGCACAAAGGTCTTTTCTTCTTCCCTGGTGATGATATAGCGAACCTTGGATATGAAATCGGCATATTCGGGCGCCAGCTTGCGTTCCAAGTTGTAGAGCCGGCAGGACGAGAAAGAAAAGACCAGCGAACTCAAGACAAAGACGAAGCCCATGGCCATGACCATAATATCTTTCTTCGTTTTCTTCGGCCGACTCGGGACGGTGCTCATTTTTTCTCCTTCACGGACTCGGCCGCCTTCTGGATCTGTGGCTGTCGAGGGTCGATTTCCAGGGATTTCTTCCAGGCCAGGAGGGCTTCCTCGGTCTTCCCCAGCTTGAGATAACTCTGGCCCAAGAGATTCAGGATGCTTGTGTTGACACCATAATGATTGATGGCCCGGTCGTAGAGGTCGATCACTTTCTGCCATTCCCCCCTCGCAAAATACGATTGGCCCAAGAGAAAATAGAGCTCGTACTTGGGAGTCTCGGGTTTATTGAAAAAGGGAAGAAGCACAGGCTCCACTTTCTCATAGGCGGCAAGTCCCATATAGGCCCTGGCCAAATGGTAGTTGATATCCACGCTGTCCGGTTTTCCCTGCTGAGCCTTCTCCAGGCTCTCGCTGCCCTCTTTGAACCTGCCGCTGTTTATGAGCTGGATGCCCGTGATATAGGCGTACATGGGATCGGATGAATCGGGCAGAATTCTGGTGTAAATCCAGGGGCGGGCCACGCCCTCCAGGTGAGTGACATCAAACTCATCTTCCTTGGCCGCGAGCTCCTGCCCGTCGAGGACGAGAGAGACCCGGACCCCGTAATGGGCGGGCGGAAAATCGGCTAAGGGGGATCTCCTGGACGAAGTCGGCGACATCACCATATTCGGGGATCTTCCGGGAGCTCGACCGGAATTCCTTGTCGGCGGTTTTGAAAAGGTATCTGATCTCTCCCTTTTCTCTGATCTCGGGGGTCAGTCCCTGAAGCTGAAAGGCCAGGGCCAGCGAATCCTTCCTGACAAAAACCCGGTTGGGCTGGGCATAGATCTGATAGGCCCCGACCTGGAAGGGTTTCATTTTTTTCACCCCGGCTTCCGCTTTGGCGACTTTGTAGCCGAGGATGAGGGAGGTCATCGCGGGATCCCCGCTTTCTTGAGGAACGACCAGGTTCTGCTCTAACGAGGTGAACTCCTTGGAAACCTCATTCTTGAGCAGGATCGATAATTTGTACTGGCCCGGGATCAGGGGGATCATGTCGTGGATGTCGAATGGCCGGCGGCTGACGTTCTGCATCTGTTCTTCGTTGAATTCGACGGATATCGTTTTGTCAAACTGAAAAATGATCTTGCCCTCCGGATTCGAGACCGACCCGTTGAGGGCCAGGGTCGCATAATATTTGCTCTCGTATTGGTTGACCGAGAGTCTGGCCGGTTCCAGGGCGTAGTGGACGAAGGGCCGTCCCGAGGGATCGCGGAGGACCTTCACCAGCGAATCGCTGTCGATGTAATTGGCCGTGTACTCGACCTCGACACTGTCTTTATACTGCAGGAATTTCTGGGCGTACCTATCTTCCACCTGTTTGCTGGGAAGCATTTCAACTTTCTGGATGAGGAGGTCCGAAGAGAGCGAAGGCCGGCCAAACGAGCCTGATTCTTCTCCGGGGATGAGGGACAGCGAGACCTGAGCCAGAGTCGGGTCGATCTCCTGCAGCTGCTGGTAGGCAGCCAAATAGTTGGAGGGATCGCCGCTATAGGTGGTCATGAGAGCCTGGGGACCGTCCCTGACAGGACTGTACAGTCTGTATTCGCCGTTCCCGTGTTCCTGGAAAAAAACGAGGTTGAAACCTGCCGGAAGGCCCTCTCCGGTTTTCCCTTGATAGAACCAGATTTCAGTCGGATAAACATCGGATTTGCCGACGAACCTCTGGATGTCGTTGGGCTCGCCGAGGATGATGTACATTCGACCCCTGTCCGTTTTCCAGCCGGGAAGGGGAGATGACCGGCCAAAGAACTGGTTGACATAGTTTATCCGGCGGTAGTGCTCGGTCTTGAACTCGTTTTCAGGAGACCCCGGAGTCGGGTCCCTGTGTTTCCAAAAGGCTTCGATAAAAAGGTCCCGTTCGCGGTCCGTTTTTAGCTGCAAAAAAACGTCCCTTTCGCGCGGACTGATGATATAAACAACTTCCTCTTCCAGCCATTTTTTATATTGGGGAGGGAGCTGATTCTTGGCGCCCCGTGCGTCGGCAGCAAGAAAAACCAAGGCTGCGAGGCATGCAACCCATAGAATTAGCAAGAATCTTCCTGTTCTCATTCTCCTAATACAATACCCTTCTCAGCGAATTAATTCAAGCAAACCAGACGGCTGTCTCGTCTATCTCGTCGGCCCGTCTTTCTCGTCAAGAAATAAGAAAAGTCAGAAGAAATCAAGAAAGGATTTTTGCTCTTGGCGAGACAGACGAGATGAAAGACGGGATCTCTTTTAATCTTGATTGAGGAGCGTCCCCAGCGACCTGAATTCCCCGGGCGTGATATTCCCCCAGAGGTAGGCAAACGTCAATTTGTTATGCAGGAGCGGGTCGGCATCATGGGGAAGGCAGCCCTGCCCAACGAGCCTCTGCCATTCTTGGGTGCCGGGGACAGGGGAAAAATAGGTGAGCCGGGGCCGCGCTCCCAGTTCCCGAACTCTGAGAATGCTCTTCCGGATACCGAGGATGTCCTGGCCGGGGAGGCCGACGATGAGATAGACATTGATATCGCCACGGCTGTAGCCTGCCTTTTCCAGGGCCCGGAGAGCCTTCTCCAGATCTCCCGCCGAGACCTTGGGACACGCTGCCGTCAGAAGCTCCTCATCGAAGGATTCCTGGCTCAGGAAAAGAGACCGGACATTGGCCGCCTTCAGCAGTCTGGCCAGGTCCAAGTCAATTTCTCTGACATGGAGGCCGTTGGGCGCATGGAAAGTCAGAGGGAGATATTTTTTGATGATCCCCTCGAGGATCGGAATGATGTGGCGCCGCCTGTTGAGCAGGAGGGCGTCATCAAAAAAAGCGAAGTTGTGCGTCCGGAGCCTCTCATGATGGCCTTGGATTTCGTTGACCACGGACGCGGGAGACCGTTGTTCAAACTCTGGATAGAGGAGCGGCACGGCGCAAAAGCTGCAGCGAAAACGGCAACCCCTGGAAGTTACGAGCGGCAGCCCTTCGGAATCCCTCAAAAGGTCAAAGGCGGGCCAAGGCAGGTCATCGAGAGAGGGGAACTCACGGACATTGGCGACACCGTCTCCCAGGACCTGGTTTATCAAGGGGAGAATTTTGTTTTCCCCCGGCCCTTGAATGACCGAGTCCGCCCCCGAGAAGGCCTTGGCGTGATCGGGCTCGAGGGTGGCGTAGTTCCCGCCCAGCACGATCGGGACCTGACCAAATTTTCGCCGCACGAGCTCGGTCACCAGCTGGACGCCGGGGTACCAGTAGGTCATGGTGCAGGTCAAGAGAACAAGATCGGGCCGGCCCACGGACTCGAGCTCGCGAAGGAAAAGAGGAATGGGAAGTCCGTAGCGGGAATATCTCCGCGGGACACCTTTGAGGGGCAGGGGTTTGGGAACTTCCTCTTTGGGGAGCGCTCCTCTTCCATCCGGCTTCATTTTAAGCTTCTTCTCCAGGAGGGGATGGTGACGGTCCAGACAATCGACAAAGGTCAGTGTGCAGGCGGAATTTTGGCGGATGATCGAGGCGATATAGAGAAGTCCCAGGGGTTTCAGCCAATAATCATAGGCGGTAAAATCATAGATCCAGGGATTGATGAGCAGGACGTTTTTCCGAGAGGGCATAACGGAGATGACAACGGCCGAGTTTTAATTGGTGCGGAAGGTGGGACTCGAACCCACACAGCCTTTCGGCCATAAACTCCTGAGGCTTACGCGTCTACCAATTCCGCCACTTCCGCACCCAGAATATGCGGCGCGAGGCCTCGCTTAAGGTGTATTATATCTATAAGCAAAATGCGAGTAAAGGCCCGGCGCGTCAAGCTCGTCTGCCGAACTCCGTACCCCGTCCCCCGGGCACCGAATCCCGTTTGTCTCGTATCACGTACCCCGTGCCCCGTTCATCGAACAACTTAAGGATTTCATAAAAATGTTATTTGTTCTTCATCTGATGGACGAGATAGACGGAGCACGGAGAACGGGGCAGCGGGGCGCAGCTCTTCGACGAAACGCGTGCTTACGGGCTGAGCAAAAGCGTCCGATTGGGCTCGATAAAGTGCCAACCGTTCTCGCCGGACTTTTCGTTATGGGGCCCTCTAGAAGGGCTTGACAAAAGGGGGTTCCCAACATAACCTAAAAAGAGGTGGTATTTCTTATCAGCTCTAAGCCAAGGCAAAAGGATTTTCGCCAGCATCTCTCATTCCAAACAAGGAGGTTCTATGAAACTGTCTAGCCGGGGGCAAATCGAAGCGCTCACCAAGTTCAAAGACGGTGCTTTTTTAACGACTTCGTTTTATTTAGAAACAGATAAGGGCAAAAAAACCAGGAAGGAAATCACCGTCTCCTTCAAGAACCTGTTGACTTCGGGCCGGGCCCAATGCGAAACGATGGACCTGAGCCGTGAAAAACGGGAATCGCTTCAACAGGATTTGGAGAAAATCAATCTCTTCGCCTCCCGAAACCTGAATTCTTATAATTTTCCCGGCCTGGCCCTGTTTTCCTGCTCCGGCAGAGATTTCTGGCAGGAATTCAACCTGCCCCATCCTCCGCGGACCCGGGTTATTTTTGATCAGAATCCCTATGCCCGGCCTCTCTCGGCCATTCTGGAACGCTACCGCCACATCATCGCCTTTCTCACCAGCCGCAGGGAAGCCGAATGGTATGACGTTTACATGGGCGAGATGACCCATCTGGACAGCCTGCGCAGCGATGTCCCGAGCAAGGTTCGGGAGGGAGGCTGGGAAGGCTACGAATCCAAGCGCATCGAGCGTCACATCTCGGCTCATCTCCACGAGCACTTCAAGACGGCGGCCCAGAAGACGTTTGATCTTTTCAAGAAGAACCATTACGAGTGGCTGTTCCTGGGCTGCGCCGACGAAAATTTCGCCGACCTTGAGTCCCTCCTCCACCCCTATCTTAAGGCCCGATTGAGAGGAAGGCTCAAGGCCAAGCCGGCGGACTCCAACGACAAAATCCTCAAAGAGGCCCTGGGCCTGGAGGAAAAACTCAATTCATGAAGATGAGCAAGCCGCGGTCGTAAGATTTGTATCCCAGTTGGAGCGGGGAAATCTGGCCATCTCCGGCGTGAAAGAGACCCTGCGGGCTCTCAATCAAGGGGCAGTCCAATCGCTTGTCGTCACCCACAATTTTTCGCGCGAGGGAAGGATCTGTCCCGAAGAAAGATATCTCTATATCGAAGAGTTGCGCTGTCCCTCCTGTCAGAGAAAGACCGAGCCCGTCGTCGATGTCATCGATGAGGCCATCGAAGCGGCCATGACCAAGAACTGTCAGGTGATCCACGTGACCCCGCCCTCCAAACTCGATCACTATGGAAAGATCGGGGCGTTCTTGAGGTATAAGATTTAAAGACGTCTATCTCGTCATCTCGTCATCTCGTCATCCTGGTCATGCGGTCATCTTGGCGTCTCGTCATCTCTTCATTTCGTCATCTGGTTTATTTTGTCATCTCGCCATCCTGTTCTTCCCCACCGCTGCCCACCGCTTTTTCCAGTTGGGCAAGCGAGATGACACAATCATAGAGAGCCTGGGAATAATTCGTTTTGGCCTGAGACAGAGCCACCTGAGCGGTGCTGACATCGAGGGTCGTGGCCAGGCCTTCTGAATAGTTCAGTTCGGCAATCCTCACCGCCTCCTGGGCTTCCTCAACGTTCTTTTCCTGGGAGAGCAGGGTCTCACGGGCCTGTTTGAGATTCAGGACCGCCTGGTTGACCTCGAACTTGACCGCCTCGAAGAGACCCTTCTGGCTGAATTCGAGCTCTCTGATCAGGGCCTTGGACTGGGCGATCCTCGCCGCGCCGGAAAAACCGTTGAAAATGGGAAGGGTCAGGACGAGGTTAACAGAATAGTAGCTCTCCCAGTTTTTCTTGGTGAAATTGAAATGGTTGGACCAATAATTGTAGGCGCCTCCGACGGCCAGAGTCGGGAGGTTCTCGGCCCTGACCATCTTGAGCATCTCCCCGGCGATCTGTTTCTGGTAGTTAAGCTGATTGATCTCCGGCCTCCTCAGAATGGCCTTGGCGACGAGATCATCGACATTTTCCTCCAAGGGCTGGTAGGTCATCTCTCCGCTGACTTCGATGGGCCGGGAGAGATCCAACCCGAGCAGAGTCTTCAGGCCGAGCTCGGCGACGCTCAGGCTGTTACGGGCCCGGATGAGCTGGGGCCTCAAGTTGGCAACCTGCACCTCCGACCTGAGCAGGTCGAACTTCGAGGCCATTCCGGCCTCAAAAAGATTTCGGACATTGGTGTGGTGTTTTTCAGCCAGGGCCACCGCCTCCCCAGCCACATCGGCGAATTTCTTAGCCAGAAGATGGCCATAGAAAGCTTTCTTGACGTCGAAGACGGTGTCGAGCCTGGACTGCCGGATAAACTCCTTGGTGGCCAGAAGATTATAATTCGCCTGCCTGTACCCAGAGGTCAATCGCCCACCTGTGAACAGAGGGAGCGAAAAGGAAAGAGTCAGCTGGTAAGTCTTGGTGAAGTCGATCGGCACCTTCTGAGAAAGTTGACCGGGAATGAAGGAGGGGAATTCCAGGACAAAAACCTTTTTGTCCAGGACGTCGTTACCCTGCGCGTTCAGAGTCGGGAAGAAACCGGGAGGCCGCCTCCCGGACCACCGCCTGCGCCCCTCCCTCCCGCTCTTTAACGGCCAGGTAGGAGGGATTTTGGGAAAGGGCCAGGTTGAGACAGTCTTGAAGGGTTAGGACCAGCTTTTCTTGGGAATGGGCGGAACTCCCCTGGCCGAAGACAAGACAGAGGGCGAAAGCCAGAGTCCCTATTTTTTTCATCTTGATCCTCCTTTGACGTTCCGCTTGTCCATGATGCCGTGAAGGAAAAAACTGTGGATGAGTTCGGTCTCGGCCTCCAGATCGTGTTTTTTTTGAGACAAGAGTTCTCCGTGGAGATAGCCTTGGAGCGCCGCCTCCAGGAAGGTCACGCCGGCCATGACATCCATCGCCCGGAACTCCCCCGCGGCGATCCCGTCCTTCAAGATTTCACTTCCCACCTCGAGCATTTCCCTGCGGCAGGCCTTCAAAATCCCGAGGAACTTTTTGTCCTCTGCCGAGGCGGGCCGCTCAGACGCCCCGCCGAGGGAGCGTAAAAATCGGGGCAGGAATTCGTCGATTATGAAAACCCGGGAGAGATTCCGCTTCTCTTGGCCGAATCGGAGAACGAAGCGGATCGCCTGGCGCAATTTTTCCACGGGTCGAGAGTCCTCTTGACGGATCTGTCGCAGATTCGCGGTCACTCTCCGGTAATAGTTCGCGGCGATCTCGAAAATGAGCTCTCCCTTGTTCTTGAAATAGCGATAGAGGGTGGCCTTGGAAAACTGCGCCTCCCGGGCCACATCGTCCATGGTCAGCGCGCCGTACCCTTTCTTGATGATGAGGCCTTCGGCCGCCTGGAGAATGGACCTCTTGGAGCCCTCCCGCCTCAGGCGCTCGCGCTCGCCCCTCAAGTCTCTGGTCGTCACGTCTTCCCTCCCTCACCGATGAGTCTTGTGATTAAACTCATAAGTTTAACGATTAAACTTATGAGTGGATAGGCCTAAGCTAACAATCTTTCTCCGGCTTGTCAAGGACAAATCAATCAAGGTAGAATAGGTTGTTCCGAGCTCGAGATGACAGGCGGATGAACAATCGAAAGTCGGCGCAAAGGCTCTTCCTCCTTCCTCTCTCACTGCTCTGCTTCAGGTTTCTGGCCCCCGGGATTCAGGACGCCGGACGGCCACCCAAAGAGCCCCTCTGGTGGGACCTCAAAGTCGAATTGAAGACCGAAGGGGAATATCGAACCCAGGAGGAAGAAACGGTCTATTCGGGGGACTTCCAATTGACCGTCCTCTGGACCGGGACCATGGAGAGAGACTCCGAGGATTATCGCCTGTTCCACGGCCGTTCCGAAATCACCCGCTGGAACGCCCAGGAAACCGCCAGCTCACCGGCCTCCGCCAGGACCCTGACCAGCGCTGATTTTCGAGATGTTCCCGACTTCAACATGGAATACATTCTCAAAAAGGAAGGCCAATTGCACTTTGCCTTTTTCGTGAACGGTTTTTACGCTCCCCGCAACGAATCGGCCGAGAAAGACTTCATCCCGCTTGCCTTCTACGGAAGAAAACCAGCAGAATTTTTCCGAAGCGAACTACCGTCCGTATGTCGTCACCGGGTCGAACCGCGTTTGCCTCGAGGAGCGGGACATCTATGACCGGGCCTGTCACAAAGAATTTGCTTGGACCTGGAAGCATCAGCAGTGGTTGTTTAAAGAGAAAAGGACGACTCTCTTTACGGCCAGGCATCAGGCCAGGGTCCACATCTCGGTCGCTCCCCATTATTAATAGTGAGCCGTGAGCAGTGAGCAGTGAGCAGTGATCGGGAAAAAAACAATTTCTCCATTCCCGGGCGCATGTTCAATAACGCAGATTGTGAAAAGAAATAAACAAAATGTTTGATCTGCAAGATTGCCATTAAGGTATGTTCTTGGGTGAGGGAAATTCTCTGCTCGGAGAACGGATTAATCTAGAGATTGCTTTGCCGACGGCCTGCTGCTCACCGCTCACCGCTCACAGCTCACTGTTTTCTTATGCTCTGGGATGATATTTATCATAGACCCGACGGAGGCGGTCCCGGGTGACGTGAGTGTAGATCTGAGTCGTCGTGATCTGGCTGTGGCCCAGCATCATCTGAACGGACCTGAGGTCGGCCCCGCGTTCGAGAAGGTGTGTCGCAAAGGTGTGCCGCAAGATGTGAGGCGTGATCGACGAAGCCATCCCGGCCCCGCGGGCGTAGCTCTTCAAGATCTTCCAAAATCCCTGACGGGTAAAGGCCCGGCTCCGGTGGGTCAGAAATAGATGGTCGGCCGGTTTCTTGAGAAGGGAGGGGCGCACCTCGGTTAAATAGCGCTCGATCGCCCGCCGGGCCGAGGCGCCGACGGGGACGATCCTCTCCTTTCCCCCTTTTCCCCGGCAGATGAGAAACCCCTCTTCCAGATCCAGGTCCTTCACCTGCAGATTCACGAGCTCGGAAACCCTCAGCCCAGAAGCATAAAGGAGCTCGATCATGGCCTTGTCCCTCACTCCGTTCGGCTCCTTTTCATCAGGCTGTCGCAGAAGCAAGTTGACCTCTTTTAGGCTCAAGAACTTGGGGAGCATAAGCCAGGTCGAAGGAGCCGAAAGGTTCCCGGCGGGGTTTGTCTGAATCATCCCGTCGAGGACGAGAAATCTAAAAAACGTCCTCAGGGCCGAGACCAATCGCGCCACGGAGCGGGGCGAAAGGCCGCATTTGCTCTGCTGATGGATGAACTTCACCAGGTCCTCTTCCCGGACCCCTTCCCAGTCAAGTTTCTCTTTTTTCAAAGAGAGCCGCAGCTTCTCAAGGTCGCGCCGGTAGGACAGGATGGTGTTGGCCGCTAATCCTTTCTCTACGGACAGGAATTCGAAGAAGAGACGAAGAGCGTCCTCCGACGAGGACGGGCGATTGTTCATGGAATAAAAGGATTCAGGTTTTTTTCCTGGCCGACGGTCGTGTGAGGGCCGTGGCCGGGAAGAACGATCAGTTCCTCGGGAAGAGTCAAGATCTTCGACTTGATCGATTCCTCAAGCTCTTTCCAGGAGCCTCCGGGAAGGTCGGTCCGCCCGACGCCGCCCCAAAAGAGGGTATCTCCGGAAAGCAGGAATCCTTCTCCCAGGAAACTCACGCTCCCGGGAGAGTGACCCGGGGTATAGATGACTTTCAGACGGCAATGGCCGACCGAGATTTCCTCCCGGTCCTCGATGAACCGGTCGGCGGGGGGAGATTCTCTGGCTCCCAAGAAAAGGCTCAATTCGAGCTGGTCGGAGGCGCCGAGCATCGGACCGTCCTTGAGAGTGGATCAGCAGTGGGATGCCGAACCGTTCTTTGATATCGCGATTGGCGCCGGTATGGTCTATGTGGCCGTGGGTGTTTAGGATCATGACGGGTTTCAGCTTCAGCCTGGTGATTTCCGGGAAAATTTTCTCTGCCTCCGCGCCCGGGTCCACCACGGCACAGTCCAGGGTCTCGGGGCAATAGATAAGATAGCAATTGGTTTCGAGAGCCCCTACGATGACCAGTTCATACTCCATCAACCTTTCCTTGCTTCTCATCATAAAACTAAGACATCTGAGAGTCAAGAAATCAAAATAGTGAGCTGTAAGGGGTGAGCCGTGAGCAGTTAAGCCCGTTCTTATGCTTCATTCTCAGGCTAAGGCAAAGAAATATGTTCATTTTCCTGTGCACTGCTCACTGCTCACGATTGACCGTTCACTTCTTGTTTTCTTGTGTTTTTAAGCTCAAAAAAATATAATCTTTTTAAATGGCCCAAGACCCCTGGCAGATCCAGCTCCTCAAAAAATCTCTCAAGAAAAAAGAAAAACTCGCCCTCATCGAAAAAGGGCTGGCTTTCGATCCGCGGCGAAAGGCCCTCGACCTCGGGTGCGCCCAGGGGGTTCTCAGCTATTACCTCCGGCGCAAGGGGGGTTTCTGGGTCAGCACCGACCAGGACCTGGCCAACCTGAAAACGGCCCGGAGTTTGCTTAGGGACAATCTTGTTCGGATTGCGCCCGGTCCCCTGCCCTTTAAAAGCGCCTCTTTTGACCTGGTCGCCTCTCTGGACTACCTCGAGCATCTGGACGACGACCAACAATGCCTCGACGAGATCGGGCGGGTCCTCAAAAAGGACGGGGAACTCATCCTGGTCACGCCTCATACCGGCAAGTTCTTTGTGCTTCACAAATTGAGGTCCGCCCTCGGTTTGAAATTAGAAGACTTCGGACACAAAAGAGAAGGCTACAGCCTCCAAGAGATCCGCTTGAAACTGAGGCGGGCTCGCCTCCGGCCGGTGCTCGACAAAACCTACTCCCGTTTTTTTGTCGAATTCCTGGAGCTCGTTCTCAATCTTCTCTACATCAAGTTCCTCTCCCGCGAGCCTGAGGAAAAATTGAGAGACGGGCGCATCAAACCATCGACCTCGGCGGAATTCGAGACCCAAAAAAAGAGCTTCAGAGTCTACTCGTTCATTTACCCTTTGGTCTGGCTCTGTTCCCGCCTGGATGCTCTTCTCTTCTTTCACAAAGGCTACAGCCTGATCGTTTGGGCCAGAAAAGATCTGACGCCCGATAGCGACTGAGACGGGACGGACCTCTTTTCCTTTTTCGGCTTTGTGTTATAATTTTGCTGATGGATGCGTTCTTGTCGAGGGAGGCTGCTCAGTTTCTCGAAGCGCTCTCGCTCGTTGCCGGCCGATCGCCGGTTTTCGGGTTTCTGATCGGGCACCGGCGGGACCACCGCTTTTTTGTTGAGAAGGTCCTGCCCGCGCCCCAAGGATCTTCTCTCTCGGCCGAGCTCTTTTTCAAGCTGGACAAGGCCTTGGAGGGAGGAATCATAGGATTTTTTGGGCTTCGAACCAGCCCTCGACATTTGAAGGGAGTTCTTTCGCCCTACGGCTTCGGCAAGCTTTATCTGGAGATCAACCCAGATTCCCGGAAAAAGGCGCGCCGCCGGTCGTTCGTGATCGACTACGAAAAAAAGTTCCGTCTTCGGCCGATCCTCTTGAAGACGGACAGGAAGGAGGAAACCAGGTGAGCCTGCCTCTAGCCAAAGATCAGGAGAGGTTCCTTCTCAGCTTGGCCCGCCAGGCCGTGGAACATTACTTGAAGGCGGGAGAGAAACTGCGAATCAAGGTTGAAGATCCTGTCCTCAAGGAAAAACGAGGAGCCTTCGTGACCATCAAGGTCGATGGCGAGCTCCGAGGGTGCATCGGATATCCGCTCCCGGTCAAACCGCTTTATCAAACGATCATCGATATGGCGATCGCCGCCGCGACCGAAGACTTCCGTTTCCAGTCTCTGGGCCTGGGCGAGCTGGAGAAAGCAAAGTTCGAGATTTCCGTGCTGAGTCTGCCTGTCGAGGTCAAAAACCCGAGCGAGGTCGAAGTCGGCAAACACGGCATCATCATCAGCAAAGGATTTAACAAAGGGCTTCTCCTGCCTCAGGTTCCGTGCGAATATGATTGGGACCTCGAAACCTACCTCTGTCACGGCTGTCTCAAGGCGGGCCTGGATAAGGACGAATGGAAAAAGGGAGCTCAGATCGAGGTCTTCACGGCCCAGGTTTTCTCGGAATAGAACCCGGGAAATCTATTTTTTCCTGAAATCTTTCTTTTGCAGGAGCGTCTTGGCTTGCTCCTTATGGTCGGGCAAGCTCGGCAACCTGACCGGCATCGTTCGGATCAGCCTCCAATGTTCAAAACGAACTCCAGCTCTTCTCTGGCTTTCTCCACTTCGTCGAGAGCAAGGTAGGTCTCCGCCAAATAGATGCGGGTCAGGCCGTCCTTCGGCCCGAGCTCCTTTGACCTCAAAAGGTTCAGGAGGGATTTCTTGTTGCTCCCGCCGACAAACCCGGGCAGTTTGTAATAGACACGGCCGAGCACGCGGTTTGCGCCTCCATTCTCGTAGCCGGGGTCGATGCGCAAGACCGCGCCCATTTCGGCCTTTATCGGTCCGACCAGGGAAAGACTCTTGAGGACACCTTTGGCTTCGCCATAGGATCCATAATTCACGCCCAGCCAGAAATGTCCCTCGGCCCTTGTTGGGCCCGAGCTCGACGGCCTTCTTAGCTTCCTCGATCCCCAGCCCAAATATCACCTTCTTTTCTTTATTATCGGCCGTGCGGTCACCGATCCAGTACTCGACCCGGGCCATCCTCCAATAGGCCTCATATTTGTCCTCGCCCAGAGCCGCCGCTTCTCGGTACTTGCCCAGGGCTTCTTTGGCTTTGGCCAAGTCGCCCCTCTGGTTATACAGTTCATCGCCCTGGGCGATCAAACTCGTTGCCTTTTGTTCCTGGCTGAGGAGAAAAAAAGACAATCCCAACACGATGACGATGAGATAAAAAACCCTCGATTTCATTCGACTCTCCTTTTGGCTGGATATATAGCATAAATCGTCTATCTCGTCTATCTCGCCAAAAATGGTGAGGGCGTCAGGAGTGAGGGGTGAGGCGTTCTTAAGTGCTATCCAGTCTCACTCTTTTCTGCTCAGTGCTCACTGCTCGACGGCTCACTTTTTTTGACCCGAGCTAGACGATTCTATTGAAAATAGGAATCGGCCTGATGATCGAGGTCGGTAAGGGCCTGCTCCGCCCGCAACCGCTCTCGCTCAAATTCTTCTTCGGTCAGGTTGGAGGGGAGCTCGATCGGCGCGCCGTACATGGCCACCACTCTCGAAAACGGATAGAACATCAAGAAACGATCCCAGCTCCGGAGAATTTTCTTCCTCGAGGCCGCAAAACTGAACGGAACAAGCGCCGCCCCGGTCTCCTGCCCCAGCTTGATGCAGCCTGGCTTGAGGACCCTGTCCGGGCCGCGCGGCCCGTCGGGAACGATGATCAGCTCTCCCCCCCGTCCGAGCTCCCGCTTCATTTCGTTCCAGGCCCGGACCACGGAATGCGAGCTCGACCCCCTGAGGATTTTATAGCCCCAGCGGGCCATGATCTGGGCCGCGATTTCGCCGTCTTTGCTCGGACTGATCAAGGGCATGATCCCTCGGCGCCGAAAAAAATAGGGGACAATAAAAATCCGTCCGTGCCAGACAAGGATGATGACAGGCTTGCCTTCGGCCCTGAGTTTCTGGTAGGTCTCTTCCCCGAGGAGCGTCCACCGGCACGACTTGGCCAGAAGCCAGAACAGGCGTTTACCGAAAAAGCCGATGGCCCGCCAGCGCAGATTTTCCCAGACAGACATTGGCCTCAATCATATCCAAAAACCAAAAAACAGTAAACAGCGGAAAGCGCCTCACCCCTCACTCCTTACTCCTCACTTTGTTGGTGACCAGTCCTATAAGGAATCCGGCTGAGCTCAAGAGCAGCCCGTACGGAACGGAATAAGGCCAGACGGGGAGGCCTAATTTGAATATCTCCATTTCTCCCAGAAAGCTTATCAGGGCAAATAATCCACCCAAGGTCAGGCTGAGAAAACCCGCCAGGGGATATCTTTTTTTAAGAAAAACGCTCGCCACCCCCGGAATAAAAAGGCCCTCGGCCATGATCGCCGACGAGAGCCCGATCGTCTTCAAGATATCCTGAAACCGCGTGGCGATCAAAAACGCCAGCCCTCCAATGGCCAACGTGGCCAGGCGACTGGCCAGCACAGACCTGCCGGGCCGTTCCCCGGGAACGATCTGCTCGAACAGATCCCTGGTCAGGGACAGGGCTCCCGTGTTGACCGCCGAATCCAGCGTGGACATGATGGCGCTCAGGACGGCGACGAACAGGAGGCCCCCGAGCAACAAATTCGTTTCTTTCGAGATGAGCTCAGAAAGAAGAGGGTTGGCGAGCTCCCGGCCGGAGAGAAGAGGCAGTGAGAGCATCCCGGCAAAAACGACCAGGCCGTAGAGGACGGTGAGAACGCCGACAGCCCCGAGAATGCCCCGGCGGGCTTGGAGTGGAGATCGCGCGGCCTGGATCCGCTGCCAGGCGATCGGCGAGACCGTCCAGGCAAGAATGAAAGAAAGAGCTATGAGAGAGTTTTTCCCGAAATGAGAAAAGACCCGGAAATAATCGCCCTTCCCGGCCCCCATCGCCAAGGTCGAAATCCCGCCCAAGGATACGTTTCTGCCTAGGTAGAAAACCAATCCGGCCACGCCGGCGACCAGGAGGAGAAATTTGAAAAGGTTCGTGATCACCAGGGCCCTGAATCCGCCTAGAATAGAGTAGAAGAGAACGACGCCGGTGCCCAAGGCTAAGCTGGCCAAATAGGGAGCTCCGATAAACAGCTCCAGAAACTTGCCCAGGGCCACCATCTGAGCGGCCGCCAGCACGCTCATGTACCAGATGATCAGAAAAGACGAGAGATGGCGGACAATCAGGCCATAGCGGGCCTCCAAAAGGTCGGGGAGGCTGAGCGTCCGAAATCCCTGGATTCTTGTCCCCAAGGCTATGGCCAGGATAAGGAGCGTCGCCGCCGCGGGAACACCGACCAGCCAGACGGCGCTCACCCCTTCTTTGTAGGCTTCGTCCGTAGAAACCAGGATGGAGGTCGCTCCGAACCACGAGGCGGAAAGAGCCAGCCCGATCCAGAAGGCGGAAAGGTTGCGGGAGGCGAGAAAAAAATCCTCGAGGCTCTTCATTCTTTTCTTGAAGACGAGGTTCAAGAGCAAAATGAAAGCGAAATACGCGATGAGAATCAGAAGAAAAACCTCGTTCATCGAGGGATTTATAGCAGAAATCTGATTTGAGAAGCAAAGAGTTTAATCGGATTGGTTGTGCTATAATTCTAAAAATGAGGTACGTGGTGCCCGTCGGACTCATCATTTTTGCGCTCTCCGGGCTGACCCAGGCGCTGAGCCCCGAAGAGGTGGCCGTCAAAGTCGAAACGAAGCTTCGGTCGATCGACTCTCTCCAGGCGAGTTTCGAGCAGACCCGCTTCTCCGCATCGACAGCGACCCCGCTCCAAGAAAAAGGCAAGTTCTATTTCCGAAAACCCGAGTCGATGCGCTGGGACTACCTAAGCCCGGAGAAGTTTACCTATCTCTACACCGGAGGTCTGCTCCAGGCTTTCTTTCCTGAAGACAACCAGCTCTACAGGACCAAGAGCTATAAAGATAAGTTTGAAACTGAGATCCTCTCCATCCTGACCGGAGAGGCGGCCATGACGGAGAGCTATCAAGTCGAATTCACTCGTTTCCCCTCGGAAAGCGCGGGCGTCTGGCAGCTCAGGCTCGTCCCCAAGAACGAAGGGGAATTCTCTTACATCCTCCTGGAAATCGATCAGAAGTCTCTGCTCATCCAGAGGGCCATCTCTCTGGACTGGGCGGGCAACAAGCAGGAATTCCGCTTCAGCCAGATCAAGCCGGGAGCGCGGCTCAAGCCCGACCTCTTCGAGCTCAAGGTTCCTCCTGGACTGCGAGATCATCGAGGGAGAGCCGGAGCGTGAAAACAAAACCAATTCCGGCCCACACCGTATATACTCTTGAGGACAGGATGTCCTCCATGGATGATGACAAAGTCCTAGTCAAGCAGACCCTTGATGGAGACAAAAAGGCTTTTGAGATGATTGTTCAAAAATATCAGCGTCCGGTGCTCAACTACATCGGCCGAATGGTCGGCGAGAGGGAGTTGGCCCTGGATTTCACCCAGGAGGTTTTTGTCAAAGCCTACTCTTCTCTGGGCTCCTACAGGCCTCAATACAAATTCAGCACCTGGCTTTTTAAGATCGCGTCCAATTATGTCATTGACCACTGGCGGAAGAAAAAACTGCCGACCGTCTCCATCGACCAGAATCCGAACGAGGCGGAGGACTGCCTCCCCATTCAGATCCCGGACGACAAACCTTCGGTCATCAAAAAGCTTGAACTTCAGGAACTCCGGACAAGGATCGACCGGGCGCTCGCGAAGCTTCCCGGGCCTCTGCGCGAGCTTTTTGTCTGGAGGCACGTCAACGGGCTGAGTTATGAGGAGATGGCGGAGATCAAAGAACTGCCCGTGGGGACGGTTAAGAACAGAGTCTTTCAGGCAAAAGAATTGCTCCGCCGGCTTCTGGAGGGTGAGGCGTGAACTGTCTTTCTCTCGCCCAGGTCTATCGCTATCTTGAGGGAGAGCTTACACCCGCCCGAAAGGCAAGAACTGGAAGGGCATCTGGCCTCCTGCCGAATGTGCCGGGAGGCGGTCGAGGCCCGCCGGCGCCTGACTGAAGCCGCGTCCACTCTGCCTGACCTGGAGATTCCGGCCGACTTTTCGGCAAGGGTCATGGCCCGGATCGCCGGAAGCCAATTCTCGCTCCAGGGGCTGCTCATCTCCCTCGCCGCAGGGTGCTCGGCCATCCTCGTGGCCCTGGGCCTGGCCATGGTCGTCACCCGGCAGAGTCTGCCCGGTCTCCTCGTGGGGCTGAATCAATATGTCTTGAGAAATCTCAAGACTCTGTCCTTGACCTTTATCAAATTTTTTAAGGTCTTTCTGCTTATCTTTAAAATCTTCTCCAACGTCATTGAGGAATTGATCGGAGGGCTCTCCGTCTTGACTTCCCTCATCAGCCCACAGACGCAGATTCTGCTCATCACCTTGACCCTGCTCCTCAGTGTGACGCTTTTCATGATGCTAAAAAGAAAATTCAGTCCGAGGGACACCCATGAATAATAAAAGAGCGCTGGCTATCGGGATTCTCTTTCTGGTCTGTGGCCTCCTTCCCCTCCACAGCCGGCAGAACATCATCATAAAAAAGGACGTCCATGTCGCTCAAGGACGAGGTCCAGGATAACGTTATTTCCTTCGGACGGAAATGTCGATATCGAGGGAAGAGTCAAACAGAGCGTCGTCGCCTTCGGGGGAACAATCACGGTTTCCGGCGAGGTGGGAGAGTCTGTGGTCGGCATAGGCTCGGCCGTTGTCCTGAAGCCCACGGCCGTAGTCAAACGCGATGTCGTGATTCTGGGCGGCAGTCTGTCCAAAGAACCCGGATGCACGATCAACGGGGATACCATCTACCTCAAAGCCTCGGAGATCGGGCCCAGGCTGTTCAGAGAGGGGGTGTTCAAGGGCCTCTTCGCCTTCCCTCTCCTCCCGATCATCCTCATCATCAAGCTGATCTCGGTCTTCCTCTGGTTTCTGGCTGCCCTGGCCGTGGCCGCCATTTTCCCAAAGCAGATGACGTTTGCCGCCTCTCAGATCAGGAAATCCTTCTGGCCGACCGTGGGCACCGGCGTTCTGGCCCTGATCATCTTCGGCGGCCTGGTCATTTTCTCCGCCCTGCTCTGCCTCATCCTCATCGGCATCCCGATCCTCTTCGCCCTGATCTGGGCGGGGCTGATCATCAAGATCTTCGGCCGGGTCGTCCTCTTCTATTTCTTCGGAGAAAGCCTGCTCAGGGCCCTCGGTTCGCAGAGGATGACCCCTATCGGCGCCGTCGTCCTCGGCCTGGTATTGGTAAGCTTCATCAGTTTTATCCCCTTCCTTGGCTTCATGTTCACCTTCTGCTCTGAGCATCATCGGCTGGGGAATCGTCATCCGGACAAAATTCGGAACGACGGAGAATTGGCTCGGAAAAAAATAGAACCGTCTGTCTCGCCTTCTCGTCGTCTCGTCTTTCTCGTCAACAAAAAATAAACCGAAACTCTTTTTGTTTTTTTCTTCTTTGGACGAGAGAGACGAGATAGACGAGATAGACTGAAGGGGTTCTTACCCTTTCAGATATTTCCTTTTCCTTTACCGCGGCCAGCTCGTCGACCTTCTTGACCGAATCGTCGGTGATTTCCTGGAGCTTTTCCAGGCCCTGGAATTTGTCGTCCTCGGTGATCTTTTTCTCTTTTTCCAGTTTCTCGATCATCTCTTTGCTTTCCCGTCTCATCACCCGGAGGGCGGCCTTCTCCTCCTCGGCCATTTTGGCGATTCGTTTGGCCAGTTCCTTGCGCCTCTCTTCGTCAAGAGGCGGGATGGGGATCTTCAGGACCTTGCCGTCATTGATCGGATTGAAGCCGAGGTCGGCGCTTCGGATTGCCTTGTCCAGGGCCTCGAGCAGCGTCGGGTCCCAGGGCTGGACCGAGATCAGAGTCGGATCAGGGACGCCCAGAGTGGCCACCTGGTTGATGGGCATCAGGCTGCCGTAGTATTCGACCTTGATATCTTCAAAAATATTGATGTTGGCCCGCCCGGTCCTGAGCTTCCCCAGCTCTTTTCGGAAATGCTCCGAAGAAGTCTTCATCTTCTTTTCGAGTTCCCTCAGAATATCTTTGACCATTGTTCCCTCTTCACGAGACCGATTGATCCTCGATATCCGCCTCGCGACGGGCGAGGCGGGATTTGATTCAACCGATGAGCGTCCCGATCTTGTGTCCGAGCACGGCCTTCTTGATATTCCCCCGGCCCATCAGGTTGAAGATGATAATCGGAAGGTCATTGTCTTTGCAGAGCGAGATGGCCGTAGCATCCATGACTTTCAGGCCCTTGTTGAGGACATCCAGATATCCGATTGATCGGAACCTCTTGGCTGTCTTGTCAACCATGGGGTCGGCGGTATAAACCCCGTCCACTTTGGTGGCCTTCAGGATCACCTGAGCCTTGATCTCCAGGGCCCTCAAGGCCGCCGCGGTGTCGGTCGTGAAATAGGGGCTTCCAATCCCGGCGCTGAAGACGACGACACGCCCCTTCTCCAAGTGGCGCAGAACCCGGCGGCGAATGAAGGGCTCAGCGATGGACTTGATTTCGATGGCCGAGACGTGCCGGGTGGGGATTCCCTCTTTTTCCAGATAATCCTGGAGGGCGATGCCGTTGATGACCGTCGCCAGCAAGCCCATCTGGTCGGCCGAGGCCCTGTCCATCCCGGCTTTTGTGCCGCTTGTCCCGCGGAAGATGTTACCCACCGCCGATCATAATCGCCACCCGGACTCCGAGCCGGTGGATTTCCTTGATTTCCCGGGCGATCGCTTTGGCTCGGCCGAAGTCGATGCCGCAAGGGAGGGAACCGAGCAGAGACTCCCCTGAGAGTTTCAGCAGAACTCTCTCGTAGGCCGGTTTAGGTCGAGCCATCGGAATATATCAGGACTTGCCCAGCTCGAACCGGGCAAACCTCTTGACCTTGATATTCTCGCCGATCTTGGCGATCATGGACGACACCAGCTGACGGACGGTCATCTTGTCTTCTCTGATGTACGGTTGATCGAGCAAACAAACCTCTTCATAAAACTTGTTGAGCTTGCCCTGGACGATCTTCTCGATGATCTCGGGAGGCTTCTTCATATCCTTGAGCTGGGAATTGATGATCTCTTTCTCCTGCTCGATTTCGGCCGCCGTGATCTCTTCGGAGGAGACGTACCGGGGACTGGAAGCGGCGATCTGCATGGCGATGTTCTTGACCAGCTCCTTGAATTCCTCGTTTCGGGCGACGAAATCGGATTCGCAATTGACCTCGACCAGGACCCCGATCTTCCCGTCCATATGGATATAGGAGGCGATAATTCCTTCGCCGGCTTCACGGGACATCTTGTCCTTGGCCCGGGCATAGCCTTTTTTTCTCAAGATCTCGATCGCTTTATCGATCAGGCCCTGGCTTTCTTGGAGGGCCTCTTTGCACTCCATGACTCCGATGCCCGTTCTCTGGCGCAGCTCTTTGACCATATCAGCGGTTATGTTCATCGTCGACTCCTTTTACTCCGCGGACTTCTGTTTTTCGCCTGGGCCGGCCGTCGCTGCCTGCTCGCCCGAGCCTGCGGCCGGCGTCGCAGCCTTATGTTCCGCCGCGCCTTCGGCTTCCGTCTTGGCGGCTTCCAGCTCTCTGGTGATCCGGTTCTTCTTGCCTTCGATGATCGCCTCGACGACCTTTGAGGTGAACAGTTCGATCGCCCTCACGGCGTCGTCATTCCCGGGGATGGCATAGTCGATACCCTCGGGGTCCCCGTTGGTGTCCACGACAGCCACGATGGGGATTCCCAGCTTCTTCGCTTCCGCGATGGCGATCTCCTCCTTGGACGAGTCGATGACGAACATGGCGCCGGGAAGGTCCTTCATATCCCTGATCCCGCCCAGGTTCTTGGCCAGTTTCCGGTAGACTTTGTCCAGCCTGGATTTTTCCTTTTTCGATAGCAGCTCCCAGCGGCCGTCCTCTTTCATCTCGTCAAATTCGGCGAGCTTCTCGACACTTCCCCGGACGACATGGAAGTTGGTCAGCAGTCCACCCAACCAGCGCTGGTTGACATAACTCGACTCGCTCTTCTGGGAAAATTCCCGGATGATGTCCTGGGCCTGTTTTTTGGTTCCGACCAGAAGAATCTCTTTCCCGGCCTCGGCGATTGTCTTGACGAATTGAAGCGCCTCTTTGAAATTCTTGATCGTCTTCTGCAGGTCGACGATGTAAATCCCGTTGCGCTGTCCGAAGATGTACTCCTTCATCTTGGGGTTCCACCGCTTGGTCTGGTGGCCAAAATGAACTCCAGCCTCCAACAGTTCTTTCATTGTCACAGATACCAACGCGTACTCTCCTTATCGTTTATGGTATTGAGGTGCTTTGCGGGCGCCCAACAATCCGTATTTCTTTCTTTCCTTGATTCTGGCGTCTCTGGTCAGCAGGTTGGCTGCCTTGAGGGCCGGCCTCAACTCCCGGTTGAACTCGAGGAGCGCCCGGGAGATGCCCAATCGAATCGCCTCCGCCTGTCCCTTGATCCCTCCCCCGTTCACCCGCATGAAGATATCGAACTTGTTCTCGGTCTCGGTGAGAAGCAGGGGCTGACGAATGACATACTTATAGGAATCAAGATGAAAATATTCCGTGAACGGACGGGGCCTCTTGTTGACGATCAAGCTGATATCACCCTTCCCTGACCGAAGAAAGACCCGGGCGATAGAGGTTTTCCTCTTTCCTGTTCCATAATACTGAATTAAGCTCAAGTGACCTCCTAAAACCTGTATTCCTGGGGATTTTGGGCTTCGTGCGGGTGCTGAGGTCCGCGATAAACCTTGAGCTTCTTGTAAACCGCCCGGCCGAGCTTATTCTTGGGGATCATGCCCCAGACGGCCCGGCGGATCGCCTCTTCGGGCTTCTTTTCCAAGAGTTCCTTCAAAGTCTCGGTCCTCAATCCCCCAGGGTAACCCGAATGGGAATAGTATGTTTTCTGGTCCAGTTTTTTCCCGGTCACGCTGATTTTCTCAGCGTTGATGACGACGACAAAGTCGCCGGTGTCCATAAAAGCTGCAAATTGAGGTTTATTTTTCCCACGCAGCAAGACTGCCACTCGCGTGGCCAACCGTCCCAGAACTTTGCCTTCGGCGTCGACCAGCCACCATTTTCTTTCCACTTCATCTTTTTTCGGAGTATACGTTCTCATTCTTTCTAAACCTCGGATAATTACGGTAGAGAAATCCGGCCCATATAACTTACAAAATCCCAGGCAAAAAGTCAATCCAAAGATAAGTGAGAGGAACCATTTTTCTGTGATAAAGCGGCTTGGAAAGGGCTTTGCTTTTATGACTTGTCTTTGACCCCTTACCCTACCCTGACTCCTCACTATTCACTAGCTTGCCTGGGCGGGTGGATTTACGACCCCATCCAGAACCTTGATCAGGGCCAGCCCGTTATAAATCCGCCGATGTGGGCAAACCAGGCGACTCCGCCTCCCAACCCGATATTGAGGACCTGCGCGACGAACCACAACCCCAGCACAAAAGCAGCCGGAATGGGAATGATCCGGATATAGATGATCAAGAACACGAAGGTCATCACTCTGGCCCCGGGATAAAGAAGAAGATACGCACCCAGCACTCCGGCGATGGCCCCGCTGGCTCCGATCATCGGCATCTGGGAGTTCGGAGTCAGAGCAATCTGGGTGAGGCCGGCTGCCAGGCCGGAGAGTAGATAAAACAGGACAAACCGGAACGACCCGAGAAAATCCTCAATGTTGTTGCCAAAGATCCAAAGATAGAGCATGTTCCCGGCCAGATGGAGAAACCCTCCGTGGAGGAACATCGAGGTCAACAGGGTCAGGGGAGCCGGCAGCCTATTTAAACCGGAGACAGCGCCCCCATGGCTGAACTCGTAGGGGATGGCTCCCATTCTGAGGACGAAATATTGCAGGCCCTGAGGTGAAAGATATTGATAAAAGAATATCAGGCAGTTCAGGGCGATGATGGAAACCGTCATCCAGGAAAAACGGGATGTCGGGTTTTCATCCCGGAGAGGGATAAACATAAGGTCCTAAGCCGGAGTCGGCTCGAACTATTTTTTTAATTCTTCTTCGAGTTTCTTCTTCTCCGCGGCTCTCTTCCTCAGGTCCTGGAATTTTTCAAGGTTCCGGTCGGCTTCGGCCTTGTAGCGCGATTCTTTTTCAGGCTCAAGCTTGACCAAGACGCTCTGGTAGAGGACGCTCAGCCAGCTGTAGGGTTCGGGATAATTCGGATCCAGTTCTTTCGCTTTTTCGAGTGCCATGAGACTCTCCCTCGCCGCAGCCAACCTGTCTGGGGCGGGGAGGTTGGCGAAACGGTAGGCTCTCGACCAGCGATTCACCCCTTTGGCCAGCCAAGCTTCCGCACTCTTAGGCTGGAGCTGGATCCGCCGATCCTGGTATTCATTAGCTTTGTCATAGACCTCAGGGGCGGGGGGAAGGTTTTCATAGTAGGCCGCTATGTAGGAATAGCCGATCGGGTTTTCAGGGTCGGCCTCGATCCTTCTCAGGTACATGTCTTCGGCTTTCTTCTCGGTTTCCTTATTTTCACCGGCATATCTTCTATAGAATTCGGCCACAACGTAGTAATTGCTCATGTTGCTCGGCTCGAGCTGGATAATTCTGAGGTAGTACTTCTCGCCTTCCTTGAAATTCCGCAGTTTGTCGTACATATCTCCCAGGGAATAAATGACATCCTTGTTGTTCGGCTCGATCTCATAGGCCTTGCGCAGAGCGGCCAGGGCCTTGGTTTCCTTTTCCTTGTTGTCCACGGAGCTCACGCCGGGCTTGTAGAGCTGCTTGTAGCTTTCACCCAGGAATCTGTAGGCCTCGACCCGGGTGGGATCACTCTTCAAAGTCGCCTCGTACTCGGCGATCGCCTGGCGATATTTATTGTCGGAAAAGAGCTTGTTGGCATTCGAAAAGTGATAATTGGCCTTCAACTTGCTTATTTTCATTTTTTCGCAGCTCGAAAAGGTCAGGGCGACGAACGCGAGAGCTATGACGAGCCATGCGCTGTATCTCTTTCGAAACATCAGGACCTCCTTAAAACGTCAAATGCTTTCCTTACAAGGAAATAATTTTATAATAGAATACCGCACCAAAGTCAAGAAAAACAACCTCCTTAAGGCCCGTCTTTCTCGTCTCTCTGGTCATCTCGTCTTCTCGTCATCTCCTCAAAAAATAGTGAGCTGTGAGCAGTGAGCGCTGAGCAGTGAAATGCTCAAATCTTTTTTTCTCGGAATCGGCGATTGACAAATTTGGCCATGATGGGATATTTTTCAGACCGTGGGGGGAACTTTTGAGCCAAAAAATACGTCAGTGCTTATGGAGGTTCAGATGAAAAAGGCTGTCCTGGTTTTGATGATCGTCCTGGTGACGCTTTTCCTCTTTTTTATTTCTCTCACCGCGGCTCCAAAGGAAGAGCTGATTGAAAAGACATTTCCGGTCGACGTCTCCAAGCCCGTTTTCCTGGAATTCAGGGATGTTGACGGAAGCCTCAGGTTCGCCGGCTCCGAT
This sequence comes from Candidatus Aminicenantota bacterium, assembly GCA_963770045.1. Taxonomy (GTDB): domain Bacteria; phylum Acidobacteriota; class Aminicenantia; order Aminicenantales; family CAVYOD01; genus CAVYOD01. Next base: position 39,353 of record CAVYOD010000030.1, on the reverse strand, counting down.
AAAAACCTTATCCAGGTCCGGGTCAAGAAAGAGATCGAAAGTCAGTGACCCGAAAAAGGCCGCCGAGCTTCTGGAGGCCACGAAGGTGGAAATATCTCAGCTGGGTAACACGGTCCGGGTCGAGATCCGATATCCCAGGCGGGGCATCCGGTTCTGGTTCCACGAGGACCAGTGGATTCGGGTTTCAACGGAGATCCTGCTTCCTTCAAATGCCAACCTTGATTGTAGGCTCGCCGACGGCTCCATCCATGGAGAGAGCGTCAGCGGAGACCTGAAACTGAAGACAGTGGATGGCCCGATCGAAGTCTCCAACACGACCGGGTCTCTCCTCGCCCACTCGACGGACGGGAGGATCGAACTCCAGAACATCAAAGGCCGAGTGGAAGCCTCGTCCACAGACGGCGACATCTCCATCTCCGGACAGGTCAGCCGGCTCGCAGTCGATACCTCGGACGGAGATGTCAGCGTCGAAGTCGGCCCCCAGGCCACCATGGAGACGAATTGGAGGATCGAAACTTCAGACGGAGATGTGGACCTCATCGTGCCGAAAGATTTTTCGGCCGACTTCACATTCCAGACCGGCGACGGCCAAATCGACTGCCAAGTCCCGCTGACCGGTCTGGACACAACTTCCAAAAGAAGGCTCTCCGGAAAATTGAACCAAGGTGGCAAGCTATTCACCATCAGCACCGGCGACGGCAAGATCCTGGTCAGATAAAAACGTCTGTCTCGTCTATCTCGTCGTCTCGTCTCCGTCATAAGAAGTGAAGGGGGACTCGTGTTTCTCTTTTCTTTGGCGAGACAGACAAGATAGACCAGAGAGACGAGATGACGATTTTAGCTTTTCCGGAGAAAGAGCCGGATGGGGGTGCCCCAGAGGCCAAATTCTTCCCGCAGGCGCTGGATGAAGAACTTTTCATAGGCCGGGTCCAGGGGTTTCTGGACGTGGCCAAACAGGAAAAAGGTCGGAGGAAGAATGCCCTTCTGGGTCATAAATTTGATCTTGATCTTTCCCTTATCCTTGGAACGAGGGGAATGGCTCTCCAGGATCTTTGCCAGAAACCTGTTCAGCCGGGAGGTCTCGATGCGGATCTGGGCATTGGCATAAACCTGCTCGGCCAGTTCGAGGATTTTCACCACCCTCTGTCCTGTCCGGGCGGAGACAAAGAGAAGCGGGGCGTAGCTCACAAAATCCAGTCTCCGGAAGAGCCTGGTCTTGAATTCTTCCTGGTCCTTGGCTTCTTCCTTGATCAAGTCCCATTTGTTGAGGGCGATGACCATTGGCTTCCCTGAAACGTGGGCCAGCTGGGCGATGGCCGCGTCCTGCCGGGTCGGAAATTCGAGGGCATCCAGAACCAAGCAGACGACATCAGCCTGGCCGATGTTCGCCGTGGCCTTGATGATGCCTGCCTTCTCCCGCTGGTCACGGGTGCTGCCGAGCTTCCGGATCCCGGCCGTATCGACCAGAGAAAAGGACTTCATGTTGCGGATGACGAGGCTGTCCGTGCTGTCACGGGTCGTGCCCGGAGTACGGCTCACGATCAGCCGCTCCTCGCCGCAGAGACGGTTGATGAGGGAGGATTTCCCGACGTTGATCCGGCCGACGATCGCAATCTTGAGCGGCTTCGGCTCTTCCTTCTCGGATGCGGCAAGGGGCAAGGAAGCGACGATCGCGTCCTCGAGGTTTTCAAGATTGACCTTGTGCTCGGCCGAGATCACGATCAACCGGTCCTCACCCAGAGCATAAAAATCGGACAGCCCCTCCTCATCGGAGAGCATCTCCATTTTGTTGACCACCGGGAGGACAGGTTTATTGAGCTTCTTCAGCGCGATGAAGAGCTCCTTCTCGGCCGGCAAAAGACCCCTGCGACCGTCGAGCAGGCAGAGGACCAAGTCCGCCTGCCGAGCTGCCTCCCAGGCTTTCTGCCTGACCTGGTCGGCGATGGGCTCCCCTTCGGCGCCGAAAAATCCGCCGGTGTCGACGAGGAGGAACTTCCGGTCCCGGAGGGTGCAGGGCGCGGTCACCGAGTCGCGGGTCATGCCGGGCAGGGAGTGAACTAACGATTTTTTTTGCCTCAGCAGCCGGTTAAACAGGGTCGACTTTCCGACGTTGGGGAAGCCGACGATCACGACACGGGGCAGTTTTTTCACCGGGCACAGCTATTTGGCGATCAGGGTGTAATCTGGAAGAAAGGGCTTGCTCAGGTCGATGTGGCCGTCGAGAGTCTCCCTCTCGCCGCCTTCGACCAAGACAAAGACTCTTTTCAGGGAAGGAAAATTGTAGGTCAAGGAATTGACGACGCAATAAACGGTCGACAATTCCGCCGAAGACCCCGAGGGATGCTTCTCCATGATCTCCTTCGAGAAATCGACGTAGGCCATTCCGTCCTTGGTGACAAAGAGTTGTCTCAGCTTCGTTTCGGGAGGAAGGGAAGAGATCAACTCGCTCCGGGGGCCCTTGATCAGTTCGTCGATGACCTCCTGGGCCTCTTCGGCGGTTGATGAGCGCACGGCAATCTCTCGCTCTTCAGGATGGAGGAGACTGTCCTCCTCGGACAAGAAGAAGAGCGTCACCTTCTTCCCTTTTTCCATGTCCTTGGGCTGGGGCTGGGTCTCGGCGGGCGGAGCCCCTGGCGTCGGCTTAGATTTCTCTCCCGCTCCTGTCCGGAACAAGAGATAAATCAGCCCGATCAGGAGAAGAAATAGGAACCCGAGGATTCCCAATTTTTTTTTGTCCATAAGGTCCTTTTTATCCGCGAGGATAAAGCTTGAGGTAGCTCTGCAGGCCGCGATAGATGGCCTCGGCCACCCTGTTTTGGAACCCCTCGTCCACCAGCTCTTTCTCTTCTTCGGGGTTGGAGATAAATGCGACTTCGACCAGGACCGCCGGGCAGGCCACAGCGGTGAGAACCTTGAATGGCGCCTGTTTGATGCCCCGGTTGGCGGTGCCAAGCAGATCGTTGAGGTTGTTCTGGATGATCTCGGCCAGCCGGCTGCTATCCTTCAGATAAGCCGTCTGAGCCAGGTCCCAGAGAATGAGCTTGACCTCGTCCTGCTCTTCTTTTTCAATCCGGCCCTCAAGCTCACGGGAATTGTTCTCCATGTAAGCCAGTTTCCGCGTTTCCTCATCCGGGGCGATCGCGCTCAGAAAAAACGTCTCGGATCCGTGGGCTTTTTTTTGATAGGAGCCGTTGGCGTGAACACTGATAAAGAGGTCGGCTTTGTTGTTGTTGGCGATGGCGGCCCGGCTGTCCAACGAAACATCGACGTCCTTATCCCTGGCCAAAACGACGCGGCAGGCCAGATTCCGCTCGATCAAGGCCTTCAGCTTTTGGCTGATGACCAGTGTGACGTCTTTTTCCAGCGCCCCAAATTTCCCTTTGGCTCCGGTCTCGAGGCCGCCGTGGCCGGGATCGATGACGATCGTCCTGATCTTTTTCGAGGGGAAAGGTAGGGCCGCGACCTTCTCCGGGGAGGGCGCCTCGGGATCGGGTTGAACCGGGAGCTGAACGGGAGGCTCGATGGCTTTCTTTTCCTCGGCTTTCTTCTCTTCGGGCTCTTTCACAGGGGGGCTCTGGATCTCCGGAGTTTTGATCTCCTGGCTCTTCACCTTTGAATCTGCGGGAGGTGCAGAGGCTACGGGTTGGTTCGCTTCGGCCGTCGACAGGACAATTGAGATTTGGTGAAGGTCGCTCCGGGTTGTCGCTTCATGCCGGAAGGCAGCCGATTGAATCTCGATGACCAGAGTGTAGCCCTCGCTTCCTTTGGACCAGCCGAAGGATTTTATGAACCCGCTCTCGATTTTTCCCTGTTGGATCTGGAAGGAAGATTTTGTCTGGATGTGGACGAAGAGAAAAGAGCCGTTTTGTTCCAAACTGGAAGTCAGAGGAAAAGATGATTCGATGTCCACCCGGCTCCCGCCCGGCAGGTTCAGGGCTGATATTTTGAGGAGATTTTTTGTGAGCGCCGGAGAGAGCACCGCGAGAAGAAGCAGAAAAACGGAGGGGGCGATGGAGCGGATATTTCTTCTTCTACGGCGCAACCTCATGAAACTGTTTTGGAGGCGGCGGGAATCGAACCCGCGTCCGAAGACATTCAACAGCTAGCTTCTACATGCTTATCCTCCTCTGTCTCTCTCGTTCAGTGGCGTCCGAGGAGGAAAAACGCCGCTGAACCAGCCCCGACGGAATCTCGCTCACCGGGTTCGGGACGGACCCGGCTCGCCATCCTGCTGGTCGACGCCTCTCAAGAACCGCAGGCGAGAACTCGAGAAACGGCATGCCTATTTAGGCAGCGACTGCAAATGGTTCTGCAGGTAGTTTGTTTTCCACCTTTTTTTCGAGGTGGGTGGAGCCTCGACATGCTACTTCTGTCTCACTGTCTCCGTCGAATCCTGTTCGCCCCCATCTCCTTCTTACAGCCAGATTATAGCCGAGCCGGCCAAAATTTGTCAACGTCTTTACTAATTCTTGCTTTTTTGATAGATTTAATTTTTGAATGATGCAGGTTCATGTGGTTAAGTTGCGGCGATGAGGATATCACCGCCGCAATCGGGAGTTTATAAGATCTGGTTTTTTGTTTAGCGTCCTTTTAATTTAAAAATTCCCCAGCTTTAAAGGAAAGAGGAAAAAGCGATGTACATTGTCGTTTGCGTGAAGATGGTTCCAGACACGACCCAGGTCAAGATCGACCCTGTTACCAACACGCTGATTCGGGAAGGTGTCCCCTTCATCACCAATCCTTTTGACACTCACGCCGTGGAAGGAGGCCTGCGCCTTAAGGATAAATACGGGGCTCATGTCACGGTGATTTCGATGGGCCCTCCCTCGGCCGAGATTGTCCTCAGGCGGGCCATCTCCCAGGGAGCCGATGACGCCGTCCTGCTCAGCGACCGAGTTTTCGGCGGAGCAGACACCTGGGCCACCAGCCTTGTTCTGGCCGAGGCCGTCAAACGGCTCAACCAGAAGCAACCGGTCGACCTGGTTATCTGCGGAAAGCAGACCATTGATGGAGATACCGCCCAGGTAGGCCCCGGCATTGCCTGCCGCCTCAGATATTCTCAACTGACTCTGGTCGATCAGATTCTGGTCGTCGATATGGCCAGAAAGAACATAAGAGTCCGTCGCAAGCTCGAAGAATGGCACGAGGTCATTGAGGCTCCGCTTCCCGCCCTTCTGACTTTGGTCCGGGAGATCAACATCCCCCGTTATCCCACGGTCCCGGGAAGGCTTGAAGCCGCTGATGCCCCGGTCACCGTCTGGTCCAACGAGTTCCTGAAACTGGACCCGGCCACGATCGGGCTCAAGGGCTCACCCACCCAGGTCAGACGGATCTTCGCTCCGCAGAGGGAAAAAGGCGAGATCATCCCCGGGGAGGGCGAACAAAAGCGTCCGGCCGTCGAGACCATGATCAGCAAGCTTTTTCAGTGGGGCTTCGTGAGGCTGGAGGGATAGGCCCAATTAGGGAGAAAGAAAGATGGACGAGAAGGCAAAAAAGATAAAGAGGCCCCGGGGAAAAGCGCAGCTCCTGGCCGGAAAATGCATCGCCTGCGGAGAAAGATGCAGGATGGCCTGTCCGACAGATGCCATCGAAATGAACGACCGGGGGGAACCGATCATTCTCCTTGAAAAATGCATCGGCTGTCAGAAGTGCGTGAAAGATTGCCCCGCCGCGGCGCTCGAAATGTATTTCACTCCGGAAGAGCAAAAACTCCTGGATAAGCTCAAAGCGGAAAGCGTCGCCGGGGCCGCGCCGTCCGGTCACGGCCAAAGCCGAAGTCGAGAAACCCAAGCCCGAGCCTCCCGGAGACGGCTGGAAGGGAGTCTGGGTTTTTGTCGAGCACGCGGAGGGAAAGGCTCATCCCGTATCCTGGGAGCTCCTGGGCGTGGGGAAAAGGTTGGCCGGGGACCTGGGGGTCGAGCTTGCGGCCTTTGTTCTCGGCTCCAAGGTCGACAAATTGGTCGAGGAAGCCTTCGGGTATGGCGCGGATAAGGTCTATCTCATGGATGACCCTCTGCTCGGCCATTATCTCACCTTTCCTTATCTGCAGGGAACGGCTTCCCTGACCCGGAAATACAAACCCGAGATCATCCTTATCGGCGCGACGGGCCAGGGCCGGGACCTAGCGGGAGCGGTGGCAACGGAGCTCAAGACCGGTCTGACCGCCGACTGCACCGGACTGAGCATCGATAAAGAGAAGCGGCTCCTCGAACAGACGCGGCCCGCCTTTGGGGGGAATATCATGGCGACGATTCTGACAGAGAAAGCGCGGCCCCAGATGTCGACCGTCCGGCCCCACGTCATGCCCAAGCCCGTCTTCAATCCCGGGAAAACGGGAGAGGTCATCCGCGAACCATTCACCCTGGAAAAGGAGAAGATCACGGCCAAGATCTTGGAGCTGACGCCGCTCCTGACCGAAGGGTCGGTCAACATCGCCGCGGCGGACGTGATCGTCAGCGGCGGCCGGGGCATGCAGGGCCCCGAGAACTTCAAAATGCTGCAGGAGCTGGCCGACCTCTTGGGCGGGGTGGTCGGCGCCTCGAGAAGCGCCGTTGACGCCGGCTGGATGCCCCATGAACGCCAGGTCGGGCAGACGGGGAAAACCGTCAAGCCCAAGCTCTACATCGCCTGCGGGATCTCCGGGGCCATCCAGCACCTGGTCGGAATGCAGGACGCGGATTACATCATGGCCATCAACAAGGACAAAACGGCGCCGATCTTTGAGGTCGCCCACGTCGGCATTGTCGGGGATGTCTTCGAGATTATCCCGGCCCTGATCGAGCAGCTGCGGGCCCAGGGCGTCAGACCGGCTTCTCAGGCGGCTGAGAAGGCCTAGGAAAGGAGACCAGCTTTGAGTCGAATAGAAGTCTACGTTTTCGTCGTGCTCTTCATATTCGCCGTCGCTTTCTTTTTGAGGAACGTTTACCGGCTTTTCGCCCTGATGTGCCTCGGTCGCTACGAGAACCGGTTTGACCACCTCTGGAAACGCTTCCAGAACATGATCGTCTACGCCTTCGGCCAGCTCCGCGTGATCAGTGTCAGGTTCGGGATCAATCACTTCTTTATTTTCTGGGGATTCATGCTTCTCCTGATGGTCAATTTCCAATTCCTTGTGGCCGGCCTCTTTCCACGTTTTTCTTTTGAGTTCCTGGGCCGTCCTCTCTACGGAATCATCCTCTTGTTGGCCGACATCATGTCAATCGTTGTTATCGCCGCGGTCATCATCGCCGCCTTACGCCGGCTCTTTTTCCGGCCTCCCTATATCGAGGCCACCTTCGACGCCTTTATCATCCTGACCCTGATCGGAACTCTGATGGTCGCCTACTTCGGCCTCCACGGGAGCGAGATCCGGCAGGGGGCTGAATCCATGGTCAGCTGGATGCCCATCTCCAAGGCGATTTCGCACCTTTACGGCTCGCTCGCCACGCCCGCGCTCCACATCTTCTCGCGGACGTTCTGGTGGATCCATGCGCTCGTGCTGCTCTTCTTTTTGAACTATCTTCCCTATGGAAAACACCTCCATATTCTCACGGCCATCCCCAACTGTTTTTTCCGCAGCTTCTCCTTTGTCAACACGATGCCCCGGATGACCTTCAAAAAAGGCCTGAGCTTCGGCGTCTCGAAAGTGGTCCAGTTCTCCTGGAAAGATATTCTCGATTTCTACGCCTGCACGGAGTGCGGAAGATGCCAGGCCGCCTGCCCGGCCCACAACACCCAGAAGCCTCTCAATCCCAAACAGATCATCCTCGCCGGGAAGCACAATATGCTCAAGAGCGGCGCCGAGATCCTGGCCGCCCGACCGGCCGACACACTCGCCCCCGCTCCGGCGGACGCCGCCATGGCCGTGCCGCTCATCAACCACCATGAGGAGAGTGTGACCACGGACGCCCTCTGGGCCTGCACGACCTGCGGCGCCTGCATGGAGAGGTGTCCGGTGTTTATCGAGCAGATGGTCAAGATCCTCTGGATGAGGCGCCACCTGGTCATGGAAAAGTCCGCCTTCCCGGAGGAGCTGATTGCCTTCTTTGAAAATATCGAGCAGCGGTTCAACCCGTGGGGGTTCGCGCCAACCGAACGGGCCAAGTGGGCCCATGACCTGAATGTCCAGGTCCTGGGCGACGGGGCCAAGGTTGATTATCTCTTCTTCGTCGGCTGTGCGGGCTCGTTCGATTCCCGGAACCGCCACGTCGCGGCCTCGATGACCAAGATCCTCAACGCGGCCGAATTATCCTGGGGCATCCTCGGGAACGAGGAGAAGTGCTGCGGCGACTCGCTGCGCCGGCTGGGCAACGAGTACGTCTTTGATAGATTGGCCCGGGAAAACGTCCAACTTTTCAAAAAATACGGGATCAAGAAGATCATCACCTATTGCCCTCACTGCTTCAGCACTCTGAAGAATGACTACAAACAGTACGGCGCGGACCTGGAAGTCGTTCACCACAGCCAGCTGATCTCTGAGCTGATCACCACGGGAAGACTCAAGCTCAGGAAGGAGTTCGAGGGCCGGACGGTTTTCCACGACTCTTGTTACCTCGGCCGGTACAATAACATCTATGAGCGGCCCCGCGAGATCATCAAGGCCACGCACGGCGGAAGGGCGCCCCTGGAGATGGACCGGAACAAGAACCAGAGCTTCTGCTGCGGCGCGGGCGGCGGGCGGATGTGGATGGAAGAAAACATCGGCAAGCGGATCTCTCTCGAGCGAACTCAGGAGGCTCTGAAGAAAAATCCGTCGACGATCGCCGTCTCCTGTCCCTACTGCATGACCATGTTCGAAGACGGGATCAAGGACGAGAAGATGCAGGAGAAGGTCAAAGTCAAAGACCTGGCCGAGATCGTCGCGGCCACATTGGATTAGGTTCCCCGGGAGAGGGCCTTCACAAACCGCTCAATCGTCAGCGGGGCGCTCCCTTCGAAATGGTTGTTGACATTCACGTAGGTTAGGATCTTCCGTTCGATGTTGTGGCGAACGATCCGCACCGCCGCTTTGATTCCTTCGGGTTTGGGAGAGATGATTTTGTCCCAGATGTCGCCGGTCTCAGCTTCGATCGCCAGCCTATCGCCGCCGTGGAGGCGGATGACACAGAAATCTGAAGTCGCCGGCTGGAATCTATCGAAGATCTCGCCGCTGGGGGGCATATAATATCCTTCCAGATAAACGAAGCCGAGGTGGAGTTTTCCGAGGCACTCAAAAAACGCGGAATTGAGGTAGTTCGGATTGCGGATCTCGATGGCGTATTGCACTCCCTTGGGCGCGTGGCCGATGAAGCCGCCGAATCGCTCCAAGAAATCTTGCTGCGAGGCCATCTTGGCTTTGTTGAGGTATTCAAACTGGAACATGACCGGCCCGAGTTTTTTGTCGAGCGGAGCGAGCCTCTCCAAGAATTCCCGGAGGAGAGCATTGTCCAAAAAGTGGGGGTTCGGCGTCCCCGCGAAATCGCCGTGACCGCCGGCCTGCTTGGAATAAAAGTGGGTGAGGGTTAGCGAATTGGGGGCTTTGACTGTGAACTTGAAATCGGACGGGACGCTCGCGGCATAGTTCTTGACCGTCCTCGCCTCCGGCAATCGAACACCGCCGGGGAACAGGCTCCAGAACCATTGGTCGACCTCGACCGAGTTGAGACATCTGGAATAATCAGAAAGATAGTCGTCGGGGCGGTACTTTTTCTCGGCATCATAGAACAGCCCTTTCCAGGAAGCGTATTTCCAGGAGCAGGTCCCGATGCGGAGATAGGGTTTGTAGCTGCTGGGAATCTCAATCCTCATGTCGTCTCTATTATTATACGGGGACAGGCCACTTTTTCAAAAAATCGCCCTTGTTGATGCTGCCAGGGTCGCAAGATTTTTGCAAGGTAAAGCGGAGCGACCCCGAGGCTGAACGCGGGGACATTTTCCCAAGAGAGGGTGAAGGGTGGATGGGGAAAATGCCGCGTGCCTTCGAACCATCCGGCCTGAGCCCTCTAGTTCGCACCGCCAAAGAAGCGTGATGACGATTCCAGTTGCTTGAGTCCGCATAAACTTGCTGCTCGTTTGCTTTTCAGATGCAATTTGTTTTGAAAAAGTCACCCGTCCCCCTATATAATAATCCAAAATGCCGTGGAATCAAGTTTATGATCCGCTTGGGAATTGGATTCTCTCGACTGCTCTCGCGGCTCTTCCCATCGTCGTCCTACTCGGTACGTTGGCCTTCCTCCGGCTAAAGGCCCATTGGTCGGCTATTCTCGGCCTGTTATCTGCGTTGATCATCGGGGTCTTTGTTTTCGGCATGCCCGCGGGCAAGGGCATCACGGTGGCTGCCTTCGGGGCTGCCTACGGCCTCTTCCCCATAGGTTGGATCATTCTCAACGTCATTTTTCTCTACAACTTGGCCAACGACAAGGGCTATTTCAAAATCCTGCAGGAGAGCCTCACGGCCATCACCCAGGATCGTCGCCTCCAACTGCTTCTCATCGCCTTCTCTTTCGGGGCGTTTTTCGAAGGCGCCGCCGGCTTCGGGACTCCGGTGGCCGTGACCGCGGCGATCCTGATCGGCCTCGGCTTCAGTCCGCTCGCGGCTTCGGGTCTTTCGCTGATTGCCAACACGGCTCCGGTGGCCTATGGAGCCCTGGGAACGCCCATCATCGCCCTGGCCGCGGTCACCGGCATCAACATCCAATCGCTCAGCGCCATGGTCGGGAGGCAGCTTCCCTTCTTTTCGATCATCATCCCCTTCTGGCTTGTCTGGGCCTTTGCCGGTTTTTCCGGAATGCTGGAGGTCTGGCCGGCCCTGCTCGTCGCGGGGATTTTTTTTGGCCTTCCCCAATTTCTGATTTCGAATTTTCACGGCCCTTGGCTGGCAGGAATCGGCGCGGCGATCATATCGATCTTCGCTCTGACTATCTTCCTCCTGCTCTGGCATCCCAGGCGGATCTGGGGATTGCAGGGACATGAGGAGGGAAGGGCCAGCCGCGGGTCCCACGGTTATAACCGAAGAGAAGTCATCAAGGCCTGGACTCCCTGGGTCATTCTCAGTATCCTCGTTTTCGTTTGGGGAATTCCGCAGGTCAAATCCTTTCTCGACAGCCTGTCCGTTATCAGGATACCTGTCCCCGGGGTGGATAAATTAATCAATCGCGTCCCGCCGGTTGTTCCCAGACCGACCCCCGAGGGCGCGGTCTTTAGCTTCAATTGGTTGACATTCACAGGGACCGGGATTTTCGTCGCAGCCATCTTCTCAGGTTTTGTGATGGGCCTGAGGCCGAAGGAGATCGTCTCCGCCTGGTGGAGAACCCTTAAGCGGGTGAGGTTTTCGCTCCTGACCGTGGCGGCCATGATGGCCATCGGTTATACGACGCGTTATTCGGGGCTGGATGCCACGATGGGCCTGACCTTCGCCAAGACCGGCGTCCTCTATCCGTTCTTCGGGACCATGCTCGGCTGGCTGGGCGTCGCGCTGACCGGCTCTGACACTTCCTCGAACGTCCTTTTCGGGAGCCTGCAGAAGATCTCGGCCGGTCAGATAGGCGTCAGCCCTGTTCTCATGGCCTCGGCCAACAGTTCGGGCGGCGTTATGGGCAAGATGATCGATGCCCAGAGCATCGTCGTCGCCAGCACGGCCACGAAATGGTACGGGCACGAGGGCGATATTCTCCGATATGTCTTCTTCCACAGCCTGGTGCTGGCGGCGCTGGTAGGAATTTTAGTCTTCTTGCAGGCGTATGTCTTCCCGTTCACCAAGATGGTTGTGAAATAAAAGCCTTTATCTGAAGTCGATACGTGTCCTTAGTCTATTAGCCTGCCGCGTTTGTCGACTTCTAAAGCTCTCGCCTGCCGGCTGGAAAGCACCCAGGGTTTATCCCAGGGGATGATCCGTTCCCCATTCCAGTAGTAGGCGAAGAACTGTGACGAGTCCTCATTCCAGATCGTCCCACAATAGAAATCCTCGTCCCGGCTCAGAATCTTCCCTATATAGCGTCTCGCCCCCCACCTGGTCCTGAAATCTTTACAGAAGAGTTGGTAACTCGGAGAATCCGCGTAGACACAGACTTCCCATTTCTTATCCATGGCGCTTCAACCTAGAGTCTGGTGGGAAATGAATTCCCTCCATCCCCTGCGAATGATTCGGCGCTTTTAAACCCGGAAAGTCAGAAAAAGCTGGTCCCTCGAAATTTCCAGCTGTCTGCCTCCACAACCCTTTGAGCGAGTCTATCTTAGAGCCTTTATTTTGCCTTAAAAACGAATCGAGTTCAAGTCATATACTGGGGCGTCACCGATTAAATTTACACCATGATGGGATTGAAAGGGGCATGGGATTATTGAATGGCCTGGGCCAGGGAATACCCCAGACCGATTCAAAGGCTTGCCGATTCAACGGGGATCCGCTGTGATTTCTCAAATGGCTTTATCCGAGTCGTCAACAGCAAGAACTCCGAATCGAGAAACATCTCCTTCGGTCCGCAACCGAGAGGGATACTTATTAAGCTCAAGACGGGGCCAAAATTCAAAAAGCTCGTTCAAGAAAATGGGAAATTGATATTGTGTCCCGATTTTTTGTATGATTATAGCAAATGTTCTCACCTGGGGAGAAGGTTCAGCATTACGAGATCATCAAACTCCTCGGCCAAGGAGGTATGGGCGAGGTTTACCTGGCCAGAGATTCCATCCTCGGCCGCAAAGTCGCCCTTAAATTCCTGCCTGATGAGCTCGAGTGCGAGGCCAGAACCCGCGAGCGGTTTTTGCGTGAGGCCAAGTCAGCGGCGGCCCTGGATCACCCCTTCATCTGCAAGATCTACGAAACAGGCGAGTGGCACGGGAAAGCCTTCATCGCCATGGAATATATTGAGGGCAGCACCCTTAAAGATAAGCTAGAGAAAGAAACCATTCCGCTGCGCGACGCAGTTCGGGTGACATTGGAAATCGCCGAGGCACTCGAAAACGCCCACAAAACTGGTATTGTCCACCGCGACTTGAAACCCGCCAATATCATGATCACACCGCAAGGCCATACCAAAGTTATGGATTTCGGGCTGGCCAAACGCATCCTGCCGGGGACGGGCACGGAGAGTACAACCAAGACTTTGACCCAGGCGACCATTACAGAACAGGGATCTATTGCGGGCACCTTGGCTTATATGTCTCCCGAGCAAGCCAAGGGGGAGAATGTTGACGCCAGAAGCGACATCTTTTCCCTCGGCATCATTCTCTGCGAAATGATCTCAGGAAAGCATCCTTTTTCTAAGCCAAGCCCGATCGAGACACTCACGTCTATACTCAGGGACCCCGTTCCCCCTACCCATATCAAGCCGAAGTCCGTGAATCCCGTTCTCAATCCGATCCTCCGCAAAGTCCTGGCCAAAAAACCGGCGGATCGATACCAGAACGTCACTGATTTCGCCAATGACTTGCGAAAGGCTCAAACTGAGACAGGTTTCAGAATCCGGATTCCTCTCCGTTTGCTGTCAATCGCAGGCGCATCCATCTTAATCATCGCCCTGGTTGTATTTGCGATTATGCGGCTTAGACATCCCGCTGGCGGGACTGCGCCGGAGTCCGCCAAGGCCCAGCCTAAGCCAATTTCTATTCTCATAGCCGACTTCGATAACAAAACAGGTGATCCTGTATTCGAAGGTGCGCTCGAACAGGCCTTCGGCATCGGGTTGGAGGGAGCCTCTTTTATCAAAATGTATGACCGCACCCAGGCCCGTAAACTCGTGAACGAACTGGACCCCCAGGCCAATGGAAAGATTAGGGCCGACGCTGCCCAGCTTCTCTGCAGCCGGGAAGGGATCAACGTGGTCATTACGGCCTCCATCGAACCCAGCGGGAGCGGCTATGCCTTCAATGTCTGGGCTTTAGACCCACTGAGCTACTTGAGGCTCGCTGAAAGGTCGAAAACGATAGCGACCAAGGCCGAAGTGCTCAAAGCCGCCGACGGCCTGGCCGCTGAGCTGAGGGACGATCTTAGCCGTATCCCTGTCGAAACAACCCAGGCCCTATCCCAGGAGACGTTTACCGCCGCTTCCCTCGAAGCGATGAAAATCTATGCTCATGCCCAGGACCTGGCCAATTTAGGAAAAGATGACGAAGCCATTCAGGAATATCTAAAGGCTATAGAAAAAGACCCGAAGTTGGCGCGCGCTTACGCCGGCCTGGCAGTCGTTTACAGGAATCGGGCCCAGGACGATGAGGCGAATAAGTATTACGAGAAAGCCATGGCCCTGATCGATCGATTGACCGAACGCGAGAAATACCGGACCAGGGGCGGCTATTATTTTCTCAATCGGAACTACAAAAAGGCCATCGAGGAATTCAGCGCGCTCAAACAGCAGTTCCCCATGGATTCTGCGGCATTTACCAACCTTCCGCTCGCCTATTTCTACAATCGCGAGATGTCGAAGGCTTTTGAGGAGGGAAAAAAGGACGTCGAGATAACGCCCAACGAACTCACCTCACGCTATAATCTTGTCTGGTATGCGATGGGAGAGGGCAAGTTCGATGTGGCTGCTAAAGAGGCTCAGGAGGTCATAAAAAAGAATCCGGAATTTGCTGAAGCAAGGATCACCCTTGGCCTCATTCAACTCGCTCAAGACCAGCCTCAAGAGGCTGAGAAGACTTACCGCGAGCTCACCACAAAGGGGGGGAGATTTGCTTCTCTCGCTGCTATAGGGTTGGCGGACCTGGCTCTTTATGAAGGCCGGCTGAATGATGCCCGGAAGGTTCTCGAAGCGGGAATTGCGGCCGACCTCAAGAATAAGCTTGAGGATGAGGCCATGCTGAAATCCATAATGCTCGCCCAGACATTTCTGGCTCAGGGAAGGCTGAAGGAAGCGATCCAGGGGGCCGACCGCGTGGCCGCTTCGAGCAAAAAAGGAAGCGATCTTTTTTCCGCCGCCCTGATCTATGTTCAGACGGGACAAACGAGAAAGCTCTGAAGGTTGCCGAAGTGCTCAACGCCAAATTGCAGCCGGAAATCCAGGCCTATGCCAACCTGATCGAAGGCGAGGCCGCAGCCAAAAAGAGGAAACATTCCGGGAGCGATCGACCTCTATCAAAAAGCCCAGGCCCTGTTAGACACCTGGCTCGGACACATGGCGCTGGGACGGGCCTATCTTGAGGCCGGAGAATTCATCGAGGCCCATTCGGAATTTGATATGTGCCTGAAAAGAAAAGGAGAGGCGAGTTCGATTTTCCTGGACGATTTTCCTTCCTATCGATATTTTGCCCCGGTTTATTACTATCTTGGCCGGTCGCAGGAAGGGCTGAAGAGCCCGGCGGCCAAGGAATCCTACCAGAAATTCCTGAAGATCAAAGAAAGAGCCGACGCCGGGATCCCCTGGTCGAAGACGCCCGCAAACGTCGTGCTAATTTTTGATCTTTGAAGATTTTATCTTTCTAAATTTGGACGAATTCCGCCCCAATTGCTTAACAGAAAATGTTCTTCCATGTCCTCTTGCGATAGGGCACGATTGTAAATCCGGACATCATCGATTTTTCCATTGAAACTGCTTTCAAAATACCATTTCCCAATCTTGAAAGAAGCAGTATTTGAGACATCGACCATTTGTTTATCCGAATCTATCAATTGACCATCAATATACAAGGATACGGCCCCGTTGCTCCTTGTCGCTACGATGTGATGCCATAGGCCATCGTTATAATTCGTCTGCGTAAAAAGAGCCCAGCCATCATTAAATTCAAATCTTATCGACCATCCAGAGAATATAGCCTGGTCCAGCCATGGGGTTGATAATGCCCGCCTTCATCAGCTACTTCATCCATTCTTTTGCCAAGGATGTGTCTGGGTCCTGAAGAATCAGAATTCATTTGAATCCAAGTTTCCAGGGTAAAATCGCCGGTGCCAAAATTAAAAGTTTCTATATTACCCACATCAATGTAATTATTGACTCCGTTAAAACTATAGGCGCTGGCCTGATTTCCAAACCTGTCTGTAGTTAAGGTAGCTCCATATACTATTCCATTGAAGCCGTGACCGCTCACATCGCTGGCGTTCCCGTTGAAAGGATAATAAGCGACCTGTCCCAAGTCAAGAGAATAGAGGGCCTGTATCTGGCCTGCAGAAAGCACGCGATTGTAGATGCGGGATTTCATAATCACGCCGTTGAAGAATTCGGTGGGAGCAGATTGGAAAGAAGATAAACCTATGGTCACGTTCTCGCCGTTCATCGATGGGGAAGTCTGACAGGTCAGGCTCTGCTTGAGCACTCCATTCAGGTATCCACGCAGCACTTCACGAGTCGTCGAGTCATACGTCGAGACCAGGTGAAAAAACCCGTTTTGGCCGACAGATTCATTAGCAAGCCGTTCTGTCTCATTCCCCGTGGAATTTTGATACGTATAATATGGAAGGCCGTCCCGGAGAGGTGATGTGAACGGTAAAGCTGCCAAAATTGCTGCCTTTTGTGATAATCGGATTTCTCTTGTCATAATTGGGAACTTTGGCGATAGCCACAATGGTCATCTGGGGAAGATCGAAGCTGCTCTCATCGGGAAGTTCGACATAATTGCTGGTCCCATCGAAATTCAAAGCCCCGCTGGGGTTTCCATTTCTGTCCTCAGAATGGTGGCATTTCCATGGATCGTTCCGTTATGTCCATTTCCACTCTCATCATTGGCATTTCCATTGAACGGTAATAGGCGACCAGCCCTCCGATAGGCGCTCCGTTGCCTTGAAGTGCAATATCATAGGGATTCTTATTCAGTGTATTATTGATTATGGAAATAGCAGCGGTCTTCGGACCCAGTGAAGTTGGTTGAAATCTAATGATGAAGGATGTGGACTGCCCGCTTGCTACAGAAGAATCCGGCGGCTGTTGTTGGACACTGAATTGATCGGCATTGGCTCCATTAATCGTTAAGATCGGATTCCCGCTCAGAACAAGATTTCCCGTTGCACCTTCACTTATGTTCCAATCCTAAAGTTCACATCTGTGGTTGACCCAAGAGAATTGGTGCCGAAATCATAGCTCCCTCCATCATCAATCCAGGTTTCTGAAACATAAACATTCATCTCCGGCAAAAGCATGGGTTTGTTCAAAAAGACGGGAATCCTTAACGGGTTATTCGAAGCTTGCGGGACCGTGACCACGATAAAACCGGTGTAGCTTCCGGGATCAATACCCGTATCGTTCACGGTGACTGTCAGTGTCATCGGTGTCCCGCTCAAAGAACCTGAAGTTGGTGAAACGCTAAGCCAGCTGGAATCAACAGACAAGGTGTAAGCCAACGATCCTCCGCCGAGAAGATTAGAAATGGATAGAGAAAGAGTCTGGGTATCAGATTGTTCAAACGACAACGAGGAAGGAGCGGCGACTACAGATGGCAAAGGAGTATTAGGATCCCAAGGCGTGGGATTCGGCGGCGTGGCATACGATGGAGTCGTGCTGCCCTGCAGCACAGCATCCGTATTGACTGCTTCGGCAACGGCCTCCGCACTCACCATATTCGGGCTAAACTTGACACTTCCGTCCGCGGTATTCGGATCCCAGACACGGAAGGTGACATCAGCTTGTTCTCCGGGGGCCAAGTTGAAGGTGATATCCCGCGCGCCCAGGTCAGCCGCCAGGGCAGATATTGAGGAGCTTGTGTGCTCAGAAGAACCTGCTGGAGGATTATTTTGAGCCCGGGGATTTTGCGCGCGGGGATTGGCAATATTGACGATGAGTTCGTCTTGATGGGTTTCATAAAGCTGACAATCCTTATCCACGGGAACCTTATGAACCTTGTAAACGAGAACCTGGGCTATCAAGGGAGGATTATCTTGGTTGAAAATATTGACCCCGTCTGGATTGAAGACGATATTGAAAGTATAGGCCGAGGTTGTGTTGCCATTGTTCGTCACGGTCCAGGTCACATCCGTCAAGGCTGTGTTTTCAACGCCGATATTCTGAGCCCGCGGATTGGCCACTTCATTATTGACGATGCTTTCATTCTGGGCCCGCGGGTTGAGCACGCCCGTATTTTGAGCCCGGGGGTTGACGATGCTGTCGTTCTGAGCCCGCGGATTCTGGGCCCGGGGATTGAGGAGAGCCGAGGGGTTGGGCTCATCTTGGACTTCCAAGGTCATAGTTCCAGACCTTGGGAGCGCTCACATCCGGATCATGAGTTTCGTGTCCGAGATTCTGGAAGGGATTGTTGGGATCGGTGAGAGGAAGGTTGGTCGGGTCGGGGTTCAAAATGACATAGCCCACGAGTTTGATGCCCTCAAAGACGTTGACAGTCACCGGTGCAAGGGTCCTTGTGGATCTGTCGACGTAGACTGTGGTAGAAACAGAAGAATAGGGTTCAACCTTGACCTGGATATGATCATCGTTTGCAAATTGATCGAAGGAGGCATTGACGCCTCCGATTTCCAAGATTCGCAGATTCAGCGTTTTCTCCAATTCAGTAATATTCTTTATAAAAACGATAAAGGTTCTTCCGCCCTCGGATTTCAAGGCCAGGTCGAGCTGTTTGGTATTTCCGGGCGACCCAACGATGATGCCTTTGTTGACATTGGCCGTGTATATGTTCTGGTTTCGCATTCCTGTGTTGGGACCGTTCGAACAGGGATAGGTGGCTTCCCAACCAGAGTCTTGTACCGAATCAGGGGCGCTGTAATTCACCCAGTCTCCCCAGGTGTCTCCGTTGGGCGGCCTGACATCCCGGTTATCCGTCCAGGCGGTATGGAAAATCGTCGGCTCCAACGGATTGACATTGTAAACCCAGAAGCCGAACGCAACCGCCGGAGGCAGAATCCTGGGCGAAGGTGTAATTTCCATATAATCGCCATGGAAAGGCACCGTCCCTAGCTGGAAGAGGGGATAATTGATAGGATTAGACTCCGCCTGGATGACTTTATAATAGTCATTGTCCCGTATGGGATTTCCATTGGCGTCCAAATCTAGAACATAAAGATATCGGGATAATTGGATCGACGGCGAAAATGACGGCGGCACACCGGCGTTCCCTCAGCCGCCCGGACATCGATGGTGTGGCGATGCATGGCGAATCCTCGATGAATTTGAGGCATCTAGCGCTACATCCCCACGCTGGTCATACCAGGCCAGCATCAATTTCCAGCCCGCATAAGTCAGAGACGGCATAAACTGGTGGCCGATCCCCGTGTAGGTTGGATCGACCACCTTGGGGGTGACCAGACAAGCCCGCCTTTTTGGGAATAGCTGAAATCACTATTCTGGCCTGCCCCTTCGGCCCGCCCTGTCTCTGGGACCAGGCGACGTAGACAGTCCCG
Organism: Candidatus Aminicenantota bacterium; assembly: GCA_963770045.1. Taxonomy (GTDB): domain Bacteria; phylum Acidobacteriota; class Aminicenantia; order Aminicenantales; family CAVYOD01; genus CAVYOD01. Next base: position 20,125 of record CAVYOD010000030.1, on the reverse strand, counting down.
AGTCCGTCGACGACCATAGTCGGATAGCTGTTGGTCCGGAAAGAAGTGTTGCTCGTTCCCTGGTCAAAAGGATAAGAAAGAGGCGGCAACATCAGAGAGCTTGCCGAACGTTTTGCCGCCGTCGGTCGACTTGACGATGACGATCCCGTCAGGCTTCACGCCGGCAAAGCGTCTGAAAGCGACATAAATCGTGTTTCCCTTTGAGGTCGCTCGGGTCGATGGCGATCACCGGCCTTTGAACAAGCTGCCGGTCGTGCTCAATTGGACCGGAGGAGTGCTCCAGGTCACACCGCCATCCGTCGACCTCTGAAAAAAGATTTTGTCCGCGATACTGGATCCGTTTAAAAGACAGTGTAGGCAACATAGACATTTCCATAGAGGGCGCCCTTTCTGGGAATGTCAACCGCCATATTGGGCATATCGATGAAACTGCTGCTCGTGCTTCCGGTAGCAACAAGATGGGTATCAATATACTGGATAGGCCCGAAGTATTTGCGCTTTCCGTCTTGATCAATTTTCACTTCAACTTTCTCAAGATTGTTGTTGTCCATATAGCGGGCGACAAAGACAGCACTCTTATCTCTCGCCCGGTTAAAAGCAATGCCGCAATAATAGAAAAGTCCGTTTGCTCCCGCCCGGACAATAGGGTCGCAGGCTGTTTCATATCCTTTGATCGGAGAAGTCTGCCCTTCTAGGGAGATATCCTGCGGGTAGCCGGGGAGAAGCGTTGTGATCCAGGATTGCCCCCCGTCAAAAGACTCATAAACCCCCAGCCAGGCATCAGCCGAAGCGGTTCCTTGAATGCCGGGCAATTTGAAATCGTCGGGAACATCAATTGTCCGATAATCGTTAGCCCCGGCAAAGAGGTGCATGGGATTACGGGTTGAGACCGCTATGGACGGCTCATTCTGGCGCTGAAGCCACGGATCGCCAAAAGGAAGCCTAGTGCCAGACACCATATTGACGTTCCGGCCGACGAAGTTGGATGGAGTGCTGCTTGCAGTCGTCTCAACGAACTGCGATTTGATCGGAACCCCCATCAAAACCACGAGCACAAAGGACAAAAACAAATAAATAGACACGCGGCGAGCGAACATGTTGCCCTCCCTTTCCAGGCTGCTTTTTTGTGGGGTCCCGTGCTTTTAAAAAACCGAGTCTTTATCGGGTATTTCGGACTTCTCTGGATAGAAAAATACCACTTCGGAATCTTTCCTTATGCGAGATCAGGTCCCCACCCCCTTGACTCGATTTCAAGACAACATAATAGTATTGCCCAAGACCTTGTTTGTCAAGTATTTTCTTGAGTTTATCGGGTTTTCTTGGGCCTCCTTGTGGTCGGCGCAGAGAGATACAAGATATGAACTATTTGCAGGGGACCTGGCCTCCTTTAAATCGGCCCTGGCATTGTTTCGGGCATGCGGCCCGCCGCTCGCCGGGCTCTAATCGATGAGAAGGGTCAGGGGGTCGAGCTTGACAGGAAGCTCGCCGGCCGGCGGGTAATTATGGTCTTTGACGACCTGGAGACGGACGTGGTTGTCTTTCGAATGAAGGGTGATCAAGACATCGATCGCGTCCAAACAGCCCTTGAGCAACCCGGGCACACCTGTTTCATCATAGAAAGGTCCTTCGCCCCGGAGGGACGCGCTGAACCAGACCTCGAGCCCCATGCTCCAGGCGAAATCCTTGAATTTTTTGAGGTCGTCTCCGGCGGACAGAGAGAAATCGTAGCCGTCGACGATGATTGTGTCGGCCGCGAAACCTTCCATATCTGATCATCGCCTCGACGCTCCTGAGGACTTGCTCCGTGCGCGCCCCTTCCTGGCTGAAGTTCATGATCACCCTGTTCTTGAGGACCTCGTCATGGACTTCCTGGGCCGCCTCGAACTCCAGCTTTCTGGCGATTTCTTTGAAGATATCCTCGTACCAGGTGATGATATAATCGACCCGGCTCGAGTAGGAGACGTGAATAACGGGCTTGCCCTGGAAGAGCTTGTCCATGGCGATATGGACGAGGCAGGCCGTTTTCCCCACGCCTTTGGGGGAGGCCAGGACACCGATCTTGCCCTTTCCCAATCCGCCGTGAATGGATTTTTCTAAGCCTCTCAAGGGGCTTCGCTCGATCAGCTCGACATTGATCAGTGTCTCTTCTTTTTTGCTCATTTCGATCCTTCTTTTTGTTTTTCCCTGTGCTTGGCCATCAATTCTTCCGCGACCTCAGCGGGGACGCGGCCGTACTTCAGGAATTCCATGGTGAACTCCGCCTTCCCCTGGGTCAATGAGCGCAGGGCCATCGAGTAGCCGAACATCTCGCTCAGGGGGACATCGGCGTCGACCCGGGCAAACAGGCCGTCCTCCGTGGAGCTGACGATGATACCCCGCCGCTGGTTGATGCTGGCAAAAACGCTCCCGGCGAACTCTGAAGGCCCCTCCACGGAGACTCTCATGATCGGTTCGAGGACCTGCGGCTTGGCCTTCTGGTAGGCCTGCCTGAACGCCCCGATGGCGGCGGCTTGGAAGGCCAGGTCGGAGGAATCGACGTCGTGGGACGTCCCGTCGGTCAGGGTGACTTTGATGCCGATGACCGGATAGCCCGTGAGGTCACCCTTCTTGGTGGCTGCTCTAAAGCCTTTGTCGCAAGAAGGGATGAATTCCCTCGGAATGTGACCACCTTTGACGGCATTGACAAAATCGTATTTCCCCTCGGCTGAGGGCTCGATAAAACCGATCACTCGACCGAACTGGCCCGCGCCCCCGGTCTGTTTCTTATGAGTGTAGTCGAACTCGACTCGGCGGTTGATGGCTTCCCTGTAGGACACCTCCGGCATTCCGATCTCGACTTCGGCAGAGTATTCTCGTTTCATCCGTTCGACGTAGATCTCGAGGTGAAGCTCTCCCATCCCCTGGATAATGGTCTGGTGGGATTCCGGATCAACGTGAGTTCGAAACGTGGGATCTTCCTTGGTGAACCTGTTCAGGGCCTTGGCCATCCGGTCCGAGGCTCTCTTGTCCATCGGCTTGATGGCCAGGGAGATGACGGGTTCGGGCACAAAGATCGAAGTCATGGCCAGGTTGAGACCGGGACTTACGAAGGTATCTCCTGAAGCGCACTCGATCCCGAAGAGGGCGACGATATCCCCCGCCCCGGCTTCTCGAATGTCTTCCATGCTATCGGCGTGCATCCTCACCAGCCGGCCGACTTTGACCTTGTTCTTCAAGCGGGTGTTGAAGATCTCGTCGCCTTTTTTGAGACCGCCCTGGTAAATCCTTACGTAGGTCAGCTGGCCATAAGGACCGTCTTCGAGCTTGATAGGCCAGGCAGACCGTGGGGGCGTCCGGGTCGGAGGCGAGTTTAATCTTTTTCCCTTCCTCCTCCAGGTCCGTGGCAAAATTTTCGATCTCGGCTGGGTTGGGCAGATACCGGACGACTCCGTCCAGAAGCGGCTGGACTCCCTTGTTCTTGTAGGCAGAGCCCATAAAAACGGGCGTCAGCCGGCGCGATATCGTGCCCTTCCGGACGGCTTCATAGATCATCTCCTCAGTGACGCTGCCCCCGAGGATGGCTTCCGTGAGCCGGTCTGAAAACAAGGAGACCGCGTCGAGCATCTCTTCCCGTTTTCGGGTGGCGTCTTCCTTGAGCTCTGCCGGGATCTCTTCGGCCCTGACGATCTCGCCATCAAGTCCATCAAAATAAAGGGCCTTCATCGTGACCAGGTCGACCACGCCCCGGTGCCCGTCCTCGAGGCCGATCGGCAGCTGCATCAACACGGCATTGTGGCCGAGCTTATCCGCGAGCTGATCTCGGACTCGGTAGGGATTCGCCCCGGTGCGGTCGCACTTGTTGATGAAGGCGATCCTGGGGACATCGTAGCGCTTGAGCTGTCGATCCACTGTGATCGTCTGGGACTGAACCCCGCCGACCGAACAGAGGACCAGAATCGCTCCGTCCAGCACCCTCAGGGACCTCTCGACTTCGATGGTGAAGTCCACATGGCCGGGGGTGTCGATGATGTTGATCGAATGCCCGGCCCAGGAAACATTGGTCGCAGCCGAGGAAATCGTTATCCCCCGCTCCTTTTCGAGCTCCATGGTGTCCATGGTGGCGCCGACCCCGTCTTTTCCCTTGACCTCGTGGATCTTATGAATTTTCTTGCAGTAGAAGAGAATTCGCTCGGTGAGCGTCGTCTTCCCGGAATCGATGTGCGCACTGATGCCAATGTTGCGCATCAAAGTTAGCTCGTTGTTCATAAAAACACCACTTGGTGATATAAAAAACGGTCCCTGCTTAGAATTCTCTGAGAGTGAAAATGTTGGAAGGGCTAATCTAAGCGGATCGACCTAGGTGGTCAGTCTACCCTATTTTCGCGAAGATTTCAAGGGGCGGTGGCCCTGGGAAAACCGTCCGTCATCTCCAAAGGTGAGAAAGGATGAAGGAATATCACCCCGTTTTTCACCCGCAAAGACGATTGACTGGTTCCTGGTAGCTTTTAAAATGAACCAGGGTCCAAAAACCCAGAGGTTTAGCGCTATGAAAGTACTCATCGCCGAGGACGATATCATCACCTGTCGCGCCCTGGAGAGAAATATCAAGGACTGGGGGTACGACGTTGCTCTCGCCAGAAACGGCGAAGAGGCCTGGACGGCCATAAAAAACGATGATATCCGGCTGGCCATCCTGGATTGGACGATGCCCAAGATGGACGGTCTGGAAGTCTGCCACAAAATCCGGCAGGAGTGCCAGGAGAACAACAGCAAGTATACGTATATTATCCTGCTCACCGGCCGAGACCTCCAGGAAGATGTGATCACCGGTCTCTCAGCCGGGGCGGATGATTACATGACCAAACCCTTTGACCCTCTCGAGCTCAAGGTTCGGCTCCAGAACGGCGAGCGGATCATCAGCCTGGAAGACAGCCGCCTGATCCAGGCCAACACCGATTCTCTCACCAAACAGTGGAACCGGAACGGGATTCTCGAGCGCCTCGATGAAGAATTCGCCCGCAGCCTCAGACAGCGAACCTGCCTCAGCACGATCATGCTCGATGTCGATAACTTCAAACAGATCAACGACCTCCACGGCCATCCGGTTGGTGATGAAGTTCTCATCCAGATCGCAACGCGCTTGAAGGGAAATATTCGCCGCTACGACAAATTGGGCCGCTATGGCGGCGACGAGTTCCTAGTCATCGTGCCGGATTGCCGCCTCGACAAAACGAAAACAATAGCCGAAAGACTGAGAAAAGCCGTCGGCACCAAGAAGATCAAGACCGGGGACGGGATGTTGGAGGTCTCGATCAGCCTCGGCTGCGCGACATCCCAAGACCCCACGAGGCTCTCGCCGCAGAAACTGATTGAACGAAGCGATAAGGCCCTGCTGCTGGCCAAGAGGAGAGGGCGCAATCGAGTCGAGGGCGGCGGCTTGAGTCAGGCCGCGAACAGGAAAAGCTGATGCCGGAGAAAGACCTCCTCGATGTCTCCCCGGGCACTGGCCCCACAGAGAAAGAAGGAGCCTACCTGGACAATCTGCTAAACGTCATCACCGAGGGCGTGATGATCGTTAACCGGGAGGGACGCATATCTCGGGTGAATGATCGCTTCGCTCAACTGTTTGGATTCGGCGGCGAAAAGCTGTTGGGCCGGCCCCTCTCGGATCTTTTCGGTTCCGACGAGGGCCAAGCAGACTCCGACTCCGTGGTCAAAAAACTCAGCCGAGGCGAGCGGGTTCAATTTGAGGCCGTCCACAAAAACAAGGAAGGGAAGGTCCTCCAGATCGCCGGCCTCGCCTCGCCGGTCTTCCTGGACGGGCAACAGATCGCTTCGACCGTTGTTTACAGAGAAATTGTTGCCGAGAAACCCGGTCCAGGACAACTAGGGCGGGGAGTCGGCCAAATTCCAGGCTCTCCTCTTCGGTTTGGATGAGGCCGTTCTCTTCGTAGAAAAAAACGGCGTCGTCAGGGAAGTCAATGATAGCTTTTTGAGGTTTTTCAACCTCGACAGGGGAAATGTTGTCGAGAGGGAATCTGACGGAGCTTGATTTGGGGTTTCCAGGTTTCTGAATTGCAGAAGCCGATGGCCAACTTCCAGGCGGCTCCGGGCTCCTCAAGACTGATCCTTCACAAATCCATCCGGGGGCTGGACACGGTCTTCCATCTTCAGCCGCTCTATGACCAGGGGCAATATCTGGGAACTTTATCATCCTGAAAGACATCACCGAGCTCGTCTCTGCCAAGAAAAAGAACCAGGCGGCTATTTCCGCCAAGAGCGAGTTTCTGGCCAATATCAGCCATGAGCTCCGGACGCCGATGAACGGCATCCTGGGAATGGTTGACCTCGCCCTAGGAACGCCGCTCAATCCGGAGCAGCAGGAATATGTCAGCGGCATAAAATCATCGGCTGAATCGATGATGAAGCTGATCAATGACATTCTTGATTTTACCAAGATTGAAGCCAGGAAAGTCGAGCTCGAATCGATCAGTTTCGATTTCGAAGACTTCGTTTACGAGACCGTTTCTTCCCTGGCCCTGCAGGCCCATAAGAAGAAACTGGAATTGATCTGTGACCTTCCCCCCCGGTCGACTTCCTTGGTCGTCGGCGACCCCGGACGCCTGGGGCAGATCCTCAGCAACCTGGTGGGCAACGCCGTCAAGTTCACCGAGAAAGGCGAGATTATCGTTTCCGTTAAAGAGGAGTCCCGGACCGACGACCGGGTCGGCCTGCTGATCACCGTTGCCGATACCGGAATCGGGATCTCGGAGTCAAAACAACAGGTCATCTTCGAGGTTTTTACCCAAGGAGATGGCTCGATGACCCGCAAATACGGAGGAAGCGGCTTGGGCCTGGCCATCTGTCTGCAGCTGGTCGAACTCCTGGGCGGAAGGATCTGGGTTGAAAGCAAGGTCGGGGCGGGCAGCAAATTTCATGTTTCCTTAAGTTATGCGCTTCCGCCTGCCTCCGAAAAGGAACCGGGGCCGAGCGCTCCGCCCGATATGAAGGGGCGTTCCGCGCTCATCATCGATGACAACGGATCCAGCCGGAGAGTCCTCTCGCGGATGCTCAGCGCCTGGAATCTCAAAGTCAGCGAAGCCGAAAACGCGGGCAAGGCCATAACCATCCTCGACCAGAGCCGCCTGGCAGGGGCCCCCTACTCGGCCCTGCTCATCGACCCCTACCTGCCGGGCTCAGACAGCTTTATCCTTATGGATTACCTGAAACAAAATCCTCAGGCCGTGAAAACGGCGATCATCATGCTGGGATCGAAAAGCAGCCGCGGGGATGCCTCTCCCTGGATAAAGATGGGAGTCTCGAATTATCTGGCCAAGCCGGTCAAGTCCTCTCAACTCCTGGAAGTGCTGAGTGCCATCATGGGCACGGCTCGGCCCTCCGAGGCCCAAAAAGAAAAAGCGCCCGTTCCTCAAGTCCGGAGCCGCGACGCCTATCGCGTCCTGGTGGTCGAGGACAATGCCGTTAACAGGAAGGTGGCCTTTTATATGCTGGAAAAGCAGGGCCATCAGGTCGTCGAGGTTGAAAACGGGAAAGAGGCGCTCGCGGCCTTGGAAAGGCACATCTTCGACCTGATTCTGATGGACGTCCAGATGCCGGTCATGGACGGTTTCGAGGCCACGGCCGCGATCAGGAACAAGGAGAAGACATCAGGGGCTCATATCCCGATCATCGCTATGACCGCGCACGCGATGAAAGGCGACCGTGACCGTTGCCTGCAGGCGGGAATGGACGATTACATCTGCAAGCCTCTGGACCCAAAAGAGGTCTTTCTCAAAATCGATGAAACCATGAAGAGGTTCAAAAAAACCCGATAACCGACAGAATAAAAATAATCGGAGGAACGAAGTGATAAAAGTGCTGATAGCCGAAGACGACAGCATGAGCCGCAGAGTCCTCGAAAAGCACCTGCGGGACTGGGGATACGAAACCGTATCGGCGGTTAACGGAAAAGACGCCTGGCGGGAGATCCAGAAAGGAACGATCCAGATCGCCCTCCTGGATTGGATTATGCCCAAGATGGACGGGGCGGCGGTGTGCCGGAAGATCAGGGAGGAGAGCCTGTCGCGCTACATCTATGTGATCATGCTCACGATCAAGGATCAGCAAAAGGATGTCAGGAAAGGCTTCGCCGCGGGCGTTGATGATTATATCTCCAAGCCGTTCGACACCGAGGAGTTGAGAGCCAGGCTTGGTACGGGGAAGAGGATCATCAACCTGCAGAACCAGCTCCTGGAATCAAAAGAGATCCTCGAGAAATTGGCCACCTACGACCCCCTCACCCATCTCTTCAACAGGAACGAGATTCTGGATCTCCTGCAGGAGGAGTGCGCGAGGTCCGAGCGGGAGACCAGGCCCGTCAGCACGATCATGCTGGACATCGACCTGTTTAAGGACATCAATGATACTTATGGACATCATGTGGGAGATGAGGTTCTGATCGAGGTCGCCTCCCGGATGAAAAAGGTCTTGAGGAAGTATGACAAGATCGGGCGGTACGGGGGTGATGAATTCCTCGTCATTTGCCCCAGCTGTGGTCTAAAAAATGCTGAGCGGATCGCCGAGAGACTGCGCCGGGCCATCAGCTCGGTAAAAATCCGGACCGAGTCCGGATCGATCCATGCCACGATCAGCCTGGGCTGCGCGTCTTCAGAGAACCAGCGGCAGGCTTCCAAGGAATACCTGGCCAAGACCAGCGACAAGGCCATGTATCATTCAAAAAACAAAGGCAGGAATTGCGTAACTCTTCTATAGGCCAGGCCGTGAGAACTCAGGGAATCAAGGGAGAAAAGAAGGAGACCATGGAAAATAAACAACCGATCGATTATCCCTCGGCCTTGCAGCGAATCGGCAATGACGAATCCTTTCTCAAGGAGCTCATTGACCTTTATATCCTGACCTTTGAATCCAAGCGCAAGGAGCTCTCCCGCGCCCTCGCGGAAAAGAACTTCGAGGAGATCCGAACGATCGGCCACACCCTCAAGGGATCATCGGCCAATCTCAGCCTTCTCCCGCTTCAGGAGATTTCGTTTCAGCTCGAAACCGCCGGGAAAGAGGCGGACATCGCCAAAGTCGCAGGAACGCTCGAATTGCTCGAACTTGAATTCGAGCGGTTGAAGGCTTTTGTCTCCGCAAAGGCCTAGGCGATGCCGGGCCGCTAGACCAGTTGCGTCTGGCCCGGGATCGCGACCGGGTCAACGGGGTTGGGGCCGAATTCATATCGAGGAGGGGCAAGGTCCAGCTTTGAACTCGTCATCGCCCACTCCCAGCTTATGGCCCGGCCGGTATAGGCGCTCATGCGGCCCATGATGGCGCACATCGTGCTCTCGGCAATGCGCCGCCCCTCGTTGAGAAAGTTTCCGCTCCGGATGCCGGCGATGAGATCGGCCTGCTCCTGGACATAGGGGTTGGGCTCGTCACCCTCGAACTTCCAGAAATTTTCCCCGTGAATCTCGCCGTAGCCGAAGGCGTAGCCCTTTGTTCCGACGATCCGCTCCTCAACGCGGTCGGCGCAGCCCGGGATCTGGCGGCACATGCTCGCCACGCGCACGCCGTTGGGGTATTCATATTCCACGGCGAAGTGATCGTAGATATTCCCGTACTCCGGCGCGGTCCGCTGCTGGCGACCTCCCATTCCCGTAACCTTGACCGGGAGGCTGCCGAAGGCCCAGTTCATGACATCGATGTTGTGGATGTGCTGTTCGACGATGTGATCGCCCGAGAGCCAGGTGAAATAGAGCCAATTGCGGCACTGCCACTCCATGTCCGACATCTGCGGCGTCCTTTTTACGACCCAGAGCTCGCCCTGGTTCCAGTAGCACTGGCCGCCGATAATCTCTCCGATCTGACCGTCATGGAGACGCTTCATCAGCTCGAGATAACTCTTCTGGTGCCGACGCTGGGTCCCGCAGACGACAGCCAACCCTTTTTCCCTGGCGAGTTTGGCGGAGGCGATGACCGAGCGGACGCCGGCGGGGTCAACGGCCACCGGCTTTTCCATGAAGACGTGCTTGCCGCCTTCCACCGCGGCCTTCAAATGGATCGGCCGGAAGCCCGGCGCGGCGGCGGTGACGATGAGGTTGACGTCCGGACTGGCGACGACTTTCAGATAGTTATCGAAGCCGGTGAAGCATCTGTCTTTTGTCACCTTGACCTTGTCCGGATGCTTTTCTTTGATGGCTTTGAGTGAGCTCTCGATCCGGTCCATGAAGAGGTCGCCCATGGCCACGATCTCGACTCCCGGCGCCGCATCGAGGCAGTCGATGGCCGCGCCCGTACCTCGGCCGCCGCAACCGATGACCCCGATCCGGATCGTGTCCGTCCCCTGGGCGTGAAGGCCCAGCCCCCCGGGGATCGCCGCCGCCAGCGACGCCGCCACCGAGGATTTAATGAAGTCCCGACGCGATACGCTTTTTTGACCGCTTGGATTTTCTTTCAATGGCTCCTCCTTTATTCCTAAAAGCTGTCGCACACCCGATAGGCGTCGATGACGGCGCGCTCGCCCTCCTTGCCCGGCCGGCTCATGCCGTGCTCCATGCACAGGACACCCCGGTATCCTTTTTCATACAGATGCTTGAAGATGTTCTTGTAGTTGATCTCGCCCGTGGTCGGCTCGTTCCGGCCGGGAGTGTCGCCCAAGTGATAGGCAGCGATCTCGTCCCAGGCAGCGTCAATGTTGGGGATCAGGTTGCCTTCGGTTATTTGCTGATGGTAAATATCGTCCAGGATTTTGCAGCTCGGGCTGTTCACGGCACGTGCGATCTGGTAGGCCTGCGAGATCTTGGTGAGGAAAAGCCCGGGGTGATCTTTCGGGTTGAGCGGCTCGAGAACCAGAATAAGACCGGCGGGGGCGCAGACATCCAGGCAGAACTTAAGGTTGTCGATGACGTTGGCGGTCTGGTAGTCCCAGTCGAGGCGTTCCTCCCAGCGTCCCGGGACGACGAGGGCCCATCTGACATTCGTCCGTTTCATGGTCTCGACGCCTTCTTTCATTTTTTGGAGGAGCATGCCGCGGACTTCTTTATCGCGGGTGACGAAGCTCCTTTTGTCGAAGTCGGCGTAGAGGACAAACGGTCCGAGCGCCATCCCCTGCCGATCTATCTCCCGGACGATAGCGTCCTGTTGGGCGGGAGGCCGATTCATGAGTCCGTTGTCGAACATCGCCGTGAAACCCTCTCCGGCCGCGAACCTGATCTGGGCGACCGGTTCGTCGCCGGCGTGGCCTTTGAACAGGCCGATCGCCGGAGCGTATTTGAGCTTGAATTTCTCCCCAACCGCTGTGGCTTCAGACCTGGGAGAAGAAGCGATTCCCGCAGGACGGGCCAAAGAAAAGGCCGCCGCCGCGCCGAGCCCGTTTTTGATGAATTCCCTTCGTTTCATGTCCCGAACACCTCCTTCCTGAGGATGTGTAATCCATATAACAAGCGGAAGGGAAAATCAAGCCGACCGTTTGCCGTCCGCCCCGACGGCTTCTCATCTCAATCCGTGTGGAAAACCTCTTCCATGCTCGCCCACCATTCGCCTTCGGCACGATTCGGAATGGGCTCTTGCATGGGCATCATGATGCTCCACCATTCTTGAGTTTTGGGATCGGCCGCCATCTTGGCCATGTCGGCGGCGAAATCGGCCCGGGATACGAAATGAGGGGGGCTTGTCGAACAGTGAGATGGCGGCCACTCACGACAGCTCCTTATCGACGCTGTCATTTCAGGCAGACCGGAACGGGCCTCCAATTCTCATCGACCGCGACATAGACAACCTCTGCTTCAGTGACTCTCACTCTTTCCTGGGTATCGGCCCGGGTCGCTTCAACGATGACCTTCGTCGTCACGGAAGTCCGGCCCACTTTTATTGTTTCCGTATAAAAACTCACCAGATCCCCCACAAAGACGGGCTTATGAAAAACCACTTTGTCCATGGCCACTGTAACAAAATTGTGCGGACCGCGAGACTTTGCGAGCCTCGACCGCTCCCGCCATGTCAATGTGGCTCATGATGATCCCACCAAAGATTGTTCCGTGTTTGTTGGTGTCTCGTGGCAGCAAGGTGACACGCAACGTCGGGTCAGATCTTACTTCCATGGTCGTTCTCCACCACGGCGCCTTTATTCCAAGATCAGGTTATCGAGGTCGGCGATGAAGGTTTTCAGCCGATCCCCCAACCGGACCAGATCCTCCTCCGCTTCTTCGTATAGCTTCTTCCACTGGGAGGGGCCAGCAGACCCGACCTCCCCCAGCTTCTCTCTTAAATCACGCAGTTCGATCTTGAGCTCATCGATAGGCTTCTCGTAATCTGTCTTCGGATCCCAGTCGGAGTCCTCGAGCCTCGTATCCTGCACTTCGATCTCCGACTCCAGCTCCTTGAGTTCTTCTTCCATCCGGCTGATGAGCTCTTCCCTGGGTTCTGCTCGGTTTTTCCTCATGCTTTATCTCCTTATCCGAGATCGATCTCCGTTATTTCGCAGGCGTTTCGAGTGTGCCTATCCTTCTCTCCGGCCGTTTGGGACAGGCTTCACCGATTTGCGCCGAACACCTCATAGATAATTATTTTATCATAAGTCGAGGATTCGCACGCTGGCTGTGTGCCTTCTGATAAAGGAGGCTAGTTCCTATTGAACTAGCCTCTCGCAGATTTTAAGGCAGCGGGGAGCCGTTCAGGGCATAATCTTTTCTCGAGCAGCCAGGCCGACTTTTTGTTGACAAGAATGTCGATATCCTCCGGGTCCGGTTTGACATATCCGATCATATCGATGCTAATAATAGAGATAATGTTCTCATTCTCTCTGGCTGCTTGAGCCGCGTAGTGCGCGCTCCCGAGGATTCCCGCCTCTTCGGCGGAGAAAGCTCGCTAGCCCCGTATCCCTTTTCTTTGCCGCCGGCGAAGAATCCAGACGACGACAAGAAAAGCCAAAGCCGCCAAAACGGCCGGGGCGACGACGGCGATGATCGTTGTCGCCCCGGAAACAACATCTTCCGCGAGGCTGACGATCGGGTTCGCCGTGCCCAGTGTGCCGGCCGTGACCGCGGGGCGGGCCGCGGCTTTGGCCGTATGGACGCCGCCTGCGATTAATAGTCCGCAGATCATGGCCAGCACTGGGCTCAGGTTGCTGATCACGTTCCCGTTGGCGGCGAACAGTATGGCGCCTGCGACAGGCCGAAAGACCGTCTGAATCACGTCGTTGATAGTATCGACCGCCGGAATCTTGTCGACCGTGACCTCGATCACCAGCAGCACGGCCACGATGACGAGCACCAGGGATGGGTGAGAGCGCTCCAGGGCGCCTTAAGAGCGATAAGCTGAGTGTATCGGGCCAGCAAGCCGACGATCAGCAGAGGCAGATAGGCGTTTAATCCCGTCGCGGCGGCCAAGCCGAAAGCCGCTAAAATCCCCATCATCTCAAGGAACCCGCTTCCCCTGATACGGGATCGTCTAAGAAAGCCTCGAAACTATTTCGGGATCTTCAGCTTCTGGCCGACCTTGATGAGGTCGGGGTTGCTCAGGATATCCCGGTTGGCCTCGAAGATTTTCGGGTAGAGGCTCGCTTTCCCGTAGAAGCGCTGGGCCAGGGCACTGAGGGTATCACCCGGTTTAACCTCGTAGATCGTCTTTCCGGCGCCGCAGGCGGGGTGCGGCGGTGCGGCCGGGGCTTCCGGAATCCGAATCCTGTTGATGGTGTTTTCTGTAACGACCATTTTGTTGAATTCGGCCATGACCCGGCCTTTGGCGTCCAGGCTGTCGGCCTGTCCCTCCAATGTCACGACTTTCCCCTCGACCGTGGCCCGCAGGTCCCGGACGCCGGGGACGGCGCCGCGGACAGCCGCCACCGCATCCTGGACTTTGTCGTCGAAAGATTTCCCGAAAAGACCCATCGTGCTCCTCCTTCGATTGAATGACGTCTGCCGATTCCCGGCGGAGTTTTCGTTCCGCCGTATGCTTAGAACTTCGGGGTCATTATCTCATTAAAGCCCGTACGAATCAAAGCCGCTCTGCCTCTGCGGAGCCCACGGACCAGGCGGACGATAGGCGCGGTCCCCCCGCACCTTGACACAGCGAGCGGCTCTGGGGCATACTTCCGTTGGGAGGGTCATCATGCGCTGGCGAGATCAAAGAGAAAGCTCCAACGTCGAAGACCGTCGAGGGATGGGCGGCAGAAAAATCGCCGTGGGCGGCGGGCTGGGAACCCTCGTGGTCGTCATCCTCTATCTTCTCCTGGGAGGGAAGCTCGGACATAACATCCAGAATCTCCAGGTATCGCCCCAAGTCGATAATCCGGGAGAGAGCCGTCCGTTAACCGCCGAAGAGCAGGATGCAAGGAAGTTCGTTTCCGTCATCCTGGCCGATACCGAAGACGTCTGGCATGCGCTGTTCGACAGGCAGGGCAAAACCTATGCTGAACCCCGGCTGGTTTTATTCACCGATCTCACGACATCCGGGTGCGGTACCGCTCGGGCCGCCTCCGGGCCGTTCTATTGCCCCGAGGATACGACGGTGTATATCGATCTCGGGTTTTTCTCGGATCTCCAAAAGCGTCTGAATGCGCAGGGCGATTTCGCCATGGCGTATGTGATCGCCCACGAGGTCGGCCACCATGTCCAAAATCAATTGGGAATCATGGACCGCGTCATGTCGTCGCGGACCCGGATGAGCGAGCGGGAATTCAACCAGGTCATGGTTCGTCTCGAGCTGCAGGCGGATTTCCTGGCGGGCGTTTGGGCCTACCACGCCCAGCGGATGAAAAACATCCTCGAAGAAGGGGACATCGAGGAAGGCATCAACGCCGCGGGAGCCGTGGGGGATGACCGGCTCCAGCGCATGACCCAGGGATATGTCATGCCGGACGCCTTCACTCACGGAACGTCGGCGCAGCGAACCCGCTGGTTCATCAAGGGATTTAAGAGCGGAGATCTCTCCCAGGGAGACACTTTCGCCGCGGACAACCTATGATTCGAACCGGACTGCTTTTGCCGTTACTTAATAGATATGACGGCAACAACACCGAGTCATGCGAGTATGGCGGGAAGGTGTGGGAGTCGAACCCACCCGGGACGTTGTAACCTAGACCGGATTTGAAGGCCAAGGAAAGCTGGCCATCGTGACGGTCCGATTTTCTCCTAGAGCACCGGCAAGACGCCAAGGGATAGCAGGCGCTTTATAGGGGCGAGAATATTCCGGATGCCTTTCTGATTTGGATGCTCGTCATAGGCAATGACTTGCCTCTGATTGTGGCCTCGCGCCCGTGTGTCAAATATGTGACAGAATAGATTGAAAAACGCTGAAATTTAAGTAAAAGGACTGAAAGGAGATAAATAGGGAAAATCGTCTAAATTGAAGAGATTTTCTGGCGGGCCTGGTTTAACGATTTGCCTAACAGGCCTTTTATTCATCATATCAGGCATAACTCTATTTTACCTGAGGTAAATAGTCTGCATAGGCTTCTTAAACCCTAATATTTTCATTTCTGGGGATAAGGAGACTACTTTTTTAATGACCTCATAGAAGCCGGGATGTTCCTTATACTGGAAGCCTGCACTGGAAAAGCAAATTATTATCCCTTGTGTCTGCGATGTGTCAGAAATTGCCTAAACTTGCTTAACTATGGGTGGTCGTCACGAAACTCTAACTCATTATATATGTATAAGTTACAAGAGCACAATTTCCGATTTTCCTAACTCTCTCTAAATTGTTTAATATCAATTGGATACAGGCCGATTTTAGGGTATAAACCACGGTTATTGAGGCTCCTGGCAGCATCAAAATGGACGAGTTAGGAAAACCGAGTTTCGTGACGCCCCACTTTTTGCCCCTTGTATCCTCCTTTAAAATGAATATGTTGATTCTCCTAACTCCGGACTTTCTGATACCCTCGGATTAGCCATTTTTCGCTGACCGTCACGAAACTGGAGGAGCCCATGAAAAATGTTCCTCTTTTCAAGGCTGAAGACCTCCCTCCAAGAGCCCGTTATGAAAAGCTTTTTGAAAACCTGCCCCTGCTTCCGGATCTTCCGAAGGCGACGGGGCGCCCCCCTTTTTCCAGGGACGCCATTCTGCGAGCTCTTATCTACAAGAACCTTCGAGGTCTTCCATCGTTAACCGACCTTGTCTTTGAACTTGAGAACAACCCTGTCATGGCCGAGGTTCTTGGTTTTTCCCCGGGCCGGCCAGCCCCTTCCAAAGAGCGGTTCTCTCAATTCCTGAGAACTTTATCTCATGCCGATCTTCAAGCCGTTCGTCTCACTCTCGTGCGCTATCTCATCCAGGAAGGTGTGATCACGGGGAAGCACCTGGCTCTGGACTCCTGTTCGATCAAGGCTAACGTCAAGGAAAATAATTTCAAAGCCTCGGCTCAAAACCGGTTCGATAAGACACGTCAACTCCCGGGCGACCCCGACGCCAGGCTGGGTGTTCTCCTCCATTACCCTCAAGCGTTTCAAACGAAAATCGCTTGGTTCTGGGGATATAGAAATCATATTCTGAATGACGTGGTCTCGGAACTTCCTCTTCATGAGAAGACTCTTCCGGCGAACCATGACGAGAAAAAGCAGGCCGTTCCGCTTCTCCGGGAGGCTCAAGAATCTCTCTCCCTCTCCGCAGAATGTGTCATCGGGGATGCCAACTACGATACCGAAGAAATCCTTTCCTATATCTTCATCGAGATGAAAGCTGAACCCATTATTCCCCGAAACCTCCGATACACTCCCCCAACTTCCTTCACCATCAAGAAAGGAATCGTCATCTGTCCCGGCCTTCTGGAAATGCACAGAAGGGGAAAGATGACCGTAAAGGGGAGAACGTATATCCAATACGCCTGCCCTCTTCACTGGGGAAAGAAATATCGAGGCCAATATCTTCTCTGCCCGGCCGCCCATCCAAAGTTCATCAACCAAAAGGGCTGTAACTATCTCATCCGCCTGAGCCCCAGCGTTCGTGATCAGATCGCTTACGGAACGAGGCGATTCAAACTCATCTATAATCAGAGGACATCGGTGGAACGGATCTTTTCCCGCCTTCTCGCGATCTCAATGCAGCGACCCACGGTGATCGGCTTGGCCGCAACAAAAAATCACTGCACGATCGCCCATATGACCGTGTTGCTTGTCGCCCTCACCGCTCATCGGCTGGGCTATGAGGATAAAATCCGCTATGTGAAGTCGTTCCTTCCCAACCTGACTCTTCAAATGAGTTTCGTGACGCCCTATTAACTATGGAGAAGGATAGCTAAACGGATGAATTGAAGCGGATTCACTTAGTCTTTGACATTAAGTCTTTGATAGTAACCTCATATACCTCGCGTATAGGCGGTGCTGTGTAGAAATTTTTGAACTTGTTTACTTGTTCTTGATAATAGCCGCTCTTTTCATTGGCAATGGCGTCTTCTTCACTTTCCCAAAGAGCGATGGAAATACTTTTGCCAGTTTTTCGGTCGCTAAGAAGTAAGATCCCAAGATAGCCTTTCTGTGATTTTGCCGCAGGGACAACACTCTCACTATAGAGCTTCACCATTTCATCGACACTTTCGATTTTCGACTGGGTTATGGTTAGACGTGCAAACGCAAGTTTACCCTGCTTTTGTGCCAGGGTAGCGATAACACAAAGACTAACCATAAGGCATACCATTAAAAAGACTGAACCTTTACTTTTCATAATTCCCTCCTTTTTTTATTTTATAGATATGGGGATCAAACTCTGCCTTTTTTGATATAAGCAGAATTTTTTCCCTCTTTGTTGGAGGTAATTTCCCCAAGTTTTGATACTTTGACTTTTATCACGAAGCGAAGGTTAGGTCAAGCATTTTGTGTATATTCACTTGAAGGCAAGAGATGACCCGCCCCCGATCAATGTACCAGCCCTTGAGTGAATTTTCCAACTTTATAAGCCTCTGGAGCCGGCGGCCTGTAGCCTATGGAACTGTGCGACCTAAAGCAATTGTATTCCTTTCGCCAGCCCTCGACAAATAATTTGGCCTGGTAATGTGGATCGGAACCAGACTTAGTTCATTGTGTGCTGCGTTGGCTGGTCAGCAAGTCACCTGCCCGTCAGCCCGGCCAGCCGCTTCCGGGCTTCGGCGACGTCGGGCAGGCCGGGGTCGGCGTCTTTCCAGAGCTCGAGGAATTCCTTATAATTTTCATGGGCTTTAGCCCGCTCGCCCTTCTTGACTCGAACTGGTCCTGATGCTATTGTTCAATGATGACCCGATCCTAGAGGAAAAGCCTGTTGTCTGCGGCGCGCTCACGCCGCGTAGCGGAGGAAATTCCCAAAAAGAAAAGAGGAACGAAGTGAAGAAGACTGTTAAAATTGCCGAGGATCGGGAGAACTTGAGAGAATGGGGCTGGAGTCCCGCCTGGGAAGTCTCGATCCTGGAACCGATCGAGCCGGGCCATGTGGTCGGACGCGTCACCGCCGTGTTCAGGGACCAATGTCTGCTCCGGCTTTCGCACGGAGAGCGGACGGGCGAAGTGACGGGACGGTTCCGCCACCTGGCCTTAAACGCGGCCGCATATCCTGCGGTGGGAGATTGGGTCTTGGCCCAAGAGTCAGGGCCGGAACTGGCGCTCGTCCACGGTTTGATCCCCCGCCGCAATGCTTTGTCCCGCAAAGAAGCGGGGCAAGAGGTCCAAGAGCAGGTCCTGGCGGCCAACTTGGATGTGGTTTTCGTCATCACGGCGTTCGATGAGGATTTCAACGTCCGGCGGATCGAGCGCTATGCGGTCATGGCCCGGCAGGCAGGGATGGATTCCGTGGTCTTGATCAACAAAAGCGATTTAGCGGCGCCCGACGACGCGCGCATGGCCGAGGCGCGTGATGTCAATCCCGGCGGGGCCGTCCACCGCGTTTCGGCCCAAAGAGGAGAAGGGCTTGATATCATAAGATTTTATTTGCCAGCAGGAAAAACCGGGGTTTTTCTGGGCAGTTCGGGCGTCGGCAAGTCGACGCTGCTCAACGCCCTCTTGGGCGCTGAGATCCAAAGGACAAATCCCATACGCGTCTCCGACGGCAAAGGTCGGCATACGACGGCGGCGCGTCAGATGTTCATGCTGCCGGCGGGCGGATTGGTGATCGACACTCCGGGACTGCGGGAAATCCAGCTCTGGGCGGACGAGTCGGCCTTGGCCGAGGCCTTCTCGGAGATCTCCGGCCTGGCCCGGTTTTGCCGCTACGGCGACTGTACGCATGGGCCCGAATCAGGCTGTGCTGTCAAAGAAGCCGTGGAAAAGGGGACGTTGCCTGGCGACCGCTACGCGGGGTATTTAAAACTCCGCAAGGAATTGTCCTATCTCCGGCGAAAAGAGGATCCGGCTGAACAGGCCGACCACAAGCGCCGCTGGAAAAGCATTCACCGCGCTGCGCGCGCCCTTTATCAAGACCGGGAAAAAAGCGGGGGTTGATCAGCGCCCGGATCTGCCCTGGTCCTTAGGGATTTAATGTCTTCCTCTTGAGGATCTTTTTCCCCGGCCGGACGTGGCAGACAGCCTCTCCCCGTGTAACAAAAGTTGCCTAAAGCCGCCTAATTCTGATTAACGGTGCTTAAAGGGAAACGGTGATAATTTGCCGAAACGCCTTTAAGATTTTGAATTAGTGCCACGAGGGGCGGAATTGAACCGCCGACGCAGGGATTTTCAGTCCCTCGCTCTACCGACTGAGCTACCTCGCCATCAGGCTTAAAGAGGCTGAAAATCGGAAATCAAGTATAAATTTCCCGCACGGCCAAAGTCAAATAAAATAAAGTCCGGAAAAGCTTAGAGAGATATCACGGGAAGCCCTTGAGCTCAACCCTCCCGCCCCGGAGGGCATCCCTCATTAGCAAAGCAGGGATCAGCCAGAAACTTTTTCGATGACCGCGCTGGCCGCTTTGTGCGCCCCTTTGAGGATGTGCTCTGTGCGCTTCTTGACATCGCCGGCCACATCCGAGGCCTTGGAAGCCGCCTGGTCAATACATTCTTCGGCATCATCCAGCAGTTTGCCTGTCTTTCTGGCGATGTCGGCCCTCAAAAGCTTGCCTTTCTTGGGCGCGAAAAGCACTCCCAAGACAGCCCCAATGGCGGCGCCTGCGAGCAGGCCCCAAATCCAGTTGTTTGAGTTCCTGGTTCCCCAGATCATTTGAGCCTCCTTCGTTCGTTTGCGACCGGCACGC
>CAVYOD010000029.1:0-190927 GCA_963770045.1 Candidatus Aminicenantota bacterium | reverse complement strand
TGTGAGCCGCTATGACCTTCATATCGCTTTGGCAAACAGTCTGGCTCTCAAAATCGCCGGAATCATGAAAGCGACTCCCTCGCCGGAAGGCGGAGAGATTCTGAAGGACCCTAAAAAACAGGCGAACTGACGGCAGATTGAGAGATGCCGCGGTTGACTTGATGATACGGCATATTCCCGAGCCGTCGTCGAAAGCCAACTTGCGAGCCGCAGTAGCAGGACTCCGTCACGCCCGGGAGCTGGGAGTGACTTCCCTTCATGACATGGCTGACGCCACGAGCTTTGCCAAGAGTTTTGAGGTCTATCAGGAAACTCCTCAAAGGAGGGTAAGCTAACCAGCCGGATTTATTTTTATATTCCTATCACCGAGAGTGACCTTTTTGAGAAACTGAAATTAAAGACTCCATTCGGCAACGCCCTCTTGCAGCTTGGCGGATTGAAAGGTTTTGCCGATGGCGGATTGGGCGCGAGCACGGCTTATTTTTTTGAACCGTACACCGACAATCCCAAGAACAGCGGACTTCTCGCTTCAGAGATGTTCCCTGAAGGCATCATGGAGAGGAGGATTCTAGGGGCGGATAAAGCCGGTCTCCAAGTAGCTATTCACGCGATAGGCGACAAGGCCAATTTCATCATTCTCGATATCTTCGCTAAAGTCGCAGCCCAAAACGGGACGCGTGACAGGCGCTGGCGAATCGAACATGCCCAGCATCTGAAGCCCGAGGATATCGAACGATTCGGCAAGCTCGGAGTGATCGCCTCGGTCCAGCCTTTTCATGCTATTGATGACGGTCGCTGGGCCGAAGAAAAAATCGGCAAAGAGCGCTGCCGGACCACTTATGCTTTCAAGTCCCTTTTGGACAAAGGAGCCATTTTAGCCTTAGGCTCGGATTGGCCTGTAGCTCCCCTAAATCCTTTAGAAGGAATTTATGCGGCCGTCACCCGGCGGACGACCGATGGCAAGAATCCTCAGGGCTGGTATCCTGAACAGAAGTTATCCCTGGAAGAAGCGATCAAAGGTTTTACCTGGAACGGCGCCTATACGGAATTCTCTGAGATGAACAAAGGATCCATCGAAATAGGCAAGCTGGCCGACCTGGTTGTCCTGGACCAAAATCTTTTCAAGATAGCCCCCGAGAAAATCAAGGACGCCAAGGTTACGATGACCATAGTTGGAGGCAAGATCGTTTTTGGCAGATAGGAGGCAGATGGGCTCTCTCCCCCTCGAATATAATTTTTTTGCAGATCAGGCGTCAATTCCCAGAATACTTTAACTTTGTCCTTCAATATTGAGTATCTTAAAGCTCACGGTCCATCGTTCTTGCGAGCTGGAGGGAGCGCGGCGGACGGGGTACCGGGGACTGGACGATGGATAGACCTCTTAGACGTTGGTGTTGACAGCCGGTTTCGGAGGTGTTAGAGTTTAGCCCGAGGAGAAGGGGAATGGTGGATAAAGATATGCGGCCGGCCCACTTCGGGACGCCCGTATCTCAGAAGCTTGTCAGCCTCATCGAGCAAAACGCCCATGAGCTGACGATGAGTTATCTCCGGGACATCAGACAGGAAACCAGTATGCCGACCTACCGAAGCTACGATGAGACCGAGCTCTACAAGCGGGCCCATAGGGTCTACTCCCAGCTCGGAAGATGGATCTCTCAAGAAGCGACCAAGGAAGAAACCCAAGAATATTGGACAGATCTCGGGAGTCAAAGGCGCCAAGAGGGCTTCGCCCTCTCCGAAATCATACAGTCGCTGCATCTCATCAGGCGCCACCTCTGGCTCAAAGTCCAAGCCGAAGGATTGCTCGATACGGCCCTCGACCTCTACCAGGCCATAGAGCTCAACAATCGGGTGACAGTTTTTTTTGATCGGGCCGTCTACTATGCTGCGGTTGGATTTGAGACCAAATTGTAAGCGGTAACCCGTGGGCAGCCAGCGGTGAACAGGCATTGGGGATCGCCGATTTATGGCCCGATCCTGGCAATCTGCGCGGCCCTGGCCTAGTTTCGCTCCTCCTCAAAAGCCAAGCAGGTCGATCATTCTCGAGGACTTGACCTGGGTTGAAGCGGAAGGAGCGCTAAAAAATTATGAGGTCGTCTTGGTTGCGCTCGGGGCGCGGAGCAAAGAGCACGGTCCCCATCTTCCTCTCAACACCGACTACATTCTGGCGGAGTATCTCAAAACCAAAGTGATGGAGGCTGTGCCCGTCGCGCTGCCGACGCTGGAATACGGATTTTATCCCTCGTTTCTCGAGTACCCCGGATCGGTATCGATCAGGGAAGAGACATTCAAGAATACGATCCTGGACATCTGCGGCTCGATCAGCCGATACGGTCCCAATAAATTCTATGTTCTCAATACCGGGATTTCCACCATCCGCCCGCTCGAGCAAGCCCGGAAAGAATTGGAAGCCCAGGGGAAAATCCTCCGTTACTTGGATCTAAGAGTCGTCGATAAAAAACTGCCTGTGGGTCTGCTCAAACAGGCGGGTGGTTCGCACG
Source organism: Candidatus Aminicenantota bacterium (assembly GCA_963770045.1). Lineage (GTDB taxonomy): Bacteria > Acidobacteriota > Aminicenantia > Aminicenantales > CAVYOD01 > CAVYOD01. The sequence goes on along the minus strand of CAVYOD010000029.1, from coordinate 188,426 downwards.
CGGATGAAGCAGAGACCTCGATGATGCTCTACATCGCGCCAGAGAAAGTGGAGATGAGCAAAGCCGTCAAGGACTATGATCCGCGGCCGGGGCGAAGAGGACTCACCCGCGATCCGAAGGGAGAGGGGGCCTACAGCCCGAGCGGAATCTGGGGCGACCCAACTTTGGCCACCAAAGAAAAGGGGAAGACAATCGTCGAAGCCACGTTAACGGAGATCATAAGGCAGATCAGGGAGATGATGCAGGATTGGAAAAAAGCCAAGTAGCGGGGCTCTATATCCATTTTCCTTTCTGCGGCGGAAAGTGTCCCTATTGCCATTTCTACAGCGTCCCTTATAAGCCCAGACTGGCGGAGGCCTGGTTATCGACGCTTGAGAAAGAAGCTTCACTTATGGCGGCGTGGGGCCTGAGCTTCGATACCATATATTTGGGCGGAGGCACACCTTCCCTGTTAGGTTCCACTCGGCGTTATCGAGCTCAGAAGATGCCTGGACAAGAATCTCCAACTCTCCCCTCAGGAATTTACACTCGAAGCCAACCCGGGCATCACGAGCATCAATGCTTTGAAGAAGTGGAAAGAAGCGGGAGTCAACAGGGTCAGCCTCGGGGATGCAGTCCTTCGATGACAAGATCCTGAAACTGCTGGGACGGGACTACACCTCGGCCGGAGCCGAAGCCTTTTATGACTCCTTGAGACGGGTTTTTGACAACATCAGTATTGACCTCATGATCGGTGTTCCATTTGAAGATAAAAAGAACGCCCCAAGGGCCCTGAAGCATATTCGAAACCTCCAACCTGACCATGTCTCCCTCTATATTCTCGAGAACCTGGAAGGCCTGCCCTTTGAAGCCGTGGCCCGGAAAAATCCGGTCGATGATGATTCAGTGGCCGACGAGTATGACGAACTGGCCGATGGCCTCAAGGCTTTGGGTTTTGTCCACTACGAAATCTCCAATTTCGCCCGTCCTGGGAGAGAAAGCCGCCACAATCTCAAATACTGGCGCTATGAACCCTTTCTGGGTCTTGGGCCGTCTGCCTGCTCGCACCTTGGGGACAAGCGGTGGTGCAATCAAGCTGACCTCAAAGCCTGGCAGCTTTCCGTAGGCGAAGGAGAGAAGGGGAAGAGCGAAGTTGTCGAACTCAGCCCTGCGGATAGCGTCAAAGAGGCGATCATTTTCGGCCTGCGGCTGGTCGACGGCATCAAGCTGTCAGAGTTCAAGCATCGTTTCGGTGTGGACATCGTGAGCCGCTATGCCGAAGCCATCGCCGAGCTTCGTAGGGACGGACTGATCGTCCTCGAGAAAGATAGGCTCAGGATTCCCCAGGGCAAACTGCTCGTTTCCAACCAGATTCTGAGCCACTTTTCATTTAGCGTCGCTGATAGCTCATAGCACATCGTAGTTAATAGCTCATGGGTCATAGCTCAAATACTCTTTCTTGGTCAAAAAAGTGGTCTGTCCCCTTTTTTTGTTATAGAATTGCCTTTTCAACCAGAGAGGCCGAAGATGACGCAAATAAAAATCAAACCGGAGGAATTGGCCAAAAAAGCTCTCCTCATCCTCCGTGGCAAGTTCGATCCGGAGCATGCCAGACAAGTTCAGCGATATTTCAAGGAAGAGGTAAAGTCCTACGGTCTTACCGCTCCCGAAATCCGCAGCCTCGCCAGCGAATTGTATCAGACAATCAAGTCCGAGTGGCGCCTGGAGGATGCGATCCGGCTCTGTGACATCCTCTTTCCGGAGCCGGAGCTCGAGGCCAAGTCTGTCGCCGCCCTTATCCTTATCCGCTACAAGAGAGACCTTCCCAAGGAGTTTATTTCCAGGGTCAAGGAGTGGCTCGCCGCGAACTATCTCAACAATTGGGCTTCGGTGGACGGCTTCTGTCCCGAGGTCATGGGCGAGCTGCTCGAGAGATACCCCGAGTTGATCGAGGAGATCAAGACATGGACGGTGCACCCGAACCGTTGGGTTAAGCGGGCCTCGGCGGTGTCCTTCCTCAAGCTTTCAAAGAAGGAGGAATACCTCCCAACGATCTATGAGATCGCTACGCGCCTTTTCTCCGTGGACGATGACCTGATCGAGAAGGCGACCGGCTGGCTGCTGCGTGAGGCCGGGAAGAGGGACATGGGGCGCCTGGAGAGGTTCCTGCTCCGTCACGGACCCGCGATCCCGAGGACAACCCTCAGGTACGCCATCGAACGGTTCGACGGAAAAAAACGCAAAGAATTGCTCATGAAAACTAGAAGCCGAACGTCGTGAGCCACCTTACTTCTCCCGGCGTGAAAATGTTATAATATCCACAATAAACCTACCGGTTGGAGGCATCATGAAAGCAAAAGGAATTCTGGGAATAGTGGTCCTTTTCGTTCTTCTTTCGCTCAATTCCTTGGCCCAACAGCCAGAGGCACGGGTGCTCAGATTTCCGGCGGTCTCCGAAGATCAGATCGTTTTCTCTTATGCCGGCGACCTCTACACCGTTCCGCTCGCCGGGGGCGTCGCCCGCAGGCTCACCAGCCACGAGGGCTACGAAGCTTTTGCCCGGTTCTCTCCGGACGGTAAGTTCATCGCCTTTACCGGGGAATATGACGGCAACCGCGAGGTTTATGTCATCCCCGCCCAAGGAGGAATTCCCAGGCGGCTCACCTATACTCCTTCCCTGAGCCGTGACGATATCTCCGACCGCATGGGCCCCAACAACATCGTCATGGGTTGGACCCACGACAGCAAGCGGATCGTCTTCCGTTCCCGGATGCGGGAATGGGACGACTTCATCGGACAGCTCTACCTCGCTTCGGTTGATGGCGGCACGCCAGAGATGCTCCCTCTTCCTCGCGGCGGTTTCTGCTCCTTTTCTCCGGACGACAAGAAACTCGCCTACAATCGCATCTTCCGGGAGTTTCGGACCTGGAAGCGCTACCGCGGCGGCATGGCCGACGATATCTGGATTTACGACTTCGAAACCAAAAAACTCGAAGACATCAGCAACAATCCGGCCCTGGATACTATCCCGATGTGGAGCGGAAACAGGATCTATTTCCTCTCCGACCGCGACGACAACAAGAAGATGAACCTCTACGTTTACGATCTCGGCACCAAGGAGACCAGGAAGCTCACCAATTTCACCGAGTTCGACATCAAATTTCCGTCCCTGGGGCCCAAGGCGATCGTCTTCGAGAACGGGGGATTCATCTTCAAGTTTGACCTCGCCTCCGAACAGACGGCCAAAGTCCCGGTGACGATCGCCGAAGACCTGGTCTCGGCGCGGTCAAAGATCGTCAAGGTCTCCGACCAAGTCACAAACTGGGAAATCGCTCCAGATGGGAAACGTGCCCTGTTCGGCGCACGCGGCGAGATTTTCACGGTCCCCGCCCAGTATGGCAATATCCGCAACCTGACCAATACCTCCGGTGTCCACGAGAGGAACTCCAAGTGGTCGCCCGATGGAAAGCTTATCGCTTTCATCTCGGATAAAAGCGGCACCGATGAGATCTACGTTATGAGCCAGGATGGGAGCGACGGGCCGCAGCAGATCACTCAGAACGGGGATACCTATAAGTACGAAATCTCCTGGTCTCCTGACGGGAAGAAAATCCTCTGGGGGGACAAGATGCTTCGCCTCAGCTACGTCGATATCTCGACCAAACAGGTCACCGAAGTCGCCAAAGCCGAGCGCTGGGAAATGCGCGAATACGGCTGGTCCCCCGACAGCCGTTGGATAGCCTACGGGAAGCCCGAGATCGAGATGATGAGGAAAATCTATCTCTTCTCGCTGGAGACAAAGAAGAGCTATGAGGTGACAGACGGCTGGTACACTTCTTCTGATCCCTCCTTCAGCTCGGACGGAAAGTATCTCTTCTTTGTTTCCGACCGGGACTTCAACCCGATCTACAGCTCTACCGAATTTGAGCACGCCTATCTCTCGATGGCGAGAGTTTATCTGGTGACCCTGGCCAAAGACCTGAAATCGCCCTTCGCGCCCAAGAGCGACGAAGTCTCGCTCAAAAAAGAGGAGAAACCTGCGAAGGCCGAGGCCGCCTCCGCTGGCGAGGCCAAGAAAGCGGCCGAGGCAAAGACCCCCAAAAAAGAAGAGACGACCAAGATCGACCTCGACGGGATAAAAGATAGAATTATCGGCCTGCCCATAGAAGTCGCCAATTACTGGCACATCGTGCCGGTCGGAGACTCGGTTTACTATATGAAGATGGCAGACAAGGATAAGGCCCCTTCGCTCAAGCTCTACGACCTTGCGGAGAGGAAAGAAACCGATCTGGGCGAAATCCAAGGATACGAGATCTCGGCCGACGGCAAAAAAATGCTTGTCCTTAAGGACAAGTCCTTTGGCATCATCGATCTGCCCAAGGCCCCGGTCAAGATCGAGACCAAGCTCGACCTCTCGAACATGGAGATGGCCCTCGATTTGAAGCAGGAATGGAAACAGATCTACGATGAGTGCTGGCGCCAGATGAAGGATTTCTTCTACGCCCCCAACATGCACGGAGCTCGATTGGGAGGGGATGAAAAAACGCTACGAACCCCTGGCCGAGGCGGTCGTTCACCGAGCCGATCTGACCTATGTCATCGGCGAGTTGATCGGCGAGCTCAGCTCTGGCCATACCTACGTCGGTGGGGGAGACCTGCCGAAGGTCACCAAAGTGAAGCTGGGAATGCTGGGCGCTCAATTCGAGCGCGACCCGAAATCCGGTTACTACAAGATCGTCAAGATCCTCAACGGCCAGAATTGGGACAACACGCTACGCTCACCGCTCACCGAGCTCGGAGTCAACATCAGAGACGGGGAATACTTGATCGCCATCAACGGAAAGGCCACCAACCAAATGGCGGACGTGAACGAAGCGCTCTATAACACCGTGGGGAAGCAAGTCACGTTAAGGGTAAATGCCACTCCCGATGACAAAGGGAGCCGCGAGGTTGTGGTCGTCCCGATTGAGACCGAAAACTCCCTCTACTATTATTCCTGGGTCGAGGATAATATGCGGAAAGTCGAGAAGGCCACGAACGGCGCCGTGGGCTATATCCATCTCCCCGACATGGGGACGGCCGGACTGAACGAATTTGTGAAACATTTCTTCCCCCAGCTCCGCAAGAAGGCCCTGATCATCGACGTCCGCGGCAACGGAGGCGGGAACGTCTCGCCGATGATCATAGATCGCCTGCTCAAAGAGATGATCTTTTTCGAAGTGGCCCGCAACGGAGCGCCCAATCCCGACCCGGCCACTGCGTTTCTGGGGCCAAAGGTTTGTCTGATGAACGAATTCTCAGCCTCCGACGGTGACATTTTCCCCTATCGCTTCAAGAAAATGAACCTCGGCAAGCTTATCGGTAAGAGGACCTGGGGCGGTGTCGTCGGGATTCGTGGGCCCTTGCCCCTAGTGGACGGAGGACAACTCTTCAAGCCAGAATTCGCGCCTTACAGCGCGGATGGCAAGGACTGGGTTATCGAAGGGCGCGGAGTGGAACCGGACATTTTTGTCGACAATGATCCTGCCAAGGAGTATGCGGGAATTGATGAGCAGCTCAACAAGGCGATCGAAGTCATTCTCGACGAGCTCAAGACCAGAGAGCGAGCCATCCCTCCGGTTCCTCCTTTTCCAAAGAAAGACAAATAGAAGGGAGGATAGCGAGTTGAGTGAAAAAGTCAAAGTGAGCTGCCTGGAGTGTGGGACGACGAACAATTATCCCATGGATTCCGTGGGCCGAGTTGTCGTCTGCGGCCGCTGCCGAACACCTCTGCCGATCCCGGGCAAGGTCCTCGAGCCTTCGCCGGAAAAGGTTTACAGCCTGCTCAATTCCGGCCGGCTGCCTATTATGATCGAACTTTATACCAGCACTTGCGTGGCCTGCCAGGTCATGCAACCCATCGTGGAAGGGCTGGCGATGAGGCGGGCGGGGGAGATCATGGTCCTCAAGCTCAACGCCGAAATTCACGGCGAGCTGGCTTCCCGGCTGGGAATCCAAGGGGTGCCTACGTTTGTTATTTTTTATAAAACGACCGAACGCGGTCGCACGTCAGGAGCTATGAGCGAGGCCGATTTCAGCTTTTGGGCAGCGAGTCTGACATAAAATACCCTAACCGGTGGGCTACGGCGTAGTCCTTATTCTTGACCGTGACCTTGATATTCCTGAAACCGCCGTCCCGGTTCGACTCTTGGGGAGTGTAATAAAGAAGATAATATGTCTGCAGTGTATCGGCGGCCTTTTTGAACGCGGCTGCCGGGTTGGGCGAATTGTCAACCATCCCGCCGGTCGCCTGGGCCATATCTGAGAACGCCCGGAAAAGGTCTTCCGACTGCTCCCGCATGGTCATGCCAAAATAATACTGAGACTCCTTGTTCATAAAAATCAGGTTGAAGCAGATCGAGGCGTCCGCCAAGGCCTGTCTGATCCGGCTGACGTCGAAGTTTGGTTTTCTCGAGTAGAACTGGAAAAGTTCCATCAGGTCGCCCTCGACATTGGGATCATCCTGATACATGCTCATCATCGTATTCAAAACCGCCGAGCTTATCTCCGGCCGGAATTCCCTCTGATAAAAAAGAAAGACAACCTTCTGGCCGGGCAACTTTCTCAAGGCTCGGGAGAAATTCAAAAACTTCTGGCCGTCGACCAGGCGGAGGTTTTCGAGCTTGACGAGCGTCGTTTTGTAGCTGTCCAGGGTCATCTCCAGGCCGAGCTGGCTCGTGGTGGAGTCCGTTTCCATTTCCGATTCCCCGGCCGTCCGTCCTCCGGCCGAAATCACCTTGACCAACTTCTTCAGGTCTTTGATGATGTCCCGGTATTCGCCACCTCCTTGTTGGATGTCCTTCTTGAGCAGGCTCTGCATATCTTTGGAGAGTTTTTCTTTGGGCCTGGACTTGAGAGCGTCGGGGGCAAGGTTGTAGGGCTTCATCGGCGTCATCAAGGTCATGGAATCCTCGGGGAGCAGGCAATTTTGAAAGAGGTAGTCGACCGTTTCAGCCAGCTTGGGGTCATACTCATTGGTCTGGAAAAGAAGGTAATAGTGCCTGGAGAGGTTAACAGGAAAAGAGGTTCCGCCCTGAGTTCTGGCCAGGTTGGTCCCTTTAACCAAGTAAAGGGCATCGAGCCTTTGGAGTTTGCCGTCCTCGGTGATTTCAAAATCCTCAAGGGTCAGGTTATCCACGGGTTGGCCGGCTGAAGTCACCCGGACCGGGACCTCAACCGGCTGGGCAGGCGGGGATTGAGGCGTTGTCTGAGGGATGAGGGTCAGCGGAAGGAAAAACAGCATCAGGCCTGCGATCTTTTGTCCCAAACATTTATTTTTCATGGGGAGCCTCCCCGAGCCGAGTTTCCAGCTTCGTCCGGTTTAATTCTAATACGAAGAAAACCGTTACGCCGTTTAGGGTTGCCATTTTCCGCCAGATCTTGTTTACCCCCGTGATCGAGAGGAGGGAGTGCCGAAGAGGGGACTCGAACCCCTACTCCCGATTACCAGGAACTAGCCCCTCAAGCTAGCGTGTCTACCAATTCCACCACTTCGGCGTTATGAGCAAGGTTGGTTCGAGAGTTATTTCTTGGTTTCTTTCTTGGTCTCACCGGCGGCCGGCTGCTTCTCCTGGGGAGCGGGTTTTTTCTCTTCGGGCTGGGGCGCTTTTTTTTGGGGCTCAGTTGCCGCGGGAACTTCCTTTGTTCCCTTGAGCACGGACTTGGTTTCTTTGGCCGAAAGCACCCACAACCCGAGCGAAGTGAACATGAACAGGATGGCACAGATCGTGGTGACCTTGGAAAGAATGGTCGCGGAGCCGCGCGGTCCAAACGCCGTTTGGCTGCCGACGCCGCCAAAGGCTCCGGCCAGATCAGCCGCCTTTCCCGACTGGAGAAGAACAGCCACGATCAGGACAAAACAGATGATCACGTGGACGATTGTAATCAGAGCGCTCAATTCCGTTCCTTATAAGCTTTAATCGCTTCTCTAGAGATTTGGATAAAGGAAGAAGCTTCCAGCGAAGCTCCTCCTACCAAGAATCCATCTATATTCTTTTCCAGGCAAAGAATATATGCATTGGAGGGCTTGACTGAACCTCCGTAGAGGATTATAGCACACGCGGCGACCGGATTTCCATACTTTTTTGAAAGCTCTCCTCTGATGAAAGCGTGCACTTCCTCGGCCTGTCCGGGAGTGGCGGTCTTTCCCGTGCCGATGGCCCAGATGGGCTCATAGGCCACAATGACCTTTGCCAATGCGTCCCCGTCAAGGCCGGCGAACCCGTCCCGCAGCTGGAGTGCCACCTTGGCCATGGTCTCGTTCCGCTCCCGCTCCTGCAGCGTCTCCCCGACACAGACAATCGGGAAAAGTCCTTGTTTCAGGGCGGCCGATATCTTTTTGTTGACCGCGAGATCCGTTTCGCCGAAATACTGGCGGCGCTCTGAGTGTCCGACGACCACATATTGGCAGCCAGCATTCTTGAGCATGGGAGCCGAGATCTCGCCCGTAAAAGCTCCCTGATCCTCCCAGAAAAGATCCTGGGCGCCCAACTGGACCGAGCTACTGGCGATCGTCTTCCGGACCTCGCTCAGAGACGTGAAGGGAGGAATGATCACCAGCTCAGCCTCTGGCAGGTCGATGCTAGCCGCTGCGATCGAGGAGGCCAGATCCTTTGCTTCGGGAATGGTCAGGTTCATTTTCCAGTTTCCGGCAATAAACGGGAGACGGTCTTTCATCTTGCTCCTCTCTTTATTTGAGGGCCTCGATCCCAGGCAGCGTCTCGTAGGCCAAGAATTCGAGACTCGCGCCGCCGCCGGTTGAGATGTGGCTGATCTTGTCGGCCACTCCGGCTTTGTAGAGGGCGGCCACCGAATCCCCCCCGCCCACGATCGAAATCGGCCGAGGATGCGGCCACAGCCTGGGCGATCTTGATCGTTCCCCGGGCGAAAAAATCCGCTTCGAAAACTCCCATCGGACCGTTCCAGAAGATTGTTTTGGCTCCGGCGATGACCCGGGAATATTCCGCGATGGACCTGGGCCCGATATCCACGGCCATCAAATCAGAAGGAAAGGGAAACTTGTCGACCGTTTCCATCCCTTCGGCGCTGTCGATGGCCCGGGCCAGAACGTGGTCGCAAGGGAGGAAAAAGGCCACCTCCCGATCCTTGGCCTTTCTCATGATGGATCGGGCGGTCTCCAATTTGTCATCCTCGACCAGAGATTTTCCAACGCCCAGTCCCTGGGCTTTGAAAAAAGTGTAGGCCATGGCTCCACCGATGAGAAGCTGGTCTGCCTTATTGATCAGGTTCTCAAGAACCGGGATCTTGTCCGAGACTTTGACCCCGCCGAGAATGGCCACGTAAGGCTTGAGAGGGGAATGGATCGCTTTGGTCAGGTACTCGACTTCCTTCATAAGGAGGTAGCCGGCGGCCTTCTCCCGAACGAAGTGGGCGATGCCGACCACGGATGCGTGAGCCCGGTGGCAGGATCCGAAAGCGTCGTTGACGTAGCAATCGATTCCCTTGGCCAGCTGCTCTGAAAAGGCAGGGTCATCGGCCGTCTCGCCGGGATCGAAGCGGACGTTCTCGAGGAGAAGGATCTGGCCTGCTCCGAGGCCCTCCTTGAGCCTTTCTACGTCCTCGCCAACGACACCCGGCGCCAGCCCGACCGGGGCCGCAAGCAGCTCTCCGAGTCTCTTCGCGACCGGAGCCAGACTCGCTTTGGGATCGAACTTGCCCTTGGGCCGGCCGAGATGGGAGGCCACCACGAGCTTGGCCTTGTGCGAGAGCAGATAATTGATCGTCGGCAGAGCCGCCCTGATCCGGGTGTCATCCCGAATCTCGCCGCTCTCTTTGATCGGGACGTTGAAGTCCACCCGGAGAAAAACTCTTTTGCCTCGATAATCCAGGTCTTCGATGAACTTCATAGAAGCCTCTGGTCACTTGGAGATGTACTTAACCAGGTCGCGAAGCCGGCAAGAGTATCCCCATTCATTGTCGTACCAGGCCAGCACCTTGACCAGGTTCTCATCGATCACCTTGGTCGACAACCCGTCCACAATAGCCGAGTGGGGGTTGGACATAAAATCAACCGAGACCAACGGTTCCTCGGTATATTCGAGGATATCCTTGAGCTTGCCGGCAGCGGCTTTCCGGTAGGCCTCATTGATCTCTTTTTCGGTGGCCTTCTTTTTGAGCACGGCCACCAAGTCGACGAGGGAGACATTGGGCGTCGGGACGCGGATGGCAATGCCGTCGATTTTGCCCTTGAGCTCCGGCATGACCAGACCCACGGCTTTGGCCGCGCCCGTGGTCGTGGGGATCTGGGAGACTGCGGCGGCCCGGGCCCGGCGCAGGTCCTTGTGGGGAGCGTCCAGAATCTTTTGATCATTTGTGTAGGAGTGGATGGTCGTCATAAAGGCCTTTTCGACGCCGAATTCCTGATGGAGGACTTTGGTGACGGGCGCCAGACAGTTGGTGGTGCAGGAGGCATTGGACAGGACATGATGCTTGGCGGGATCGTACATGCCTTCGTTGACTCCGAGCACGAGGGTGATGTCCGGGTCGGTGGCGGGGGCGGAGACGATGACTTTTTTGGCGCCGGCCTGCTCGATGTGTTTGATCACATCAGGCCTCTTGGTCCATTTGCCGGTGGATTCAATGACCACGCTCACACCCAGGTTTTTCCAGGGCAGGTTGGCGACTTCCTTCTCGGCCAGCACTTTGATTTTCTTTCCGCTCACAATGATGGCGTCTTCGACGGCTTTGACGTCACCCTTAAAGACGCCCAGGACTGAGTCGTATTTGAGAAGATGGGCCAGGGTTTTGGCGTCGGTGATGTCATTGACGGCGACGAACTCCAATTCCGGATCTTGATAGGAGGCCCGAAGAAGGTTCCGGCCGATCCGGCCAAATCCGTTAATACCTATCTTGATGCTCATCTAAACACCTCCGCTCTTTTTGCGATTAGGGATGTAAATAAACCTAACACAAATCGCGCTTTTCTTCAAGGAAGTGACAAACGTACCCCGTACCCGTGCTCCGTTCCCCGTTAAGGCATCCGGAAATAAGAGCTTCTCGTCTTCCGTTTCCCGTTCCCCGTCCCAGATCAGTCTCATAGAGGATGGGGAGCAGGCGTGGGGGCCCCCCGCCCGCAGCAAAAAATCTGGGAATACAAGAGGAAAGATTTTTTGCGAGCACGAACGGGGGAGCGCCGTCGCGGGGCCCCATCTTTTTCGAGCGTGGTTGTGTTAGAGCCTTGGCCCGAAAGAGCCGAGAAAGACGGGACTCTCAGGCCGCCGATCCGAGCGGGGGGCAAAGTGGCCCACTTCCCGGTTTACGTTTCACGGATTAAGTTAACGATTTGCTGTTTTTGTGTTAAAATTCCTCAAAAATAGGGCCATTAATGATCGATAGCCTGATTATGCATGTCTCACATTCTGACGATGAGCTGTGAGCTTTTAGCCAGGAACAGAATGTGTGAGGTGCGTCAATGAAAGTCCTGACCTCGAGCCAGATGAAAGAAATTGACAGGAAGACGATCGAAGAAATCGGGATTCCGGGGCCCGTGTTGATGGAAAATGCCGGCCTTCAGATCGTCAAGGCTATGCAGACCAGGTTGTCCGCCCTCGATCAGGAAAAGATCATCGTCGTCGCAGGGAAGGGGAATAACGGCGGAGACGGGCTGGTCGTAGCTCGCCATCTCTTTAACCTGGGTTGTGCGCCTGAGGTTCTGCTCCTGTCCTCTAAAGAAGACGTCAGGGGAGACGCCGCCCTGAACCTCCACGTAGCAGAAAGAATCGGAATCAAGATAAAGGAGATCAGGTCGGCGAGGGAATGGCGGGGAGGCAGGACCAGACTGTCAAAAGCCACCGTTATTATCGACGCTATTTTCGGGACGGGCCTGGTCCAGGCCGCCGAGGGTCTTTATGCGGCCGCGATCAACGATATCAACGCAGCAAAGGCATTCAAGGTCTCGATCGATATCCCCTCTGGGCTTTCTTCCGATACTTTCCGGCTGATAGGCCCGTGTGTCAAAGCGGATCTGACGGTCGCTTTGGCGGCACCCAAGGTGGCGCACGTCTTCCCGCCCGCCGAGGAGTGCGTGGGCGAGCTCGTGATCGCCGACATCAGCATTCCGCGCTCCCTTTTCGCGGATGAACGTTTGAAGCTCGAGCTTATCGAAAAAGAAACTCTCCGGCCTTATTTTCGCAAAAGAAAGCGCGACAGCCATAAGGGAAGCTACGGTCATCTCCTCATCATCTCGGGCTCTTTGGGCAAGACCGGGGCCGCGGCCATGGCCGGAAAATCTGCCTTGAAGATGGGCGCCGGGCTCGTGACCGTGGGCACGCCCGCGAGCTGCCTGCCCATCGTTGCCCGCTCTATGCCCGAGTTGATGACCGAGCCGCTCGCCGAGACTCCGGAAAAAACGATCTCGGAAGAAGCGCTGCCCCGCGTCCTTGACCTCCTGAAAGACAAGGACGCCCTGATGATCGGCCCGGGGATCTCCACCCATCCCTCGACGGTGCAATTTTTGCTCAAGCTCATTCCTCGGATCAAAATCCCGGTCGTGATCGACGCCGACGGGCTGAACAACCTGTCCGCGAAGCCCGACCTTCTCCGTTTTCTTTCTGGGCCGGCCATCCTCACGCCGCATCCCGGAGAATTCGCCCGGCTGCTCCGCGTCTCGATCGAGGAGGTCCTCGACCAGAGGCTCGAGCTCGCCCCGGCTTTTTCAAAAAAACACGGCGTCTTCCTGGTCCTCAAAGGGTACCGCACGCTCATCGCGACCCCGGACGGGCACGTCTTTATCAACCCCACGGGGAACCCCGGCATGGCCACGGCCGGCTCGGGTGACGTCCTGAGCGGTATGATCGCCTCGGAGATCATCCAGGAAAAAGATCTCCCGGGCGCAATCCTGGCCGCCGTCTATGTTCATGGCCTGGCCGGCGACCTCGCCGCCGCGCAATTGGGAGAGAAATTCATCACGGCCGGAAACATCATCAATGCTCTTCCCCGGGCGCTCAAAGAGATGGGAGAGAGATGAACCCCGGGACGGCACCAAGACGCCGGGTCGAGCAGAAGACGACCCATTCTGAGGCGGAAACGTTTCGCCTGGCCGCGGAACTGGCTCGCGGATTCAAAGGCAAAGAAGTTGTCCTCTTAACCGGTGAGCTGGGTGCCGGGAAAACGATCTTTGCCAAGGGGATCGCGGCGGGGCTGGGTTGCCAGGACCACACCCAGGTCTGCAGTCCATCCTACACATTGGTCAACGTGTATCAGGGCAAATGCCCGATTTTTCATATCGATCTCTTTCGCCTCCAGGATGGGAGCGAAATCGCAGACCTTGGGTTGGAGGACTTCCTGGATGAAGGGGTGGTCATCGTCGAGTGGGCTGAAAAGTTGGGCTTCCCGTTGGAGGGCATCCGGGTCTGCATCGAAATCGGGATAGAGGACGAGCGGAAAATCCAGATCAGCTTTTGATCTTCGGACCCTAAACGATTGCCTGTCTCAATTCCCAGGCGGCCTGTCTTACATCTGACCGGCCCAGCAGGGCCGAGATGACGGCAACCCCGGCGACCCCGGTTTCCATGACAGCGGCAGCGTTTTGGGCATTGATTCCGCCCACCGCCAGGACGGGAATTTTGACGGCTCTTCTGATTTCCAGAAGCCCCTTCGGCCCCAGTGCCGGAATTGGGGTGTCTTTGGATAGAGTAGCGAAAACGGGACCAGCGCCGACGTAGCTCGCACCATTTTTTTCGGCATCCCGAGCTTCCTGCTCGGTCGAAACAGATACCCCGATGATCCCTTCCGCACCCATGATTCTTCTGACATCGGTCAGGGGAATGTCCTCCTGTCCGATGTGCACCCCCGGGGCTTGGCAGGCTAAGGCGACGTCGAGCCGGTCGTTGATGATCAGAGGAATTTTCCTTTTTTTTAAGAGCCTGGAAACCACCTTGCCAGTCTCCACGAACTCCCGCGCGCTCCAGGCTTTGGCCCGCAGCTGAACCAGAGTGACTCCCCCGGCAACGGCCTGCTCTATGACATCCGAGATATTTCTTGGTCCAATCGCGTCCGAGTCGGCGATAAGGCAAAGAGTCCAATCGATAGGGGAGCTTGTTGACATCGTCAGCCAGTTTAGCAGATTTGGATTTGTTTCGTCCAGGCCGAATCTCGGAATCTCTACGTTCGTACACCACGCCTCCGTACACCGTGCAACGTCTTCTTCAGACGAAGAATTCTTTGCCTTGTCAATCCACTCATCTATGCTTATCAAATGTGCTCATGGCTCACCTGCCATTCGAGGCTACGGGGCACGAGGTACGGGGTACGAGTCGCTATCATTTGACAACGTTTGCTTTTTGCTCTTAAATGAGGACAACTCGGATCGGAAAGGAAGAAAGGATGAAGGTCGATCTCAAAGAAAAAATCTGGGAGGTCAAAGATTTCCCCAAACCGGGCGTAGGGTTTAAGGACATCACCCCGCTTGTCCAGGACGCAGTCTCTTTCAATTATGTCATCGACGCACTCGCGGCCTGGGCAAAAAAGAAGAATCCTGAGATCATTGTCGGCATCGAGTCCCGTGGCTTTGTTTTCGCCGCCGCCCTGGCTCGGGAGCTGAGGCTGGGGATGACCGTCATTCGCAAGATCGGAAAGCTGCCTCGAAAAACCGTGAGCGTCCGCGCTCCCAACGAATACGCCGTCGAACATTTCGAGATGCACGAGGACGCGGTCAAACCCGGGCAGCGGGTCCTGATCATCGATGACCTCATCGCCACGGGCTCTTCTTCCATCAGCGCGATCGACCTCGTCAAAAAGCTCAGAGGCAAAGTTGTAGGGTTCGGCGCCGTCGTGGAACTCAGTTTCCTCAAAGGCACCGAAAACATCAAAAAGGCCCATCCGGAGGTCGACGTTTTCTCTCTGGTCAATTATGATAAATAAATGCCGTGAGCTGACCTTAGGGGGCCACGCATAGAGTAAAAGGAGTTTTGTTCGTTCGATGATAAACCCAAAAAGCGTTATCGCCGTCCTTTCGCTGGCCCTTTCTTTCGGCTTTGGACTCGAGGCCTACAGCCTGAATCCGGCATCTGACCGATCCCAGGATGAATGGGTTGCCAGAACGCTCAAAAAGATGACCCTCGAGGAGAAAATCGGCCAGATGGTCGCCTGGCAGTTCTCGGGCAATTTTTATAATCGAGACAGTGATGACCTGGCGGAGCTTCGCTCTCTCATCGTCAACTATAAGATCGGAGGGCTCATCCTTTTCGGCGGAACTGCTTATGAAACCGCCCATCTGACGAACAGCTTGCAGAGCTTGGCCAGAATACCACTTCTCATCAGCTCGGACCTCGAGAGAGGGCTCGGAAACCAGGTCTCCGGGGCCACCTTGTTCCCGCCTCTCATGGCCATCGGGGCCGCCGATTCCGACGAGCTGGCCTACCAAATGGGCAAAACGACGGCGGTCGAAGCAAGGGCCATGGGGGTTCATATGACCTATGCCCCTGTGGTCGACGTCAATATCAACCCGGACAATCCGATCATCAACACCCGCTCCATCGGCGAGGACCCGGAGATGGTCAGCCGGCTGGCGATCTCCTTCATCCGGGGGTGTCAGGAGAACGGCCTGATCGCGACGGCCAAACATTTTCCCGGCCACGGAGACACCTCCGAGGATTCACACACTCTCCTTCCCACCATCCAGGCCGAGCGAAGCCGGCTCGACCAGGTGGAACTTCTGACCTTCAAACGGGCGATCGAGGCCGGAGTGCAGGCGGTCATGACCGCGCACCTCTATGTGCCGGCGCTTGACCCGACCCCGAACCTTCCGGCCACGCTGTCCTTTCCGATTATGACGGACCTGCTCCGAAAGGAGCTCGGATTCAAGGGCCTGCTGGTCACGGACGCCATGCGTATGGGGGGCATCACCAATGCTTATTCATCGGAAGAGGCCGCCCTCAAGTCCATCCTGGCCGGGGTGGACATTGTCCTTCTTCCTCCCGACCCTGCCCGGGTCGTCCAGTTCCTGGTCGAGGCAGCGAGGTCGGGAAAGATCCCGCCGTCCAGAATCAACGATTCGGTCAAAAGGATCCTCGAAGCAAAGGCCCGACTGGGGCTCCATCGCCGCAAGCTTGTCGACGAAGAGGCCCTAACGACGATAGTGTCAACCAAGGCGAGTCTCGCCCAAGCATACTCGGCCTTTGAGAGCGCGGCCACCCTGGTCCAAAACGAAGGAAATGCGGTCCCTCTCCGGCCGGGAAGCAAAATTGCCGTATTCTCCTTGAGCAGCGACTCGGGTGATTATTTTGCCGGGCGTGCTTTTGTCGAAGCGGTCAAAAAGCGATGTCCCGAGGCCCAGGTCTCCTACGCAGATGCCGACACCGGAAAGGAGTCGCTCGAGGATGCTGCCGGGAGGACCATGGGCTCGGAGGCCATCGTCTTTGCCCTGTTCTCGACCTTGCGCGCAAGCAAAGGGAGCGTCGACCTGGACCTGCATCACGTCCGCCTGATCAAACAATTCGCCGAGGGACCGAAGCCCGTCGTTGTCATTTCCTTCGGCAGCCCATATTTTTTGAGGAACTTCCCCGAGGTCGCTGCCTATATCTGCCTCTACCGCAATACCCCCCAGACCCAGGACATCGCAGCCAAGGCCATTTTCGGCGAGATCGACATGCGAGGGAGGCTGCCTGTTTCTCTCCCCGGATTGTATCCTTTCGGGCACGGAATTATCCTGCCCAAAAAATAAAAAAGGCTGAAAGCCCTATTCTTTTTGATTTGGGTCCTGTTTTTTGATACCTTAGCCGTGGAGGGAATGATGTCCGTTTGTTCGATCAAGGAAATCAAAAAACGGGTTGCGGAATTTCCCAAAAAGGCGTTCATTCACCTGCCGACGCCGTTCAATAAACTGGAAAACCTGACCGCGGAGCTGGGAGGGCCCGAGATCTACATCAAGCGGGACGACCTGACGGGCCTGGCCTTCGGTGGCAACAAGTCCCGTAAGCTCGAATACATCATCCAGGACGCCCTCAACAAAAAGGCCGAGGTCATCGTTACCTGGGCCAGTTTACAGTCGAATTGGTGCATGCAGACTGCCGCCGCCGCGCGCCGGTTCGGGCTGAGGCCGATCCTGATTTTGTTCAAATCCTATGACCTCGGACCCGGTCTCGACGGGAACCTGCTTCTAGATTTTATTCTGGGAGCGGACATCCGGATAAGGGAAGCGGAGAAGGGGAAAGTGGTTTCGGCCGAGTATGCGGCGGAAATCGTGGAAGAAGTCGTCAACGAGGTCAAGGAGTGGGGCCACAAGGCCTATGTCGCGCCTCTGGGGGGATCAAGCCCCGGAGGAGATATGAAATTGCCCCTGGGCGCGATCAGCTATGTCGCTGCCTTTGCCGAGATGCTGGAACAAGCCAGCGCGCTGGGCGTCGACGTGACCCATGTCATTCATAGCTCTGGCTCGGGTGGGACCCAGGCAGGGCTGTTGGTAGGAGCCAAGGCACTGAAAGAGGATTGCCGGGTTATCGGGATCAGCGTCTCTGACGATAAGGAAAGCTTCGGCCGGGAGGTCCTCGCGATCGCCCGAGGGACGGTCAAGGCGCTCCGTCTTAAACTCCCCATCGGGAATGAGGATATCCGGGTCATGGATGAATATCTCCAGGATGGTTATGGGATCGTCAACAAGCCGGTTGCCGAGGCTGTGCGCCTGGTCTTTCAGAAAGAGGGGATTGTGCTCGATCCGGTCTACACGGGCAAGGCCATGGTCGGACTGATCGACCTGGTCAAGAAAGGCTATTTCTCAAAGAAGGACAAGATCGTCTTCTTCCATACCGGCGGCACTCCCGCGCTTTTTCCCAATCGGGACAAGCTTGTCGAGTTTCTAAAATAAAACGTTGTTGCAAGGAGAGCAGCAAGGAGCACCTATGAAATACGAACGGCCGGTCCTCAAGGACGTCCTGGAAGCGAGAAGCATCATCAGGCCTCATCTCCCCAGGACGCCCCTCTACTATTATCCCCAGCTCAGCCAGCTTCTCGAAGCCAAGGTCTATGTCAAACACGAAAACCATTTGCCCAATTGCTCTTTCAAGGCTAGGGGAGGGATCAACCTTTTCTCTCATCTGAGCCGGGAAGAGCGAGAACGCGGAGTGATCACCGCCTCGACCGGAAATCATGCCCTGTCCATTGCCTACGCCGGCCGGCTGTTCGGCGTCCCGGTCACAATTTGCATGCCCGAGAAGTCCAACCCGGTCAAGGTCAAGGCGATCAAGAGCCTGGGCGCGGAGATCATCTTTTTTGGGACGATCTTCGACGACTCCAGGGATTATGCGGAAAAGCTGGCCGGAGAGAAACGAATCCGCTTCATCCATCCGGCCAACGAGCCCCATCTGATCGCCGGCGTGGCGACCTATGCCCTGGAAATCTTCGAGGACTGTCCGTCCCTGGATTTTCTCATCGTGCCGGTGGGAGGGGGGAGCGGCGCTTCAGGCTGCTGCCTGGTGAAAGAGGCGCTGAACCCGCAGGTCCAGGTCGTCGGCGTTCAAGCGGCCATGGCCCCCGCCGCCTATCTGAGCTGGAAAAAGAAGGAGATCGTTCAGGACAAGATGGAGACCGCGGCGGAGGGATTGGCGACCAAGATCGGCTACGTCCTGACCCAGGAGATCCTGTGGGATTTTCTAAATGACTTTGTCCTGGTCAGCGAAGAAGAGATGGTCCAAGCGATACTGCTTTACCTGGAAACGGTCAGAAACCTGGTCGAAGAGGCGGGCGCTGCCCCGCTCGCCGCGGCCCTCAAGATCAAAAGCCGCCTCAAGGCCAAGAAGGTGGCTCTCGTCTTGAGCGGAAGCAATATTTCAATGGAACGCCTCAAAACCATTTTTTTGTAGGTGTCCGAGGGCAAAGAGTTTTACTTATCGGCTCACTACCTCACTCCTTACCGTTTATGCTGTGATTTTATCTTCCAGATTATCGAGGTCCGTCTGCAGGATCCTGATCTTCTGAGATTCCAGCGGCTTCAGAGACTTGAGACCGCTCCCCGTGATGATGAGGACGATCCGGTCCTGTTTTTTGAGCGAGAGCCTGTCCCGGAACTTAAGAACTGCGGCCAGGGATGTCGCCGACTCGGGCTGGCAGAAAATGCCCTCCTCCTGGGCCAGCATTTTTTGGGCAGCGAGCATCTCTCTATCAGAGACAGCCAAGATCAGGCCGTCCCGCTCCCGGATCCATTTGAGGACTAGGTTGCCGGCAGCGGGAGCAGGGTTGGAGATGGCATGCGCGATGGTCCGGGCCCTGGAAAGTCGATCATAACTTGATTTTCCTGACGCGAATGCCCGCGCCAGAGGAGCACAACCCACGGCCTGAACCCCCACGATGACCGGATAATCGTGAATCAGACCGGCCTCCCGAAGGTCATCAAACGACCTCATGATCCCGAGGAGATGACCGCCGGCGCTCAAAGGCACAAATACAAAACTGGGCGACCGGTTCTCGAGTTGTTCGAAGACCTCGAAGCCGGTCAGCTTGTACCCTTCAATCCTGAACGGGTCGATGGAATTCATGAAATAGATGCCCGTTTTTCGTCCGAGCGAAAAACTCATCCGAAAAAGCTCGCCGTAATCTCCCTTCACTGCGATCAGCCGGGGTCCATAAATCCCGGCGCTGAGCAGGCTGGAGACGCTCGTTCCCTCCTTGAGGAGCACGAAGGTCTCCAGACCGGCTCGGGCCCCGTATGCGGCCGTGGAGGCTGCCATGTTGCCGGTCGAGACGGTGCCGATCTTCTTTACGCCCAAGGAAACCGCCTTCTGGATCGCGACAGCCGTCCCCCTGTCTTTGAAGCTGAAGCTCGGGTTGAGGGCCTCGTTTTTTGCCCAGAGGGGAGGGAGGCCGAGCTTTCCGCCTATCTTACTCAAGCGAACGAGGGGAGTATCGCCCTCGCCCAGACTGAGTTTGGGATCGATCTTATTCAGGGGTAAGAAGTCCCGGAATCTTTCCAGGGGCAAGGATTTGTCAAAATGAAAGCGCTTTCTCCTGCCCGCTTGATAAGAGCAAAGCAAAGGTGTGTGACAGGTCGGGCAAAAAGGAAAGAAGATATCCAGGGGAAATCGCTTTTGACAAAATATGCATTCCAGTTTTTCCATTTTCAGCTCCTCATATCATGGCAAACAAGGAATTACCTTATAATATATCTCGCGAAACGTAAAATGATAGATTCTTTGCCATTCTCAAAGTGATTATTCATGCGTCTCGGCTTTTTGGTCTTAAGTTGTTCACATCTTACGTGTCACGTGTCCCGCGTCGCGATTTTTCGGAGGGTTGCTAATTAAGGAGAACAACGCTAAAATCATCGCCTGGAGCGATTTTAAGGCATGAAGACTGATGAGTACTTTATGGGCAAGGCTCTGGCCGAAGCTCAAAAGGCAGCCCTAGAAGGAGAGGTCCCTGTCGGAGCCGTGATTGTTTGCGGCGGCAAGATTTTGAGCCGGGGCCATAACAGCTCCGTTAAGCGCGCCGACCCCACGGCCCATGCAGAGATCCAGGCCATCCGCCGGGCTTGCTCGAAACGGAAGAACTACCGCCTGCCGGATTGCGAGTTATTCGTCACTCTCGAGCCTTGCCCGATGTGCCTGGGAGCTCTTGTCCAGGCCCGTGTCAAGAAGCTTGTCTTCGCCGCCTTTGACCCCAAGGCGGGCGCGGTTGGATCGGTCATGAGGTTTCCGTGGGCAAAAATGAACCACCGCCCTGAGATCAAGAGCGGCGTGCGCGCAGAGGATTGTGCCCGGGCCTTAAAGGACTTCTTTAAAAATAAAAGAGGCCGAAACAAAAAATCCCAAGCCGCCACGGCCTGACGCCTGAAAATACCCTTTACATTTTGCGGTTTACGCCTTACGATGGACGTTTCGAGAGCGCGGAGAGGTGGCCGAGTGGTTGAAGGCGACGGTCTCGAAAACCGTTATTCTGAGCAATCGGAATCGCGGGTTCGAATCCCGCCCTCTCCGCCAGTTGGGAAATGAAAGAGTTGGCTCGCCGGCTGCGCGGGCAAAGCTCGGCTTGACCCAAGATGATTTAGTGAGAAAATCCGGCGTAAAGCACACTGCCCTTACCAAGATTGAGAGTAATGTTGTCGTCAGGCCAAGTGTGCAAACGGTCGCTAAGATCACCAAAGCGTTGGGCGTTCCGATAGAAGATTTAGTAAAATAAATTTATGAATATGGAAATTATCAAAAAATACAAGGTGGTGCTTGTTCTTGTCATCATAGTGATAGTGAGTGTCTTTTCCTTTTTTTATCGTATGCATAATAACGATATTAAAGCACTTACAGAGTTTTTGGCTTCCTACGAAAAATATGATAAAGAAATTTCAGATTTTTCTGCACCTGTTTTGGCGTCGAATCTTGACTTGAATAAGACCGATGACTTAGAAAGTAAAGCCGGCCATGCTCTTATCGAACTTAATACAAAAGCGGCTGCAAGACTATCTTCTTTAATCAAAAATGATGCAGCACTTATGAGTAAGATGCTTGAAATTGCAGATTTTTCAGGAAAAGAGCTAGATAATCTTAGGGCCTATAAAAGAGCAATCCAAAGTAAAAATGCTGACTTGGATGGGTTGGCTAAAGAGTACGGCGATTTGACTAGCAAAAGAAAAACTGCCTACGTTCGTTTTCAAGGACTTGCTCCTCTCGGTACCTTTGATGAACTAGGACACTACACAAAAGATTAAAATTACTGGAGCCTTGGCCCGGAAGAGCCGAGAAAGACGGGGCTCTCGGGCCGCCGATCGGAGCTTGGGGAGCAAAGCCCTTTCCAAAGCCCCTTTATCACAGAAAAAGAAATGCTTCCGGGTTCAACTTACCTGTTGCCTCTCGGGATGAAATGCCTTAAAATCAAACTTCATAAATGGGAGGAAATTTCATGAAAAAAACCGCGGTCAGGCTGGTCTCTCTTCTTGTCCTTATCACTTTCTTGTTCTGCCCTGTTTTCTCTGCTCCCAAAGACGAGAAAAAGGTCAACCTCAAGGGGTTTGACGAATATCTCACCAAACTCGTGGCGGAGTGGAAAGTGCCGGGCATGGCCGTTTCCATCGTCAAGGATGGGAAAGTCCTCTATGCTCAGGGATTCGGATTCCGCAACGTCAAGCAGGGACTCAAGGTCACTCCCCACACGCTCTTTGCCATCGGCTCATGCAGCAAGGCCTTCACCGCGGCCGACATGGGAATCCTGGTGGACGAAGGAAAAGTCGATTTCGATAAGCCGGTCAGGACCTACCTGCCCACTTTCAAACTCTTTGACATCGTCGCCACCGAGCACATGACTCCACGCGACCTCCTCTGCCACCGCTCCGGTTTGCCCAGACACGACGTGATTTGGCTGGGATCTCCATACACCCGCCAAGAGCTTTTTGACCGCCTCCAGTATCTCGAGCCGAATAAAGAATTCCGTGCTGTCTGGCAATACCAGAATTTGATGTTCATGACCGCGGGCCTTCTGGTCGGCCAGGCCGCGGGCATGAGTTGGGAGGATTTCACCCGCACCAGGATCCTGGAACCGCTGGGAATGAAAGAAAGCAACTTTTCGGTAACCGCATCCCAAAAAACGCCGGATTTTGCCCTCCCATACGCGGAGATAAAAGATAAAGTTGAGGAAATTCCCTTCCGGAATATCGACTCCATCGGACCGGCGGGGTCGATCAACTCCAACGTCTTGGACATGGCCAATTGGGTTCTTCTTAACCTCAATAAAGGAAAATTCGGGGACAAGCAGATCGTCTCCGAGGCTTCGATAGCCCAGATTCACATGCCCCAGATGGTCGTCCAGCAGCCGATCCAGTACGATGAAGTCCTGTATCCGAGCTACGGTATGGGCTGGCTGATCGCAGCTTACCGAGGACATCTCCTGCTCGAGCACGGCGGGGGCATCGACGGCTTCAGCGCCATGGTCTCGTTGATGCCGCGCGACAATTTCGGCGTCGTCATCCTGACGAACATGAACGGGACCGCTCTTCCCAGCATCGTCCTTTACAATATCTGCGATCGCCTCCTGGGCCTCAACGAGGTCCCCTGGAACACGCGCATCCGCGAGCAGATGAACAAAGCAAAAGCGGAGGCGGAGAAGCAGAAAAAAGAAGAGGACAAGGACCGCAAGCTTAATACAAAGCCCTCTCATCCTCTCGACGATTATGCCGGCGACTATGAAAACCCCGCCTATGGCATTTTTTCCATAATCAAGGCGGGCGATGCCCTGAAGGCGAAGTACAATTCCCTGGAGGCTCCTCTGAACCACTATCACTATGACATTTTTCAGATGAACGGTGATCTTTACGGGATGGAACTGAAGCAGAAAATCTCCTTCACGACCGATTTAAAGGGAAATATCGCCAGCCTAGCGGTGCAGCTTGAACCCGCGGTCAAAGATATTGTTTTCACTCGAGCTGCCGAAAAATCGATGATGGAAAAGAGTTTCCTCGAGAAGTTTGTCGGCGAATATGAATTATCCGGGGCCATCGTCAAGGTCTTCTTGAAAGGGGAGAAGACACTTATTTTGGCTCCCACCGGCCAGCCCGAGTATGAACTCGTCCCCTACAAAGGAACCGAGTTCAACCTCAAGGGCATGTCGGGATACAGCGCAGAATTCAAGCTCGACTCGTCGGGAGCTGTTACCGAGGTCGTCTTCCACCAGCCGAACGGGACGTTTACGGCCAAGAAGAAATAACCTTTTGCGCGGGGAACCGAGTGCGGATTTCGGGGCACGGGTAGGGCGGATCAGACAACGGCCATGGCCCGCGTTCTCTTAGAATTCGGCCCATTTCAGAAAATTCAGAGGGTGTACGGGGCACGAGTACGGGGACGGATGAAATTGACCTTGTCCCTTTTTTTTGATACCTTAAGTGTTCGGTCAAGAACAAGCCGTGCGAACTGCTGGAGAGGTGTCCGAGTGGCTTAAGGAGCACGCTTGGAAAGCGTGTGTGCGTCGAAAGGCGTACCGCGGGTTCGAATCCCGCCCTCTCCGCCAGACGAGGCGAATGCGGCTCATCAATCCTGAAAAGCAAGCGATGACCCGTTTTCAAAAGGAGTAACATCATGGACAGCAAAGATCTGATCCTTCTCGAAGACTTCTATGGGGCACACAACTATCATCCTCTCGATGTTGTCGTCGCCCGGGCCAAGGGCATTTGGATGTGGGATGTTGAGGGCAAAAAATACCTGGATTTCCTGAGTGCCTACTCCGCCGTCAACCATGGACATTGCCACCCGCGGATCGTCAAGATCGTCCAGAAGCAGGCCAAGCTGCTGACCTTGACCTCCCGGGCTTTCCGGAATGACCAGTGGCCGCTGCTCGCTAAAGAGCTCTGTGACCTGACGGGTTATACGATGGTCCTGCCGATGAATTCGGGCACGGAAGGCATCGAGACGGCGATCAAACTGGCCCGCAAATGGGGCTACCAGAAAAAGGGGATCCCCCAGGACCAGGCCGAAATCATCGCCTGCACCAACAATTTTCACGGCCGGTCGGTCACCATCATCAGCTTCTCGACCGAGCCCCTCTACCGCAATGATTATGGCCCGTTTACACCGGGATTCAAGATAGTTCCCTTCGGCGATATTGAGTCTCTCCGGACGGCCATCACACCGAACACGGCCGCCTTCCTGGTCGAACCCATCCAGGCTGAATCCGGCATCCTCATTCCTCCCGACGGCTACCTCAAGAAGGCCAAGGAACTGTGCGAGCAGAACAATGTCCTCTTCATGGCGGACGAGATCCAGACCGGTCTCGGCAGGACAGGGAAGCTCTTTGCCTGCGACCACGAGGGCGTAAGAGCGGACGTTGTCATCTTGGGCAAGTCGCTCGGAGGCGGTGCCTATCCGATCTCGGTCGTCCTGGCGCCGCGCGAAATTCTCGAAGTCTTCAAGGCTGGGGAGCACGGCTCGACGTTTGGGGGGAATCCGGTCGCCTGCGCCATCGCTCGAGAGGCCCTCAAGATCTTTGCTGACGAAAACTTGATCGACAACGCCGTTGTCCAGGGCAAATATTTCCTCGACAAATTGAGGACCATCAAGAGCAAGCACATCAAAGAAATCCGGGGCCGGGGACTTCTGATCGGCATCGAACTCAAGCCCGAAGCCGGCGGCGCCAGGCGGTTTTGCGAAGAGTTAATGAAGGAAGGGTTGCTCTGCAAGGAGACCCACGAGAACGTCATCCGCTTCGCCCCGCCGCTGATCATCAGGGAGCGGGACCTCAACTGGGCCTTCAAGCGGATCAAGTCCGTATTCAAGAGAGCCCAAAAATCTTAGCCCCGGACCTGAGCTCGGCCGACATCCCAAGATCAAGAAAATTGATGTATACTTTTTAGGGGAGGGGGCGATTCGTCTCTCTCCCGCTAGGAGCTCAAGATGAGAAAATACTGGTGGCTGATTTGCCTTATTTTATTGGTGAGTGCGAGCTGTGTTATGTATGTCCCCTCGAGAGAGGGAGGCTATTCCAGTCCCGAGGGCCCATCCTCCCGCAGCCCACAAGAGAGTTTTTCCGATGTCGATACTTCCTACTTTTACCAGTATCTATCCCCCTATGGAGATTGGGTCAATTACAGCCCCTACGGCTACTGTTGGGTCCCAAGGCACATGGGTTACCGTTGGCGCCCGTACACCCACGGCCACTGGTTCTGGACCGATTATGGCTGGACCTGGGATTCAGAATATGAGTGGGGTTGGATTCCCTTTCATTACGGCCGCTGGGGTTGGGACGATGACATAGGCTGGTATTGGGTCCCCGGCGCGACTTGGGGACCGTCCTGGGTTTGCTGGAGGTCCAGCGACCTTTATCTGGGTTGGGCTCCGCTTCCTCCTGGGGTTGAATTTGAAGCCGGCGTGGGAATATCCTCCCTTCCTTTCGACATACCGGGGAATTGTTGGGTCTTTATCGAAGGGCGCTATTTCGCAGAGCCGGACATCGCGGACTATGTCCTTCCCTTCGAACGCAGCATCACGATCATCAACTATACCCAGATTCACAACAGGATATATGTGCGCAACGACCGAGTCATCAACGAGGGAATAGGTCTTGACGAGGTCCGAAGAATCACACATCGGACCATTTCCAGGTATGAACTCAGGGATGCGACGCGGCCGGGACGGGCCCGGGTCGAAGGCGGCGCCGTCCAGCTCTACCGACCGAAAATCCGGAGAAATGAAGCCGCCAAGCCGCAGGTCTACCTGAACAAGGATGAGGCTCGCGAAAAGCTGGCTCCCGTCAAGATCTGGGAACCTCTCAGGCAAAGAATGCCCAAAGAGGAAGAATCCGCAGTCCGGGAAAGACAGATCCAGGAACAGAAGCTCCTCGAAAAATCACAGGCTGAAGAGATCAATGACCTCCGTCGTAAGGTCTCGCAGCAAGAAAAGCAGGTCCGCAACCCCGTCGAAAAAGAAAAGGTTAAAAAGGATTA
Organism: Candidatus Aminicenantota bacterium; assembly: GCA_963770045.1. Classification (GTDB taxonomy): domain Bacteria; phylum Acidobacteriota; class Aminicenantia; order Aminicenantales; family CAVYOD01; genus CAVYOD01. The sequence continues at coordinate 162,043 of CAVYOD010000029.1, read as the reverse complement.
CGAAGCGAAGGCTGTCCGAACTCAAGAAAAGCCACGAAGTGGAGAAACAAAATCTCAAGGCGAGGCAGAAGAAAGACGAAGAGCAGGTCAAAAAGAAGAAAATAAAAAAGGACTGAGGCTTCTTCGTCCTATCCGAAAGATTCCATAAAGAAACTTCCCTGTGCTCTGAACCACAGGGCCCCCTCTTCGTTTTCTTGCCGCTCATGCCTCATTTCCATTCGGCGTCTAGTGAGATGAGCAAACGCGCCGGGTTGAGCCAAGGATCTTGTTGAAGAAACTCCCGGAATCCGCTAGAGTATGCCGAAGGAGAAACAGGATGAAAGAGAAAGGTTATCGCTCGATGACGTCTCCGAGAGGTCTCGACCGCCGTGATTTCATGAAGATAGGCGGGGCCGCGAGCATCGGCTTATTACTCAGCAACCGATCCTTGGTCGCCCAGGACGAGAAACCCCCCGTCGCGGCGGCAATACCCAAAACCAATGTATCGGACGCCTTCAAAGTCCCCAGGACCAAGCATTCGCTTCCGGGCCTTTTCCCCGGCCAGGTTGTCGAAGTCCAGGACGCGGCGGCCACAAAAAATGATAAGCCTGTCGCCGAAGTCGTGTCCGCGATGTTCGAAAAAGGCCTAACCCGGTTGACGGGAAAGAGCGCCAAAGACAGCTTCGGTTTGTTTTTCAGCCGAGACGATATCGTCGGGATCAAAGTCAACCCGGTCGGACCGGCGACAATAAGCACCCATCACGAGGTGGTAAGCGCAATCATCACTTGGCTCGTCCAGGGTGGACTCCCCAAGCGGAACGTCATTATCTGGGACCGTTTTGACTTTATGCTCAAGGATGCCGGTTTCACGCCGGAGCAGTACCCGGGAATCGGAATCGAGGGCCTTCAGACCATGGATGAGGCCGCCGCCATGGGGAAGTCCACTGACAACAGCCACTGGTTGAAGCCGGACGGCAGCCACGTGAGCGCCGACAATTTTGACAAAGAAGTCTATTACTGGGCCGATATCGAAGGGCCCAAAGACAATGCCTACCTCAACCAGCATGTCTTTAACGGTAAATATTCTTATTTCGGAAAACTTCTGACCAAGAAATTGACCAAAATCATCAACGTCCCGGTATTTAAGAATACGGGGAACGGGATTTCCATGGCCACCAAGAACCTCGGCTACGGAGCGGTCTGCAATACCAACAGGCTGCACAAGCCGCTGGTCTTTAATGTCAATACCGAGGTCATGGCTTTTTCCCCAATCCGCGACAAACTGGTCTTGAATCTCACCGATGGGCTGCGGGGCCAATACGAAGGCGGCCCGGAATATGAAGGAAAATTCGCCTACTGGCTCAACACCCTCTACTTCGCCACCGACGCTTTCGCCCTGGACATGGTCTGCCACCAGGCCATCGTGGCCAAACGGAAGAGCATGGGCATCAAGGTCAATGAACATCCCAGGTTCACCGACTACCTCCACTACGCGGAAAAGCTTGGTATCGGCGTCACCGATCCTGCCAAGATGCAGCATATCAAGGTCTAGGTCTAAAACCCCTGAAGGATTGGCCATGCTGAGGAAGATCATCGTTTTATGCTTTGTGCTCTTTGCCGCCCGGCTCATCTTGACCTCACAAACCGTGCTTCCTCCCGATGGCCTCGTTCCCGGCTGGGCAAAATCGGAGCCGGCAAAGGAGTTCGGAAGAGGAGATCTTTTCGACTATATCGATGGAGGGGCGGAGATCTTCCTCGAGTTCGGGTTTGACAAGCTGTTGGTCCAAAGCTACAAAAACGGGGCTTCCGAACTCGTGTTGGAAGTCTATCAGATGGAGAGCCCGGATTCAGCCCTTGGAATCTACCTTATGAAATGCGGCCTTGAGACGCCCGTCGAGGGAATCCCGGACCGGAATTCCGGCGACAAGACGCAGTTCACGATTCTCAAAGGCCGCTCTTTCATCCACATCAATAATATGGACGGCGGTGATTCACTGCTTCCCGCCATGGTCGGCTTGGCCCGTGGAATGCTCCAGGCGATCCCTCATGAAAAGACGTCTGTGAGTTTCGATCAGTTTCCGCAGGAGGGCAGGGTCAAGGGCTCTGAGCGGCTCATCCGGGGACCCTACGCCTTGGAGTCGATCTTCACTTTTGGCCAGGGAGATGTCTTCAAACTCGGGGGCAAGATCTTCGCCCTGGCAGCGGACTATCAAGATAAAAGCATGGGAATCTCAACCAGGTTTGTCATCAATTATCCGGACGAGGCTTCGGCCTCGGCGGCCCTTCAAAACCTCCTGGCCAATTTGGACGCGTACATAAAAATCCTGGAGAAAGGGGAGAGGGGGCTAGTTTTCCTGGATTACAGCAAGAAATTCGGGATCGTCGAGAGATCCGGATCGAGGCTGGATGTTAGGATAGCTCTTTCAGCAAAGCCGAAACTAAGTTAGTCGCGGCCGCGCTGCGGTCCCGTTTTCCTGATGCTTTTTCAGCTGCTCCCCCCTCCGGCGGCCCGCAGCGAAACAATAATAATCGCTCCCAGAATAACGGTCCCTCCGACAACCGTCCGGAAGGAAGGCACCTCTCTCAAAAAAAGATAGGCAAAGACAATCCCGTAGACAGGCTCCAGGGAGCTGATCAGGCTGGCTGTTTGGGCCTTGATCCGCTTCATGCCCTGGATGAAGAGCGTATGGGAACCGGCCGTGCACAGGACGCCGAGAATGATCAAAAGGAGGATGACGCGGGCGCTGAGCGCCGATCGGCGGCCGAAGAAGAAAGGCACAAGGATCAGAGTCGCAAAAAAATCCTGGAAAAAAGCGACGGCCAGGCTCGAGTATTTCTGGGAAAATCTTCTGTTCATGATTGTCAATACGGAGAAGCTCAGCCCGGCCGCCAGCCCCCAGAGAACGCCCTGGAGGACGACATTGGAGAGGGCGAAGCGCGGGACGATCAGGAAAACTCCCCCAATACATATGAAGGCAAAGACGATATTGATCTTCTCTAGAGACTCCCGGAGGATGAGAGGTTCCAGGAAGGCCGTGAAAACGGGGAAACTCGAGTAGGAAAGAAGCCCCACGGCGACGGTCGAGACCTGGATCGATTTGAAGAAGACGACCCAGTGCAGGGCCAGGATGGCCCCCATGACCGCGAAAATGACGTAATCCGTCCTGGGGCTGATTCTCAGGCGTTGCTTGGTCAATCCGAGAAGAAGAGCCAGAGTCAGACTGGCAAAAAAGACCCGGCCCAGCACGATGAGCGTCGGAGGCAACGGCAGCCATTTTCCGAACAGGCCCGCCAGCCCGAAGAGTAAGACCGCAATTTGAATCTCAAGGAGGCTTCTCTGTTTATTCATCCTTGGGGCGCCTCAGACTATTCGACTTCCTCTGGAACAATCCGTCTTTGCGAATCGCCCAAGGCCGAGCGGAGCATCATTGTCGCCGTATAGACGACAACCACAACGACAAGCCAGCGGATGGCCGTCAATGGCAGCGATTTGACAATGAAAGCCGCTAACAAGACCCCGGGCACGCCGCCCAAAGCCAACCCTATGGCGTGACGAAGACTGTAGCTGCCCTTTCGAATGAAGCGAAGGCCTCCGATGGGCATCAGGAAGGCGCACGATCCCATCATGATGGGAAATGCGGCTTTGGGGTTCATTCCCAAGAGGCTGACCAGGATCATGCACGGCGCATAGAGTCCGATTCCCAGCGTCATCAGGGCCCCCAGAACAAAATTCCCAACGATTCCCACCACCAGACGCGTTTGTTCCAGGCTCAAAGTGTCGCCTCCCCTGGGAAAGAGTTTGAGCTGGGTCATCAACATCAGTGAGGCAGCGGCGAGGAGGGCCAATCCCATCCCGATCTGCACTTTACGCTTCGGCCAAGCAGCCACGACTCCCGCACCAAGCCATGCCCCTAAAACCGAAGCGATGATCATGAGAATCAGGGTCTTTATGTCCACTTGGACGATGGCCATAAAGATGAAGGCCTGGGCGATGGTGGGAAAGGCGTGGCCTGCGTTCAAAGTGCCAGGGATAAGGCGGTCGGGCACCATTTTGCGAAGCTTGAAAACGGAAGTGGTCGTGGCAAACGACCCGATTCCTAGAGCGTCGAAAAAATTCGCGACGAACCCGATGGCCCCGTCGGTCAAGTTGGGCCATCGCTTCCGACCCGGGGCTCCGCCTTCCGTCTCTTTGAAATCTGCTGCTTTCCTGGCCAGCACAATCCAGTAGATGAAATAGACCACACTCAATACACCAAGAGCGATAAAAAGAACTCCTTTGGCGGTTAACATGCCGACCACCTCCTGATCATGAGGCCTAGGCTAACACACGCTGAAATTTAGTGTCAACATCAAGCGGAGCATTTGTTATGAATTTGCCGTTTGATTTCTCGAGAAATTGTGCTAAGATATCGTTTACATAAGAAAGGAACGACACTTCCTTATCGAGCCTTGATCATAACCTTTTGCCATGTCCTATTTAATTTTTGCCAGGAAATACCGGCCTAAGACCTTTGAGGAGATGATCGGCCAGAAGCCGGTCGTCCAGACCCTCCAGAACGCCATCAAAATGAACCGGATCGCCCAGGCCTATCTGTTCTCGGGCATGCGCGGCGTGGGGAAGACGACGGCGGCGCGGATCCTGGCCAAAGCTCTGAACTGCCAGCACGGCCCGACCCCGACGCCGTGCAATAAATGCGAGTCCTGCGAGTCCATCAGTGAAGACCGCTCGATCGACGTCCTCGAGATCGACGGGGCCTCGAACCGGGGAATCGAGGAGATCCGGACCCTCCGCGAAGGCGTGAAATACAAGCCCATCCACAGCCGCTACAAAGTCGTCATCATCGACGAGGTCCACATGCTGACCAAGGAGGCCTTCAACGCCCTCCTCAAGACCCTCGAAGAGCCTCCGCCGAGCACGGTCTTCATCTTCGCCACAACGGAATTCCACAAGGTCCCGCCGACCATCGTTTCCCGCTGCCAGCACTTCGAGTTCAAAAAGATTTCCCAGAAAGAGACCATCAATCACCTGCTCGACATCACCCAGAAAGAGAAGATCACCATCTCTCCCTATGGCCTGAACCTGATCGCCGTAGCGGCCGAGGGAAGCCTGCGCGACGCCCAGAGCCTGCTGGACCAGGCCGTGGCCTTCTGCGGCGAGGTCATCAATGATGACGATCTGAAGGAGATCCTGGGGATCATCAGCCGGGACCTTTTGTTCGAGTTCTCCGGCGCCATTTTTGAGGAGAAGCCGGACCAGGTCTTCGCCCTGGTCGAAAAAGTCATCGCCAACGGGTACGACCTTCGGTATTTTTATAAGGAGCTGATCCAGCATTTTCGGGGACTCCTCCTGGTCGCGTCGCTCGACAAACCCGAAGACCTGCTGCCCCTCGATTCAGAGGATCTCGCGCGCCTCAAAATGGAGGCTCAAAAGGTCGGCCCCGAAGACCTCCTCCGTTATCTCCTGGCTCTTCAGCAGGGCGAGCAGGACCTCCGGTATTCCTCCCACCCGCAGATCTACCTGGAAACGCTCCTGGTCAAACTTTGCCACTACAGGAAAATCACCCCCCTGAAGGATCTCGTCCGGGAGATGCGGGAGATACAAAAGGGGGGCGGCGGAGAGCCAGCGCCTTCCAAAAGACCCCTTGCGCCCGCGCAAGCCGGGCCATGGGATAAGGCGCGGTCCGACCCCGAGGCCTCCTCCCGGTCAAGGTCCCAGGCGCCGGACGGATCGGGCTCGCTCACGACCGAAAAGAAGACCACCCCGGTGAATACTTTTGCCAGGATCATGGAGGAGCTCCAGAAGGAGAAGGCGGCCCTGGCCGCCGTCGTCGGGCAGTCTTCCTCCCACGAATTCAAAGGGGATACCCTGGAGATCTTTTTCGAAAGCGGCAAGAAGTTCTACTTGGACATGATCCAGAAAGAACTCAAATGGCTGGAAAAAGCGGCCGCCCAGGTCATGGGAAAAAAGATCGAGGTCAAATTGTCCGCCCCCGACGTTGAAGAGAGAGGCAGGAGGGAAAGAGAGATCGAATCGGCCCTGAAAGACCCGACCGTCCAGCATTTCATGAACACCTTCAAGGCGCAGGTGCTGTCGGTCCAACCGATCAAGAGGGGCAATAAGACGGAATAAGAACAAGGAGAGGGGAGATGAAAGGAATCGGTGATCTGCAGAAGATGCTGAAGACGGCCAAAGAGATGCAGGAAAGATTGCAGGGGGAGCTTGCTGAGCTGAGAATCGAAGGCAACAGCGGCGGCGGCATGGTGACCCTGGTCCTCGACGGCCAGAAGAATCTCATCTCCCTGCGGATCGACCCCGAGGTGGTCAACAAAGACGATATCGGCATGCTCCAGGACTTGATCATAGCCGCCTTCAATGACGCCAGCACCAAGGTGGACGAACAGCTGTCGCAGAAGCTGGGAGGATTGGGGGCGGGTTTGAAAATTCCAGGGCTATTTTGATGTTTGAATATGCCCAGCCCCTCGGCAGCCTGATCGACGAGCTCAGAAAGATCCCCGGGATCGGGTCCAAGACGGCCCAGAGGATCGCTTTTTATCTCCTCGCGCTCCCTCAGGAAGAAGCCGACCGCCTGGCCGAGTCGATCAGAGACGCCAAGAGAAAAATCTTTTACTGTTCGATCTGCAACAACATCACCCACGTCAACCCCTGTCAGATATGTTCGGATTCGAACCGGAGCGATGACCAGCTCTGCATCGTTGAAGAGCCGTTCAATATCTCCTCGATCGAGAAGACGGGGATCTATCACGGCCGCTATCATGTGCTTCTGGGGACGCTCTCGCCGCTCAAAGGAGTGGGGCCCGACGAACTCAGGCTGGATAAGCTCATCCAGAGGATCGAGAAAGGTCGCTTTGCGGAGATCATCCTGGCCACCAACCCCACCGTCGAAGGCGAGGCCACGGCCCTCTATCTTTTGAGAGTCCTGAAAAAATTCGGGATCAGGATGACCAGGCTGGCCATGGGCCTGCCTGTTGGGTCGGACATCGACTTCGCCGATCAGGTGACGATCAAGAAGGCCCTGGAAGGAAGGACCGAGCTAAAAGAGTAGCTTCGGAGCCGCGGTCAAAATATTGCTTTCGAGACTTCAGTGCGCCAAAACGACTTGCAGCCACCGCTGAAGGAGACCTAGAAAGGAGGTCCAATGAAAGAAACGATCGAAATTCGCTGGCACGGCCGGGCCGGACAGGGTGTCGTCACGGCCGCCGTGACACTGGCCGACGTCCTGTCGACGGAGAAAGGAAAGTATGTCCAGGCTTTCCCGGAATTCGGCGCCGAGAAGCGCGGCGCCCCGATTCTGGCTTTTAACCGGATCAGCCAGAAGCCGATTCGCACTCATAGTCAAGTTTATTATCCCGACATCGTGGTCGTCACCGACCCCAGCCTGCTGGGGCTGGTGGACATCAGTGAAGGCGCCAAAGATGACGCGGTCTTCCTCATGAACACGACCTTTGAAATCGAGCTTATCAGGGAGAGACTCTCTCTCGGAAACAGGAAGATCTACGCTCTGGACGCTTATGCGATCGCGGCTGCCGAACTGGGAAAAGCCATCCCCAACGTGCCCATGGTCGCGGCTCTGGTCAAGGTGACCGGCCTGATGGAGCTCGACAAGTTCAAAGAAAACATCAAGCTCTCTCTGGCCAAAAAACTGAGGCCGGAGGTCGTGGAGATGAACCTGCGCACGATCGACCGGGCTATCAGGGAGGTCAAGGAAGGATGAAAAAAGAAACCTGGAAAGAATTAACCATCGGGACCATCAATCTCAAAGCCGGGAATTCCGTCTCCAATTTGACCGGCACCTGGCGTTCCGGCAAAAAGCCTGAATTCATCGAGAAAAACTGCATCCAGTGTCTCTTTTGCTGGCTCTTTTGTCCTCATTTCGCCGTCCGCCTGGCTGGAGAGAAAATGGTCGGGTTCAACTACGATTATTGCACCGGCTGCGGCATCTGCTCCGTAGAATGTCCGCCCAAGGAGAAGGCGATCGTCATGGTCAAAGAGGAAATCAAGCTCGCCGAAGGGAGGAAAAAATGAAAGCGCTCAAGCCCTTGAACGGAAATCAGACGATCGCCGAGGCGGCCCGGCAGATCGACCCGGATGTGATCGCGGCTTATCCGATCACACCATCGACCGCCATCGTGGAGAGTATCGCCCAGTTCAAGGCAGACGGCTTGATCACCGGAGAGTTCGTCTGCCCCGAGAGCGAGCATAGCGCCATGAGCGTGTGCATCGGCGCGGCCTCGGCCGGGGGAAGAGTCATGACGGCCACGGCCTCCCAGGGACTGGCCCTGATGTGGGAGATGCTCTATATCGCTGCCGGCCTGAGACTGCCCATTGTCGCCGCGATCGCCAACCGGGCCCTGAGCGCTCCGATCAACATCCACGGCGACCACAGCGACACCATGGGGGCGAGGGACTCGGGCTGGATCCAGATCTACTCCGAGAACTGCCAGGAGGCCTATGACAATTTCATCCAGGCCTTCCGGATCGCCGAACATATGGATGTCCGGACGCCGGTGTTCGTCGGCCTCGACGGCTTTATCGTCAGCCATTCGGTCGAGGTCATCCAGGTCGAGGATGATGACGCGGTCAAGAAATTCATCGGCGAATACGTGCCCGTCTTTCCGCTCCTCGACACAAGCCGTAAGCTCACGGTCGGCCCGATCGATTTCACAGACTATTATTTCGAGCACAAGCGAAGCCAGATCGAAGGCATCGAGAATTCCCCCAAGGTCATCGAGGCGGTCGCGAAAGAGTTCGGCCGCACCTTCGGCCGCGAATACGGCTTCTTCGAAGAATACAAGCTTGACGACGCCGAGATCGCCATCGTGGTCATGAGCTCCGCGGCCGGAACGTGCAAGGACGCGGTCGACGATCTCCGGAAGGAAGGGTTGAGGATCGGACTTCTCAAGCCCAGGATCTTCCGGCCGTTCCCCAATCAGAAAATCGCCGAGGCCCTGAAGAAGCTCAAAGCGGTCGCGGTCCTCGACCGGTCCTCTGCGCCCGGCGCCTTCGGAGCCCCTCTTTTCACCGAGATCCGCTCGGCCCTTTATGATTATGAGAAGCGGCCCAAGATGGTGAATTATGTCTATGGCCTGGGCGGTCGCGATATCAAGGTGGAACACTTCAAGGAAGTCGCTTCCAAGCTCGCCCGGATAGCCGAGACAGGAAAAGTGGAAGAGATATGCGGCTATCTCAACCTGAGAGAGTAGAAAAGGAGAACGACCATGGCCATGCCAAAACTCAAAGACTTAACCCACCAGGAAGATAAATTGGTCGCCGGGCACGGCATGTGCCTCGGCTGCGGAATTCCGCTCATCTTCAAAGTCGTCCTGAGGGCGACTGATGATCCGATCATCGTCTCCAACGCGACGGGCTGCCTCGAAGTCTGCACCACGATCTTTCCCAGGACGGCCTGGAATTGCACCTGGGTCCACAGCGCCTTCGAGAACGCCGCCGCGACCATCGCCGGCGTCGAGGCGATGTTCAAAGCCCTGAAGAACAAGGGCAAGATCCCCAAGGACAAGAAGATCAAGTTCCTGGCCACGGGCGGCGACGGCGGAACCTACGACATCGGCCTCCAGGCTCTTTCCGGAGCGGTCGAGCGCGGGCACCAGTTCGTCTATGTCTGCTACGACAACAATTGTTATGCCAATACGGGCGGCCAGCGGTCGGCGGCCACACCGATGGGCGCTTCGGCGACCACCGCGCCGGCCGGGGAGAAGAGCCCGGGAAAACTGCAGCACCGGAAGGACCTGAGCAAGATCATGGTCGCCCACAACATTCCCTACGTCGCCCAGGCGAGCCCGGCCCGCTGGCAGGATCTCTATACCAAGGCGCAGAAGGCTTTCGAGGTCGACGGGCCGGCCTTCCTGAACGTGATGTGCCTCTGCCCGACGGAATGGAAATACGAGGCTTCCATGGGTGTCCGCCTGGCCCAGACGGCGCTCGAGACCTGCGTCTGGCCCCTCTACGAAGTCGAAAACGGAAAGTACAAGATCAGCTACCGGCCCAAAGAGAAAAAGCCCGTGATTGACTGGCTCAAACCCCAGGGCCGCTTCCGCCATCTCTTCAAAGAGGAAAACGCCTGGATGCTCGAGGAGATCCAGAAAGAAGTCGACAAAGAATGGGACGAGCTGAATAAACTCGAAAAACTATAAAGAACCGGTCCAGTGTAGGTTTCTAAACTTCGCCCTCATCCCATTTTCTTGGCCGGCCGGCTTCCAATTCTTTGCTTATCAGTTCGCCTAGACCAGGGAACAAAGGTTTTGGCATGGCCAGTGTCTAATACAAAGATGCCCGAGATGAATTGTTGAGGTCCGCTCCTCTCCGCCTAACGGAGCCGGTTGAGAAAAAACTGTCGGTGTTTGAGCGCAACGAATCGACAAAGGCGAACGTTCTATTACGAGTAAGGGCAAGGAGCGGGTTTGATACTCCGGAGAGGCGCTTCAGAGAGGAGAACAGCATGAAGTGCAGCAAAAGACGTCAACTCGACGAAGATGAGCTCGTCGTGAAGGTCACGAAAAGCTCCGGCCGGGAGGAGGATATCATTGTCCGAAGCACCCACGAAACAATGACGCTGGCAGGGGATGACTATGTTCGATTTCGGATTATCCAGCCCAGAGGACATGAGAAGGAAGAAATTGTCCATCGGGTGAGCCGAGGCTACGAAGAATTGCTGATTTCTGTATTCCTTGCGCTGGCCGAGGCCGGAGGAGCGAGGCGGGGCAAAAAAATGCGTCGGCCGCCTCTCAAATCGCCGTTGCCTATCTGAATGAATGGGAGGGACTTTATGTTTCGAGAAATGATTAAAAGCCCATATTCGTTTTTTTTGGCAGTGATCACTCTTCTGGCGGCACAAGCCTGCGGCGGAATGATTTATCTGGTCAAGAGCCATGCCCCGGAGCGAGAAATCGTCATCGACGGCAAAGCCGATGACTGGGCCGGACACCTGGCCTTCGATGAAAAAGAAAACTTGTCGGTCGGTTTTTTGAACGACCAGAAAAACCTCTATGTCGCTCTGGTTCTGGGAAAGAATGAAGCCCCCGGTCGAGGCCTGAGCCAAGGCCTGACGGTGTGGTTCGACCCGGCAGGCGGGGATAAAAAGACCCTGGGGTTGAGGTACCCTTTGGGAAGGCCACGTCCAGACCGATCTGGTCGAAAAGCGCCGGACGAGCAGGGAGGTACGAAGGAGAATACCACCCCCGATTCCGGCACCGAGTTAGAAGTCATAAGAGCCGGATATCCGGAAAAAATGACCCTGGAACAAGCGCAGGAGAAAGGACTCGAAGTCCGGGTCGACTTTTCGGAGGAGTCTTTTATGTACGAACTCAAGATTCCTCTCGTGGAATCAGGAAGCCAGCCACTCGCCGTCGGGGTGAATCCGGGGACGACTATCGGAATAGGCTTTGAGACTGGAAAGCCGGAGTCGGGAGAAAACCGGGAGCGCCATCAAGGAGAAATGGGAGGAAGTGGAAGGCCTCGCGGGGGCGGCACGGGCGGGGGGATGGGTGGTGGTGGAATGAGGGGCAGAGGTGGAATGAGGGGCGGAGGCCGGGGAGGATCCGGGATGGAAAAGGCCATGCCAAAATCCATAAAAGCATGGTTCGAGGTCCAATTGCTTTCCGGGGCGGGACCGAGCCAAGTCAGACGGTCGAGGGTCCTTCCTTTCTGAGCCGGGCCGGCTAACTCTTTTTGCCGACGAAGACGAGGATCGCCTTCTCGGGCTTGAGGTACTCCTTGATAAAGGCGTTGACCTGATCCAACTTTACGGCATCCAGCTCGTCAATAAAACGGTTCAAGAAATCATATCCGAGACCCAGGCCTTCGAAGGCGATCATGTTGCCGATCCGGCCCTCCTTAGTCTCATTCTCCCTCAGAAAATCGCCTTTGGCGTTCGCCTTGGTCATGGCCAGTTCGTCCTCGGTGATCCCCTGTTCGTAAAGTGAGGTGACGGTTTTCCACAAGGCTTCTCTGGCCGATTCTCTTTTCTTGGCGTCGGTTTCCAGGTAGGCCTCGAGCAGGCCCCCTTTTTTCATCAGCAAGGCCTGGGCGTTGACTGAATAGGCGAGTTTTTCTTTGGCCCTGAGCGGCCAGAGCCTGGAACCGATGCCTTTGCCCAAGAGGTTTTCAACCAGGGAGGCAAGCAGGAAATTCTCGGCCGAGACCTGGGGCAGGGGAAAGCAGACAGAAACCATTGTCTGCTTGGTATCTTTTTCGACAAAGATCTCTTTCTCGGCACCGGCCGGAGGACGCTCCCGCACGACCTGAGCTCCAGCTTCGGCCTTTTTCTCCGTGGGAATCTTGGAAAAGTATTTTTGCAGGACTTCCAGGATTCTCGCCTTGTCCAAGTCCGAGGAAACGGCCAGGGCCATGCGGCCGGCCGTGAAATATTTCCCATAAAAATCCGTAATGTCTTTTTTCTTTATCGCCTTGAGAGATTTCTCGTCGCCGAAGACAGAGCTTCCGTAGCCCGACGGTCCGAAGATGGCGGCAAGGTTCTTGAGATGCCCGACATTGACGGATTCGTCCTGCTCCCTCTCTCCGAGGTGACGCATGAAGCTCTTGATGCGGTCGATCCGGATTCCCGAAAACAGGGGATCCCTCATGATCCCCGAGATGATCTTGACGGTGTCCTCAAAGTTATCGGAAAGACAATGAAGACTGATCAGGCGAAGTCCTCTCGGACGATCAACCCCGTGCGTGAGGCCTGGCTCATCATGCTCTGGACCTTATCCTCGTCCGGTATCTCAAGGGCCAGACGCCCGACGAGAAAGGCCAGGCCCTCCAGTCCCGGAGGTTGGGCCTCCTTCCCCCCGTCAACAAGAACCTTGAGGACGGTCAGAGGAGAAGAATCGTCCTTCAGATAGATGACGGGCAGGCCGTTGGGGAGGACGATTTTCTCCGGCGTGTTCTCGGCGGCCCTCAAGGGAGGCGATGAAGAGAAAAGAGAAATGAGGAACGAGAGCAACCCCAAGCAGATGCCGCCTCGGAGGCGCTTCTCCGGGCCCTGGCCGGAAGGACTAGCTCTTCTTCTGGGGCGTGATCGAAACGACAACATATTCTCCCTTGCCGAGATATCTCCCCGCGATGGCTCTCAGGTCCGACGAGCTCAGTTTTTCGATATTTTTGAGATAGCCCGTTTCAAAACCGCCGCGCGTCAAAAGCATATGTCTGGCGAGAGAGGCGGCCAGATTCAACCCCCTCTCTTGGGCCTGTTGAACATTAAACTTGATCTGATTCTTTGGCGCTCTCTAGATAATCAAAGACGTACCTCTGATCTTCGCCGGGATATTCATCTCTGGAGTAATTCTGTTCCCTGGCTTTTTTCAGAAAATTGATGGTCTCATTCGTGGCCCGGTTGATGTTCTTGGGGTCCAGGGTGAAGACCAACCACATCACCCCTCCGTATTCAAAAGCGGCGTAGTTCATCTGGATCGTCTGGACCAGGTCGAAGCGGCCGCGGAGAACGGGGTTGAGCATGGGATTGATGCCCCGCCCCATGATCTCGGTGAGAACGTCGGCCCCGAACTGGTCGGGGTCATTGTAGTCCGGCCCCACGACTCCGACCAGGAGGTATCCGTCTTTGACGTCCATCTCCTGTTTGAGCTCGACTTTCTTATCAACGGACGAGACCTTCGGGAATTCGACCGGCGCCGGCGATTCCCCCTTGATTCCTCCGAAGGCGGCCCTGACTTTTTCTTCCATGTCTTTGATGCCGAAATCACCGACGAGGGCGAAGGCGCAATTCCCCGGGACGAAATACTTCTCATAGCATTGCTGCACCTTTTCCAGGGTCAGGGCCTTGATCGTCTCTTTGGAGCCAAAAACAGAGTTGCCGTAGGGATGTTTCTTGAAGACGTTCTGAAAGAGCAGGATGGTTGCGAATCGGATCGGATCATCTTCGAGCTGATTGATCTCCTCCAAGATAATCTCCTTCTCTTCATCCAGGCCAGCCTGCGAAATGTGCCGTCCGAAAAGGACATCTTTCATCCGGGCGAGTCCAAAATCTGTCTCGGTCGAAGACAGGCACATCTCGAAAACGACGAGATCCTGACTGGTGTTTCCGTTCAGATAGGCCCCGTGCCGCCTCAGGTCGAGTTCAAGGACCCTGCCTTCAGGGTCGTCCGAACCTCGAAAGAGGAGGCAGTGCTCGAGGAGGTGAGCCAGGCCGCTCGTCTCGGCCGTTTCATCCTTGATCCCGAGGTTCACGGCGGCCGCCAGGCTCAAGAGCGGCCAGCTGTGCTTTTCCAGGAGGAAGACCTTGAGACCGTTTTCGAGGACGATCGACTTGCCCGGGCTCGTATCCTGGGCCGCGACCTGCGACCCCCCAGAAGACTGCCTTCCCGGCTTGACATTCTTGAACATCTTCGGAGCCAAAGACCCACCTCCCTATTCTCCAGAACCTGACGACTCTATTGGAAACAGATCTTACACAAAGATCGGGTGTCCTGACAAGCCCGTCCATCCCGCCGTTTGCCGCTCTTCACCCCGAGCTGCTTGTCGGCCAGGGGAGATCGTCAGTTGATCGTGAATGGCGCGTTGCTCAAATCACTCAGCGAACTGCCGACGACACTGACCTTGATTTTATAGCCTGTGCCTTTGGGCGCGGTTGTCGACCGTATCGCCTACTGTCCAGGCATAGAACCCGGAACGGCGGGGACGGTGGTAATCACTCCTAATTTTACGCCACTCTTCCAGAGTTGGATGGCAACGCTATCTGCACCCGTCAGACCGGTTGAGTTCCAAGTGATGTTCTGGGTTGAGCCCAGCGCCCATTTCTCACCCCCGTTGGGAGCCGTCACAGTCATCGTGCCGGTGATCGAAAAATTGGCCTTGCTCATCCCGCTCATTGTGCTGTTGTGGTCCACGATCTTGACCTTGTAGGTCGCTCCGACCGGAGCCATTTTGCTCAGGGTCGTTCCGACGCCGGCCATGACCAACTCGACAAGGCGGCATCTCTTCCTTGGGCAATCGTGTCATAGAGCTTCCCGTTGGCATAGAGATAGATATCAACTGTGCTCACACCGTAGCTCTGCCAAGTAATATCCTTGCTGCTTCCTCTCAGCCATTTTTCACCGCCGTTGGGAGCCGTGACCCTGATATTGGGAACCTGATCGTGAAGGTCATATCACTCATATCTGAGAACTTTCCGTCTTGGGTCTTCACATTAATCTGATATTGGTTGCCCCAGCCCACGGGTGCCTGTCCGCCGCTGCTTTCCCACGGTCCAGCTGTACGTACCCGCGTTGACATCTAGTGTCACGATCGTGCCTTTCTTTTTTCCGTTCTGGTACAGCTCGAGGATGACATTCCCGGCGAGGCCCCCGGATTGCCAGGTGATATTCGTTGAACCACCTTTTCCCAGCATACTTCCCGGAGAGCCGGCGTAAGCGCCATTCGGAGCGGTCAAAACCAAATACTTGGATATCGCATTGGTAAATGTCCCGCCGCCATCGGTCCCGATCATGATTTCGTTATTATGGGCCGGTTAAAACCTCCGGTTCCGGATTTGACAAATAAATTGAGCAAGGAGCTGGGATCGATGGAGAAAAAGCTAAAGCCCTCGTCCAGAGACAACCAAAGGCCCTTCCCCTGTGAGCCCACCCAGACCTGCTTGTGGGCCGGGTCCGAATCATCAACTGCCACCAGGTTTCCGCCGGTTCCCGAAATATAATTGACGACGGTTGCACCGTAGTCGTCGAGCTTGATATAAAATCCGTTGCCCAATTCCGGCTGATAATTATCGGCCACGGCATAGATGATCGAAGTGTCAAGGGAGTCAACGGCGATCGACCTATAAAGAGCTTTAAAATCATAGCCGCCGACGTCAAGCCGGGCCCAGGTGTTCCCGCCGTCCATGCTCTTGTACATCCGAAAGTCCTCGTCGGCATCAGGGTAATTTATATCACTCGTTCCGATATAAAGGGTCTCCGGAGTGCCCTCATCGCTGGCCAGAGAATTAACGCCGACATAATAAGTTCCATAAGGAGGATAGGAATAGGAAGGCAGCCCGGTATTTATCTGCGTCCAACTATCGCCGGCGTCGGTGCTCTTGTAAATGCCCTTGGCCAAAGTCCCCGCATAAATCGCATGGCTGGTTACAAGCAGGGATTCAATCTGATATTGAGAGTCCGCGAGACCGGTATTCTTCGCCACCCAAGTGATTCCTCCATCCGTACTCTTATAAACCCCAGCCCCGGACGTACCCAAATAAAGCTTCCTGATTCACCTCCAGCCAAGCACCTGGCGTAGGAGAATACCTGTTGCTGCTGTCGGGGATATAAAATGTCCAGGTGTCGCCAGCGTCTGTGGACTTCGCGATTCCGGCACCATAGATGGCGGCTACGATGTTGTTCGTCGGCCAGCTCACAAGCCCATTGACAATGCAATTATGAAGCCCTGTATTAACGGCTGCCCAGGAAGTGGCAGAGATGGGCCTTTTATAGACCCCGCCAAAGCTGCCTAAATAAAGCACCTGACCGAGCGGATTTCCGGTTTTCGGCGAGCTGCGGAGACAGGTGACGCTCAAAACGGACAGGCCGTCATTATAGGAGACCAGCTGGTCCCGCCATCCGTGCTCTTAAATAGGCCATACGGATCAGTCCCCACATAAACGGTCTGACTATTATAAGGATCGACCAGAATCGTAAAAGCATCCTGGTCAGTTGTATGGCCATTGGTCAGGGGAGCCCAATTGATCCACCATCTATGCTTTTATATACAAAGCCATATAGATCCCCGCGTAAATTGTCTGAGAATTGAGGGGTCTAAGCCAGTGGCGGACCGCCGCGCTCAAACTCGATGCCCCCATCTGCGTCCAGTTTGCTCCGCGATCTGTCGATCTCCAGACTCCTCCCTGCGCGCTTCCCATATAAAAACTCCCATGGCATCGATGACCAGCGCCCGAAGTGCTCCTGTGACCCGCAGATGGCTGCTCCATGTACTTCCTCCGTCGGTGCTTTGTAAATGCCCGAGCCGTCCGTGCCGCAGTACACAATTAGAGAATTTTCGATGATAGACCAGATTTCTCACCCAACATTCTTGAGTTTCTGGATCCAGTGATTACCACCATCCGTGCTTCTTAGATCCCCCCCGTCGCCGCGAGGCCCCAGCAGGCGGCCAGGATTATGTTCGGGTTCACTGGACTGATCGCGATATCGAAAGTCTGAACATTATTAATGCCGTGGTGATATGAGTCCAGGTCAGGCCACCGTTCGTTGTCTTAAAGATCCCGTTAAAAGAAAAGGTCCCCGCGTACATAATGTTCAGGTTTTCGGTGACGGCGAGAGCTTCAACATCAGCAATAAGAGCCCGGCAGAAGCCATTAGTCCTCCGCCGCAACGAACGTCGCGTTCAGTACGAAAGAAACCCTAAGACCAGCCCGCAGCCGATAAACTTCTGTGCCTTCATAATTTTCCTCCTCCTTTGCTTATCTTGGCGAGTTATCAATTTTCAGAGCGAAATTCTGAAGTCGACTCCAGTTAAGCTGAATCCACTCGAACAGAGACCCACTTTTTCCCCTTGCTCTTTCCTTATTCTTTTATCTCAAAAAAAAACCAAAGTCAACACGATTTCTCATAACAATTGTCCCCATAAGATGCGAATCCGGGCCACCCAAGCTTTAGCACCAAAGAACCGATCTTGCTCTTTGAGATGGCCCGGTCTGTGATAAAATACGAGAAAGCAGAGATCTCAACAAAAAGCTCCTCACAAGATTGGTAGGACAGCGCGGCGAGGCCACAAACTCTTGCTCATATTTTGTCCGTAAACGGGATTTTACATAAGGCAATCTTCTCTTACAAGTCTGTCTATGATAAAATCCGTTTAACAGCAGAGGATCTGAACCATGAAAAGCGTCCCCCAAGCAAGAATCCTGGTCGTCGATGACGAGGAAAACATCCGGAAATCGCTGAAGATGATCCTGGAGTATGAGGGGTACACGTTCCTCGAGGCCTCCTCCGGGGAAGAAGCGCTGGACCTGGCCGCCGAAACCGTGGGCCTGGATCTTATCCTCCTGGATATCAAACTCCCGGGCAAGGACGGCCTGGAGGTCTTGGCCGAGCTCAAGAAGAGGCCCTATTCCCCCGAAGTGATCATGATCTCAGGCCAGGGAACGATCAAAACCGCGATCGAGGCGACCAAGCTCGGCGCCTTTGATTTCATGGAAAAGCCCCTTCACCGGGACCGCGTCCTGCTGAGCATCCGGAACGCCCTTTCCCAGAACATCCTGCGGCGGGAGTGCGTGGACCTGAGGAAGAAGGCGGATAAGAAGTATGAGCTCATCGGCAACCATCCGCTGATGAAAAACCTCTGGAACGAGATCCTCAAGGCCGCCCGCTCAAACGCCAATGTCCTCATCTACGGAGAGAGCGGAACCGGAAAAGAGCTCATCGCCCGGGCCATCCACGCCAAGAGCCTGCGGGCCAAAGAAAGGTTCGTCCAGGTCAACTGTGCGGCGATCCCGGAAGAGCTGATCGAGAGCGAGCTCTTCGGGCATGAAAAGGGCTCTTTCACGGGAGCGACCGAGAAGAAAGAGGGCAAGTTCGAGCAGGCCGACGGCGGCACGATCTTCCTGGACGAGGTCGGCGACATGAGCCTGAAGACCCAATCCAAGGTGCTCCGGGTGCTCGAGGAAGGAGAAGTCCAGAAGGTCGGCTCGAACAGGATCAACCGGGTCGATGTCCGGGTGATCGCGGCCACCAATAAGGACCTGCCCAAAGAGATCCGGGAAGGCAAGTTCCGCGAGGACCTCTATTTCCGGCTGAACGTCGTCCCGCTCTCCTCGCCGCCCCTGCGCGAGAAAAAGGAAGATATTCCAGCTTCTCGTGGAGTACTTTTGCCGGACCTATGCGGACGAAAACAATGCCAAGATCAAAAGATTCTCCGACGAGGCGCTCCAGGCCATCATGAAATACCCTTGGAAAGGGAACGTGCGCGAACTCAAAAACGTCGTCGAGCGATTGATTATCATGACCGAGGGAGATATTATAGAGAGGCGGGACCTCCCGGCCGAGATCAGGGGCGAGACCAGGGTCGAGCTTCCCGAGGCCCGGGAGTTCAAGACCCTCAAAGATTTTCGGGACCTGGCCGAGAAGGAGTTCATCCTGGCCAAACTCGAGGAGAACAACTGGAACATCTCCCAGACGGCCAGGGAGATCGATACGCCGCGGAGCAATCTCTACAAGAAGCTCGAGCAATACGGAATCAAGATAACGACTGGAGTGGGCGAGGCGGTTGCTCCTTCCTCGGATGAGGAAGGGGAGGAAAGTCCGAACTCCAAAGGGCAGGATGGTCGCTAACAGCGACTCCGAGCGATCGGAGGAAAGTGCCACAGAAAAGACACCGCCCCTCACGGGGTAAGGGTGAAAAGGCGAGGCAAGAGCTCACCGCCCTGGTGGTGACATCAGGGGCAGGGCAAACCCCATCCGGAGCAAGACCAAATTGGCCCCATCACGGGATGGCCCGTCCCTGGGGGCGGGTAGGTCGCTCATCCCCTGGAGCAATCCCGGGGTTAGACAAATAACCGCCCCTCGTCGCGAGACGCAGGAACAGAATTCGGCTTACGTCCCACTCCAGTTGTTTTATTTTAGGTAACCCTTTGGCATCGTCCGCACGCAGAAGAAGTGAGGAAGTTAGAAAAAGCGATCGCGGCAATTTATCTTGCGCTGTCAATTCATGCAAAATGGTGTTCCTGACTTGACATCCAATCCTCCTCCGGCAATATCATCATCCTGTCATCTGAGGTAAGTTCCAGGGTCTGCGGCGAGGGAGAGTCATAAAGTCCAAAAAAGCAAATTCTTATCTGCCAAGCCGGCGGCCGAGTCGGCTGCTGGGATGAAGGGAGGGAGAATATGTTCCATCTCGTTTGGTCGGTCATCGCAGGTTTCGTGGTCGGGCTGATCGCCAGGGCCATCATGCCCGGCGTGCAGCACATGGGGTTCATCGCTACGACGGTGTTGGGGATTGCAGGATCATTGATCGGCGGCGTGATCGGTCACGTAATCTCGAAGCCCAGGGAGGGCGCGAAGTTCCATCCGGCGGGGTTCGTTCTATCACTCATCGGAGCCATCATCGTGCTGTACCTCTGGCAGCGCTTCGTGCGTTAGATACGCCGGCACCCTTCTCGGGTTCGAAGCCATCGTCCTGGGACTGCCCGCATATGATTTTAACTTTCGCGCTCCAAATTGCCATTAGTCCAAAATCCTTGCGGCTGACGCTTGTCCTTACCTGGAAAGCAGCTTGTTCAGGATAAACCAATCTGCTTCATCAGGCCAACCAGATCATAGCATAGCTTCTCCTCGACAATCTCCCCATTTTTCCAGTGAGCACATGAATTATATAGAAGGAGTGGCGAGAACTAACCACTCTGTCGATGACACCTGGGCCAGGGCAAACCCCATCCGGAGCAAGGCCAAATTGGGCCCATCTCAGGATGGCTCCTTTTCTGGATGCGGCCGTCATCAGTCAGTCGGCGCTTAGCCTGCCGCGGATGATAGTGATCGAAGCCCGCGGGAGCACGTAATCCGTTTCGCGCGCCTCCAACGATCTTGGTTTTCACGGCTGGGCCGTCCGGTTCTGCATAACCCGCTTCTCCATTGGCATGCCATTCATACTGGCCGGCCCCGAAAGTGATCAGGTCCACGGGCCCTGAGAAGAAGCTGTCGCGCTTCTTGTCCGCATCATGGAAAACGATCCGCACCGGTCGAGCATTCTCGTGATCCTTGTTGATAAGCAGAAGGGCCCACTGTCCATCGGGGCGGCCGAGAGCATAGGCGGTGACGAGCAAGTTTCCAGAGGCATCGCGCACGTCGCTCAGAGCAGGAAAAACGAGGTGCGCCGCATCCAACGGCTCCACCCATTCCCGAGTCAGAAGTTGGGAGGCGAAATACTGTGCATAGTACCCTTTCACCTGATATTCCGCATCCACATTGAACATGCCGAAAGATCCCCACGAGTTGTTACAGCCGGCCCGAAGCGGTGAGGGAATGTCATGGAAGAAATAGCTGGCCTTTCCCCCGGCAGTCAAGAATGCGCCAATGTAATCCGCGAACCAGAGGCCGCCCATGATGTCCACGAAGGACTCACCGGTTTGCCAGGACAGGTTGACCTCGGTGACGAACATCGGGACGTCCGGCGGGAGGCCGTCGTCCCTCCACACCTGGAGAATGTTGGCAATCAGCCGGGGTTCGTTATAAAGATCGTTCCAGGCTGTATTGCAGGGCTCGTAAGGATAGTGTTCGAAGGAGAAAAACGCGAGGTCGTCAAGGCGGCCGTGAGCCTTCAGGTAGTCGATGAAGCGGCCGAGCCAGGAGACTCTCCCCTCCGCATCCGGCCAGACTTCAACGTCGCTGTTCACTCCCTGAAAGGCGGGACCGCCCAGTTTCAGTTTGGGATTGACCTGATGAATGGCGGAAGCGAATTGCAGGTAAAGGGCACCATAGTCTTCGGGCAGCATGTACTGCCCGTCGGGCTCTTCGCCCATTTCCACGTATGAAATCGGATAATGACGCTTCTCGAGATACGAAATTTCCGCCGCGGCATCTTCGGGTGTGGAATAGATCATCGCGACCGGGATCATCGCCGCGAGACCGCGCGTTAGGCCGCAGGTGAAGAACAGATCGAGCCCGACCTGGTCTCCAGCTTTCTCGTCAAGGTCGGAAGGCTCATGCCATGGGTCGACCGAGGAGCACATTGTCGCGGTCTGCTGCCCGTCGGGAGAATGATGAACAAAATCTTGAAATCTGCCGTCGGTGGAAAGAGTCCCGACATGCAATTCGCGAATCGCGAAACCTACGCAGTTTCGGCGGTCGGCCGAGCCATGCGTGTCGCACGTATTGGAGGACGACGTCATCCAGATGCGCACGTATCTGGCTCGGATCGGCCAAGAAGCGAGGCGCATTGTGACGACGCCGCCGCGGCCTTCGTTCACTCGCCCCAAGGGAAACGTCTGCCAGACGCCTTTGGTCGGGGCATAAAAAGGATCCTTTTCTCCGGTCCAGAACTGAACCTGGTAGCTTTGCGCGTATGGCTCGGCCCAGGCAACCCGGATGGCATTGACCTCGAGTTCTTCTCCCAAGTCGAGCGTTACCCACTGTGGGTGAAGCGTGTCGTCCTCACCGGTGAAGGCGCGAGTCAGGTAGGGGTTGCTTTTCCAGTAGGTATCGAGGTTGCCGTCGGTTAGACGTGAGTAACCTCGCTCCGTCCCGCTATTCCGGGTGAATCCCCGGTGGGGGAGTGGGTAAGCATAAGAGTGGCGAATCATCTCTCCCAGTTCGGCGTTGCCGGTGAAATAACCACGGCCTGAAGGATCGCTCCACTTGCCTTTTGGGTTCCAATGCCAGGCTTCGACGTGGAGCTCTGTATTCTGGCGATAGGTTACAGATTGCCAGCCCGCAGACAAAACCTGCGCCAGAAAAGACTCAGTCAGCACTTTATCGGCAACTCCGAGCCTTAACCGGTCGATGCCGGCACCCAACGCGCGGACCGGGCTGAACGAGTTCACGACATGCGATGGCGCAGAATCGACCACGATTTTGTGCAGTCCTTCCTGAGCGATGACCATTCGGCCGGGCCAGAGGCACGCGCCCAGGCAGCCTAGGAATGCAAGCGCGATGTTTGCTAACCGCCAAGAAACGGGCCGGTGTCCGGTTGGCACCGATTCCCCAAGGGTTCGCTTTCCAGAGAGCATGACACCTCCTTATTCTTGGTGTTCTCCCATGATCGAAGATGGTAAATCATCAAAAGAGGCGTTGTCAAACCAAGTCCCCCGACGAGCGGGACATTTGGCATTGTCGAATTTAGGCAAAAATGGTTGACAGCGCCTTTTCGTTATGATAAACATGCAGTTGCAATAGGTTGGGAATAGAAAAAGTCAGCAAAATGTGACTGCTCGACCTAAAACCGAGCAGGCTGCTATTTATTCCCATATCTAGAAATCTCAATAGGGGAGGGGTTTTATGAAAACCAAAGTTTCCATTCTTTTGGCAGGGGTCTTTTTGGTTTCGGTGCTGTTGTTGGTTTCCGGATGTGCACAAAAAGTCAATAATCCGGCGGACGTGCAGGCGATCAACGAAAATCGTGGACGATTATGTCAAAGCCATGAACGCCATGGATGCCAATGCGGCAGTCGCCATGATGTCGGACAATATGGTATACGCCGATCTTAACGTACCTGCGCTGGCTGGCAAGGAGGCCATCCGGAAGATGCACCAGGATCTGTTTGCGCAGTTCAGCATCGAGTTCGCCGCACCAGTCGTCGATGTGCGGGTCGCCGGCGACTTGGGAGCCGCGAGAGGAACCTGGACTGCCAAGCTCACACCAAAATAGAGCTGATGGCGCAGATCCAAAACCGCGGAAGCTGGACTGGCATTTTCCAGCGTCAAAAGCGATGGATCCTGGATCTGGGAGTCGGTGGTCGTAAATAGCGATCAGCCGTTGCCCGGCAGCACGCCTGACGGAAGTGAAGAGAAGGCCCTGCTGCAGATCGAACAGGATTGGATGAACGCCCTCGTGAAATCGGATCTGGCCACTTTCGAGCGATTCTTGGCAAAAGAGTGGACGTACAATTCCGAGGGCCAGGTCATGAACAGGGCACAGGCGCTTGCAGATATCAAAAGCGGAGCCTACAAATTCGAGTCGGCGAAGATGAGCGACTTCAGTGCCCTTATTTTCGGCGATGCCGCTATGGTTACGACCACGGCAACGATGAAGGGAAAATACAAGGGCATTGATTTCCCCAGCCCACAGCGAAGCATCGACTTCTTCGTGAAGCGTGACGGACGCTGGCAGGCCATAAGTACTCAGAATTTCACCATCAAGCCCTGACGGACCGCCGGCCCAGAAATACGCAGCCGGCCGATTTTTAATTAAAGCCCGTGGAGACGTCTGCAACCTACTTAATCGCCACGCCCATCGTGTCCCGGTGCATATCGATCAGAGTTCTCAGGTAGGGTCCGATCTCGTCGGAATCGCTGAATCCGGCTTGGCGCGCAGCAACATCACGTTTTTCTTTAGGAACGTCGGCGCTCTCGGCCCAGTGTTTGAGGTCACGGTAGCATCCGAGTGTGAAGAGATCCCAGGTGGCTCCTTGATCGCGCACGAAGATCATATTCTCCGGCCGCCCGATGCCGGTCTGGTAGGCGTTTTCCATCTCGCGTTCCTTGAACAGTTCTTCTTGCTTTCCCGGAAGCGCGATGAAAATCTCGATATGGTAGTAAGAGGTGCCCTCGAAGGCTTTTTTCACCGATTCGAGGGGGGGACCCATCACGAAGATATCTTCGCGCCAGGCTGTACAAGAATTGAGTTTCCGCTTGAACTCTTTTTGAGAAACGGAGGAAGCCTCGGCGGCTTTATTTCTCCGGGAAAGCCTTTCTTTCGAATAATATTCGGTGTAGCTCCCCATGGGGAAGAGAAGCATGAGGTCCCATTGGTCGCCCTGCGTGTGACGCCACCAGAGAGGACGCTCGTCTCCTGACGCATCATCCACGGCCATCCGGCTCTTATAGAGTGCGATCAGATCGAGAATCTTTCCCGGCGCGGCCCGCACGAACGTGGTTTTATACAAGTACGTCGGCTCGAATGACTGCGGCCCTCCTGCCACCAAGTCGGCAATTAGCAAAAGGGCTTGGAGCGCAAAGAATAACAAGAACGTCGATATTATCTTTGAACGATTTCTCATGAGTCCTCCTTGAATGAACCGACCAAATTCGTCCGATTTGCCCATCATAATTTCAGAACACGAAACTGGACAGGCGTGGCCGTTTTAAAGGCTAATCCTCAGGCCAGCTTTAAGGGCCCAACCAGAAAGGTCGATAGCCCCCTCACGGAAAACGTTCAACGGATAGCCCCGCTCCGCATCCGGCAGGCTTAGGGCGGGGTAAGCTTGTTGAGACCAGCCGGAATAAAACTCGTAATAGAAGAGGTCAAAGGGCTGTTCAGACTCAGAATTGTTGAAGCGGCTCACTGTTTGACCGGAAAACCCGGCTATCCTGGCTCTTCGAAACGCACCTTCAACAACGAGGGAGAGATTCCGCGTCAACTTGGTCTCGAGTCCGATGCCGGCGAATAAGCCGAGGCCCGAGGCGTCCGCTTTAGCCTCCCAGGTCTTGGTGTAGCCGAAGCCGCCGGTTTTGTAAGTCAACAGACTCTCGCCGGTTTCATTGAATTTCACCCTGTAGAGTCCCGCGCCCGTCTCGATGTGGAGGACCCATTTCGGCGCGATCGGCCAAGACCAGTCTAGAGCCGCCGTGAGGGGAATAGCCCTCACCGCATGGTCCAGAGTGCTGGTGAGGACGCTAAAAGAGGATTGCAGGCTCAGGCTGTTTTGTCTTTTATGGATCTGGATCCAGCCCACTCCCAGGCCTAGAGATAAGCGATTGGTCACAGGCACCATCACTTCAAGCTGGACGTCTTGGCCCAAATGATAGCTCTCGAAGGCCTTGTCTTGGACATACCCGGCGCCTCGGAGATCATCAATTGCGAACCGAGAATATCCATCGAGGTACGAATTCACATCGCCGAGCGACGACCGGCTTACCCCTCCCGTCAATTTGAAGGAAATCCTTCTTTCGCCGGCATGACCCGAGGAGGCCAGAACGAGGATGAGGATGAGCCAGAACAAACGTTGAGCCCCTGCGGGCACTCTCCCCTTTAGCCAATCCATGTTTCAACTATAACTCAGAAAAAGCGGGAAAACAAGATTCTCTTGTCAGGAGCGGCCGTGGAGAGCATAATGGGTTCATGAAGAAAAGGGTGAGGCTGATTATTGCTTGGGGGATTGTGTTTCTCGGCCTGATTGTCCCCGGATTTTCGGTGGAGGGGCCAAAGAAAAGTCGGTTAGAGGCGTTCCTGTACCTCGGTGGAAACTCGGGAGCCAAGGTTGCGACTTACCAGCATGATTATCCGCTCGACTTCATAGAAGCTCTTCCCGGAGCCCACGGCTTCCAGACATTGAATATCGAGCGGAGATGGGGCGCAGGGATTCAGGGGGGATTGTCGTTTTTTCTTACAGACCGGTTTGGGTTGAAATTCTGCCTGAGCTACAACCACCACACGTTGGGCGGCATCAATTCCCCTTATGAGATCCAGATGAAGTACATTACCCTTTATCCGCCGAACTGGGATAGATTCGAAGTCACGTGGAATAGGTCCATCGACTGGATGCCAACTCAGGGAAGGCTCGAGTCTCTGGGTTTCTTTCTCAATGCCGAATACAGATTTCCAGTTTCCGGGATCGCGACTGGAGCGGTTTCCGCGGGCCCCGGCATGCTTGCCGCTTTCGGCCGATTCAGTGCCTTAGGGTATCATCAGTTCTGGCTCGGCGGTTACGGGACGCTGTTTTATAATGATTTTCTTCTGATGATGAAAATTCCGGCCTCCTGGAAGACCTGTCTCAACGCGGATTTGGAAATCAGCCTCCGTCTTTCGAAGCTCGTGTCCCTGGCGGCCAGGGTCGCCTATATAGCCTCGGGGACACTGTCGATCGTACCTCCATAGACAGGATATTTTCGTATTACTCACTCGCCGAAGTTGACGCCGAGACTTATACTAACATCAAGAATTATCTCAATTTCAAGCCGCTCGAATTGAGTCTTTCCGCCGTCAGCCTGAACCTCGGTTTCAGGCTCCAGCTTTAATGAGTGCAAGGTGCCTTTTCTGAAACCCCGGGGACACTGAACTTTAGATGGCCATCCTTGTTGTCTTCGCGGCGTTTCCGCCCTTGACAGTGGTTTTCGGCGGGGAGTATGATTCCAGACGAAGGAAGAGGGAATAGCCTGGTAGGAGAATGAGAAAAACCGATGTTTCGAACGATTGTTTTGGGGCTGGTCTTAGGTTGTTTGGTTTTTTTGACGGATATTCTCGTTGCCCGCGATCCATCTTCAACGAGTGGGCGATTTCGAGCTGACGCCCCGGCCGCGCCTCAAATCCTGGAGTCTGCTGCATCCGCGCCCGGATGGGCCAGGACAGTGCAGGTTTCCTTAGGAGGAAACGATTGCGCCTACAACCAAGGCCATGCGGTCCAGCCGACAAGTGACGGTGGGCTTGTAGTGGCCGGCATCGGCGGGTTCGATGCGGCCTCCTGGGAGGGAGAAGACCTCGCTGTCATGAAGCTTCGCCCCTCGGGAAAAGTGGCCTGGCAGGTGGGCTATGATCCTCTTACAGGGGAAACATATAACGTCGGACGGTCCCTGGTGCGAACAACCGACGGCGGGTATCTCGTGGCCGGATGGACAGGTGAAGCCTGGGATATGTTTGGCGACGCGTTTGCCATGAAGTTGGCGGGAAACGGCCAGGTCAAATGGTTCAAGACTTACGGGGGCGGCGCAAATGACCACGCTTATTCTGTTCAGGCGACAGGGGACGGCGGTTATATTATCGCCGGCAATACCGAGTCCTTTAGCTCGGTGGGGACCGACGCCTGGATCCTGAAGCTAAATGCTTTAGGGAATATCGTCTGGCAAAGAGCCATTGGAGGCCAGGCGAATGAGTGCCTTTATTCGATCCATGGGATGCCGGACGGGGGCTACATCGCCGTCGGGGCGATTCAAAACTGGCCAACGAGCCAGGCCTGGGTGATCAGGTTCGGCCATAACGGCATCGTGAAGTGGCAGAAGGTTTACGGCGATGCCTCGAGCAGCTGGGATGAGGCTCGTTCCATCTGCCCCACGGGTGACGGCGGGTATCTCGTGGCGGGATCCAAGGGGGCCAGGGACCCCAATGGGAGTGGGCTCCTCTGGTCGGATATCTGGGTCTGGAAATTGGATCGTTCCGGCAACATCATCTGGCAAAAAGCTTACAGGGAAAACGCTGTGAGCCAAGGAACGATGGTCCTCCCGGCCCGAGGAGGCGGTTTTTTGGTGATTGGCTCGAACCTGGCTTTAAAACATCGGCCCGACTGGTGATCTGCTTTGGCAGAAGATTTTTGGCGAGCAGACCGGAGGAGGTTGTTCGTTCGACGGGGCTTTTCAGGCGGATAACGGAAACTTCGTGATGACGGGCGGCATGGCAAAGAGCATGCTGGTCGTGAGCCTGAATCCCAGCGGGAGGGGAGGGTCCTCCTGTCCTTTGATCCAGGACGCTTCGGTGATTATGAGCGAGACTTCCGCCCTGCCCACGACCACGTCCTTTTCCTCTAGATTCACGTCGGCTATCGCGACAAAGATCGTTTATCATCCTTTCAGCATGTCCAGCCAAGTCGGAACAGTTTGCGATTTTCTACCTTAATAAATTCCTGGGGACGTCGCTCGGGA
The DNA here is from genome assembly GCA_963770045.1 of Candidatus Aminicenantota bacterium. Taxonomy (GTDB): domain Bacteria; phylum Acidobacteriota; class Aminicenantia; order Aminicenantales; family CAVYOD01; genus CAVYOD01. Next base: position 133,804 of record CAVYOD010000029.1, on the reverse strand, counting down.
GCGGGGAATATATTTTTGTCGCGGAATGACCTCATGAAATCCCTCCGGCGCCCAGCCAGGTTTATCCTTTTCGTTGTGGCCGGGTTATTTGCGGTTTCGTTTTTCTTGAAGGACAATTTGCCGGGGAGAACTGTGCTCCTGGAGACCTTGCTCCAGGATCCGGTCCAGACGGACATCAATTTGCCCGGCCCCTTTGACGTCACCAGAAAGGGAGTGACCTACACGGTGACTCCGTATTTCAACTATGAACTCTGGGGAATGATCGTCTCCTATCACCATGCCAATTCTTTCGTGGACATCTCCCACAAGATGTGGAACGATCATGTCAACGCGAAGGACATCTGTGTCGTCTGGGGAAAGAACATCGAGACGGCCGTCTACCGCCGGATGAAGTTCAAGAACCGCGACTTCACCTGCTTTTATTCCTATCCGGACGAAGCGACGGGCAAGATTTTTACAGAAAACTGTCTATCCAATAACCACATCCTTCCGGCTGACTCTCTCGTTGCCCGGGCCGTCATGCGCGCAAGGCGGGGGGACCAGGTCCACCTCAAGGGCTGGCTCGTGTCCTACGGTCAGAAAGGCTCTCCCTACAAGCGGATGACAAGCACGACCCGCGCCGACCGCGGCAACGGCGCCTGCGAGACAATCTTCGTCACGGATTTCGAGATTCTGAGAAGAGCAAACGCCGAATGGCGGTTTCTTCACAGTGCCTCGCTCATCCTGATGATCATCTGCGCAGCCTTCCTTCTCTTCACATGAGCCGCTTTCGTCATCGCCGGGCTTGACTTCGCCTCCCCACAAAATTTATGATTCTTGATCATATGAAAATTGTCAGTTCCTTTATTGAGATAACGAGGAGGAGATGAAGATCCCCTATGGGTTTGTGATAACCACATCTGTGGTCTCGGTGACGGCTCTTCTGGCTTTGACCCATGTCAGAACGGCCGACTTGAGCCCCCTGGCAAAGCGCATTGACGCCATTTTCACAAGTTTGATATCGAACAAAGAGCCTGGAGCGGCAGTGCTGGTCGTGAAAGACGGGCGGATCGATTTCGAACGTGGCTATGGTGTCACCGATCTAGGCACACGTCATCAGATCGATGCGCAGACGAATTTCCGCCTCGCCTCGGTCACAAAACAATTCACCGCCATGGCCGTCATGCTGCTCGTGCACGACGGCAAGCTGCGCTTTGAAAGCCGCCTGACCGACTTCTTCCCTGATTTTCCTGAGTACGGCAAGGCCATCACCGTCCGCCATTTGCTCAACCACACTTCGGGCCTGCTGGACTATGAAGATCTTATGCCCAAGGTTGAGGCAAACACTCCCGTGGAGCAAATCCAGATCAAAGATGTCGCCGTGCTCGAACTCTTAAAACGCCAGAATTCAACGAAATTCGTCCCCGGCTCAAGATGGGACTATAGCAATTCGGGTTACGTCCTGCTCGGCTTGATAGTCCAACAGGTCTCGGACAGGCCCTTCGGCCAATTCCTGCACGACCGCATCTTCGCTCCTCTCAAGATGACGCACACATTGGCCTACGAACGCGGCAAGAATGAGGTCGTCAACAGGGCATTCGGGCATACCAAGGAGCCCGATGGATGGCGTCAGACAGATCAGAGTCCAACGTCAGCTACCCTGGGCGACGGCGGCGTCTATTCCTCGCTCGTTGACCTGGCCAAGTGGGATAAATCCCTGCGCGATCACAGTCTGCTGAGCTCCGAGGAAATGCGGCCGGCGCTGACGCCTGTCAAAGTGAAGGAAGGCCACGTGATTCAACCGGATGGACTCCCCGCGGAGTATGGATTCGGTTGGTTCTTGAATCCCTACGCAGGACATGCCCGCATGTGGCACTACGGAGAGACCGTGGGTTTTCGGACGGCGATCCAGCGCTTCGTCGACGATGAGCTTACGATCATTGTGCTCTGCAATCGGACAGACGTCGACGCCGGGGAATTGGCCCTGCGGGTAGGGGAGTTGTATCTCAAAGGCTCGCGCTAGGTTTATCCGGCGGCCGCCGAGCGTATCCCGCGTCCAGGCTCAGCCGGGTTTGACAGCCTCCCCGATGTCGTTTACCCTACAAGTATGGAAATCAAACACAATGTCGTCGGATGGTTCGAGATCCCCGTCAATCACATGGACCGGGCGATCAAATTTTATGAAGAGGTTTTTGGGTTCAAACTTTCTCGAAACCCGATTGGTGAGCTGGACATGGCTTGGTTCCCCTGGATTCAGGAAGGCATGGGCGCCTCGGGATCATTGGTCTACCAAAAAGAATCCTACAAGCCATCTCCGGACGGAGTCCTGGTCTACATGACCGCCTTCAGCGGTGATTTGGCTATCGAACTCTCCCGGGTAGAAGCCGCCGGTGGTAGGGTCGTGATGCCGAAAAAACTCATCTCGGAGGGAATCGGGTACATGGGACTGTTCCTCGATTCGGAAGGGAACCGCATCGCCGTTCATTCGAGGAAATAGAGTCCCGAGAGTGGGGGTCTGGAATCTTGGGCGTGACTCTAGAAACCGAATTATCTCACCACCTGTTTTTCAGCCGCATCCATCGTTTGGGCTAGGAGCGTGACAATCGTCATGGACCCACGCCGCCAGGGACAGGGGTGTAGGCACTGCATCGCAACATCGCCACATCGAGATCCACGTCGCCCACGCCGCCGGGATGATATCCGGCATCGATGACCACTGCGCCTTGTTTGATCCAGTCTCCTTTTATAAACTTCGGCTTACCCACGGCCCCGACAACAATATCCGCCTCACCGATAACGCCGGGCAGCCCCTGTGTTTTGGAGTGACAGATTGTGACGGTCGCGTTTCTATTGAGGAGCATCAGAGCCATCGGCTTGCCGAGGATAGGGCTGCGCCCGACAATCGTGACCCTTTTCCCTTCAAGCGGAATTTGGTAGTGATCGATAAGCCTCATGATCCCGGCCGGTGTGGCGCTTCCATGGGCAGGCTCGCCCATAGCCATACGGCCGAATCCGAGGCAGGTGACGCCGTCGACATCCTTCTCAAGCGCAATGGCTTCGAAGGCGGCCCGCTCGTAAATCTGGTGTGGCACCGGGTGCTGGAGCAGTATGCCGTTAACGCGGGGATCCGCGTTCAGCCGCCGGATCTCGTCTAAGAGCTCGGGAGTGGTCGTCGTCTCGGGAAGATGAACCTGTTTCGAGTCCATGCCAACGCGGTTGCACGCGTTCCCCTTCATCTTGACGTAGGTCGCGGAGGCTGGATCGTTGCCGACCAGGATCGCTGCGAGAGTCGGGATTTTGCCCGTTTTTTCTTTAAAAGCAGCGACCCGGCTTTTCAGGGATTCTTCGATGGCTTTGGCGAGTGCTTTCCCATCCAGGATCAACGGAGCCGCCAATGTTATCCTCCTGTCCGAAAGATCGGGGAGAATTATCCGCTGGCGCTTTCGGTGCAACTCTCCCGCCCGCCAGCTCTGAATTCAAGCGCCCCTGAACATAAAAAATATACCATTCGCATTCGATCGGAGTCAAGGCAGAAATCCCTGCTCGGCGGCTCGCTTGAACCAAGAAATCCGGCGACCTCTCGGCATGCACTTGGGTTCCGATCAAGTTCGATTCGTGTTATCATGAAAGGCCTGAAGGAGGTTGAAATTGCCGTCCCGGATTCGACACTCCGAGGCCTCCCGGACAAATGAAGCACTTGCCCTGGTCAATCCTCGATATTGGCGCGACCTGGAAGATTTCCGTATGACCTGTCCACTCAACCAATTCTCATTCAAGACCGTCAAGGTTCCCTTTTACGACGTGGGCAAGGGCGCGGAGGCCATCCTCCTTTTCCACGGTGCTTCCCAGACCGCCGAATACTCTTTTCGCCGGATCGTTCAATTCAAGGACGAGTTCCGGGTCATCGCGCCGACAATCAATGGATTCCGGGGGCTTGATGAACTCGGCCAGGGTTTGACCCGTCTCCTCGACAGCCGGCGGATCGACACGGTCCATGTTCTGGGAGGAAGCTTCGGAGGAATGATCGCCCAGGCTTTTTTCCATCGCCACAGCTCCCGGATCGACAGATTGGTCCTTGCCTTCACGATGCCTCCCTTGCCGGAGTACAAACGGATATTCAAATGGATTTGCCTTCTCCTCAAGACCATGCCGCCGCCCCTTCTGAAGTGGTTGACGAAGAAGGAAATGGTCAAGATGCTCAAGGTGGACCCGTCGTTGCCGATGGAAACACGCGAGCTCCTGGATTTCTACAAGGCGTATTTCCTCCACATGCTGATGTCAGTGGTGAGCAAACGGGATCTCCTCGCCCAGTACCGCTTGGCCGCTGAATTCAACGGCAGCGAGATCTATCGACCCGAGGAGAGCGCAGACCATGCCGGCAAAATTCTGATCATTACGTCAAGGGATGATCCAAACTTCAAGTATCACGAACGCCTCAAGGCGCAATATATCAAGCCCGGGGAAGTGGTGTATGAAAGCGGGGGACACGTCGGTTCTCTCGTCCACGAAGAGGACTATGTGAGCAAAATCAAGACCATCCTGAGAGGCCGTTAAACCCACTAGCAAAGAATCCATCGCCGCTTTCGTATTGCGGCTGCCGAATCTGGAGTGAACGAGTTATGATAAAATCCATGTATGAGACAAAATTGCATAACTCCTCGCAGAACAATCGGCTTTCGGATAAGGCTCTCGGTCGCACTTCTCATGGTAACACTCTTGGCCCTCGGCGGTCTGCCCGCTTCAGCCGCAGACTCGTCGCCGGAGTTCAAACAAGAACAACCTCATTCAGCGGCCGATCAACACGTCGCTGTCTCTCCCTGGACCGGTCTCGGCCGCAACGCGCTGGCGAGTTTCTCCTTCCCTAAGGCACTTTTCCATCTCTCTGCCGTAGCCGGAACATTGCTGATCATTGAAAGCGGCTTGGATACCCGGGTCCACAATTTCTTCGCCCGAAACACCTTTTTTGATAAATCCTCGCATCCTGGCGTTTCCCAAGGAGCCGTGTTTCCCGCGGTTTTGGGCTGCGGCGTCTTGTTTTCGGGCCTGATCGGCCGTTCCTCGCAACTCATCTCGGCAGGCAGCTCCGTTTTGCAGGCATCGCTTCTGGCGGTCTGCTATTCGAGCGCCTTGAAAGCCTTGACCGGGCGTCCCGGTCCAGAGCCGCTGATCTACCCTGACAACAAGGCCAGCGAGACCTTTCGCTTCGGATTTCTGCGCGGCGGAATCTACCATGGCTGGCCGTCCGGCCACCTGCTGGCCAATACCGCTGCCGTTACCAGCCTGTTTTCTTTTTACGGGGACAAGACGTGGCTGAAGATCGCCGGAGGCACGTATCTCGGCTACCTTTTCCTGAGTGTCATTTCCCACGGGAAGTCGTCGATGCACTGGTTTTCAGATACGGTCGCTGGCGGCCTGATGGGCTTTGCCATTGGCTCCAGCGTCGGGCGGGATTTCCGCAGGCGCTGGGAGGGCAAAAAAGATGACCGCTCAGGTTTGTCGTTCCACGTCGTTCCTCAAGTCTTTGGAATCTCTGTTTGCGTCGGACTATAGCGGGATTCACCGGCCAACGAATTCTCGTTAAAACCGAAGCGGGTATTTTCGAGATCTTTCGGAGCGCAAGAGGCGTCTTTCGGCCATTTCGGGAAAGCATCTCTTTTGACAATTTCGAAATTAGCTGATAAACTGCCGCAAAATACCGGGCAAAAGAAAGCATGACGGCTATAACCATAGAAAGCCTGCGCAAAGTTTACGGCGCTGTCGTCGCCGTCGACGGAGTGACCTTCGATGTCCGTCCGGGCGAGATTTTTGGGATGGTCGGCCCAAACGGGGCCGGCAAGACAACGACCATCGAGTGCCTGGAAGGACTTCGCCGTCCGGATTCGGGGCGAATCTCCGTCCTCGGGCTGGACCCTGGGCATCAGGCGTACGAATTGCGGGAACGGATCGGTGTCCAATTGCAGGAAAGCTCGCTCCCGGACCGGCTCAGAGTCCGGGAGATTGCCGACCTTTTTTCCGCCTTTTACAGGCGGCCGACGGATTGGAAGCCGCTCCTGGATCAGCTCGGCCTGACTGAGAAATTGAATGCTCCCTTCGGCAAACTCTCGGGGGGACAAAAGCAGCGCCTGTTTATCGCTCTCGCTCTCATCAACGATCCCGAGATCGTTTTTCTGGACGAGCTCACGACCGGCCTCGATCCTCAAGCCCGCCGGGCGATGTGGGAATTGGTCAAACATATTCGCGATCGGGGGAAAACGGTCTTTCTCACGACCCACTACATGGAAGAAGCGGAGGAGCTCTGCGACCGCGTCGCCATCATCGACCGCGGGAAAATCGTCGCTCTCGATACACCTCGGGCTCTTATCACCTCGCTCGGGGCTGAAACGAGAGTGGTTTTCACCGCAGATGCAAAGATCGAAGAGGCCGTCTTCCGGGCGATCGACGGCGTGACCCGAGTCGAACACTCTGGAAGGAAGCGTGATTATCTTCGGACGCGGAGAGGGGCTCGTCGTCCGCGTCGTCATCGCTCTCGACTCGGCGAAGGTCCGCTTTCGCGATCTCCGCACCGAGCAGCCGAGCCTCGAGGATGTCTTCCTCACCCTGACCGGAAAAGAAATGCGGGACTAGGAGATATAGATGCGAGGCCTCTGGAAACTCATGCTCGCCCAGATGAAACTTTACCTTCGCGAGCCCGCCGCGACTTTCTTTACGATCGTTTTCGCCCCGATGCTTCTCCTCCTATTCGGCACGATTTACGGGAACAAACCGAGCCCGTTCTTCGGAGGAAGGGGCATGGTCGATGTCTCCGTGCCCTCTTACATCGCTTTGATCATCATCTCTGTGGGCTTCATGGGCATTCCGATCGCCACGGCCGCGAGCCGCGAAGCGGGTGTGCTCAGGCGGTTCAGGATGACGCCGCTTCGGCCGGCGGCCTATATCATGGCCAATATCTCTTGCTATTATGTTATGACGGCCGTTGGTGTTCTGGCGCTCGTTCTGGTCGGAAAAGCGTTGTACGGCATGAGGTTTGAGGGGCATATTCTTTCTGTCTGGGCCGGGTTCACCCTGAGCAGCCTGGCCTTCTTTGCCCTGGGCTATCTCATCGCCGGAGTTGCGCCGACCGCCCGGGTCGCTCAGGCCATCGGCATGATCTGCGCTTTCCCGATGATGTTCCTGAGCGGATCGGCCATCCCCCTGGAAGTCCTTCCTCAGTCTGTCCGCAACATCGCGCGGTTCATTCCGCTGACGCATGTCGTCACATTGATGAGAGGGTTGTGGTCCGGAGAAAGTTGGGCGAAACACCTGACCGAAGCGGCTGTTCTGGGCGGCGTTCTCCTCGTCGGGATGATTCTCTCCACCCGGCTCTTCCGCTGGGAGTAAACGCTCTTCCCAATTTTCTGCGGGGATCTGGGAGCGTGCTAAAGCTTCGGGTCGAACTGCCGGCCGGGACTTCTGTCGGGGACGCTCCTGCAATAGAAGAGCTCTCGCGCATCCCCTCGAGTGCGGGATCGTCGACGTTTGCGATATTTGTATGTTGACTCGATCAGCCGGGGCAAGATATCATTGAGGAGCATGATCATTATGAATTTGCGGTTCTTGAGAAAACAATATGATTCTCGCGAAGGATAGATAAGCATGGTCGAGAGTCCCAGGTTCTTCGAAGCAGGACCTTTCCGGGCTGAGGATTGAGGATCACGCCCGTGGCAACAAGGGCGGGCGGAGGATCTGGCGCGTTGCTGGCCTGTCCATCTTCGGACTCCTGCTGGTCATCGCGGCGGTATTGTCGCTGCGCGCCAGGGTCCCCGCCGTTGAGGTGGCAGTTGTGCGGCCGGCGGGCGATCCCGCAACCATCGCCCTCCTGAACGCGAGCGGCTACATTACGCCCCGCCGCAGGGCCACGGTGGCGGCCAAGATTACGGCGCGAGTCGTGGACGTCTATGTTGATGAGGGGATGGTGGTCAACGAGGGGCAACTCCTCGCGCGCCTCGACGATTCAGACGCCCAGCGCCGTTTGCGCGCGGCCAAGACGCAGCGTGACGCGACCGCGGCCCTGATCGAAAACCTCCAGGTCAACCTCTCCAACGCGGACCGCGAGTACCGCCGCCAGGAGGACCTCCAGAAGCACGGCATCGCCAGCCAGCAGGCCCTCGACCTGGCGCGCACGACCGCCGAAAGCTTGAGGGCCCAGATCGCGGCGGCCAACGAGCAAGTGCGGGCCGCCGACGCCCAGATCGCCGTGGCTCAGCAGGATGTTGACAATTGCACGGTGCGGGCGCCCTTCGCCGGTGTTGTGGTCTCCAAGGACGCGCAGCGCGGCGAGATGGTTTCCCCGATCTCAGCCGGGGGCGGCTTCACCCGCACCGGCATCGCCACGATCGTGGACATGGCATCCATCGAGATCGAGGTCGACGTCAACGAGTCGTACATCGCCCGGGTTGTCCCGGGACAGCGAGTTGAAGCGGTGCTCGACGCCTATCCGGACTGGCGCATACCCGCCAAGGTGCGGACGGTGATCCCCACCGCAGACCGGCAGAAAGCCACGGTGAAAGTGCGAATCTCGTTCGATAAGCTGGATCCGCGGATCCTGCCGGACATGGGAGTGAAGGTCTCTTTTCTGGCGGGCGAGCAGCCGCCCGGGCAGCCCCAAGCGCGCGCGGTGGTGCCGCGAGAGGCCGTGCGGCAAGCCGAGGGCAGGGAAGTCGTGTTTCTTTTCCACGACGGTCTTCTGGAAAGACGCGCGGTGAGTCTGGGAGTGGTCAGGGGCGGCGACGTGGAAGTCACGGCGGGTCTTGCGCCGGGCGATAAGATCGTGGTGAAGGGCCCCCAAGGTTTACACGACGGCCAGCGCGTGAAGGTGAAATAGACGAGGAGAACAGCATGGTGAGGGTTGACGGCAAAGGCAATGGGACGAGCCTCGTCCAGGTCCGCAAATTGGATAAGAAGTACCTCCGCGGCAGCGAGGAGATCCATGTCCTCCAGGGCTTGAACCTGGACGTGGACAAGGGCGATTTCGTCGCTTTCATGGGCCCCAGCGGCTCGGGGAAGACGACACTCCTAAACCTCATCGGCGGGCTCGATCTTCCCACCTCCGGCAGCATCACGGTGGCGGGCGACGAGATCACGCATATGTCGGCCAGGAAGCTCACGGCCTGGCGTGCGCGCCACGTGGGTTTCGTCTTCCAGATGTATAACCTGATCCCCGTGCTGACCGCCTTCCGGAATGTGGAGCTGCCCCTCCTTCTCACCAAGCTCTCAAAAGCCCAGAGGCGCGAACACGTAGAAACCGCGCTCGGGGTCGTGGGACTCTCCGACCGCATGGATCATTACCCGCGCCAGCTCTCCGGCGGCGAAGAACAGAGGGTGGCGATCGCCCGCGCGATCGTCGCCGATCCAACGTTCCTGCTTTGTGACGAACCGACCGGCGACCTGGACCGGAAGAGCGCCGAGGAGATCATGGACCTCATTGGGCGGCTGGTTCACGAGTACGGCAAGACCGTCCTCATGGTCACCCATGATCCGCGTGCCGCCGGCCGCGCCCAGGTGTCACTCCACTTGGACAAGGGCGTGCTGGTCGAAGCCCCCACAAACGGGAGCAACCCATGAAGTTTTTCCGGCTTGTCTGGGCCAACCTCCAGCGCAAAAAGGTGCGCACAACGTTGACAATCGGCTCATTTGTCGTGGCCCTTTTCCTTTTCGGGCTTCTGGTTGCGATTCGCTTCGCCTTCAGCTTCGGGAGCGACCTGGCGGGCGTGGATCGCCTCGACGTGATCAACAGAATCTCCCTGATCATGCCGCTTCCATACTCCTACCGCGACCGGCTCCTCCAGGTGCCGGGCGTCTCGGAAGTATCGTACGCCGCGTGGTTCGGGGGCGTCTACCAGGACGAGCGCAACTTCTTCCCTCAGTTCGCGGTGGATAAGGACACCTGGCTCAAGGTATATTCGGAGTACGTCATCCCTGCCGAGCAGCGAGACGCCTTCCTGCGCGACCGTCAGGCCTGCCTGGTCGGCCGCAGCCTGGCCAAGCGCTTCGGCTTCAAGGTCGGCGACAGAATCCCTCTCCGGGGCACGATCTGGACGGGAACATGGGAGTTCAATGTCGCCGGGATTTATGACGGCAACCGCCCGGACGTGGACACGTCCGCTCTCTTGTTCCGCTTTGACTACCTGGACGAGCAACGGGCGTTTGGCAAGGGCACTGTCGGCTGGTATGTCGTGAAGCTCGCCAACCCGGATGACGCAGTCAGGGTCGCCAAGACGATCGACGAGCGGTTTGCGAATTCGCCCTATGAGACGCTCACCCAGACGGAGAAGGCGTTTGCCGCTTCCTTCGCCAAGCAGATCGGGAACGTCGAGTTCCTGGTCCTGGCCATCGGATCCGTGGTTTTCTTCACGCTCCTGCTGGTCACCGGGAACACCATGGCGATCGCGGTGCGCGAGCGGACCGGCGAGCTGGCCGTGCTGAAGACGATCGGCTACTCTGATGTCGGAGTGCTCGGGCTCATCATTGCCGAGTCGGTCCTCATCGCCGGACAAGGGGGGTTCATCGGACTGGCCCTCGCCAGAATCGTGATCCCCGGGATCGGGCGCGCCGTCCCCATGCTGGCAGGGCTCCGCCTCCCGCTGTTCACTTTGGGCCTGGGCTTTTTGCTGGCCCTCGGCGTGGGGGCCATCGCCGGACTGCTGCCGGCGATCGGCGCCATGAGGCTTCGGGTCGCGGACGCGCTGAGGAGGGTGTGAAATGGCCATCCCGCTCGCCTACAACGTGCGGAGCGTCTTGAAACGCTGGACCTCCGCGATCGTGGCTGTCCTCGGCATCGCCGGCACCGTGGGTGTGTTTGTTGCCGTGCTGGCCATGGCGAACGGATTTCGGGCCACTCTGGTGGCCTCCGGCTCGCCGCGCAACGCGATTGTCCGGCGGGCCGGCGCGGACTCAGAGATGGTGAGCGCGGTGACCCTGGATCAGCTTCGCGTGGTTGAAGACGCGCCGGGGGTCGCCCGGGATGCTCACGGACCGCTTGTTTCAGGGGAAGTCGTGGTGATCGCGGCCTTTCCGCTCGCCAGGACGGGGACCATGGCCAACGTCCAGGTGCGGGGAGTCTCTCCCCGGGTGCTGGAGGTGCGTGATAACGTGCGCGTCACAGCCGGCCGATTCTTCCAGTCGGGGCTCGGCGAGCTCGTCGTGGGGCGCAACGCCGTGAAATCTTACAGCGGCCTCTCCCTCGGGAGCACCGTGCGTTTTGGCGGCGGGGCCTGGAAGGTGGTCGGGATTTTCGACGCCGGCGGGAGCGCTTTTGATTCCGAGGTCTGGTGCGACGCCAACGTCCTCAGCGAGACGTACAAGAGGCCGACAAACATTTTCCAATCGATCACGGCGCGTCTCGACTCGGCCTCAGCCCTGACGGGGTTCAAAGATTCGCTCACGTCTGACCCTCGGCTTTCCGTGCAGGTGGACCGCGAAACGGAATATTACGAGAAGCAGTCCCGGGCGCTCACCATGCTGATCCACATTTTGGGCTTCCTGGTCGCTGCCGTGATGGGCATCGGCGCGGTGTTCGGCGGCCTCAACACCATGTACTCTGCCGTCGCGGAGAGGTCCCGGGAGATCGCCACGCTGCGGGCGCTTGGATTCGGCGGCGGGACGGTCGTCTTCTCCTTCGTAGTGGAATCACTCTTCATTGCCCTGGCCGGCGGTGTCCTAGGTTGTCTGGCGGTGCTCCCGATGAACGGCTTTACAACCGGAACCATGAACTGGCAGACGTTCTCCCATCTGGCGTTCGCATTTCGGATTACGCCATTGTTGCTCGCGCAGGGAATCGTGTTCTCACTCTTGATGGGTCTCGTGGGCGGGCTTCCTCCGGCCATCCGCGCCTCCCGCCGGCCGGTCGCCGCGGCGCTTCGAGAGCTTTAAATAAGTTCTGCCGGAGGGACATCTATAGCCTGAAATCATCGAGGTGAATTCTTAGGACCATGGCAACACAACCTGGGGATATGCAGCCCACGGCGCCTCCGTTGGCTATCCGAATCCGGGACCTCCGCAAGACCTACGTCGTCACCGAGCGAGAATCCGGCGTGCGGGCTGCGCTGCGGAGCCTTCTGCGTCGGCGCAAGAAGGAAATCCGCGCCGTGGACGGCATCTCTTTCGATCTGGCTCCCGGCGAGATCGTAGGCTTCCTGGGGCCCAACGGCGCGGGCAAGACGACAACCCTCAAGATGCTTTCCGGGCTCCTGCATCCAACGGCGGGGGATCTCACCGTGCTTGACTATGTGCCCTGGAGGCGGGAGAAGAGCTTTCTGCGGCAAATCACTCTGGTCATGGGACAGCGCAACCAGCTCGTCTGGGATATCCCTGCGGCCGATTCATTCGAGCTCAATCGCGCGATCTACAGGATTCCGGCCGCCGATTATCGCCAGACAGTTGAAGAGCTCACCGAGCTGCTCGAGCTGGGCCCCTTGCTCCGGAAGCCGGTGCGCAACCTCTCCCTGGGGGAGAGGATGAAATGCGAGATCGCGGCGGCGCTCCTGCACCGCCCTCGGGTTGTCTTCTTGGACGAGCCGACCATCGGACTGGACGTGACGATGCAGCGGCGAATCCGCTCCTTCATAGGCGAGTACAACCGGCGATTCGGGGCAACTGTTCTCCTGACCAGCCATTACATGGCGGACGTTGAGGCGTTGTGCCGGCGAGTCATCGTCATCCACCACGGGAAGCTCCTCTTCGACGGCGAGCTTGCCGACCTGGTGCGGAGTTTCAGCGCGCACAAGACGATCGTCGTCCAACTGCGGGACTGCCAGGCCGACCTTCACGCCTATGGCGAGGTAGTCTCTTGTGCGGACGGCCGCGCCACGCTCCGCGTTCCCAAGGCGGAGACGGCCCGGGTCACGGAGCGCCTCCTCGCAGACCTGGCCGTGATCGATCTCACGGTGGAAGACCCGCCCATCGAGGAGGTGATCGAGCGGGTCTTTGCCCAGGAGGTCCTGTGAAGGGCCTGGTCGAAATCTACGCCCAGCAGTTCAAGACCACTCTCGCGTCTTTTGTCCAATACCGGGCGGCGATATTCATCTGGATGATCGGCCACGTGCTGGAGCCGCTCATTTTCCTGGTCGTATGGTCGGTGGTCTCCCAGTCCACGGGAGGGAGTGTGGGTGGATTCACCGCGGCCGATTTTGCGGCGTACTTTATCGCCATGATGCTCGTCAACCACTTCACCTACACCTGGATTATCTACGAGTTCGAATACCGCATCCGTGAGGGCTTGCTTTCTTTTGCACTGCTTCGGCCCCTGCACCCGATCCACACGGACATCGTCGACAACGTTTCATCCAAGCTGATCACTCTTCCTATGATGCTTGTTGCGGCGGTGATCTTGGCGGTCGTATTTCGTCCCGCATTCCATGCCGTCCCGTGGGCCATCGCGGCGTTTGTTCCGTCGCTGCTGCTGGCGTTTATGTTGCGCTTTTTGATCGAGTGGACGCTGGCCCTGGCCGCATTCTGGACGACCCGGGTAAGCGCTGTGAATCAAGGATATTATGTCGCCGCGTTATTCCTGTCCGGGCAAGTTGCTCCGCTCTCCCTTTTTCCGCACATCATCCAGGTCGTGGCGGCAATCCTGCCTTTTCGCTGGATGATCGCCTTCCCGGTCGAGCTCCTGCTCGGGCGGCTGACGCCGGCACAGGCCTTGACAGGCCTAGCCGCGCAAACAGTCTGGCTTGCTGCCAGCCTCATCCTGCTGCGGGGAATTTGGCGTGCCGGAGTAAAGGTCTATTCGGCGGTGGGAGGATGAGGTACGTCCGCCTGCTTTTTGTCTTCTTCCGCACCAGCGTTTTGAGCGAGCTGGCCTACCGCTCGAACTTTTTCCTGCAGCTTTTTGAATCACTCCTGGACCTGGGCGCCGCTTTGGCCGGTCTGGCCGTGATTTTCTCTCACACCGACAACTTGGGCGGCTGGCGGCCGGATGAGGTGGTCGCGCTGGTGGGTGTCTTTTTCCTGGTCGGCGGAACGATCCGCCTCCTCGTCCAGCCGAGCATGGAGGGTCTCATCGAGTCCGTGCGTGAAGGCACCCTTGACTTCACACTCACGAAGCCCGAGGACGCCCAGTTTTTGGTCAGCATACAGAGGGTAGAGATCTGGAAGCTCACCGACATCGCCCTTGGAGTGGGCGTCCTTGCGGTTGCGCTCGTCCGGCTGGGAACCCGGCTGATCTCTCTGGCAGGCTGCGGGGTTCGGAATCGCGTTCCTCGCCGGTGTCGTTATCGTCTACAGCTTCTGGCTGATCCTGGCGACGCTCTGTTTCTGGTTCGTCCGGGTCGAGAACATCCTGGTGATTTTCCAGAGCATGTACGAGGCTGGCCGATGGCCGGTCAGCATTTATCCACGGTGGCTGCGCTTCTCGCTCACCTTCCTCGTGCCGGTGGCTTTCGCCGTGACCGTGCCCGCTCAGGCGCTGGCGGGCCGGCTCAGTTGGCAGATTCTGCTCGGGGCATGGGCCCTCGCCGCGGCCTTGTTCACCATCTCGCGCCGCTTCTGGCGGGCGGGAATCCGCCGTTACTCCGGCGCATCTGCCTGATCGGTGGACTGACGGCCGATCATTCAACAAGGATGAATCGCTGAGGTTCTCTCGATTACAGTGATGACCCTTTACAGGTCCCAACCTTTTTGCTAGCATAAAAGAGTCGCTACATATTATCTCATTAGGAGAAGAAGATGGAATCTAGAAGGATTTTCTTGACTATCTTACTCGTCGCTGCTTTTATCAGCACTCTCATGGCTTTGCCCCAGCAAAAGAAGCAGATGTCCGAGCAGGATATGATGGCCCAGATGATGAAGTACGCAATGCCCACCAAGGAGCACGACTTCCTCAAGAACTACGTCGGAGACTGGGATGTTGAGGTCAAGTCCTGGATGAAGCCTGGGGACGAGCCCACGATGAGCAAGGGCACAATGAAGGGCGAGCTTTTCTTCGATGGTCGCTTTTTCAAGGGCAACTTCGACGGCATGATGATGGCCCAGCCTTTCAAAGGGATGCAGATTATCGGCTATGACCTCTTCCAGAAAAAATATGTCGGGTTCTGGATTGACAACATGAGCACCAATTTCTACTTGAGCAGCGGAACCCTCGATGCGTCGGGAAAGGTCTTGACCGAGACCGGCATGTGGCCGGACCCCATGGCCGGAGCGATAAATAAGGTCAAAATCGTGACGACTCACATGGACGGCAAATTCAAGTATGAGATGTTCAGGACGGAACCGGACGGCAAAGAATTCAAGTCCATGGAAATCATGTATTCCCGGAAAATGTAGCCCGGATTTAGCCCAAACAGAAGGACAGAGATGGACGCCGCAGAGGAAGATTGATTATAATTGATCTGTGCTCGACAGGAACCTGAACGCTCAGGACCGAAAGAGTCCTCTCTCCATCCTGTTTGCTATTTTGCTTTTTCTTGGGGCACATGGGACCGCCCTGCCGGGTTTGGCGGCCCCGGAGAAGATCTCTTTTTCACCGCGTCCGGGCCTAAGGCTCACCTATCATCTCGCCAGCAATGTCACCGCAAAGGGAGGCAACTTTGCAGGCCAGGATCTCTCTTTCGACGCGCTGGCCTCGGGTGATATTGAATTCTTGATCAGGCAGACAACTCCCGAGAGGGTTTTTGCGGCTTTAGCCAGCCCTGGCATCCAGGTTGACCTGCAGACTCCTTCCGGCCCGAGCCATTTTGTGCTCATGACGAGAAGAGGGGTCTCTCTTCAAACCGTTTTTGACCACCGAGGAAATCTTGAGGAGGCGAAGAATATCGAGGCTCTCAACACGCCCGCCGTCATGAACTTTTCAATTGTCCAGATCCTTCGGGATTATTTTCCGCTCCTTCCCGGGAGGCCGGTCTCTGCGGGCGGCACCTGGGATGATCACAAGAGGATCGTCATCCCTTTCCAGGGAATGGATCTGGTGATCTCTCTCCATAGTAGGTCCACACTCCTCGAAGTCCAAATGACCGGAACCGGCAAGTTGGCCAGGATTTCTGCCGAATATTCGGTCGAACTCGGCGGTTCGAAGCCCCTCGGGACGGCAACAGGATCTTTTCGAGGGAAGGGGATTGGGTCCGGCATACTCAATTTCCAGGTGGAAGAAGGGTACTTTAGCGAGTACCGGCTCGACTACAAGATCGACGCCGCCTTTGTCATGGCCGACCAACACGCGAAACTCTTGGAGCTCCCGTTCAGCCTGAGCGTCTTTGCTTCCATCCTCTTGACCGAAAAATCCTCGCCTCCGGACCAATAGTTCAATCACGCCCAGTCGTCGACAGTGTTGACAGACATCCTCGGCTCAGGATACATTCACTCATCAGGAGAATCAGCCATGAAACGACAACCCAAGCTTATTGCACTCTTGACAACGGTGGTGACTTTGCTCGCAGCAGTACCGACATCCTATGCCCAATCGTACGACGCCAAGTTTTTCGCTGGAATGCACTGGCGCAGCATCGGGCCTTTTCGAGGCGGCCGGACCAGAGCCGTGGCCGGCGTTCCTTCCCGGCCCCATGTTTTCTATATCGGCGTCTGCAACGGGGGCGTCTGGAAAACAACCGACGCCGGCCGGACCTGGAACCCCATATTTGACCGCGAATCCAGCGGGTCGATCGGGGCCATCGCCGTCGCGCCTTCGGACCCGAACGTGATCTATGTCGGAAGCGGCGAGGGCCTGCAGCGTCCCGACCTCTCGACCGGTGATGGAATCTATAAGTCGACCGATTCCGGAAACAGCTGGACCCACCTCGGCCTGCGCGACGGGCAACAGATCCCCCAGATCATCGTCGACCCGGTCAAACCGGACCGTCTGTTCGTGGCTGTTCTCGGGCATCCCTATGGACCGAACGAGGAACGGGGCATCTTTCGCTCGACAGACGGCGGCCAGACGTTCCAAAAAGTCCTCTACAAAGACGAGAACACCGGCGGATCCGAGCTGGCCTTCGATCCCGGGAATCCGGAGATCGTTTACGCGGCTCTCTGGGAGGCGAGGGAAGGGCCCTGGGAAAACGCCGAGTGGAGCGGGACTGGAGGCGGGATCTACAAATCAACCGACGGAGGGACGACCTGGCAGCCGCTCACGAAAGGCCTGCCTGCGGGCGCAGACGGCGTCGTTCAAGCCAATCTCGCGGTCTCCCCGAGCAGCCCGCTTCGCATTTATGCGGCGGTCGCCACGGCCCGTGGGACGGGCATTTACCGCTCGGACGATGCCGGAGAGAGCTGGTCTCGAATCACGACCGACCCTCGTCCCGCGGCCCGCATCGGCGGAGGGGATCTCCCCAGGCTGGCCGTCCACCCGAAAAATCCGGACATCGTCTTCAGCACGAGTGTCGTGACCTGGAAATCGGAGGACGGCGGGAAAACCTGGACGGGGATCCGGGGCGCGCCCGGCGGGGACGATTACCAGAACATCTGGATCAACCCGAACGAACCCGACATCATGATTCTCACGAGCGACCAGGGCGCCATCGTCACCGTCAACGGCGGCCAGACCTGGAGCTCGTGGTACAACCAACCGACCGCACAGCTCTATCACGTCGCGGCTGATAACAGCTTTCCCTACCGCGTTTACAGTGGACAACAAGAGAGCGGTTCGGCCGGGGTCTCGAGCCGCGGCAACGATGGGCAGATCACCTTCCGGGAGTGGCAGCCGGTCGGTGTCGACGAATACGGTTACGCTGCGCCAGACCCCCTCGACCCGGACATAATCTACGGGGGGAGAGCGGTAACGCGCTATGACCGCCGGACGGGCCAGGTTCAGAACGTGGGACCGAAACCGCTCCGATCGGCAGACTTCAGGACTATACGCACCCAGCCGGTCATCTTCTCACCCATTGATCCGCACATTCTTTATTTCGCGGCGAACTCATTGTGGAAGACCGCGAACGGAGGACAGAGTTGGCAGCAGATCAGCCCTGATCTGACCCGGAAGACCTGGGAGATACCCGCGAACGTCGGCAAATACCAGGCCGCAGAAACCGCCAAGCCGACTCAGAGGGGAGTCATTTACACTGTAGCTCCCTCGCCCCTGGACATCAACCGTATTTGGGTCGGAACCGACGATGGCCTTATCCATGTCACGGTTGATGGAGGGCTTCACTGGAGCGACGTCACGCCTCCCCAACTCACTCCCTGGGCCAAAGTTTCTCTCATGGACGCCGGTCACTTTGACGTCCAAACTGCCTACGCGGCTGTCAACACCATTCGCCTAGATGACATGCACGCGCACATCTTCCGGACGCACGACGGCGGCAAAACCTGGAGCCAGATCACCGCCGGGATTCCAGACGGAGCGCCGGTCAATGTCGTCCGCGAGGACCCCAAACGAAAAGGCCTGTTGTTCGCAGGCACGGAGCGAGAGATCTGTGTCTCGTTCGATGATGGCAACAACTGGCAGTCCTTGAGAATCAACATGCCGGCGACTTCGATGCGGGACCTGGTGATCAAGGACGACGACCTGGTGGTCGCGACGCACGGACGCGGGTTTTGGATCCTTGACGATATTTCACGCCTCCGTCAGCTCAATGCGGACAGCGCCGCGTCCGACGCCTTCCTTTTCAGACCACAGGTCTCATATCGTGTCCGCTGGAACATGAACACCGATACGCCGTTGCCGCCCGACGAGCCAGGCGGGGAGAATCCGCCGGATGGCGCCATCATCGACTACGCCCTGAAATCGGATTCCGCGGGACCTGTAATCGCTGGAGATCTTGGACAGCGCCGGCAACCTCGTGCGTCGATACTCGAGCTGCGGACCCGGTCGTCCCGATCGATCCCAACCTGAGCATCCCGACATACTGGGTACGTCCCCCGCAAGTTCTGTCACCCGCCTCGGGGGCACACCGTTTCCTGTGGGACATGCACTATCCTCCGCGCGCCAGGAGCGAGAGTCTCCTACCCAATGACGGCGATCTATCGGAATACCGCTCCTGCGCCAACCTCCCCCTGGGTCATGCCCGGGCAATACACGGTGAAGCTCACGGCAAACGGTAGGAGTTATTCCCAGCCATTGACCGTGAAAATGGACCCGCGTGTTAAGACGTCGTTGGCCGGGCTGAACGAGCAGTTCCGTCTGTCGAAGCAGTTGTATGATGGCGTTGTTGATACGTACTCGGCGTTGCGCCAACTCCGCGGGCTTCGCTCTCAAGCTGAAAACGATTCAGGAGAGCGCCGGGCAAAATACTGCTTTGCAAGCGCTCCTGGCTTTCGACAAGAAGGCCGAGGCGCTCGAAGGCGGCGCTGGTATGGGAATGGGAGGGGGCTTTGGCGCACGCGGAGACGGGCGGGACACGCTGACCGGTATCAACGGATTGCTCAGCATGCTGATGGGTATGCTCCAGGGCGCCGACGTCGCTCCGACGACTCAGGCTGTCGCTGCGGTCGCAGACACCCGGAAAGCTCTGATTGCGGTGACGGCCCGCTGGAACGAGCTCAAGTCAGAGGACCTAAAGAATCTGAATACCCAGCTCAAAGCGGCCAACCTGCCCTTGGTCGAGGTCAAGGAATAGCAATCGCGGCCCCCCGGGAACCGGAGAATTCAGAATCGCACTCTACAAAGGTTCGGGGACTGAAGGGAAGGAGAGGCCTGCGGCGAAAAATAAGTTGGTCGCTAAAACACTGGCAGGGAGGCTATCGCTTGTTTGATGAAAATGAGGACATTTCCGGGGAAAAGCCCGAGTTGGAGAACTCCATAGAGGCAGAGGAAAAGGACAAGATAAAGAGCCGGATTTTCGAGATTGATGTCGATCTCTCGCGATGGAGTCCTCATATACATGTAGACGACGATTCTCAGGTAATAGAAGACCGAGACAAGACTGGCCAGGACGGCGATGATCACCAGGGGGACAAGGCCCTGTCTGACCGCGGAGCTGAAGACAAAGAACTTTGCCAGGAAACCTCCGGTCGGAGGAAAGCCGGCCAGGGAAAGAAGAAAGATGGCGAAGGTGGCCCCGATCCAAGGATATTTAAAGCCCACCCCTGAATAATCTTCGAGTTCCAGATACTCGGTGTCCTTTTTGCTCATCGCCATAATCGCGGCGAAGGCTCCGATGTTCATGAACAGGTAGGCCGCCAGGTAGAAAACCAGGCTGGCGCTGTCGCGGGCGAGGATCGCAACCAGCAGGTACCCTGCATGGGCAATGCTCGAATAGGCCAGAATGCGCTTCAGATTGGTCTGACGAAGGGCCATCAAGTTTCCCACGACCATGGTCAGGGCGGCCATCGCCCAGAGAAGCCAGAAGACCGGCTGTGACTTGAATCCTTCACTCCAGTAAGAATAGAGGAGGCGGACCAAAACGGCCAGGCCGACGGCCTTCGTTCCGACCGAGAAGAAAGCGGTGATCGGAGTCGGCGCTCCTTGATAAACATCCGGCGTCCACAAGTGGAAGGGGACAAAGGCGACCTTGAAACCGAAGCTCACGACGATCAGGCCGAGGCCGAGAATGGCCATCAAGTCCAGCCCCGCTTCGGTTCTGAAAAAGCCGATGATCGCCGGGATCTCAACCGAGCGGGCACCGGCGAAGAGGAGGGCCAGTCCAAAAACAAAAAAGGCGGAGGCGAAGCTCCCCAGCAGAAAATATTTGACCGCCGCTTCAGAGGACTTCTGGTCGGCTGTTCTCAACCCGGCCAACGCGTAGCTCGAAACCGAAAGTACCTCGAGGCCCAGGAAGATGACCAGGAGATTGTTGGACGAAACCATGACCATCATCCCCGAGACAGCCAGCAGCAACAGGGCATAGTATTCGCCATGATTGGCTGCCTGAAGGGAGATGTATTTCAAACTCGTGAGGACGATCAAACACACGGCCACGATGAGGATGAGCGTCAGGACGAGCGAAAACTTGTCCAGAAAGAGGTTTCCGTTAAAATAGGTGTAGCCGGCAGTCCACGAATTGAAGCAGAGAGCTCCGCTCGCGATCAAGAAAAAGAGCGAGAGAAAGCCCAGATAACTCTTGTTCTCGGTGTGGAGGAAGGCTTCTAAGATCAAGATCAGCAGGGCGCCGACGACGATCGTCAGCAGCGGCGCTAAGGCAAAGAGGTTGTTCATCGGACTCTGTCTTTCCCCGACTTATCGGTCTTCGAGGGCTGAAGGCTGGAGACCGGCTGGGAGAGCGTCTGATCCACTTTCTGGGATCGAATGAAGACTTTTTCTCTTTGCTGGATGCGGTTGACTAGATTGGACACCGAGGCATCCATCTTCCGGAGAAACGTCTGGGGATAGATGCCCATCCAGAACATCAGGATGATGATCGGCACCAGGTAGCCGATCTCCCTCTTGTTGATATCTTTGAAAGAGAGAATTTTCTGGTTGGTGATGGGGCCGTGCATGACCCTCTGGTACATCCAGAGAAGATAGGCGGCGGCCAGGATGATCGTCGAAATGCTCAGAATCGAGAGGAGCCGGCTGGCCTTGAAAATTCCGAAGAAACAAAGGATCTCCCCGACAAAGCCGTTGAGCCCGGGGAGTCCTACGGACGAGAGCATGCAGATCAGGAAGAACGCCGTGAAGACCGGCATCTGGCGGGCCACGCCTCCGTAGTCCTTGATCAGACGCGTGTGCGAACGCTCGTAGAGGATGCCGACGATCAAAAACAGCGCCCCGGTGCTCATCCCGTGGTTAAGCATCTGGTAGATGGCGCCCTGCGTTCCTTCGATCGTCAAAGAAAAGACAGCCAGCATGATCAGTCCCATATGGCTGACGCTGGAATAGGCGACGAGCGATTTGATATCTTTCTGGATCAAGGCCATCAGCCCGCCATAGATGATCCCGATAAGAGCCAGGACGCTCAGCACCGGAAGGAATTTCTCCAGGGCGTCCGGAAAGAGGGGCATGGCAAACCGGAGAAAGCCGTAGGTTCCCATCTTCAGGAGCACGGCGGCCAGGATGACCGATCCGGCCGTGGGGGCTTCGACGTGGGCATCGGGCAACCAGGTGTGGAAGGGGAACATCGGCACCTTGATGGCGAAGGCGAGCGAAAAGGCCAGGAAGAGCCAGCGTCTGGACCTGAGGATTGAGGATGACTTTATAATAATCAAAGAGCTCGAGCGAATAGACGCCCGTGGCTTTGTAATAGAGCGAATAGAGGAAAAAGATGGCCACGAGCATGAGCAGGCTGCCCGTCATCGTGAACAATACGAACTTGATCGTCGCATAGATCTTGCGCGGTCCTCCCCAGACGCCGATCAGAAAATACATCGGGATGAGCATCGCCTCCCAGAAGACATAGAAGAGGAAAAGGTTGAGGGAGACAAAGACACCGATGATCCCGGTCTCCAGGAGGAGCATGAAGATAAGGTACTCTTTGATCCTATCCTGGATGGAAGTCCAGGAGGAGAGAAGGGCGATGGGCATCAGAAAAGTCGTCAGGATAACCAGGAAGAGGCTGATCCCGTCGATCCCGAGATGATAATTGATGCCGTAGCCGAGCCAGGCGCCTTTTTCCACGAACTGGGGGTCGGGAGTCTGGCCGTTGAAATTGAAATAGAGCGCCAACGAGACGGCGAAATTGATCAACGTCACGGCCAGAGCGATCGCCCGGAGGCCGTTCTTCTTTTCTTTATTGACAAAGATCAAGAGGAGCGCACCCAGCAGCGGGAAGAACGTCAGAAAGCTCAATATTGGAAAACTCATGTTCTAAAACAACAAACAGCCTATAAAAATGACCACTCCCAAGAAGAAGACGAGGGCATAGTCTTTGATGAAGCCGGTTTGTAAATAGCTCAAGACCTTCCCGGTCCAGCCCGTGACCGAAGCCGAGCCGTTCACGGCACCGTCGATCACCTTGAGGTCGAAGTGATCATAGATCGCTGAGGAGCCCTTGATCATGGGGTTGACAAACACGGCGTTGTAGATCTCGTCGACATAATATTTATTATAGAGGAGCTTATACAGCCATGGAAAACGTCTCACCAGAGCATGAGGCGTTTGGGGTTTCTGCTGATAGAAAATGTAGGCGATGTATATTCCGAAAAGGGCGACCGCGACAGAAGTCAGGATCAGAAGCCATTCTGTCCCCGCCGCGACATGGTGCAACTGCGAGGGCTTGATGACAGGCTCCAAGAACCGGTGGAACCAGTCCGCCCTCTCTCCGAGGACGACGGGCAGGCCGATGTATCCGGCCACGACAGAGAAGAAAGCGAGGATGGCCAGCGGCACCGTCATCACCTTGGGGGATTCATGGAGATGTTCCCGGGCATGGTCGTCCATCCGCTCCTCGCCGAAGAAGGTGAGGAAGATCAGACGGAACATATAAAAGGCGGTGAGCACCGCGCCCATGAGGCCAAGCGCCCAGACGAAATACTGGCCTTCGGCGAAGGACCGGGTCAGAATGGCGTCCTTGGAGAAAAAGCCGGAGAAAAAGGGAACCCCGGAGATGGCGATGGCTCCGATGAGAAAAGGCGGAAAGGTCCGCGGCAGGTACTTGCGCAATCCTCCCATCTTGCGCATATCCTGTTCGCCGGAAAGGGCGTGCATGACGCTCCCAGCCGCCAGGAACAGGAGGCTCTTGAAAAAGGCATGGGTGTAGAGATGGAACATGCCCGCGGCATAAGCGCCCACCCCGCAGCCGATGAACATATAGCCGATTTGGGAGATCGTCGAATAGGCGAGCACCCGCTTGATGTCGTTCTGGACCAGCGCCATGGTGGCCGCATAGATCGCGGTCAGGGCGCCGACGATGGCCACGACCTGGGGGGCCGTGCCGGAGAGCGTATAGAGATGGCTCATCCGCGAAACCATATAGACACCGGCCGTCACCATTGTGGCGGCGTGGATGAGGGCGCTCACCGGGGTCGGGCCCTCCATCGCATCCGGAAGCCAGACATAGAGAGGGATCTGGGCGGATTTTCCGGTGGCCCCGACAAAGAGGAGGAGCGCGATCAGGGTGGCCATGCCCGGGCCGATCATCCCATGTCCGACGGCGTCGTTGATCGCCCGAAACTCGACGCTGCCGACGACGATAAAAGTGAATAACAGCCCGAGAATGAACCCGGCGTCTCCGATCCGGTTAACGATAAAGGCCTTTTTCCCGGCATTGGCCGCCGAGTGTTTTTCAAACCAGAAACCGATCAGAAGATACGAACAAAGCCCGACGCCCTCCCAGCCGACAAACATCAGGACCATGTTAGAGGCCAGCACCAGGATGAGCATGGAGAAGGTGAAGAGGTTGAGGTAGGTGAAATAGCGCGCGTAACCTCTGTCCTCGGCCATGTAGCCGACCGAATAGACGTGGATCAGGAATCCGACACCCGTGACCACCAGGACCATGACAGCGGAGAGGGGGTCAAACTGGAAGGACAGGTCGGCTCCAAAAGCCCCGGCGCGAATCCACGAGAAAAGGCTCTTGAACAGCGGATAATTGGCCGTGCCCGCCTGCAGAAGACCGATGAAGGAAATGACCGAGATGATAAACGATATGAAAATGGCCGAACAGGCCTGGTAGGAAACGTATTTCTTGGGCAGCTTCCTCCCGAAGACGGCCAGGATGAGGGTGCTCAGCGCCGGCACGAAGGGAATGAGCCAGAAGATCTGCGTCATGTCATCCTTTCATCAGGTTGATGTCTTCGGTCCTGATCGTCTTTTTCTGCCGGTAGATCAGGATGATGATGGCCAGACCGATCACGGCTTCGGCGGCGGCGACGGTGATGACAAAAAAGACGATGAGCTGGCCGTCCAGCCGACCGGCTGGCCTTGGCCAGAGAAATAAAAGCCAGGTTGGCCGCGTTGAGCATGACCTCGACCGACATGAACATCGTTAGAAGGTCGCGCTTGGAGAAAAAGGCGATGATTCCCAGGACAAAAAGGACGACGCTCAGGATGAAAAAATAGCTCGCCGGGATCATTCTTTTTCCTTCTTCTTGAGCAGGACCAGTGCCCCCACTAGAGCGGCGATGATCAAGATCGAGGTGATCTCGAATGGATAAAGATACTTAGTGAAAAGGAGCCGTCCGAGGTCAACGGGATTGCCGGTTTCGGTGACTTCGGCCCCAGCCAAGGAAGAGAGCCGGCCCGAGGCGGCCAGGATGATCTCGATAAGAAAGACGAGACCCAAGGCCAGCGATACATACAAAATACTCTTTTTTTTCTCGGGAGGAAAGCCTTCCCGGAGGTTGATCATCATGATGGCGAAAATAAACAGGACCATGATCGCTCCGGCATAGATAATGATCTGGACAACGGCGATGAACGGAGCATTGAGCAGGCCAAAAAGACCACCCAGAGACGCAAACGCCAGGACGAGGAAGAGAGCATTATAAGCTTGGTTTTTGGTGACGATCATGGCCAAGACTGAGCCGACAGAAATAAGAGCTAGGAGAATAAAAAGGAATAGGCCCATTTTTTTAGGTTTTTCATTATATTTATTGTGTTCCGGCAATGTCAAGAAGATTCTCTCCAATCTCGGGGTGAGCGGTGAGCCGTGAGCACTGAGCAGTGATCCGTTATCCTGGTCGGATTTTTTTGGACTCGCAAACAGAGATCCCGGACTTTTCCAAACAGCATGAAATCGGCCCTGGTCGGCAACACCGAGCCGGAGGAGAAATTTTATTTTTGACAATTGACCCGGATTTGGTATAATGGTTTTGGTACCGCGGGGTAGAGCAGCCTGGTAGCTCGTCGGGCTCATAACCCGGAGGTCGTTGGTTCAAATCCAACCCCCGCTACCACCTCTTTTTCAATTTTTCCCTGGTCATTAAACAGATTCCTTGATTTTTGCTTTTAGCCTGAGTCACGTAAACTGTGCCATTTTTAGCGATTTTGTCCTCAATTTGTCCAAATGGAGAGGTCTGCTTCTCAGTATTTGATTCTTATGCTGTTTCTTGTTATTTTTAGCCTCGCCAGCAAAAAGTATGTAGATTGGGGAGACAAATGCGACAATTGAGATGTGGCATAATATCGGGGGGCCGTTCTTGACATCGATCGGCATCAGGGAATATCCTTCTTTCGTGAAGGGTGCCTGGGAGGTCCGGAGGGCCTTAAGGTGAGAATCAACTGGTACTTGCTCAGTTCGGGGAAGCTGCAGAAGCAACCGGCCCCATCAGGTTTGCCAGCGGGGGAACCGGGCCAACTCGGCGAGAGTTGGTTTGATATTGAAGACGCGGAACCAGAGGAACTGCGGAGATTTTTGGCGCCCCTGAACATTCATCCTCTCATGCTCGATCGTTGCGTGGACTTAGCCGTCGTTCCGGGTGTTATCTCTTATGGCCAGGCTGTTCTGCTGGAGTTTCCGGCAGCGTTTGACCGTGAGGCTGAGGGTCAGGCCTACCTGACGTTCGTTCTGAAGTCTCCAGTGCTGGTGACGATCCGCCACGGCCCAATGCCGGCTATTCGCTAGAACCGCCGTCACGAGTGGACGGGGAGTCCTCATGACATCGAAAAAAACCCGCGCCCTTCGTCTACGAGTGCGCGCCCGGCGCGGGGCCAAGAGCACCTACCGTCGTCTCCTCCAATAGTAACCGCCGCCCCCGCCGAATAAGAGGACCGCCACGATGATGATGATGATGAGTGTTGTAGTGCTCATGGTGGTTTCCTCCCTTTACTCTGTCGAATATCCGTATCAGTTTCGGATTCTTCCGGACCCCGTGGTCATTGTTACTTCACGGCATCTTTGACCGCGCGCTTCACATCCTTGACCACGCCCTTGACTCGGCCTTTGAGTTCATCCCTTTCGCCCTCTCGCTTGAGCTTCTTGTTGCCGGTCAAGTCCCCTACCGCTTGCTTGATCTTGCCTTTAGTCTTGTCGATGACCTCGCCCATTTTCTACCTCCCGTAATAAACTTGAAAGGATCTCTCCGGTACCTTCCAGGCGCGTCGGCCGTCGCGAGTGACATTGGCCGGCAGACAATTTAAGGAAAGAAATCTCCTTTTTCGAGCCGCGCGCATCCGCCGGACATAAGCGTTGGATCTGCTGCTTCTCGTTATTCAATAATGATATCATCGGCTGCGGGGCCTAGTCAAGAACCCGCATTGAATCAGCTAATATGTAACCGAGCGAGGATCGATTCAATCACGAAAAAGGTAACCGAAGCTGAGGAGGAGGATGGTTATAATGGGAGAATGGACATGCGAGCCCGAAACCAATACCTGAGTGCGTTTTTGGGGCGGTGATAGAAGGGTCTGGGGAAAAGCCATCCAAGTTCCTAGGCCGACACTCCGTCTAAGCGCGGCACGCAATTGCAGCTAAGGTTATTCATGGCCTTTAGGTCCTGATCAGTTGCCAATTCAACAGGGCGATGGAAAGCCACATCTTCTCTTGGAAAAGCGAACGCACCAATATGAATCGGCTGGCCATCATGGGAAACCGCACCAGTGCCTTTCCTGATAAGCACACTCTAAAGAGATGCCAGCCGTCCTTTCCTGCAGCCGATTGATAGACGCAGATTTGCCGCGGATCCACAAGATGGAATGCGCATCCCAATGCCTTGACAGCAGCTTCCTTGATAGACCAGAGCAGGGCGGATGCTTTTTCCAAATCTCCGCTTGTCAACCTCAAGGCATGTTGAAGCTCTTGTCCATGGAAGACCCGGTGAAAAGGATACTCTTTTGGGAATTCATCTGTCCCTGCCGCATCGATACCGATATCTGACGTATCTCCGCAGAGAGCGGCCCATATTTTTCCGCCGCCCTCGCTAAAAGAAATGGCCGGCCCCTCACATTCTCCCAGTAGGAGTTGCGGCCTGCCAAGCGGGTCGTGGACCACCTGAATTGGTAAATCCGCTCTATTGGAGAAATGACAGTCTGTCCAGGGAGAACCTTCCATCCCCACAAGATGCTCCCGCAGAATAGATACCAAATGAATCTTATCTGCCGTCCGGCTTGCTCTGTGACCTGCGATAGTCTCGGTGTCAGATGGCGAGCACGCATATAAGACGGTTCCTCTTTGATGAGGGAAACTTACGGCTTTGACGGTTATTTCCTGGCAATCCTTTATCACATCCGCTCTCATTTTTTCCGAGCTAACGCTTTACTCCGAAACTTTTTGCATTCGCATACCATAAACCTGCATGATGGTGCGGCCTTGATCGTCAATGCCTCTGGCGTCCCAGATGAAGCCTTTCTCATCCTCCATCCGCATTCGAGCCTCCAGGGTTATCTGTTCTCCCTCTCGGCATTTTCGCAAAAATCTCATCTCGCCAACCTCTACGGGAATCATGGCCTGTCGCTGCGTTGGGGCCATTGCGGCTATGTAGAAGCCAACCAATTGCATAAGCGCCTCGAAAAGATAAGGTGAGTATTGGTACTGCGCGTTTTGCAGATGTGCGAAATCACTCATCTGCCGGTAGGTGGTTTGGCCCCGTACCACCCTTGGACCTGCGCCGTCAAGAAAGTCTATCACACGGTACCTGCCTTCGAATCCAGAGCCGTCTGCGTACCATTGAAGGACCTTATGATGATCCATGGGCTGCGTCTGCAATTCGTCCAGCCGGATCGGGAAATCAGAGAACCCCTCCCCTAAATGGCCTTGGCCGCCATCGAGGATGACCTGGCCTATGTCGTGCAGCGTAAAGCGATCTGTCAATCTTCCGGCTGGAGACATCTCCTGTGCTGAAAGAGAAACTTCGCACATCGCCTCTCCAGGCAAAGTATCGACTCGCCGACAGGATATCCTGCAAGGCCGCGGAATCCCCGGGGGACATAGTATCATTTCCATAAATCGCATCTGGCGAACCCCGCGCACCTGCAGATGAGGATACATAACCCTTGCGGCTTCCATGAATGTCTCCAGAACCATCGCCGCTGAAACCAGAGGATGCTTGACGAACTTGAAAGGCTTGTGGTCCGCTATCCAAAGGTCCTTCTCCAGAGAAAACGACCTCACGGCCTCCAGTTGCCCCTGACGCATGTCCAGGCTTGTGATTCCCTCTATCATGGGTAAGGTCTCGCAGCTAAAGGCCACGGCCCCCCCGCCCAGTTCCCCACCGGATAAAGGACGGATGGCACCATTGATCCGCGCCGTCTTCAGGGCCGGCAGTCTCCTCATAAACATCACCCAATCGTCGTCGGCTGAGGCCACAAAAAGCTCTCTGCAGAAAAGCCCGGCAAGCTCATGTGACGTGGATGTACCCCACACCCTTTCGCTTGCAACATTTCGCGGACTTCCGGATCCTCGGCCATGCCGGCCCCCTCGATGGGGGGAAGCATCAAAGCCTTGAACCGCACGGCCCCATGTTTGGGGCCCATGTATCTGATGAACGCAGACATCATCCGGTTGGCCGCCGCGTAGTTGGTCTGGCCGGGATTGCCCTGGATTGCGGCCACCGAGGACAGGCCCACAAAAAACTTCAAGCCCGCCTTCTCTGCCGCCGAAAATAAATTCGCGGCCCCGAGGAACTTGACATCCGCGACCGTTGAGAAGTCATCTGGCGTCATTTGGTCAAGGAAACCATCCCTTAAGACCCCGGCGCCGTGAATGATTCCGTCGATCTTGCCATAACGCTTGGCCACCTCACCCATAACAGCGCCAACCGCCTTGGGGTCCGTGACATCGCAGGTATAGTATGCCGCCTCGATTCCCGATGAGTGCAAATCCGCCAGTGTCTGAGCAATCTCCGATGCTCTGCGGCCGGATGGCATTCGACTCAGAAGGCAGCGGCCCCGGTGCCGTCTTTGCAGAATGGATCGCTGCATCTAGAGGAGTCCTTCCCAGGAAAACTATGCGTGGCCTAAAGGGCGCAAGGCCGCGAGCCAGGTGAGCGCTGATACCGGATGCGCCCCCGGACATAACGACAACGTCTCCAGGATTAAGATTTAGACTTGAAAGATTTCTGAAGATCGAGGGAGCCACATGTCCCTCCGAGGTGAAAACCTTTCCATCACGATGAATCATCTCCACCGCGGTGTATCCTCTGTCCAGAGCGCCGCGTAAGGCAGC
Source organism: Candidatus Aminicenantota bacterium (assembly GCA_963770045.1). Taxonomy (GTDB): domain Bacteria; phylum Acidobacteriota; class Aminicenantia; order Aminicenantales; family CAVYOD01; genus CAVYOD01. Next base: position 103,943 of record CAVYOD010000029.1, on the reverse strand, counting down.
GCGAAGATCGGCAGCTCTGTCGATTTCCAGTGTGCGAAACTGGACCGATGAGTATTCCTGCGATGCGCTCAGGAACATTCCGAGCATTCCCTCCGCCGGCAGCCGGCCGAGAGTTTCGGCATCATCTCGGCAATGAATAAGCACGACGAACTTCTTCGCCGGTGACTGGAGAAAGGCCTTCAGTGGTAAAAATAGTCCCCTCAAAAGCCGCGAAACATCCGCTATGCCTTTTATCTTTCCCGACCAGCCTTTAGGCAAGGTGATAACCATCCCGGCCAGGGACGCCAAACTCGATATTCTCTGTGATACCTTACAAGACCCTTCATCCGTCAAAATATCATAACCTTCTTGTCCAGGACCTTTCGCCCGCATAAATAACATGGGAATCGTGTCAACCCCGTAATCCTGCCGGAATATATCTCCGACATTTTTGGCAATCTCGTCATCCCTGTCGGGTGAGAGAAAAAGCACCGACTCGCCTTGGCTCAATTTTATTGGAGCCGAGGCCGATAGCTCCATAGGAACGCTCTTGAATACGAGCCGCTTTAAACTCGCCTCATCCTGTAAGGGCTTCAGGGTTTCATCTTGCACTAAGCCGGGTTCAGCCGCCTTGGTGGCCGGCGGTAGGCCGGTACCTTCTTTCCTGGCGACGATCTCGGAAATCTTCTGCGCGATGTCCCTCACGGTGCGGACATGGATGAAATCCTCCAGTTCGATGGTGATTCCGAAATGGCGTTCCGCGGCATCCATGATGATCGGGAGACGGCTGGAGCGGATGGAGAGATCCCTTCTGAGATCCATATCGGGTTGAATCTCATCCCTGTTGAATCCTGTCGCGTCCATGATGATTTGAATAAGCGCCTCTATATGGTCCTGATGCTCAGACGTCTCGGCGAGGGCAGGGGAGGCCTGTCCGTCCGGGATTGCAGAGCCCGAAGTAACCGCCTTGGCGGCCGGCGGTAGGCTGGTACCTTCTTTCCTGGCGACGATCTCGGAAATCTTCTGCGCGATGTCCCTCACGGTGCGGACATGGATGAAATCCTCCAGTTCGATGGTGATTCCGAAATGGCGTTCCGCGGCGTCCATGATGATCGGGAGACGGCTGGAGCGGATGGAGAGATCCCTTCGGAGGTCCATATCAGGTTGAATCTCATCCCTGTTGAATCCTGTCGCGTCCATGATGATTTGAATAAGCGCCTTTATATGGCCCTGATGCTCGGACGTCTCGGCGCGGGCAGGGGAGGCCTGTCCGTCCGGCGTGTTGCGGCCAGATGCGGGAGCCTTCCTGAATGCAGAGAGGGAAACAACCCTCGGTTCTCTGCGAACCTTCAGATGCCCTTGAACGAAGAGCTGAGCAAGGGCGGTCTTGTAAGTGACGCACTCTGCAGGGGGGATGCAGGTCTGGATGCACGTTGAGTCAGGGAGCGTGTCGGTGATGAGATTGCTTAATATATCGCCAGGGCCCACCTCCGCGAAGAGCCGGATTCCGTAGTCGTTCCAAAGGGTCTGAACGTTATTCTTCCAATGGACGGTGGACTCCAGGTGGGCCATGAGGATTCGCCTGATCTCACCGGAATCTGATGGATACGGCGCCATGGTCGTGTTGGAGATGACGGGTATCTTTGGAGAATGAAAGGGAATGGAGGCCACATACGCCTCGAGTTCGTCATGGATGACCCGCATGATAGGAGAGTGGAAGGCCATGCTCACCCGCAAGAGGGTGAATCGGTATCCCATCTCTTTCAATTTTTTGCCAAGATTCTTGACGGTCTCGGTGTTGCCGCTCAGGATGACCTGGTTCGGTGAATTGATATTGCCAATGTGGATATTTTCCTGTCCCTTCATCATGTCTTTCAGCATTTCCATAGGGGCATCCACGGCCGCCATGACACCGGGATCCATATTCATAGCGGCGGCCTTGTCCATGCAGCGGGCTCTCATGTTCACGATTCGGAACCCATCTTCCATGGAATATACGCCGGCCATGCACAAAGCTGTCAGTTCGCCCAGACTGTGGCCGGCCATAGCCGCAGGGTTAATGCCAAGAGAAACAAGATATTGAGCCATGGCGTATTCCATAGTGAAGAGAGCAGGCTGCTGCCACCGTGTCTTTTGGAGGTTTTCCTCTTGATCATGGAACAATAAGTCAAGGAGGTCAAAATCCGCTACCGCTGCCGCCCTATCCATCCATTCCTTGATGACGCCAAAGGACTCATAGAGTTCCCGCCCCATTCCGATATAGTGTGCCCCCTGTCCGGGAAATACAAAAGCCAGCGGCGGCACCGGCAAATTCTCAGGGCTTATAAAGATTCCCTGCTGCGCCAGAGACCTCAATGTTTTGGGTGCGGCGATTCCGGCTTCGATAAGAGAAGCCGACTTTTCCATGGCCGTGATCGCCTCTTCTTCGGATTGTGCCACGACGGCCATCCGGCAGTTACCGCCGTCAACCTTAGTGCGGAAGAAAGAGACGCCTTGGAGCGCCGAATGGTCGCCTCCCGTTTGAGCCTCTTTCCCCGGGGAAATCAATACCTTATCCTCTCCATTCATGGCCTGTTCCAACTGCACAACATAGTTGGACCCTCCAAACCCGAAGGCATTGACCTGAAACCTTCTTGGCTGGCCGTCCCTGCGCTTCCAATCAAGCGGCTCCGGGGCGACAAAAAGCCCAGACCCTTCCAGACCAATCTGCGGGTCTGGATGCACATAATTGAGGGTAGGGGGTAAAACCCCCGCCTTCATGGCCGTGACTCCTCGAATGAGACTGTTGATGCCCGAGGCGCCCAGGGTGTGTCCGATCTGGGATTTGAATGAGGTCAGCATTGTGCGATTGGAGGGCTTGAAAAATGTCTTCAGAGCACGAACCTCCTCGACGTCTCCTTGCCGAGTGCTTGTGGCATGGCATTCCACCATGTCCACGGCATCGGGTCCATAGGGTATCCCGCGGAAAGAAGTTGCCGATGGCAATTTCCTGGGTGACACTTGATGATTCCACCATACCCAGATGATTATTGCTCGCTCCCATATTGGTAATAATGGCGTGGACAGGCACTCCTCTTTTATGCGCCAGACTTTCCCGCTCGATAACGATCATTCCCCCGCCTTCGCCGAGGACCATTCCATCTCTTTCGGCATCGAAGGGACGCGAGCATTCGTGAGCGGGTCTTTCCCGCCCGGAAAGTCCGTAAAGTGCGCCCAGCGCGGAGAATTCTATAAAATGGATGTGGGTGAGCTTCTCCTCACCCCCTCCGACGACGGCGGCATCGATGATTCCGTTTCGTATCATCTGGATGGCGCTGTGGAGTGCGACCAGTGAGGTCGCGCAGGCCGCGGAGACGGAAAAGCTGGGACCCATAAACCCATACCGGTTACAGATGAAGCCGGCCGCTGTGCAGCTGAGTCTGCCCAGAAGCGTGGTGTCGTCCGGGGCCATATATCTGGACTTTAACTCTTTTTCGATGGCTTGCTCCTGCTCCGGCGTTACAGGAACCGTTTGTCGGATGGCCGCAAGGATATTGTGAACATTTTCCCTGATTAGCAAAGGTGTAAGGGTTGCCGCCGTCTCTCCCGAGTTCTGGGAGATCAGGACTCCGATCCGCTCGCGAGGGATGCCTGACTCCAGGATGCCGGAGGCCCGGATGGCATTTTCAGCCAGCCACATGGTGATCCTTGTGGCCTCGGTCATCGTTCGAAAATCATGGGGCGGAATCCCGAGTTCGCTGCGTGAGGCATGAAAATCTATAAAGGCAGCGACATTGCAATAGGTTTTATCCATGATGTGCGGCCGGGGATCATAAAAACGCTCCTGGTCCCACCATGAAGACGGAATACGTGTAATTCCGCTCTTCATGGCCAGACTTGCAGCCCATGTCTCCTCCGGACTCTTCCCCAGGGCATTAACGATGCTCATCCCTGTGATGGCAACCCTTTCATGATCGCCTTTGCGCACGTCCGCCCGGCCAACACCGAAGGATGGAGTTGTTTGAGGCAGCGATACGTCAGAGGTCAATTTCTTCACTGGCCCCTTTAAATGGCTGATGCAGGTCAAGAGCCCCTTCGGCCAACTCGCGGTGAAAGGACTCCAACTTCTGTGCTTTACTGATAAGTCCGGCACTGGCCCCGCTCATGAATTGCCCGCGTTCCATACAGGCCCGTTCAGACAGAGGCTTACCTTGCTTATCCATACCTCGGGCGGCAACGAAGAGACTCCCCGCCGTCATCTCCTCCATTTTTGTCCGGAAGGAGGTCTCATCCTGGTGACCCGCTGCAAATTTTCTCTCCAGAGATAAAACAGCGGCCACTCTCGGTGTCCTCAATGACCGCACCCGAAGTCCGGTGCTTCGACCTGTAACGACTGTTCCCCCCGGAGACGATTCCAGAACCATCCGCTGATAGAGTGCCGTCATAGCGCCCGTTTCAACGATCTCCTGTGTGGCCAGATAGGCGGTGCCCATCTGGATGGCGTCTGCGCCGAGCATGGCGGCCATGAATGCGGTTTCACGATTGAATATCCCCCCGGCAAGTATCACGCGACAATTTTGGAACAGGGTTGGCTTTTGCCGTTTGAGGTCCAACACGATTTGGGCAAGGGTCAGTGTACTATGTTGCCCCACGTGGCCGCCTGCCTCATACCCCTCGCAGACCACGTACCGCACGCCCGCTTCCAGCGCAAGCTTCAGCAGGGCCTCATCCGGGGCGATATAAACCACCTCTATGCCACATTCCAGCAATTCTCTTATGGGAGAGATATCCCCTCCGGCGATCCAGACAAAACGGGGCTTGGTTTTCTTTATCCAGTCCAGCTGAGTCTCCCGGAAAGGATTCTCCGCCAAAGAAATGATATTCACGGCATAAGATCGCTCTCCCATGACTTCTGGCAGACGACCCAGTCTCCGATCAAGAGCCTCCGCATTCATCAGGCCAAGGGCGATCGTCGGCAATCCTCCGGCATCAGCAATTCTCGCGGCAAACTCCGGGATATCGGTGATGGAGGACATGGCGCCCTGGATAAATGGATATTTCGTTCCCAGCTCCTTGGCTGAAGGGCTGTCTAAAAAGCAATCCTTTTTCACCTCAGCCGAGCGGCATAAGTTTCGAATCTCTTCGATGAAGGCGTTCACGGCCTTTTCGGTTCCGGCCCCAAAACGCTCAGCAAACGACGCCGCAAAGGCAGCCTCCACACCCAGAGGGATGACCTCGTCTTTGGTGAAATGGCTCTTCAGAGGTTGTCGGGACATGGAATTCACGTGGTCGACGAAGCAGCGGCGGCTTTCCTCCGTGATATCTGTTTTGCACAGCGAGTCCTCGAACGCTTTGATCTCCTTGAACGCCACCGAGTTCCCCTTATTGAAAAGTCGACAAGGAACCTGCATGTCTAAGCCAACCAGTGAGGTGGAATCCATGCGGATTTTGGCGAGTTGCTGGCGTTGGGGGTCATCAATGGCCACAAGGTCCGTCAGCCAATGGACGCTCTCGAATACTATACCTGCGGCTCCTGTGGACAAAAATGCCGCTGCCGCCTCAGGCGTCCAGACGCCGCCCCAGATGAGGATGTCCGGAGACTTCGCGGAATCGCGCAGCATTTCCTTGGCTGCCGAATAGAGAAGCCAGGTTGTTTCACCGCTCACGAATCCAGAGGCCTCGCATCCTTTCAGGACGATGCGTCCAATTCCCGAACGATCCTTCAAAATCGTCGCCAGGATATCCAAGTCTCCAACGATTGGAAAACAACGGTGTTTTCCGACAATTCTCTCAATCTCTGGAGAAAGCCGGAAGTATCCCCCCGGAAATACTGGGGGTGGCATTCGACCCAGATGTTCTGGACTCCTGTTTCCTTCAGCAACCGCCCCAAAGATGGATCCATGAAGGTGGCAGCAGAGATCTTGATATCCTCAACGCGACAAGCAGGGGCAGCCTTTCGCAGGAAAGAATGCAGGGCTTGCGTCTCCATCATTGAAAAATCGAAGATCGCCCGGCTCCCCGTTCGATGAGCCATTTGGGTTACCGGCGGGATGATCTCCTCAGGCCGCCAGACGAAAGCGATGATGGGAACCCGATACTCAACCAACATATCCCGACCTCCGTTTCAACTCTGTTCGTTCACCTGTTTACATTATAAAGACTTTCTGAAGATGCGATATCTCTTATATAGCTTTGCGCCGGCTTCCTCTATCAATGAGTTGATCGCCTCGTTATCCTCCAGCGTCCAGCCAAGCTCCAGATAACGATATTTCTTTTTTTCCCTCACGACCTCATAGATGTGGTGGAAGGCCAAGAGGGGAATGCCCATCTGCCGGTACTTGTCCTTGATCCCGAACATCAGCAATCGCATTCCCTTGATTTCCCGCCGATACAGGAGCGCCTTGAGCAAACCCATCACGCCGATCCGGCCGTTGAGACGCTTGAGGAAAGGATTCATGTCGGGAAAGATCACACACACTGCGGCGGGTTCGTTCTCATAATAGATGAAGAAAGCCAGGTCCGGATCCGTGAATTGCATGACGTTCTTTTGAATGTCCCGCATCTCATGATCGCTCAACGGGACAAAACCCCAGTTCCCCGACCAGCTGTCATTGTAGATCTCCCTGATCAGGTCAAACTCGGCGTCTCACATCCTTTGGATTGATGCGTTTGATGTGGATGCCCTTTTTCTGGGCGATACGTCCGGCCAGGCTATCCATCCACTCGGGAAGCTGGTAATCGCCCTCTATCAAGAAGGCCAGCAGGTCCTTCTCTTTGGCAAAACCGCACGATTCGACCAACCTTGAGTAGTACGGCGGGTGGTAAGGCATCATCAACGCAGGCGGATAATCGAATCCTTCAATGAGCAACCCGACCTCGTAATTGGTGGACGGGCTGAGCGGGCCTCGCATGAAGGTCATCCCCTTCTGGCGCACCCACGTCTCCACGGAAGAGAACAGGGCCGCCGCGGCCTCTTGATCATCGGCGCATTCGAAAAACCCCCAAATGCCCATCTTTTCGCCGTGGAACTGGTTATAAGCACGGTCGATGATGCCCGCGATCCTTCCCACGGTCTCCGAACCGCGTCGGGCCAGAAAGAGGACGCGCTCGGCAGACTCCCAGAAAGGATGCCTGGCGGGGTCCAGCAACCGGCGAACCTCCTTCTTAAGGGGAGGAACCCATCTGGGGTACGCAGCATAAATCCTCCATGGAAGATCGATGAAGTCCTTCAACTCCGATTCTCTTTCAACGGTAATGATATCTATGCCGGCCATGATTTATATCCTTCGAGAGGCTATCACCAAAACATTAGCTCATAGGACTTTTTTGGCCGTACGGCAGGGCGCACATAACTCCCGCAGCAACGACCACTGTCACGGACGCACTGCTCACCGTCCTTTAAGGAAGCCGATAGCCATTTGTCATCCATAGTTCACCTGCCGGTGGCGTGCAAAAATTCAGACGCATACCTGAATTATACTCGCAATACTTGAAATTTCAATGACCTGTCCTTTCCCCTCAAGAGCCAAGTCCTTCAGCGACTCCACAAGTCCCTCCCGCCACCACCTCTTTTCTTGACTCTTATCTTGTTTCTTGTTAACGTTTGCACCGGCAGCTTCGGGAAATCAGAGGACAGGGAGGTCTAGGATGAAGAAAACACTTACCTACTCTCTACTTTCGATATGTTTTGCGTTTTTTCTCATGTTCACCTTGCTTTCAATGAGAAACCAAGTTTTTGCCCAAAAAGATGATCTCTCTCTTTGGGAGCTCTTCGAAACGAAGATCAAACCAAGAAAATTCGTGGATTTAACTCATGCTTTTGCCCCGGGCATCCCCCGATGGCCCGGCTTCCCCTCGGAAGACCGGAAGGTTATTTACACTTATGAGAAGGACGGCTTCATCGCTGAAATATTTTCCCATGTCGGACAATACGGAACCCACTGTGATCCACCGGGTCATTTTCACAAAGGCTTGCGGATGTTGGATGAAATTCCGGTGAAAGAAATGATGATGCCTTTGGTCGTCATCGATTGCAGCCAAAAGGTCCTTAAAAATCCCGATTATCAACTTGTGCTGGAAGATTTAAAGACATGGGAAACCCGGCATGGACGGATCCCCCAGGGGGCGTTTGTGGCGATGCGATCGGACTGGTACAAGAGATTTTCCGATATCAATGCCTTTTATAATAAGGACGCGAAGGGTCAAGCCCATTATCCGGGCTGGACCATCCCGGCCCTCAAGTTCTTATTTGATGAACGGGGAGTCACGGCCATAGGTCATGAGCCGATCGATTCCGATGCCGCTATTGCGCAAGTCGGAGAGTTCTTTTCCTGTGAAAGTTATGTCCTGAAAAGCAACCGCTTCCAGATTGAGCTCATCGCCAATCTCGACAAAGTCCCTGAGGCGGGCGCGCTTTTGGTCTGCACTTGGCCCAAGCCCAAAGCGGGTTCCGGTTTTCCGGCCCGTCTTTTTGCAATTTTACCCTAGCGCTAATGTTTTGCTTCAGAAGAATTCTCGCTTTTGCGGGCGGGGCCTGCTATTTAGTTGAAAATAAGTTAATAATCGGTTTCTTGGTGGAACATAGCTCAGCCTTCGATGATCTGTCCTCACCTCTTGGGGGGATAAAAAGCCCCCAAAATTAACCCCCTTAATCATTCTCAAAGGCGATTCCGAGATCCGCCTCCAGTGCCGACAATAAGGTCGGAGGCTTAGAACTCGGTTAACCGGTCAGAAACCGCTATGATCAAAGAAACTCGGCGGTTAGAAGAAAAAACGAAACGAAAGGATGCCCCTAGAAATCAGAACGAGTCTGCAAAACAATCCGTTCCTGGCCTTAACCGAACACTCTCAGGTCGGCGTAAGCATCATCCAAGACGCGCGCATCGTCTTTGCCAATCAGGCGCTGGCTGACATTCTTGGCTATAGCGTCACGGAGCTGGTTGCATTTTCGCCGGATGAAATTGTTCGTCTCATTCATCCAGATGATCGAGAGCAGGCTCTGGGACTGCTCCAGATTGACCTCAATGGAAACGAGGTTCAGTCAAAGTATGAATTCCGGTTATTCCGAAAAAATGGCGAGGTGCGTCAACTGGAACATTTTCCTATTAAGATTGAGTATTTTGGGCAGCCGGCCCTGCAAACGATATCGATCGACATCAGCGATAGAAAAAAAAGGGAAGAGGACCTGAGAGAGAGCGGGGAAGCCACTCAAGCGATCCTGGACGCAGCCGACGAGTCGGTATTCTTGACTGACAGGGATGGAATCGTTCTCGCCTTGAACGAAACAACTGCCGAGAGATTAGGAAAGAGAGCGGAAGAAGTTAAGGGCCGTTGCATCTTTAACTTTCTGCCCCCCGATGTCGCTAAGGCTAGAAAGGCCTATTGTGATGAAGTCCTGAAATCACGAAAGGCCGTTCGATTAGAGGATGAACGTCAAGGACGGCATTTTGAGACGAACATCTACCCTGTTCTCGACAGAAATGGCGGCGTGACGATGTTCGCGATCTATGCTCGGGACATAACCGACCGCATAGGAGCAATGAAGGCGCTCGTGGAGAGCGAGGAGCGCTATAAGTCCTTATTCGACCGCTCGCTCGATTGCGTCTATATCCACGACTTTGAGGGAAGATTTATTGACGCGAATGATGCAGCCCTCAGCTTGCTTGGCTATGGGAGGGAGGAAATTTGTTCCCTGAAGTTTACTTCATTGCTGAGCGAGGACCAAATTGCTCTGGTGATGCAAACGCTTGAAGAGATCATAGGGACCGGCCAACAGAAAGGCCCCACCGAATTCAGGCTGAAGCGCAAGAATGGTGAATATGTTGATGTTGAGACCAACGCGTCTCTCTTATACCGCAACGGTGAGCCCTATGCCATCCAAGGAATCGCGAGAGATATATCCGAGCGCAAAAAGATAGAAAGGGCTCTGAGAGCGAGCGAAGAGCGGTTCCGGCAGGTCTTCAACCAGATGAAGGGCTGCGTTGCCGTCTACGAAGCCGTCAACAACGGTGAGGATTTCATCATCAAAGACTTCAATCCGGCGGCTGAAAAAACGGAGCGAATTGCCAAAAAAGACCTCCTCGGTAAGTCGGTGTTACAGGTCTTCCCCGGAGTCAAGGAATTTGGCCTGTTCGACGTCTTTCGGCGGGTCTGGAGGACGGGAAATCCTGAAAATTGCCCGGTCAGGCTCTACAAAGATGATCGGATTTCTGGCTGGAAAGAAAATTATGTTTGCAGGATTCCCTCAGGAGAAATCCTGGCGATCTATGATGACATCACGCATCAGAGACATTCAGCCGAAGCCTTGCGCCGGAACGAGATCAGATTCCGGGCTATTTTTGAGAATTCAGTAGATCCGATCGGCGTCTCAAAAGCGGGAATTCATGTTCTTGCCAACCCTGCCTATCTGAAACTCTTCGGTTTCTCTCAAAATGGAGAATTAGCCGGAAAGCCCATTCTTAACCGTTATCGCACCCGACCAGCGCGGGCAGATCAAGGAGAACACCCGCCTCCGGGGCGAAAGAAAAGGCGCGCCCACGTTTTACGAGACACGCGGCTTAAGAAAAGACGGCTCAGAGTTTGATATGGACGTGCATGTCTCCACATACGAAATGGATAACGAGATTTTCACCATGGCCGTGCTCCGTGACATTACCGACCAGAAATCAAAAGAAAAAGCCCTCCGTCAAAGCGAGGAGCGGTACCGACACTTGTTTGATAACGTGCCCGTTGGACTCTACCGCAGCACCCCCGCCGGAAAAAACCTGGACGCAAATCCCGCCTTGGTGAGGATGCTCGGCTATCCTGATCTCAGATCCCATCTGGATTTGGACGCCGTTTCTGACTATCTGAACCCGGAGGATCGCGAGCGATGGAAAATCCAGATGGATAAGAATGGTGTCGTCGAAGACTTCGAAACTCAGGTGAAGAAGCGAGACGGCACTGTCATCTGGGTGAAGAATAGCGCCCGGGCCATCAGGGGCGGGGATGGAAGAATAGTGCACTACGAAGGAGCGTTCATAGATATCACTGAGCGCAAGCTTGCGGAAAAGGCGCTGATGGAGAGTGAGGAAAGGTTCCGAAGCCTGTTCGAGAATGCGACGATTGGCATCTATCGGACCACGCCGGAAGGACAGATCCTGTTGTCCAATCCGGCTCTTGTTCGTATGTTGGGTTTCAGGAGTTTTAGCGAACTCGCGCGACGCAATTTGGAGCTGGGAGGCTATGAGCCCAATTATCCACGCAGCGAGTTTCGCCGGCAGATTGAAAACGAAGGGATCGTGAAAGGCTATGAATCCGCCTGGACGAGACAAGACGGAACGACGATATTTGTCCGGGAAAGTGCGAAAGCCATCCGGGATAGAGACGGAAGGGTCCTGTATTATGAGGGGACCGTTGAAGATGTCACAGAGAGCCGGGAAGCGGGACTGAAGCTCGAAGAAAGCTACGGAAAGCTGCAGAGAGCAATGTCCGGCGTCGTGCAGGCCATGGCTTCGACGGTCGAATGGAGGGATCCTTACACGGCCGGCCATCAAAGGAGGGTCGCCGACCTCGCCCGTGCCATCGCGACTGAGATGCCCCTGCCTGAGGACAAGATCGAAGGCGTCTACATGGCTGGAGTCATTCACGATATAGGAAAAATATCTGTTCCTGCTGAAATCCTCAGTAAACCCGGAAGCATCAACGAAAATGAATTCGGCCTGATAAAGAGTCACCCCAAGGTCGCCTATGAAATATTGAAGGAGATAGAATTTCCTTGGCCGATCGCCGAAATTGTCCTTCAACACCATGAAAGATTGGACGGCTCCGGGTATCCGCAAGCGCTCTTGGCCAAGGACATCCTCCTGGAAGCGAAGATCTTGAGCGTGGCTGATGTTGTCGAGGCCATGGCGACGCACCGGCCTTATCGATCGGCCCTCGGAATCGAAAAGGCCCTGGATGAGATTTCTCGGAAGAAGGGGACCCTTTTTGATCCTGCCGCCGTCGAAGCTTGCCTGAGACTCTTTGTTGAGAAAAGATTTGAGTTCAAATAAGGCTGAAGTCCCGAAAATGGGAGGCCCTATCTTGTAGGCAATCACCGGCCGCTTGACATCTGCCTTTTCCCGGATATATCTTTCCCTCAGAAATCAGCTTGAGACATTCGTAGCGGCGATGGACAAAAGGGTAGCAGAGCGACTCTTCAAACTGCGAGAGAACGGGACAACCATCCGGACCGAAATTTTGGGGGGGGCGACCACCTTTATCACGATGGCTTATATCATCGTCGTCAACCCGGCCATCCTGAGCTTCGCCGGAATTCCGCAAGGACCGAGTACTGTAGCGACGATCCTGGCGGCGGCCTTTGGCTCCCTTATGATGGGTATCTATGCAAACCGACCGATCGCGGTGGCACCATATATGGGGGAGAACGCCTTTATCGCCTTCGGACTGGCCATGATGGGTATCGGTTGGCAGCAGCGATTGGGAGCTGTGTTCATAAGCGGGCTGGCCTTCGCGCTGATCACCCTGTTGCGAATCCGCTCCTGGCTGGCGAACTCCATCTCTTCGAGCCTGAAGCACAGCTTCGCCGTGGGGATCGGGCTGTTCCTGGCTTTTATTGGCCTCTACGAAACTGGGATCGTGACCAGTTCCGTGGCCGGGATGCCGCCTCAGGCTCTGATCCGGGGAAACGCTTCGGTGCTCTCGGCGCCGGACGTGCCGGTCAAGATCGGGAACCTTCGGTCTCCCCGGGTCCTCCTGGCGATCTTCGGTTTTCTCCTGATCAGCATCCTGTTGCAGCGCAGAATCCGCGGCGGAATCCTGTTGGGAATAGCGGCCACCGCTGTTCTGGGATTTCTGGCGGGAGTGGGTGAAGCGCCGCGGGCTGTGCTCGCACTCCCTTTCGTCGGCGAGTTCAGCCTGGGGGCCATCGCCCTCAAGCTCGATATCCTGGGGATGCTGAAGTTGAGCGTCTTGCCCATCCTGCTGACGCTTTTTCTGATGGGATTCCTCGACACCCTGGGGACTCTTGTCGGCGTCGGCGCGGCCGGCAACATGCTCGACGAAAAAGGAAACTTCCCCAGGATCGAACGCCCCATGATGGTTGACGCCGCGGCCTGCATGTTCAGCGCCCTGGTCGGGACATCGACCAGCGGGGCTTACATCGAATCGGCGACCGGCATCCGGGAAGGCGCCAGGACCGGACTCGCGGCTGTCACGACGGCGTTCTTATTCGTTGTTTCACTCTTTTTCATTCCTTTGATCGAGCCTCTGCAGCGTCTGCGCTATGCCTACGGGCCGGCGCTCATCGCCGTGGGAGTGCTCATGATCGGCTCCGTCAAAAGAATTGATTTTGAGGACCTCACGGAAGTGGTCCCCTCGTTCGCCACGATTGTGATCATGATTTTTACCTACAACATCGCCAATGGGTCTGACGGCCGGGCTCGTCCTGTACCCCATCTTCAAACTCCTGGCGGGGAAACGGAAACAGCTCAACGGCGGATCCATCGTTTTGGGCTTGCTTTGTCTGGTGTATTATGTTTTCGGCCTGCCCCACTGAGACCCTGAGGCCAGAAGTCCCGCCTGATCGATTAGCCCACCATCGCTTGACTTATTCCTCGCGGCTTCATTATTATAGAAAGCTATTTTGAGGAGGAGCCATGACGCTCACCAGACGGCTTTTCAAGAATGGGTCGACCCTTTTGGCCCTGGCCATGTTTATTTTTTGTTTTGTTAGCTCGGCGAGAGGCGCGAAGGAAGATCGCGCGCAGTCGAGTCGCGGCCTGCACCTCGGCCTGAAACTCTCGGGCGGGGCGGGGTACCTCCTCAACGGAGCCGGGGACCTGGAACGATTCCGCTCCGGGAGAGCGCAATATGTCAGTGATTATCGCCAGAATCCGGGTTATTCCTCGGCCTTCGATTGGAAGAAACTCTCGGTCATCCCCGACTTCAACGCCGAGGTCATCCTCAACCTGGGCAGACACTTCGGAATCGGAGTGGGCACTGGCTTTTGCAGCGCGACTTCCAAAGGCAATTATTCTATCCAGGGAAGCACGACCCAGAGCCCCTGGTGGGGCACCTTCACCGAAACGGAGACCGATAAATTCGCTCAAAACTACAAGATTCAGGCTATTCCCATAACCCTCAACCTTTATTATTCCCTGCCCCTCGGCTATTCCCAGAAATTCAACCTCTATTTTTATGGCGGCGTCGGCTACTACTTTGCCAAGCTGACTCATGATTTCAAGAATGAATACACTTATGCTTATGAAGACGACTCCTGGTACTACTACAACGAAAAAGAGAACTATCAATTCAACAGCGCGGCCAAAGAAACGAGCAAGCAGAACAGGATTGGCTTCAGGAGCGGCCTCGGTCTCGAAATGAACCTCACCTCCTTCATCTCGTTTGGCTTCGAGGTGTTCGGCCGGCTGGTGAATTTCTCCAATTGGGCCGGCGACTATGCGGACTCCTGGACGACCCGGGACCAGCTCTGGCAGGAGCGGCTCGGCTGGTATTATGATCAGACCTCGACCGGATCCTCCAGCGAACACGGAAATCTCTTTACCTACAACGTCAAAGACAACCAACTGGCCAAGAATTATCCGGCGATGTGGATCTGGCAGAGCGCGCCCGAGGGAAGCGACATCAGCGGGGTCAAAAAGGCGGCCATCAACCTCAACACCTTCGGCGCCCTGATTTCGCTTCGCCTTCGCTTCGGGCTATAAAAGACGTCGTCCCGTCTGTCTCGTCAAGAACAAAATAAAAGAACTTCTTCAATCCTGTTTTCTTTTCAAACCAATTGATGTGACGGAGGAAATGAAGAAAAAGGACGACGATCTGAGCGTCTCTAAAAATCCACTTCCGTACCCAAGCCGGACTTCTCGGCTTCCTGGAGGACCTGCGCTGCAACGGCGATATCCTGAATGGCCAGACCGACGGATTTGAAGAAGGTCACTTCCTGCCTGGTTTCCCGACCCGGCAATTGGCCGGCGGCAATCTGCCCGAGCTCCGCATAAATGTGGTCCGGTCCGATCGATCCTTTCCGTAGAGGAATCATCAAATCCCCGGCTTCGGCCAGTGAGGCTTGACGGGAGTCGACGATGACTTTGGCACGGATGACCGTTTCGGACGGGATTTCCTGCGCTTCCGGTGTAAATGAGCCCACGCCGTTGATGTGCGTTCCGGGTCTGAGATCAGAATCGGCAAAGACCGGCTTTGAAGATGTGGTTGCGGCACAGATGATGTCCGCCTCCTCGATGGCCTGCGAAGACGAGCGTGCCGTGAAAATTGCCTCCGGGATAGGTTGACCGAGGGATTTCATCTCGGAAACAAAATTCTCCGCGGCCTTGGTGTTGGGGTCGAAGACCCAAACCTTTTCGATGTGTCGAACCCGGCAGATAGCTTCCAGTTGAGTCCTTCCCTGGACACCCGCCCCGAAAATAGCCGCGGTGCGGGCGTTCTTGCGGGCCAGGAGTTCCGTGGCCAGGCCGGAGACGGCGCCGGTCCTGAGAGCGGTCAGGTAGGTTCCATCCAAGAGGGCCTGCGGCACCCCTGTGCTGGAGTCGACAAGAATGACTAGGGCATGGATGATCGGAAGGTCGCGCTTCCGGTTGTCCGGGAAAACGGAGACAATCTTCGCGCCGAGGGCTCCGCTGCCCTCAAGATAAGCAGGCATAAACAAGGTTTGACCCGAGTGTGCCGAAACGGGAATGGCGGATCGCAAGGGGACGTTGGCTTTCCCCGCCGAAAGCTGGATGAAGGCATCCTTGAGAACGGTGATGGCCCGTTCCATGGGAACGGCCCGGCGGATATCCTTTTCAGAGAATACCTTGATTTTCATGGTGATCGTGACTCGCTTTCATGGGACTCGTTGCGGATTTTAACTCAGGCGGGTTGATTTTTCAATTTGGAAGAGCAACTTGACACCGGCAGGGGAGAGTTGGTATTCCTGGAATCCGGAATGAAGCACGACATGCACATGAGAAGATTTACAGCCATTTTGGGCGTGAGTTTCTGTCGCTATTCTCGGTCTGATTTCTCTCCTGGCAGAGGGAAGCCCGGTGAATCAGGAGCAACGGGTTGAATCCAGGCTCAAGTCCTGGCAGGAACACTTGGCCTTGAAGGCAGCCTCACCTTTTAAAGACCTCACCTGGAGATCGGTGGGTCCCTCGTTCCAGGGCGGAAGGATTTCGGCCATCGCCTCCGACCCGGCCAACCCGTACGGCTTTTATGTCGCGGCCGGCTCGGGGAACCTCTGGAAAACGGCCAACAGCGGCACGACCTGGCAGCCCATCTTCGATCGCGAATCCACCTTCGCCATCGGCGCTCTCGCCGTCTCGGAATCCAAGCCTGAGATTCTTTGGGTGGGAAGCGGCGAAGAGCTGTTGGCCCGCAGCTCTTATGCCGGAACGGGCGTCTTCAAGTCCACGGACGGAGGAAAGAGTTGGGAGAACATGGGCCTCGAGGATACGCAGCACATCGCCAGGGTTGTCATCGACCCTCATAATCCCGACATCCTCTATGTGGCCGCGCTTGGACACGAGTATACTTACAACCAGGAGAGGGGATTATTCAAGACAACCGATGGGGGAAAAACTGGCAGAAAATCCTTTATCTGAATGAGCGAACGGGGGTCGTCGACGTGGTGATAGACCCCGAGGACTCCAGAATCCTCTATGCCGCATCCTGGGAGCGAGACAGAAAAGCCTGGACGAATATCGAAAGCGGTGAAGGGAGCGGAATCTATAGGACTGCTGATGGAGGCCTGACCTGGAAAAGATTGACGAATGGTTTTCCGGTTGGGCCGCACGTCGGCCGGATCGGTCTGGCCGTTGCCAAAACAAATCCGAGCACGATCTACGCGCTTCTCGACAATCAAGCGCCGCGGCCTGAAAAATCTGTTCAAAAATCGACCGAACGGGAGTTGTCCATTTCGGGTCTGGAAAAAATGTCGGACCGGGAGTTCCTGGCCATCGACCCGAAAAGATTGGCCTCGTTCCTGGACATGACACATGTGCCCAGGGAATACACGGCCGATGTTATCCGGGAGAGGGTTAAAAATCGAGAATTAACGCCTCGGGCTTTGGCTCAGTATGTCGTTAACCTTTATTTAGACCGCAGGCTTCACGTCACCAATGTGATCGGCGGGGAAGTCTACCGTTCCGATAACAGGGGAGAGAGCTGGAGAAAGGTCAACGAAGACTATCTCGAGGGTTTTTTTGACACGTATGGCTACTCATTCGGTGACATCAGGATTTCCCCGGACGATCCTCAGTCGATCTATGTCTTGGGAATCCGCCTGCTTTCGTCAACGAACGGGGGTCAGACGTTCAAACCGCTGGGAGGCAGGAACGTCCACCCCGACTGCCACGACCTCTGGGTTGATCCCAAGAAACCGGACAGGCTCCTCCTCGGAACGGACGGCGGATTGAATATCTCCTACGACAGGGGAAAGACCTGGCAACAAATCAAGAATTTGCCGATCGGCGAATTCTATTCGATCTCACTCGACGCGGGAAGGCCCTACAAGATTTATGGCGGTCTTCAGGATAACGGCATAGTCTTCGGGCCGAGCAATTTCACCCCTCAACCCGGCATTCAGGACCCCTGGCGACAATTGGCTGGAGGAGATGGGTTTTTTGTCTTCCCGGACCCGGCCGACCCGGAGACGGTCTACTATGAGTTTCAGTTCGGAAGAGTCGTCCGCAGAGACCTGCCTAAGGGGTCGGCAAAGGACATCATGCCCCAGGTCAAGCTCGGAGAAGCCCCGCTGCGGTGCAATTGGATGACCCCGTACCTCATCTCTAAGCATAATCCTTTTGTTCTCTATTTCGGAGCGAACAAGCTCTTCAAATCCTCCGACCGCGGAGACCATTGGCATTGCATTAGCCCCGACTTGACCACAAGCCCGGGCCCGGAGAAACAGGGCGACGTCCCCTTCGGGACAATCACGACAATCGCCGAATCAGCCTTGAAGCCGGGTCTTATCTATGTCGGCACCGACGACGGCCTGGTCCAATACACCGCCGATGACGGCATCACCTGGAGGAAGATCAACTCCGGCCTTCCTCCGAAATGGGTCAGCCGGGTCATCGCTTCTCAACATGAAGAAAGGACCGTCTTTGTCTCCCTGACGGGCAGCCGAGAGGACGACTTTGGCAAGTACCTATACCTTTCAACCGATTTCGGCCGAAGCTGGATTTCGATCGCCTCAAACCTTCCTTCGGAGCCCATCAATGTCATCCGCGAAGACCCCGAGGAAAAAAACATCCTGTATCTCGGCACAGACCTCGGCGTTTATGTTTCGCTCGACAGGGGCAAGAGCTGGTTCTCCCTCTGCAACAATCTTCCCACAACGCCTGTCCATGATCTGGCGGTCCACCCTGGGGAACATGAGTTGGTCGCCGGGACGCACGGAAGGAGTGTCTACGTCCTCGACATCAGCTCCATCCTGGCCCGGGGCGGGGATTGAGTTTGATTTTGATGGCCATATCTGGTATATCGATCATGAAGGGCAATAAGATAATAAAAGGAGAAGCAGATGTTTGAGCCAGAAATTTATACCCGAAGGCGAGATCTCCTAAGGAAGCAGATCAAGTCGGGACTGGTCCTTTTTTTGGGGAATGAGGAGAGCCCGATGAACTATCCGGCGAACACCTATCATTTCCGGCAGGACAGCAGCTTCCTGTATTTCTTCGGCCTGGACCAGCCCGGGCTCGCGGCCGCCATAGACCTGGATGAAGGCCAGGACACCGTCTACGGCGAAGATATCGGCCTCGAGGACGTTATCTGGACCGGTTTCCTTCCTACGCTTAAGGAGAGAGCCGGCTCGGCGGGTATAAAACAGACCGCCCCATTGGAAAAGCTTCGGGAAAAATTGAACGCCGCCGTCGCCGGGAAGAGAACAGTCCATTACCTTCCACCCTATCGTCCGGAGACGATCTTGAAATTAGAATCCTGGCTCGGAATTCCTGCCGCCGAGGCGAAGGCCAAGGTTTCGGCGGAGCTTATCGGAGCCGTGGTCGCCCAGAGGTCGGTCAAATCGCCCGAAGAGATATCGGAAATCGAAAAGGCCCTCCGCATCACCTACGACATGTACAAGGCCGCCGCCCAGATGGTTAAACCGGGTGCCTACGAACGAGAAATCCTCGGAAAAAAGGAAGGGATAGCCCTGGCCGCGGGTGGAAACCTGGCTTTCCCCCCGATCGTTACCATCAACGGCCAGATCTTCCACAACCAGTATTTCGGAAACAAGCTCACCAGGGGAAGACTCCTGGTGGTCGATGCGGGCGCTGAATCGGCGCTGCATTATGCCTCTGATATTACCAGGACGTATCCGGTGGCCGGTAAGTTTACCCAGAAACAAAAAGAGATCTACGAGACTGTCCTTGAGGGCCAGGCATCGGCCATCAGGGCGGTCAAGCCGGGCGTATCCTACCGCGAAGTCCATCTCCAAACCGCAAAAGTCATCGCCTCCGGACTCAAAGCCATTGGGCTGATGAGGGGTGATGTCGATGAAGCTGTCCAGAAGGGGCGCACGCCCTCTTCTTTCCTCACGGCCTCGGGCACATGCTGGGCCTGGACGTCCACGACATGGAGAATCTCGGGGAGAACCAGGTGGGCTATGATGACAAGGTCAAGAGAAGCGGGCAATTCGGATTGGCCTATCTTCGTCTGGCCAAAGAGCTCCGGCCTGGGTTTTGTCTTCACCGTTGAGCCGGGGGTTTACTTTATCCCCGCCCTGATCGATCAATGGAGGAAAGAAAAGAAATTCCCGGAGTTCATCAACTATGACCTGGTGGCGAAATATCTGGACTTTGGAGGAGTCAGGATCGAGGACGATGTCCTGGTCACAGAGACGGGACACAGGGTCCTGGGCAAACCCATCCCCAAGAAACCCCTAGATGTCGAGGAGGCGATCCGGGGATGAAAGATCGCCCTCGTCCAGCAGCACGCCACCGCTAACCTTGAGGACAATCTCAGACGGGGAATGGACGCTGTCCATCAGGCAGCCAGGGCGGGAGCGAACCTGGTCGCCTTTGCCGAGCTGGCTCTTACGCCATTTTGGCCTCAGTTCCCGGCGACGCCCGAAGCCACGGCCAAGGCGGAAACCATTCCCGGTCCTATGACCGAAAAATTCTCCGGCCTGGCCAAGCGCTACGGAGTTGTTATCGTCCTTAACCTGTTCGAGAGAGACGGGGATAAAACTTTCGATTGTTCCCCGGTCATCGATGCCGACGGGCGGCTCCTGGGACGGACGCGCATGGTCCACATCATGGAAGGACCACAGTTCCATGAACGGGGGTTTTACACGCCGGGAAATCTCCATAACTTCGTCTATCAAACCCGGTTCGGGCGAGTCGGAATTGCCATCTGCTACGACCGCCATTTTCCGGAGTACACCAGGCAGCTCGGCCTCCTCGGCGCCGAGATCGTCGTCATCCCCCAGGCGGGCGCCGTGGGCGAATGGACGGAAGGGATTTTCGAGGCTGAGGTTCAGGTCGCCGCTTTCCACAACGGCTATTTTGCCGCCCTGGTCAATCGAGTCGGGAGAGAGGGAGAGATGCACTTCTCCGGAGAATCTTTTGTCGCCGACCCCGACGGACGGGTGATCGCCCGCGCGCCGCAAGCCGAAGATTTCATACTTTATGCCGATTGCGACTTTGGGAAAATCGCCGCCTCGGCCGCCAAGCGGCATTTCTTCGAAGATCGCAGGCCTGAATTTTATCGTTCCAGGAATTGGCTCAAGAGATGAAGAACTGGTACGTGCTCAACACCAAGCCCAAGAAGGAGTTCCAGGTCGAGAGGCTTTTCCAGGAGGGAGGAATCGAGGTCTACAACCCGAAATATCGCCAAGAAAACAGGATCAGGCCCTTTTTCCCGAATTATCAATTCATCCATTTCGATTTCCCTCAGCAATATCAGCTGGTCAAGTATACCCGCGGCGTCAAGAGAGTGGTCGGCAACCGCGAAGGTCCGATCCCGGTTCCGGAGCGAGTCCTGAGTGAAATCAGGTCGCGGGAAGTGGCCGGACTCATCGAGCTCGAAAAGTACGGGGCCGAGCCCGATCCCGGCGACGAAATTGAAGTCGTCGAAGGTCCCCTCAAGGGTCTGAGAGGCATCTTCCAAAAGGAGATTGACGAGAAGCAGCGGGTGCTCATCCTGCTCAACTATGTCTCCTACCAAGGACAGCTGCTGATCGAAAAAAAGAAGCTCAGAAGAGTGTCCGGCTGAGGAGAAGGCCGAGATCCGAAGCACAGAGGACATGATGAACATACCGCTCTTGGATTTAAAAGCACAATACGGGTCCATCCGCGACGAGATCAACCAGCGGGTCCTGGAAGTCATCGATTCTCAGATTTTCGTCCTCGGCCCGGAAGTGGAGGCCCTGGAAAAAGAGGTCGCGGCCTACAGCCAGGCGCGGTTTCGCCGTGGGTGTCTCTTCAGGCTCTGACGCTCTGATCATCTCGCTCATGGCTCTGGATGTCGGCCGCGGCGACTTGGTCATCACAACTCCGTTCACATTCTTTGCCACCGCCGGGTCGATCGTCAGAGTGGGGGCTAGCCCCGTTTTTTGTGACATCGAAGACCGGAGCTTCAACCTGGATCCCGAGAAACTGGAGGAGCTGCTGGACGCCCTCGGGAAAAAGGGCGATCTGCCGAGAGTCAAAGCCATCCTGCCAGTCCACCTCTACGGCCAGTGTGCCGGGATGACGGCCATCCTGTCGCTGGCCAGGAAGCACAATCTCGCGACGATCGAGGACGCGGCCCAGGCCATCGGCGTCGACTATCCCTTACCCGACGGGATCAAAAAAGCAGGATCCATGGGCGACCTGGGAACCCTGTCTTTCTATCCCTCCAAGAACTTGAATGCCTTCGGTGACGCCGGCATGGTGCTGACCAACGACGAGGCCATGGCCCAAAAAGTCAAAATCCTGCGCACGCATGGGGAAAAACAAAGATATTTTTACGAGACCGTCGGCGGCAATTTTCGGCTTGACGCCATCCAGGCCGCCGTCCTCAGAGTGAAGCTCAAGCGACTGGAACACTGGCAGGAGGAGAGGAGGCGGAGAGCCGCCTCTTATGACCGGATGTTCGAGGACACCGGGCTGACACGAAAGGGGCTGCTCCAAACACCCGAGGCTCTTTATAAGCAGAGCGGCGCCACGAACTATCATACCTATCATCAATACGTCCTGCGGGTCAGTCGCCGGGACGAGCTCCAGGCCTGGCTCAAAGAAAAGGGCATCGGGACGGCGGTCTATTATCCGCTCCCGCTTCATCTGCAAAAGTGCTTCGCCGGGCTCGGATACAGGGAGGGTGATTTTCCGGAAGCAGAAAAAGCGGCCCGCGAGGTCCTGGCGATCCCTGTCTATCCCGAGCTAAGGCAAGAGCAGCAAGACTACGTTGTCGATTGTATCAATAAATTTTATAGTAAATAGTAAATAGGGACGTTCCCCAAGGGGACACCCTTGAGACTTCCATCTAACCTTCCCTCCTAATCAGGCGGTGATTGTTAGCTGGAAGCCTCAAGGGTGTCCCCTTGGGGAACGTCCCTCAGTCTTGGATTCCATGCTTCCCAAGCTGCGGGATGGGGAGCCGGCTGACATCAACCGTGCCCTGTTTCATCTCATAGCGCCATTTCCAGATCGCGTAGATGGGCGGATAAACCAGGAGCTCCATGATGAAGCTCGTGAACACGCCGCCGATCATGGGCGCGGCGATTCTTTTCATCATGTCCGAGCCCGTCCCCATCGACCACATGATCGGGACGAGCCCCATGAACATCGCCGTTACCGTCATCATCTTTGGCCGGATGCGCTTCACGGCGCCATGGACAATCGCCTCCTTCAGGTCGTCGAATGTTTTCATCCGTCCCTGCCTGACCTGGTCATAATAGGAGAGGTCGAGGAAAAGCAGCATAAACACGCCCGTTTCCGCGTCCAGTCCCATCAGGGCAATCATGCCCACCCAGACGGCGATCGAAACATTGAATTTGAGGATGAACAGAAACCACACCGCGCCGACGAGAGAAAACGGCACGGCCAGCATGACGATGCCCGCTTTGACCGGCGATTTGGTGTTCATGAACAGCAAGAGAAAGATGATGAAGATCGTCAGGGGGATGACGATTTTTAGCCGTTCCTTGACCCGGAGCATGTTCTCATACTGGCCGCTCCACTGGAGGGAATATCCTGCGGGCAGGTGAATTTTTTCCTGGACGATTTTCTTGGCCTCGTTGACATAACCTCCTACATCGCGGCCTGTGATATCGACATAAACATAGCCGGTTATCATCCCGTTTTCGTCTTTGATCATGGAAGGGCCGTAGGCGAGCTTGATGTCCGCGAGCTCGTCGAGGGGGATCTGGGCCCCGGCCATGGTCGGCACCAGGACGCGCCGCAACTTGTCCAGATCGTCCCGCCATTCCCGGCCGTAGCGCACGTTGACCGTATAGCGCTCCCGGCCTTCGACCGTCGTGGTCACCGGCTCGCCGCCGATGGCCGACATGATCACCATTTCGACGTCCTTGACGGAAAGGCCGTAGCGGGCGATCTCGTTGCGTTTGATGAAGAAATCGACGAAATATCCGCCGCTCACGCGCTCCGCGAAAATACTCCGCGTCCCCCGGATGTCTTTCATGACTCGTCTCCAGCTCGCTGGCCGATATTTTCGATCTCTTTGAAATCCGCGCCGAAGACCTTGATACCGATGGGCGTTCGGACTCCCGTCGACAGCATGTCGATTCTCGCCTTGATGGGCATGGTCCAGGCGTTCGAGACGCCGGGAAACCTCATCTTCTGATCGAGCTCGTTCACGATCTCTTCCCAGGAAACCCGGTCCCGCCAGATGAATCGGAACGGCCTTTGCATGATCCCGGGCAAGCCCGAATACCATCGCTTGACCTTCCGCCACTCGCTCTCCGGCTTCAAGACGACGGTCGTCTCCATCATCGAGAACGGAGCCGGATCGGTTGATGTTTCGGCCCGGCCGGCCTTGCCGAAGACCCGCGCGACTTCCGGGGTCTCCTTGAAGATCTTATCCATTGTCTGGAGGAGACGCTGCGTTTCCGTAACGGAAATGCCCGGCAGGGTTGTCGGCATATAGAGGATTGTCCCTTCGTTGAGCGGCGGCATGAATTCCGAACCCAGCTTCAAATAGGCGGGGACCGTCGTGATCATCAATAGCACAGCCGCGATGATGGTGCCTTTACGGTATCTGAGAACGAAACGGCAGGCCGGTTCATAGATCTTGAACAGGATCTTGCTGATCGGATGCTTCTCTTCCGGATAATATTTCCCGACCGTGATCGTATTTGTGATCTGTGATAACCAGCGCGGCCGGTAATGATGGTAGTCCATCCGGGTGAACAACATGCGCATGGCCGGGTCCAGCGTGATGGCGAGCAGCGCGGCGATGGCCATGGCCAGGTTCTTGCTGTAGGCCAGCGGCTTGAACAGCCGGCCTTCCTGGTCGACAAGCGTAAACACCGGCAGGAAAGCGACGGCGATGACCAGCAGGGAAAAAAAGACGGACGGCCCGACTTCCTTGAGGGCGTTCAGCCGGACCTCGTGAAAGTCGCCTTTGCGGCCGCCGGCCAGCCAGAGCTGCAATTTCTTATAAGCGTTTTCGACCTCGACGATCGCTCCGTCAACGAGCACGCCGATGGAAATCGCGATTCCGGAAAGGGACATGACATTGGACGTCAGCTTCATGCCGAAGAGAGGAATGAAGGCCAGAAAGACCGAGATGGGAATCGTCAGGATGGGGATAATCGCGGAGGGAAAATGCCAGAGAAATATGAGGATGACAAAGCTGACGATGATCATTTCCTCGATCAGCTGATGCTTCAGGGTATCGATGGACCGCTTGATCAGCTCGGACCGGTCATAGGTGGTCACGATCTCCACGCCCTTGGGGAGGGACGGTTGGACGTCTTTGATTTTCTCTTTGACCCGATTGATCACGTTCAGGGCGTTTTCCCCGAACCTCATGACGACGATCCCTCCCACCGTATCGCCTTCGCCGTCCAGATCCGCGACCCCGCGGCGGATTTCCGGCCCGAGGGCGACATTGGCCACGTTCTTGACCAGGACAGGCGTCCCCTTCATGTCATTGCCGATGACGATGTTCTCGAGGTCGGCGACGGATTTGGCGTAGCCCCGCGCCCGGACCATGTACTCGGTCCCGGTGAATTCGACGAGGCGCCCGCCCACGTCGTTATTGCCCTCCCTGATCGCTTCGACGACCTTCATCAGGGGGATCTTGAAGGCAGCCAGCGCAGTCGGGCTGACGTTAACCTGGTATTGCTTCTGGAACCCTCCGATCGAGGCGACCTCGGCCACTCCCGGAACTCCCTGGAGCCAATAGCGGAGGTACCAGTCTTGGAAGCTGCGCAATTCGGCCAGGTCGTTCTTTCCAGTCTTATCGACGAGGGCGTATTGATAAACCCAGCCGACGGACGTCGCGTCCGGGCCGATTTCCGTCTTGACACCCTCGGGCAGCCTGGGCAGAATCTTGCTCAGGTATTCCAACGTCCGGCTCCGCGCCCAGTAGATATCTGTCCCGTCCTTGAAAATCACATAGACATAGGAAAAACCGAAATCCGAATACCCGCGGATGGCTTTGACTTTCGGGGCGCCGAGCATTGCCGTGGTGATGGGATAGGTGACCTGGTCTTCGATGATGTCGGGGCTCCTGTCCCAGCGGGAATAGATGATGACCTGTGTGTCAGATAAGTCGGGGATGGCGTCCAGGGGGATGTTCTTGATGCAGTAGATGGCGGCGACAATGGCGGCTAAGGCCAGAAGGATGACGATGTACTTGTTCTTGGCGGAAAACTCGATGATTTTCTCAATCATGCTGGTTTTCTCTCTTTCCTTCGACGGACTGGCCCTGAGTCATCTGTTTGAGAGCAGCCTTCAAGCTCGACTCAGAATCTATAAGGAAGTTCGCCGAGGTGACGACCTTTTCCCCTTCAGCCACCCCGGCTAAGACTTCATAGATCCCTTCGCCTTTGACGCCGAGTTTGACCTCCCGCGGTTCCAAGTATCCGTCGCCCTTATCCACGAAAGCTATCTTCTTCTCGCCGGCATCGATAACGGCGTCCGCCGGAATGGCCAACCTCGATCCATAATCCACCTGGATCTCCAGGTTGGCATACATCTCGGGCTTCAACTTGAACCCAGGGTTCTGCATTTCGATCCTGACCTTGACTGTCCGGGTTTCCGGATTGAGGTACGGATAAACATAGGTTATCTTTCCCGAGAATGTCTCTCCCGGAAAATAAGAAAGAGAGACGTTGGCCTCCTGACCTGGCTTTATAAAGGGCAATTCGTATTCGTAAATCTCGCCGCTGACCCAGACTCTGGACAGATCGGCGATCTTGAAGAGATTCTCGCCGGGCATGATCTTCTGTCCCTGAAGGACCTCCTTCTCGATGACAAAGCCAGAAATCGGGGCGTAGAGCATGAGAGTTTTCTTGACTTCGCCTGTCCGCTCCAGGTTTTCGACCTGCTCGTCGGAGATATTCCAGAGCTTGAGCCTCTCCCGGGCTGATTTAAGCACGGAGAGGCCTGAACCACCCGGAAGATCTTTCGCCTTCATGGCCAGGAGATATTCCTGCTGGGCGGCCACAAGGTCGGGGCTGTAGATGTCCAGGAGCGGGTCTCCTTTCCTGACGAACCGGCCCGTGGAATTCACGAAGAGGTCCTCCACCCATCCTTCGAATTTCAAAGTTACCAAAGATATGTTCGGCTCCGCATAATCGATGCGGCCCACGGCTCTGATAAGCTTGTGGATCGGCTGAATTCTCAATTTCTCGGATTTTACGCCGATGAGCTGCTGGCGTTCCGGGCTGATCTTGACTGCAATCCGGCCGCCGACCTCGGACGACCTCGCCGCCTTCTTCGACTTCAAACGGCACCATCTCCATGCCCATCGAATCCTTCCCGGGTTTATCGGAGATCTCATTTGGATTCATGGTCGACCGATACATGGTCTTTTTTTTGGCTGCAGGCGGTGTTGCTTTTTCTTCTTTTTCGACAGGCACAAGGTTCATCCCGCAGATGGGGCAGGAACCGGGTTTATCGGACGTGTAGTTGGGATGCATGGGGCAGCGATAAAGCTTCTTTTCGAGGTCTGCTTGGTCAACTCGGGCCTGTTTCTCCTGGGATAAGCCTGCTGAGGCCTGGTTCTGGCTCCCGCTCTTGCACGAGAAATAGAGGACGATCATTGGAAAGATCAAGAAAAGACAGATCCATTTAATTCTTTTCTTCATTTTTGCCTCCCCATTTGACGATCTCTTGGGCAGAGATCTCTTCTAGCTGGGCGATCGAGCTCCAGAGTTGAGTGAGTTCCCTGTAAAAGACCATCTGATAAGAGAAAAGCGTATTTATATCATTTAGCAAGGAAAGAAAATCTATCTTATTCACCTGATAATTGGCCAGGGATGATTCCACGGCCAGAGAGGCCTGAGGAATGATTTTCTCTTTATAAAGCTGAATCAGGTTTTCTGATGTTTTGGCCTTGAGAAAACTCTCGGTGATCATGAAAGAGATGTCATTCTTGGTCGAAGTCAGGTTGCTCCTTGAGCTTCGCAGTTCGGCCAAAGATTCCTCGAGCATCTTAGCCTGCTTGGTCTTATAATAAAGCGGTATCTCCACGCCGACCATGACCTCATACATGTCGGGCAATTTTCCCTTGAAATTCCACCCTCCTTCGACCACAAAATTGGGGTACCGTTCTTTTTTTGACAGGTCGACCATCTTTGAGCCCTCCGCGATCATCAGGGCCGCTTCTTTCACCATAGGGGAGTTCTCGGCGGCCAACTTCTGGACGTCCTGGAGCGCAGGCTCCAGCCCATAGACATCCATTTCTTCGGGCATCCCCAAGGGCTTCTCGGGAGGAAAATCAAGCAGAAGGTTGATCTTCGCCCGAAGGGAATCGATCATCTGCCTCATCGGGGTGATCATCTCATCCATCCGGGAAATCTCCACCTGGGCCTTAAAAATATCCGACTGAACGCCGCTGCCAACGGCATATTTCGTCTCGGTCAGGCTCAGAGCTTTTTCCAAGAGAGCTTTCTGCTTCAGCAGTATGTCAACGGATTTATAAAGAGAAAAGAGCTCAAAATAAGACAACTTTACGTCTTTCAGGACTCCAAGCTCAACCGCGTTCAGGTTTTCTCTCTTCCGCTCATAGGCCTTCTCGGCGATCTCTCCCTTGAGGCGCAGCTTCCCGGGAAAGGGGAGTGCCTGGGTAAAGGAGAGCCCGATCCCGCTCATGACCTCCTCGCCGATGGTGATTCTATTTAGTCCCATGTTCTGGAAGCTCAGCCCGACCATCGGATCGGGCAGGCTTTTTTGCTGAGGAATTTTATAAACATAAGCTTCAACTTCGTCCTTGAGAGCTTTGATCTTGGGATTCCTCTCGCGGGCGAGGTTGAGGAGTTCGTTGAGCCGGATTGTTCCTTCCTCCGCAAAAAGCAGGGAGGAAAATAACACAACGAGGACTATCAGGGAGCCTTTCTTCATTTCTGCCTCCGTTGATTCTTTAAGCTTTACGAATGAAGCCGATGGACGACGCAAGATTTTTCATGATTGAGAAGGGCCGCTGCCGAACCTTTTTTTATGGGCACAAAAGAAAAAAAGAAAAGGACAATGATAAGAACTAGGGAGATAACAACCCGGTTCAAAGCAGGGGCGAACTTGACGGGCTGTCCAAGAAGGACCTTTATCCTTTCCCGGTTCTGATCATAGAACCAGGAAACGGTCAAGCTGTGTCTTTTCTGAACTCTTAAGAGGGCGCCGGCCATCTCCAAAGCGTCGACCTTGTGGGAGAGGCAGTGAGAATCGGCCTTGATCTCCGCTGCCAGCCGGAAGGATCGTTTCAAAAAGTTGGTGATCGGAATGAAGAATAAGAAATCTGCCAGGAAGGAGATGAGGAGGGATTTGAGGGGATCTTTGGTTTTCTGGTGTTGGGATTCATGAAGCACGACCGCTCGAAGTTCACTTTTCTCAAAGGTCTCGCAGAGTGTCGCGGAAAGGTAGATCTTGGGGTTGAGGAATCCCGCGGTAAAGGCCAGGGGATTTGGGTCTCTAAATATTCTGACCGGGTTTAGGTCCGGAAAAAGCAGCGCGCTTTGAATGATTCTTTTTTCTACGGAACTTATATATTTATTTGTCTTCCTGATCCGTTTTGCTGTCTTGATAACAGCCGCAAGCAATGCAGAAGCCAAGAAAACGAGGAGAAGGAGCCGTGCGGACTCCATCAAGAAGGGGAGAAAGGGAATGATGCCAAGACATCGATAGGTGCAGGCCAGAGAGGCTCTCTCTTTGACTGAAGCCAGAATGGAGCTTAGTTCAACACCACCCCAGAGTTTAAAGAAGAGAAGCCAGGAAGCCGAGAACATAATAACGAACAGAGAGACGGATGCGGCCCTAATCGTCCTTGTGGTTCTCATGTCTCTTCTCCTCGATAAGCTGGGCCAGCCTATCGAGTTCGTCGGATTTCATTTTCGAGAAGATATCGGAGAAAGCCGAGATGGCAAAGTCGGGTGACAGCTCATAGGCGCCTCTGATCAATTCTGAGGTGACCCTCGCCTCAAATTTCTGCCTGGAAACCGACGGAGAATAAATCGTATGTCCCGCGTCCCTGTCTTTTCTGACAAAACCCTTTTCCGAAAGCCGGTCCAGGACAGTCAGAATCGTGGTCAGTGCCGTCTCTTTCTTTTTCCTTAGCGCCTCGTGAACATCTTTCCCCTTGAGGGGTCCTTTTTCCCAGAGGAGATTCATGACCTCAGATTCGATCTCCCCGAAGAGACGGTTCAACCCTTTCTTTTTCGATCGGAATACTAAGTTCATGAAAGCTATTTTATTCTACACAGCGTAGAATGTCAAGCGCGGCCGTACCCGCCGCCGCCCGGCGTCTCGATTCTCAGGATATCGCCGGGTTTGGCCTTGAGGTTGACCTTGGAATGGAGGGAGGTCCTTTTCCCTTCCGAAATCAGGCTATTCTTGCCTCTGGCTCCGCTCTTTCCGCCTCGGAGGCCGTAGGGCGCAAACCTTCGCCGCTCGGAGATGATGCTGACTTGGGTCGGCACAATAAATTCATACTCCCGGATGATCCCTTCGCCGCCCTTATGCGCTCCTTTCCCGCCCGAACCCCGCCGCAGGCAGTATCTCCTGATCTTGAGGGGGAGATAGTTTTCGAGGGCTTCGAGCGGCGTATTCAAGGAGTTGGTCATATGGGTGTGAACGCCGCTCAACCCGTCGGCCAGGACGCTTGCGCCCATGCCGCCTCCGATCGTTTCATAGTAGGCGAAATTCTGCCGCCTGATCGGGTCGAAGCCTCCAAAGGTAACGTTGTTCATCGTCCCCGAGCTGGCCGCCGGGATCTTGTCGGGGATTGCAAGGGCCAGGGCGCCCAGGAGCACATCCACGATCCTCTGCGAGGTTTCGACATTGCCCCCGGCTGTAGCCGCGGGAAAGAGGGCGTTGACGACCGACCCCCTGGGCGCGATGATCTTCAACGGCTTCATCAAGCCGGTATTGAACGGGATGTCCTCATCGATCAGAGATCTGAAGACATAGAGAACGGCCGAGCAGGTGACGGCGAAATTGGCATTGACCCCGCCTTCAACCTGGGGCGAGGAGGCGCTGAAGTCGAGAACGGCTTCGTCTTGACGAATCTTGACCTCGACTGCGATTCTGACCGGATCCTCAGAAATGCCGTCGTCATCGAGATAATCCACAAACGAATACCTGCCGTCGGGGATGGCCCGGATCGTTTCCCGCAGAATCCTCTCGGTATAATCCTGGATCAGGCGCGTGTAGCGGAGGATCTTCTGCAACCCAAATTTCCGGAGAGTCTCAACCAGCCTGAGCTTTCCTTTCTCGTTGGCCGCGAGCTGGGCCAGGAGATCTCCCTTTCTCTCCTCGGCCGTGCGCACGTTGGCCAGAATGAGGTTAAAAACTTGCTGGTTGAGCCTCCCGGCCTCGACGATCTTCAGGGGCGGGATGATCAACCCTTCCTGAAAGATCTCGGTGGCCAGCGGCATGGAACCCGGAGTCATGCCGCCGATGTCCGAATGATGGGCCCTGTTGGCCACGAAAAAGGAAAGCTCCTTCTCAAAAAAAACCGGGGAGATGCAGGTCACATCCGGAAGATGCGTCCCTCCCCGATAAGGGTCGTTCAGGATCACGAGGTCGCCCTCATCGAAGGAGACGGCCTGGAGGGCCGCCTGCACGGAGAGAGGCATGGCGCCGAGGTGAACGGGGATGTGAGAGCCCTGAGCGAAAGTCTCTCCCTTTCGGTTGAAGAGGGCGCAGGAGAAATCTTTGCGCTCTTTGATGTTCGGAGAGAGCGCGGTCCGGCCGAGCACGGCGCCCATCTCTTCGGAAATGGAGACGAAGATGTTCTTGAAGAGCTCCAGTTCTACGGGATCGAATTTGGTCATCTACGTTCAGGCCTCATGGATGATCAGGTTCAAATAGCCGTCCACCCTCAGCCGATAGCCGGGCGGAAGAAAAGTCGTCGATTCCGGGTCGACGACAAGAGCGGGGCCGAAAAACGTGTTCCCGGGCTCGAGCCGCGTCCGGTCAAAGACGACGCCGCGGTGTTCTTTTTTCCCATAATAGATAGGCTGTTTCCGAAGCATCGCCCGGGCCGGGTCTCGGGATTTTTCCGGCAGCCGGCTCAAGCGGATCTTGCGGCTCGAGCCGACGGCCTTGACCCTGATGTTCACGACCTCGACCGGCCTCTGGGGATGATGATAAGAATAGAGCTTCTGGTGCTCGCGGTGGAAATCGGAAAGATAGCCGCCCTCGCCGAGGGCGGTCAGGTCGCAGGGAACGTTGATCTCGTAGGATTGACCGAGATAACGAAGGTCCAAGGAAGGGAACAGGGAGATCACCCTTTTCTTGAAACCCTCGGACTGCAGGTCTCGCATCGCCTCGCGGCCGAGGCCGGCAAATCGCCTTTCGAGTTCTCCGGCCCGGATTTTGTCGACGGTCCTGAGGATCGACTGAGAATAATCTTTGACCGAATCGGCCAGGAGAAGCCCGAGGGCCGAGAGGACGCCCGCGTTCCTAGGGACGACAACCCCGTCCATCTGAAGATGGGTCATCATTTCAACGGCGTGCATTCCGCCCGCGCCGCCGAAAGAATAGAGGGAAAAACTCCTGGGGTCGAAGCCCCGTTCGATCGAGATGACACGGATGGCTTTCTCCATGTTGGCATTCGCGATATCGATGATGCCCAGGGCCGTTTGGAGGGGCGGCTTGCCGATGGTCCTGGAGAGCACGCGGATGGCTGCCGCGCTTCTCTCGGGAAAGATACGCATTTTCCCCCCGAGAAAGAACTCCGGATCCAGCCGGCCCAAGTAAAGGTTGGCATCGGTAACGGTTGGGAAATCCCCCTTGCCGTAGCAAGCGGGACCGGGATCAGCCCCGGCACTCTGAGGCCCCACCCGTAACGAGCCGCCTCTATCGACAAAGGCAATCGATCCGCCGCCGGCGCCGACTGAATGGATGTCGATCATCGGGATCCGGATCGGAAATTCTCCGATAGAGCTCTCATTCGTGCGCCGGATCCGGCCGTCGACGAGCGAGACGTCGGTCGAGGTTCCCCCCATGTCGAAGCTGATAATGTTGCGGAAGCCCGCTGCCCTGGCCAGCCGAGCCGCGGCGACGACCCCGCCGGCAGGTCCGGAGAGAGCGGTCCGGATGGGTTCTGTCTTGGCTTTGGCCGGGGAGATATACCCCTCGTTGGATTGCATGACTCGGATCTCGGCGGCGGCGATCTTTTTCCCCAAGTTGGTCAGATAATGATTGACGACCGGCATCAGATAGGCGTTGACGGCCGCGGTCGAGGTGCGTTCAAACTCGCGATGTTCAGGGAGGATGCGGCTGGACACCGAACCCAAAATCCGGGCCTTCTTGAGTTCACGTTCCACGACGCCTTCATTGGCCGGATTGGCATAGGAATTGATCAGAGAAACGGCCACGGCTCCCACTTTCGAGGACTGGATTTTTTTGAGGATCTTTCTGACTTCAGCGGGGTTTGCACTTTTCTCGATATCGCCGGACGAAAGAGTCCTCTCTTCTAGCCCAAAACACAGGCGGCGCGGCAGGAGCGGGATCCTCGTCTCTCCGCGCAGCCGATAAAGTCCGCGTCTGGTTTGCCGGCCGATCAAGAGGATGTCCTCAAACCCCCTGGTCGTGATCAGGGCGATGGGTCCGCCCTTCCGTTCGAGCAGGGCGTTTGTGGCCACCGTCGTGCCGTGGATGATGAACAGGGAAAAATCGTTGGCCAGGAATTCCTTGATTCCCTCGATGATCGCTCGGGAGGGATCTTCGGGGGTCGACAGGATCTTCTTGTTGATGAGCCTCCCTTCGAAGGCGATCACGAAATCCGTAAATGTCCCTCCCGTATCCACACCGATGCGAACCAAGCGCCGGGAAAGACTTCTCACGGCGATTATTTAATCTTGAGCGCAAGCCCAAAGTCAAGAGGATAAGCAAGAATCGTCCATCTCGTCGTCTCGTCTTTCTTGTTATCTCGTCTAAGATAGTGAGGGGTAAGGAGTGAGGCGTAAGGGGTTAATAGCCCGGCTGCGTTTGTTCGCCCCAATCGGCTTAAAGCTCATTTTGCGTGCCCTTAGGGAGTTGTCGGTTCTTTTGGCTCAGGCGAGATGACGAGATAGACGAAATAGCTGGAAAGAAGAACTTTGGATCTTATGCTTTGACGAGAAAGACGGTACGACGAGACGAGATAGACGTTTCAGTGACACGTGCTGCAGGACTTGCTCGAGCAGGTCGAGCAACTGCTGGAGGACGAAGTCAGGCGGCTGCTGCCTCCGCCGATTCCGAAACTGGAAAAGAGCTTCCGGACATCCTCGCACCCACAGGCGGGACAGACAATCGCTTTTCCGCTCCCGGTCCGGACCAGGGTCTCAAAGCGATTCCCGCATTTCTGGCAGATGAATTCGTAGATCGGCATGACAACTCTATTTTATCCGAGACGGCGAAATTCGTCCACCACTGGAGGCCGTCCTCTGGTCTTTCTCGTCATCTCGTCATATTTCAGAAAAGATTCATTAGAGATTCATGATAACGGCAAAAGAGTGCCGTAAAAAAATTGAGTGCGTTCTAATGCAAACGCGACGAGTAACTTGACATGGTCAAGGTTGCGCTGGAGGCCACCCTTGGGACCCCGTAGCGGAGGGGGGCCCGTCGGCTTGTCCGATGGGGGAACCGACGGGACTGGTTCCTCGGGGTCCGGGGGCCAGAGTGCTCCGGCGCAACCTTGAACCGAATGTCGCATTAGTTATTGCGTGTATTAAAGCTTATAAAACCGTGGCAACGATTTTTGTTATTTTGTCTTATGGACAGATAGACAAGATAGACGCTTTTCATTTATTTGAGCACGGCGACGGCTTCGATTTCCACCTTGACATCCTTGGGCAATCGAACGACCTGGACGGTGGCCCGAGCCGGGCAGGGCGCCTTAAAAAACTCTCCGTAGACTTCATTCATCTTGGCGAATTCATTCATGTCCTGAAGGAAGACGGTCGTCTTGACCACCTGATCTAGAGACGTACCTGCGGCTTCCAGGACCGCGGCCAGGTTCTTAATGACCTGCCGGGTTTGCTCTTCGATCGAACCCGTGTTGAGATTTCCACTCGCCGGGTCGATCGGGATCTGCCCCGAACAATAAACGAAGCCGCCGGCAACGATCGCCTGAGAATAGGGACCGATGGCTTTGGGAGCCTTCTCTGTTTTGACCTCTTTTTTCATCGTGTTACTCCTTTCTTGACTCGAAAATCCCCTTCGGACAAACAGGAACATTCCACTCAAGGCGAGAAAGACTTCTCTCCTTCTCATCTCAGAGCCTCCTTGAATCAAGACACCACCTTGAATTTGACCGGCCGGCTCTCCAGTGTCTTTTGTCCGGCTCGGGCCGTAGCTTTTATTGTATAAGAACCCGGCTTGAGAATCCAAGAAAAAGCATAAGGGAAGACCGCTCTGGCGATTCTCTCGCCGTTGACCCACCATTCAACTGGGCCGATTTCCCGGTCCGAGCTCACCCGCGCCCTGAATTTCACGGCTTGAAATTCGGCGCGCAGCACGGGGTCGATCTTGAAAAAATCCCCCTCTCTGGGGAAAATGATGGCGATCGCGGCCGGTGAACGGATTCCTTTAGACGGCTGACTTTCTCCGCCCTGAGGTCCGGAAGACCGGTGAATCGAACAGGAAAGACGCGGCTCCGTCCCCCGGATGAAGACCTCATCGATTCCGCCGGGGCAAGCAGCCGTGGCAATCCCACCGGAAACGGCACAAATCCTCAGCCGGACAACGTTCCCCGGTTCCTCGAACGGCGGGGGGTCGCAGTCCTTGTGAAGAAGCAACATGATGTCCTTGTAGAGAGGACCGCAGCCCGAAATCCCGGAGACATTGTGCATCGGCTCTCCGCCGAAATTCCCGACCCAAACGCCTACAGTATAACGGCGAGTGAAGCCGACCGTCCAGTTGTCCCGGAAATCCTTGGATGTCCCGGTTTTGGCGGCAGCAGGAAAGGGAAGGTTCAACGGAGAATTGTAGCCAAATGCGGGAACCCGGGCATCCTTGTCGGAGAGGATGCTGGTGATGACGTAGGCGACGGATGGCAAGAAAACCCTATTTCCCTCAGTGAACCCGTCTGCATCTTGAGGCCTGTTATTTTTGTCCGTCATTCGGAGCTTGGATTTTTCCCGCAAAAAAACTCCTCCCCGGGCGAGGGCGGCGTAGGCCCGGACAAGCTCTAGAAGCTTGACCTCTCCGTCTCCGAGCGTCAACCCTACGCCGTAGAACCCGGGGCTCTTTTTGAGGCTTTCAAATCCCAGGGATTTTAGACGTTGATAGAGAAGGTCCGTTCCCACCGAATCCAGCACCGAGACAGCCGGGATATTGTAGGAGCATGCGAGGGCGCTCCTCATCCGGATGGGCCCATGGTAACGGCGGTCGTAGTTTTGGGGAAAAAAAGACCCTTCCAGAGTCAGGAATTGCGCCGGGACATCCTCGAGGATGCTGGCCGCGGTCATCCCTTTCTCCAGGGCCAGGGCGTAGGTAAAAGGCTTGAGAGTCGATCCGGGCTGGCGGAGAGAGAGCGCCCCATTGACCTGCCCGTCATGGGCCTCGTCGAAAAAATCCCTCGAACCGACGAGGCTCAGAATCTCACCGCTCGCATTGTCCAAGACAACAACGGCTCCGTTGGAGATGCCCCGTTTCTCGAGCCCGTGGAGGTGGTTCTCGAGAAGGAGCTCTACCCTTTCTTGAAGATGATAATCGAGAGTCGTCTCGATGACCGATAGATCCTGCTTCTTCGAAGCCGGAAGCTGCTCAAGAACAAAATCACAGAAATGGGGCGCTCGGAATTTTTCGGACGCCGGCAGCAACCTGAGTTTTTCCGAAAAGGCCCTTCCCATTTCCTCGACGCTGATGAAACGCAGCCTGCCCATTCTCTTCATGACATCTCTCTGGCGTCGCCGGGCATCTCCAAGAGAGCGATAGGGGTTGGACTGGGTCGGAGCGCGTGGAAGGCCGGCCAGAAAAGCGGCCTCAGCCAGGTCGAGCTGCGAAGACGGCTTATCGAAATAAAGGCGCGAAGCGGCTTCGATGCCAAAGGTCTGGTTGCCGTAGGAGATCCGATTGAGATACTGGACAAGGATCTCCTCTTTGCTCAGCATCCGCTCGAGCCGCAGAGATCGCCAGACTTCGAGGATTTTCGAAGGGAGGTTCCGCTCCTGGTGATAGATGTTTCTGACCAGCTGCTGGCTGATCGTCGACGCGCCGGAAACAACTTTTCCATGTCTCAGGTTTTGCCAGGCTGCCCGGAGGACGGCTACAACGTCAAGGCCGGAATGGATAAAGAACTGGCTATCTTCCGAAGCGATCGTCGCCTTCAGGAGATAAGGAGAAATCTCCTTCAGCGGAATCCACCGGCAGCGCCCCCCTTCGTCGGAGAGGACCTCCCGGAGGAGAATGCCCTGACGATCCGTCAATCGAAGCGAGACGACCCGTCCCGGCCCGAGCCTCTCCCTTGGAATAGGGATGTAGAGAGAAGCAAAAAAGATGAGTGGCAGCGAAAAAAGAACCAGGACCAGAGCTTTTTTTCGGCGTTTCATTTCACAATTTTGAGGATCGCTTCCGGCGTCCTGGCAAAGACTTCCGGAGCGTACATCTCTTCCACTTTTGTTCCCGGGGTCTGGAAAAGACCGACGGTTAAGGCCCGGGCAAGGTAGCGGTGCGTATGGACGCCCGCCCTCAGGGAGTCCGCAAAGAGTAAGACGCGATCGTCACGCATCTCGATGTGATTGAATCCCTGCCAACGGTAGGTGTCTTTTCCCTGGTCAAGCTCTTCGAGGATCCGTTGTTGTTCCTGGCTTTCGGTGGCCAAGCTGGGGTTGACGGCCTCGAAGCCGGCCGGGAGCGGGTCTTCGACCACGACGAAGAGGCTTTCTCTAGGGACGATGACCTGGATCGTGACCGCAACCAGCGAGCCGGATCTAACCGATTCCAGAGGTTTTCCATCCAGCGATTCGACCTTTTTGAGGAGAGCCAGACCTTCATCGCGCGGCTGAAGCTTCTGTTTGGGGACGTAGGTCATCCGGGCCCCATAAAAGAGGGTTCCTTGTCCTTCTTTATTGATTTTCAAGGGCAGAACCGCGCCAGGCTTGAACCCGGTCAGAGGAGATTCGGCTCTGGCCATGGGCTGATCCGGCTTGGTAAACGTCTCTGCGAGCATCGATTTCCCGCCCAGAGCGATGGTCACCTTGAAATCCGGTTTGGTCTTCTCTACGGATCGATAATATTCGTTCAAGCCGTAGAAGACATAAAAATTCTCCTGGGTGGAATTCCAGTGGCCGGCCTTTCTGTTCTCGACCAGCCAGGCTCCGGCCTGAGGAAGGAGAGGGAAATCTGAGCCGACCTCGAGCAGAGCCTGGAGGACGGCCGAAGTCGTCCGGATGTTGGAGGAATAGATCCAGTCCGATTGGGCCGACTCCTGGTCTTCAAAATGGGCCCCCGTGGGAGTCACCTTCACCTTGTTCACCAGCTCCTGAACGAGTATGTTTTGGGCAGGCAGCGGACCCTTCCCGAGATGAAGAGCCTTGAGGAGAAGCGTTTGACCAAAGAGAGAAAGTCCGGCGCGCTCGGTGTAGAGTTTTTCGGAGTAGGCTGGTTCCGGCTGGCCGAGGAGAGCCAGGTCATAGAGAGCGAAAGCCTGCGTAGTCTTCCAGTTCTGGAGGCTTAGGGGATAGACGTTTTCCTTCGGCGCTTCGCGCAGGAATTTCTTGAGGTAGGCGGCCGCTTGCTCCAATCTCCCCTTGTCTGTTTCATAACCTGCCCGTTTGGCTTCAGCCAAAGCAAAAACAGCATAGCAGCTGATGTAGGGCGAGGAAGAGGGCGAGTCCGGCCAGAGTCCAAAGCCTCCGTCATCCTTCTGGCAGCCATAAACCTCCTTAAGAGTCCGGCGGACTTGTTTTTCGATCTGCCCTTTGTCGAGAGGACTCAGCTTGAAATCGAGAATAATATCAGAAGCGACGAGGAAGGGGAGGGCGGCCGAAAGCCGCTGCTCAAGACAAAGATAAGGATAATCGGCCAAATAATCCAGACAGCCTTTAAGCCCGGTGATCGCCGAGGCGGCAGCCTGAACCTCCAGGCGGCCGAGGTCTGGGTAAACGGCTTCCGGGATGGCCACTTTTTCTTCTATAGAGGTATTTGTTTGACCCATCAAGGCGACGGTTTCGGCGGGGCGAGAGGCCTTGAGGGGAAGGGAAATCTCGAGCCCGTCGCTCTCCTCTCCCATCAGGGCTCGAAAGGACAGCATGGCTATCCCCGCTTTCTCCGCCGCAAAAGAGAAGAGGACCTCTTTCGACTGGCCCGGCTCCAAAGTGAAACGGCGTGTTTTTTCTCCGTCGAGGAGGGCGATCTCTTTGGCCTCCACCTGCACCGAGATGCTGCCTGACTTCTCGCTGAAGTTGTGGACAACCGTGCCGCCCTCAAATGTGTCACCGACCCGGGCGAACCTCGGCAGAGACGCCTGCAAGAGAAGCGGCTTGGTAACCTTGAAGGTGGTCTCTCCCTGGCCGAACTGAGAAGCCTGGGTTTGGGCCACAGCCATGATTCGGAACGTCGTAAGATTGTCGGGAAGTGCGAAGGTGACCGAGGCAACGCCGTTATCATCAGTCAGAAGGGAAGCATTCCAATAAGCGGTGGACCTGAAATCACCACGGAGCTGCACTTCCGCCAGGCTGGCCGGGGCCATCATTTTCTGGTCTCCACTTCCCCCGACCTCTTCTCCCTTTTCTCCGTACTTTCTCTGACCGACAACATGGAGCCGACTCTCCGAAGTCTGAACGGAGAGGGGGCTCTGGCCATAAAACTGGGCGAAGGGGTTGGGAGTCTGGTAACCGATGAGGTTCAAAACCCCGACGTCGACCACGGCGAGTGTGACGCTTGCCCTGACCGGAGCGTTTTTGAAGTCTTTGACCCCGAGCTTGAGAGTGACCTGGTCTCTCGGTCGGTGAGTCCGCTTGTCGACCTCGAGGTCCAATTTGAGCTGCCTCTCGGAGGGATTCACACTCAGCTTGACGTAGCCGATCTTGAAAGAGGGCTTGCCGACGTCAGTCTCCTCGCCTGCCTGGGATTGAGAAGACCGGCCCTGGACGAGCAGCACCGAGACAAAAACATTCGGCAGATAATCAGCGCCGATCGGGATCTCGATCTGGCTGGAGCTGCCCACGACTTCCAGGATTTTGCTTTCCAGGATGAACTCCCTTTCGATCGTCACCAGGGCCTTGGCCCGTTCATAGGGGGATTTGACCAGGATTTTAGCGACATCTCCGGGTCTGTAATCTTCGCTATCGGTGACCAACTCGACAGTATCGTCATCTCTTCTCTCCCAGGGCACGTAATCCTTTCCCGTTACATAAAGATAAGTGGAGGTCGTAATCTTGTTTCCCCGGGAATCCTGGCTTTCCGCCAGAAGAAAATAAAAGCCGGACTTATCGGGCTCAAACGCGGCCTCAACGGGATTTTCACTGGACTGCAACTCTTGGTGCGCAACCTCTGTATCCTCTTTTTGGGTCAGCCATCTGTACGCACCGCCGACACTCGCCTTCCTGACCGAATGCCATTCCCTTCTTACGAGCTTGAGGAGGACGTTTTTCTTGGCCAGGGGAGTCCCGTCCTGCGCTGCAGCCAGGACAGCCACAGTCAATTTCTCTCCGCTCTTTAAGAACGATGTCGAGGGCTTGAGTCCCAGGTAGAAGTCACCCCGATGGACGACGGTCTGGATCCGGCTGGAGATGGAACGCCGGCTCGGGCTCTGGACCGTTGCCTCCAGGGCGGCAAAGACAGAATCCTTCTCCTTTTCCGGGACGAGCGGAATCTTGACTTCGAGCCGGCCATCCGGGCTCAGAGTCGAATCTCCCGATGAAACCAAGCGGCTCTCTTCAGTCCCCGCTTCCTCGGCGGACCAATCTATTTCGTTCCCAAAGACGTACCCCTTATGCCCGGGCGGGCTGTAGGCGGCAGGATTGAAACGGAGGCGCCAGGAGACTTTCTGCCCGGACATGGCTCCGCCGAAAAGATAATTCGCCCCGATTTCGGCCCGGTACTGTTCCCCGAAGACAAAATGGTCCTGGAGTGAGCGCAGATGGACCTCGAATTCTGCCGGGCGGAAGGCCTCGAGGCGGAATGATTCATTAAGAATCACCTCTTTTTCAGTCGGAGTCTCGGGGGGGACCTTGACTGCGATCTGGTAATACCCGAGGGCGGCGTCCTCTGAGGTATCGATCTTAAAGTCAAAGGAACCGAATGCATCCAGAGCCAGCTTGGTCTTGACCACGCTCTTCTGGAAGGGATCCAGGACTTCGCACTCGACCT
Organism: Candidatus Aminicenantota bacterium; assembly: GCA_963770045.1. Classification (GTDB taxonomy): domain Bacteria; phylum Acidobacteriota; class Aminicenantia; order Aminicenantales; family CAVYOD01; genus CAVYOD01. The sequence continues at coordinate 63,078 of CAVYOD010000029.1, read as the reverse complement.
CTTTCACTCGCGGCAGCTGCCACTGGCCTTTTTCCCTCTTCCTGATGATGCCTTTGATCTGGACTCTTTCCCCCGCCCGATAGATCCCCCGCTCGGTGAAGATTGAGCCTTGGATTCTTAACGGCTGCGGGTCCCAGTCATAGGCAATACCGAAGCGGTAGGGGTCGATCCCGGTGCCCCATTCGGAATAAATAAAAGCAGTATCCGGGCCGCGGCTGGCAAAAACCCATTGCTCGGGTTTATTGTAGGCGTCGCGGGCGTGAAGGCCGAGGATCTTCCAACCAGGAGATATGGCGATCCCCTGGCTGTTTGTCTTCCCTTGCCAGCGGACGATATTTCCACCATCGCGGACTTCGATCGCCGCGTCCGCCACCGGCATTCCCGTCTTCAAATCGGTCACCCAAATAGTGTTGTTTTCGGGGGAGAACTTGGCCGAAATCCCGAGGTTCGTCACCTGAAGGAAGGCCTTGGGAAAACGATCCCATTTTTCCTCCGACCTTGTGTCCAGCTGGAAAAAGACAAAGCCAAGACCATTGGCGAGAAAATCCTTGAGTTCCAGGGGCACGATTTGACGTTTGTTCCTGGGGAGGTTGAGCCGGAGCAACCTCTCCTGCTGAAAGAAGGCCGGCTGCGGAGTTATTTTTTCGCTCGACCAAAAGATCTTCGGCGTCTGGAGCAGGGGTATGACTTCATCCTTGCCGACCCGCCGGGCTTGGAAAAAAAGCTCGGTTGCATTCACCGCATGGACCGGATAGCGCAGCTCTCCGTAGGCTTCGACGATGCCATGGCCGGTCGTCATGGAAACCGAGGCAGGGAAGGCGGAAGTCTGAAATTTGAGCCGGGCTTCTTTTCCGAGTTTATTGCCGTATTGATCCAAGAGGTCTTCATCTATTTTGACCGAATATTCGGTCTCGGGTTGAAGCGGCACGTTGAGCCAGAGCGTTTCGCCTCCGTAATCCCACTCTGAATAGTGATCGGGAATGGCAATTTCGGGATCGAAATGGACTTTTTGGACGAAGTCTTTATAGTTTACTCCGTTGCTGAACTGAAATTTCAAAGGCTCGCTGGGGCTGTAATTGCCTTCTGATTCCAGACCCAAAAAAGCGAACGTCCGGAAGGTGGCAAAACTGAATCCCGCGTTTTTGTCCAAGCCCAAACGACCTTCTTTGGCCGGAAGCCCGGGCTTGAGTTCAACGAGGTAAGTATGGTCCGGCCTTAACGGGTCATTCGGCTTTAGCAGGAGGGCCGTCTCGGGAGAAACCCTGATCTCAACCTCTTCCAGTTTTTGAGCGGTCGGGAAATCGAGAGTGAAATCGAGCGATTCTCTCTTCTCATCCTGGTCCAGACTGCTGAGGGAGATGAAATCTCCCGCTTTGGATTTAAGAATGGGCTGGTTGAAAACAAGCAGCGCCTGACTGTCGAGCCTGAGCCCTTTTTGTGTGTCCTGGGGAAAGTGTTTCACCAATCGGGGGAGGACGGTCCGGAAAGTCCAGCTATAGGCGTTATTGAGCGCGAAGCCGTTCGAAGACCTGGTCCCGGCGGGCACGGTGACCTTGATCTCGGAAGCATAAGGAAATCGCGCGTCCGGAATAAAAGCCAGGGTTTTGGTGCCCAGCCACCGATGTTTCCCGGAAAAAGTTGGCTCCATCTTCAAAAAGGATGAGCCTTTACCTTCCGCCAAGCGCTCCAACGGAACCATGGGTTGATCAAATATGACCACCAGCATCTCCGATTCATCCGGAGCGGCCGTCTGTCCTTTGGGACTGACGTTCAAAATGTGGAGTTCGCCGGAAGCCGGTCCTTGACCCATGGGAGAAAAACCACCCGTTTCTTTTTCTTTTTTTCTGCAGCCGAGAGACAGAAAAAAAACCAGGACGCTCACCAAGACCAGGGCCAAAAAGGCTTTCTTCCCCATGATTCAACCTCCCTTCTTCAGAACTTGGGATCTTTTCATCCTAAAAGAATCCGGAGGAAATATCAAGGAACAAGGACGTCTATCTCGTCATCTCGTCGCCCGTCTTGTCTCGTCAAAAGATAAGAAATAGCACTCACTTGATCTTTCTATAATTTTCATGCCGCTGACAAGTTAGACTAGATGACGAGACAGGCGAAATAGACGATTTAGCTCAGCCGCGCCAGCGCCGCAGTTAAGAATTTCCAGAAATTTTCGACCGACGCGGTGTTGACCCGCTCCTCCGGGGAATGGGGATGGCGGATGGTCGGCCCGAACGAGATCATGTCCATGCCGGGAAACTTTTCGCCCAGGATGCCGCACTCCAGGCCGGCGTGGACGGCCACGACCTCGACTCTCTTTATTGAAGACCTGATGATAGACTTCTTTGAGCGTCTGGAGAAGCGCCGAGGCCAGGTTTGGCGCCCAACCCGGATATCCTGGCGGCTGGGAGATCTTCGCGCCAGCCAGATCACAGCAGGCCTCGATCATGTTTCGCGTCGCCTCGAGAGCCGAGGCAACCGAGCTTCGGCTGCTGCAGACGACCTCGGCCCTGTTCGGCAGAGTCCGGATGATCGCCAGGTTGGTCGAAGTCTCCACCAGGCCGTGAATCTCCGGGTGCATGGCAAGGACTCCGTGGGGGAGTGAAATGAGAAAATTGATCAGGCCCTTTTGCGCCGCCTGAGTCAGAGGATCGGCTTTCTCTGCTTCTATTTTTTCCAGGGAATAAGCCAGGTCTTTTTCGACGACCTTGTATTCGGACTGGATTTTTGCGGCCGACTTTTTTACGAACGCGGCAAACGCTTTCATTTGCCCGGGCTCGAGAAGCATGTCCGCCCAGGCTTCCCGAGGGATGGCGTTCCTCTTGTTTCCCCCTTCAACTCCGACCAGCTCAAACCGGAAATTCTTCTGCGCCTGCCAGAGCAGACGGGCCAGGAGCTTCAGAGCATTCCCTCGGCCCAGGTTAATGTCCAGGCCGGAATGACCTCCCCTGAGGCCGTAGAGCCTGAGCCTGCAGAGGAGCTTGCCCCTCCGTTTGGCCCGCTTGAGCGGAAAGGCGATCTCCGAGTCCGCTCCCCCCGCGCACCCGATCGTGAAAGTTCCTTCGTCTTCTGAATCGAGATTGAGCAGCCGAGTGCCGGAGAGAGCCCCCTTCTGGATCCTGGTCGCGCCGGTCAGGCCTGTTTCCTCGTCGATTGTAAAAAGAAACTCCAGAGGCCCGTTTGTGAGCGACGCATCCTCCATGACCGCGAGGCAGGCGGCGACGCCGATCCCGTTGTCCGACCCAAGGGTCGTCCCCTGGGCATGAACCCACTCGTTCTCCACAACGGCCGAAATCGGGTCCTTGGTGAAATCGTGACGGACATCGGAATTCTTCTCGCCGACCATATCGAGATGGGCCTGGAGGATCGTGCCGGCCGCATTTTCGTGGCCGGGGGAAGCCTTCTTGGCGACGATGACATTCCCGACCTTGTCACGCCTTCCGTTGAGATTCAATCGTTTCGCCACGGTGAGAACGTATTCACCCAGAGCCCTTTCATTGCCCGAACAATGGGGGATCTTCAATATTTCGGCGAAATGTTTCCAGAGCAGGATCGGTTTAAGGTTTTCAAACATCGCTGACCTCCGTCGACGACCGAACATCCATAATGAAGACTAATCCTCTAGAAAAATAATGCCACAAAACCGGGGAGGTGTTCAAGCGCAAATTTGCCTTTACCTCCGAATTACTTTACAATTTCTTTTGTCTTGTTATGAAAAAATCAACCCTTATCCTTCCCCTGATCCTCGCCGTCCTGGCTGCGTCTGCCTCCGGTCTCGGGCACCCGGATCGGCTCGTTTCGGGAAAGATCAAGATCGTCACGACCATATTTCCGATGATGGAATTCGCGAAAGAGGTTGCGGGCTCAAGAGGGGAAGTCCAGTTGCTTCTCCCTCCCGGGGCGGAGGTCCATACGTGGCAGCCCAGGGCAAGCGATATCCTCACCATCTCCCGGGCCGACCTTCTCGTCATCGTCGGAGCTAACCTGGAACCCTGGCTTCCCGGTATCGTCAAGAGTGTCGCCAACCCAAGCTTGATAACCTTGGATGCCAGCCAAGGGCTTGATTTGATCAAGGATCAAGACGATGATTCCCCAGGGGGATCTGATCCTCACTACTGGCTGGACTTCTCTTTAGACCAGAAGGTCGTCGACCGGATCAGGGATCTCTGCTCCCAATTGATGCCGGACGAGGCCGGGACATTTAGGCAAAATGCCCTCCGCCTGAACCAGAAGCTTCAGGACCTGGACGAGCGATTCAGGAAAGGCCTGGCCAACTGCGGGCAGCGGGATTTTGTCTGCGGAGGGCACGCCGCCTTCGGCTACCTGGCCCGCCGGTATGGACTAAAGCAAATCTCTCTTTACGGGTTGAGCCCGGATTCTGAGCCGACTCCGAAAGAGCTCGCCCAGGTGATATCCTTCGCCAAGAAGAACAAGACCCGGTTCATTTATTACGAGAAATCGGTCAGCAACAAGCTGGCCAAGATGGTCGCCTCAGAGGCTGGAGCTCAGATGCTTGTCCTCAGCGCGGCTCACAACCTGACCAGAGAACAGATTCTCTCGGGGGTGACTTTTTTCGCGGTCATGGAAGAAACCCTCGACAACCTGAAAAAGGGACTCGGCTGTGACTGAGAGAGAAGAGTTGATCCGCGTCAGCGGTGTTTCCTTTGGCTACGATGGGAATCCCGTCCTCAGGGATGTCAGTTTTTCCATCCTGGCCGGAGATTTTTTGGCCATCCTGGGGCCCAACGGCTCCGGCAAAACGACATTGATCAAGCTCATCCTGGGCTTGCTGAAGCCGCAAGAGGGCGAAATCCTGATCATGGGAAAGACCCTGCCTCAGTTTTCCGAATGGACCAAGATCGGCTATGTTCCCCAGAAGGCGACTCATTTCGACCCCTCTTTCCCGGCCTCAGTTAAGGAAACAGTGGCCATGGGCCTTTTCTCGAACAAGCACTTTGCCCGGCTCTCGAAAGAGGACGACAGGTCCATTCTGCAGGCCCTGGTCCAGGTCGGGATGCAGGAGTTTAAAAACCAACGCATCGGCAGTCTCTCCGGCGGACAACAGCAGCGGGTTTTTATTGCCCGGGCCTTGGTCAATCATCCCTGTATCCTCTTTCTCGACGAACCGACAACGGGTGTCGACGCTGAGACCCAGGGCAAGTTCTATGAGATGCTCGATGGCCTGAACCATCGGGAAGGAATCACGATCGTGCTCGTGACCCACGACATCGGGATCGTCGACCGGCACGTCAACCAGGTCGCCTGCCTCAACCAGAAGCTTGTCTATCACGGTTCACACACTGAATTCTGCAAGTCTGCGGCCTTCCGGGAGATGCTCGTCGGCGGGCATCACGTGGTCTCTCACCAACACTAAATCTCGAAACGTGCCTATGGAAACACTGCTCGGATACGGATTTCTACAGAGGGCTCTTCTGGCAGGCATCTTCATTTCCGCCAGCTGCGCCCTCTTGGGCGTTTTTTTGCTGTTGCGAAAAGATGCCATGATCGGCCATGGACTTTCCCACGTGGCCTTTGCCGGGGTCGCCCTCGGTCTCTTCCTCAATTCTATGCCGGTTCCGGTCGCCATAGCCGTCACGATCCTCGGAGCGCTGGCGATCCGGGGGCTCAAAGAAAAAGCTGGTCTCTCCGGAGACGCCGCCATAGGCATCTTGAGCAGTGTCGGCATGGGAACGGGAATTATCCTGGTGACGATTTCCCACAAGTTCAACGCCGGGCTATTCGGCTACCTGTTCGGCGAGATCCTGGCCATCGAACCCTCAGAAGTCTGGTTGTCGGTTATTCTGGCTGCCGTCGTCATCGTGAGCCTGCTCATGAACTATCACAAGCTGATGTACATGACATTCGATTGGGAATCGGCGAAGGCCTCGGGAATCAAAGTGAGCCGGCTCGACCTCTTGCTGACGCTCTTGACCGCCGTGACTGTCGTCCTCGGGATGAAGGTGGTGGGAATCCTTCTTGTCGCTGCCTTGGTTGTCATTCCCGCTGCCTCAAGCCTTCAACTTGCTGGGAGCTTCAAGAGGGCCGTCGTCGGCTCCTGTTTGATCGGCATCGGGTCCGTGCTGGCGGGAATTCCCTTAGCCTTTCTTTTGGATCTTCCCGCCTCGGGCTCGGTCGTGCTCATATCGTTCGCTTTCTTCGTGGCCTGCACCCTGGCCGGGAAGAGAAAGTAGCCCCTTCAGGCAAGCCTGGCGAGCGTCTCTTGGAATACTGACAACGCCTGGATTCCATAGAGACAGAAGACAACTTCGTTGGGGAAATCATTCCCTTTGAGGAAATCCATCGTCACCCGAAGCATGATCTCGCTGCACCTTTCCAGCGGAAAGCCGAAGACCCCGGTGCTGAGGGCCGGAAAGGCCATCGACTTGATCTGCCTATCCCTTGCGATTTTGAGGCTTGTCCGGGTTGCTGCGGCCAGCTTTTCCTCTTCCTGGCCCTCTCCGTAAACAGGGCCGACGGCATGGATGACGTAGCCGGCTTTCAGGTTCCCTCCGCTGGTGATGACCGCTTGGCCGACCTTGATCGGGGCGAGCTTATCACATTCTTCCTGGATCGATGGGCCGCCGAAACGCTTGATGGCGCCTGCCACGCCGCTTCCCAAGACCAGCGAGGTGTTGGCAGCGTTGACAACCGCTTCCACTTCGAGCAGGGCAATGTTGCCCTCGACCAGTCTTAGTTTTTTTCCGTCGAGGCTCCACTCATCCATAGCAACCTCCTTTCAACAAAATCGTCTTTATGGCCTCTCTTGTCTCTCTCGTCTGCCTCGCAAAGACATCCTTATAATTCATTATAATTCATTTGCTTGGCGAGATGGAGGAAGGGGGACGGTGGACGGGATGCGGAGTCAGAGGATCGTCGCGCCATAGATCTTGCGCATCCGGGCCAGGGAGAAGCGATAAAAGTCCTGGTCGAAGTCGGCCACGCCTTTCCGGTAGACAATCACCTTATAATCCCTGTTGCGCAGATCCCCCACCGTGTCCATAACGCAGATCGAGGTGCAGACTCCGACGACATGGACTTCAGTGACTTTATGCTTCTTCAGAATTTGTTCTAGCTTAGTCCCATAGAACGCGCTGTATCTGGTCTTGGGAACCATTTCATCCTTTTCGCCGACCGGAAGCTCGGCAATGATCTCCGCTCCCGGAGTGCTGCGCACGCTGTGTCTGGAGAAGAGCTTGAACTCGAGATCGTCGGGACGGTGAGAGTCACGGATGAACGCGACCAGCTGCCGCCTCCTGTGGAACTCCTCGATCTTTTTTCTCACAAACGGAATGATCTTGCGACAGGTATGCCCACAGTAAAGGGCCCCATCCTTGTCAATGAAATCCCTGAGCATGTCGATGACGAGAAGGGCTTTCATGGGCGTCTCCCTTGTTATTTTTGGTTGAATTCTTTTTCGACGATATCTTTGACGGCCCTTGCGGCCTGCGAAATCTTTCTCTGGAGCGCGGTCGCCTGCCTTTTTATCCCGGTCTTGAACTTTTTATCCTGCATGTTGGGCAGGTTGATCCGGACATTAAAATAGGCCCCTTCGGCACAGGCCAGGGCCGTTAACGCGGCCACACCCGCGTCGCTCAGAGAGTTTTTGTTGCCATGAAGCGCGACCGTATGAGCCAGGTCGACCAGGTCGGCGCACTTTTTGAGGACCTCGAAGGGGACCAGGGTGGCGCCCTTGAGGGCTTCCTCGACGGCGAGGTCTTTTTCTGTCTTCTGGTCCTCGGTCGTTTTGGGAAGCCGGTAAGCTTCCATGACCTTATCAAACGCCCTGGTGTCGAGGTCGACGGCTCGGAGAAGCTCATCCTTGAGAGCCTGGGCCTTGCGGGCGCAGGTTTTCATTTCCGCTTCCCGGCCCTCGTACCCCTTTTTCCCGACCGTCAAGTTGGCCACCATCGCAGACAGGGCGGCCGAGAGCGCGCCGCAAAGAGCGGAGGCGCTTCCCCCGCCCGGGGTGGCAGAATCCATGCTGAGTTCGTCGACAAACTCTTGCACGCTCAGAGAGAGCAGGGACTTTCCTTCTTCGCGGAACTGGTATTCGATGATCTTCTTCTCGGGCTCAAAAGGAGCGACATCGCTCAGCCCCAGGGATCGGACGGCTATTTGGATCAATTCTTTTTCCGGGGCTCCCGGGCTCTTGCCCTGTTTTTCCAAATAATACCGGCCGGCCATGAGCATCGCTTCTTTCGGGATGAGCCCCACCAGCTCGCTCCCCGTCACCCGCAGTCCCAGCTTCTCGGCCTCCCGGACGGCCTCGTCAAAAACGAGATGAGGCGGTGTGACCTTATAGTTCGTAAAATTGATCGAGATCTGGGCGATCCCATAGTCCTCGATATACCAGCCGACAGCTTTGACATCCCTGAACCGGCCGGGGATTTTGACGGACTGCCCGGCTTCGTCCCGAACCACGTTGCCCTCTTTGTCCCGCTTGGCCCGACCGCTCTCTCTCAAATTGAGAGCGATCTCATTGGCCAGTTTCCTGTCCCTGGTGTTGAGGTTGATATTGTAGGCGATCAAGAACTCCCTTGCCCCGACGACCGTGGCCCCAGATTTGGGATTAAAGATCGGCTCCCCGTAGTCCGGAACCCAGGCCGGGTCTTTCAGCTTTTCCTCCAGCCCTTCGTACTCTCCGGCGCGGATATTAGCCAGGTTTTTGCGCTCGGGTTTTTGGGCCGCCTCTTCATAAAGATAGACCGGGATGCCCAGGTCCCTGGCCACCCGGGCGGCGAGTGCGTGGGCGATCCGGACGCAGTCCGCCATGGTCACCCCGGAGACTGGGACGAAGGGGACGACGTCCGTGGCTCCAATACGGGAATGAGCACCCTTTTGTGCCCGCATGTCGAGCACCTCGGCCGCTTTCTTAACAGCCTTGAAGGCGGCTTCCTCGACTCCCTCGGGAGTTCCGATGAAAGTGACGACGGTCCGGTTGGTCGATTCTCCGGGGTCGACATCGAGGAGTTTCACGCCCGGAGTGGACTCGATCTCCCGGGTTATAGCGTTGATCTTGTCCCGGTCCCTGCCCTCGCTGAAATTGGGAACGCATTCGACGAGTTTCATTCGCTGACTCCTTTGCTGATCGTGGACTTCAAAACTCCCTTGGAATCATAGATCTCGACTTTTTGAAAATCTCGAAGATAGTCAAAGACATAATCTTTGTTCCCGACAATCACGATGATCGGGGAGAGCTGGGGATAACGCTGGACGACTTCGAACACTCTCTCCGAGTTCACCAGCATGACATTTTCATAATAGCGGCTCCAGCGTTCTTCGCCGAGGTTAAAAGTCTGAATCTCCGCGATCGTTGAAGAAAATCGGTCCAACCGTTCGTTCTTGAGGGGAAAATTCCCGATCAGAGAGGTCTTTGCCTGTTCGATCTCAGAAGTGGAGATTTTCTCCCTGGAGACCGATTGGATCTCTTTCAAGATTTCCTGGACCGAAGCGTAGGTCGCCTCCGGAGTCACCCGCGCCCGGACGAAAAACAGGCCGCAGGATTTGTAGAATTCGGCCTCACTGAAAGCGAAATAGGCAAAAGCCTTGGACTCCCGGAGGTTCATGAACAGACGGCTGTTGGGAGTTCCCCCCAGGACCTGGTTAAAGACAATGAAGGGGAAATAATCCGAACTGTAAATCGGAAAAATGATGTTTCCAAGATAGATGGTCGCGTCTTTCGCCTGGGGGAGATCCAGGAAACAAACGCGGATCTGGTCGTTGGCTTCGGGGGGCGGCGGGTAGGCACGCTCCAGCGGCTTATCCATCCAGGTATTGAAATAATGACTGACTTTCCTCGAGGCCGTTGTCAGATTGAGATTTCCCGCCAAGACGATGAGGGCGTTTCCCGGTCTGTAGAACTTTTCAAAAAAGGCAATCAGCTCTTTCTGCCCGAGGTTCTTGATCACATCTTCATTGTGGGCGGCGAGCCTATAAGGGTGATTGCCGAAGAGGAGACGGACCAGCTGACGCTTGGCTACGAAATCGGGATCTTTCGCCTTTTCGAGGAGGTCATAGAAGAGCGTCCTCTTGACGGTATCAACCTCTCTATCCGGGAAGGTCGGTTGGAGGATCATCTTGCTCAACAGGTCGAGCGCTTGATCGAGGTAGCTTTCCAGGAAACTCAAGCTGAACACCGTACAATCCAGTCCCGCGACCGCAGAGAAATTGCCTCCCATGGCCTCGATATCCTCCTCGATGTCCGAAGAAGAGAGAAACTGGGTTCCCCGGCCGATCATCTGGGCCGCGAACGTAGCCAGTCCCGGAGTCTTGGCCGGGGAATCGGCCTCCCCGGCGAAGATGACCAATTGGAGACACATCTGGGGAAGATTTTCTTTTGTGCCCAAAGCCAGGCGGAGGCCGTTCGATAACCGGACGGATTCGATCAGGGGCAATCTCAGGTCCTGGAACGGATCAGGAGAAGGGGGTGTTTTCCGAAATCTCTCTTGCGCAAAAAGATGGGCCGAGGAATACAAGAGTAGACAGGCGATGGCACAAACGGGTGTGGCGCGGCGAAATCTGTTGAGGGCGGGGCTCTTCATCGCGGCTTGATTCTCAGGAGGATGCTGTTCTCCCTGGTAAAGTACCTGTTGATGAGATTGACGATGTCCGAAGGGGTGACCTTGAGGCTCATCTCAAGATCGGCGAAGACGTTATCAAGATCCTTCTGATTCAGATAAGCCTCGGCAAAAAAGAGCGCTCTGTCCTCGCTCGTCATGGTTCGGCCGAGGGTGTCCATCTTCAGCATATTCTTGGCTTTGGCCAGCTCCTCATTGGAAACAAAGCTGGACTTCAATTTGTCAAATTCGGAAAAGATGGCCTGCAGGCAGCGTTCGGTCATGAGTTCGTTGTTGACCGTGGCGAAAATCTTGTAGGCCTGGAGATTCTTCCGCTCATCGATCCCGCCGCTGAGCTGAAACACCAGGTGCTCTTTTCTCAGAAGACGCACATAGAGCCGGCTGCTCTTGCCTCTGAGAAGAAGGTAATCGAGGACCCTGAGCGCGAACAGGTCGGGCGGCCGCGGCGAGAAAATCCGGAAACCCAGATGAAAAGCTGGGGAGGGTGCCATAGGATCCTGGAGGGTCTCGGCGATCTCCTTCTTTTCATCGAACCGGGACGAGACGAAGGGCGGAATCTCTTTCCGCGCCGGGATGGTCTCAAAATATTTGGCGATGAGCTCCTTGGCTTTGACCTTGTTGAAGCTCCCGGCCAGGCAAAGAACCGCGTTGTTGGGCGCGTAGTAGCTTGAGTAGAAGTCAGCCACATCGTCGAGGCTTATGTTTTTGATGTCTTCCTCATTCCCGATCATAGGGTGGGAATAGCTGAAATCGGGAAAGAGGAGCTGGTCAAAGCTGAAAGAACTCTCGAAGAAAGGCTCGTTGGCCCTGCGCTGGCGCAGTTCGACGCCCAGGGCCTCTTTCGCCCTTTCGACATTGGCCGGGGTGATCTCCAGCGATCTCATCCGATCTGATTCCAGCCACAAAACAAGGGCCAGTTGATTGGAGGGGACCCTCTGATAATAAAGGCTCTTGTCGATCCTGGTGTCGGCGTTCAATTCGCCTCCGATCTTCTGGATAAAGCTGACGTGTCTCATCCGCCCAACGTTTTCGGAACCTTGGAACATCAGGTTTTCCAGGAGATAGGCGAGTCCGCTCTTTCCTGTCTGCTCGCTGACCGCTCCGGCCCGGTAACCGACGACAACCGAAACGATGGGAAGCGAATCATCCTGGGCCAGGATCACCCCGAGCCCGTTCTTGAGTTTGTAGGAGGTGAGGGCAAGTCTCTCGCTCTTCTGGGCCTCCAGGAGTGACGGACAGGTCCCCAGGGTACCGGCCAGGATAATCAGGAGGATAAAACGAGTCCTCATGGATATTCGGAGCAGAAGACTCCTCTCAGTCGAATTCTAAAATAGCACAAACGAGAGAAAAAATAAAATGTCCGTCCTCCGGCCTGCCCTGAAGAGGCGAGCCTGTTTCTGGCCCTCCCTGATTGCATAAATTCTGGGGACGCGTCTTCAGCAAGAGATGATATTCCGAAGCCGCACTTTCGGACTCTGAATGAGTGATCTTCCACGCCCCTACCGCCCTTCTAAATAGAGGGGCCTAGAGCATGGATGCGTCTTCGGTCAAGCTACGGGGAACGGGGGACGAACAAAATCATTGAAAAGCCGGTTTTTTTGTGCTATTTTCTCTGTTACTTTTTCATCATCGGTTGAACGGAGGTGACGGATGAGCAAAAAAGGCAAACACTTCTTCACCTCGGAGTCTGTCACGGAAGGTCACCCTGATAAGATCTGTGATCAGATTTCGGACTCTATTCTGGATGACTTGGTCGCCCAAGACCCCAAGAGCCGGGTCGCCTGCGAGACCCTGGTCACGACTGGACTTGTCTTGATCGCCGGCGAAATAACGACCAACGGCTATTGTGATTTCCAAAAAATCGTCAGGAAGACGGTCCGCGAAATCGGCTATACTCAGGCTATTTATGGTTTCGACTATGAAACTTGCTCGGTTATCTCTTCCATCCACGAGCAATCGCCTGATATCGCGGTCGGTGTCATAGAGACAAAAGAGCACGAGCAGGGAGCAGGCGATCAGGGGCTGATGTTCGGCTATGCCTGCCGGGAAACCCCGGAATTGATGCCTCTGCCGATCGTACTGGCCCATAAGCTGGTCAAGCGGCTGAGCCAGGTGCGGCGGGAGAAGATTCTCCGTTATCTCAGGCCGGACGGAAAGTCCCAGGTGACGATCGAATATGACGGCGACGTTCCGCGCCGGGTCGAAGCCATCGTGCTCGCCGCCCAGCATAATTCCACGGTCAAGATGGATGCCCTTCGGGCCGAGCTCAAGAAAGTCGTCATCAACAAGGTCATCCCGCTGGAGATGATGGATCGGGACACCAAGATCTTTATCAATGGGACGGGACGCTTTGAACAGGGTGGCCCGCTGGCCGACACGGGAATGACCGGCCGCAAGATCATCGTGGATACCTACGGAGGCGTGGGGAGCCACGGCGGCGGCAGTTTTTCTGGCAAGGATCCTTCCAAAGTGGACCGCTCCGGGTCCTACATGGCTCGCTATATCGCCAAGAATCTCGTGGCCGCCGGACTCGCCGATAAGCTCGAGGTCCAGCTCGCCTATGCGATCGGCATCCCCTTTCCCGTGTCCATCATGATCGATACTTTTGGAACGGCCAGGATCCCGGAGGATAAGATCAAGGAGCTTATCCGGGCGCACTTCAGCCTCTCACCCAAGGGAATGATCAACGCACTGGATCTGTACCGGCCCATCTACAGAAAGACGGCCTGTTATGGGCACTTCGGCCGGTCGGAGCCGGAATTTACTTGGGAGAAAACGGACAAAGCCGAAATGCTGCGCAAAGAAGCCGGACTCAAATAACGGCTCCGGGGCGGGCCCTTCGGCCAGACTCAATTGCTGAATCCCACTTTCAAGGGATAATCAAGAGGGGAGACCGAAAATGAAATATGACGTGAAGAATCTAAAACTCGCTTCCGAAGGCAGGCTAAAAATGGAATGGGCCGAAAGGTCGATGCCCGTTCTCGGTTCGATCAGGAAAAAGTTCGAGAAGGAAAAACCCCTTCGGGGAATTCGGATTTCCGCCTGCCTGCACGTGACCAGCGAAACAGGCGTCCTGATGCAGACCCTGAAAGCGGGCGGCGCCGAGGCGAGGCTAACGGCTTCAAATCCTCTCAGCACCCAGGACAGTGTCGCCGCCGCCCTGGCGAAATACTCTGATATCCCGGTCTTCGCGATCAAGGGCGAAGACCATAAAACTTACTACTCCCACATCATCCAGCTCTTGGAGCACAAACCTCAGATCACGATGGATGACGGCGCGGATCTCGTCAGCACCCTGCACTCCGAAAAGCGCGACCTCTTGAAATACATCATCGGCGGCACCGAGGAGACGACGACCGGGGTCATCCGCTTGAAGAGCATGGCCAAAAAAAATGTCCTGCAATATCCCATCATCGCCGTCAATGACGCCAACACCAAGCACCTTTTTGACAACCGCTACGGGACCGGCCAGAGCACGATCGATGGCATACTCAGGGCAACCAATGTCCTTATGGCCGGTCTGAATTTTGTCGTCGCGGGCTACGGCTGGTGCGGCCGGGGCGTGGCGACGAGGGCGAGGGGAGCAGGGGCCAAGGTCATCATCTGCGAGGTCGACCCCCTCAAGGCGTCTGGAAGCCGTCATGGATGGTTTCCAGGTCATGCCCATGAAGGAAGCCGCGACAAGGTGGCGATGTTTTTGTCACGCTGACCGGAGATAAGGGCGTCATTCGCAGGGAACATTTTCTCAAGATGAAAGACGGCGCCATCGTGGCCAATTCCGGGCACTTCAACGTCGAGATCGATATCCCCGCTCTCGAGAAGCTGTCCCGGAGCAAAAGACGGATCAGGGCGTTTGTCGACGAATATACCCTGGCCGACGGCCGCAGGATTTGCCTGCTGGGAGAGGGACGCTTGATCAACCTCGCCGCGGCCGAAGGCCACCCGGCCATGGTCATGGACATGAGTTTTGCCAATCAGGCGCTGAGCCTGCGCTATCTCGTCCGGGAGGGGAAGAATCTAGAAAAGAGAGTCTATCCAGTCCCCCAGGCGATCGATGAGGAAATCGCCAAGATGAAACTCGCCTCGATGGGAGTGAAGATCGATACCCTCAGCCCCGAACAGAGAAAATATCTTCAGGACTGGGAAGAGGGGACCTGAGGAATCCTATTTGGTCTTCTCCTTGATCATTTTGAGATAGTTCTCAACTTCTTTTTTCATATCAGGATCCAGGGCTTTGGAGGAGATGCGCAGGAAGGCCTCTTCCGCCTTTTTGTAGTCCTGGGCCTTGAAATAGGCAGCCCCCAGATAATAATTGAAATTCACGTCGTCAGGAACGATCTTGACGGCTTTCTCGTAACTCGAGATAGCATCTGAAAGGCGGTCCTTTTTTTCAAACAAATACCCTGCCACGCTCTGGGCGATTGCGTTGCGCGGGTTGAACTGGACCGATTTCTGAGCCATCTCCAGCGCCTCGTCGATCTTGTTCTCGGCCAGATAGAGCTTGGCCAGGTTGAGGGCCGGGAGATCCCTGGAGCTGTAGTTCTGATCACCCATGGCCTTGTTGAATTCCTCCCCGGCCTTATCCAGATAACCCTGTTCTTGATAGACCATGCCCAGATTGTTCCTGGCTTCGCTGAATTGAGGAGAGACCTCCAGACACCTTTGGAATGAGCGCGACGCCTCTTCCAGGTTGCCTTTCATCGAATAGGCCAGGCCTCGGGCATTGAGAGCAACAAAATAGCGCGGATCGAGAGAGAGAGATTTATCAAAGCACTTGATCGCCGCATCAATTTCGTTATTACGCAAGTGAACGGCCCCCAGATTGTATTGGTATTGTGGATCGTTCTCCCTGGACTTCTGGATTCGCTTTTGGGAGGATGCGCAGAGCATCAAGCTGAGGCTAGCCAAGAGGATGAGGATGACTCTAGATCTCATAGGTGACTCCTTTCGAAATCTTATTCTCCAGACCCATTCACTCTTCCTGCTTGAGCGCACGGGACATGAGATCCTGGATCGCCTTGTGAAGCGGTTTATTCTTATAGAGGACTTGATAGACCTGTTCGCAGATGGGCAATTCGACTTTTCTTGCTTTGGCCAGCTCATGGGCGGAGAGAGTCGTCGGGATTCCCTCGGCGATCATCTTTGTGCCGGTCACGATTTCCGAGAGCGACTTCCCCTTTCCGAGCTCAACTCCCACGGAGTGGTTACGGCTGAGCTTCCCGGTGCAAGTGAGGACAAGGTCACCGATGCCGGCCAGGCCGAAAAATGTCTCTTTTTTCGCCCCCAGGTTGGTTCCCAGGCGCGCGATTTCAGCCAGTCCCCTGGTCATCAGCGCGGCGACGGAATTGTAGCCGAAGTGAAGAGAATCCAGGCCCCCTGCGGCGATGGCAATGATGTTCTTCAGGGCGCCTGCAAGCTCCACCCCTACGACGTCTTTGCTGGCGTACGATCGGAAACGGACATCGGACACCAGATGCTGAACCTGCTCGGCAAATTCCATCTCTTTGGAAGCGACCACGACAGCCGTGGGATGGGCTTGGGCCACCTCGCGGGCAAAGCTCGGCCCCGACAGGACAGCGATGCGTGACTTTGGGATCTTGATCAAAATGTCTTCGGCGAGCTCGCTCATCCGCTTCAGAGAGCCTTCCTCTATGCCCTTGGTCAGTGAGACGACACCCTGGCCGGCGGAGAGGTGTGGAGCCATCTTGAAATAGATCTCCCGGCAGAACTGAGATGGAACGGCGACAAAAACGATCTCCGCGGTATCGAGAGTCTCGGCCAGGTCCCTGTAAAAAGTGACCTCCGGAGGGAACACAAACCCCGGCAAGAACGCCCTGTTTTCACGGGTCTTCTCGAGCCGATTGAAGACTTCATCCTCGCGAACCCAGAGCCTGGTCTTGATCTTGAGCCGGCTCAGATGAAGGGCAAAGGCCGAGCCCCAGCTTCCTGCTCCTATGACACTCGCTCGGGTCCACCTCATAAGGATATCCTTTCTCCGAATTTTCGCTCCCGTCCAGCCAGTAGGCGCTTCAGATTCCCCCAGTGTTTGAAAAAAATCAGTCCGAAGATGATCAGGCCCAGGAGGGCCAGCTTTCGCGGCTCTCTGAAGAAAAGGACGAACGGCGGAAAAGAAAGAGCGGCCAGCAACGATCCCAAGGAAACAAAACGTGTCATCGCGATGACGAGCACAAAGACGATCAAACTCAAGAGAAGGGGTTTCAACCCTAGGACCGCATAGGCTCCGACGGTCGCGGCCACTCCTTTTCCTCCCCGAAATTTAATATAAACCGGGAAGCAATGCCCGAGGACCACCGCCAACGCACAGGCCAAAGCCAGGTCGAAATCACCGAACAACCTGAGGGCTAATAGAGGAGGAAATGCTCCCTTCAGGATATCAAAGACCGCGACGGGGATCGCATATCTCCAGCCCTTCAGCCGCAGAACGTTCGTCGCTCCCGTGCTCTGGCTCCCGTAAGACCGGATATCTCTTTTCTCCGAGAGCCGGAACAGGAGATAGCCGAAAGGCACGGCGCCCAAGAGATACGCGAAGAGGAGGAGAAGGACTTTCATCGCAGCTCTTCTTCCGCCAGGACGGAATACTCAGCTCCGGTGGGTTTGAGGACACTCCGGAACAGGGTAATTTTTTTCACCGGCATCTCACCCAAATCGGCATCTTTTTGCCGCTCCAACTCACTCAGTGCCGCATCCAGACCGGCAGGCATCTTAACCCGGCCAAGGGTCAGATGGGGATGAAACTCCCTTGCTTCCTTGGCGAAACCGATCTTCTCGAACTCGACTTCGATATCCTCCTGAAGTGCAGCCAAACCGGGTTCCTCCTCTACGCCAACCCAAAAAACGCGAGGATTTTTGCTCCGCGGAGGGAACTGGCCGGTCCCCTTGATACGGAGCGGGAAGGACCGGTGGCGGGCGGCAATCTGATGGAGCAGGGCCATGACCTCGCGGCTTTCTTGTTCACCGATCTCTCCCAGAAATTTCAAGGTCAGGTGAAGGCCTTTTCGATCCACCCATTTCACGTTGCGGGTCGTTTTTTGAAGCTTTTGCAGCAAGGCAAGCAGGCTGGTCTTGATGGATTCATCCAGGTCGATGGCGATAAAGGTCCTCATGACGTCCCCTTTATGTTCGGATCTTTGCTCGCGCTCCTTAGGAGGTGGCGTCTCAACATGTCCAGGGCCTTCTGGCTGGATTGATATTTGATTAACTCTCTTTTCCCAAGAAACAAGTTGCGGCTCACTTCTGTCTTCTCCTTCCAGGCCAGGGCTATAAACACCAGGCCGATCGGCTTTTCTGGTGTTCCACCGGTCGGGCCCGCGATCCCGGTTATGGCCAAGCCGTAATCCGCCTGGACTTTCTCCTTGACCGCGTGCCGCCATCCGCGCCGCGACTTCGGCGGAGACGGCGCCGCGCTTTTGGATCAACGAGGACGGGACCCCCAGAAGCCGGGTTTTGGCCTGGTTGCTGTAAGTGACCAAACCTCTCCAGGAAATAATCGGAACTCCCGGGGACGTTGGTCAGCCGGTGTCCGAGGAGTCCACCCGTGCAGGATTCGGCCACCGCCAATGTCTCGCC
This sequence comes from Candidatus Aminicenantota bacterium, assembly GCA_963770045.1. GTDB lineage: Bacteria > Acidobacteriota > Aminicenantia > Aminicenantales > CAVYOD01 > CAVYOD01. Next base: position 44,920 of record CAVYOD010000029.1, on the reverse strand, counting down.
ACGGGCCCTGAGAAGTCTTCCCACGACCTCCTCCAGATCTTCGCCCCGATCGGAAAAAATATTTTCGCCGAGTCTCTCGAGGAGTTTCTTTTCGGCTCGATCCAGGGAACGTTCAGCCCCCGCCTCTTTTTCCTGAAGCGCGGAGATCAGATCAATCTCCAATTGGCCGGGATAGGCCAGTGTCGTGACCCGAATCGGCTTGAGACGAGGATAAAGTCCGGAGATGAGCCCCTCCATTTCCGACTCGGTCAATCCTGCGATTTTCAGGACCCGAGTGGAACGGAATCCTTTTCTTAATCCCAGGAGACGCGGCCAGGCGGACTGCTCGAACATGGGTTTGAGTTCATGGGGAGGCCCAGGGAGGAGAATCCAAATCTTTCTTCCGTTTTTGAGCCAGAGTCCAGGAGCCGTCCCGTTTTTGTTTTCCAGGATTTGAGCTCCTCGGATGATATAAGCCTGCTTCTTGTTTGAATCAGGCATCGTCATTCCCCGCTTGGCGAACCTCGCCAGAATCGTTTGGAGCACAGCCGGCTCGAGGACGAGGTCCCGATTGAGCACTTTGGCCAGAGCCTCCCTGGTCCTGTCGTCCTCGGTGGGTCCCAGGCCGCCCATGGTTATGATCAGTTCGGAACGACCCGCAGCCTGACGCAAACAACGAGTCAGGTCGTCCCAGTCGTCTCCGACGACTGTTTTGAGAGAGACCTCAAACCCAAGCTCGTTGAGTTTCTTTGTGAGATAGAGAGAATTTGTATCCTGGAACCGGGGAGTCAGGAGCTCTGAGCCAACAGCCAGGATTTCGATCGTGGGGTCGGCTCCTTTTCTCATCGGAGAAGCACGTAGAGATTGATGAGGATGCCTGCAAAAACCCCGCCCGCAAGGTCGTCCGCCATAATACCCCAGCCCGTCGGGAGATCCTCGAGCTTTCGTATGGGGTAGGGCTTGAATATATCAAAAAAGCGGAACAGGACAAAAGCGGCCGCCATGAAACCCCAGGAAGCCGGACACAAAAAAAGCGCCGCCAACTGGCCGCAGGCCTCGTCGATGACGACGCACCTCGGGTCCTTGATCCTGAGTTCGGCCGAGAAGCGGCTGGCAGAAATGACACCGACAAAAAAAACGACGATCAGGATGAGGGCCTGGGAAACCCACCCGAGCCTGAAAAGAACGAATTTATAGATCAGGACGATGAGGGCGCTGACAACGGTCCCCGGAGCGAGAGGGAAGACGAGACCTATCCCGAGGCAGGTGGCAATATACTTCCAGACCGCTTTCATGGGCTGAATTTTCCGTGCAAATCATATACGTCCCGGGCCACGATTTCAACTCTTTGAACAGAATTGGCAACTCTGGTCAGAGCGCGCCGGCTGTCAATAAGCACGACGCCGTCGACTTCCGGGGCCTGGAACCGGCCCCGTCCGACAAGACGGCGGGGGAAGGAATCCTCCCGGCCCTCGACCAGGACCTCGATCGTCCGGCCGAGGTATTGCCGATTTTTTTCGTAAGAAATCTCGGCCTGGATCTCCATGATCTCTTCTTTTCTTTCTCCTTTTTCTTTTTCGGAGATCGGGTCGCCCCAGCGGAAGGCGCCGGTCTGGTCTTCGCGCGAGTAAGTGAACACTCCCAGATGATCAAAGCGGGCTTCTCGGACGAACCTTTTCAGGGAGTTAAACTCCCGCCTTCCTTCGCCGGGAAAGCCAACGATGAGGGACGTCCGGACGGCGACATCGGGCATCCGCCTCCTGATATTGTTGAGCAGACGAAGGGCTCTTTCTCCGTCCATGGCCCGCCCCATTTTTTGGATGATCATGGGATCCGAGTGCTGAAATGGAATATCCAGGTAACGGCAGATTTTGGGATCCTGCATGACCTCGAGAAGGGCATCCGAGATTTCTTCGGGGTATCCATAAAGAATCCGGATCCATTCCAGGCGGCCGATCCCAACCAACTCCCTGAGCAACAAGGCCAGTCCGTCCTTCAGGCCCAGGTCCCGCCCAAAATATGTCGTGTCCTGGGATATGAGGTCGATCTCCTTCACCCCACGCAGGGCCAAATTGTTCGCTTCCTGAGCGATCGAAGTGATGCTTCGAGAACGGTAGGAACCCTTGATGAGGGGAATAGCACAAAAGGAGCATTGGTGAGAGCATCCCTCGGAGATCTTGAGGTAAGCCCAACCCGGAGGGGTCGAGACGGCCCGAGGCGAGGCATGATTCAAAAGAAAAGGGGAGGGGGCACGGAAAAAGGGCATTCCTTCCGAGGCCTGGACGATCTTGTCGAAGTCAGCGACCCCGAGCCAGTCATCGACCTCGGGGTATCTGGCCTTGAGCGCGCCCTTGTATCGCTCCACATAGCAGCCGGTGGCGATGATCCTCTTCTCAGGGAATCTGGTTTTGAGATCGACGGCTTCAACGAGAGCGTTTTCGGCCTCTTCCTTGGCCGGCTGGATGAAACCGCAGGTGTTGAGGATGATGAGGTCGGCGTCCTCGGGCGAGGAGACGAACCGATAACCGGCCCCGGCCAGATAGCCGAGCATCACTTCGCTGTCAACGAGGTTCTTGGAGCAACCGAAAGTGATCAGTGCCGCGGTTTTCACTTTTGAATGATCCCCCGAACTTCATTTGAACAAAGGCGAAACGGACGGTTCATCCAGTGCTCGGGCTAGGGGTAGATGCGGTAAAGGAGGCGTGGGAAGGGGATCGTCTCCCGGATGTGCTTTATCTTGCAGATCCAGGACAACGTCCGCTCAAGCCCCAGCCCGAAACCGGAGTGGGGAACGCTCCCGTACTTTCTCAGATCCAGGTACCATTCGTAGGCTTCGCGGGGAAGATTGTTTTCTTTGATTCTCTGTTCGAGAAGAGCGTAGTCATGGATCCTCTCGCCTCCGCCGATGATCTCTCCGTATCCTTCCGAGGCCAGAAAATCCGCTCCCAGGGCAAGGTCGGGCCGCTCGGGGTCGGGCTGCATGTAAAAGGCTTTGATGTGCGCCGGGAAATGGGTAATGACAACTGGGTCGGAGTACATTTCGGAGATGAGAGTCTCTTCGGGAGCTCCAAAGTCTGTGCCCCATTCAATCGTTGAGCCCTTCTCCTTGAGCAGCGGAAGCACCGCTTCGTATTTCAGACGAGGGAAAGGTTTTTTGACCTGCTCGAGAGGACGCGTATCCCGCTCCAGGATCTCGAGTTCACTTTTTCGTTTTTCTAGAATGCGTTCGATGACGAACAGGATCAAGTCTTCTCCCAGCTCGATGATGTCCTCGAACGTCGCGTACGCGACTTCCGGCTCGATCATCCAGAACTCGATCAGGTGCCGCCGTGTCTTCGATTTTTCGGCCCGGAAGGTCGGGCCGAAACAATAGACCTTGCCGAAGGCCATGGCCGTCGCCTCATTATAGAGCTGCCCGCTCTGGCTGAGATAGGCTTTCTGGTCGAAATAGGCCGTCTCAAAGAGAGTTGTTGTCCCTTCGCAGGCGCTGGGAGTGAGCAAGGGCGTGTCCATGAGCCTGAAGCCGCGGCCGTCGAAAAAATCCCTGATGGCCTTGACCAGCTCCGCCCGGACCTGGAGGACGGCGTGCTGTTTCTGGGACCGGATCCAAAGGTGCCTGTGTTCCATCAAGAACGGCGTGCTGTGTTCTTTGGGCGTGATGGGATAATCCTGAGCGATCTGGATGATTTCGATCTCCTGCACGTTCAGCTCGTAGCCGCCCGGGGCACGCTTTTCTTCGCGGACTTTGCCACGCACGATGAGTGAGGATTCCTGGGTCAGATCATCGAATTTCTTGAACAGGGGCTCGCTTTTTTCAACCCCGAAAATGGTCGTCTGGATGATCCCGGTGCCGTCCCGGACGAGGATGAACCTGACCTTGCCGCTTGACCTCTTATTATAAACCCAGCCCCGGACCTCGACTTCCTGGTCTTTGTAGGGAGCAATATCTTCGATATAAACCCACTTCATAATGGCTGGATTATAGGCGACATCGTCCTGCCCGTCAATCCTTTCGTTTTCGCTCCGCGGGGCCAAACGATTGATTTTTCAAAAAAGATAGTCTATCGTGGCTTTGATGGCTGAGATAAAACCTTTCTCTCCGGTGAAACTCATCTGTGGCTTGATCGCGTCTCAAGAGAAGCACTTCGGGAGAGCGAAAGATGATCTCATGTCTCTCTTCGGTGACATCGACCTGGAAAGCGCAGAATTCGCATTCGACCTGACCGAGTATTATGAAAGACAGTTGGGACCGGGGCTCAAAAGAAAATTCTTGAGCTTCCGCATTCTCATCCGGCCCGAGGAGCTGAGCGGGATCAAGCACCGGACGAACCTCCTCGAGGAGGAGATCCAGAAGAATTTCCTGGAGGATCACCGCATCATCAACATCGATCCGGGCTACATCACGGCTTCAGCGCTGATCATGGCCACCGCCAAGGACTTTTCCCACCGCATCCCTCTCGGACAGGGGATCTATGCGCACCTCGAGTTCCTGTTCAGCAAGAGCGGCCTCAAAACACTGGAATGGACCTACCCGGATTTCAGAGGGAATGCCTACCGGGAATTTTTCTTGACAGTCCGGAAACTCTATTTGCAGCAACTCAAGTAGACGTCTTTAGCCCATTTTGTCGTAAGCCTTCAAGATCTCCCGAATCCGGTCTTCGCATCGCAGAGGCTCAGGCTGATGCGATGAGAGGATCGCTTTGACCCTTTCCTTGGCTTTGTCAGCGGCGCTCGGGCGGCCCGACCGGACCCAATCTTCCCAGGACCCGCGCAGCATGAGGTTTGGCTGCCAGATTTCGCGGAGATGGGCCCTGGTATGGTCCGCAGCCATGAAATGGCTGCGAGGACCGACCTCCTGGATCGTCTCCAAGGCGAGAGTTATCTCATTGACCTCAAAACCCCGGGCCACCCTTCGGACGAGCTCGAAGGTTTCACAGTCCAACAGAAGCTGCTCCAGAGAAAAAATGCGCGCCGACGCCAGAAGGCCCGCGCCCGACATCATGTCCGCCCGGCAGAACAGGCTGATCGCCGCCGAGAGGCCGTTATCCACTCCGGCCTGCCAGTCGCTCTGGTTGGCGCCTGTGGCAAAAGTCCCGATGCTCGAAGGGAGTCCATAAAACCGGGCCAGCTGACATCCGGCAGCCTGGAAGAGAAGATCCTCGGGACCGCTGCAAACGACTCCGCCGTTTCTGAGCTCCATCATGGTGCCGCATGAACCGTAGAACGTCGGAGCACCGGGGAAGAAGAGCTCCAAGAGGACGATTCCAGCCAGGGCTTCCGCATTCGTAACGACGATGTTTCCGGCGACGGTCGCCGGCGCCGTGGCGCATCCGATGGTCATGACCACGAAACCGGTCGGGACGCCGGCTCCAGCGAAAATGAAGGCGGCCTCCAGGGATTTCCCTTCGTAAGAAAGAGGACTGATGCTGCACTGAAAATTGGAGATGATCGGCCGGTCCCGCAACTCTCTCTTTCCGCCCGCGATTTCGGCGGCCATGTCCACCGACCCCTGGGCGTTCAAGGGATCGACGGCTGTCATCGCCTGAACGTGCTTGCTCGATCGAGTCAGCAAGGTTGCCAGTTCGTGCAGAGGCTGCGTCCGAGGCGGGCAGTCCCTGGCGCAGACACCCGGCCAGAGGAAGGAGATCTCAGGCAGGGCGTCAGCTACTCTGGACACATCTTCGAGGTCCGATTTTGAGGAGGGACGGACCTGGCCGGACTCCAGATCCATGATTTCGGTGACGCTTCCGTCAAGGCTTAGATATCCGTGCCGCCGGTCAAGGGCAATGTCGTTCACGGGGTCCCTGGCAAAAAGCGAAAAGCCGGCCGGAGCTTTCTTGAGGGCCGCCTCCACAACTGCGGGAGGAAAGTAAACCCGATCGGAATTTCGGTCGATCCTCAAGCCCTCATCCTGTGCTTGATCTTGCCTCTTCTTGCTTAAGGGCATGAGCAGCCCTGTTTGCTCCATGACTTGCAGGGTTGCCTCGTGGATCGTTCTGACTTCATCCCAGGTCAGCAAATCAAATTGAGCCTTCCAAGTTGCCGGTCTGATCATGGGCAAGACCTCCTCTAATGCCGCCGGGTTTGCGCGGGAGAACGTCCGCGGGCCGTCCCGGGTTGGTTATTATTATGTGTCTTCATCGGGTTTGCGCTTGTGAATCTTGAGGTAGGCCTCGAGATGGGGGTCATTTCCCGCGATGGCCTGAAAAGAGAGGTAGGAGGCCAGGAAATCTCGCCAAGGATCGCAAATCAGGGCGTCCAAACCGCGCTCGAGGGCGAGAGTCAGAAAAGTCCCTTCCAAAAGATCCCTGCCGGGAAGGGCAAAGGAAACATTGCTCAAACCGGCGATTGTCTTCAGGCCGGGCAGGTTGCGCTTGATCTCGGCGAGCGATTCAAGGAACAGCGAGGGAGCCAGGGGATCGACCGCGAGAGGGCGGACGCCGGGGTCGATAAAAATGTCCTCCGGCAGGGAGCCGTTTGTGAGCAGCAGATTGCCAAGTTTGTCGGCGCATTTCAGGATGAGCTCAGGGGTTCGCAGGGGGCCTTGATCATCCAGGCAAAGGACGATAATACGCGGCCTGAATTCCCGAATCAGAGGAAGCAGTTGGTTCATCTTCCCTGTCTCGGCGGTGAGGGAGTTCAGAAAGGCTTTTCCTTGATGGACTGCCAGGCCCGCTTCCATGGCCGCTGGGCTGGGAGTGTCCACGGAGATGGGGATGCCAAGGTCTTTCTGCAGCCGGGGAATCGCCCAGCGAAGGACCTCTATTTCCTGGTCCATAAGGCCGGCGGCATTGAGGTCAAGGTAGGCCGCGCCGGCCTGTTTCTGCCGGAGCCCTTCATCGAGAATAAATTTCTCATCCCTTTTCTGGAAAGCCTCGAGGACTTTTTTCCTTGCGGTGTTCAGCCTTTCTCCGATGATCAGCATTTCGACGGCACTTTCTCAGAAAAAAGTCAGTAGGCGTCGGGATTAAAAGACGAGATCTTCCGAAGCTTTTCGATGATTTCGGGCAGCTCGCGCAGGACCGTTGTCACGTCCTCTTCGGTGTTGAATCGACCCAGGGACATCCGGATCGAGGACCGGGCTATCTCGGGCCTCAGCCCGATGGAAAGAAGCACATGAGAAGCTTCCTCCGCGTCCGAGCTGCACGCAGAACCCGTCGATACATAGATTTCTTTTGTGGCCAGGGCGAGGAGAATGGCCTCAGCCTCCAGCCCGGGAAAGGCAAAATTCACTGTGCTTTTGATCCTGTTGGACGGATGTCCGTTGAATTTGACTTTAGGGATCTTTTCCTCGATGCCGGCTCTGAGCTCCTCGCCGAGCTTGGAAATTTGTTCGCGATCTTTTTTGCCTCGCTCTCCGAGAATTCTCACCGCCTCGGCGAAACCGACGATCCCAGAGGTATTTTCCGTCCCCGCCCGCATCCCCCGTTCCTGATGGCCCCCGTGGAGGAAGGGCTGGAGATTCGTGCCTTTGCGGACGTAGAGGGCCCCGATACCCTTCGGACCGTAGATCTTGTGGGCCGAGACAGAGAGCAGGTCCACGCCCAGGTCGTCAACGTTGACCTCCAGCTTGCCGAATGCCTGAACCGCATCCGTATGGACAAGGATATCTTTCTCTCTGGCTATTCTTGTTATCTGCTTGATGGGCTGGATGGTCCCGACCTCGTTGTTCGCCTGCATGACCGAGATCAGGGCCGTCCGTGGGGTTATGGCATCCTTGAGAAAATCGAGGTCCACGGTTCCGTACTGATCCACTGGAACATAGGTTACTTTGGCGCCTTTTTTCTCCAGATAGTTGGCCGTCTCGAGGATCGCCGGATGCTCGATCGTCGAAGTGATAATCTCGTTTCTTTCGGGAAGAGCGTCGATGACACCGATCAGGGCGGCGTTGTCTGCCTCGGTACCCGAGGCCGTGAAAAAGACCTCGGCCCGGTGGGCTCCGAGGGCGGCGGCGATTGTTTCCCTTGCTTCGGTTATGATATCTTTGACTTCGCGACCGAGAGGATAGATGGACGAAGGGTTGCCAAAGTAGCTCTTCATAAACCCGGCCATTTTTTCGGCAACCGCCGGGTCCAATGGCGTCGTGGCGTTATTATCCAGGTAAATCATCAGCTTTTCCAACCTCTCTTCCCGGCATTCGGGAAGCAGAACTCAGGCCAGACGGGCCCTCAGTATCTTGACAACCTCTAAACCTGCCCTTTTCTGGCCTTCTTCAGCCGCGGCTCCGATGTGCGGAGTCGCGATCACGTTGGGATGGTCGATCAGCGAAAAATCCTCCGGGGGCTCTTTTTCAAATACGTCCAAAGCCGCGGCCCGCACTTTGCCGGAAGTCAGAGCCTGGAGCAAGGCTTTTTCATCCACCGTCCCCCCGCGCGACGCATTGATGATGATGACACCGTTCTTCATCTTCTCCAGCTCGGGCTCGCCGATGACGTACTTCGCCTGCTTGGGAATATGGAGCGAGATGATATCGGCTCTGGCCAACAGATCGCCCAGGCCGACCTGCTCGAGGGGGAGCTTGGTCTCGATCTTGATGACGTCGTAGGCGATGACCTTCATTCCGAAGGCGATGGCCCTTTCGGCGACGGCCTGACCGATCCTTCCGGCCCCGATGATGCCCAGAGTCTTGCCGTAGAGCTCGGTGCCGGACAGGGTCTTCTTCTCCCATTTGTGCTGTTTCAGTCCGACGTTTGCCCGGCCGTGCTGGCGGACGGCAGCGAGCATCAGACCGAAGGTGTGCTCGGCGACCGAGATCGTCGTCGCCGCCGGCGTGTTGGCGACCGCGATCCCTTTTTCTTTGGCCGCCGCCGCGTCCACATTGTCCAAGCCGATTCCCGCCCGGAGAATGAGCTCCAGGTTGGTCGCGGCTTCAATGACCTTTCTCGTAATTTTTGTCGCGCTCCGGACTATGACCGCGTTGAAACCGGGGATGGTCTTGACCAGTTCGGCTTCGTCCATTCCCGTTTTGACTGTGACCGCGAAGCCCGGGATCGATTTCAACTCCTCGAGGGCTTCTTTGTCCAAAGAATCAGCTACCAGGATATTTTTCATTGCCAGTTCTCCTTTAGTATGATCTCGGCAGCCTTGATCGAGCCGCCTTTTTCAAATTCATAGCCGAGGTCGCTGAGAGCCATTTCCAGGGCGGCCAGGGCGGTGATGACGTCAAATCCGCCCATGTAGCCCAGGTGAGCGATCCGCAAAAATTGACCTTTGTGAGGGTCCTGGGCTCCCGCAACGTAGGCTCTAAATTTACTCTGCATCGTCTTCACCAGCTTGACGCCGTCAATTCCGGGCGGGACCTTGACGGCCGTCAGCATGTTGCCGGGCTTCTGAGAGAGAAGCTCCAGCCGGAGAGCCTTCACGCCGGCCCGGGTTGCCTCACCCAAGATTCGGTGGTGCTCGTAGAGATTTTCCAACCCGATGGACTTGATCATCTCGAGCGACTTCTTTTGCTGAATGATCAAAGAAATAGCCGGAGTATATGGAGTCGTCTGATTTTCCAGGCTTTTGCGGAACTTGCGGGCGTCGAAATAGAAACGGGGGAGAGTAGCCTTTTCGACCAGTTTCCAGGCTTTGGGGCTGAAGGCGATATAGCCCAATCCGGGAGGAATCATGAAGGACTTTTGCGAACCGGACACCAGAACGTCGATCTTCCAGTCATCCATCGGGCACGGGGCCGCGCCGATGCCGGAGATTCCGTCGACGACCAGGAGGGCGTTTGTTGGAGCAACAACTTCACCATAGCCTTTGATATCGTAGATCGTTCCTGTCGATGTTTCTGAGAACGTGGCCAACACGGCTTTGACGCCGGGGTCCGCTCTGAGCTCAGCCGCGAGCCGCTCTTTGCTGAAATCGGCTCCCCAATCCAGGACAATCTCTTTGACATTGACACCGTAGGCTCGGCAAATATGGCCCCAACGTTCCCCGAATTTTCCTCCGTTGATCGAGAGGACTGTGTCTCCGGCGTTAAGCGTGTTCACGATGGCCGCTTCCATCACCCCGCTTCCGGAACTGGCCAATACATAAGCGTCTTCTTTGGTGCCGAAGACGTACTTGATCCCGTCGGTCACCTCCGAGAAAATCTTTGAGAACTCCGGGGTCCGATGATGGATGATCGGCTCAGCCGCGGCGGCCAGGACGGGCTCCGGGACAGGCGTGGGGCCGGGAGATAGGAGGTAGTATTTTTTTATCAAGAAGTGCTCTCACCAATTATTTAAATCAGATCCAAGGCCATTCGCACAGGCGGAAAGCAATAGCCAAGATCAGGCTATTAAATTAACAAAATCCAGGAGAGGAGTCAATCACAGCTGCCACAGAAGCTGGGTCAATAGTGCCGTCCTTTGGACAAGAGAGGGGAGGAGAAGGTGCTCGGTTTCGGCGTGCATGCCGTCTCCGTCAGGGCCCAAGCCGTCGAGAGTGGGGACGCCCAGGCTGGAGGCGATCGACCCATCCGAACCACCGCCTGCTTTTCCCGCTTCCAGGTTGATGTTTAAGCCGGAGGCCATCTCTCGCACTCTGAGGAGGAGATCCCATGAGGCTTTTGTTTTTTCCATCGGCGGGATCGCGCCCTCCAGGCTGAATTTGACGGTAGCTCCGCTGGTCCGGGGCTTCAGCTGCTTGAGGAAATCGATGATCTTTTCTTTGTGCCGGTTTTCCCAGAAACGGAAGTCGAGAACCGCCCAGGCCTTCTCGGCGACCATGTTGTCTCGTTCGCCTCCGCCGATCAGACCGATGTTGATCGTTGTTCCTTGGATTCTGATCTGTTTCAAACGGCGGAGCTGGAAGATGAGTTCTTCGATGGCGTTGATTCCCTTTTCCGGCGACCCGCCGTGGGCCGCTCTTCCCCCCGTCTCCAGCCGAACGTTCAACCGCCCCTTCCGTTGGAGCTTCAGGCCGCCGCCCGGAAGGGCCGGTTCCAGACAAAGGACGAGCGAAGATCTTCTGGCCAGGTCCTTGATCGTTTTGGTGGATGCCTGACTTCCCGTCTCTTCGGCCGAGTTGACGAAAACGACCGTTTTCTTGCGGGGCCGAAGGTTGAGTTCTCGCATGGTCCTGAGAGCGAAGAGTGTCATGACCAGGCCGGCTTTCATGTCCAGCACCCCCGGGCCGAAGACCTTTGGGCCGGAGATGTAAAAAGGCATCCGTTCGATCTTTCCCACCGGCCAGACGGTGTCGGCATGGGTCAGGACCAGGATCTGGTCCCTTGAGGCACTCTTATCCTTAGCCGAGAACTCAATGATCCAAAGGTCGCCGATGTCTTTCTGAGGCAGACGCGTGATTCTGGCACCCAGTTTCCTGAATTCCTGGACGACGAAAGCGGTGCAGGCGTCAACGGCTTTTTTGTCCGAAGTGGGGGATTCGAGATGGACGAGCTTTTTCAACAGGTTCGCCATCTCTCCCTGGCGGGACTTAAAATAGAGATTGAAGTCCATGCCGCCTCCTCTGTTCTCCATGCCGTATAACTGTATCACAGTGCAAAAGGAAAATCACCCCAAAATATTTAATCGGCAGAATAGAAGTGAGTTGTGAGCAGTGAGCCCTGAGCAGCAAATAATAAATGTCGATTTATTGGGCTCTAACTCCCGCTGCTCGGAATCTCCATTGTCTCACCCTCTGGTTGCTAGTTTATCAGATTATTATTAAATCGCCTTCGCTGTCTTTTCGGGAGGGCCGAGCCGCAGCAAACGTTCTTGGTTTATCGTTTTTCACTGCTCAGTGCTCACTGCTCACGAGTCTTTTCACTGATTCTTGTGACGAGACAGACGAGATTGCTTTCAGGCTGGATTTGCCGTAAATTAATCGTCTCAGAGGTCTATTATGAGCCGCCGCGTCCTGGCACTTCTCGCAATTTCTCTGGTTCTTTTTTGCCTGGGAATTCCTCGGATGCGGGGAGAGATCTATTATCCCTGGAAAGATGCCTACATCGGCGCCCTGGACGGGAGAGCCTGGAGCGGCCTCGTGCTCATCCCGGCCAAGGAGTCGGCCTTTGCTTTCCGCTTCGATGTGGAGAAAGGGAATCAGACCGCGGCCAGTGAAAACCTCTTTTTCATGGTCTCTGAAGTCGGCCCCAACTCTCCCGACGGTCAATACGCCCGCGTCAAGTTCGACCTCAGCCTTCCTTTTCTTCCCCTCGACGAAGCCAAGGACACCCCGATCCTGATCAAGCCTTCCGCCAAGCGTGACACTCTTGTCCTGGAGTGGTCCCGGATGGATGAGCGAACGGTCATCGGCAGGGTTCGAGGACCCAAGTATATCAAGCTCCTTTTGGTCCATTATTCCCCCTGGGATTTTTCTGGACACTACAACATCCTTGGAGACGGCCAGGTTGCGGGGAGGAGCGGCGAATCCAAAAGATCAGTCTACCTTCTCTGGACGAATCGTCAGCCCGAGTCATACACGTCCTTGGAGGGTCCCGAACTCGGCATGTCTTTCTCCATGGATACCCAGCGAGAGCTTTATTTTGTCGCCGGCACGGGAGAGGAGGCCGGGTCGCTTCGTAACCATATCTACCGCTACAAGAATATCAACACGATAGCGACTATCCTCGAAGAAGAGGAGAGCCGCTACTTGAAGAACCGCGTCTCCATCAAAGGGCTTTATGAGGGAGTTCCCGAGGCCATCACCAACAACCTTTTCTGGAACGTTCTTTATCAAGCCGGGAGTCACCAGCTTTACACGCCCGCGGGCCGGCGCTGGATCTTTCCCAAACCGGACGGAACGAGCGACCACTGGACTGTTTTCGAATGGCATTCCTTCTTCAATGCTCTGGAATTGTCTTTGGAGAGCCCCAAGCACGCTGTGGACGCTGTCAAGGCCGTTCTGGCAACTCAGTATCCTAACGGAAACATACCGAATTGGAGGGGACGTTACGGCGGGACTCCCGACCGTTCCCAGCCGCCGGTCGGGTCGTATGTCGTGCTCAAACTCTTCCAGAGGTTGGGGGACATGGAGCTCTTGAGTACCTCCTTTCCCTACCTGGAGAGATGGCATGCCTTCTGGAAGGCGAAGAAACCGAACGGTCAGGCCCGGCGCGACGGCAACGGTGACGGTCTTCTCGAGTGGGGTTCCGACCTGGATCAGATCCCCAAGAAGATTCCGCCCTGGGAAGAAAACGCCACCGGCAAAACACGGGCCGCTTGGGAATCGGGAGAGGATGATTTGCCGAACTGGGACGACGCCTCGTTCAATGAAGAAACGGGGACTCTGACCATGAATTGCGTCGACCTCAACAGCCTTTACGCGCTCGACGCCTGGTGCCTGGCTCAGATCTCCAACATCCTGAACAAGAGGGAGGATTTCGAAAGGTACACCGAGGAATACGAAAAGATAAAGGAGTTGGTGAACAAAAAACTCTGGAACGAGCGGGAGGGTTTTTATTTTGACCGCCACTGGGATGGGCGATTTTCCACCCGCAAAGCGGCGGCGAATTTCTTTCCCCTTCTGGCCAGAATCCCCGATGAGAAGCGGGCTCTTCGAATGAGAGAGCATCTGCTCAACCCCAAGGAATTCTGGGGAGATTATATTATACCCTCCATTTCCCGGGACGACCCAGCCTTCAAGGACCAGCAAAACTGGCGGGGAACAATCTGGCCTCCCACCAATTATCTGGTCTACCAGGGACTCAAGGCTTGCGGGTTTGATGCGGTCGCCTCTCAGTTCGCCAAGAAGAGCTCCGAGCTTTTTCTCAGGAGCTGGAAGAACTTTCAGGTCTGCCCCGAAAATTTCGACTCCCGCACGGGCGAGGCGGGAGGTCAGAGATACCAGAGTTGGGGGCCGTTGTTCGCGCTCATCGCCCTCGAGGAGTATTTGGATTTCACGCCCTGGGAGGGCTTCAGGTTCGGCATGCTCAAACCTGAGGATGATGGGACTTTATCCCGGATAACCATAGAAGGCCGGCACTACGATGTCGAAGTTTCCTCTTCCCTAACCCGCCTCTATGAGGAAGGGAGGGAAATCTTCAGAGCCGACGGAGGAGCCGTCATCCGGCACTTCCTGTACGCGGAAAATCAGGTCTCCTTTGAAATCAAATCGCTCGTAGAACGGACAATTACGCTCCAGTTCCTAAAGAGAGGGACCTACGAACTCTCGATTGACAACCAGAGAAAAAGCCATCTTCAAAGGGAAGTCCTTCAAATTTACCTCTCCGGAGGGCGACCATTCCGTATCGATCCTGCTGCTTGAAGAAGAGCAAGATTGATCCCTAAGAATATAAAGTGATTTTCTTGACGAGACAGACAGACGACGAGACGACGAGAAAGACTTGAAATTTTATTTTATCGCCGTGTGAATGGCCACAACACCGAAAAAAAGACGCTCATAAGAAACCTTCCTGAAGCCTGCCTCGAATAAGATTGTTCTTAGGGTCTCGGGGTCGTAAAAGCGGGGGATTGTCTGGGAGAGGTAAGTGTACCCGGCCCTGGAGCCGGAAATGAAAAATCCGACCGGTTTTACGGCCAGTCCGACGTAGAGGTGAAAAAGATTGCGGATAATTCTCGAGCGAGGTTGGCTCGTTTCCAGGTTGATGAACCGACCGCCCGGCTTGAGGACCCTTCGGAACTCCTCGAAGTGCTCCGTCAAAACCGTCCTCGAGAGGTTGATGTTTCGCGTCGCAAAAGAGATGGTCACCAAGTCGAATGTCCCGTCGGGAAAGGGAAGGCGTGAAGCTTCGGCCAAAGCCAGAAAAATTCGCGCCCGGCGGGCTTTTTCGGCCGCCTTGGCCAACATCCGGACGGAGAAATCGAGGGACACGACAATCGTTCCTTCCCCGCCCTCCGCGGCCAGATTTTGGGCCATTTCCCCCGTGCCGCTGCATACATCCAACCACGGCCCATCTTTGGATCGGGCGGCATCTCGGGCGGCCCTCCTCCTCCAGCGCCTGTCCAGGCCCAAGGTCAGGACGTGGTTAACCAGCTCGTATGTTTCCGAGACTTCCGAGAAGACGCGCTGGATGCCCTTCCTCATCGAGCTCTATCGTTCGCCAGAAAATGGGACCGCCGAGCTAAATAGTAAAAGGCGATGAGCGCGCCCAGAAATCCAATCAACAAGAAGGAGGTGTGGATGCCGAAACGGTCTGATAGAAAACCGGCGCACAGAACGGTCATGGCCCCGGAGAGCATCTGGACATTCGAGGCCAGGCTGAAGGCTTGAGACTGATGGGCCCGCGGCACGGTGCTTCCCACCCAGGACTGAAGCGACGGATAGGTCAGGAAGAGAAACGCGCCATACAAAATAAACGCCGGCAGGACGATCTCTTTTCGCGGCGCAAAGCCGATCAACAAAAGACAGGCCGAGCCGCCGAACAGACCACAGAGGGTGACGTTGAAGCGTCCCAGCCACCGGCTCCAGGTTCCGTAGACATAGTTGACAAGGGTTCCGAGGGCCATCCAGATTCCCAGGTAGAGACCGGTTTTGCCCATCGGAATTTGGAACCTGTGGTTGAGAAGGGAAGGGGCGAAGGAGATCGTCGTCGCCCAACAGAAGCCTCCATAGATAAACCCGAGCAGATAGGGTTTGATCTGGTTCAGGGTGACCAGCCAAGAGGACAGTCCGCCCTGTCGGAGTTCCTCTCCTTTGGTAGATATCTTTCTCACAAACCAGAAGCTCGCCAGCCCGAGCAGGACGACGAGAGCGGCCCAGAGGTTGATGGGAGTCTTCCAACTGAATTTCTGGGCGATGTATCCGCCCAGGACAAAGACCACAAAAACTCCGAAGTTGCCCGAGGCGCTCTGAACGCCCATGGCGAAATCCAGCCCCTGGCTGGGGTTCGTTTTTGAAACCCAGGCGATGCCGATGGGATGGTAAAAGCTGGTAAACACCCGCATGAGGAGATAAAAAACCAGCAGCAGGGCGAAACTCGAAGAAAAAGTGATCAGGACCAAGGAAGCCGATATCCCGGCGAAACTCACGAACAGGAGCGTTTTGTACTCAACCCGGTCGGCCAGGGTGACCACCATGACTTGGACAAATATCGTAACGATAAGTCCCAGGTTGGAAAGGATGCCCATCTGAGAATAGCTCGTGATCAGGGAACGCTGGCTGTAGAGGATCGGAAAGGCCATCGGCGCAACCACCGTCGCGGCATCATTGAGGGAATGAAAGAGAGAAGCAGAGACAAGGACTTTTTTTTTCATCGGAATAGGAAGAGAGTTTATACAACCCCTCGCGAGGTTGTCAAACTGGCCGCAAGGAGCGGCCGGTCTCTCGCGTCATCTCGTCGCCCGGCTGTCTTGCCAAGATCACCAGGAAGAAACTACTTTTCGGTTTTTTTTGCTTTTCTTGACCAGAGAGTCAATATGACCAGAGGACGAGAGAGACGTCTTAATGGCTTTGACTCTTTCCTCAAAATACACTAATTTAGGACTGTTCGATGGATCCCTGAAAAACGGAGGAGGATTTATGAGTCCAAAATGTTCCCGTCGGGACTTCCTGAAAACCGGAGTGACGATCGGGGCCGTTTCAATGATCTCGGGAGCTCGGGGCTTGACGGGCGCACAGTCAGGCCCCGCCAGAGTGTGCGTCATCTCGAGCGCAAACGGACTGAGGGCCACAGATAAGGCCATGGAGATGATCCGATCCGGGGGCGACCCGCTCGACGCAGTCATCGCCGGAGTGAACATCATCGAAGAAGATCCCAACGATATGTCGGTGGGATACGGAGGGCTTCCGAATGAAGAGGGTGTCGTCGAGCTGGACGCGTCCGTGATGCACGGCCCGACCCACAGCGCGGGGGCGGTCGCCGCTCTGAGGAACATCAAGACTCCCTCCCGGGTGGCCAAGCTGGTGATGGAACGGTCCGACCACGTCCTCCTGGTCGGAGACGGCGCCCTCAAGTTCGCCAAGGCCCACGGGTTCAAAGAAGAGGACCTCCTCACCGACAAGGCTCGGGAAGTCTGGCTGCGCTGGAAAGAAGATCTTTCCGACCGCGACAACTGGCTCGCGCCTCAGATCAAAAATAATCCGCCAGGTCTGGATACAATCGCTTGGACCCATGGGACCATTAACTGCATCGCCATCGATGGCAAAGGGGATCTGGCCGGAGTGACAACAACCAGCGGATTGTCCTTCAAGCTGGCGGGAAGGGTTGGCGATTCACCGATCATCGGCGCAGGATTATACGTCGACAACGAAATCGGTGCGGCGGGCTCAACCGGCCGGGGCGAAGCCAACATTCTGAATTGTGGGAGCTATACCGTGGTGGAGTTCATGGCCCGCGGTTTGTCGCCGGAAGAGGCTTGTCTCAAGACCTTGGAGAGGATCGTCAAGACCACTAAACTCGTACCCCGGCTCCTCGACACGGACGGATGGCCCCGGTTCGGGCTGAATTTCTATGCCCTCAACAAAAAGGGGGAATTTGGTTCCGCCGGACTCTGGAGCGGTGGCAAGTTCGCAGTCCATGACGGAAAAGAGAACAGGCTCAGGGATTCGGCTTTTCTCCTCAAGAAGAAGGGATAGCTTCAGCGCTCTTCGAGAATGATGACCGGAATACCTTCGGCGGAGACTCTCTCTGCGATTCCTCAGGGCGTCATTCTTGTCTCCGGCCTTGATTCGCACCCTGAAATAGGTTTGATACGAAGTCCGAAAGATAGAGACATAGACGCCGTCGTACTTTTCTTGCAGCGTGCGTTGAAGGGCCAGGGCATTATCCTTCACCACGAACGATCCCACTTGAACGCAGCAGGCCGGAGAAGAAGGAAGGGGTGAAACAGCGCCCAACACCTCGATCTTGACGGGCGCGGTGCCGGTCCCGACCATGCCGAGGACCCTGGCGGCGGCGAAGGAGAGGTCGATGATCCGGTTCCCAACAAAAGGACCCCGGTCATTGATCCGGACGACGACAGACTTTCCGTTGTCCAGGTTGGTCACCATGACATTAGTCCCAAAGGGCAAAGTATTGTGGGCCGCTGTGAGATCGTACATGTTGTAGATCTCTTTATTCGAGGTGGCCTTACCGTGGAAATCCGGCCCATACCAGGAAGCGAGGCCGGTTTGGACTAGGGGCGGGGGGAGCCACCGGACCCGGGCGCAGGAAACCGCGGCCAGGATAATAAACAGACCCAGGACTTTTTTGCTCTTCAAGCCTCTCAAGGAACTCGGGATCGTCAGGTCCTCCAACTCCTTTCAGAGATGGCGCTTCAACCGTGCTTTTAAAAAAGCAAACGCTTCACGGGGCGTCGAACAGAAGCGAAAGAGATCTTTGTCCTGAGGGCCGATCAACCCCAGGCGCACCAGGTCATCCCAGCGGATGATCTTTTTCCAGAATTCTTCACCATACAGGATTACGGCCAGGTCTTTCTTGGCGATTTTCCCCGTTTGAATGAGAGTCAGCGTCTCAAAAAGCTCATCCATCGTCCCGAACCCTCCCGGAAAAGCGACCACGGCCTTGGCCTTGCTGATCAGCCAGAATTTCCTCATGAAAAAATAATGAAAAAGGAAAGACAGCTCGGGCGAGATATAGGGATTCGGGGCCTGTTCTTCCGGGAGCGAGATGTTCATCCCGATCGTCCGTCCTCCCGCCTGCGAGGCTCCACGATTGGCAGCCTCCATCAAGCCTGGCCCTCCTCCGGTGCAAACGACGAAATTCTTTCCCTTTGGCTTGAGCTTGATCGCCCAACGGGCCAGCAAATAAGCCAATTCTTCGGATTCCCGGTAGAACTTGGCAAAAAAGACGCTCTGCTTCTCCGTCGAAACCCTTGAAGAGCCCAGAAAAAGGACGGTGCTGTTGACTTTGTAAGTGTCCAACCTGACCATGGGCTCGAGGTATTCGCTGAGAATTCTTAGTGTCCGAGCCTCGGGGGAAGCCAAGAACTCGGCGTTTTTAAAGGCTTCTACGGGATTTTCGCGCATGTCCACCTCAATTCTTGAGAACGGAATTCTATCCGAATCGCGCCGCCAATACAAGAACGCTCCAAGAAAGTGAGCCGTGAACACTGAGCAGTGAGCAGTTGCTTGGCGAAGGTTTTTTTGACTTACCCCTTTTCGTATGTTATCAATAAGAAGTAACCGCCGCATAGGAGTACTGTTGTCTAGAGATCTATCGCCCCTCTCCGCCATGGTCTATCCGGGACGCTTTATTATCCTTGGCAGGGATGAAATCGGCGAGCAGGGCATCGTTGTCTACGGAATAACGGGAAGGTCTCCCTCCAGTCAGGCTAGGAAATTGGAGCTCATCGGGGACCGAATCATGACCCAGCCGACTGATCAGGATGTCCTAAAAAAAGGGGATCCCGAACTTCTCATCTATCCGGCGATCATTTTTTCGCGCGCCATCGTGGTCAGCAATGGGAATCAGACACCCAGCATCGATGAGCAGTTGGGGAAAACAGCCCAGCCCAAAAGAATCCTGAGCCGGGCCCTGAGGAATTGGGACTATGAACCCGACCCCCCCATCTTTACCCCTCGCATCGGCGGATGCCTCCTTTCCTCATTTGAGGCGGCACTTGGAATCGTCAGGCGCGGCGAGGATGGGAGTTCCCAAAAAGCGGTTTTCGATTTCGTTTTGAGCCCAGGTCAGGGGAAGCTGATCAGCACTTATAGCGGTGAAAACGAAGACCCGCTCCGACCCTTCAGTTCGAGCCCCTTGGAACTCACCGTTGTCCAGAGTACGGCCAAAGGCCTGGCCGAGGCCGTTTACAAAGCTCTGGAGCCCAAAAACGGCGGGCGTGATCTGAGGGTGGCCGTCGCCTGCGTTTTCTCTAAAAGCCTCAGGAAGGAAGCTTCAGGAATTTTCATTATCAACCGCGCTTCAAGGATGACAAAATCCCATGGACAAAGTGGATAAAGCCTCTCGTCGGCAGTATTCAACCAAGGTCAAAGAGGATTTCCCGGAGACGCTGAATTTCGGCGGCCAGGTCTTCGTGAAAAAGCTCTCCATGCGCTATGGCGAAAACCCTGGCTATCCGGCCGCATTCTTCCAGGAACCTGGAGCTTCAGGACCGAACATGGCCACGATGGAGGTCCTCCAGGAGGGGACCAAAGGTCTGAGCTATATCAATGTGGGAGATATGGACCTGGGGCAAAGGCTCGTCCGCAAATTGACCGAGGTCCGTCCGGCAGGACTGGTCTGCGCCTTGATCAAGCATGAGATGCCCAGCGGAGCGGCCATAGGCACGACTCCTGTGGAGGCCTTTGAAAAGGCCTGGAAATGCGATCCGCTCTCGAATTTCGGAAGCGTCGATGTTTTCAGTTTCACGGTCACAGAAGAGCTGGCCGGATTGCTCATCGAGAGCCCCAGGAATATCGAGGTTGTTTACGCCCCCGGCTTCACCCCCCGAGCGCTGGAAGTGCTGGCCGGGCGAAAAACTCTCCGGGTCGTCAAGATGGGAAGTGCCCTGACCGAAGCCTCAGTCGATAACGGCCTGGAGTTCAAGCGCGTGGCCGGCGGACTCCTTGTCCAAAAGAGATTCAATTCCAGGATAACCGGACCGGAATCGGTGGATGTGGTCTCCGCGAGAAAGCCCGGCCAGGAGGAAATCCAGGCGGCACTGCTCGCCTGGACTGTCTCCTGCTTTACCCGCTCCAATGCCGTCGTCATTGGGCAGGCTGATAAGGTCCACGGCGTAGGCTCCGGCCAGAGAAGCCGGATCGACGCGGCAGAGGATGCCATCCGTTTCTCTCGACGGGGATACGGACCCGACGGATGCGTCATGGCTTCAGACGCGTTTATGCCGTTTGCGGATGTGGTCGAACTGGCGGCCGGGAACGGCATCACAGCGATCATCTATCCGCTGGGCTCCATCCGCGATCAGGAAGTGATCGAAAAAGCTGATGAGCTCGGGCTGGCCATGATCGTGACCCGCCGACCCGGAGAAACCGATTGTGAACGCTGCTTCCTCCACAGGTGAGATTTTGCACCGGGCAGACAAACGATGTCGCTAAAAGAATACAAAGCCAAACGAAATTTCGCCAAGACTCCCGAGCCGAAGGAAGGAAACCGGAAGCCGGAGAGGGGAAAATCAAAGGGTCTCGTCTATCTCATTCAGGAACATCACGCCTCTCGTCATCACTACGACTTTCGGCTGGAAGCAGAAGAGGATGACGAAATGGTGCTCAAAAGCTGGGCGATCCCCAAGGAACCCCCGCTCGAGGAAGGGATCAAGAGACTGGCCGTCCAGACCGAAGACCACCCGCTGAGCTATAAGGATTTTAAAGGGAC
The DNA here is from genome assembly GCA_963770045.1 of Candidatus Aminicenantota bacterium. Classification (GTDB taxonomy): domain Bacteria; phylum Acidobacteriota; class Aminicenantia; order Aminicenantales; family CAVYOD01; genus CAVYOD01. The sequence goes on along the minus strand of CAVYOD010000029.1, from coordinate 23,790 downwards.
GATCCCCAAGGGGACTTATGGGGCCGGGACGGTCAAGATCTGGGACCGGGGGACCTATCTACTTATTGAAAGAGATGCGGCCAAATGGCTGGTCCGCATCAAGGGGAGGAAATTGAAGGGGATGTATGCCCTGATCAAGCTCAGATCCAAGAATCCGCAGGACAAGAACTGGCTGCTCTTTAAGCATAAAGAGCATCCAGGCTGAGAGTGCGGATCAGGATTCTCGAAGGGAGGGAAAGATGACCGATCAAGAAAAGATGATCGCCTGCGACGTCTGCAAGAAAGAGATCCCCAAGGCGGCTGCTCTTCATCCCGAAGGAGAAGAATATGTGCTGAATTTTTGCAGCATCGAGTGTCTGGATTATTGGAAGGAAGAGCAGGATAAGAACCAAAAAGGGAAAAAAGAGAGAAGAAATAGCCCATCTCGTCTCTCGCTTCCGTTTGGTCAGCCCCGCTTAAGAGTAAAATTTTTTTGGCTGGGATGACGATGGAAGCTCATCCGTGCGCCCTTGAAATGTGTATGGTGAGGGACTTCCGGACCGAGGAGTCATCTGAATGGAAAATCGACAAATCAGCTTGAAGCACAAAGCTTATCTGCCTATCTTGGTATTTATAACGCTCGCCTATGTGGTGGCGGACCTCGCAGCCCAAGAGAAAAATCGAGTTTTGCCTTTCTCAGAGTTCGTGGAGAAGGCGAGAGCGGCCGGGCTTCGCCGGGAAGGAGCTTATGATTATCTGAGACAGCTGACGGCCATCGGGCCGAGGCTGACGGGTTCGCCGCAAGCGGCGGCAGCCGTGGAACTGATGCGCCAGACCCTCACGGATCTTGGGCTCGACCTCGTGGCTCCTCGAACCAGTTTCCGTCCAACGGTGGGTCCGGGGAGCGATCCATGAAGCGAGGATCACGCAATCCGCAATGACCGGCACTCGGGCTTTGGCAATCACTGCCCTCGGCGGGAGCGTTCCCACTCCGGAAACGGGCCTGTCCGCGCCGGTCCTCGAAGTCGGGTCATTTGAGGAATTGCACAAGAGGGGAGGAGAGGCCAAGGATAAGATTGTATTTTACAACAAGCCGATGGACCGGACTTATCTGGACACTTTTCAGGCTTATGGGGAAGCCGGCCAATACAGAACCCAGGGGGCGATTGAAGCGGCCAAAGAGGGAGCGCTGGCCGTCCTGGTCCGGTCGTTGACATTGCGAATCGATGATTTTCCTCACACCGGGATGCTGCGCTACGCGCCCGGGGTGACCAGGATCCCGGCTGCGGCCATCAGCACGAGTGATGCGGAATTCTTAGCTCATCTCCTTGAAAAAGAGCCCGGTCTGGTCATAAATTTGAACCTCGGCTGCGAGGAACTCCCGCCTGTCATTTCGGCGAATGTCTTGGGCCAGATGACAGGCCTAGAGAAACCCAAGGAGATCATCCTTCTCGGCGCGCATCTGGATAGCTGGGACCTCGGCACTGGGGCGCACGACGACGGCGCGGGCTGCGCTCAAGTGTTGGAGGCGCTCTCCCTTATCAAGTCCCTCGGTCTCGCGCCGAGACGGAGCATACGGGGCGTTCTCTTCATGAACGAAGAATTCGGTGGGTCGGGCGGAAGAGATTACGCCGCGCAAGAAAACCGCAAAAAAGAAAAGCACCTCGCGGCCATAGAATCCGACCGAGGCGGATTCCTGCCGCTGGGGTTTTCCGCAGGTGGCAACGCCTCCGTGCTAAACAAGCTCAAGACTTGGGAGGCCTACTTCAAACCTCTGGGCCTGATTTCCGGCATCCGGCCGGGAGGAGGGGGAGTCGACATCGGGCCCTTGGCCGCGCAGGGAGCCTGCACCATCGGCCTGACCACAGACTCTCAGCGCTATTTTGACGTTCATCACTCGGCCCTGGATGTGCTCTCCTCCGTCAATCCCAGGGAGTTGGAGCTGGGAGCCATCGCCATGGCCGCCCTGGCTTACTTCCTCGCCCAAGAGGGAATCTGACCATGGTCACTTTTCTTTTCGCCGTCCACAATCACCAGCCCGTCGGCAATTTCGAGTTCGTTTTGGAGAAAGCCTTCCGGGACAGCTACCTGCCCTTTCTGCGTGAGGCCAAAGAACACCCGGCTTTCCGGTGGACGCTTCATTTCTCCGGCCCGCTCTGGGAGTACATGGTCGAGAAGGAGAGAGAGTGCTGGGACATCGTCAGCGAGTTGGTCCAAGAGCGCCGGGTCGAGCTCCTGGGCGGAGGGTTCTATGAGCCGATCCTCTCCCTCATCCCCACCGAGGACAAGCTGGGGCAGGTCGAGATGATGAACCGCTTTCTTGAGGAGAACTTCGGGACAAGGCCGAGGGGAGCTTGGTTGGCGGAAAGAGTCTGGGAACCCCATCTTGCGAAACCCCTTGCCCGGGCCGGAATCGAGTATTCCCTTCTTGACGAAGAACACTTCCATTACGCCGGGGTCAAAAATATCCATACTTCCTATATAACTGAGGAAGAAGGATTCCCTTTGCGCCTTTTCCCGATCGACAAAAAGCTTCGTTACCTGATTCCTTTCCGTAGTCTCGACGAGATCAGGGCTCATTTCCAGGAAATCGGCGGGCAAAGCGGCACAGCCATCCTCGGTGATGACGGCGAGAAATTCGGCCTTTGGCCCGGCACCCACAAGTGGGTCTATAAAGAGGGCTGGCTCAAAGCCTTCCTCACCTTTCTGGAAAAGGAAAACATCCGCACCGCGACCTTTTCCGAATATCTCGACGAGCACCCACCTGCGGGACGAGTCTATCTGCCACCCGCCTCCTATGAAGAGATGATGGGATGGGTATTGGAGCCGGAAGAGCACGAGATTTTTGAATCCTTGAAAGGGCGGATCCCGCCCCAGGCCAAACGCTTTTTGCGGGGTGGATTTTTCCGCGATTTCCTTCTCAAGTACCCTGAAAGCAACCATCTTCACAAGCGCATGATCCTCGTCTCCCGCGAGCTGGGGAAAAAGCCTGATGATGAGGAGTCCCGCCGGCAACTCTACCAGGCGCAGGGCAATGATCCGTACTGGCACGGGAGTTTTTGGAGGTCTGTATCTGCCGCATCTCAGGGGGGCAGCCTACCGCCATTTGCTCCTGGCCGAAGAAAAACTCAACCTCGAGCCGGGCTGGCGTGAATTGGATTATGACCTTGACGGCAGGGACGAATTCCTCCGAAGAGGCCAGGAGTTCAACCTCTTCATCAAACCGTCTTTTGGAGGGAGCATCGTTGAGATCGATGACCGGACCCTCTCACGCAACATCTGCGATGTTCTTTCGCGACGGAGGGAAACCTACCTCGTCGCCCGGGAAGATAAAAAAAGCGAGGGCAGGAGCATCCATGAGCTGGCCAAGGAGATTCCTCCCCAGGCAGAAGAGCTCCTTCATCCGGACTGGTATCCCCGTTTTTCAGCTCTGGACCATTTTCTTCATCCCGGGACAACTCAGGACAGCTTTCGGCGGGTCGACTACAGCGAACAGGGCGATTTCGTCAATCAAGAATACAATCCCCACCTGACCGGAGACAATCTGGTGTTGGAACGCGAGGGCAGAGTCCGGATCGGGAATGAGGCCATTTCGGTCCGGCTCAAAAAAACGATCCGGCCCGGACGAGGAGAGATCCGAGTTGCTTACGAAATCGAGAACCTTTCAGGTAAAGACGTCGGTCTCCTGTTCGGATCGGAGTGGAATTTTTCTTTTTTTCCTGAGGAGACAGAAATTGCCGAGCCGCCAAAAGTCATTTTCCTGAAATCGGTTGGTTTCCATGCTTCCCAGCCCGACGATTTCTGGCATTTTCCGCTTCAGACTCTTTCTCAATCAGAGGAAGGATATGATATAATTGTTCAAGGAATTTGCCTGCTTCCGCTCTGGAGAATAGCCCTGACCAAGGGCGATAAGTTTTCGGCAGAGGTTAGAATAAACAGGATCAATGACCGATAAGTACTTTACTCTCGTCCTCCACAGCCACATTCCCTTCGTGCTGGCTCACGGAAGCTGGCCCCATGGGATGGATTGGCTCTTTGAGGCCGCGGCCGAGAGCTATCTTCCCCTGCTGGATGTTTTTTGCCGATTGCGGGATGAGGGCATCCCACCCCGAGTCAATATCAGCTTCACACCCGTTTTGGCGGACCAGCTCAAGCGCCAGAGTTTCAGGGACGGATTTACCGCCTACCTGAAAATGAAGCGCGAGATCGCGCGCACAGACCGCCTCCACTTTGAAAAAACGGGGAACAAGAGCCTCGTCTCTTTAGCCATTTTTTGGGAAGAGTGGTACGAAAAGCTCAACCGGGATTTTTCTGGCAAGTTCAAATCCGACCTCATCAGTGGCTTCAAGTCCCTCCAGGACGAGGGGTCGATCGAGATCCTGACCTCGGCTGCCACGCACGGCTATTTCCCTCTGCTGGGAGACGACGAGAGCCTCAGCGCCCAGGTTCGTCAGGGCAAGCATGTCCACCGCTCCTTTTTCGGCCAAGAGGCGAAAGGTTTCTGGCTCCCCGAATGCGGCTACCGTCCGGGCTACGAATGGAAGCCTCCGCTAGGCCAGAAAGAGGCTTATTCCCGGCGGGGAGTCGACGAGATTCTGGGCAGGGAGGGGATCTCCTATTTTTTTATTGATGCTCACCTCCTCAGAGGGGGAGAGGCCAAGGGGGTCTACATGGAAAGATTCCCCGCCCTCGGGCTGCTCTGGGATAAATTCCAGAAGACCTATCATCCCGAGAAAACGATCCCCCGGAGCTCCTATCTTCCCTATCGTGCCTACCCCTCCGATGTGCCTTTCCTGGCAAGGGATGAGGTGACCGGGTCCCAGGTCTGGAGCAGGCAGGCGGGGTATCCCGGCGATGGGTGGTACTTGGAATTTCACAAGAAACATTTTCCGGGCGGGATGAGGTACTGGCGCATCACTTCGAGCGCGGTCGACTTGGCTGAGAAGTCGCCCTATCAGCCCGAAAAAGTGAAAGAGCGGCTGGAAGAAAACGCTTCGCACTTCGTCAGCCTTATCCTACAATCCCTGAAAGAAAGAGAGGAGGGAATCATCGCCTCACTCTATGATACGGAACTCTTCGGCCACTGGTGGTTTGAAGGGCCGGAGTGGCTCTATCTCGTGCTCAAAAAACTCAACGGGACAGCTGTGCAAAGCTTGACCGCCGCTGCGTCCCTGGAGAGACTCGCTCCCCAGACTCGGCTCTCCCTCCCCGAAGGATCATGGGGGCAGGGTGGATTCCATTGGATCTGGCTCAACGAGGATACCTCTTGGATCTGGGAGAAGATCTATGCGATCGAAGACGTCTCTTCCCGGCTTGAGAAACTTCCTTGGCCCAAAAACCAAACAGTTCTCAGGCAATTTTACCGGGAAAAATTCCTGCTCGAGAGCTCAGATTGGCCGTTTTTGATTTCAACCAGGACGGCCAGAGATTATGCCGAGAGCCGGGTGGCCGAACATTATCTGAGGTCTAAAACACTGGGCCTTTGGCTCCAGGCGCCGGCGCCTCTGACCGAAGAACAGGAGGCAGCTCCTTTCTCTCTGGGAGCAAGAGGACCTCCTGTTTGATACGATCGAGACGAGCGATGGAACAATTATCTGAAAAAACGCTGGTCATGATACTCTGCGGGGGAAAAGGGGAGAGGCTCTACCCTTTGACTAAAGACAGGGCTAAACCCTCTGTCCCGTTCCTGGGAAGCTACCGGATCATCGACTTCAGCCTCTCCAACGCGCTCAATTCCGGCCTGCGCAGGATCGCCCTTCTAACTCAGTACAAATCCCTGTCCCTGGAGAGGCATATCCTGAACGGCTGGAACATCTTCCATTCCGAGAGCGGAGATTTCATCATTTCCCTGCCCGCCCAAGGAAGGGTTGGAGACCACTGGTACGAAGGAACGGCGGACGCCGTTTTTCAGAACATCTATACCATTCAGCAGGAAGCCCCCAGCGCCGTCCTCGTCCTCTCGGGCGACCATATTTACAAATCCGATTACAGAAAAATCCTCAAGTTCTATCTCGAGAGAGAGGCCGATGCGATCATCCTGGCCAAGACTGTTCCGGCCTGCGGAAACGGGCCGGTTCGGAGTCATAGAGGTCGACCAGGAATCCAGAATCATCGGCTTCGTAGAAAAGCCGAAGAAGCCGCCGGTCGCCCCCTGGAACTCCAGCCTTTCGCTCATCTCGATGGGGGTTTATCTATTCCGGACGCCCGCCTTGATCAAGGCCTTGATCCAGGATGCTCGAAACCAGTCCAGCAGCCACGATTTCGGGAGGGATATCCTGCCCAAGCTCATCCATGGACAGCGAATCTACGCCCATCTTTTCGAAGGCTACTGGGAAGACATCGGGACGATCGACGCTTACTGGAAAGCCAATATGTCTTTTCTCTCGCCGGAATCCCCCTTCCAGCTCATGGATCAGGCCTGGCCTATCCGGACCTACAAGCCCCAGTATCCGCCGACGCTCTTCCTCAGTGGAGAGATCACAAATTCGATCGTCGGCTCCGGATGCGTCGTCTCGGGCTGCACGATCCGGAATTCGATCATTTCACCGGGAGTTAGGGTGAAGGAGGGGGCGGTTGTCGAGGATTCGATCATCCTGGAAGGTGCCCAGATCGGCTCAGGGGCCAAGGTCAGGCGGGCCATCATCGACAAATTTTCCATCATCCCTTCACATTTTGCGGTGGGTTTTGATGACCTGAAGGACTCGAAAAATTTCAAGGTCAGCAAGTTGGGGATCCGCGTCATCCCTAAGAACTGGATGCCTGGATGATCGAGAGATACGATTTTTTTTCTTATCAATTTCAGAGAGAAGCCTCGAAAGAGCTGCAGTTGCTTTCCATTGTCTCCCAGAGTTTTTTTCAGCCCTTCTCTTTCGAGGATAACCTTTTGGTCATCCTGACCGCGTTGACTTCCGGCTCAGGAGTCGGATTCAACCGGGCGATGCTCTTCCTCGCCGAACGGCAAGTCTTGCGCGGCCAGATGTGGCTCGGACCTCGTTCGCCGGAGGAAGCCAAGAACATCTGGGAAATCCTTTCTACACCGGGGATCGGCTACCTCGAAGTCCTGGAATACAACCGGTCCCTGATGATCGAAAGCGCCGATGTTTTGACCAATCGCGTCAAGAGCCTAAGCTACTCTCTCGACGAGGAAAATGCGCTTCTTCCCGCTCTGCCGGCCCAAGCGAAAAAAATCATGCTCGTCCGGGACGCCTGGAACGAGCCTCTCGTGGACAAAAAATTCCTGGAGATTTTGGGGGCCGACGAGTTCCTCTGCCTCCCCTTGGTCGCGGGCGGCGAGATCGTGGGAGAGATTGTCCTTGACAACGCCATCATCAAATCGCCGATCGCGAGCCGGGATGTCGAACTGGCCAGCATCTGCGGATTGATCGCCGGCAACTACATCTATACCTCGACCCTTCACCGAAAGCTGGTCGAGATGGAACAGTTCGCGGCCATGGGGGAGATGGCGATGCACATCACCCACCAGTTGAGAAATCCCCTGGTCACGATCGGCGGCTTCGCCGACCAGATCCTCCGCGGGTCCCACTGACCCGGAGAGAACAAAGAGGAACCTCGAGATCATCCGCGAGGAGGTCAGACGACTCGAGGAGATCATCTTCGAACTGGGCCATTTTCTGAAAGTCGAAATTGAGACCCCGGAGCCGATCAGAATCTCGAAGATCATCAAATCGATCCTCCGCAGCCCGGAAATCAGAAGGAAGAGCCACGGCCGGGCCATAAGGATCGAACTGGGAAGAGACAACCCGCCGATTCTTTGCGACCAGACTTATGTCAGGGAAGCCGTGCGGAACATCATCGACAACTCGCTTGACGCGACTCCTCAGGGTGGAAGCGTCACCATCAGCGCCCACCGCGAGAATAAAAAGTGGCTCTGCATCAGCGTCCAGGACAACGGCAAGGGGATGTCCGAAGAGGTTTTGAAAAAGATCTTTGTTCCTTTCTTCACCACCAAGGAAAAGGGGATGGGACTCGGCCTCATCTTTGTCAAACGGGTCATGGATGCGTGCGGGGGCAAGATCGAAGTCGAAAGCCGGGAAGGCAGGGGAACTTTGTTCCGGCTATATTTTAAATGCTGTCCGACGGAGGGGGAGAAATGAAAAAAATCCTGATCGTCGAGGACCAAAAATCTCTCTGCCTCCTCTATGAGGAGGAACTCGCGAAGGAAGGCTATGAGGTGGTGGCCGTCAATGACGCCGACTCGGGCTTGGAGGCGCTCCAGAAGTCCCAGTTCGACCTCATCATCACCGACATCCGCATGCCCGGCAAGGACGGAATCGAGCTCATCACCCAGATCATGGGCCTGAGAAAGGATATCCCGATCATCATCAACACCGCCTACCAAAGCTACAAGGGAGACTTTATGACCTGGGCCGCGGACGCCTACGTGGTCAAATCATCCTCACTCCACGAACTCAAGGCCAAAATAAAGGAGCTACTAAAGGAGTAAGATGTCTCAGCTCAGAAAAGACCTGGTCAGCGGCCGCTGGGTGATCATCGCCTCGGAGAGGAGTAAACGGCCGGATGATTTCCGGCCGCCGCAGCAAGAGCTCAAACAGGCGGCCGAGCAGAAGTTATTCTGTCCGTTCTGTGAGGGCAACGAATCCAAAACCCCCCCGGAAGTTTTTTCCTTCAGGAAAAGGGGGACCAAGGCAGACCAGCCGGGCTGGCGGGTGAGGGTCGTGCCTAACAAGTTCCCGGCCCTGGACTCGCGGTCTGCCGCCGCCCAAACCACAAAAAGGTCTCTTCCAATCGATGCCCGGTGTGGGCGTCCACGAGGTGATTATCGAAAGTCCTGACCACGACCGGGAGCTCAATGACCTTTCGGTGTCCAATATCAAGGACGTCCTTCTAGCCTTCCAGCAGAGAATCGAGAACATCGAAGGGGAGCTCCATTATCAATATGTTCAGATTTTCAAAAATAAGGGCAAGGATGCAGGAGCCTCCCTGAGTCATCCCCACTCCCAGATCGTGGCCACTCCGATCGTGCCCAAAAGGATCAAAGAAGAGTTGTACGGCGCCGAGCGCCTGCACAGTCAATACAAAGGGTGCATCTTTTGCCGGATGATCGAAGAAGACCTGAACAAGTGCCGCGACCGACTCGTCTTCCAGAACCGGCATTTTGCGGTCATGACCCCATTTGCCTCACGATTTCCCTTTGAGATGGTCATTTACCCCTTGCGTCATTCACCGCACTTTTCAAGCCAGGAGCCGGAGGAAATCGTCTCCCTCGCCAATGCTCTCAAGGAGGTCCTCACCCGGCTGGGGATCTTGCTCTCGGGCCCTCCTTATAACTTCATCATTCATCAGGCCCCGAACCTCAATCTCTCCAAGACCAAGTGGCCCCGAGTGGAAAAGAGCTATCACTGGCACATGGAAATCACTCCCGTGCTCACCCGAGTCGCCGGTTTCGAGCTAGGAACGGGTTTCTACATCAACCCCGTGCCTCCCGAAGTGGCGGCCGAGTATCTTCACGGATGCCGGCTGCCTCGTCCATGATCCGTTCGAAATCAGGATTCCAAACGGCGATTATCGGGGGTGGAGCCGCCGGCCTCGCCGCCGCCATAAGCGCCCGCCGCAAAGGGCACTCAGCCGTCATTTGCGAAAAAATGCCCCGCCTCGGGAAAAAAGTCCTGATCAGCGGCGGCGGCCGGTGCAATCTTCTGAACGAAAAGTTCCACGAATCTTTTTATTCGTCCAGCCAGCCGGAACTGGTCCGGTCGGTCCTCAGCCGGTTTGGGAAAACCGAGATTTTGAATTTTTTTAAAGAACTCGGGCTGCAGGTCTGCGCCGAGGAGGAACGGCTTTTCCCGGTGACCAATCAAGCCTCCTCGGTGGTCAAGATCCTCGAGCTCGAACTCGCCCGGCTTCAGGTCGGGGTGGAGCTGAATTTTGAAGTGACTGAGCTTGACACATCGCCGGCCGGTTACTCTTTGATCGCCAAGGACGGACGCCGGGTCGAAAGTCAAAAAGTCATCCTCGCCGGCGGAGGACGCTCTTACCCCGCTCTGGGCTCGGACGGAAACGCCTATCGGCTCGCGGAACGCTTTGGCCACAGGACGATCGAACCGGTGCCGAGCGCTGTCCCCCTGGTCATTAAAGACAGATGGTGTCATCTTCTCCAAGGACAGCGGATCATATCCAAGGTGAAAGGCCTCATCGAAGGACGCGTCGCCGGAGAAGCTTCAGGCGAAGTTTTGTTTACTCAATATGGTCTTTCCGGGACGGCCATCCTGGACATCAGCGAAACGATATCGATCGCTCTGCACCGCGAAAAAAAAGAAAATCTGGGAGTGTCCTTGGACCTCCTTCCCTTTCTTTCCGGCGAAGAGCTCGCTGACGAGCTGGCCAGGAGGGCCGGCCACGGCTTCAAAGAGGAGGATCTTTTGACCGGACTCCTGCCCAACAAGTTCGCCGGGCTCGCCCGGGAAGAGCTCAAGGCCGGTTCCCGGGGTCTAAAGGATAAAAGGTTTCGCGTTCTGGGAACACGCGGCTGGAATGAAGCGGAATTCACCTGCGGAGGCATTGATGCCCGTGATGTCGAAGCCCGCACCCTGGAATCAAAACACCAGAGAGGTCTCTATCTGGCCGGTGAGATCCTTGACGTCCAGGGGCCCCGGGGAGGCTACAATTTGGGCTGGGCCTGGGCTTCAGGTTATGTGGCCGGATTGACGGATTAAGCCTTGCTTCTTGCCAAGGACTTTTGTTGACGAGATGACGAGATGCCGAAACGAGCGACAAACTCTCATCCTCGCTTCAAAATCAAAGGCAAGGCAGGATCTGCTCAGGCAGATCGGCCTCAGGTTCCGAGTCGAGGAGGCCCGAGTCCGCGAAGTTAGAAGGCCAAGCGGTCGGACCAGCGACCTCGTCCGCCAGAACGCCCTCAAGAAGGCGAGGGCCGTAGCGGCCAGGCATGATTCCGGCGTCGTCATCGGAGCCGATACCGTTGTCCGCGTGGGCCGGACAGTCATCGGCAAACCGAAGAGCGTCCAGGAGGCCGTGCGTACGCTCCGGCTTCTGTCCCGGCAGCCGCAATGGGTCTATACAGGAATCGCCGTCATCGACATCGACCGGCGCAAGGCGCTTACGGCCTACGACAAGACCAAAGTATTCATGTGCCCCTTGAGTGACGAACAAGCGCGGAATTACTTTAGAAAAGTGTCTCCCTTGGATAAAGCCGGGAGCTTTGACATCCAGGGTCTCGGAGGTGTTTTTATTGAGCGGGTGGAAGGCTGCTTTTATAATGTCGTCGGCCTTCCACTGGCCAAATTGGCCCGGGCTGCTCCGCAAGGTAGGGGTCGACCTCTTCTAGTCGCCGGCGATCTTCTTGTAAAGCTTGATATACTCCCGGACGGACCTGTTCCAGGAATAATCGCAGGCCATCGCGTTGGCCAGAAGCGCATCCCAATGATCTTTCCGGCGATAAAACGAGATCGCCCTCTCAACCGACTTCACCAGGGCAGGGGCTGAATATTCTTCGAATTTAAACCCATTTCCGGACCGTGCGCCTGGGTCGTATTCCTCGATGGTGTCGTCCAGTCCTCCCGTGGCCCTGACCACGGGGACGGCTCCATATTTAAGCCCGTACATTTGGGTCAGGCCGCAGGGCTCGTAGCGAGATGGTATGAGAAACATGTCACTGCCGCCATAGATCGTGCGGGCCACCTTTTCATTGAAGGCAATCATCAAGCCCAGCCGGCCGGGATGGCCCTTCTGGGCCGTACGGAGGGCATCCTGGATTTTCTCATCTCCTGTTCCCAGGATGACTAGGTTGACCCCCAGGCTGATGATATCATCCAGAGCCTCGCTGACGATGTCCAAACCCTTTTGCCCGGCCAGCCTGGAGACCATTCCCATGACCGGCAACTCCGTCGAGCTCCCCCGCAATCCAAAGATCTTCGCCAGTTCCTCCTTGCAGACTTTTTTCCCTCCCATATCGGTCGGAGAAAATCTCGCCGGCAGAAGTGGGTCCGTGGCCGGGTCCCAATCGGAATAGTCGACGCCGTTCAGAATGCCGAAGAGGCTGTCCTTTCTTTCCCGAAGAAGCCCCTCCAACCCGAAACCGAACTCCGGGGTCTGGATCTCGCGGCTGTACCGCGGGCTGACGGTGCTGACCGCATCGGCATAAAGGATCCCTGCTTTGAGAAAGTTGACTCGGCCATAAAATTCAAGGTCGCGGATGTTGAAAAGGTGATCGGGAAGGCCGATTTTGCCCAAAATCGCTCCGCTCAAACAGCCCTTGGTAGGCCAGGTTATGAATCGTGAAGAGAGATCGAATCGACTTGTAGAAAGGGTCGTCCCCGTAAGAGTATTTCAGAAAGGCAAGGGTGGACGCGGTCTGCCAGTCGTGGCAGTGAAGAATCTGCGGCGAAAAATCCAGCCCCTTGAGGGTCTCCAGACAGGCGCGTGAAAAAAAAGCGAACCGCAAGGCGTTATCGGGATAGTCGCCGGCCGAAGTTCCGTAGAGGCCATCGCGGTCGTAGAATTCGTCATTGTCGATGAAATAGATACCGAAGGGCCCGCCGTATTTCCAAACCGAGAACGGAAAGCTCTTTTTGCCTAAAGGTATGTCACGCTCCTCGATGACTTTTTGGAGCTCGAGCCGTTTTTTCTTGACTTCCCGGTAAAGCGGCATGAAGACCCGGACGTCTTCTCCGGCCTGATTTAGGAATTTGGGCAAGGCGCCGGCCACATCGGCCAAGCCGCCCGTCTTGGCAAACGGAGCAACCTCGGAAGCTAAAAAGGCGATTTTCATAAGCCGCATTCTAGCACAGCTCTCAGGAGCCAGTCATCCGTTTCTTTGGCGTCTCCGGCCGGTTTGGCTTTGTTCTTTAAGGAAGCGGCGGGCCGGGCGCTCTTGCCAATCGGGGACCGGAAGCTTTAAGATAGGGCTGCCGGGAAAGAACCGATGAAGGCGCGATACGGGAAGCTGATTCAAGTGACGGCGGCGATTCTCGAAAAAGAAGGGAAGATCCTTATCGCCAAGAGAAGGAAAGGTGGTCCATTTGGGGGGAGCTGGGAATTTCCGGGCGGCCGGGTAGAGCCCGGGGAGACCCCGGAGACCGCTCTGCAAAGGGAGCTCCGCGAAGAACTCGGGATTGAAACTCGTGTTGGAGAGCTCTTGGCCACTTCCTTTTATGATTCGACTTCTCTCTCGATCGAGCTCCTGGCCTATCGGGTGACTTATCTTTCCGGAAAAGTCAGGTTGGCCGATCATGAGGAAATCCAATGGGTCGCGCCGACCAAGCTCCAGACATATGATTTCGCCGCACCAGACCTTCCGATCGTCAGGGCTGTGCTCGACAGCGCCCTGCGGGGGGAGTCCTGATGAACCAGCCGAGTGTCATCTTGAAAAAGGGGAAAGAGAGAGCCATCAAGAACCGCCACCACTGGATCTTCTCCGGCGCGGTCGAATCCATGCCCTCGTTTGAAAACGGAGGCGTCCTTCCGGTCCGGAGCGCGGAAGGGGAGTTCCTCGGCTATGCCTATTTCAACACCAACTCCTCGATCGTGGGCCGGATGCTGAGCTTTGATGAGACGCCGCCTGAAAAGGCAATCGAAGAATCTATCGAAAGCGCCTTGGCCCTGCGCCGGGTGTTCTTCAATGAAAGCACGAACGCCTATCGTTTGATCAACGCCGAGGGCGACCGTCTGCCCGGACTCATCGTCGACAGGTACGACGATGTCCTGGTCATCCAGGTGGCGACGCTGGGCATGGAAAAGCTGAAGCGGTTTGTTATCGAGATCCTGTTGAAGAAGCTTTCGCCACGCACGATCTACGAAAAGTCAATCCTGCCCTCACGCCGTGAGGACGGCCTGGACGATTTTGAAGGCCTGATCTGGGGAGAGCCGGTCGAGACCGTCGAGATCATGGAACACGGGCTGAGATTCCTGGTCGAGATCCCGGGTTCCCAGAAAACCGGCTTTTTCCTTGACCAGCGGGAGATGCGCCGGTTCGTAGGCTCGTTGGCCGAAGGCCGGAAGGTGCTCAACGCCTTTTCCTATACGGGGGCTTTTTCCGTCTATGCCAGGCGGGCGGGGGCCGTCCTTGTCGATTCTGTTGACACCTCTGAGCGCGCCATCGAGCTCGCCAAGAAAAACCTCCGCTTCAATGGTTTTGACACAGGTGAGGATCGGTTTTATGTCCAGGACGTCTTCGATTATCTCCGGAGCGAGACTCCGGCCTACGACTTCATCATTCTGGACCCTCCCGCCTTTGCCAAAAAAAAGGTCGATGTCATCCAGGCCTGCCGGGGCTACAAAGACATCAACCGCCTGGCCATCAAGCGGGCCGCTCCGGGAAGCTTTCTATTGACGTTTTCCTGCTCGTTTTTCGTGGCTGAAGACCTTTTCCAGAAAGTCATCTTCGAAGCCGCCCGGGAGGCCTCCCGCCGGGTCCGGATCATGCAGAGACATCATCAAGCCTTCGACCATCCGGTCAACATTTTCCACCCGGAGAGCGCCTATCTCAAAGGCTTCTTATTATATATAGACTGAGGACTCAAAGGAGGACCCATGGGGACGACCTACTCCATCAGCCGGATCGGGACCTTTGAATCCTGCCGGCTTCAGTACAAATACGCCTATATCGACAGGCTTCCCTCCGAGCTCGAAACGATCGAAGCCTTTATGGGGAGCATGGTCCATGAAGCCCTCAAGGAGTTTTATGACCTCGTCAAAAACCGGGTGGTCAAGCCTCCGGAATGGCTGCTCGCGAAGTACGAAGAGATCTGGCAAAAGAACTTTACTGATTCGATAAAGATAATAAAAAAAGACCTCTCGGCGGAAGACTATTTCCGGAAAGGGGCGACCTGTCTGAGCGATTATTACAGGGAATATCATCCCTTTGACCAGGCCAAGGTGGTCAAGAACGAGGAGTCCATCTTTTTCACTCTCCGCCACAACGAGGCCGAATACTCTTTTCGGGGGATCCTCGATCGGCTGGACTGGAATGACCGAGAGAAGATCTTCGAAATCCACGATTATAAGACCTCCGGCAGCCTGATGACCCAAGAAGAAGCCGACCAAGACCGTCAGCTTCCTCTCTACCAGATCGCTCTCCAGACCCGCTGGCCGGAAGCCGAGCGGGCGAAGCTCATCTGGCACTTCCTGGCGTTCAATAAACAGATTGAGTCTTCGCGGACCGAAGAACAGCTGGCCAGGCTCCGCCAGGACCTCGTTGCCAGAATCGGGGAGATCGAGGCCTGCACCGACTATCCTCCCAACCGGAGCGCCCTGTGCGAATGGTGCGCCTATCAGGACATCTGCCCCGAATGGAAACACCCCAAGGCCATGGAAAAGCTGGACGTGAACGAATACAGGAACGATCCAGGCGTTGTCCTGGTGTCTAAATACGCCGAGCTGGAAAGCAAGAAAAAAGACCTCCGGGAGGAGATCGCAGTCATCGAGGCCGAAGAGCTAAAGATCGAACAAGCGGCCGTCGAGTTCGCCGAGAAAGAGGGAATCCGGGTCATCGACGGCCCTGATCATCAGCTCTGGATCACGATCAAAGACGAGGTCTGCGCTCCCACCCGGAAGGAGGATGAGCACAAATGGCAGGGGCTCAGGGATTACCTGATCCGGGAGAACAAATTCGTCGAGGTCTCGACGATCAACAACGGCATGCTGAACGCCAGGATCAGGAACTGGCCGAAGGAAGTCTTTAAACAGATCGAGAATTTCCTCATCAGGCGGGTCTCCAAGGAAGCCAGCCTCAAAAAGAAAACCTAACGCTTCTTTATCCAGCGGGCGATATCTTCAACCACGGCTTCGGCCACGTGGCTGGGCCGGCCATATTCTTCAGGGCTGCTTTTCCCTTCTCCCTCAATAAAGAGATGGTTGGCCTTGGGATAGAGTTTGAATTCGATATTGGAGCGTCCCGAGAGGACCTTTTTCCAGTTATCGAAGTCTGTCAACGTAACCTGGTAATCCCTTCCGCCTTGGAGGATCAACATCGGCTGCCTGAGTCTCCGGGCTGCGGCCGCAGGATCGTACCCCCGGAGATCCAGCCAGTACTTGGGCGCGACTCCGAGCAGGAATTCGTCGGAGGACGCATCGGTCGGTTTGAGGGCCTTGACCTTTGCCGCCTGAGCTTTGAATTCGTCCAGTTTGGCCTGCTTTTCGGGAGTCATTTGGCCGTCGAGGGAATAGATGTAGGTCATCTGTTCCACAATGAGGTCCTCGATCGGCCGCGTCGTCCCGGCCATGATGATGAACCCGGAGATGCCCGGCTCAGCGGCTCCGATCCTGGGCACGAGCATGCCTCCCAGACTGTGGCCGAGGACAAAGATCTTTTTGGGGTTGATTTCGGCCTGCATCCTGAGGAGCGCGACCGCCGCCACGGCGTCATCAACCGTTTCTTCCTTGGCGGTCAAAGACTTGAGCAGCTCCTTATCGGTGTATCTATTGCTATGCGCCTTGGTTCTCTTTTCGTAGCGGAGCACGGCGAGCCCTCGCGACGCTAATCCCCAGGCCAGGTCGCAAAACGGCTTGTTGGGGCCGATCGTCTCGTCCCGGTCGTTCGGACCCGAGCCGTGGACAAGGACGAGGGCGGGGAAGGGGCCGGCCCCTTTCGGAAGAGTCAGGGTTCCGGGCAGGGCCCACTCGCCGCTGCCGATGACGACCTCGACCTCCCGGAACGAATCGCGGTTAACGTAAGCCGCCGGCTTGAACTCGGCGGGCCCTATCTTGGGGACAAAAAAGTAGCCGGCGATCGCCTTTGACCGGTCGAAGACGACTTTGGCCTCGAGGGTCACAAGGGAAAATTCCACCGTGACGAAGACGACTTCATAGGGCGTAACCTGTTCGACCCGAACGTCACCCTGTTTCTTAAAGGCGCCGACTTGGGTCTGAAAATCTTTCCAGAACTGCTCCATTTTCTGAGGCGGCGACATTTCTTTCATGGTCGCGTCGAAATATTTTGTCGCCGATTCAAAATCGCCGCGCTCGAGACAGGCCACGAACTCTTGGGCCCTGTGAATGATCTCTTGGTCTCCCTGGCCCAAAGGCTCCTGGCCGGCCGATGACAAACCAGGGCCGTTCAGAATGACAAGGAGGAAAAGCGCGATAAGGGTTGTTTTCATGGGCCGGACCTCCTCAGTGTCAGCTATCAAATTCAGTATACATAATCCTCGCCCGGCCCACAAATGTAGACGTCCATCTGGTCATCTCGTCATCTCGTCAAAAAATGGCAAAAGGTCAAAAAGAAAAACACGCTTTTTCGCTTTTGACGAGATAGACCGGCGACGAGACAGACCAGACAGACGATTTTGCCGTGACCGGGGCCCCATCCTTCCGTTCTAAATGGATGGGCGGATATACGGCTTCATCTATTCCAGTCATGCTCTTTTCCACTGCTCACTGCTCAAAGCTCAGTGCTCACTTGTATTGTTGGTTGTATCCGCTTTTGAGTTTTTATATAATCCATCGCATAAATGAAATCGATGGGGGAGGGCAGCATGGACCCGGGCGAAGAACTCAAAAAGCTCTACAAGACCAATGTCATCATCGGCGGCGCCGTCATCTTAACAATGGCCATATACGCGGTGATCGTGGAGGTTATAAAGGCGAAAGCCAAGCCATTCCAAGGCCTTGTCAAGGTCTCGAACCTCCAGACTCTTCGACTCTCATTTTACGGGCTGGCCATCCTGATGATCCTGGTGTTGCGGTTTCTGCAGCCACTCCTCTACAAACACCCAACGACAGATGATCACAAAAAGCTTCTGATGAGATTGAACACGGCCGCCCTGGTCACTTACTTTTTCGCCCAGACTCCGGCCATCCTGGGGCTGGTCCTATTCTTTCTCTGCGGACTCTCCCGGGATTTTTATATCTTTCTTTTCATCTCTCTTCTTATCGAGCTGATGTATTTTCCGCGGACGAGACACTGGGAGAATTGGCTGAGGAGCAAGTCTTCGTCTTTCTGACCCGAGTTCACTCGTCCGATCGGAGTTTGAAATTGTCGAAGGCTCCGCGTTCCGCCGCCGGGGGGGAGCCAAGGGAGGCAGGCGATGCATCTCAGAAGGCTTCTTGGACTCACCGCCCTTTGTGTCTTGGCAGGTTCGGTCTGGCTTCCGGCTCTTTTCGGTCGAACCGAGACTCGTCCAGAAGAGGGACGGCCGATCCTCCGTTACGAGATCTGGGTGGAGCTCGACGATGCCGCCAAGCTCCTCCGCGGGCGAGAGGAGGTCTCCTGGCTCAACAAGACCCAGGACAACGTCCCGGATATGCTCTTTCATCTCTATTACAACGCCTTCAAAAATGGGCTCAGCACGGTCATGCAGGAATTGAGGGAAGAGAGCGTTCGGATGGTCATGGGAGAATCGAGCCCGCGGGAGGGAGAATGGGGGTGGATCGATGTGACCGACATCAGGCTTGCCGACGGCACAGACCTGAAACCGAGCCTGAGATTTGTCACCCGAGACGAGCCTGTTCATCCCCAGGACCAAACCGTCATTCAGGTTTCTTTCCCTCAACCGGTCAAACCGGGTGAGGAGGTTCATTTGCATATCGAATTCCAATCAAAGATCCCACGGACGGTCCTCCGCTCCGGTTATTATCAGGATTCGTATTTCATCGCCCAATGGTTTCCAAAACCCGGTGTCTATGAAGAGGGGAAGGGATGGAATTGCCACGAATACCACCTCAACTCAGAGTTTTTTGCGGACTTCGCCGATTTTGTCGTCCATATCACCGTGCCCGCCCATTATGTCATCGGCGCCTCCGGAAAGCAGACGAGCGCCGTTTCGGATGAGCAGAAAAAAACAAAGACCTACACTTTTGAGCAGACCAATATTCATGATTTTGCCTGGACGGCCGACCCGGATTTCGTCAAGGTCGAGCGCGATTTTATCGCCGCGCAGGAAGTCAGCCCTCAGGAATACGGAGAAATGGCCTCCAAGCTGGGGCTCCCCGTAGAGCAGATCAAGCTTCCGAACGTCAAGATGATCCTGCTCATCGAGCCCGAACACCGAGGCCAGATCGACCGCCATTTCCGGGCCCTCCGCATGGCTCTCAAGTACTATGGCCTCTGGTACGGACCTTATCCTTACGAAACCATCACCATGGTCGACCCGCCGTTCAGGACGAGCAGCGGAGGCATGGAGTATCCGACCCTCTTCACTGCGGGGACCTCTATTCTCACGAGCCAAAATGTTCTTTCTCCGGAGGGGGTCATCGTCCACGAATTCGGCCATGGCTATTGGTACGGCCTGGCCGCAAATAACGAATTCGAAGAGGCCTGGCTTGATGAGGGAATCAATACCTATTCCACCGGGAGAGTCCTGGACAAGGCCTACGGTCACGGAGAGCTCATGCTCGTCCCTGAGAGGATCAACGGAATTCCGATCGGTTGGTTTGCCCGTCACGGCCAGTTTAATGACTGGGAGTCGGAGCGGCTCCCGGCCATCAATATTGTTTCCTACGATCCCATTGTGACTCCGTCCTGGAAATTTTATAGCCGGGCCAGCTACGGCTTGAACGTCTACATGAGGGCCGCCGTCTGTCTGAATACCCTCGAGCGGCTGCTCGGAGAAAGCGTGATGGCCAGGGTCATGAGGACTTTTCAGACGCGCTATCGTTTCAAACATCCTCACACCCAGGATTTCATCTCCGTCGTCAACGAAATCTCAGGCAGAGACCTGAACTGGTTTTTCGAGGAGCTTTTCTTCAATACCATTAATTTCGACTACGGCCTGGCCGATCTTAGTTCTTATGAAAAGCCTTCCTCCTGGTCCGGAGTGTTTGACGTGGGCGGCAAGAAGGAGGAGCTGACCGGAAAGAGGCTGGCCGAGCTCAAGGACAAAGAAAAATCGAGCCAAAAACAAAAGACGTTCGTCACCGAAGTCACGGCGCGCCGCTATGGAGAAGCTAAGGTCGGGGGAGAAACGAAGATCAAGCTGAGAGTCGTCTTTGAGGACGGGTCCCAGCAAGAACGATTCTGGGACGGCCAGGCCCGCTGGGCCAAATTCATTTTTGAAAAACCGGTCCGGGCCCGTTATGCTCAGGTCGACCCGGAAGGAATTTGGCTGATCGACTCCAATCTGGCCAACAACAGCCTCAGGCGCGAGGCTTCGAGAGCCGGGATCTTTCGTTTTGTGACCAGGCTGCTTTTCTTTATCCAAAATTATCTTCAGGTCCTGGCAGCCCTGAGCTAAGAGTAGGAGCAGACGATGAACATCTTAAGCATCTTCGGCCGCGGCGTTCGACTGGCGAACAAGAGCACGAGAATCTGCCTCTACCTCTGGCTGGCAAACCTGGTCTTCTCTGCGCTCATCCTGGCCCCCGTTTACTTTGCTTTGGCGGGAGATTTATCACGTTCGCTAAGTGGCGATCGACTGATCGGAGGATTCGATCTGCTCGTGCTCGGCGATTTGATCTATAAATACCAGAGCCTGCTTCCGAGCGCGCTGGGCTGGCTCCTCGTCACGTCTCTTGTCTATTTCGGACTCATGATCTTCCTTGACGGCGGGATGATCGGCAGGATCTTGGCCCGCGAGTCTCAAGAGGGCAAAACCAACCTGGCTTTGTTTTTTGAAGACTGCGGAAAGTACTTCTTTCGCTTCCTCCGCGTTTTCTTGATCTCGCTCGTCGCGTTTGCCCTGGTCCTGGGCATCTTTTACAGGACGGTCGCCTGGCTCTTCAACCTCTGGACCAAGAGTGCCTCTACGGAATGGCCATCCATTTTCTCTTCAAACCTGAAAACGATCATCTTTATCCTCCTTTTCTCCATCGTCCGGATGTTTTTTGATTATGTCAAGCTTGGCCTTGCCGCCGGCAACAGCTCCCAAACCCTGCGGGCGACCCTTTCCACTTTCTCGTTTTTGGGCCGGCGGTTTTTCCGGGCCTGGTTTCTTTACATCTGGGTGGCCGTTTTCTATCTGCTCGTCACCTTGGGGATGTTGCTCTTGGGCAAGCTCCTCCCCGGGCGAACCCCGGCCCTTCTCTTTGTGATCTTCATCGGACAGCAGATTTTCATTCTCTTCAGGATGTGGACAAGAGTCCTGTTTGTTTCGACGGAATTTCATTTTTTGAAAGCAGCCAAAGAGCCTTGAAAGTGAAGGGATAGAAGCTAAAAAAATGACCCTTACCCTCACTCCTTACCCACGATGTATGACAGATCCTGAGAGAATTGATAAACTAACCTCTCAATTTCCTAATAGAAGACAACGCCCGGAAGTGAAAATCCAATTTCTCGGAGCGAGCCAGCAGGTCACGGGCTCATGTTACCTGTTCGAAGCGGCCGGCCTTCGTCTGCTCGTGGACTGCGGTCTCTTTCAGGAGCGGCCCAATTTGGCAAGAAACTGGGATCCGTTTCCGGTTCCTCCTGAGACAATTGATCTTGTCCTTCTAACCCACGTCCATCTTGACCATTGCGGCGGCCTGCCGAAACTCGTCCGGGAGGGTTTTTCGGGTGATATTATCACCACTTCGGCCTCGGCCGAATTGCTGTCCATCGTCCTCATGGATGCCGCCCGCATCCAGGAGGAAGACGCGGCCTTCAAGAAAAAACGCCACCAGAAGGAGGGGCGTCAGGGCGCTCACCCTGAAATTCCGCTGTTCACGGTCGAGGACGTTCAGCAGACCCTCCCGCAGGTCGAGGAGACGGCCTACTCGACACCTGTTTTCCTCAACGACGATCTCCAGGTCGCCTTCCATGACGCCGGTCACATCTTGGGTTCTGCCATGCTCGAGCTCATGGTCCGGGAAAATGGAGCCATCCGGAGGGTCCTGTTCTCGGGCGATATCGGGCAGTTAGGCAAGCCCCTGATAAAAGATCCATCCATTTTCAGGCAAGTAGATTACTTGGTTATGGAATCAACCTATGGCGACCGCGACCACAAAGACCCGAACGACATTGAGACCATGCTCAGCTTGATCATCAACCGGACCGTGCAAACCGGCGGAAATGTCGTCATCCCCACCTTTGCCGTCGAGAGGGCGCAGGAGTTGATTTATTATTTGAACAGGTTGAACCGGGCCCGGCGGATCCCCAACCTGCCAAGTTTTCTCGACAGCCCCATGGCCGTCTCCATCACCGACGTTTTTGAGCATCATCCCGAGTGCCTCGACCAGGAGACCCTGGCGATGCTCCAAGAGGGGAGAAGCCCTTTGACCTTCCAGGTTTGAGGCTCGTCCGCCAGATCGAGCAATCAAAATCCATCAACTGGATCAAAGGATCCTGCCTGATCATGTCGGGCTCGGGCATGTGCACGGGCGGCCGGATCAAGCACCACCTGGTCCGCAACATCTCCCGCCCGGATTCGACGGTTCTTTTCGTCGGATATCAGGCGCGCGACACGCTGGGCCGGCAGATTCTGGAAGGAAACTCCCCTGTCCGCATATTCGGCGAATTTCATCCCGTCCGGGCCAAAATCGACCAAATTCATGGATTCTCCGCCCACGCGGACCAGGGGGCGCTCGTCGGCTGGCTGGATCATTTTGAATCGCCTCCCCGGCGCGTTTTCCTGACTCATGCCGAGGAAGAGGCGGCCTCCAGCTTCTCCCTGAAGCTGCGGGAGTCGTTGGGCTGGGAGGTCACAGTTCCGCGATATAGGGAGATCTGGGATCTCGAGTGAGGCGCCCCCAGGGCCTGCCGCGGGGAGTTTTTCTCATTCGCTCTTGCCACTTACGACTTATCGTTCAGGGAGATTTTATTTTATTTCCGGAAGAGCCGCGACGCCGTTGGCTTTGGCGTAGCTCAGGATGATGCCCTCAAGCTCTTTCTGTACATTCTTATCGACCAAGGCCGGAGGGTTGCTGCGGAGTATCTTTTCGACTTCCTCTGCTGCCCTGGCCTCCATCGATTTCTTGCCTTGAGCGACCCAGGCTTCATAGGTGTCACGGTCACTGATCTTGGGGTAGGTATGCTCCTTCCGATACCATTGTTTGGTATGGGGAAGGGAAAGGAACTGCATCTCGGCCGTGAAGCCCTCGAACTTGTCGATGGCGATGGGCTCTTCACGTTGGGCGATCCCGGAAATGAGTCGGTAGGCCATCCCGCAGATCTCGTTGTCGATGACCAGCTTTTCCAGGCTCATCGAGCGGATGAAATCGAGCATTCCGGCCCCGGAAATGACATTAATGCCAGCCAGTGCGCCCAAGACGGCCCCGACGCCGGTTTCAAGCCGGCCTGGGAATCATTCGCCTTGGCATCGCTCAAACCCATATAACTGTGCGTTGGGAGATTCAGGGATTTGGCGATCTGGACATAGGCGGCATCGATCATCATCGTCTCGATGGCCCCCATCGGCGTCGTTCCGTGGCGCATGTCGAAACTGGAAGGGCAACCGCCGAAAATGACCGGGGCTCCCTTCTTGGCCAGCTGGCTGATGGCGATTCCGCAGAAGCTCTCGGCCACATGCTGCACCAATGTGCCTGAGATGGTCACCAGCGAGGTCGCTCCGGTCATCCCCATCGAGATGAGCTCTGCGGGTATTCCCGCCTTGGCCGAATCGATCAGGCTCTGGGCGGTCAGGTTGCTCCACTTCAGAGGCGGGGAAGGGCAGGCGTCAAAAATCGCCAGCGGCTTGGCCGCCAGTTCTTTCTCGCCACCCCGGACCGCCGCGAGAAGTTCTTTCATCGGCTTGAACGATTCGACCCGGAAGATCCCGGTGACAAAGGGCTTGGTCGAATAGAGCAGCCCGAGATAGAGGCGGTAAATGTCGGCTATTGGATTGGGAACATCGGAGCTGATGATCCCGGTGCTCTGGAAATGGAGGTTCTCCAAGCACTCGGTCAGCCGATAAAACTTGATGAGGTTGGCTGTTTCGGCTTTTCTTTCCTCGCCGGTTGCCCGGT
>CAVYOD010000028.1:0-84300 GCA_963770045.1 Candidatus Aminicenantota bacterium | reverse complement strand
TACCGGGAGCGATAAATTGATTGCATTTAGGCGGCATAACGGACGCTTTCATGCTTGAAATAATTTCTGACGATGCGCGGCTGCCGTTGTCGACTTCTCAGGTAGCCGGAAATGTCTTTTCGCATCTCCGGCTCGTTGACCGGCCGCCGTCGCCCCACCGCATTGCTTTTGACGTCCTGATTCAGATACTCGTCCGGATTCAAGTCCGGCCGATAGCCCGGAAGATAAAACAATCGCACCCGCCGTTCTTTCTTGTTCAACCAGGTTTTCACCGTCACCGACCGATGCGCCGGAAGACGGTCCACGATCAGGAAGATTCTCCGCGGCACTTGCCGTTCCAGCCG
Source organism: Candidatus Aminicenantota bacterium (assembly GCA_963770045.1). Taxonomy (GTDB): domain Bacteria; phylum Acidobacteriota; class Aminicenantia; order Aminicenantales; family CAVYOD01; genus CAVYOD01. The sequence goes on along the minus strand of CAVYOD010000028.1, from coordinate 83,956 downwards.
ACGCATAAAATCGATGAACAGCTCGGCCTTCAACCGGTGACGCAGGACCATAAAGTACAATCGTCCGCGGTTGGTGATTGCCGAGATTACACCGCAGCCGAATCTCTGGCCCGTTCCTGGAATCACGGGCGTCCGTCCTTTCAGCCCCCAGCTTGTCCCCGTCACATGGTCCGACCGCAATCCCATCTCGTCGCCCCAGTAGATTTCGGCCTTTTCCCTCTGGGCCAGGGCTTTGATGGCCGGATATTCCACCTCCAGCCAGCGGCGAACCGCCTCCGGGTCCGCCTCGAACGCCCGCCGAATCGGCTTTTGCGGCGTGAATCCCCACGTCCGCAAGTACCGCCCCGCCGTCCAGACCGACACACCCACGCCATACTTCCGTTCGATCAGTCGGCCGACCGCTTCCCGCGTCCAAAGATAAAACGGCAATCTCAGCTGATCGGGCGGTTTGTTGGCAATCGCCCGGGCGACCCAATCCATCTGTCTTGGCGGCAAAGTCTTGCCGAACGGACGTCCTTTCCGCTTCGCCGCCAGGACGTCGAGACTGCGGTTCCGGGACTTCTTGATCCAGACGCCCACCGTCTGGCGCGTGATGCCGAAGATCCGGCCGGCTTCCAGTTGAGTCATGCCGCCGCGGACGGCCTGAACCGCGCGCCGTCGGAGTTGTTCTTGAGTGACCGAAGGCAACGATCTCGCATCTTTGTTGTCCATAACCGAAGTCTATCATATCAAAAATCAATTTGCAAGCTATTTATTGCTCTGATTAATAACTAAGTTTTCCATACAATGATAATCCAACTAAAAAAGCCAATATCACCAAAGGAGATTCTTGCACAGCAACTCCAAGAAAGAGTGACTTAGGAGTTCAAACATGAAAATACTTTTGGTTTACCCGAGATATCCAGACACGTTTTGGAGTTTTAAATATGCCCTGAAATTCATCTCAAAAAAAGCATCTTTCCCGCCTCTGGGTTTATTAACCGTGGCTTCAATGCTTCCCGAAGAATGGGAGAAAAAGCTCATTGATATGAACGTCTCTGCTTTAACCGAGGAAGACCTTGAATGGGCTGACTATGTATTTATCAGCGCTATGGTCGTTCAGAAAAACTCAGCCATTGAAGTTATTAAAAGATGCAAGAAATTGGGAATCAAAGTTGTTGCAGGTGGCCCTCTTTTTACCACCGGATATGAAGAATTTGAGAATATAGACCACCTTGTTCTCAATGAGGCTGAGAGTACGCTTCCCTCTTTTCTGGATGATTTAAAAAATGGATGCGCCCAACACATATATACCTCTAAAGAGTGGCCTGATTTAGGAAAGACTCCTCCTCCACAGTGGGAGCTTATTAAGATGGAAAAATATGCTTCAATGTGTATTCAATATTCCAGGGGCTGTCCCTTTAATTGTGAATTCTGTGACATCATCGTTCTCAATGGTCATAAACCACGGACTAAGAGCAAAGACCAGATTATAGGAGAACTTGAAGTTTTAAATGCACAGGGCTGGAGAGGCGGGGTATTCTTTGTAGATGATAATTTTATAGGTAATAAGAAAAGACTGAAAACAGAAATTCTTCCGACTCTAATCGATTGGATGAAACAGAAAAAATATCCTTTTTCTTTTTCCACCGAAGTATCTATAAATCTTTCTGATGACGAGGAACTGATGCAATTAATGGCCAAGGCTGGGTTCAAAAAGGTTTTTATCGGAATTGAAACTCCGAATGAAGAGAGTCTCACAGAATGCAATAAATACCTGAATAAGAATCGTGACCTGATCGCTTGTGTAAAAAAAATTCAAACGGTCGGTTTAGAAGTTCAGGGAGGATTTATCGTGGGTTTTGACAATGATCCTCTTTCTATCTTTGAAAGACAGATAAGTTTTATCCAAAAGAGCGGAATTGTCACGGCGATGGTTGGGTTGTTGAATGCACCTCGTGGTACAAGGCTTTATCATCGTTTGAAAAAAGAAAAAAGATTATTGCATGATCCATCTGGTGATAATACTGACTTTTCACTCAACTTCATCCCAAAAATGAATGTTGAAATACTCATGAATGGGTATAAGAAAATCCTCAATACCATTTATTCCCCTAAACACTATTATAAACGGGTGATAACATTCCTTAAAGAATATAAACCAAAGCGATTAAGGGGAAAAAGCCATTTCAAATTTTGTTACTTCAAAGCATTCTTCAAATCTATCTGGTTTTTGGGGATAAAAGGAAAAGAAAGATTGCATTACTGGAAACTTATTTCCTGGACATTGCTAAGACGTCCCCGCTTCTTCAACTTAGCGATATCATTTGCCATCTATGGCTTTCATTTTCGAAAAATTGTGGAAATTTAATTAGAGGAGTTTTTGGGGGCCTCTTTGGAAGGCTCGCTCCTCCGGCTTCCTTCATTTTCAGCAATATGGTCGAGACATTTTTTGAATCCGAACATCGGCCGCTCTTTTTTATATTTTTCCCCCTCATTTTTCTGCTTAACTTCATATTGCGAACCCAATAACTAAACCTACAAGAAACCCCGAGAATAAATATTGCCTATTATCAACATGAAAATTGGGATATATTAAATACCCAATTAAAATGCATCCCAGATAGACAAGTAAAATAATAAACGGATTATATTTTCTATAAATCTTTGGTATCCTCGTCCTTCTTCTGAAAGCGTATCTAAAAAAATGCACAACACCTGCGATTCCAATACAAAAAATTATTGAACCCACGATGGCGAGTAATATCTTAATAATTTGTTATTCCTCCTCTAAAGAAAATTTTTTCTATTTAGATTTAGTGGTTCTCTTCCATCTTGTGTGGGTAGGGCATATTTAATCATGGCCTTGAGACGTGGTAGGATTGCAGATGAAGTCTAAGTTGAAAGGAATCGTCTGGATGGACGAGTTGACGCTTTTTACGATGGCTCTGGGCCTGTCCAAGCCATGGCATGTGGTCGATATCCGGTTTTCCAAAGAAGAGGGTCGGCTGGACCTGAAGATTGATTTTTCCAAGGGGGCTAAGTTTCCTTGTCCGTCGTGCCCGGAGGAAGAAAGCGAGGTTCATGATACGAAGGATCGGACGTGGCGGCATCTGAATTTTTTCCAGTACGAGACCTATCTTCACGCCCGAGTCCCTCGGGTGCGGTGTGGGCGATGCGGGATTCGACAAGTGGAGGTGCCCTGGGCCCGGCCGGGGAGCGGCTTTACCCTGTTGTTTGAGATGCTGGTGCTGCAGCTGAGCCGGGAGATGTCGGTGGCCGGGGTGGCGGAAGTCATGGGGGAACATGCGAATCGCATCTGGCGGATTCTCGGGCATTATGTGGAGCGAGCGAGACGGCAAGTCGATCTTTCCGAGTTTCATATTCTTGGAATTGACGAATTTTCGCTGCGCAAAGGGCATGTGTATATGACGTCGTTCAGCGACTTGGAGGCGTCTCGGGTGATTTATCTTGGGGAAAGCCGGCGGAAAGAAGTCGTGGAGGAGTTTGTGGAGGACCTGAAGGGACGAGGCACAGATCCGGGGCAGATTGACCTTGTCTGTTGCGACATGTGGGATCCGTATCTGCATGGCTTGAGGAACCATCTTTCCCAGTCCCGGGTCGTGTTTGATCACTTTCACATCATGCACCAGCTGAACAAGGCCATCGAAAAGGTTCGTTGGCTGGAACAAAAAGAGAATAAGGCGCTGAAGAAAACGAGGTATCTCTGGCTGAGGAATCCCCGGAACCTGACTCGTGAGCAGGAGGAACAGCTGGAGGAGTTGAAACGTTTGGATCTGAAGACAGCCCGGGCGTATCACATCAAGCTGGCTTTGGCGAGGTTTTGGGAGTTGAAGGAGCCGGCCCACGCGGCCTGTTACTTGAAGCGCTGGTATTTTTGGGCGACCCATAGCCGCCTGAAGCCGATTGTCGAGGTGGCCAAGGCGATAAAGCGCTATTGGAACGGAGTCGTCAGTTATACGACGTGTCGGATAACGAACGGCGTAGTGGAAGGGCTGAACTCGAAGATTAAGACGGCGATGAAAAGAGCTTACGGCTTCAAGCATGTCGCTTATCTTCGCTCCATCGTGTTTCTCGTAGCTGGAAAGCTATGCTTCGATTAGCCCACACAAGATGGAAGAGAACCATTAAATTATTTAACATTTACCCCACGCTTATCCTTCCATTTTGTTAGGCTAGTGTGCTATTGCCAGATGAAAGAGGCAGAAACAAAATGGCCTAACCTGAGTCACTACGCCCGCATTTTACTCTAAAAATCTTTGTATCAGAAGATAGCCCATATGGTCAAATTGTAGATGAATTCTTTAGAGTTCGATAGAGTAGCACTTTGGAGGATTTTCATTGACGTGGAACCTTTCTTTTGCTATTATTATTTACACATTGAGATTGAAGAGACTCTTTCATTTGAAAGAGCAGGCAGGAATCACAGGGGATCAAGGAAAATTTCAATAAAGAACATTGTTTCCCTCCCTTCTTAAGATTCCAATATTAAAAGGAAGTCAGATGAATATTTATGTAGGCAATTTATTACGGGAGACCACTGAAGCCGATTTGCGACAGGCTTTTGAAGCCTTCGGGCAGGTCACATCTGTCAAAATCATCAAAGATCAGTACACTGGCGATTCTAGGGGATTCGGATTTTTGGAGATGCCCAACTATCAAGAGGCTAAGTCTGCTCTCTCCGGGCTTAATGGTAAAGGCTTACAGGGGCGCACTCTCAAAGTCAACGAGGCCCTGCCCTCGTAGTGACGACCGCCGCGGTGGATTTGGAGGGGGAAGACGCTACTGATAGGCGGTACTCGGACATTCGAGATCACAATCAACTTCTTCATTACAGCATATTTAGGGGTTGCTTGGTTTGCCCATTTACACCTAAAAATTCGTAAACACACCTATTATTCCGTTAAAAAGAAAGGAAACTTCTTCCTGACAGATGCCTAATTTATCTTCGTGATTGTTTGCTAATATCATGCAGTTCGATTACCGACCTCCCTTGATATGGAGAGGGATCCTGAGTGGAATGTAAGGTGTTGAGTTAAACTATTTAATTTCAAAAAGGAACGCTGAAAAGGGAAAAGAAGAGAGAAAAAAGAAAAAGAAGAAATTTAATGCAAACTTGGAGAGTTACTTAAGAGCGCTAACAATTCCGGTCTTTTCGTATTGAAGGATTGAATATGGCAGCAAATGACCCTGGGATAAAAGTTCTTGTTGAACCTGGGAAAGTCAGCTCTAAAAGAAGAGATATTCACGTCATTTCGTTCGAGGAACCGGGGCGAACACTGGACCCTGTCAGAATCTACATGAAAGAAATGAGTAGAAATCCACTGCTAACAAGAAAAGAAGAAATAGTCCTAGCCAAGGAAATCGAAAGGGGAGAGGAGATAGTCATTAAAGCCCTTTCAAAAACACGATTTGTCCAAAATGAAATTCTTTCACTGGAAGAGAAACTAGATAAAGATGATGAAATCATCCTTGCTTTGCTTGATCCCATTAAAGAGGAATTCACAAGAGGATTACTTGAGAAGAAAAAACAGAAGATTCTAGCCATAATCAGTGAAATAAGAAAGTTAAGCACTCAATTAGAAAAAATCCCGGCATCAAAGAAATATGCGGTTGCACGTGGGCGTCTCATCGTTAATATGGGTCGTCTCATCAGGGACCTAAATATCCGCACTGCTTATAGAGAAAAAATTACCGAGAGTCTCATTGAAAAGCTAAAGGGCATCGACAAATTAGAAACAAGTAAGGAAGAATTGAAGGCCCTTTTAACCAAGGCTACGGGCAAGAAAGAAGGAGAGAAAACGAAACTTAGAATCAAAAAAATCGGCACGCTTCTGAGATTATACAAGAAAGAGATCGGTTTTGATTCAAAGAGATTAAGAAAGACACTGCAAACCATCGCCAAAGGAAAGCAGATCTGCGATCGAGCGAAGAAAAAACTTGTCAGCTCTAACTTGAGACTCGTGATTTCCATAGCCAAAAAGTACAGCAACTGCGGACTCCAGTTTCTTGATTTGATCCAGGAAGGAAACATAGGCTTAATGACAGCAGTAGAAAAATTTGACTACCGGAGAGGGTATAAAGTTTCAACTTATGCCCATTGGTGGATAAGACAGGCAATAACACGCGCAATTGCTGACCAGGCAAGGACGATAAGGATTCCTGTGCATATGATAGAAGTCATAAAAAAATTAAATAGAGTGTCGGGGACCCTTGTCTGGGAAAAAGGTAGAGAACCAACAGGTGAAGAGATTGCGAAAAAGATGGATTTGCCCGTCGATAAAGTGCATAAAATATTGAAAATTGCCCAAATACCCCTTTCACTCGAGACCCCTATAGGAGAAGGAGAAAAAAGTCCACTGAGCGATTTTATCGAGGATAAGAATACCCTTTCGCCTGTCGATGAAGTCATCTATATTGATATGAAAGAGAAAATTGAGGAAGCGTTGAAAGCGCGCACCCAGAGAGAAGCAAATATTTTAAAAATGAGATTTGGGTTGGGAAACGGCAACGACCACACCTTAGAAGAAGTTGGGCAGCAATACAAGCTTACCCGTGAGAGAATAAGGCAAATCCAAGAAATAGCGATAAGAAAATTAAAGCATTCTAGCTACATGCGAAAACTAAATTCCTTTTCTAAATAGGGTCTGCCGAAAAAGGCCATGGCGGGTTCTCTCCCTGGCCCCGACGAGGCCTTGCCCGGACTCGCCAAACATCAAGCTATCTAAGAACTATCCCAGGGGCCTGTTAAAGAAATCCGATATCGACAAGTGGCTTGACAGCAACGGGTCAAATGGTCATGATTAATTAAAGCCTTGAAGGGGGAACCCATGGACAAGGATCTGCAAGAAAAATTCAATGATTTGATAGCATGGAGTGGGATATTGAAGCTGACCGTGCAAGATGATATAGCCCAAATGGAAAAAGCATTGAATGGAGATATCAAGCTTCCCGAGAACTGCCCTTCTAGAGAAGCCCTGGCCGCCACTATATTTCGGGACATAGAAGAAATATTGTCAGACATCGAGGACTGTGTGGAAGCAATAAAGAAGGCCTTGCGCAAATAATTATCCTCTACCCACTCTCTGCTCTGCCTTGAGAGCAAGGCGGTAAAATAGCATCCTGGCCGATGGTCGGGGTTATGATAAAAAATTAAGGAGGGCAAAATGGTTTTGCTAACAGAATCTCTCGAGTTTAAAAATTGTTTTAAGGGAACCGCATATATAAAGAATCTTGGAAACATAGATTTCCTAATACGCATGTCGGTGACCGAGTTAAAAGAACTCCATGATCTTCTAAAAATAGCGGCCGAACACGCTGGATATTTTGAAACCATTAAGAAGGTCATCTCCTTTACCAATATCTTGGAAGAATGGGATGAGGGAATCGAAAAAAGATTCAGGGAAAACCAAACCATAGCTCAATAAGCCATTCGCCATAGGCACATCAAATCCAGCCAATCAGCAAGTCACGTGCCAGTCAGCCCGGCCAGCCGCTGCCTGGCGTCGGCGACGTCGGGCAGGGCGGTGTCGGCGTCTTTGCACAGATAGACTAACCCGCCCCAAGAAGAAGTAAAAGCCTTCGGTTCCCGTGACGCCTGGGGCTATTTCTGGGCTATCCTCGAACTGTGCGAGGCTACGATTTGCCAACGACCGCCCCGCTTGACCAGTGTGTCTGTCCAGCGTGTCTGTCCGCTAACGTCCTGGCCTTTGAACTGCTCTTTGCTATTTACACGGGCCATACACACCGCCGCGTCTCCGTAAACTCGGACCCTATAGTCATCAATGATCCAGGAGCTTATCACATCGTCGCCAGACTTTAGGTTCGCAATGATCTCGGCCTTGGTCCAGATGTTACCATCGGCGTCCGTCCAAATGAAGTCATCTGTCGTAACCCGGTCAAAGAATGCAACGTCACGCTTGACCATAGCATCGCCCGTCTCTTTCTCCAGTTTTATTATCTCCTGTTCTGAACCCCCACTCTTTTGCTGTGCCGGCGACTGTGCCCGGACGGCGACCGCAAAGACCAAGGCCACGACACTGACTGCAATAACAAAACGTTTCATAGAAACCCTCCCCTTATGAGATCGATAGATATGGGAATAAATGACGGCCTGCTGGTTTTGTGTTTGATTAGCTAGGTTTCACTGACTTCATCTATCCCCAATCTATTGCACTTAAGTTTGTATCAAAACAAGTAGGTCATGTCAACGTGCTCAGTCAATGCGGACGGCTAGCCTAGCCCAGCCCGCCAGCCAGTCAAGTGCCAGTCAGCCCGGCCAGCCGCTGCCTGGCGTCGGCGACGTCGGGCAGGCCGGGGTCGGCGTCTTTCCAGAGGCCGAGGCATTCCTTATAATTTTCATGGGCTTTAGCCCGCTCGCCCTTCTTGACTCGAACTGGTCCTGATGCTACTGTTCAATTATGACCCGATCCTAGAGGAAAAGCCTGTTGTCTGCGGCGCGCTCACGCCGCGTAGCGGAGGAAATTCCCAAAAAGAAAAGAGGAACGAAGTGAAGAAGACTGTCAAAATTGCCGAGGATCGGGAGAACTTGAGAAAATGGGGCTGGAGTCCCGCTTGGGAAGCCTCGATCCTGGAACCGATCGAGCCGGGCCATGTGGTCGGGCGCGTCACCGCCGTGTTCAGGGAGCAATGTCTGCTCCGGCTTTCGCACGGAGAGCGGACGGGCGAAGTGACGGGACGGTTCCGCCACCTGGCCTTAAACGCGGCCGCATATCCTGCGGTGGGAGATTGGGTCTTGGCCCAAGAGTCAGGGCCGGAACTGGCGCTCGTCCACGGTTTGATCCCCCGCCGCAATGCTTTGTCGCGCAAAGAAGCGGGGCAAGAGGTCCAAGAGCAGGTCCTGGCGGCCAACTTGGATGTGGTTTTCGTCATCACGGCGTTCGATGAGGATTTCAACGTCCGGCGGATCGAGCGCTATGCGGTCATGGCCCGGCAGGCGGGGATGGATTCCGTGGTCTTGATCAACAAATGCGATTTAGCGGCGCCCGACGACGCGCGCGTGGCCGAGGCGCGTGACATCAATCCCGGCGGGGCCGTCTATCGCGTTTCGGCCCGAAGAGGAGAAGGGCTTGATGTCATAAGATTTTATTTGCCGGCGGGAAAAACCGGGGTATTTCTGGGCAGTTCGGGCGTCGGCAAGTCGACGCTGCTCAACGCCCTCTTGGGCGCTGAGATCCAAAGGACAAATCCCATACGCGTCTCCGACGGCAAAGGTCGGCATACGACGGCGGCGCGTCAGATGTTCATGCTGCCGGCGGGCGGATTGGTGATCGACACTCCGGGACTGCGGGAAATCCAGCTCTGGGCGGACGAGTCGGCCTTGGCCGAAGCCTTCTCGGAGATCTCCGGCCTGGCCCGGTTTTGCCGCTACGGCGACTGTACGCATGGGCCCGAATCAGGCTGTGCTGTCAAAGAAGCCGTGGAAAAGGGGACGTTGCCTGGCGACCGCTACGCGGGGTATTTAAAACTCCGCAAGGAATTGTCCTATCTCCGGCGAAAAGAGGATCCGGCCGAACAGGCCGACCACAAGCGCCGCTGGAAAAGCATTCACCGCGCTGCGCGCGCCCTTTATCAAGACCGGGAAAAAAGAGAGGGTTGATCAGGCCCGGCCGGACGTGGCAGGCAGACCTCTCCCCGTGTCACCATTTTGTCACCAAATTTGCTAAAACTCGCCTAATTATGGCTTAACGGAGCTAAATCAAGGAGGAAATTTAGGGAAAATAAGGGGAAAAGGGAATGGCGAGGGACGGAATCGAACCGCCGACGCAGGGATTTTCAGTCCCTCGCTCTACCGACTGAGCTACCTCGCCATCAGGCTTAAAAAGGCTGAAAATCGGAAATCAAGTATAAATTTCCCGCAGGCCAAAGTCAAATAAAATAAAGTCCGGAAAAGCTTGAAGAGATATCACGGGAAGCCCTTGAGCTCAAGCCTCCCGCTCCGGAGGGCATCCCTCATTAGCAAAGCAGGGAACAGCCTTCTTTTATTGCGACTCTGTCTTCGACCGATCAGCCAGAAACTTTTTCGATGACCGCGCTGGCCGCTTTGTGCGCCCCTTTGAGGATGTGCTCTGTGCGCTTCTTGACATCGCCGGCGACATCCGACGCCTTTGAGGCCGCCTGGTCAATACATTCTTCGGCATCATCCAGTAGTTTGCCTGTCTTTCTGGCGATGTCGGCCCTCAAATGCTTGCCTTTCTTGGGCGCGAAAAGCACTCCCATGACAGCCCCAATGGCGGCGCCTGCGAGCAGGCCCCAAATCCAGTTGTTTGAGTTCCTGGTTCTCCAGATCATTTGAACCTCCTTCGTTCGTATTCGACCGGCACGCACCTGCCGGCGCGAAATTCAGGATCCAAAAGGTTCTCAACCCTCATCTTATTATGGTATCGCATCATTGAGGAACGGTCAAACTCTGTCGCTTGACTGTGGATTGGACTCATGTTACGTTCATCCAAAGATGAGAATCGCCGCCCTGCTTCCCCACGTCGAGGTTTTTGGCGGAGTCAGGCGCTATCTGGAGATTGGGAACGAATTCGCCAGGCGCGGCCACCAATTCGTCGTTTTCCATCCTGCCGGCACAAAGCCGGCCTGGCTTGAATTTCAAGCCCTCGTCAGGCCGTTCACCGCGCTCGCCGAGGAGAGTTTCGACATCGGGCTCTGCAGCGAATATTCCATCCTGCCCGAGTTCGAGCGCCTCCGAACCGGGAGGAAGTACTTTTATTTTGTCCTTGAAGGTCACAAAAAAGAAGGCGACGTCATCCGTAAGAACTATCTCTATCTCGGCAATTCGGAGGGAATCTGCCGCAGGATCGAACGCAAATATGGCGTCACCTGCCTCCGGGCCCCCGGAGGAGTCAACCCGGAGATCTTCCATCCACTCCCTGAAGGGGAAAGAGTCCCGCCGGACCCGAACGAGTTCCGGATTCTCTGCTACGGCCGCGTCTTCCGGAAGCGGAAGGGAATCCGCCAGGTCATTCGGGCCGCCGAAGGGCTCGCCCGAAAACATCCTCACCTCAGGCTCATCCTGTTCGACAGCCTGGTGGGGGAGGACCGTCGCGATCCGCGCCCGCTCGTCCGGACAAGCCTTCCGCATGATTTCCATCTTGATTTGCCCCAGAGCCGCATGGCCTGGCTTTACTCGCAGGCCGATATCTTCGTCAGCGCGGAGAGACGTGCCGGCTGGTCGAACACGACCGCCGAGGCGATGGCCTGCGGGCTTCCCGTCGTCTGCGCCCGAAGCGGAACCGAAGATTTCGCCATCCCCGAAGTGACTGCCTTGGTTGTTCCCCGGGCTCATCCCTTCTTCCTCAGGAGGCAAATCGGGAGACTCATCGAGAGTCCGCGAGCTCCGCCGCCGGCTTTCTCGGGCTGGTTACCAGAAGATCCAGGAATTCACCTGGCGCGCTCTGGTGGACAGACTCGAGGCCTATTTCGCCGGTCCGCGAAATTGAAATACCGGGGTCATTGTGATATCCTTTCCCGAGGAGGAGAAGCTTGATGGACGAGCAGGAATTGAAAGAGCGCATGCTCCGGGAGAGCGGAGAATTCCGAAAAATCTACGAAGAGCACCAGGGGTATGAGCAGGAACTGGCCGAGATCAAGCTGCGGAATTTTCTGACCGAGGCGGAAAAACTCCGGGAGAAGGAGCTCAAGAAAAAGAAACTGCTGCTCAAGGACGAAATGTACCGGATGATGGCGGACTTCAGGAAGTCTGTCTAGTCTTTCCTTTTTGAACGATGAAAAACAGGCCGAAGCTCAAGTGCGCTATTGTGGGGACCGATACACTGCGCGGAAAGGAGATCCTGGATGTCCTCGGAAAAAAGAGTTTCCCCTGGCGAGCCTGGAGTTTTTTGACCCCGACGTTGAAGAAGAATACAGCAAGCTGACCCAGTTCCGGAATGAGCCCAAGGTCATTCACCCCCTCGATAAGGATTCGTTTCTGGGGGCCGACCTGGTCTTTCTGGCCGCGGACAAGAAAACCAACCTCGAGTACGGGCTCCGGGCCTCCGGTCTCAACATCCGGACCATCGACCTGAGTGAGACCTTCAATGCCCGGGAGGAAGTCCCTCTCATCGTCGCCGGCGTCAACGACGGAGCGCTTGGCTCGGATGGGCATCCGTTGATCGCCAATCCGCATCCCGTGACCATCCTTCTCTCCCATATCTTTGACCCGATCATCCGGGAATTCGGACTGGCCAAGGCGGTCGCCTTCGTCCTTCAGCCCGCCTCGGCCTTTGAGGAATCGGGGATCGAAGAGCTGGCCAGCCAGAGCGTCGCGCTCCTCGGCAGCTCGACCCTCTCCAAGAAGATCTTCAAAGAGCAGGTCGCCTTCAACCTCCTCTCCCACACCGAAAAGCCCGACAAAAACGGGTTTTCTCCGAGTGAGCTGCAGGTCCTCGCGGAAATCAAGCGGGTCCTGGGGAAGAAAGATCTCCCTGCTCTCGTTATCCATTGTCCAGGCGCCCGTCTTCCATACCTACTCGATCATGACCTATTTTGAGCTGGCCGAGGAAACGAGCATCCAAGGTCTTCAGAAGCTCTTCAAGGGAAATCGCTTCTTCAAAATCTGCCCTCCGACTGATTCTTGTCCGGTTTCCCCGGTTTCGACGTCGGGCAAGGATGAGATTTTTATCGGCCAGATCAAGAGGGAAGAGATCTTTCCCCGGAGTTTCTGGATCTGGAGCGTGGCCGACAACCTGACCCTGGGTTCGGCCCTCAACGCCTACGAAATCGCCAGAGCCCTCTTTGACTTCGCCCCGAGCCGTCCATGAAGGAGATCCTCCAGCTCTTCAAGCTCTCTCTCAAAGAAAAGAAATGGATCATCCTGGCCTTCGTCTCGACCATCTTCGTGGCCCTGTTCACCTATCTGTTCGTCAACCTCGTCCAGCCGATCATGGACGAGATGTTCAAACTGGGGCCGGCCAATGGTCCCCAGAAGGCCCGGCTGATGGACACCCTGTTTCAGTACCTTCACCTCAGCAAAGCGAGCCTGGTTCACTACCTGCCTTATCTTTTGGTCATCATCATCTTCGGCAAAGGGCTGTTCACTGTTCTGTCTTCTTTTTTCATGAAGGCGGTGGGCCACAGAGTCGTCAAGAAACTGAGGGATGACCTCTACACCCGCCTCATTTACCAGTCCTCCAGCTTCTTCGATCACGCCAACACCGGCGACCTGATGTCCCGGCTGACGATCGATGTCGACCGGATCCAGCAGGCGGTCTCGGGGAGCCTGGGGGATTTTGTTGAGGAATCCTTTATCCTCGTGGCCCTCCTGGTCAATGTCTTCGTGATCGATTGGCAGCTGGCCCTGACCTCTTTGGTCATCACCCCCCTGGCCGTCATTCCGTTGGCCGTGTTCAGCCGCAAGCTGAAGAAGAGAAGCCTGTCCGGACAGGTCAAGATGGGCCAGATCTACAGCCTCCTCCACGAGACGATCTCCGGCAACAAGATCGTCAAGGCCTACACGACCGAAGAGTTCGAGATCAAAAAATTCCTGCGCGCCACGGCAAGCTATCTGAGAACCAACATCAAGCTGGCCTGGATCGGCAGCCTGTCCTCTCCCTTCATGGAGTTCGTCGGAGGGGTGGCCGGCGCGTTCGTTCTCGCCGTCGGGACAAGCCGGATTTCCAGCGGGCAGATCACGCCCGGCGATTTCGGCTCATTTGTGATGGCCATTTTCATGATGTACATGCCGATCAAACGTCTGAGCCGGGCCAACAGCCAGGTTCAGCAGGGGGTTGCCTGTTATGAGAGGATTCAGGAAGTTCTCAACGGCATCCCTCAGATTCAGGATTCGCCCAACGCTTATCCGCTGCCCAGGGTCCGGGGGGAGATCAAATTCGACGGGGTCTCCTTCTGCTACAACAAGACGAGGCCGGTGTTGGAAGATATCACCTTCGAGGTCAGGCCGACCGAGACCGTCGCCCTGGTCGGATTGAGCGGCGCGGGAAAGACGACCATCGTCAATCTCCTCTCCCGGTTCTATGATCCGACCCTGGGGAGGATCACGATCGACAAGATCGACATCAGGGATGTGACGCTCGCCTCCCTGCGCTCCAAGATCGGGCTGGTGACCCAGGAGACCATCCTTTTCAACGAAACGATCAAGGACAATATCGCCTATGGCCTCGAGGATGTCGGCCTGGACAAGATCATCGAAGCCGCCAAGGCCGCGAAGGCCCATGAGTTCATCATGGATCTCCCCCACGGCTATGAAACCAGGATCGGGGAGAAAGGCGGGCTGCTGTCTTCCGGCCAGAGGCAGAGACTGGCCATCGCCCGGGCCCTCCTCAAGGATCCGCCTATTCTCGTCCTCGATGAAGCCACCTCCGCCCTGGACAACGAGTCGGAGCGCTTGATCCAGATCGCGCTGGCCAATGTCCGGCAGAACCGGACGACCCTGATCATCGCCCACCGGCTGTCCACTATCCGGAGCTCCGATAGAATCCTGGTCGTTGATCGGGGCCGGATCGTCGAGCGGGGAAGCCACGAGGAGCTGTGCCAACGGGAAGGCATTTATAAGAAACTTTATGACCTCCAATTTCCAGAGGAAGAGGAGAAGAGCCCTTGATCCAGAGTATGACCGGGTTTGCGGAGAGAACGTTCAGTTCGCGGAAGCTCAATGTCAAGGTGACAATCAAGAGCTTGAACCACCGCTTTTTCGACTGGACCTACAAGGGAGTCCCGATCGGAAACGTCGAGAACAGGCTGAGGGCCATCTGCCAGAAAACCTTCCACCGCGGAAGGATCGAGGTCTTTTTGGAGCTGAGCTTTCCCGACCCCTCGAGCTGGGATGTGTCGATCAACGAAGGGCTGCTCGAAAAACTTCTCTCCGCCATACAGAAGATTTCCCGCCGGCAGGGAACAAACCTGGATATCTCGGTGGATAACATCTTCCGTATCCCCCAGGTCGTCGAGCTGCGTCGAAAAGAACTCAGTCACGAGGAGATTGTCTTTTTGGAGAGCTGCTTTGAACAGACCCTGGGGGATGTCTTGAAGGCCAGGCTCAAGGAGGGACGAGAGACCGAGAAGCAGCTCCGCCATCACGTCCAAAATATCCGCGGTGCGGTCAAACGAATGGAAGTCCTGATCAAGAACCAGCCTTTTCTCATCCGGGAAAAATTGAAACTCCGGCTGAAGGGATTCAACCAGGAGAAAGCTCAGTCCGAAGAACGACTGGCCGAAGAATCCGCCTATCTGGCCCAGCGCTATGACCTGGCTGAAGAGATCGTTCGGTTGAAAAGCCACCTCCGCACCCTTCAGGATTTGCTCTCTCCCGAGCGCAAAGAGCCGGCGGGCAAGCAGCTTGATTTCATCGCTCAGGAGCTCTACCGTGAAGCCAACACCACCAACTCCAAGTCCCAGGACATCGAAATCATCAAGGGGAGCCTCGTGATCAAGGGCGAAATCGAGAGTATCCGGCAGCACATCCAAAATATCGAATAGGGGAAGTCAGGAATGCTCTTCATTGTGAGCGGGCCTTCAGGATGCGGCAAGTCGACTCTGATCCAGGCCGTCCTTTGTTCCCTGGAGAGGACCCGATTCTCCGTCTCTCACACAACCCGGCCCAGGCGGGACAACGAAGAAGAAGGCCGAGACTACTTTTTTGTCTCCCACGCCGAGTTTGAGCGGCTGATCAAGGGAGGAGCTTTTCTTGAATGGGCCAAGGTCCACGGCCACTATTATGGAACCTCGAAAAAGGAAATCGAGCAAAAAAGAAAAGAAGGGGACGTGCTTCTGGACATCGATGTTCAGGGAGCCCGGCAGGTCAAAGACAGGTCCCGGGGAGCCGTCTTCATCTTCGTCGTTCCACCGAGCTACGCGGAACTCCGGAGACGGCTCGAGGAACGAGGGCAGAACAGTCCCCACTCGATCGAGCACAGGCTGCGGGTCGCGAAACAAGAGATCCAGTCCTACCCGATGTTTGATTATGTGGTGATTAACGACCGGCTGGAAACGGCCGTCGAAGAGTTGCGGGCGATCATCCTGAGCCGTCGCTGCCGGCGGGCGAACCGGGAAAAGGTGCTCGATCCCATCCTCCGGAGTTTTGAGGAGGGTTAAGATGGCCAACATAGCCTTGGGGGTGACCTCTTCGATCAGTATCTACAAGGCCTGTGAAATTCTCCGCGGATTCCAGAGGGAGGACGTCGAGGTGCGGGTGATCATGACCAGAAACGCCTCCCGTCTCATCTCTCCTCTCCTCTTCAGCGCTCTGACTCACCGTCCGGTGACCGTCGATCCGTTCGAAGAGAAATCGGCTGAAACGATCGCTCACATCTCTCTGGCGCGGGAGATCTCACTCTTCCTTGTGGCGCCGGCCACGGCCAACATCATCGCCAAATTCGCTTCCGGCGTGGCCGACGACTTCCTGTCCACGTTTTTCCTGGCTGTGGAGTGTCCGGTGCTCGTCGCCCCGGCCATGAACGAGTCCATGTTCCTTCATCCCCAGACACGGGCCAATATTGAAAAGCTCAAGGCCCAGGGAGTCGAATTTATCGAGCCGGAGAAGGGATACCTCGCCTGCCGGGAGGAAGGTTGGGGGAGGTTGGCCGAGCCGGAGGCGATCGTCGAAGCGGGCATGGCCCTCATCCGGCGGAGTCTGAGCCTCAAGGGAAAGACAGTGCTCGTCACGGCCGGCCCGACCAGGGAACATCTGGATCCTGTCCGGTTCCTCTCCAACCCCTCTTCGGGCAAGATGGGTTATGCCCTCGCCTCGGAAGCCGCCGGCCGAGGCGCCGAGGTCATTCTCATCTCCGGGCCGTCCCAGGAAGTCCCGCCTCCGAAGGCCAAACTCATCCGCGTCGAGACCGCCCGGGAAATGGAGGTGGCCGCCGATCAATATTTCGCCGATGCAGATATTATTATCATGGCCGCTGCGGTTTCTGATTTCAGGTTTTCCAGGACAGTATCCCAGAAGATCAAAAAACAGGCTCTGCCGAAACGGCTTGAGCTCAGCCCGACGGTTGACATATTGAAAAGGATCGGCCGGAAAAAAGGAGACAAATTTCTGGTCGGTTTCGCGGCCGAGACACAGGACGTCGTGGCCAATGCCCTTAAGAAACTAAAGGCTAAGAACCTGGATCTGATCGTGGCCAATGACGTCTCTGCCCCCGGCCGCGGTTTCGAGTCGGATTTCAACCAGGCCAGCCTGATCGATTCGAAGGGGGCGGTGGCGGATACGGCCCGCGTCAGCAAAAAACAACTGAGCCGTCTGATCCTGGACAAGGTCGAGGTCCTGCTTGGGAAGAATTCCTGACAAGACGCTCCTCGGGCTCGAGGAGTATCTGAAGTACTTGGACGAGTTGGGCGCTGACTTTATCACGGCCGATCGCACTTCGGCCGGCCCCGGTCCTTTTTCCTCGGAATCCTACGAGCGAGTTCGAGGGCGGATTCTCGTCTGCACCCTTTGTCGGCTCTCCCAGTCGAGGACGCACGCCGTTCCGGGCGAGGGGAGCCTGGACGCCCGGCTGATGTTCGTGGGCGAGGGTCCGGGCCGGGACGAAGATATCCAGGGGAAGCCTTTTGTCGGGCGGGCCGGACAGCTCTTGACCAAGATCATCCAGGCCATGAAATTCACCCGGGACGAGGTTTATATCACCAACATCGTGAAATGCCGGCCACCCGAGAACAGGACTCCCCACCGGGACGAGATCGACGCCTGCACACCCTATCTCCGCCAGCAGCTGGCCCTGATCAGGCCGATAGTCATCGTCACGCTGGGAAAGGTCGCCACCGACTTTTTTGTCCCGAGTTCTCTCGGAATGACCTCGCTCCGCGGGCAATTCTATCCGTGCGGGGATTTCCAGGTGATGCCGACCTTCCACCCCTCCTATCTCATCCGGAACGAGGGCAACAAAGAGCTCCGGAAGATGGTCTGGGAGGACATGCAGAAAGTGATGGCCGTCCTCGGCAAGACATGACCCTCTATGCCGATGTCATCTTTCCCTTGCCCATCGACCAGGCCTTTGCCTACCTCGTCCCTCCGCTCTGGGTGGAGATGGCCAAGGTCGGCTCCCGGGTGCTGGCTCCGTTCGGCGGAAAAACTCTGACGGGTTTCATCGTCGACCTAAAGACCGAGCCACCAGGAGAAGATCTGAAGCTCAAGGAGATCGAGGAGGTCCTTGATCAGGTGCCGGCGTTCGGAGAAAAATTCCTCGCGTTTACCAAATCGCTCAGCGAGCACTACTATTCTTCCTGGGGGGAGATTCTCCAATCGTCGCTCCCTCCTTCCCTTATCCTCAAGACTCAGACCAGGTTTGCCCTCTCCGAGGCCGGAGCAGAAGCGCTCCAAAAAGGAAAGCTCTCCGGCGATGAAGAGAGTCTGGCGTCGCTTCTTGCCGGAAAGGCCTACAGCTTCCGGTATTTGAAAAAAAAGAGCGGGATCAAAAACATCTCCTCTCTCACTATCACGGATGCGAAGGAAGGACCTGCTGCAGATCCGGGAAGACCTGAAGAGGGGCAAGAAGAGGAAAGAAATCAAACTCCGCCCCGCCCCGAGGCAGCTCGAATTCGACCTGTGGCCCGGTTCCCGCGAGGAGCAGGCGATCCAGGCCATCAGCGCATCCTTTGGTCCCCAGGCTTTCTCTCCTTTCTTCCTGGTGGGACCGGACAGATGCCGGGAGATGGTCTATTTCGGGCTCATCAGAAGAGTCCTCTCCCAACCCGGCCAAACGCTATTTCTCGTCCCGGACATCTCGCTGGGCACGGCCCTGAGCCGGGAGTTCTTCAAGAAATTCGGGGAGAGGGTTGCCATTCTTCACAGCCAGCTCACCCCGAAAAGCCGAGAGCAGGAATGGCAGAGAATCCGGAGCGGCGAAGTCGACGTCGTTGTCGGTCCCCGCTCGGCGCTCTTTTCTCCTCTCCGTGATCTGAGGCTGATCATCGTCGATCGAGAGCATGACGATTCTTACTTCCAAACCGAGAATCCCTCTTTCGATGTCCGGCGCGGCGCGTGGATAAGAGCGATGGTCGAAAAGGCCGTCTGTGTCTATGGCTCGGACCGGCCATCCGTGGAGGGATTCTATCGAGCCCGGGCAGGGGGATACAACCTGTCGCTGGAGAGCCCGAAGAAGAAAGCCCGGGTAACGATCATCGATGACCGCCGGGAGCGGGACCTTGTTTGCCGGCATCTGAAGTCCCTGATTGCCGCCCGGCTGAAACAAAAAGGACCCGCCCTCCTCTTCTTTAACCGCCGAGGTTATTCATCCTCTCTCTTCTGCCCGCGTTGTGATTACACCCCTCGATGCGACCGCTGCGACATTTCATTAGCCTACCACAAGAGAGAAGAGCGCTTGGTCTGCCATTACTGCAATTCTTCCATCCCGTTCGCCCAGGCCTGTCCCCGCTGCGGGAGTCGGCTGATCAAAAAACGGGGGGCGGGTATCGAGGCCGTGGAAGAAGAACTCAAGAGGGCATTCCCGGGCCGCCGGGTGGCCGTTTTTGACTCCGACGTGGTTAAGAATCAGGATCAACGGGATAAGATCCTTCGGGACTTTCAAAAGGGGAAGATTCCGATTCTCCTGGGGACACAGCTGCTGGCCCGTCAATCCGACCTTCCTCCGGTGTCGCTCGTGGGAATTCTCTTTCCGGAAACCATGCTGGCGCTTTCGGATTACCGGGCGGGGCAAAAGACTTTTCAGGCGGTGAGCGGCATGATGGATTTTGTCCTGGATGATCCTCTTTCTGATGTCGTCATCCAGACGGCCGCGCCTGATCATTTTGCCTTAGCCGCGGCTGCGACGGGCGATTATCAGTCCTTTTTCGAGCAGGAAATAAAATTCCGCCAGCTGATGAACTACCCCCCTTTCAGCCATGTGGCCGAGGTCTTGTTCCAGGGTGAGGACCTGAGAAATTTGGGCCGGAAAATGAGGGAGCTCTTTCCCCGTCTTGAGGAGCTTGGGCAAAGGAGTTGAGATCCTCGGCCCCGCCCTGGCCTCGGTTTCCCGAGTGCGCGGGCTGAGCCGGGTGCAGGTGATTCTGAAGGCGGACAGGAGAGAAGCCCTCGACCAGATCCTTCGCTGGGTAAAATCCCAGTTCAGGGGAAAGAAATCGATTCTTATTTCAGATTAGCCGCCAGAAATTCTCCGAGCCGTCGGTCAGAGCTGTTTAACGACCTTCATAAAGACTTTTACGTACAGGCTTTCCTCCGGAGGCGTCTCCGGGGAGTTTGTTTCTATCCGTACGGTAATATCAAAATTGATATCGTCGCCGAGCTCATCTTTTCTCGGCCCGTAATAGATGATTTCTGCTTCTCCGGCCGAATTCGTAACGGCATACTCGAGTTTTTTCTTATGATCGCCGAAATAACCCGGAATAAAACTGTCTATCGAAAAGAAGACCTTCCGATTGGCAATCGCGTTCGTGCCAGAACGGGCGACCGCTTTTATCACAGATTGAGGTCTCTCATCGGTCGCGAAGAGGACGTTCGGGTAGGCGTTGGCAATGAGGGTGGCCTTGGTAAAGTCAGGAACGATGTGCAGGGGTGCGTTGTCAGAGACAAAATCGTTCCCCTGAAGCGCAGTCTTGGCCCAGATATAGACGGTTTCGTCGTCGGCCGTGACCTCTGTGGAGAGAGGGCCAAAATAGGTCATATAAACGTTGCCTCCCCCGTCAGTGACACCGGAGGCGACAGCCTGTTGACCTTCAAAGAACCCGACGTTTGGGCTAAGCTTGTTTCCGGACGCATCGCCGATCTCAAAATAGATGGTTTTCCCTTCCACGCCGGCCCCAAGTTTTTGAAAGTTCGCAATGATGTTCGTCGTTTTCCTGCTATCGCCTGCCGCGATGACATTGGGGTTAGCCGAGACTTTCAAGATTTCGGCGAAGGTCGAAGGGCCAACGGGTGAAGGCTCCTTGACCTCCTTTCGGCAGGATGACGCAAAAGCGAAAACCAAGACGAACGCGATCACAATGGAGATTGGATTTCTTATCTTCATTTTTGCCACCTTTTCAGTCATTATAGTTGGCGAAGAATACGGGGAGATAGCCGGATCGCCGTGACCGTATTGTTGTCCAGGTCATGGCCATAGAAGTCGATCCTCGCCGTGACCTGAAGGACTCCCACATCTCGGCTGGAGACGAGGTTGATGAGGGGTTCCTCCATCTTAGCCACTTCTCTCACGACGACCAAAGCGATATCCGTGGCGATGTTGATCTTGAGCAGGACATTCATCGATCCTTCGAAGGAATAGGGAACGTCGACGCCCTCGACATTCTTGCCGTCAGCCCGGAAGTAGTGGACGACATAACGGGTGAGGAGGACGTCTTCATATTGGGAAGTTCCAGCGATCGGCTGGGGGTCCAGGGTGTGGGCGGAGAGAGTGGCCGTCGCGGTATCGGCGGTGACAAAGGGCTGACTGCTGGTCGTGTTGATCTTCTGAACGTCGGATTGGAGAAAGTCGGCCGCCAGGCCATCGGCCGTCGTGCCCTTGATGTTTTCCACGACAATGTAGCTCGGGGACTTGGTCTTATTCTCCAGCGAGGTGCAGGTGAGGAGGGGAAATACGCCGCCAGGATTGCCATTATCAAAAGAGCATTTTTTAGGTTCTTCATGGCTTCCATCCTTTATTTTATGATTCTGGGAGTGATGAAGATGAGCAACTCCCGGTTTGTCTTGGTTCGGGCAAAGGAGCGAAAGAGATTTCCCAGGATGGGGATCTTGTAGAGGAACGGCACTCGGTCTCGAGTGACGGAATCCTCCGTCCGGTAGATGCCCCCGATCACCGTCGTCCCTCCGTCGGGAACCATCACCGTCGTTCTGGCGCTCTGGGTGGTGATGGGCGGGATGCCCTGGACCAGGTTGGCGAAATCGGCGGCGTTGTTGTTGATGTCCAGGGTCATGATGATGGTGCCTTCGGCCGTGATCTGTGGGGTCGTTCGCAGCTCCAGGGCGGCGTTGACGTAGCGCGTGGATACGGTGAAATTGGCCACGGTCTGGACGGGGATCTGTCGCCCCTGGATGATTTCGGCGGGCTGGTTGTTCTGGGTCGTCACCTTGGGGCAGGAGATGATCCGGCCCTCTCCCATTTCCTCCAGGGCCGAGAGGGCGACGTCAAGCCTGAAGGTGTCGAGTACGTTGGCGAAGGAAAACCCCACGGCCGTGTTGAAGGCCGGGGCGGGGAGGTTGATGGCGTAGCCCTGAAGAGGCCCGCTGATCCCCTTGGTCACTTCACCCACCGGGATGAGGTGCCCGTTGGCATCGATCTTGTTGGGGAATTTGAGCGCGGTTGCATTCCCGTAGAAAGGATCGACGAGACCCTTATAACCCCACTGGATGCCGAGGTTCCGGATGAAGTTTGAGGTGGCTTCGACGATCCTGGCCTCGATGGAAACCTGGGGGGTGGGTGTATCCAGAACCGAGATCAGTTTTTCGAGGAGGTCGAGCTTGTCTTTGACGTCTTCCACGATCAGCGTGTTGGTCCGGTCGTCGATGGTGATGATTCCTCGGGCCGATTTCTTGGTGGACAGGAGTCGCGCTCACGTCCTTGGCCTTGGAATAGGAGAGGGTTATGGTCTTGACGATCAGAGGTCCGGCATTCTCCTTGCTCTCTCTCAACGCCCTCTGCTCGTCATCCTCGCGGGTGAGGACGGCCATCGGAGCGACTCGGAGAACATTGCCCTCGATCACCTTCCCCATTTTGTTGTTTCTGAGGATGATATCGAGCGCCTGATCCCAGGGGACGTCGCGCAGGTCGCAGGTGACCACGCCGCGGACGTCCGGGTCGAAGACGACGTTGAGGTTGGCAAACTCAGCCAGGTAGAGGACGACATCCCGAAGGTCGGCGTCCTTGAATTTCAGACTGATGATTTCCCCGGTGTACTTTTCCTCCTCGCCGGTGATAACTTTGGGCTTGAATTTGTCTTCCTGTGACTGAGGGGAGTCTGCTGGGATGCCGATTGGGTCGGGGGGGAGTCTTTTTTTCCTGTTCCTGTGATTGGGCCGGTGCCGCCGGCGCGGAATTGACGGGGGTGGGTTGGGGCTGGTCTTGGAGCGCGGTCACCCGTTTCTCGGCCTTGGGTGTCTCGATTTTTTGTTCCTGGGCCGGAGCCAGGCTCTCGGTCTTGACTACCTGAGCGGCGACCGGTTCCGGTTTCGAGGGTTGAGGGACCGCGACCGCGGGCTCAGCGGACGCCTGATTTTTCAAAAAAGAAATGACCAGCTCTTTTTTCTGGGCGTCGACCGTGTAGCCTCCCGGCTCTTTCAGGTCGAAGACCATCCGGGTGATGACCCTCGGATCGCCGGTCTGGAACTGGGCCACTCGAACTTTGTCCAGCGTGCCCTTGCCGACTGGAAACACCGCTGAGGCGGGACCATAGAGTGTGTCAAAGAGATCGATCACCAGGCGCAGTGGCTTCTCCAGGACGAAGATATTGGAGAGCGCGCTGTCGCTCAGGTCCGCCCGGACGCTGACCCGCCCGGCATCTTCGGAGACGTTGATCTTTTCCAGAAAGATCTCGCTCTTGGCCCTCTTCTCCAGCTGCAGCTTTGTTTCCTGGGCCATGACGTACTCACGGGGCGACTTCTGGATTTTGTTCAGCTCGATGATTGTCTGGTTGGCGTCGGACACGATCCGGTAGGGGACCTTCTCTTTGAGCTGGAGCAGAAAGCGGGCCTGCTGGGTTCCCGTTCTCTCAATCTTCAGATTCTGGACGAGGTCGGACGCTCCGGGGGGAAGCTGAGGCTGCTGAAAGGTGTTGACCTTGTCGAGGTTGATGACGATGGTCTGCGGCAGCTCGGTGGAATAGTACGTATTCCGGACGGGGAGCAGGGAATCCGTTTCCAGGACGAGTTTGGTGCTCGTGTCTCCGGAGAGGACGTCGATGCGATTTATGTTGATGCCGGATTCGCTGTTTCGCGCGTACGCGGCAAGAAGGACAAGGAGGCACAAGGTGGCGAATAAGGGCAGATAAATTTTCCTTTTCATGTTAACGCTCCTGTGGATTGATTTCTTTGACGATATCTCTGGGCCTCATCAGAGGGATGCCTCGGTCACTGACCTTGCGGAAGACGATCTGGGTCTCGGTGATGGAGATCACATAGCCATCCGAAAACTTGTCCCCGACCTTGATGAAGTAGGGAAACCCTTGGGGACCGTTGATAATGGCGGTCAGGCGGCCTTTGTTCTTGACGATGCCGATCAGGTTGATGTCGTCGATGAACAGCTGAGGCACTCCTCCGACATTCATTTTTTCTTTGACATCCTTGCCGGCAAGCAGGTTCTTAAAGGGATCTCGCCGTCCTTCAGGATTGTAAGTGGGAGCTTTGATCTGGCTGACTTCCTCAAGGACCTTGTCAGGCTTCCTTCTTTCCCTCCTGGCCGGATTGCGCTGCCCAGGAACAAGGCGCTGATGCCGAACAGGCTCAGGATCACGACAAAAATGATGGTTTCTTCATCTTGTCCACCCTCTATTTCTGAGCCCCCGGGGCGGCCGGGGTCTCCTCTCGGAAATAATAGGTCTTGGCCGTAAAGTTGGCCCCGATCGTCAGGCCGATTCGGATTGCTGGGGGAGAGATCTGATCTGGAAATTCTCGATGATAAAGATCCTGGAAAAATTGCTCAGCCGGTCGAAAAATATCCCCAGGTTATGATAGTTTCCGGTGACCTCGATGGGGATGGGCCACTCCGCATAGAATTCCTTGGGAACCTCACCGCGCGGGGCAAACCGGGTAATGTTCAGCCGGGAATCCAGAGCCAGCTGCTGGATCCGTCTCAGGATGTCGCTGATCTCTTTCTGCTGGGGGATGATGGCCTCCAGCTCTCTCAGCGTCTTGGTGAGGCTGGCGATGTCGGCTTCGATCTTGTCCAGCTGCTTTTTCTTGATTCTCAGACCCTCGACCTCGGCTTCGATTTTCTCCCGCTCGGCTCGGATGCCTTGAAGCTCGGCGTTCTTGGGCTTGAAATAGATGAAATAGAACAGCCCGAAGACAATGGCCGCCAAGACCAGATAACCGTACCAGGGCCAGTTCTTCATCTGGCACCCCCTTTGGAGGCTTCCTTGGGCGCCGCCTCCTCGGGCTTTGGCTCCTGCTGGATGACGCAGTTCGCGGTCAAGGAGAACTCCAGAAACTGGTCATTTCCGACCGTCCTCTGAGTCGAGGCGATCAGATTGACATTGTTGAAACACGCTGCTCTTTTCGAGGTTGGCGATGTAGTCGGCGATGAGGTTGTTGGAGATCGCGTTTCCCCTGATCTGAACGGTCATGTTGTCAAACGTGATTTCGCTCAACCAGACCCATTCGGGGAGGTCCCGGCTGAGCTGGTCCATGATCCTGACCGCGAGCCCCCGCTGGGCCTTGAGCTGGTTGATCAGGTTGACCTTCTTTTCAAAAGAATCCTTTTGTTTTTGGAGCTGGTCCAGCTTGGCGATGACGTACTGCAGCTTGCTCTTCTCTTCCCGGGCGGCATCGAGCTTCTTCTGCTCACTGTCGATCGCCCGTTTCTGGTAAAAGAAGAGAGCCGCGACGGCGATGAGGATCAGCACGACAATGAGATTTCCGAGCTGGGGCCTCGTCTTCGCCTTGAACTCCGGCGTGGGGGCGGCCGGCGCTTCCTTAAAGTCCTTTTTCTCTGGCTTTAATAAGTTGATCTTGATCATTTTTGATTACTCTGCCTTTCCCAGGGAGAGTCCCACGGCCACCCCGAAGAGGGGGGCCATCTCTTCAAAATAGATAGGCTCCAATTTTTTTTCGCTGTAGGGGATGCTCTTGAAGGGGTTGAAAATCTCGGTCTTGATCCGGAACTTTTGCTCGAAGGAACCGGCCAGGCTCGCGAGATTGGCCAGACCGCCGCTCAGAAAGATCTGCTCGATCTTCTTTTTGCTCTTTTCTCCGGCTTCATAGAAGGAGAACGTCTTTTCCATTTCGTCGAGGAGGTCTTTGATGTTCATCGAGACGACACTGTTCAGCTGCTCCGGCTGGATGTTCTTGGCGGGAATGCCCTTGAGCAGCTTCTCGGCGTCGTCGAAACTGACGTTCAACTCCTTGCGCATGTTCTCGGTGAAGAAGAATCCTCCGAGAGAGAGGTCGCGGAAGAGCTGGGGAGTCCCGTTTTCGATGATGATCACATTGGTGATATTGGCACCCATGTTGATCATGGCCACGGTTTTCTCCAGGAAGACGTCGGGGTAGTTGATCTCCAGCGCATTCTGGAGAGCGAAGACGTCCACTTCGATGGCCTCGAGGTTTTTCCGGGCCTGGTTGATCACATTGCTGTAGTTGGCGATCTTGTCTTTTTTGGCGGCCACGAGCAGGATATCGAGATTCTTCTCTTCCGAGCCCACCGGAGGCTTGAGGACCGCGTAGTCGACGTTGGTTTCCTCATACGGATAGGGGATATTGTGTTTGGCTTCCCAGACGATGGACTCGGCCAGCTCCTCTCGCTCCATCGAGGGAAGGGATATTTTCTTGATGATGACCGAGTTCCCGGAGATGGAGATGTTCACGTTCTTGTTCGTGATCTTGCCCTCGTCGAAGATCATCCGGATGGTTTCGGCAACCGCCGTGGAATCGATGATCGTTCCTTCGACGATGGCGTCGTGGGGGAGCTGTTCGTAGCCGACCTTGAGCACCTCGTAGACGTTTCTTTGCCCTTTTTTCTTTGCCTTAAGCTCGACAGCCTTGATGGAGTGGGAGCCGATGTCTAATCCAACCACTCCTTTTTCCTTGGTAAAACCGAACATGTTTATCCCTGCCTTTAATGAATTATTGACACGCGATTATTTTTCTTGAGTTTGGCCCTGAGACTTTTTTCGACGATCTCCGGGACGAGGTTCTTGACGCAGCCTCCCAGGAGGCAGACTTCCTTGACCAGCTGGGAACTCAGGAAGGAGTAGTCCAGGCTCGGCATCATGAAAAACGTCTCGATCTCGGCGTTCAGTTTCCGGTTCATCAGAGCCATCTGGAATTCATACTCGAAGTCGGAAATGGCCCGCAGGCCCCTGATCACGATTCTCGTTTTGTTCTCTTCGGCGAAGGCAACGAGGAGGCCATCAAACGACTTGACTTGAACCCGGGCCTCCGCCGCAAAAATCTCGTGAATCATGGCTACCCTATCTTTAGTCGCGAAAAGAGGTTCTTTTTTGGGATTTTCGAGCACCGCGACGAGGATGCGGTCAAAGACCTTTAAGCCCCTTTGGATGATATCGACATGGCCATTGGTGATAGGGTCAAACGATCCTGGATATATAGCGATATTCTCCATCAACGGGACTCTTTGACCACCTCTTTCCAAACGCTGCCTACCTAATTATCAAAAAAAAATCTCTTTGTCAATAAAAACCTGAACATTTTTAGGCTCTGCCGCCTGAAAATTCCCTCTGGTTTGTGGTCAGGGAGGAGCCGGGAGCGTTCCTCTTGGCTGTTAGCTTGCATCCTATTATATAATTAGTACCCAATGAGAGTCCGTCCCTCTGAGTTTGTTCGTTGTCCTCCTGTTCGCGGAGATCGCACTGTCTCCCCAGACATCTGAAAAGGAGGAAACGCCTTTCTCCTCAAGAGACAAGAGATGGTCCAGTCTCAATTGGTATCCCGGAACATCACCGATCAGAGGGTGCTCGCGGCCATGGCCGCCGTTCCCAGGCACCTGTTCGTTCCGCCTTCCTTTCGGGACCAAGCCTACGAAGACCATCCCCTGCCCATCGATGAGGGGCAGACTATTTCCCAGCCTTACATCGTTGCCCTGATGACACAGAGTCTGCGTTTGAAAGAAGGAGACAGAATCCTGGAAATCGGAACCGGTTCGGGCTATCAGGCCGCCGTCTTGTCCCACATTTCCGAAAATGTTTACTCGATCGAGATCCGGGAGAACCTGGCCAAGAAGGCCCAGGAAACCCTGTCCAGCCTGAATTACGGCCAGGTTAAGATCAAATGGGCCGACGGTTATTTCGGCTGGGAGGAGTGTGCTCCCTTTGACGCTATCATGGTGACCTGTGCGGCCAACCATGTTCCCCCGCCTCTTCTCAAGCAGCTGAAAGAGGGCGGTCGGCTGATCATCCCCCTGGGAAGCACGCTCTATTTTCAGACGCTCACTCTGATCACGAAAAGGGGAGGAAAGCCGATTGTCCAGCAGATCTCAACCGTGCGATTCGTGCCCATGACCGGCGAAGCCGAGAAAAAAACAAGCCAGTAAGTAGCCCCCTCCGGCGAGAGCCAAAACGAGAGTGTAGCCTCCTCTGAAGGCGATCCCCAAGGCCAGGACGGAATTGATCACCGAGGAAAATGAATTGGCCGCCCATGCCCAAGGGACAAGGGCCGGACTCTTTGCATTGACCAGCCGGATCGCCGTGGGAAAAGGAACCCCCATCAAGAATCCCACAGGGAAAACCAATCCCAGCGAGAGAAAGACCTTTGAGACCAAGGGGAGTCCCATCCAGGCTTTCAGGAGAGAGGGATAAAACGATGCCGCGGCCCAGAGCGCGACGGCGCAGATGAGAAGGCTTTTGATGAGCACCGACCTGGGTCGAGCGAGGGCGAGTTTTCTCGACCAGAAGCTTCCCGCCCCGGCCGAAACCAGCAGTCCAAAAATAATCGTCGCGGCGGAATAAAGTGGGTGTCCTAAGAAAAGGATGAATTTTTGGAGCAGGGCCAGCTCGACGAAAATGAAGGCGGCCCCGATGAGCCCAAAATAATTGCAGACAGAAAACATCTTGGGGCGCTTCTCAGGCACCTTTTTTCTCAGCCTGAAGAGCGGTCCGATGATCATGAGACCGGCGATGACAACGGCTTGGCCGAAGATCAGCGGAACGATCAGCTCACCCTGGAGGAAGGGGAGCCATTTATTCCCGAAGGCTTCGTAGGCGGCCTTGAGCCTGTCCGGTTTGAAAAAATTGTAGAAAAAGGGACGGTTATCGCTGACCGGGCGAACATCGAATAGGTAGCTCTCGTAAAAGGCCTTTCTTTGCGACGGGGAAAGAAGCTGCTCGGTGATGTCATAATAGAGGGGCTGCCCGAGCTGGTTGAAGAGGTCCGTCTCTTCGGCTTTGACTCCCGGACAATAGACAAGATCAAAGAGCCGGTCCCTGGCGAAGGCTTTGAAGGATTGAATGTCTCGCCCAGATAGCGGGCTCTTCTTGATAAAGTAACTGATCGTCCCCCAGCTGCGAAGGGCCAGAAGATGTGACGCTGGGTCTCTCCCCGTCCTCTCGAGCGCCTCGATCCATCCGGCCAGCATCCGGATTTCTTGTCTCGGGGGAGGCAGAAGGTAGAGGCTGATACTCGCCATACCCGCC
Organism: Candidatus Aminicenantota bacterium; assembly: GCA_963770045.1. GTDB lineage: Bacteria > Acidobacteriota > Aminicenantia > Aminicenantales > CAVYOD01 > CAVYOD01. Next base: position 54,715 of record CAVYOD010000028.1, on the reverse strand, counting down.
GGAGAAAGGCGGTCCAGGACTTGAACAAAGGACTCGACCGTCAGGAGATGATTTTCGCCGAAACCGTAAAGCCCGGTTCCAGAAGACCCGAAAATGTCGTTCAGGGGAAAAACGATGAGGTCATAGTCTTCCTTTTCTTGTTTCAGGGCCGCCCGGCAGTCACTCACACCGACTTCGATGTCGGGCCGGTTATAAATTTGCCCGCTGGCGGCGGCCAGGTCCCGCCGGAGAAGTCCGGGGAGCAAGGGGTTGCTCTCGATCACCTTGACCCTGGCCGACCGATGATAGAGCGCCGACAGCACGTCGAGTCCTCCCTTGGGGTCGAGGATCAGGGCCCTGGGGTTCTGAACCAGGCTGTAAGCGGCGGAAGAGGGGAGCCAGGAAAGAAACCTTAAATCGGGTTCCTCGAGGCTATGAAAATTCGTGATCGCGGTCAACTCTCCGGCGTCGTTGCAGAGGCCGGTCTGGGGAGGAAGGTTCTCTTCGTACAAGAGGCTGAGTCCTGGTGCGTAGCGCACGGCGGGCGACTCCAGGGCATCAACCCTGGAGATGGCATTCCACCGGGTGAAGAGACTTTTCGCGCCCGGGTACTTGAGGGCGACAGGCAAGGCTTTGAACGGCGAGATCCGGAAGGCCAGCCATGGGGGCGAAAGGAGGAAAAGAGCTGTCTCGCCGGTTAGAAAAAGCAAGAGCAACGCCCTCAAAATGCGCGCCCGGCGGGGACAAAAGAAGAGCGCCGCGAGGAGAGCCAAACTGGAGATAAGGACAAAGACGCCCCTCTCGCCATCGGGGAGAAATATGATGACCGCCAGGACCGAGCCCATCCCGGCGCCGAAGAGGTCGAAAAAGTACAGGCTCGCCACAGAACGGGCCATCCGGGTGACGGCAAAGGAGACCGTCAGGCCGGCGAAAAAAAAGGGAATGCAGAGGACAAGATAAAAAAGAAGAATCAAGAAAACCTGGCCCTTGTCCCAGAGGAGGTTGAAAAAATCGAAGGGCAGGTGGTTGGCGAGGAAGAAACATATCAAAACCGAAAAACCGTAGAGGGTGGAGCTGAGGCTTAGGAATATCTCCCTGTCACATTTTTCGAGATTCCGGAAAAGGGCCAGAAAAGAGCCGCTCGCGCCGTACCCCAGAAAGGCGATGCTGATGACCAGAAAAGCAAAGTGATAATCCTGGGAAATCGAAAAATAGCGCGTCAGGGAAAGTTCCAGGCAGAGTGTCGCCGCAGAAGTCAGGAAGATCCCGGCCCGCGTGCGAGCATTCGGCTCAACCACATAAGTAATTTAGTATTAAATAAAAGCTGTCAAATCTGAATCTGGACACGACTCCTGGCTCATGAGCTTACAGCCCATAGCAAAATCATTCTAGACATTTGGGCTATCTGCCATGAGCTATCAGCTATGAGAGGGCAGTTTTGGGTTGCTTTTGCTTGCGTCTTGTGCTAATTTTTGACGAGAGAAGAATATGATCAAGTTCGGCACCTCAGGCTGGCGGGCCGTCATGGGGGAAGAATTCACTTTTGAGAACGTGAGGACTGTCGTCCAGGCCGTGGCCAATTATCTCAAACGGAAATTTTCCGGCCAGCCCATCGCGGTCGTTGTCAACTACGACACCCGCTTTCTCTCGGATCGTTATGCTCTCGAAGCGGCCAAGGTCTTGTCGCATAACCAGATTCATGTTTATCTTACGGACCGGGATGCCCCTTCCCAGGCCGAGGCTTACCAAATTATCAAAAGAAGGGCCCAGGGAGGTATTAATTTCACCGCATCCTTCAATCCGCCTGAGTACAACGGATTCAAGTTCAATACCGAGACGGGGGCTCCCGCGCTGCCCGAGGTTACGAAGGAGATCGAGGCGAATGTCCGGGCTCTGCAGCGGCGTCCTGCCTTTTTGCGTCCCTATTCTAAGGACGACCAAATTTCCAAGATCGACCTGCAGGCGGATTACTTGAGCCTTCTGCAGGAACGGGTCGATTTCGAGACAATCCGCAAAGCAAAAATCAGAGTCGGCGTTGATTTGCTTTATGGGACGAGCCGGGAATATCTGGATGAAATCCTGGAAGAAAACGAGGTCCCGATCGAAGAGATTCACGGCTATGTGGACCCTTATTTCGGCGGCGTTACGCCATCATGCACGGAAGAGAACCTGGCTGAGCTCAAGAGATTAGTTAAAGAAAAAGGATGCAGCCTGGGGGTTGCGACCGACGCCGACGGGGACCGTTTCGGCGTCGTCGACCAGGCCGGACGTTTTGTCATCCAGAACCTCATTCTCGCCCTTCTGCTTGACTACGTCGTTTCCCGCAAGGGTTGGCGGGGCGGGGTCGGCCGCTCCGTCACCACGACCCATCTCCTGGACCGGATCGCGCGCCGATACGGACTGCCTCTCTACAAGACGCCGGTCGGGTTCAAGTATCTTGCCCCGCTGGTCATTGAGAAGAAAATCATCTTCGGAGGCGAAGAGAGCGCCAGCCTTGGGATCAAAGACCACCTCCCGGAAAAAGACGGAATCGTCGCCGGGCTTCTGGTCGCGGAGATGATCGCCGCCACCGGGAAGAACCTGTCCGAGCTCAAGAGCTGCCTTTTCCGGGAATACGGAAAGAAGATCGACGGGCAGGTCAACCTGCCTTTGACCCTCGACAGGGAAATTAAACTCGCCGGCCTGATCAAGAATCCGCCTCACCGGGTGGGGGCGAGGAAAGTGGTCGGCCTGGAAAGGATCGATGGCCTGAAGCTCGACCTTTCCGACGACGATTGGGTGCTCCTGCGCCGTTCGGGAACAGAACCGCTGGTCCGCTGCTACGCCGAAGCGGATTCCAAGAAGGAACTCGATAGACTGATCAAGTCCGGGCTGGAGCTGCTGGATTGAGAGAGAAAGTCGATAAAAACAGCCTCTCCCTGCGCAAAAAACTCATCGTGGCTGGGGTCGTCTGTTTTTTTCTGGTTCTGCTGATCACTTCTTTTTTTGGCAAGAAAGGTCTCCTCGAGATCTTCAGGGCTCAGCGAAACTACGACGACCTGGTCAAGCGGGTCGAACGCCTGAAAAAGGAAAAGAGCCGGCTCGAACGGGAGATCGAAGAGCTGGTGAAGAATCCCAAAGCCGTGGACAAAGAGGCTCGGGAGAAGCTCTGGTTGATCAAACCGGATGAAAAAGTCCTGATCAAGTCGCAGAACAAGTAAGCCGCTTTGAAGAAATCGCATCACCTTCTGGAAGGGTTGAACCCCGAACAGAGAAAAGCCGTCACCCACGGAAGAGGTCCGCTCCTGATCATTGCCGGCGCGGGGACAGGGAAGACGAAAGTCATTACCCACCGCATCGCCTATCTCATCTCGGAAAAACTGGCCAGGCCGGAGGAAATCCTGGCTGTCACCTTCACGGAGAAAGCGGCCAACGAGATGGAAGAACGGGTGGATGTCCTTATTCCCTATACCTACTCCTTTGTGGAGATCAGCACCTTCAATTCATTCGGAGAGAGGGTTCTCCGCAACTTCGCCCTTGACCTGGGTTTTCCGCCGGATTTCAAGCTCCTCGATGATGTCGAGCAGGCCATCTTTTTCCGGGAAAACCTCTTCAAACTGCCTCTTGAATACTACCGGCCGTTGAATGCCCCGGCCAAGCACATCCAGGAGCTCCTGGACGCGATCAAGAGGCTGAAGCAGGAAGATGTAAGGCCTCAAGATTATCTCACCTTCGGCCGGGATCTTGTCGAGGCGGCCCGAAGCGAGGCCGACCGGGAGGAATCGCTCAAACACCTGGAGATGGCCAGGGTTTATCTGGCCTATCAGGACCTTTTGAAGGCGCAGGGCATGATCGATTTTGAGGACCAGGTGATGCTGGCGGTGGATCTCCTCCGCAGCCGGGCGGCCGTCCTCCGCGAATTCCAACAGAAATATAAATATATCCTGGTCGATGAGTTCCAGGACACGAACCTGATCCAATTCGAGCTCCTGAAGCTCCTCGCCGTGAGACACAAGAATCTCACCGTCTGCGGCGACGATGACCAGAGCATTTTTCGGTTCCGGGGAGCCTCCTTGAGCAACATCCTCAATTTCGAGGAGGTCTATCCCCAGGCCAAGAAGATTGTTCTGACCACGAACTACCGGTCAACCCAGGCCATCTTGGATTCGGCTTATCGACTCATCCAGCAGAACAACCCCGACCGGCTGGAATTCAAGTCCAGGATCACCAAGAAACTCACCTCCACGATCGAGACCGAAGGCAAGAGCATCCATATGCTCCAGTTCGACACGATCTCTCACGAATCAGACAAGGTGGCCGAGACCATCGCCGGGCTGGCCAAGCAGGGCTATCGCTGGAGCGACATGGCGATCCTCGTCCGCAGGAACGCCGATGCCGACCCCTTCCTCCGGGCCCTGAACATGAAGCAGATCCCGTTCCGCTTTTCGGGCAGCCGGGGCCTTTATTCCCAGGAAGAGATCAAGATTCTCGTCTCTTTTATCAAGGCGTTGACCGATTTTGAGGACAGCCAGAGCCTTTTCTACCTCGCCCTGTCCGGGATCTACCAGACCGATCCCCATGACCTGACGGTCATCTCCAACCAGGCCCGCAAAAGGAACGTGAGCCTCCACAGCCTTTTTAAGAAGATCTCGGAGGGAGTCAGCCAGGTGGATATCTCGCCCGCGACAGAGATCAAAGTCAAGAAGATCATGGAGGATTTCGATCATTTTATCCAGATCGCGAGCCGGCAGAACGCCGGAGTCGTCCTCTTTTCTTTCTTGGAAAGAACAGGCTATCTCAAGTCTCTCGTATCCGAAGCCAGCCTGCTTTCGGAGCTGAGGATCAAGAACATCCGCCTCTTTTTTGAAAAGGTCAAGAATTACTCAGAGCTCGCCGGCGATGATTCCGTCCACGCGTTTGCTCAACACCTGGACCTTCTCCAGCAGGTCGGCGACAATCCCTCCACCGCCGAGGCCGAGCTGGAAGCGGAGGCCGTTTCGGTCCTCACCGTCCACAAAGCCAAAGGTCTGGAATTCGAGGTCGTCTTCCTGGTGGGTCTGATCGGCGACCGCTTCCCCGGACGGGAACGCCGCGAGAAGATCCCTGTTCCCGACGGCATCCTCAAAGAAAAATTGCCGGGCGGAGAGAGCTATCTTCAAGAGGAGCGGCGCCTTTTCTATGTGGGCATGACCAGGGCCAAAAAATCGCTGTACCTCACCTGGGCAAGGGACTACGGCCTGAAGAGGCTGAAAAAAGTGAGCCCCTTCGTCCTTGAGGCTTTGGACATTCCCAAGATGCCCGACGAAATCCTCCGGGCCTCGGCTCTCGAGGAGATCGGCCGCTATTCACCCCAGGTCCGGGTCGCGGACCTGGCGGCAGCGCCCAGATCGACCAACATCCTGACACTCAGCTATTTTCAGGTCGACGATTACCTGACCTGCCCACTCAAATACAAATACAGGCACATCCTTAAGGTCCCCGTTCTGCCCCATCACACCCTGGTCTTCGGCCGGGTCCTGCACAATGTGATTCATTTTTATTTGCGCCAGAAGATGGCCGGGAAGATGCTGAGCGAGGAAGAGCTCCTCCGCGAATATGAGCGAAGCTGGGTGAACGAGGGATTCCTGAGCCGCGAGCACGAGGAGATGAGGAAAAAGGCGGGCGAACAGCGCTGCGCCGCTTCTTCCGCCGCCAGGAGGCGTCCGGACAAATCCCTGCCTTCCTGGAAAAAAGCTTCAAGTGGCAGGAAGGCAAGGTCCGCTTCATCGGCCGCTGGGACAGGATCGATCCGGAAGGAGGGAGGAGCGATCATCGTCGATTTCAAGGCATCGGAGGTCAAGAACCAGAAGGAGGCCGACAAGAGGACCGAAGACAGCCTCCAGATGGACCTCTATGCCCTTTCCTTCTTGAAAACCCAGGACGTGCCTCTTTGCGAAATGTGGCTCTATTTTCTGGAATCGGATATCATCGGCCGCGCGCGCAAAGGAGAAGAGGACTTGGCCGAGGCCGAGGAAAAGATCCAACTGACCGAAGCGGGAATCCGAAGGCTGGATTTCGAAGCGAAGCCCGACTGGCACAACTGCAATTATTGCGATTTCAAGACAATATGTCCTTCTTCTTATGCTTACTAATACAAACGCAATAATTAATGTGCCATCTCCGTTCAAGGTTGCGCCGGAGGCCACCCTCTGGCCCCCGGACCCCGAGGAACCAGTCCCGTCGGTTCCCCCGTCGGTCAAGCCGACGGGCCCCCCTCCGCTACGGGGTCCCAAGGGTGGCCTCCGGCGCAACCTTGACCGAGTGTCAAGTTACTTATCGCGTTTGCACTGGAGCTTACAGTGAGCTTGTCTCGTTCCCATTTTTGACGAAGGACGAGATGACGAGACGGACGAGAAAGACGGATTTTCTATTTTGGCTCAAACCATAAGGGCATCAAAGCCCAGGCGTGGTCGCGATTAAGCCTCTCCACAACCGACAAGATTGTCCTGAGGCTTCTATCCAGGCCGGAAGACAGGACGAGGCCGCTCTCTCCCCCCCGAAGATCTGGTTGAAGAGCGAGACCTTCTTCGGCCAGATCACAAGCCTGACTTCCTCATCCGGAGCAATCCCGGCCAGTTTCTTGGCCAGCTCAAGCGCCTTGGACAAGCCCCCGATTTCGTCGACGAGTTTTAACTCTCGGGCCTCGTGTCCGGTCCAGACGCGGCCCTTCCCGATTTTATCGACTTCCTCCTTGGTCATGTTCCGGCCCGTGGCGACTTTGGTCAAAAATTGGTCATAGATCCAGAGGATCTGCTGCTTGAGAAGTTGTTTTTCTTCCGGCCGCAGGCCTCGAAATGGGGAGAATATGTCCGCCTCCTTGCCGTAGGCGATCTTTTCTGCGGTGATCCCCAGCTTTTCAAAAAGCCCGGCCGCGTTGAATTTCGCGGAGACAACGCCGATCGAACCCGTCAGGGTCTGCGGCTGGGCGACGATCTTGTGCGCCGCCATCGAAACCCAATAGCCGCCCGATCCGGCGACATCCGACATTGAGACGATGAAGGGCTTCGCTTTCTTGGCCAGAGTCACTTCCCTCCAGATAACGTCCGAAGCGATGGCCGAGCCGCCGGGGCTATCGACCCTGAAGACGATGGCCGCGATGGAGGGATCCTGCCTCGCCGTCCTGATCCAGCGGGTCACGCTGTCGCTGCCCATCATTTGAAAAGTGCTCTCGCCGCCCACGATGGCCCCCATCCCATAGATCAGAGCGACCTTCTTTCCCTGGTCCAATCCAACTGCGGCGGGGCTGAGGCGAGCGTATTCGTCGTGATCGATTTTCTGGAGAGTGACGCCTCCTTCTCTGAGCAGCTTCTCCAGTTCGTCTTCATAAAGGAGGTCATCCACGAGTCCCGCCTTGACCGCGTTCTCTCCCTGGAAGAAGGCCTGGTCGATGAGCGCCCTGACCTCCTCTTCGCTCTTCTTTCTGGCTCTGGCTACGGTCCCCACATATTCGGCGAAGATGTCGCCGTAGATGGATTCCATCATTTCTTTGTGCGCCGGAGTGAACCCCTTTTCGGTGAACATGCTGAAGGCCGTCTTGTATTGTTCGACGTGCTCGACCTCGGCCTCGATGCCCAGCTTGTCGAGAGCCTTCTTGAAGAAAGGGACGTAGCCGCCGATGCCGTTGATTCCGAGCCATCCCAACGGGTGCAGAATGATTCGGTCAAACGCCGTCGCCAGGTAATATTCTTTGTCGAATTGAGGGGCTTCGTCGATATAAGCATAGGCTCTTTTGCCTGAAGTCCGGAAATCAAGGACCGCCTCCCTGAGTTCGGAGATCTTCGCCCAGTTACAATTGAGCGGACCGAGCCGGACGACGAGGGACCTGATCCGGGAATCGACCTTGGCCTTCCTGAGGTTCATCCAGAGGTCGTACATCGAAAGCTTCCGGGTCGGCATAAGAATCCGCGTCCAGAAATCCGGCGCCTGGTATTCCTGGAGGTCGCCGGAGAGAGAGATCTCCAGATAGGAGCGGGTCGGGACGCGGACCGGAGGTCCCGCGAGCTCGAAATAGAAAAAGGAGAACGCCGCCGCCCCGGCCAGCACGATGAAAATCAAGAGGATGATCAAAACATAAGTGCTTTTTTTCATGGTTTCTCCTTTTCATGCTCCCCGCGACGGAAACGGACGGCTCTGGTCTGGCACCGGTGCGGATATTAAGAATATACCAGAAATCCCTTCTCGATGGAATTTTGAAACATGCGGTCCCGCGCCCCGCGACGTTCAAAATCGAGTTGTCTGTTTCATAAGTTTTTCCGTCAACAGAGCCCCGATGAAAAGCAACAATAGATATCATTTTTTTGGGCGCCTCCCCTCCGAACTCCTTGCTCTGCGCGTCGAATAAATAATTCTTGATTTTTGTTTTGAGCTTATGCAAAAATAATGCGACTCTCCTTATCGCACAACTCAATCCGCATATTGAGGGAGACGACGGCGAGAGGTCAAGGAGGTTTTTTTTATGTCTGTACAAAAATTGTATGTGGGTAACCTGAATTACAAGTCCACCGACGAAAAGCTGAAAGAGCTCTTTTCGACGTACGGAGAGGTTACCTCGGTCAACATCATCCAAGGACGCGGATTTGGTTTTATCGAAATGACCAGCCCCGAATCCGCCGCGGAAGCCAAAAACAAGCTGAACGGCACCGAGTTTGACGGGCGCAAAATCATCGTCAACGACGCCAGACCCCGGACCGAAAAGACAGGCGACCGGCGGCCGATGGGCGGGGGAGAGAGAAGAGGATTTCGGAAATTTTAATTATATTTTTTCATAACTTTCTGACCTCCCGCTAAGAAATTCCTTTTCCCAGGAGATTTCTTGTAAGAGGGAAATCTCTATAAAAAACGTCTATCTCGTCGTCTCGCCATTTCGTCATCGTCAAAGAAACAGTGAGCCGTGAGGGTGCTTGAGTTAGGTCAAACCGATGCTCTCACTTTCTGCTCGGATTGCGGTAACCAGACGATTCGAGATATAATTTCGAGCTCGCCGTGGCCGATTGGCCCATCCGATCCGAAGATAGAACAAGCACACACTTAAGAATCGCAATCCTTATTGGCCAATTCATCATGAGTCGGTCACTCCTCTTAGTTAAATGTCTTTTCCGATGAAAAAGACGAGACTTGACCAGATGACCGAGCTATGCGAGATTGACTTTTTTGAGAGAGTGAACCTTTTCAAAAAATCATTCGTAGTAGCTTTTGAAGATGATTCCGCGAGGTTCGATATGAAAAAGTTACCACGAGCCGCGAGGGTCCTGGGGATTTTGGTGCTTCCTCTCTTCCTGACGGCCTGTCTCAACGTTCAGATCGAGAGGGGTGTCCATGATCCGTCGTCCCGTTTCGACCGGGCCCTGCAGGAGATTGAAAAGATCGAACAGGATTATCCCGGCCGTCACGGGAGGCCGACCAAGCTCTGCCTGATGATCCACGACAGCTCTTCCCGGGAATTGATTCGCCTGAGAGTTCCGCTCTGGATCGTCGATCTCGCCCTCGAGGCCGGGATCGAGGCCGACGCACATGATCATTATTCCCATTATAGGGAGCGCTACGAGCTGGATTGGAAGGCCCTGAAACATCTGGGCCAGTTCGGGCCGGGGCTCCTTGTCTCCGTAGACGATGACCGCAACAAGATCCTCATCTGGCTGAGATAGGAGATTTGTGGTAGGTTGTTTTGCAGGCACTGACAGAACCCGGAATGGAAAGCACGAGACTGAAAGAACATGAAGATGTGTCTATCCTTATCGAAAAAATCAAAGCCGGCGACCGCGAGGCCTTCCGGGAGCTGGTCCTCTTGTACCAGAAAAAGGTCTTTGTCCTGGCCTTTTCCTTTTTCAGGAACAGGGAAGATGCCCTGGACATCGTCCAGGAGACTTTTTTGAGGCTCCATGAAAAGATAGCCATGTACGAAAAGGGCAAGAATTTTCAGGGCTGGCTGATGCAGATCGCCAAGAATCTGTGTGTTGATTATTACCGCAGGAATCACAGCAAAAGAAAAGAAATGGAAAGCGACCAGAGCCTCGACGAGCTGCGGCTCGTCGCTCCGGCCGGCCGTGACGCTGAGCGTTCCTTGGACCTCAAGAGGCTGTTCGACCGGTGCACCGGCAGGCTGGCCGAAAAGCAGCGGCTGGTCTTTGTGATGAAGCATTACAATGAGTTCCAATACAACGAAATCGCCCAGATCCTGCATATCTCGGAGGGAACGGTCAAGTCCCTCCACTTCAAGGCGCTCCAAAACATGAGAAAACTCATGAGGCCGTATTTGGGAGTCCAGACATGAAAAAACACCGGAATCGGAAAGAAGGTTTGGTGATGTCTCTCGGCCACAAATTGGATCGAGAGAGCGAGGAACGTTTGAAACGCCAACTGGACGCCTGCACGGATAGCTTGGGTGAGCTCGAAGAGCTTCGGGATGTCAAAAAGGCGGTGGATTCGGTCAAAGAGGAGATCGATCGTGCCGCTTTGTCCGTGGATTGGGAGGCCCTGGCCGATCAGGTGACCGAGGCGGCCTTCCGGAACGAGGCGGCTCCGGGTCGAAGACCAAGGTGGGGTCGATTCTTGGCATTGAAGTTCCGGCCGCGCCTGCGGCCGTTCTATGCCGGCGTCGCCGCCGGTATTCTCATCGGAATCTTGGGGGCCTATCTCGTGTTGAAACCGGGTCTCTCGAGTCCCGGCCGCGGAGAGAAGCTCTTTGCTTCCAAAGAATTTGTGGAGAAGGTCGAGCTCGAGATGGCCAGGCGTGAGACCCTGGATTACCTGGAGAAAAGCCAATACGTTCTTCTGGACTTTGTCCAAGTCCCTGCCCGCGAGGCCCGATTGGGGCAGGGGACCTATGCGACGGCCCAGGCTAAAGACCTGCTCTCGAAGAAGAGATATCTTGATTCCCAGCTGGATAAGTTCCAGATGGCCAAGGCCAAACAGATCTGCGACCAGATCGAAGTGCTCTTTTACGAACTGTCCCAGATGAGCAGCGGCCTTTCCGAGGTCGAGCTCCAGAGGATCCAGAAGCTCATCCAAGAGAGGCAGCTCCTGCTCAAGATCAACCTGGTCAAGAAGGAGCTCCAAAAAAGTGAGGTTTAAGATGAAAAAAATCATGAGCCTGGCTGCCGTCATATTCTGGGCAGCTCTGTTTGTCGGCGGCTATGCCCAGACTCAAGCCGAGGACAAGTCTTTCCAGGAGGCGAAACTCCTCATTTTCGATGAAAAATGGGAAGACGCGCAGGCAAAACTTGAGGAATTCATCAAAGCCTATCCCCAGAGCCCCCTCTACTCGCAGGCGGTTTTCTACCGGGCCAAGTGCCTTGGCGAACAAAAGGGCAAGGAGAAAGAAGCCCTGAAGGCCCTCCAGAGTTTCCTCGAGCTCAGAGACCGAAACCGAAGTCTGATCGAAGAAGCCGAGACCTCGATGATCAACCTTGCCTTTGAACTGTGCAGCCGGGGAGAACGCTCTTACGCCAATGAAATCGTCAAACGGCTTGATAGCTCGAACCGAGTCGTCAAATATTATGCCGCTTACAAACTGAGTTTCGTGGAGGATAAGGCCCTGGCCTCAAAAAGCGTCCCCGTCCTCAAGCAAATCATTGAAGATGAAAAGGATCAGGAACTCAAGGACAGGGCCAGGATCGCCCTGCTCCGGGTTGCCCCGGACGCGCTGAGGGACGTGGAGGAGGCCGGCCCTGGGAGCGAGGCTATGGTGCTGAAGATCAGAGTCTATGATGAGCGGACCAAGAGAGAAGAGGTCTCGATCAACCTCCCCTGGGCCCTGGCCGACTTGGCGCTGAGCTCCATCGTTGAGGAGAATAGAGAAGCCTTGATCAAGAAGGGCTATGACTTAACCAAACTGAGGAGGGATCTCACAAGGACGAAAGGAAATATCATCACCATTTCGAGCGAAGGCAAAACCATAAAAATCTGGATTGAATAAATCTCAGGAGGAGAAAGATGAGAAAATCCGCATTGATCGTCTTGGCAATCGTCAGCCTGGCCTTCCTGCTGACAAACTTCGGCCTCGCCGGGACCCGGGACGATGATCTCCAGGCGATCAAGAAAGCCGTCAAGGAGAACCCCAACTACGAGCCGGGCAAGGAAGTGAAGTGGTTCAAGGTCCTGGTCACGGACACCAAGACCAACAAAGACAAAGTCAAAATCACGCTGCCCCTCGCGCTCGTCGAGGCTTTCGTCAAATGCGCCGACAACAAGAATCTTCGGATCCACGACGAACACTGCAACATCAATTTCGAAGAGCTGTTAACGGAACTGAAGAAAGTCGGCCCGATGGCCCTCATCGAGGTTTACGAGGAAGACGAGCTGGTCAAAGTCTGGCTGGAGTGAGCGTCAGGGAAAGCAAGTCAGGCTCAATCCAAGGGAGACGGAGAGGTTTCCGTCTCCCTTTTTTTATGGGCTCGGCCAGGCCCCGCATTTTGATACATCTTGTCCCACTCTCGTTCTAACTCTCCAAAAGGAATCGGCAAGGCAATGCCTTGATTGTTTTTGGCGCCGATTATTTCCAGCCATCTGGAGAGACGGGCACCGCCCATGAAGGGGGTAGGGGATGGCTTTTCTCATTCGTTTGTAGATTTCCGAGAAGTCTTCTTTTTGGATGTTGCCGAAGGACACCGGGAGAAAAACGCAAGGTTCAACATTTCCCCGGCTGTCGATGTAGATTTGCGAGTGTCCTCCCATCAAACAGCCCAGTCGTCTCGGATCCTCGAAATAAGCTTCGTAGGAAAGCAGCGGAAACTCCCGAAATCTCTTACCAGAATTCACTTGTTCAAAGAATTCCGTGACTGCTTTCCTGTCGTCTTCAGAAAACAAATCATCAGCCGCTTGGCCAAAATATCCGCCATAGGGTTTCGGCTCAAGGAGACGGATGGCGCCGACGCCGAGGTCTTTGCCGAGTTCGACGTACTTCCATAGATCTCCCGCCCGGACCAGCTCCTTGGTCAAGCACATGTTGATGTAGGTAAAAATGCCGGCCTGCTGAAACCGTTGAACGGCTCGAACCGCCTCATCGAAAGCTCCGGGAAAGCCTCGCCCGGCATCATTACGCACCGGGACGACGTCGTCGAGCCCGATCCCCGCGGCACTGAGACCGGCCTGACGGAGCCGTTCTGCCTTTTCCAGGGTCAGGTCGCATCCGGCGGTATGAATATGGAACTCAGATAGATCCTTGTCGCCTGATTCTATGAGCTCAATCAGGCACTGGAAATCCAACAGCGGCTCGCCCCCTGAAAAAGTGATGATGTTGACGCCCGTTTCCTGGAGCTCTCGGACAACTTCTTTCCAGCGTTCGACGGGCACGGAATTTTCAGAGGCCAGATTGAAATGTTCATAACAATGCCGACAATGGTAATGGCATCGCGAGGTCGTGGCCAGAATGGCGATGTCAATCTGCGATTTGTAAGGAGTCCCCGCAGCCATGATATTCAGTCCGCCCTTGGCCAGCATGTGGTCATACGGCCTCGAAGGAAATTTCGGAATCGACAGGGCAAAATAATAAGAGCCGTTGAATTTTACGATTTTTTTCAACCTCAACTCTTTTTGGATCTGGTAAGTTTTGAGCAAGCCTCCCTTAGCCGGATCGAGGATAAAGAGCGGATATTTTTTTCTCTGCCAATAGCGCCCCAAGAGGTGAGCCCTCACCTTGATCAGAACAAGAAGAGCTTTCCAGCCGGTGTAGAATTTGAGTTTTTCCACGGACATAGGAGGCCGTCACTTGATTTGAGCTGACGTCGGGTTTTCCTGCCTCCATTTCAAATATTCTTTCAGGGCGTATTGGATCGTAAATCCAGGTTCCGAGCCGAACCTATTCAGGATGTCCCACCTCGGCTCTCCTGTTGCCTGAAGGTGGATATCATAATAGCCGCTGGCCTTGGCAAAAATCGAGCGCTCCTGATCGGCTCGCGGAGCCGGAGCGAGAAAAACAAACTCGGCCGTGTCGCCGATGTGGGGCATGACGAGATAAGAATCGTCCGTGCTCAACATGAGTTCTCCGATATCCGTTCCTGAGCCGTCCGTTGCCTTGAGGGGCGAGATTTCGGTGGGTTCGAACAGGTAAATCTTCCGTGTAGTCAACAGCAAGGTAATTGATCATCCAGAACGTGGCGGGCGGAGTCAGTTTTATTCTGAGGGTATCGCCTCGGAGTCGCCCAGGTCGAGAATGTACGCCTTGTCCTCCGATACAAATGGTCCGCCCCCGACGACGGCGCCTTTCGACTTCCATCCAGCCGGGGTTTCAACACGAATTTGAAGGCGGTAGAGCTCCTCCCGGGTGTTCCAGAAATTCATCCGATTAAAAGCGGGGCCGTGCGCATTGACCTCGGCATACCAATCCTGGACTTTGTTGCCGTAGAGTTCGAGCGACCGCTTCAACATCTGAGAGCCCCACAGGGTGTTGCAGCCATTGAATATAAGCTTTGCCTGTCTGGCACCTTCCGGTTTGGGAAATTCAAAGACCAACTCGTCCTTCAGGCCCTTGCTGCTTTCAGGGTCTTTCTCTTGAGTCCTAGTTTGCCAAAATAGCCAGTCATTTTGAGTGACGAGCGGCAGGATGTTTCTGCCTTTTCCGTCATAAGCCCTCACAGGGACGAGAGGATGGGCGACGGTATGCATTTTGCCCGCTTCGTCGGGAACTATTTTGGTCCCCCTCGGATGGTCGATGACAACCAATTTGAGTTCGTCCGTGTATTGAGTTTCATCCACTTCATTCTTGAGAAGAATTCTGTATCGGCCATTCACCTCTTTGAGATATTCGAGGCGGCACCATTCCGTCCTCTTTAAACCCGGGCAGGTGGCACCACCATAAGGCTCCGCGTCAAAGATGTATCTTGCCCCGTCGTAAGAGTAGATAAACGGGCAGGACTCCTTGGTCAAGAGAATGATGCCGACAGACAACAAGGAGAGTGCCAGCAATGCCTCCGACCGTAGCCAGAAGTGTCATGCCCTGGATCAACTTTCCTAACCTAAACCATTTCCACTTCAGAGAACGGGATGAGAATGCGTTCCAGAGCGGTCACTAAAACGATGACCTTATTTCCGACTTCTTTAGACGTGATATCATGGAAGGTCCTGCCGTCTTTCATTGTTAATTCTTAGATCGCCCCGTTCTTAAACCTTTTAGTGGATTCTGGATCTCAGCCTTTGTCCAGCTCGACCGTTCTGGTAATGCATCCTTGTGCCCTCAATTCCATCCTGCTGGATTCGACCGGGATGGCCTTCTGGAAACTGGAGATATTCTCCCGAGGTCTTTACCACGCCCAGGATCTGGACATCTTTTCCCTTCGACTTCGGTGACGGGTTTTTTCCCTGTCGTGTGAATGACACAAGATAAATTCAAGAGGATGAAAGACAAAAGAGTGATAACACAGACAATTTTTTTGGCCATGCTGACCTCCCCTTTCAAATGCTTTGGCTTAACAATAAGCTCCCGGAGTGAGCCTGTCAAGCCGTATCCCGTTTTCCTGATCAAAATTAAGAATGCATCCCAAATCCGATGCCGATGCTGCTGCATCGCAACGGGACTGCCATCTGTTCGAACATAGCCATATGTTCCGGAGATAATCTAGCATTGTTTTGTGATTGAGTTGTTAAGAAGCTGTCAAGATTTTGTAAAAAGTTTGCGAAGTTGACTTTGGACCCTCATATTCCAATAATATGAGGGACGAAAGAGAGGGCAGCGTGGCCAGACTTTACGAATACCAGAGCAAAAAACTCCTCCGAGATGGAGGAATTCGGACACCCGAAGGAGCCGTTGCTTTTTCACCCGCCGAAGCACGGGCGGTGGCCGAAAAAATTGGCAAGCCGGTCGTGCTCAAAATCCAGGCTTGGGTGACGGGACGGGCCGGGCTGGGCGGGATCCAGTTCGCCTCGACCCCGCAGGAGGCCGAAGACAAGGCCCGCCAGCTCCTGGGCATGAAAGCCAAGAATTTCCTCATCGACCGGGTCCTGGTCGAAGAGAGGCTCAAGATCAAGTCAGAGTATTTTGCCGGCCTGGTCATCGACGATGCCCAAAAATGCCCCCTTCTCATCTTCAGTTCGATCGGCGGAACCGGCGTTGAAGAGATCGCCCGGCAGCATCCGGAGAAGATCTCCAAGGTTTGCGTCGACATCCTGACGGGCCTTCGCGATTTCCAGGCGCGCAATCTCGTCCGCAGAGCCGGGATATCTGGAGAACCGGCTCAGAAATTGACCGACGTCCTGACTAAGCTCTATAAAGTCGCCCGGGCGAATGACGCCCGCTCGGCGGAAGTCAACCCGCTCGTCCTGACCGAGGAAGGCGAAGTCTACGCGGCCGACTGTCACCTGACGGTCGATGATTATGCGGTCTTCCGCCATCCCGAGTTGGGAATCGAGGTGGCCCGGGAGTTCAACCGGCCGCCCTCCGAGCTCGAGAAAATCGCCTATAAGGTCGAAGAGAAGGATTACCGCGGGACTTTCTACTTCTTCCAGATGCAGGACCAGATCGCAAAGGGGGAGAGGGTCATCGGCTTTCACGGCGCCGGCGGCGGCGGGTCGATGATGTCCATGGACGCCGTCCTGAACAAAGGCTTCAAGCTGGCGAATTATTGCGATACCAGCGGTAACCCGCCGGCGAGCAAGGTCTATCGCGCGGCCAAGGTCATTCTCTCCCAGCCCAATATCATCGGCTATTTCGCCTCCGGGTCCGGGGTCGCCAGCCAGGAGCAGTTCCATTCGGCCCGCGGGATGGTCAAGGCTTTTCATGAGGAAAGATTGAGGATCCCGGCGGTGATCAGACTGGGGGGCAATTATGAGGAAAAGGCGATCGAGATCCTTGGGACCTATCTCAAAGATGTCCCAGGGAAAGTAGAAGGTTACGGCCGAGACGATTCGCCCGAGTTCTGCGCCCGGCGGCTGGAAGAGCTGGTCGGCGAAAACCATGGCATCGCCCATGAGGTCAGTCCGATCGAAGAGCCCACCCCTCCTTCAGGCGCCTACGCTTTTGATTCGATCACCGGCAAGCTCTATTTCGACCACAGCAAATGTCCCCGCTGCAAGACCAAGGGATGCGTCCCCGCCTGCGCCTATAAGGTTCTGAAGCTCGAGAACGAGCTTCCGGTCCTGGCGATCACCAGGGAAGAGGCCAAAAAAGGCAAGTGCACGGAATGCCTGGCCTGCGAGATCTTCTGCACGTTCCACGAACAGGAAGCGATCCTGATCAATCTTCCGATTCCGGGTCTGAAAGAGTACCGGGACAAGTTGGTCAAGAAGGGCGGGGCGGACTGAACCGGCCCAAGGATTCTTTAAAAAGAAAGAGAGCAAAGAATGGCCATCTTAGTCGACGAGAAATCAAGAGTCGTTATCCAGGGGATTACCGGACGCGAGGGGATGGTCCGCGCCCAGCTGATGAAGGATTACGGGACCAATGTCGTTGCCGGGGTCACTCCGGGCCGCGCCGGCCAGGAGGTTTACGGGATCCCGGTTTTTGACTCGGTCGAAGAGGTCTGGGAGAAGCTCGGACCGGTCGATATCAGCGTCATCTTCATTCCGGCGACCCTGGTCAAAAATGCCGCCCTCGAGGCGATCGACGCCGGCGTTAAGCTGCTGGTCATCGTCCCTGACCGCGTCCCGATCTACGATGTCCTGGAGATCACCCGCTTTCGCCAGGGAAAGGGGCGCGAATTTTGTCGGGCCGAACACCCTCGGACTTGTCAGCCCGGGAAAAGCGGTCCTGGGCATGATCGGCGGCCGGGCCGAGCGGGCCCGCGAATGGTTCCGGCCCGGGAAGATCGGCGTCACTTCTCGGAGCGGCGGGATGACCTCGGCTATTTCCTACTACCTGACCGAAGCAGGACTCGGGCAGACGACGATTGTCCATGTCGGCGGCGACGCCGTCATCGGTCTCTCCCACCCCGAAATCATCGAGCTTTTTGAGCAAGACCCTGAGACCGAACTGGCCGTCATGTTCGGCGAGATCGGCTCCACCCAAGAGGAGCGGGTCGCCGACTTGATCGAGCAGAGAAAATTTACCAAGCCCCTGATCGCCTACATAGGAGGCAAAGCAGCCAAGTCAGGCACCCGGTTTTCCCATGCCGGGGCAATCGTCGAAGGGACGCGCGGGTCCTACGAAACCAAAGTCAAGAGGCTCCGTGAGGCGGGCGTCCACGTCGTCGACGCGATCGCCGACATCCCCAAGAAGGCCCTCGAAATCATAAAAAAATAAGAAAGGCGAAGGAGTCATCATCATGGAAGACCTGCACTGGAAGACAGGGATAACCAAAGTCGAACCGAACAAGATCAGCCTGCGCGGCTATGCGATCGACAAACTTATGGGCAAAATCTCGTTTGCCCAGGCCATCTACCTTGTGCTCAAGGGGGAGTTTCCGTCGCCGGAGGTCGGAAGGCTGGTCGATGCCATCTTCGTCTCTTCAGTGGATCATGGTGCCAGCCCACCCTCGGCCCTTGCGGCGAGAACTGTCGCCTCGACCGGCGCTGAGCTCAATTCGGCCATCGCGGCCGGTGTCCTGGCCATCTCCAGGCTTCACGGAGGCGCGATCGAGGAAGGGATGCGCCAGTTCCTGAAGATTGCCAAAAAAATGGGCGATAAGGGAATCTCCGAAAAAGAGGCAGTGGCCGAATTTTTGAAAGAGCTCAAGGAAAGCGGTAAGCGGGCTTCCGGGTTCGGCCACAGGATGCACACCCAGGACCCGCGGACCAAGAAACTCTTTGGCTTGGCCGAAGACCTCAGGCTGGCCGGCCTGCATGTCCGGATCGCCCGCGAAGTCGAGGAGGCGCTCAAGGAGCAGCTCGGCAAGGCTCTCCCGATCAATGTCGACGGCGCCATCGCCGCCCTCCTCTGCGACCTGGGAATTCCACCCGAGATCGGGAACGCATTTTTCATTATCGCCCGCGTGCCCGGGCTGGTCGCCCACATCCATGAAGAGCAGACCAGGATGAAGCCGATGCGCAAAATCCACCCGGCCGACTTTGAATATGACGGGCCGGGGGAGAGGGAGGTTTAAGTGAGAAAAGAGCTTCTGAAATTGATGCCCGAATTCCTGAAGATCAAGAATCCTGAGCTCCAGGAAAAGACGATCAAGGTTTGGGACGAGGCGATAAAAAAGAGCGGCTGGACGATCGACGACCTGAAGGAGATGCCCTTTACCCTCCTGATCCAGAAGACTCCAGTCAACATCGTCGAACACACCCGGGCGGTGACTCTCGTTTCGCTCCGGATCGGAGAAGTCATCCTCGAATCCTATGAGGGGAAAGTGCCCATCAATCAGGACTATCTCCTTTCGGGCGCCCTTCTCCATGACGTCGGCAAGCTGTTCGAATACAGAAAAGAAGGCGGAAAATTCGTCCAGAGCCGGGAAGGAAAGCTCCTCCGCCACCCGATCTCGGGAGCCGCCTTTGCTTACCAGTTCGAGCTGCCTCAGGAGATCATCCACATCATCGCCGCCCATTCCAAGGAGGGGGACGGGACTCGCCGGACGATCGAGGCCATCATCGTCAACCATGCCGATTTCGTAAACTTCGATGTCTTGAAGGATTGAGCGAGGGAAGGAGGAGAAGTTGGGGAAAACATTTTCTGAGAAGGTGCTCGGCCGCAAAGCGGGAAAAGAGGTTCAGGCCGGGGAAGTCGTCACCGTTTCCCCGGATTACATCCTCTCCCACGACAACGCTTCGGCCATCATCCAGGAGTTCAAGAAACTCGGAATCAAGAATGTCAGGGCGCCGGAAAAGATCGTCATCGTCCTCGACCATATCGTCCCGGCTTCCGAAGAAAAATACGCCCAGAATCACAAGATCATCCGGGAATTCGTGGCCGAGCAGAAGATCCCGAACTTTTACGACATCAACCAGGGAATCTGCCACCAGGTTTTTACCGAGAACGGGTTCGCTCTTCCCGGGAAATTGATCGTCGGGAGCGACTCCCACACGCCGAGCTACGGAGCCTTCGGAGCTTTTGCCGCGGGCATCGGCCGGACGGAGGCGGCCTCGGTCTGGGCGACGGATGAGATCTGGCTCAGGGTTCCGGAGACAATCCGGATCGAGATCGAGGGGAAATTGCCGCGGGGAGTCTACGCCAAGGATGTCATTCTCAAGATCATCGGCGACGGCGGAGCGGACATGGCCGATTATAAGGCCGTGGAATTCGCCGGCAAGGCGGGAAAGAAATTCAGCCTCGGTTCCCGTTTCGTCCTGGCCAATATGTCGGCCGAGATGGGCGCCAAGAACGGCTATTTTGAGCCGGACGAGGTGACGCTCGAGTGGCTCAAAGGGAGGGCCAAGGGCGAGTACGAAGTCATCAAGTCCGATCCAGATGCGCAATATAAATCTATTTTGAAATACGATATCTCCGACCTCGTGCCACAACTGGCCTGCCCTCATACCGTTGACAACGTCAAGCCCGTGACTGAGGTTGAAGGCAAGAAATTCAATCAGGGCGTCATCGGAACGTGCACCAACGGCCGGGTCGAGGACCTGGCCGTGGCCGCCAGGATTCTGAAAGGAAGAAAGGTCCATCCGGGAGTCAGAGTCCTCGTCCTTCCGGCATCCTGGGAAGTTTACCGGGAAGCTCTGAAGAAGGGGATTCTCGCGGTCATCGCCGAATCGGGCTGCGTTATCCTCAACCCCGGCTGCGGGCCCTGCCTGGGCGCCCACGAGGGGATTATGGCGCCCGGAGAGGTGGCCCTCAGCACGTCCAACCGCAATTTCAAGGGGAGGATGGGGAGCCGCGATTCAGAAATTTACCTGGCCTCGCCGGCCACCGTAGCCGCCTCATCTCTGGAAGGGAAAATCACCGACCCGAGGAAATACCTATGAACAAAGGAAGAATCTGGAAGTATGGGGATGACGTCAACACCGACGTCATTTTTCCGGGAAAATATACCTACACGCTCATGCCGCCGGCGGAGATGGCCAAGCACGCCCTCGAAGATCTCGACCCCCAGTTTGCCCAGAAAGTGAAGCCGGGAGATGTGATCGTCGCCGGGAAAAACTTCGGCTGCGGAAGCTCAAGGGAGCAGGCGGCGGCCTGCCTCAAATACGCCGGAGTCCAGGCCGTGGTGGCCAGGTCCTTCGCCCGGATCTATTTTCGGAATGCCATCAACCTGGGGCTGCCTGTCCTTCAGTGTCCCGAAGCCGTGGACCAAGTCGAGACGGGGGACGAGATGGAGATTGATTTTGCGGAGGGCAAGATCATCACGACCAAGGGGACTTTCAAATTCCCGCCCCTTCCCGAGTCGGTGATCGGAATCCTCGAGGCCGGCGGCCTCATCGAGTATACCAAGAAAAAACTGGCCCAAAAATAATCTCGTTCACTGTTCGGCGCTACTCCGCGAGCGGTTATTTGGCGCACAGTTGAAGTCGCCAAAATAGTTTTTCCAGTTTTGATCGCTGGAACGATAGACATTATCCGAAGCTCTATCGAGGGCCTTTTGTTGAATTCCCGGGTCGTCCCCCCTCGGATCCGATTCCTTAGGCTCGGCCTGAGGTTGATCATGGAATCGAATTCGATCCGTTCGTCTTCCGCCATTATCTTAAGTTCTTCGAGAGTCATTAATTCCCGTTGGTTCGGATCGTAGAAGAACAAGGAGCAACCTTTTCCTGGCGCCGCTGGTATATGATATTAAGAAGGATTATTACGGGAATGAACAGATTTTTTAGGTTGCCTGCGTCAAGAGCAATCAGTCTAACAACACTCTATTTCGCACTTCTTATTCTCTGCCCGGAGTTGCGGGCACAAGGTCCAAAGATCCAATACTATTATAATCCTCAAACAGAATTGTCGTGGGCCCAATGCCATATCTATCAGCAAGGAGGATCGCGACAGAGAATTCCATTTTTGCCGGTGGTCAGCGCCAGTTTTTATCATGCGCCCCTGGGCACGGAAAACTATGGAAAGGACGTCGCCGTCGATGGGTCCCTCGTATTCATTGGAAACGGGATTGCAGGGGAAAATGTCTGGAACTCCTATGTCGGAAGGAGGGCGGATGACACGCCTGGAAATATCGATGTTTCAGGCAAGATTGTTGTGTTCTGCTATGACTTTTCTGATGCCGTAGAGGAAAAACTCGGAGCGGAATGTCCGCTCACCCAGCGGATCGCCGAAGCTGCTTCAAGAAAAGCAGCGGCCGTCGTTCTTTTCTCAGTAAAGGAAGAATATCCCTTCTTGACTCTTAGCTACGAAAAAGAACTAGACATCCCGGATATTCCCGTGATCACGATCACCAAGAATTCAGCTTTGAATATTTTGGCCAGCGCCGGACTGGACGGCAATTCTTTTTTGAAGGATTGGGAAGAGTCCAAGAAGCCCGCTCAATCGCAGGAGCTCATTTCCAGATTGGCGCTCAGAATAAAGGGGAATTTTGACAAAGCCGAAACCGAAAATTTTCTTTTCCGATATCTCAAAGAATCAATACCCGGCAAGCAGATGGACGAGCTGGCGAGCGTCAATGAAAAGGCTCTGGCCTTTCTTATGAGAATTTTCCAGAAAGAGAAAGATCTCAAATGGCAGAGGCTCTTTGTCGTTTATTTTCGAGATTTTGACTCTAAGATTTTCTATACGCATCATTGGGGATTCGGCTGGGCCACCGGAGAAGGGACCTTCATGGTCCACCAAGGCGGACGACCGAGTTTCCCTCTGGCAGTGCATGAAAATGCTCACATCCTGACCGGTCTCAATTGGGGAGATTCATCATCGTTTCTCGCAGAAGGGGTCGGGAGGTACACAGAAGCTCTCGCTGAGGATAAAGATAAAAATGATCGCCGGACGATTGAATTTATGAAACAAAATAAGCTTTTTCGGCTAAAAGAAATGCTGACGTTCGACATCGGCTACCCCGGTCCAAAGACGGAGGTTGGCTATCCCGCCGCAGGATCTTTTGTCGGTTTTCTTCTCGAAACCTATGGTCTAAAGAATTTCAAAGAGGCCTACACCCTCGAAGGCCGGTCCTCAGATCAGAAAGAAAAGGAAGACACATGGCAAAAAGCCTTTGGTAAGCCCATCCAGGACCTAGAGAGGGAGTGGCTGAGTTGGCTGGCTGGGACCCATAAGGCGGAAGACCAAAGCATCCAGGCGTATCTTAGAAAGATTTCCCAAGAAAAATAAGCTGACTCGCATCTAACCGTAAGGATTCACATTGTCATCGTCGGCTGACCGGCGCAATTCTCATCAGCATCGGACAATAACCAGAGCCAGCTCCTGAAGGCTCAGGGCATCCCGGAATGTCTTGTCGAGGGGCGAACCAGGGTCGTCCAACCCGGATGTGAGAATGTGCCGGACTCCGCAGGCCCTGGCGATTCTCTCGATGTCCAGGGCGGGGGCCCCTCTCCCCAACGCGTTTCGCGCCACTCCGGGATGAGGCTGGAATCCCGAGGTCGCCGTGGCCTTGTTGTCGAGGACGATCATCAGGATCTTGCTTTGATTGTGGACAGCATTACAGATGGCCGGCAGCGAGGAATGGAAGAACGATGAGTCTCCAAATATCGCTATAGCGCGTTCGCTTATCCCCGCCTTGCTCATCCCGTCAGCAACTCCGATCGCCGAACCGAGAGCGTATTTGGCATCCAGCCTGTCCGCCACCGTGACCAGACAACCCGGGTCTCCGATGAGGATCGGCTTTTGCCCCAGACTCCCGGCCGCCTCCTCCAACTTGTCGAGGATTTCGTCATAGCGACAGTTTGTGCAGTGGCTTTCCTTTTTCGGCCTCTCCTCCCTTTCGTTCTCTTCCTGGTATTCTCGTCCGGGAATAAATCCCGGGAAGAATTCAGTCAAAGCATTCTGAATCTGCCAACGGAAGAGTTCCCCTTCGCGGCTGAGGTGTTTGCTCGGTTTCCCATAGATCTTGATCGGGAACCCATGATCATGAGCGATCGCCTTGATCTGGTTTTCCAGGTAAGGCTCAGTCTCCTCAATAACCAGGATTTCACGGCAAACCCGGAGGAATTCGGCAACGGTTTTTCTCGGCAACGGATAAAGGACCCCGAGCTTGAGCAGGCGAAATCCGGCCGAATCCTTGTCTCCCATCACGTCAAGCAATTTCCGGTGTGCAAATCCGACGCTGATGATGCCCTTCGAACCGGCGCCTGAGACCTGGTTAAATGGTGCAGCGTTGGCCCACGCGCTCAGGGCTTCGATCCTCTTATGCAAATCCCTGTGTTTCTCGACGGCGTTTAAGGGGACCGGGACAAACCTCCATGGTTCCCTGACGAAGCCGAGATTTGCGGGGCCATGGCTCACGTCTGAAAAGGGGACTTCCTCTGTTTGCTGCGTAAAGGCTCGAGTTTCCCGGATAATCACCGCGCTCCCGAATCTCTCCGAAATATCAAAGGCCTCCCGCATCATCGCGTAGCCTTCGGCCGGGCCAGCGGGCTCCATCATCGGCATTTCGATCAGGCTTGCCAGGGGGCGAGAATCCTGATCATTTTGAGATCCGTATCCTCCGGGGTCGTCGCCGAGAAGGATTACCAATCCGCCGCGCACAGGAGTCAGATTGAGAGCCATAAGCGGATCGACCATCGCGTTTAAGCCGACGCTCTTTGTGCACACCAAGGCTCGGCGCCCGGCTATCGATGCTCCAATGGCTATCTCCAGGGCCACTTTTTCATTGCTCGACCATTCCACATAAATTCCGTGCTGATCCGCCAGGCCGATGATCGTTTCGACTGTTCCTGAGCTTGGCGATCCAGGATAGCTTGTTACGAGGCTAACTCCGGCGGCCAGCGCCCCGAAGGCCATGGCTTCATCGCCGTTCAGGATTCTCTTGGTCATCTGCAATCTTCTTGGAATATATTTGGAGACACCTGACTCATTTAAGCAGAATCAAGTGTGATGTCCCCGGAATTCTCGAATTCTCCAACCCTGTCCTTATAAGCGGGGCCGGGTCCGTCAGCCACCGTACCATACGAGCGCTTCGGCTTATTTGATTTTTTTGCCTCTCACAGTTCCGGCCTGCGTCATCACGACGATCTCGGTCACGGCGTCTTTCTCGAGGATGAACTTTATGCTTGAGCCCTCTCTTCCCTTAAACATGAACTCTGTCCCTTTATAGGGCACAAGTTCCGCAGTTGGCTGGCCCGTTATATCGGCAAATAGAGTGCTGCCCTTAAGGGAAACGGTCAGCGTCATCCCCATAATCTGGTACGTTCCCTGAAACTGGGTGAGGAATTTCGGATCCTTCATGGCCTCTGACGGCTTGCGGGTGAACACGATCGGCGCCACCGCGGACTCCAGACTCGCGGAGAGCTGGTCGATGTCTCCCTTGAGGTTGGCGAGAAAAGTGACCTTGGGGAGGTGATCGCTGGCCTTAAAAACGTCATAATGCCAGTGTTCGAGTTTGAAATCGAAAGAAAAATGTTTGCCCTGAAGAGTGTTGTCCTTAAGTTCAATGGCGATAACTCCATAGGCCGGATGCTCAAATTCCCCAGTGTAGGCTTCCAGAGGATGCGAGGGCTTTGTCCCTTGAACCCTTTCGGCCGCTTCTTCTTTATCCTTATCCTTCGCTTTTTCTTCCTCTTTCTTCGCCTCTTCGAATCTCTCCAGATTCAACTTCTCCCAGACCGGGTCAAGCCCCAGGATCATGTCCAGGATGTAACCCATGGAGATTTGGAGGAAGGGAGTGCCGCCCAGGTTCGTCAGCACGACGACACCGAGGTTATCGTTCGGAAGAAACCCATTCAGGAAATAGAACCCGTCAATGGCGCCTCCGTGGTGGACGAGCTTGTGTCCGCGGTATGTCTCGAGAAACCATCCCAGGCCGTAAGACATAATGGACTGTTTATCCGGCTGGACGGAGAGCATCGGTTCTCTCATGAACATGGAAGGTGTGAACACCTCTCTCTGCCCGGCTTCGGAAACGACCTGTTTGTCCCCGACTTTTCCCTTGTTGAGATGAAATTGAACCCACTTGAGTATATCGTTGACGTTGGAGTTGATCGATCCCGCGGGCCCGATGCTATCAATATTTCTAAAAGGAATCTCCACCACTTTGCCCTCTTTTTTTTGATAGGGCAGAGAATGGTCATCGGATTTTTTAGAATCCTCAACTGAGAAATTGCTTGAGGTCATCCCCAGGGGCCCGAAGATCCTCTGGCGCGTGAACTCCTCCCAACTGCTGTTCGTAACTTCCCGACCAAGTATCCGGCCGTCAGAAACATCAGGTTGTTGTACTGAAAGGCCGATCTGAGGTCAGCGCTGAAATCCAGATAGCGGAGACGGTCATAAATATCCTTGCGCGACAAAGATGTGCCGTACCACAGCCCGTCGTGACGGGGGAGGCCCGAACGATGACAGACCAAATCCCGGACCGTCATCCTGGCCGTGGCCACCTCGTCCTTCAGTTTGAAGTCGGGCAGGTACGTCTGGACGGTTTTATCCCATTCGACTTTCCCGTCGTCGACCAAGATCTGGACATCCATGGCTGTGAAAGCTTTGGAAGCCGATCCAATGGCAAAGAGGGTGTTTGGGGTAACGGGCAGTTTCTTCTCCACATCCCTGTATCCGAAGCCTTCGCTGAAGAGGATCTTCCCGTCTTTATAGATTCCCACCCCGATTCCCGGAACCTGCCATCGCTTCATCTCGGCACCCATGAAAAGGCGGAATTTTTTGAGCTTTTCTTCCAGGTTTTTAACCGGCTTCGGAGCCTGAGGTGTGGTCGTTTCTTGACCGGCCTGAAGCCGGCCGGGGGACAATGGCACGGCCACCAAAAGCAAAAGCAAAAGCCAAACCGGTGTTTTGAGAAAAGCGCGCTTTTTGATCTCCATGAATCTGACCTCCCGTCTCTGGAATTTGTGTCGCTCCCCATCATAACTTTTCAGGCACCCCCGTTCAAGAGTATTCTTCGAAGTAACTTCGGCATGCAAAGTTTGGATCCGGTTTCGGGATCATAGCGAAATCATTGATTCCGAAGGCAAGAGCGGCGGGTGCCTGGCCGCGGAAATGTCTGGGCTCGGCGCTTCGGCCTTGCTTTAAAATGGACATTGGATAAAAATGGGGGGCTTGAGCACGTGAAAAGGAGGAACCAATGACCCGGATCTCGCGAAGGACCAAGGTCTTGTGGAACGCAAGGAGTTTCCTGAGAGTTTTGTTTGCGGCCTTGATGATCGGGTGCTTCATGTCCCCCGCCTGGGCGCAAACCCAAAAAATCGACGAGGAGGTCGACCGATTCGTCCAAGCCTCGATCCACCAGCAGAAGATCCCCGGGCTTGCCCTGGCCGTGATGCGCGACGGCAGGATCATCAAAGCGCAAGGGTACGGTTTGGCCAATGTCGAGTTAAACGTTCCTGTCAGCCCTCAGACCGTCTTCCAGTCCGGATCGATGGGGAAGCAGTTTACGGCCACGGGTGTCATGATGCTGGTCGAGGAGGGCAAGATTCGTCTCGACGACAAGGTCGCCCAATATTTTCCCGGAGCTCCGGAGACGTGGACCAGGATGACGATTCGAAATCTTCTGACCCACACCTCGGGAATCAAAAGCTACACCGGCGGTGATTTTGATTACAGGCGGGATTACACGGAAGAGGATTTGCTGAAGATCCTGGAGACGCTCCCCTTTGACTTCGCCCCCGGCGACAAGTGGAGCTACAGCAATTCGGGGTACATGCTGCTGGGCATCTTGATCCACAAGGTGAGCGGAAAATTCTATGGAGATTTTTTGCAGGAACGGATCTTTCGGCCGCTCGGGATGACCACCACCAGAGTCATCAGTGAACAGGATATCATTCCCAATCGCGCCGCCGGGTACCGCCTGGTCAAAGGCGAACTCAAGAATCAGGAATGGGTCTCGCCGTCCCTCAACACGACGGCGGACGGGGCTCTCTATTTTACCGTCCTCGACCTGGCCAAGTGGGACGCGGCCCTCTACACCGAGAAACTCCTCAAGAGGTCGAGCTTTGACGAGATGTGGACGCCCGTGAAGCTCAATAGCGGGAAAACCAATCCCTATGGATTTGGTTGGCGCCTCCATGATATTCGGGGCCATCGGGTTATCGAGCATGGCGGAGCCTGGCAGGGTTTCACGACCGGCATTTCCCGCTACGTTGACGATAAGTTGACGGTCGTCGCTCTCACAAACTTAGACAGCAGGCATTCGAGGCCTGATGAGATTATCCATGGAGTGGCCGGACTCTATGAGCCTGCACTTGCACCCGTGCCTCCATCAAAGCCGATTGAAGATAAGGAGCCGCAGGTCACGGCCCTTTTCCGGTCCGTGCTCCAGAAGATCAGTGAAGGCAAAGCCGATGCAGCCGCGTTCACCGAAGAAGCTCGAAAGGAGTGGTTCCCTGATCGGGTCAGAAGATTCAAGGAGACCCTCGAAGATTCTGGGCCGCTGAAAACCGTCGATTTGCTCGAGCGGAAAGAGGAGGCCGGGCTGCGGAGTTACCGCTACAGGCTGGTTTTTGAGACCGGGCGAGTTGTCTCATTCACCCTTAAGCTTACGAATGAAAACAAGATTGCCGAGCTCAAAAGGGAATCGGCTGGTGAATAATTTGGCGGCAGCCCGTTGCCGGATGCCTCTTAAGGTTCATTGATTGGCTGCCAGCAATTTGTTTAGCGGCGCCGAAAGTCGGAAATCTGGCAAAAAAAAGGCATAAAAGTCGAACCGGGATCGTCGTATCCTTAATGAAGTGGAGGTAAGCATGAACAAAAAAACTGTCTGTTTGGGTGCCGCCTTGATTGTTGCCGTTTGCATTTCCGCCTTTTCTGCCGACCCTGGCCAGGAGAAATCGAGCATCCAAGCCCGATTCAGTCAAGGTCTTCTCGATGGACTGGAAACTCCCCAATACCGGTGGCTCAACAACGGCCGGGTTATTCTCCTGGATCCCCGGGTTGAAGAAAGCCGTCGGACGATCGAATATTATGATCCCGAATCAGGGCAAAGGACTCCCGCGCTGGACCCGGCCAAAATGCTTTCCTCTCTTAAAGAATGCTATGACGGAAATGACTTCCGGTCGGTCCGCTGGCCGGACGCCATGGACCAGAACGGAATAAACGCAATCTACATTCTGGGCGGAGACCTTTTTATCGTGGACTTCCAGAGCTCATCGGTAAAAAGGCTGACCACGACTCCTGCGCTTGAAACTTCTGCCTCGTTTTCGCCCGATGGGAAATGGCTTGGCTTTATAAGAGAGAATGATCTCTTCGTCTGGAACCTGGAAACGAACACAGAAAAAAGGCTCACATCGGGAGCCTCGGAGACGCGCCTCAATGGGCCATTATCGTGGGTCTATTGGGAAGAAATCTATCGTCACACCGATGTCCCCTACGAATGGTCTCCCGATTCGAGCGCTATCGCTTATCTGCAAACGGATGACTCGCCGGTTTCGATCTCCACTTTTGTGAATTTCCGGCCCGCCTCTCAAGAGGCGGTGCGTCAACGGTATCCAAAGGCTGGGCAGACAAACCCACGGGTCCGGCTGGGGGTTGTCGAGCTCTCGTCAGCCGAAACCACCTGGATTGATTGCGGCCAGTACGAATATATTTCCCGGTTCAATTGGCTTCGCGACGGCAAAGAAATTGCCGTCCAAACCCAAAACAGGCGGCAGTCGGAGCTTACACTCATGTTTGGAGACCGAAGAACCGGACGATCCAGAGTCATTCTCGTGGACAAGCAGCCCGCTTGGATCAATCTCAACAGTTGTCTTTATTTTCTCAACGACGGGAAGAGGTTCGTCTGGTGCTCAGAGCGGGACGGCTATCAGCATCTCTATCTCTACGATCTTGGGGGCAGGCTCCTCGCCCAACTGACCAAGGGAGAGTTCATGGTCATCCGCTCGGGTGGACAGTTCCTCGGCCGCGAGTACGATGGACTTGCCGGTGTGGACGAGAAAAAGGGTTTCGTTTATTTCATTTCCAATCAGGAATCCCTGCGCGAAAGAAACCTCTGCAGGGTAAGGTTCGATGGACAAGGGCTTACAAAAATAAGCCTTGGAGCGGGAGTCCATGCGGTGGGGTTTTCTCCGGACATGGCACGCTATCTGGATAAATACAGCAATTATTCCTTCCCTCCGGAATTGACTCTCCACCGTGCGGACGGAAAGAAGCTGGCCATCATATCGCCGAGCGCCAAGGATTCTCTGGAATCATTGAATCTCTCTTTCCCAGAATTTATCACCTCCACGGCTGAGGACGGACTCGAACTCCCGGCCATGCTGATGAAGCCCGCGAATTTTGACCCGGCCAAAAAATACCCCGCCGTCGTTTATGTCTATGGGGGCCCTCAATACCAGCAGATCGTCGACGTCTGGGAAACGCGGAGTGTGGTCTTCCACAATGTCTTCACCCAAGCCGGCTATGTTGTTTTTATCCCGGAGGTGAGGGCCGGCATGGGAAAGAGCAAGGCGATCGAGACCTCTGTCTATGAACAGGCCTACGGAATGCAAAATGTCAAGGACATTCTGGCTGGCGTGAGGAAGCTCAAGCAGTTTCCCTTTGTCGATGGAAGCAGGCTGGGGATCTGGGGCGGAAGCGGGGGAGGGTGCACGACCCTTTACATGATGACCCACTCGGACGTTTTCAAAGCCGGGATTTCTCTTTATCCCGTCTCCGATTGGCATTTCTACGATACGATTTATACGGAGCGCTACCTCAACACACCTCAGGCCAATCCCCAGGGGTACAAGGACACCTCCTCCGTCCTAGCGGCGGCCAACCTGAAGGGCCGACTGCTCCTCGCCCACGGGACGTTTGACGACAATTGCCATCCCCAAAACACCGAGGCCTTTATCGATGCGTTGATCAAAAATAACATCCAATTTGACCTCATGATCTATCCGTGGAGAAAGCATGGAATCGGGTTTTTCCCTGATGACGCCCAGTTGCATCTTCAAACCCTGATGCTCGATTTCTGGAAACGGAACCTCTGAGGAGGCGCAATCTTTGACTATTTATTGTCATGCCCTTGATCTTCGCAGCAAGCCTTGAATCCTTCCCTGTCTGGAATATAATGTATAAAGAAGAATTTGTGGGCCTGCGAGCAGGAAGGAAACAGGATGCGGATTCTCGTCGTCGAAGACGAAAAAAAGATCGCCGAATTCATCAGACGGGGATTGAGGGAAGAAGGCTATTCTGTTGACACCGTTTATGATGGGAACCAGGCGCATTTTCTGGCGACGACCCAGGACTACGACCTGATCATCCTGGATCTGATGATTCCCGGGATGGATGGGATTTCACTTTGCCGGAGGCTGAGAGATGATAAAATCGCTACACCCATTCTCATTTTGACGGTCAAGGATTCGGTCGAAGACAAGGTCCTGGGCTTGGATTCCGGAGCCAACGATTACCTGACCAAGCCTTTTGCTTTTGAGGAATTGCTGGCACGCTGCCGCGCCCTGATGAGAAATCACGACGGTGTCCGCTCCCAGGAAGCTCCTCGTTTCTGACCTCGAGCTCGATTTGCTGAGCCACGAAGTCAGACGGGGAGGGGAGGTGGTCTCCCTCACGGCCAAGGAATTTGCCCTGCTCGAGTTTCTGATGCGGAATGAGGGAAAGGTTGTGACGAGAACTATGATTTCCGAGCACGTCTGGGATATTCATTTCGATTCAATGACGAATGTGATCGATGTCTATATCAACCGGTTGCGCGAAAAAATCGACCGTGGATTTAAAAAACCCCTGATCCAGACGATGAGAGGAAGGGGCTATGTGCTTAAAGATTGACCATGTTTATAAAATCACTCCGTTTCAAGATCATCCTCTGGCATAGCGGCATCTTGTTCCTGATGCTTCTTCTGCTGGGGTCTGTCCTTTACAACAACATGAGGCGGCGGCTGGCCGCCGATATCGACCATGTCCTTCTCTCCCGGGCCGAAGGAATCGTGGATTCTATCGATACCTATTGGGAGGCCGAAAAATTCAAAGCGCCCCGGGGCAACAGCGGCCTCGGGGAACTCCCCGCGCGGGAGAAGGACGCTTTTGCCAAAACGGCCAAGAATTGGGTCTCGGAGAAATCTGATGATTTCTTATTGGTCAACATGATCGTTTCGATTTTTGATAACCAGGGAAGATATGTCGCTTCCTCGAAGACCATCTCCCAGAGCGCTCAGCTGCCACTGAAAATTCTCGGACCGGTCCTGACTGCCCGGACTCATTTTGATTTTGTCCGCGCCGAAATTCCGGAGGGGAAAGCGGATAGATTAAGAGCTCTGACAATTCCCGTAACGGTCAACGGTCAGGTTGCCTACATCGTCCAGGTCGGAACCCCTTTGAGCTCCTTGTCTTCGGCCTTGAGAGAGCTGAAAATCATTTTGTTTTTGCTTCTTCCGATCAGCATCGTCCTGAGCGGAACAGCGGGTGCCTTTCTGGCCAAGATCACCCTGCAGCCGGTGAAACGAATCATCAACACGATCCACCAGATTACGGCGGAAAACCTGAGGATGCGCATAGCTGTTCCGGCTTCGAAAGACGAAATCAGGCGACTCGCCGATACATTCAACGAAATGCTCGAGCGGCTCGAAAAGGCGTTCTCCTCGCAGCAGCGGTTCTTCGAGGACCTGTCGCATGAGTTAAAGACGCCTTTGGCCGTTCTCAAGGGCGAGCTCGAGGTCACCCTGAAGAGGATGCGCTCGGCCCAGGAATATGAGGCGACTCTGGCCAGCAGCCTGGAAGAAATCAACAGAATCATCAGGGTCGTCGAGGATTTGCTGATGCTGGCGAGGTTCGATAACAACCTGGCCATACTGGAGACGAGCCGGTTGGATATCAAAGGATTGGTGGGGGAGGCTGCTGAGAGCATCAGAATCTTAGCCAGACAGAAGAACATCGAAATCCGGCTTTCGGGCCGGGCCGGGGTCATCGTCCATGGAGATAAAGAAAAACTCAGACGACTCTTCCTCAATCTCCTGGAGAACGCTGTGAAGTACAGCCAGCCAGGGGGGATCGTGTCCGTTCAGGTCGAGGAGGTCAAACCCTGGGCGCAAATTTCCGTTGCCGACACAGGAAGGGGAATTCCCGAAGACGAAATTCCGAATATTTTCGAGCGTTTTTACCGCCTGGAAAAAAGCCGAAGTCCCGGCGGTTTTGGGCTCGGCTTGAGCATCGCCAGATCGATTGTCGAAGCCCACAAGGGGAAAATCGAAGTCAAGAGTTCGGTGGGCAAAGGCAGCACGTTCATCGCTTCTTTGCCGCTCACTCAGCACGCCTGATCGGCCGGGCCAGGTCCCGAGCGCAAAGATTAACAGTTTTTAATTTGCTATTAATCATCCTTTAATCCCCACTGTTTTATATTGATGCCCAAGGAGGTCAAAATGAGACATGCTAAAATATTCTTGCTCCTGATTGTGTTCTTGGTAGGACTGATCGGGTTTGGCTTTGTCCAGGCCCAGGGGAAAGCCCCCAAAGTTGCAGCGGCCGAGCTGCAGACATTCACCGGGACGATCAGCAAAATTACTCCCGCTGATCCGGCCACAAAGACCCTTGCGGCACTCGTTGCCGTTGGAGCTGACCAGAAGGAAGTGACTTTTGTCGTGAAATCGAAAGCGGTCATTCATGACGCCGACGGAAAGCCGACCACCCTGGACAAACTCAAGGTCAATGATAAAGTGGAGATCAAGTACCATACGGACAAAGCTGGCGCCAACGTTGCCGAATCCATCAAAGTCTTGATGTAAGGCCTTAAGAACACTGCCTGGGGCAGGCGCTCTCGGAGCGCCTGCCTTTTTTTTTACAAAAAACACTCAGAATCCTGAGATTCTTTCTTCAGTTGAAAAATTTGTCCCGGCGGGTATACTACAGAGGCAGCCGCGAAGAATAAAATAGAGTGAGTTAAAGGAGTCACAAATGGCCAAATACAAAATTGCAGTTTTGCCGGGCGACGGCGTCGGACGAGACGTCATCGAAGCGACCATGATCGTCCTCGACAAGGTCAAACTCGACGCTCAATACATCTACGGGGAAATCGGCTGGGAATTCTGGTGCAAAGAGGGAAACGCCCTTCCGGACCGGACAATCAAGCTGCTCAAGGAGACGGATGCCTGCCTCTTCGGAGCCATCACCTCCAAGCCCAAGGAGGACGCCGAGAAGGAGCTGGATCCTTCTTTGAGAGGGAAAAAACTCTCCTATTTCAGCCCGATCGTGCGGCTGCGGCAGGAATTTGATCTCTACACAAACCTCAGACCGTGCAAAGCCTATCCCGGGAACCCGCTCAATTATAAGGACTTTATCGATTTGGTCATCTTCAGGGAGAACACCGAAGGGATGTATGCCGGTGTCGAGTTCCATCCTCTCCCGGCCGGGGTCCGAGACGCACTGCTCGTCCATCCCAAGATGAAGCGTTTCAAGGATGTTCCCCTCAACGAAATCGCCCTCTCCACCCGGATCATGACCAAGCTGGCCTGCCAGAGGATCCTACGGCGGGCCTTTGAATACGCCCGGAAGAACATGCGCAAATCGGTGACCCTGGTCGAGAAGCCGAACGTCCTCCGCGAGACGGGCGGCTTCATCCTGGACATCGCCCGGGAGATGAGCAAAGACTACCCGGACATCCCCTTCAAAGAGACCAACATCGATGCCATCTGCATGTGGCTGATCAAAAACCCCCAGGACTATGATGTCCTCGTCGCCGAGAACCTATTCGGCGACATCATCTCCGACCTGGCGGCGCAGCTCGTAGGTGGACTGGGCTTTGCCTGCAGCGGCAATATCGGGGACCACTATGCCGTTTTTGAACCGACCCACGGCTCGGCTCCGAAGTACGCCGGGCTCTATAAGGTGAATCCTATCGCCACCTTTCTGGCCGCAAAGATGATGCTCGAGTGGCTCGGCGAATCAAAGAAGGCCGAGGCCCTCGAGGGCGCGGTCGCCCTCGTGATCAAAGAAGGGAAGGTCCGGACCTATGATATGGGCGGGACCTCGACGAGCCTGGATGTCGCCCGCGCGGTCGCAGAAAAAATCTAGAGGGAGAAGCATCGACCGTGGGAAAAACGATCATCGAAAAGATCATCCAGTCTCATTCTCCCGATGAGACCGCGGCAGGGAAGATCGTCTGGATGGACCTCGATATCCGCTCGGCGCGCGATTTCGGAGGCCCGAATGTGGCCAAAAACTACGAACGCGAGTATGGAGACTCGGCGCCCGCCGACCCGGCCAAGACCTTTTTTACCTTCGACCTGTGCGTGCCGGCTTGCACGCTCAAATACGCGGACAACCAGCAAGCCTGCCGCGAGTTCGCGGCCAAGCATGGCATCAAGGTTTTTGATGTCGACATGGGAATCGGCTCCCATGTGCTCATCGAGGAGGGGCTGGCCTTGCCCAACGGCACAGTGGTCGGGACCGACAGTCACCTCAATATCCTCGGAGCCGTCGGATGCTTCGGGCAGGGCATGGGAGACGTGGACATCGCCTTCGCCTTTAGGACGGGAAAGACCTGGTTCGAGGTTCCTGAGTCCCTCAAGGTTGTGCTCAAAGGGAGCTTTAAGGCTCCGACGTCGGCCAAAGATCTGACCCTTTATGTCCTCAAGAAACTGGGGACCGAACAGGCGGCCCTGAGGTCGGTTGAGTTCTATGGAGGCGCGGCGAAGGGACTCACTCTCGCCGGCCGGATCACCCTCTGCAGCATGGTGACTGAAATGGCCGGGATCATCGGCTTCATTCCCGAATTCGGCACCTCTCTTGTCGGGGAAACAGAACCGTTCCTGAAGTCTCGCTATTCTCCTCTCCAGGCCGATCCGGGCGCGGTCTACGCCAACACGATCGAAATTGATGTCGATGGACTTCCGCCTCAGGTCGCCGTGCCCTTCCTGCCCACTAACGTCCAGGATGTCTCCGAGCTCAAGGGGACAAAAATCAATTCGGGCTTCATCGGTTCCTGCACGAACGGCCGCCTGGAAGATTTCCGTGAAGCGGCGAGCATCTTGAAGACCCACAAGGTCAAGCCTCAGGTTATGCTCAAAGTCGTCCCGGCGACGCGCCGTGTCTATGCTCAGCTTCTTGAGGAGGGGATCGTAGAGGACCTTTTTCGAAGCGGGGCCATCATTCTCAACCCGGGCTGCGGCGGCTGTGCCGATGGGCACGTGGGCCTGACCGGAAAGGGCGAAGTCCAGATCTCTACGGGAAATCAGGAATTTCGCCGGGAAACAGGGGAAGGGGAAGACATTTCTGGCCGGCCCGGCCGTGGTCGCCGCGTCCTGTGCCGCCGGTGAGATAAGATCACCAGAGGATTTATGACCATGGAAAACACGATTTGGCGAGGCAGAGTCTGGGTGCTGCTGGATAAAAACGGAAAGCTGATCGAAGATATCGACACGGACCAGATCTACCATAATGCCTTTCTTCATATCACCGACATCGCCCAGATGGGCCAGTATGCTCTGGGAAATCTTGAGGGCTGGAAGGATTTTCCAAAAAAATGCCAGCCCGGCGACATCGTCTTGACCGGCCGCAACTTCGGCGCCGGCTCCTCCCGCCAGCAGGCGGTTGATTGCTTCATCGCCCTGAGTGTAGGCATGATTGTCGCCCCCTCCTTCGGCGCGATCTACTTCCGGAATGCCGTCAACTCGGGGTTTCCTGTGCTCAAAATCCGGGGTCTCGAAGAACTCCTCGATCGCCGGCAAATCGAAACCGGGGACCAGGTCGAGATCGACTTCCTCAAGGGCACGGCGCGGAACTTGAGCAAGAATGCGTCCATTGAGGTTGAGCCGATGAGCTCGGTCCAGTATGATATTTTCCGGGCCGGAAATCTCTTCAAATATGGGAAAATGCTGGCTCAGGGACTCAGATAGATGCTCATTCTGGCGGTCGACACGACCACCTTGAGCGGCTCGGTGGCGCTCCTAGAAAATACGAGGCTCCTCTCTGAAGCCGGCTTCGACAGTCCTTCCACCCACTCTCGAAGGCTCCTCCCGGCCATCGATTTCGTCCTCAAAACAAGCCAAAAGGAGATCAATGAGATCGAAGGCTACGCCGCGGCCGTCGGCCCCGGCTCGTTCACGGGCATCCGGATCGGTTTGAGCACGGTCAAATCTCTGGCCTTTGCTTCCGGAAAGCCCATCGCGGCCGTGTCGACTCTTCAGGCGCTGGCCCTGAAGCTCAGGCATCCCCAGGCAAAGCTGCTCTGTCCCATCGTCGATGCCAAAAAAGGCGAAGTCTACGCCGCTCTTTTTGAATCCTCTCTCTCTGAGATGCGGGAGATCATTCCCCAAGGCGTCTATGCGCCCGACGATTTTTTCTCCAATCTTCCCTCCCACCGGGTCATCTATTTCATCGGAAACGGCCTGGAGGGCTACAGGGAAAAACTGCTCCGCTACTTGAAGGACAGGGCAAGGTTCCCCCGGCGCTCCTATTTTATCGGCTTCGAGGTTGGGCTTCTGGGGTATGAACTCTTGAGAGATGGGAAAGGCGTCGGCTCCCAGGACCTCGAGCCCCTTTATTTTCGAAAATCTCAAGCGGAGGAAAAGAATTAAGGACTCGGAAACGCGGCCCAAGTTTTTTTGCCTGAGAAGGATGAGGGAGGAAGACCTATCCGAGGTCCTATCGATTGAGAACAGCTCCTTTCCCAACCCTTGGCGGGACCTGACTTTCCTGGGCGAGATTCGCAACCAGAGTATTTCTTTTCCTCTAGTCGTTGTCCATTCCCTCCATAAGAGGGTCATCGGCTATATCATCTTCTGGAAGATCTTCGAGGATGTTCAGATCAACAACATCGCCGTCCATCCCGACTACCGGAGGCTGGGAATCGGACGGGCGGTGCTGGAAGGCATCATCGAACAGATGCGGAAAGAGGGGGCCAAGAACATGACCCTCGAGGTCCGGCCTTCGAATGTCGCCGCGCTGACGCTCTATAAAAAGCTCGGCTTCAGGCCGCTTTCGATCCGCAAGGGCTACTATACAAACCCCGATGAGGATGCTCTCGTCCTGGGGCTCAGATTGAACTGAAAGCTGTCTCTCTCGTCGTCTCGTCGCACGTCTCTCTCGTCAAAAAAACAGTGAGCTGTGAGCGAAGAGCACTGAGCAGCAAAATGTGAATTGAATGGTTCTTAAACTCCTCACTCCTTACCCCTCACTCCTCACTTTCTTTTTAGCGAGATAGACTAAACAGACGAGATGGACGGGATAGACGGCCTTTAGTATTTGACCTTGACCAGGCAAAGACCCTTGGCCGGGGCGGTGGGGCTGGCGAGGGAGCGTTTGCCGCTTCTGAATATCGTTTCGATTTCCTCAGGCGGGATCTTGCCCCGCCCGATTTCGATGAGCGTCCCTACGATTGTCCGAACCATGTAGCGCAGGAATCCCTTCGCTTCGATGGTGTAGAAAATCTCATCTCCGGTTTTCCGGACCGTTGAGCGGGTGACCTTCCTCACCGGATGGAGAAGGCGGTTCGAAGAAAACGCCCCAAAATCAGCCTCTCTCGCAAAAAGGGCTGCGGCCTGTCTCATCCTGGCGAGGTCAAGCCTCCAAGGCCAGTAGAGGACGTAGCGCTGGAGAAAGGGGCTGACGTTCCTGGCGTTAAAGATCCGGTATTGATAGACCTTGGATTTTGCCATGACTCTGGCATGGAAGTCAGGGCCGGCGCGACGGACCGATGTGATCCTGACGTCGTCGGGAAGGAGCGCATTGAGGGCCCGGAAAAGCTCCTCATTTCTTAGGGGCAGGCTGACTTTGAAGTTGGCAACCTGGGCGAGAGCGTGGACGCCGGCGTCGGTCCGGCCGGCCCCATAGACCGTAACCTTCTTTTGCGCCAGCTTGGCCAACGCATCTTCGAGCACTCCCTGGACCGTCCGCTCACGGGGTTGGCGCTGCCAACCGCAAAAATCAGTCCCGTCATAACTTAAGACAAGTTTGTAATTTTGGAGAATTGTCATAAGTCACTAGTCATTGGTCACTCGTCACTAGTTATCGGTCATCGACGACTCACTGCAATCAATCGAAGCTCTTCGTAAAATGCGGCTTTATATTCTTCAGTAACTAGTACAAACGCAATAACTAATGCGACATCTCCGTTCAAGGTTGTGCCGGAGGCCACCCTCGGGACCCCGTAGCGGAGGGGGGCCCGTCGGCTTGTCCGACGGGGGAACCGACGGGACTGGTTCCTCGGGGTCCGGGGGCCAGAGGGTGGCCTCCGGGGCAACCTTGACCATGTCAAGTTGCTTATCGCGTTTGCATTAGAGACCAGTGACTAGTCATTCTTTAGTGCGAGCTTGATCGCCTCTTCCGCTGTTTCTGCCGGCACGACACCCTTGATCTTCCAAGTGCCCAGTCCGATCACTCTCTTGCCGTAAATATTGCCGTAAGCGATCTCGCTCAGAGTGCCGTATTCCCCATCGACGGCGATCAAGACATCGGAGTTCATGGCCACCAGCGAATTTCGGGTGTAGCCCATTCCCGTGGCGACGGGAACATCGACGTAGGAGTTGGCATCGGAAGGATGATGACCCGGGAGAATCCCCACGGTCAGTCCTCCCGCCTGCTTGGCCCCGCGTGAGGCGGACTCCATCACTCCGCCGAGTCCGCCGCAGACGAGAATCGCTCCCTGCTCGGCGATGAGTTTTCCGACTTGAAACGCCAGTTGCCGGGCCGACGCATCGGGACGGCTTCCTCCGATGACTCCTATCCGAATCCGTTTTCTAATTTCGTTCATGGGTTTTTCCAGTGACAAATGACTATCTATCATAGGAGGAGGGTTTTTTCAAATGGAGCCAAGAGTCTAGCTCACGGCTCACCGGCTCTATCAATGGACGGGGCACAGGGGACGATTTCCTATTGAACCTGATGAGAAAATTGACTAGAATGAAAAAAATCGGTGCCGTCCGTAGAGACTGGAGGCGTTTCATGGCTGAATTCCTGCAAATCAAAAGCCTGACGGAAAAGGAAGAGAAAAAGATTCGCGAAGAGATCGAGCAGCGGATCGAGCAAAAAAAGAAAGAGGGTGCCTATTCCGAGCGGGAGATTCGGGCCATCGAAGAGATGAGCCTCCACCCCCTGCCCGATATCCAGGACGTCCAGAGTGTTTATGAAGACCACCTTTTTAAATAGTGTCTCCAGGCCGGAGGCCTAGGTGGGGAAGAAAATCGATTCCAAGGAGAATCGCATGGTTCCTATCCAGATCGATTATGACCACATAGATGTCTCCAATATCATGGACCAGATTAAGGCGCAGATTGCCGAGCGGCCCAAGGCCTCTCCCCTGGAACTTCAGCAACGGCTCCCGGAAGGACGGTCCGTTGAACCACCGCCACAGCCGCAACCGGAGCCCGAAGGGCCCGCTGGCCCTCGCTCCCGAGCCAGGAGGATCATGCTCAAAGTCATGAAGCCTTTCGCTCCGGTCATCAAGTTCCTGGTCCTGCCCGTCCATGAAGAGCTAAGGCAGACGATCCTCAGTCTGGACCGGACCAACCGGAGGCTCGATTCTCTTTGCGCCACGATGGAAGAAACCCAGCGCCGGCTTGATATCGCCGTGGAGGATGTCAACCAGCGCGTGAACGAGACCAACAACCGCGTCGATGAAGCCTTCCTCCAGCTCAGCCGTCGCAACGATTATATCAAGCTGCTCCACAACCTCTCCCACAATATCGTCGTGGAGCTGACCAAGCTCAAGATCGAAGAGGAGGGTCTGAAGAGCAAAGCCCGGATCATGGAAAAAGACTTCGAATTCCTGCAGAAGCGGGAAAAAGCCCTGGAAAAGCTGGCCCTCAAATGAAGCTTGCCTTGGTCGTCCAGCGCTACGGTCTGGAGATCAGCGGCGGCGCCGAGCTTCACTGCCGCTGGGTGGCCGAACACATGGCCAAGCACGCCCAGGTCGAGGTGCTCACAACCAAGGCTTATGATTACATCACCTGGAAGAATCATTATCCTCACGATCGAGAGGTCATCAATGGAATCCCGGTCAGGCGGTTTCCGGTTGACAAAACCAGGAATCCCGAACGTTTTGGCCGGATCCAGAACTTTATCCTGGGAAATGAGCACAGGGAGACCGACGAGCTGAGATGGCTGGAAGAGGAAGGCCCCCACGCCCCGGCGCTCATCGCTCACCTCAAAGAGCATCGTGAAGAGTACGATTATTTCATTTTTTTTAGCTACCGTTACTATCATTCCTTCTGGGGAATCCAGGCCGTGCCCGAGAAGAGCATCCTTGTTCCCACCGCGGAGCACGACCCCGTCGTCCACCTCCGGATCTTCAGAAATCTGTTTCAGATGCCCCAAGCCTTCATCTATAACTCGGTCGAAGAACGAAAGATGATCAACTCACTCTCCCGGAATGATTCGGTCCCGGGAGATGTCGTGGGCGTGGGGAGCGAGATTCCGGCTGACATCTCCGGCGAGCGTTTCCGCTCCAAATATAACGTCGTTGGAGACTACCTCATCTACATCGGCCGGATCGACGAGAATAAAGGCTGCCACAAGCTGTTTGAATATTTCCTGGCCTTCAAAAAAGAGACCGGTTCGCCGGTCAAGCTCTTCCTCGCAGGGAGTACCGTCCTCAAGATTCCGTCCCACCCCGATATCGTTTATCTCGGATTTGTCTCCGAGCAAGACAAGTTCGATGCCCTAGACGGCGCGCTCCTCCTGGCGATGCCTTCCTTCTATGAATCACTCTCCATGGTGGCGCTGGAAGCCTGGGCACTGGGCAAGCCTGTGCTCGCCAATGCCCAGTGTGAAGTTCTCAAGGGCCAGTGCCTTCGGAGCAACGCAGGGCTTTATTATGAGAGCTGTGAGGAATTTGGCGAGGCGCTCAAGCTCCTCCTCTCATCGGAGGAGCTCCGCCGGGCGATGGGCGAGAACGGCCGGAAATATTTCGGTCAGAACTATACCTGGGAAGTCATCGAGGGCAAGTACTTGAAGATTCTCGACCAGCTCGAAGCCCGCAAGAGAGAGGGGGCATAGCGACCGGCATGGATGTCCACCAATTCGCAACCTCGCTGACCTACGGAGACGCCATTTCCGACGAGATGCTCGAGATCCAGAAGGCGCTTCGGCAGGCCGGGTACCGGTCGGAGATCTTCATCCGATTTTACGACCCGAAGATGGCCAAACACATCAAGAATTATCGGGAGTACCGGAAGTTCAGCTCTCCCGGGAATGTCGTCATTTTCCATTTCTCGATCGGCTCACCGGTCTCCAAGATGTTCTTTCGCATCCCCGATAAAAAGATCATGATCTACCACAACATCACTCCCTGGGAATATTTTCTCGATTCCCACCGGATCCTGACCCGCGAGTGTTACAAGGGCCGCCTGGAGATCAAGCTCTTTGTCGGAAAGGTCGACCTGGCCCTTGGAGATTCCGAGTTCAACCGCAAAGAGCTGGCAGAAGCTGGTTACTCTCCAACCGGGATCCTTCCGCTTTTCCTCGATTTCACCAAGTTTGACATTCCCGGCGACCCCATCACGCGGGACATCTTTGCCAACGGAAAGACGACAATCCTTTATGTCGGCCGGGTGATTCCCAACAAGAAATTTGAGGACGTGATCAAGACTTTTTATTTCTACAAAAGATTCTTCAACCCCGATTCTCAACTCATCCTGGCCGGCGACTACCGGGGGATGGAGCGCTACCTGGCCGGCCTTCAGGGCCTGGTCCAGAATCTCGCCCTGAGCGATGTTCATTTCAGCGGCCACATCGACTTCTCCGAGCTGGTCTCCTATTATCGACTGGCTGATTTCTACCTGAGCTTCAGCGAGCACGAAGGTTTCGGCGTCCCGCTCCTCGAAGCTTTTTACCTGAAGATTCCGGTCGTGGCTTTCGCCGCCGGAGCGGTCGAGGAAACGATGAACGGCGGCGGCGTGCTGCTGCGGGGCAAGGATTTTTTCCGGACGGCCGCTCTTCTGGACCGAATCGCCGGTGACAAAGCCCTGCGAGAAACCCTCGTCCGCTCCCAGGTTCAGGCGCTTGGGAAGTATTCCCGGGAAAAAGTGAGCCGGATCCTGTTCTCGCACATCGAAGAGGTGAGCCGGGGATGAGGGTCGACCAATTTGTTCCCGCCTTCCACCGGGGTGACGCCATCGGCGACACCGCCTTTCACATGCGCAATTTTCTCCGTTCCCAAGGCTACACCTCCGACATTTACTGCCTGAATTACGACCGAGACCTCGAGGGCGAAGCCAGACTTTTTAGCTCCTATCCAGCGCCTGCAACTTCGGATGTGGCCATCCTTCATTTCGCCCTGCCGTCGCCCCTGACGCAGGGCCTGATAAAACTCCCCTGCAAAAAAGCCGTGGTTTACCACAACATCACGCCCCATGAATTTTTCCTGCCCTTCAGCCGGGAGATGGCCGATATCGCCCGGGCGGGAAGGCTGGAACTCGCGACGCTGGTCCCTCATCTGGATCTGGCTCTTGCTGATTCCGAGTTCAATCGCGGGGAACTTCTCAGGCTGGGCTGCCGGAGGGCCGAGGTCTTCGAGCTGTTCGTGGATTTTGAAAAATACAAGAAAACCGCGAGTGCTTTTGTCTATGACCTCTTTCGCGACGACCGGACCAATATCCTCTTCGTCGGCCGGATCGCTCCCAACAAGAAGATCGAGGATCTGATCAAGGTGACCTTTTACTACAAGAAATATATCTCCCCGCTGGTCCGGCTGATCGTCGTCGGCAAAACCTCGGCGCTTCCCAGCTATTATGAGAGCCTGGTCCGGATGGCCGATGAGTTCTATCTCCAACCGGACGAGATTTATTTCAGCGGGCACATCCCGGATGAGGAGATGTTCGCCCTTTATCGGGCGGCCGATGTCTTTCTGTCCTTGAGTGAGCACGAAGGATTCTGTCTGCCCCTCCTCGAGAGCATGGTGTTCGACCTTCCCATCATCGCCTACAATTGTACGGCTGTGCCTTTTACGCTGGACGGAGCCGGAGTGCTTATCAAGAACAAAAGAGTCGACTTCGTGGCCGAGTTGGTGGACGTCGTCGCTAAGAATACAGATTTGCGGCAGGGGATTATCCGCGGCCAACGCGAGCGAATCAAAAGATACAAGGAAGGGAAAAGGGACCTGTTTCTCCTGGAGTGTTTGAAGACCCTTTCCGGGGGCGGACCATGAAAATCGCCTTCGTCGTCCAGAGATACGGCAAAGAAGTCATGGGGGGCTCTGAGCTCCACTGCAGATTCTTGGCTGAGCATCTGGCCGAAGCCGGCCACGACTGCACGGTTTATACGACCACGGCCAAGGACTACATCACCTGGAAGAATGAATACCCGGAGGGCGAGACGATCCTCAATGGGATTCTGATCAAGCGATTTCATGTCGAG
The DNA here is from genome assembly GCA_963770045.1 of Candidatus Aminicenantota bacterium. Lineage (GTDB taxonomy): Bacteria > Acidobacteriota > Aminicenantia > Aminicenantales > CAVYOD01 > CAVYOD01. The sequence goes on along the minus strand of CAVYOD010000028.1, from coordinate 10,593 downwards.
AAAGAAAGGGATATCGAGTCCTTCAACAAATATTCCGACCGAATCTTCTTCAATCCGCATAGCCGCGCCGACGAGCTGGAGTGGATGGAAAGGCAGGGCCCCGTCTGTCCGAGGCTTGTCGAGGCTCTGGGAAGGGAAGAGAAGGACTACGACCTGATGATCTTTCTGACTTACCTTTATTACAATACCTACTGGGGGCTGAAGGCCGTCGCGGGGCCCAAGATTCTCGTTCCCACCGCCCACGACGAACCGGCGCTCCACCTGGATATTATGAAGGAAGTTTTTGAGCGGCCGGCGGCCTTCATGTTCAACACCGATGCGGAGAGGAGGATGCTCAGCCGTCTCTTCTCCTTCGAAAACAAATACCAGGACATCGTCGGCGTCGGCGTCGACTTCCCCAAAAAACTGGATACAGCGGCCTTCGGACGAAAGTTCAGAATCACTTCACCATTTATTCTCTACGCGGGCCGGATCGAGCCGGGCAAGGGCTGCCGGGAGCTCGTTGATTATTTTGTGAAATACCATTGCCATAATCCTGAACTTTGTCTTGTCCTTATCGGAAAATTGCTCATGGAGCTGCCGGCGCATCCCCGCATAAAATATCTGGGGTTCGTGACTCCGGATGAGAAAAACGCGGCCATGGCCCAGGCGCTGGTCACCATTCACCCGTCCTACCTCGAGAGCTTGTGCATGGCCGCCCAGGAATCCATGGCCGTACGCACGCCCATCCTGGTCCAGGAAAGGACCGACCCTCTGAAACAGCACGCACTCACGGGGAAAAGCGGGCTTTTCTACTCCAATTATGAAGAGTTTGAGGCCGCACTGGATCTCTTGCTTGGAGATCCGCGGTTGCGCGAAGTCATGGGCAAGAACGGCCTGGCGTACATTCTCGAAAACTACACCTGGCCTAAGATCATCCAAAAGTACGAAAAGCTCTTCGCCCGCCTTAAACAACTCTGAAAGCCAAGGCTCGCGGCATCCCATATTTTCGCTTGGCAAATAGCACTTGACAATCCCTGCTCCTGAACTTAGATTATAGTCAAGCAAGCAAGGGGCTGAGCGAGGAAGCTCAGTTAGGGCATAAATTAAAAAATAAATAAGGGGGAGGTATCATGAGAGCCAAAATATCTTTTGTCTTATCGGTTTTTCTTTTGGTCGGAACCTGCGCCCAATTCTCCTTTGCCCAAGCCAAAGAACAGAAGCCGCAGCTCTGGTTTGTTGAGGAACACGCAGTTAAGCCGTCTGCGATAAATGAATTAGAAGCGGTATTGAAGGAGTGTATCGAAGCCTATAAGAAATATGATTGGCCATATCCAATGACCATCTACTCGAGTGAAGATTTCCATTATTACCTATTCTATCCGGTGGAAAATTATATCGATGTCGAAAAATTCTTCAAATTATGGGGAGAGCTTGTTTCAAAATGGGGAGAAGATAAGTTCCAAGCACTTATGAAGCGCTTTGGAAACTCAGCCGAGTATTACAAACAGTTTTTTGTCCGTTCTGTACCTGAGTTATCCTTCATTCCCAAAAAGCCCAGGCTTAAGCCCGAAGAAAAGAATATTTTCGTTTGGGATATGATTTACCTTATTCCTGGCAGGGAAAAGGAGTTCGAGGCACTTGGGAAAAAGATGATCGCTTTAATGAAAAGCAAGAATTATAACGATGAAATGTATATGAGCACGGGAGACATTGGCACAGATATGCCTGTTTACGTAGGCGGTTTGTTCGGAAAAGATTTTGCTGACCTTTATGTCCAAAATAAAAAAATGTGGGAATTGATGGGGGATGAAGGCGGGAAGATGTTTGATCAAATGCTGAGCTACACTCGGAAGCGCGAAAGTAAACAAGGCTGGTATCGACCGGATCTTTCCTATACGCCTGCGCCTAAGAAAAAATAGATCAATCAGAGATTTTTCCGGAGACGACATGGAGCTGAGGTACTCTTGCGGCTCCGGATAATCGCATATCATTTTACCCGAAATTCGGGGAGGAGGGATTTCATGAAAACCAAAATCTCAGTCATTCTCTTGGCCATCCTTTTGTGTTTTGCCTTTGGCTGTCAGAAAAAGGCGGAAAAGGCTGAAGCCCAAACGGCGCCCGTGGTCAATCTTGAAGCCGAAAAGGCAGCCGTTAAGACGGTGGTCGACCAGTGGATGCAAGGGATGAAAACCAAGGATATGGAAATTTACTCGAGAAACTTTGCCCATGATTCCGACATGGTCAATTTCGGTACAGATGCGGCCGAAAAATGGGTTGGCTGGGAATCACTAAAGGAGTCCATTGAGAGCCAATTTAAGTCTATGGATGTTGATAATATTTCAATCAAAGACCAAGTCATCAAAGTTCACAAATCAGGCGAAGTCGCCTGGTTTTCGGAGGTCCTAGATTTCACGGGAAAAGCTCAAGGACAGCCATTCAGTATGGAGGGCTTCAGACTCACTGGGAACGCTGGAGAAACAGGCGGGGAACTGGGTTTTTGTCCAATTTCATGCCTCGATCCCAGTTTCTGGCCAGGCCGTTAAGTATTAGTTGAGCCTCAAGAACCTGATGAGGGGGGACGAGGTCTGCATCGAGCGCTTTATCCTTGAAGCACAAGGTTTCCGGCGCTCGGGATTAGACTCCGCGATTACTGGACTGAGTTGCGAGCTCCGTTTATAGAAACCCAATTCATCACGATGGCGGGATTCCCACGTCTTTGTCTTTATCTGTTCGGGGCATCATGAAACGAAGATCTTGAGATAACCGACATCGTCCTCGCGTCTTTCTTATTCAAGAACCCATCCGAGGGTTATTGACAAAAAGCGCTTAATCGATTAATCTACTTCAGGAGGAGAAATTATGGAAACAGCGACAATTCGCATACCCGGAAAACAAAAAGAACTTACTGAAGGCCATTTCGAGCTTGGAAAAAAGGAAAATGAACGATGTCATCGTTGGTTTGATCGATGAATATATCGAGCGTCACAAGGAAACGCTTGAGCTTCTTTCGACGCCGGGGCTTTATGATCAGGTTATGGCTTCTTCGCGGGAATTTAAGGAAAGAAGAAGCGTCCCTTTGAGAGATGTCCAGAAAAAAATGGAACGTTGAGCTTTCCAAATCATCCCTGAAATATCTCGAGAGACTTGGAAAAGATTCCATGGCCAGGATCATGGATAGTCTCGAGGAACTCGAACGGGGGGAAAACCCTCTTGTTCACAGAGATGTCAGACCGCTGGAGGGAAAGTTTAAAGGATTTTTCAGACTCAGGGTTGGGGATTTTCGACTCATATTTGAATTGGACAGACAAAACAAGAGGATCGGAATCCTGGCCATTGTCCCCCGGGGAAATGCGTATTGATTTTGGCCGGCCGTTTCATCCTTGACTTGAGGTTTTCGTTGAACTATAAATGTTTCGTTGATGTCAGCGTATGAAAATCATCATTTCTTTCTCTCAAGGAGGGAATTCCATGAACAATCATTTTTTTAAAGTATATCCGAAGCTCCTTTCTGCCATAGCGCTGACGGTCTTTTTCTTGATGAGCTTAACCATGTGTCTAAATCCGATTTTTGCCCAAACCCCCGGCGCCGATAAGGCCGTCACTATCCAGTGGGGGGTCAAGATCCCCCTCCGTGACGGCGTCAAGCTCAATGCGACTCTCTATAGGCCCCAAGAGGGCAAAGAGCCGCTCCCGGCCATCTTCACGCTCACTCCCTATATCGCCGATACGTATCATGAGCGCGGAATATATTTTGCCCGCAACGGCTATGTTTTTCTCGGGATCGATGTCCGCGGCCGAGGCAATTCCGAAGGTGCCTTCGAGCCCTTCGCAAATGAAGGCAGGGATGGCCATGACGTCGTCGAATGGTTGGCCAAGCAGCCTTGGTGCAACGGCAAGGTCACCATGTGGGGAGGCTCCTATGCCGGGTTTGACCAATGGACGGTGCTCAAGGAATTCCCGCCGCACCTGGCCACGATCGTCCCCGCCGCCGCTGCCCATCCGGGCACCGATTTCCCTTTTAATAATAATATTTATGCTTCCTATGATATCCAGTGGATCACCTACACGAGCGGAGTCACTCCGAATACGAGGCTATTTGGCGAGGCGTCGTATTGGCTGGATAAATTCTCGCAGATGTACTCGAAACATATGCCCTTCAAGGAGCTTGACGTCCTGGTCGGAAACCCGTCTCCTGTCTTTCAGAAATGGCTCTCGCATCCGACTCCGGATGCCTATTACGACGCCATGGTTCCGACCGAGCAGGACTATAAACGGATCAGTGTGCCGATCTTGACCATCACCGGCCACTACGATGGAGACCAGCCCGGAGCCATGACATATTATCGGCGTCATATGCTCTACGGTTCCAAAGAAGCGATCGACAACCACTACCTGATCATCGGTCCCTGGGACCATGCCGGAACCCGCACTCCCAACCGTGACGTCGGCGGGCTGCGCTTCGGGGAGGCAAGCCTGGTTGACCTCAACAAGCTCCATAAGGAATGGTATGACTGGACGATGAAGAGCGGGAAAAAGCCCGAGTTTCTAAAAAACAGAGTCGCCTACTATGTCGTTGGTCCGGGCGCCGAAAACTGGAAGTATGCGGACAACCTGGAGGCGATTTCCAACGGCAAGATCCTTCTTTATCTCCATTCGAATGGGCCGGCCAATGATGTTTTTTCTTCCGGCACACTCGCCCCGGAGAAGCCGGCCAAAGAAAAACCTGATAAATACACCTACGACCCGCTGGACACGCGACCGGCCGAGGTCGAGCGCGCGGCGGGCGAAAACTCTCTCACCGACCAGAGGGCGGCCCTCAATCTTTTTGGGAACGGTCTCGTCTATCACAGCGCTCCTTTTGACGTACCCACCGAGATCAGCGGCAATCTCAAGCTCGTCTGCTGGATGTCCATGGATGTTCCGGATACGGATTTCCAGGTCGCGGTCAGCGAGATCATGCCGGATGGAACGAGCATCTCCCTGACCCAGGATCTGATGCGGGCCCGCTACCGCGATTCGCTTCGCGATGAAAAGCTGGCCAAGCCGGGCGAGATCAACCGTTATGAATTCAAATCGTTCATGTGGTTCTCACGCCGCGTTTCCAAAGGGAGTCGCCTGCGCCTGGTTCTGAATTCGCCGAACTCTATGGCCCTGGAGAAAAACTACAACAGCGGCGGAATAGTCGCGGAGGAGTCTGGTAAGGACAGCCGGACCGCCCACATCACAGTCTACCATGACGCTGAGCACCCCAGCCTCCTGGAAATTCCGGTTGTAAAATAGCTCCGCCGCCCATTGTCCGCGCAGTATTTTGTTATTTTAGGGGCTGCGAGGCGAGATCGAAAACAGTCGTGGGGGCCTGATTTTAATTCAGAAGACTTGTATGTTCTGGATAGAAACGGAGGGGTGAATGCCAAGAGATAGAAACCGAGCCTTAACCTTCAAAGAATTGGCCGGCTTGAAGAGCTCCTCGAGAAGGGATTTTCTAAAGAAGGTCTCTTTGGGCGGCGGGACGATCGTTCTCTTCAACCGATATCTGGTCAGGGGGCTGGTCGCCCAGACCGAAGAGAAGAAGACGGTCTTCTCGATGGTCGTTGTCGATTTCAACAAATGCGCCGGCTGCCGGACCTGCGAGACGGTCTGCTCTTCCTCCAACCGTTCCACGATCGTCAACGGGAAGGAGTTGCCCGATCTGGGAAACCCCGCGTTCTCGAACATCCGGGTTTATTCTTATAACCCTGATGTCGATGTCCCGGTCACCTGCCTCATGTGCGATGACGCCCCTTGCCTCGAGGCCTGCCCGGTCGAACCTGATCCCAAAACAGGAAGGAAGGCCATCTACAGGGAAGCCGGCCTGCCTGTTCTCCATAATGACCTGGAGCGATGCATCGGCTGCGGGTCTTGCGCCGAGGCTTGCCGGAAGAAACGGGTGGGAGCCATCATTCCCAACCCTCAAACTCACAAGCCCGAGCGAATGTGCACCTTGTGCAACGGCGATCCCCAGTGCGTCAAGAATTGCCCGTACGAGGCGCTCAGCTATGTCGTCGAAAGCACCAAAGGCAAGTACTACGGCACTTCTCCGGATGACGTGGCCAAAACCCTGACTAGGCTCTGGTATGGCCAGGAATAGGAGGCGAGACGAAATGGCCGATAGAATCTATGGTTATAACGGCGCGATTCTGGAGGTCGACCTCACGACCCAAAAGGCGACCAAGATCTCTCTTTCGAGAGACGACGCCAGGAACTTCATCGGGGGCCGCGGGCTGGGGATGAAGATCCTCGCCGACAAGCTCAAGAAACCCGGCCTCGACGCCTTATCGCCCGAAAATCCTCTGATGTTCATGCCAGGACCGTTCTCCGGATTTCCGATTCCTTCGGCCTCCAGGACTTGTGTTGTCACCAAGTCTCCCCGGACCTCTCCCGTAAAATCAAAGCACCCTCACGCTTCCACCGTCAGCTATGCCAACATGGGCGGATTCTTTGGCCCCGAGATTCGTTTTGCAGGTTATGACGCCATCGTTGTGACCGGGAAGGCCGCGACTCCGGTCTACCTCTACATTGATGACGACAGAGTCGAGATCCGTGACGCCGGGAAGTTCTGGGGGATGAGGCTTGATGAATTCGACCGCCGGTTGGTCGACGAACTCGGCGACCGCCGCTTTCGCTCCTGCTACATCGGACCGGCGGGAGAAAACCTGGTCTCCTATGCCTCCATCCTCAACACCGTGGCCAGGGCCGCGGCGCGAGGAGGCGTCGGCTGTGTCATGGGTTCGAAGAAGCTCAAGGCCGTTGCCGTTCGCGGGAGCCGGATGCCCGAAGTGGCCGAACACGAGAAATTTCTCGCTTTGTTGAGCGAGATTCGCAAGAATTTCCGTGATAATTTCAAGGACGCCTGGATGAAGTTTGATGACTGGCGGCGCTATGGGACATCCTGGGCCCTGACGAGCGCCAGTGACAACGGCGTCATGTCGGTGAAGAATTTTGCCGAAGGGACGTTCCTCGAGGTCGATAAGATCAGCGGTGTCGCCGCCGAACAGCGAATCTGGATTCGGGATTTCGCCTGTTTCTGCTGCCCCCTGGCCTGCAAAAAAGCCGGGATTGTGCGCCGAGGCCCTTATGCCGGTTTGGTGCATGACGGACCTGAATACGAGACGGGAACGATGATGGGACCCAACTTGATGATTTCCGACCTCGAGGCCGTCATGAAAGCCATTTATGATGTCGACGACTATGGGCTCGACCAGATCTCGACCGGAAACGTGATCGGCTTCCTGATGGAGGCTTACGAAAAGAAGCTTATTGACCGGAAATCCCTCGACGGCCTTGACCTGGCGTGGGGCAACGCCGGCGCCGTATTGGAGATGATCCGGAAGATCGCCCTCCGGCAAGGAATCGGGGACTTGGCCTCTCAAGGGGTCAAAGCGCTGGCCGCCCGGATCGGCGGGGGCTCGACCAAATTCGCAATCCACTGCAAGGGGCACGAACTGGCGGCGTGGAATCCCCACAACGACAAGACCCTGGCCATCACCTACGCTACGGCGAACCGGGGCGGCTGCCATATGAACGACGCAACGGTCAAGGGCCAGAATAACTCGGCCGTGATGGATTCTCTCGGGATTTGCGTCTTCGCCCTCGATGGTTTTGGCAAGGACGGGATCCGCAGGTTTCTCTCGGCTGTCACAGGAATCGTGTGGACAGAGGAGGAATTCCAGAAAGCGGGAGAACGCATCTACAATCTGGAGCGAGCCTTCAACTGCCGGGAGGGATTTACCCGGGAGGATGATGTTTTGCCCGACCGGTTCTTCGAGGAGCCGCTGAGCGTGGGACCGCACAAAGGAGCGGTTCTGAACCGGGAAGAATTTCAGAAGATGCTGACGGATTATTATAAGGAGAGAGGCTGGGATGATAAGACCGGTCGCCCGTCGTCCGCGAAGCTCAAGAGCCTCGGGCTTCAAGATAAAATATGAAGCTCGGCCCCGACCAGAAGGTCCTCCTCGCCCAGTCCGTGGGATATCCAAAAAAGAAATAGGACAGTTTGGAGTCAGACGCCGGCATAGAGGGGTCGGGATGGCTCTATGGTAGACCGCCTGACCCGCTCTCAATAAGCGAAATATCAATAGTTTCTACGACTAAAGATAATTGACAAGCCTAGTAGACTATGCTAAGGATTATTCCTAAGGATATGTAACTTCTTAGCCCATGGCCTTCATCAATTATGTGACCGGCAATGTCGCCATCAAGATCGTCTACTATGGTCCCGGTCTGAGCGGAAAAACCACGAACCTGCGGTATATCTATTATAAGCTCGACCCCGCCGCCCGGGGCGACTTGATTTGCCTGGAGACGGACACCGAGAGGACCTATTTCTTTGACCTCCTGCCCATCAAGGCCGGCCTGATCGGTGATTTCAAAGTCCATTTTCAGCTGATGACCGTCCCCGGCCAGGTATTTTATGAGGCCTCCCGGAAGAGCGTCCTCAGGGGCGCAGACGGGCTTGTCTTCGTGGCCGATTCCCAGATCCCCCTCCTCGATGCCAACCTCGAGAGTTTTGACAACCTGCGTAAGAATTTCCAGGACCAGAACCTGGATTTTAACCAGATTCCCCTGGTCTTCCAGTACAACAAGCGCGACCTTGACAACCTCGTTCCGGTGGAGACCTTCAACAAACTCCTCAACCCCCGACATCTTCCCTATGTTGAGGCGGCCGCCATCAACGGCGTGGGCGTCTTCGAAACCCTCAAGGAGATCGCCAAGTTGACCGTACCTCTGGTCAGGGGCAAGGTCCCTGTCGACGGGAGAAAGCCGGAGGCCAAAGTTGTCTCCGAAAAGAGGATCGAAGAAGCCATCGAGCCCGAGCCTTCGCCCAAGAAAGAAGAAATTGAGTTTGTGGCGCCTCTCGCTGCCGAGCCGGTCAAGTTCACCAAAGTCAGGATAAAAACGGACGAAGAGATCGAGCAGGAAATAGAAAAACTCTCCAAGGAATTCACAGACAAAGACGAGTGAGCCGCCCGGCTCTCCCTGTTCCCCTGATATTTATCGTCACTCCCGCTCGTCTACTAGTGTGTCCTCCATGCTTTACAAAATCGCTTCGTCCGCGCTTCTGGGCATCGAGGCCTACGAGGTCGAGGTCGAGGTTGACGTCTCCTTGGGCCTTCCCAACTACATAACCGTCGGCCTTCCCGATGCGGCGGTCCGGGAGAGCAAAGAGAGGGTCCGGGCGGCCCTCAAGAACTGCGGCTATGAATTTCCATCTCGGAAGATCACGATCAACCTTGCCCCGGCGGACAGGCGCAAAGAAGGATCGGCCTTTGACCTTCCCATCTGCCTCGGACTTCTGGCCTATCTTGGTATTTTCCCGGGGGAGAGACTTCGGGACTACCTGTTCCTGGGGGAGATTGCGCTCGACGGCCGCCTGAAGCCGGGGCGCGGGATACTTTCGGCCACCCTTCTGGCGAAAAAGCGAGGATTCAGCGGAGTGGTCATACCCCAAGAAAACGAAAAGGAGGCGGCCCTCGTTGATGGCATCAGGATCTTTAGCCTTAAGAATCTCGTCGAGGTCGTGGAGCTCCTGAACGGAAACGAGACGATCACCCCCTCCCAATATTCCCTGGAAGAACTCTTCCAGCCGCCCCGCTACGATGTCGATTTTCGGGAAGTGAAAGGGCAGCAGCACGTCAAGCGGGCCCTGGAGGTGGCCGCGGCCGGAGGCCACAATATACTCTTGATCGGGCCTCCTGGGGCGGGCAAGACCATGCTGGCCAAGAGGCTCCCCACCATACTCCCGGCCATGTCCTTCGATGAAATGATCGAGGTCACCCAGATCTACAGCGCCTCCGGCTTGCTCAAGGACGTGGGAGCCATAACCGCCAGGCCCTTCCGTTCCCCCCACCACACGATTTCCGACGCGGGGCTCATCGGCGGCTGTTTGATTCCCCGGCCGGGAGAGGTCAGCCTGGCTCATAACGGGGTCCTTTTTCTTGATGAACTCCCCGAATTCCGGCATAAGGTTCTTGAGGATTTGAGACAGCCCGTCGAAGAGGGAACGGTCACAGTTTCCCGCTCTTTGATGAGCATCACCTTTCCTTCTTCCTTCATGCTCGTCGCGGCCATGAACCCCTGCGAAGACGTATTTCGCGGATCGGGCGGAGGCAAAGCTGACTGCACGGAGAGCCAGCGCAGCCGCTATTATTCCAAGATTTCGGGACCGCTCCTGGACCGGATCGATATCCAGGTCGAGGTCCCCGAGGTCAAATTCCGGGACATCATTTCCAGGGCAGAAAGCGAAAGCTCCGAAGAGATCCGGAGGCGTGTCGGAGCAGCCAGGGAGCGCCAGCTCCAACGGTATAAAGGGCAAAAGATATACTCGAACGCGATGCTGAACACAAAGGGGGTGAAGCGTTATTGTCAGGTCGACGAGGAAGGGGAGAAGCTTCTCGAAATGGCCGTGACAAAGCTCGGTTTCAGCGCCCGGGCCTATGACCGGGTCCTCAAGGTCGCGCGGACGATCGCCGATTTGGCCGGCGAGGACAATATCAGCCCCGTCCATCTCTCCGAGGCCATCCAGTACCGGATGATGGATAGGCTTCATTTTTCTTGACATCGATTATTTGCCGG
>CAVYOD010000027.1:0-226857 GCA_963770045.1 Candidatus Aminicenantota bacterium | reverse complement strand
TATAGAAATCTCCATCTAACCCGATTTCTTAGCCAAAAAACGAGCTTAAAGGACCATTTTGGTGCCCCAAATTGAGGGTTTAATACCTAGTCTGGTCCGTCCCCAAAGATGGTTCTGCCGAGGCTATCTTTCCCGATAAGCTTTTATGAATTCGTCCTGGGAGATTCCTGATAGCTGACAAATGGTTCTTAAGGTTGGTGCTTTGATTTTTGGGTGATTTGGCATCGTCAAAAGCGTTTTAGTCCCGTCTGGATTCTCGCGGACAAGCGAAAGGTGTTCTTTTTCGCGGACAACCCTGAAACCCAGTTTTTCTAATGCTTTGACGGCTTTTTGTTTTGGTGCGTCAATTGGAAACTTATCCATCAACCATCGATCCGGGCTTCTGCAATAAAGGCTTCCAGGATTGGCGGATCAATTTCGAGGGCAGGCTCGCCGAAGGTCTCGACATGAAAGCGGATGGCTGATTTCACATCTCCAAGCGCCGCTTCATACGTCTCCCCTTGGCCGACCACTGCCCCTTTGATTCCGAGGGGATAAGCGACATAACCGTCCTGATGCTTTTCGACGATAACTTTAATTGATTTCATGGGCAACACTCCCAAATTGCCCACATTATAACATGTTTTCATTTTCTGATGTATTTACCGGCCGGCCGTCTTCAACGTCTCAGATTTAGGCGCTTTTCATTCTATAGAGACGTAATTTCCAACAAGGTATTCTCATGAACTTATACACAAGCCTTTCCCTTGAGGAGGAGGGAAGAAAATTAAACGAGGGTAAAGGCCTTTCTTGCCCGTCAAAACAAGACCTGAAGCTATTCAGAGCACCTCTTAAAACGACTTTTTTGCCCCCAAAAACATTCATTTAAGGGCAAATTCAGAGAAGTATTGAATCTTATTTATAATAAAATGAAATATATCGGCCGGTCCGACCCCAAAAAACACATCCAAAAGTGACTTGCTTGCCCCGAAAAACCGCGGTTGCCTTTAAGCTAATCCAGGTATTTCAGGAATTCTTCTTTTGTCAGTTTTGTATCTGAACCTCTCCCCAAATTTCGGACAGGGCAATAAGGTGCATTTTGACCTGCCATAACCCAAAAGGAGGTATGGTAAGATGGTCAACATGCGCAGACAACATGACGCCGCATTCAAGGCCAAAGTCGCGTTCGAAGCGGCCAAGGGGGAGAAGACGCTCGCCCAGCTGGCGAGCGAATTCGACGTCCATCCCAACCAGATCCGGCAGTGGCGTCGGCATCTTCTGGAGATGATGCCGGATCTTTTTTCCGACCGGAGGAAGAAAGCGGAGAAGGGCCGGGAGGAGTTGGAAGCTGAGCTTTTCCGGCAGATCGGCCAGCTCAAGGTGGAACTGGATTGGCTCAAAAAAAAATCTCAGTTGCTCCGGTAGAGAAGAAGAAGGCGATGGTCGATCCGGAGCTATCCGATGATCCCGATCTCAAGGCAGTGTGACCTCTTGAGGTTCGCTCGCTCGTCCTTTTATTACGACTCCCAGCGGGATGACACCTACAATCTGATGCTGATGAATCGGATTGATGAGCAGTTTACGAAGACGCCGTTTTACGGCGTGCCGAAGATGACGGCTTGGCTGCGGGCCGTGGGCTACCCGGTCAATCCTAAGAGGATCCGGCGTCTGATGCGGCGGATGGGACTTGAGGCCATCTATCCCAAGCCGCGAACGAGCGCCGGCGGGCCGGATCACAAGATCTATCCCTATCTTCTGAAAGGGGTTACGGTGAACCGTCCGGATCAAGCCTGGGTCAGCGACATCACCTACGTTCGTCTGGCCCATGGATTCGTTTATCTGGTTGCCGTCATGGATTGGCACAGCCGCTATATCCTGTCCTGGGAGCTTTCGACCACGCTGGAGAAGGAGTTTTGCCTGGAAGCCTTGAAGAAGGCGCTGTGGATTTCCAAACCGGAGATCTTCAATTCGGACCAGGGGGCGCAGTTTACAAGTGAGGAATTTACGGGGCTCCTGGAAGACGCCGAAGTCCGGATTAGCATGGATGGCCGCGGTCGGCTTTACGACAACATCTTTGTCGAACGTCTATGGAGGACGGTCAAGTACGAGGAAGTCTATCTGCATGATTATCGGACGGTCCAAGAAGCGAGGGAACGTCTGGCCTCCTATTTTCGGTTCTACAACACGGAACGATTACATGAGACGCTCGGCTATCGGACGCCGCATGAGATCTACTTTGGGACACCGGCCGTCCTCATGGAGCTAGGGGTTTGATATGGACAGGTTCGAGATCGTCGATCCTGGGTCAAATGGTGAAGCCGTTTTTTCGGAGTTTGGGCAAAAATGGCATTTGAACTTTAAAACAGCTAAAATGGCAATGTCACGGACAAAACAAGCAGGCTCTCAATACACCTTATTCAAGCCTCTTTCTTGTCCAAAGAATGGGGAGACCCTCATTATTATTCTTTTTTCTTTGGTAAATATTTTGCTCGGAGTCATGGCTTGGTTTGTTATCAGCGATGCGGGTCGATCAGACGCGGAACAAAACAAAGGAAGAGAGAAGATAGGTTTTCGCGAAGTTCTCAGAGTTCTCAAAATGCCCGTGGTCTGGCTGATCTCGGTGGTCATCATAACGGCCTACAGCGCCTATTGGGGTTCTTATTACTTCACTCCCTATGCGACCGACGTGTTTAAGATGAGTGTGGTCTTTGGCGGAATCATAGGCACAGCCAAAATGTGGGTAAAGCCCTTAATCGCATTACCGGCGGGTTTGTTGGCGGACAAAATAGGAGTATCCAAAACAGTTGCCTGGTCTTTCGCGATCTTGATCTTGAGCTTTGGAGTCTTCATCTTTTCTCCCGGAAATCCGAATCTAGTGTAATGTCTCAATAATATCTTTACAATTATATTTTTCTTGTGTTATGCTCAGGGCATGTGGGAAACCAGCGAATGCCCTCGAGATGACAACGGAGCAACGAAAGACATTGGAATCTTGGGTGAGCGCGAAAACAACGCCGCAGAGAGTCGTCCTGCGATCGCGTATTTGCTTGCTGGCCGCCGAGGGGTGTTCGAATAACGCCATTGCCAAACGTTTGGTCGCGTCGCGGCCGACCGTCCTTCTGTGGCGAAGCCGCTTTGAAAGGAACGGACCCGCAGGAATCGCGGAAGATGCCTCTCATGGAGAGAGTTCTCGCCGGACTGATGCCCAGACCGTGAAGATCATAGTGGAGCGAACGTTGCAGACGCGTCCGCCGGACGCCACTCATTGGAGCACCCGAACACTGGCTAAAAGATTGGCGTCAGCCATGCGACTGTGGCTCGGGTGTGGGAGGCTCACGGCCTTCAGCCGCATCGTATGAAGACCTTCAAGATGTCGAAAGACAAACATTTCGTGGAAAAACTCACGGATGTGGTCGGTCTCTACTTGAATCCCCCTGATAAAGCCTTGGTTCTGTGCATCGACGAGAAGTCGCAGATCCAAGCCTTGGACCGGACCCAACCCGGATTGCCGATGAAAAAAGGCCGATGCGGGACGATGACCCACGATTACAAACGCAACGGAACGACGAGCCTTTTTGCCGCCCTGAACGTGTTGGATGGAACAGTGATTGGGACGTGTTATCCGCGTCATCGTCACGAGGAGTTCCTGAAATTTTTGCGGACGCTCGATCGAGAAATGCCCCGAGCCCGGGATCTTCATTTGATCCTCGACAACTACGGCACTCATACCCATCCGAACGTTGAAAAGTGGCTGGGGAAGCATCCTCGCTTCCAGCTGCATTTTACGCCAACCGGTTCCTCGTGGGTGAACTTGATCGAGAGATGGTTTGGCGAACTGACGCGAAAACGGATCCGCCGAGGAGTTTTTCGCAGCGTTCCTGATCTCATCGCGGCTATCGAAGAATATATTCGGATCAACAATCAGCAGCCCAAGCCCTTTGTGTGGACCAAGAAAGTCGATCAAATTCTTGACAAAATAGGACATTGTAAAGCCGTTATTGAGACACTACACTAGTATTGATCCTGATCACGAATACAGCAGTCGCCTCGCTAGCCATATTTGCCTTGAGGGGAATCTACTTTGCTTTGCTGGAGGAAGGGGGGGTGCCCCTTGCGGTGACGGGCGCGGCCACGGGCATTGTCTCTGTAATCGGCTTCACGCCAGATATTTTTATGCCGATGCTGGGGGGAGTGTTCCTGGATCGATACCCAGGAGGATTGGGATATAAGTATTACTTCGCCTTTGTTGCGGGTCTGTGTATTCTTGGTTTGTTGTCGAGCCTTCTTATTCTCAAGAAATATAGCAAACAAAAGGACAAATTGCTCTCTGGTACGGCAGCTTAGGATTAATGATAGAAAAGGAGAAAGAATATGATCGATCCAAGTCAAAAAGAAAAATCCACCAAAGCTTTCTGCTTTCCCGCGCCTTTCTGAAAAACAGTGCCGCAGGATGCACGAGGCCAGCCTGGAAATATTGGAACGGGTCGGCGTCCGGCTGTATCTGGAAGAGGCTGTTCAGCTGCTCAAAAAGGCGGGCGCTAGTGTGACCGACGGCAACCTTGTCCGTGTTTCTTCGAAAATCGTGGAGAAGGCTCTCAAAACCGTCCCCAAACAGGTGATTTTATATAATCGCAAAGGTGATCCTGCTATGCCGGTAGCGGGATATCGCTGTTTTTATGGGCCGGGCTCGGACTGTCTTAATATCATCGACCATCGCACTGGTAAACGCCGGAAGCCTGTAGTCAAAGATATTGTGGAAGGCACTACTCTTTGTGACTTCCTTCCACAGATCGACTATGTGATGTCCATGGTCCTGCCTTCTGATGTCGACGGAACCATTGCTGACCGCTATCAGATGGAGGCCATGTTGTCCTATACAACTAAGCCCATAATTTATGTCACCTACGAAATGGAAGGATGCCGAGACGCGGTGGAAATGGCCGAGTTGGTCATGGGTGGGGCGGAGGCTCTTAAGAGCACACCGCTCATCGCCTGCTACATCAACGCTGTTTCAGGGCTTCGTCATAACAAGGAAGCCTTGGAGAAGCTTCTCTTTCTCGCATCCAAAAACCTTCCCTCCCTTTATATCCCTTCCTCGACCGCAGCCATCACGAGCCCTGTGACGCCCGCCGGTTCTGTCGCGCTGGACTTTGCGGGTGTCCTGGTTGGCTTAACGCTTTCTCAATTGAAACATGAGGGAGCCCCGGTCATCGTGCCCGGAATGCCTCCAGGTGCCACCTTTGATATGAAAACTTTTATCTTGTCTTATTGTGAGCCTGAGCGCACGATTACTCAAGCTCTGGGTCAGTTTTACGGCTTTCCCATGTTCGCTTTAGCCGGCGCATCTGAATCCAAAACCGTCGACTCCCAGGCCGCAGCAGAGGCAGCGCTGAGTCTGGTCGTGGAAACGCTGGCCGGGGGCAATATCATCCATGACCTCGGATATCTGGAGTCCGGGCTCACCTTTTCTTTCGCCCAGTTGGTCCTGTGCGACGAGATCGTGAGCTGGATAAAAGCATTCACGAAGGAATTTGAGGTGAGCGATGAGACTCTGGCCTTGGATGTGATCGCAGAACTAGGGGCTGACGGCGATTTTCTCAACACGGACCATACCCTCAAGCATTTTCAGGGAACGCTGGTACCCGACTCATTTCGAACGCACTAACTACGACAGTTGGCTCAAGAAGGGCGGAAAGGACTTTGTTCAGCGGGCACAGAATCGGTCGATCAAATTCTTGCCGAACACAAACCAGAGCCGTTGGCCGTTAAGGTCAGGGGAAAGCTTCGCGAGATCGTCCAAAGAGCCACGATCAGATAAAGAACGAGAACTCCCGGCCCTAAAGGCTGGCGTTTCAAGCCATGAACGTGAATTGCCTCCGCTTCGCTTGGGGATGCCATTCATCCCCAGGTTTGAAAGCCTGGGGTTTTCAGGCCTAGCTCATAAATTCCTACAAACGGCATGGGAGAAGACAAAACATTTGTTCAATGACGGCTTTGCGATATTAGTGAACAGGAGTGCGGAGAGCCTCTCGGGGCTGATGGCTCCATAGGAAACTGAATAGGCATCATGTCGTAGATGCTTAACGGTAACCTTCCTTTTATCCCACTTACTTTGTCATGGAGCTTATTGAAAGTCCCGTTTGATCGTCTCTTTCCACTCGCGCTGCCGGAGCAGGGCACCGTTCAGAAAAATCTTTCGTAAAAACACCACGTAGAAGTTCGTTTCATCGGATGTGATGTCGACGTTCGTCCGCAACTCGATCGTCCGGCCTTCGAACTCCATCAGGCGGCCCCGCTCGCCGTGATAGCTCGATTTGGCCGGGTTCTTGTCGTTCGTATCTTGATAATCTCTATAATAGGAGCGATTACGCGCGCCCTGGACCTCATTTCTTCTAGCCCCTTTCCAATCGAGGCTCACAGTCGAGTCCAAATCTCGTTTCAGCTCGGCAGAGGCCTGCGGCCAGAAATAGGCTCCGAGAGATGACGCCTCTGGGCGCTCATCGTCTGTAATTGGCTTAATTTGACTCTTTTCACGGGGCTCAGGAGGCAAAAATGAGGGGGCCTTGCGTTTCACAGCAGGAATAATGGGCAGTTCCAGACAAGTGCTCTCAGTACCCATGAATAGGCTCGTTATCATAGGATAGGGAGATGGCCACACCATTGGGAAAAGCGCATTTGAGACGGCAAGCCGGATACGGTGACCTGGCTTGAAAGTCCATGTTGTGAAGTGCATCTCAAACTCAATATCGTAGATCTCACCCGGAACAAGGGGTTTGGGCTCGAGCCTTGATTCTCTCTGGGAACCATTAAGAAGTGCACCGGCGACCAGAGAAACTGTCCCGTCCGGTTGGACGTCTTCGAGGCGGGCGACCCAGTGGGCGAGCGGAGCGTCCGCTGAGACACGAAGATGAACCTTCGGAAGCCCGACAATCTCGAATTCTTCCTCAAGCAGCGGACTGTCGAAGACAAGGCTTCCAGCATCGTCGGGACGTATGTCGCCTTTGGGATCACCCCACCACTTTGTGTACCAAATGAACCCTGACGTGGCAATGCCATAGCTCGGAACATAACGCAGCTTCTCAACGGCTTTCTGACTTGGATTTGTCTGAAGCTGGCGGTTGTCTGCCGGGAAAAACTTCTTCCATTTTGTCCCTGGAATAGGCCAGTCCTCACACACCCAGTGTCCGGGCGTCATTTTGAGCTGTTCGTCGGGCCCATGAGCGTCGCGAATAAAAATCGTCAAACGCGGCTCGTCCATGATCCCTGTGTTTCTATCCTTGAGCCAGTAGTCCCACCAGCGAACTGCCTCGTGCTTCCATTCATAGTTCGGCCCGGGCATGCCGTAGTCGGGGTAAGAATGATTCCATGGCCCCACGGAAGCCATGACGGGAACTTTCATGTTCTCGAGCATTCGTGGAACCGCGTCTCTGTAGCCGTCAAGAAGCCCGCCAATGAGGTAAGTGGGGATGCGGATTTTGTCATACTGCCAGCGAAGAGAATTCTTCCGCCAAAACTCTCCGTCGCGTTGCTGCTTTAAGTAGGTCAAGAAGCCCGGGTATTGGTCGAACCGGTCACGAAAGAAAGCCTCATCGAGCTGCCAATTGGGTGTTTGCGGCAGGGCTAACGAGTCGTAGAATTCCGTCGCCCAAGGATCTATTTCCAGCACTCCGTCGATGTAATGGACGTCGTCGTGATAAAGATCGTCCGTGGCGTCTGTCGCCAGAATAGCTTTGAGCGCCGGTGGTTGACGCATCGCGACCTGGATGGAATTGAAACCGCCCCAGGAAATTCCAAACATGCCCACCCGTCCGTTTGAATCGGGCATTTTCGAGAGCTGGTCGATGATTTCGACGGCGTCGTCAAGCTCCTGTTCCGTGTATTCTCGCCCCGGGAAGACTCCGTCAGAGGAACCGGTGCCCCGGATGTCCACTTTGGCAACGATAAATCCCCGTTTGGCAAAATAGGGATAAGGCGGGACGCGTCCTCCCCCGCCGTCGTCCTTGCGGTAGGGAAATACTCCAGGAGGACTGGAAACTTCTCCCCCGGCTCGCGAGGAACAGGTCTACAGAACGTGACTGAAAGGCGCACTCCGTCCTTCAGGCTGAGCCATACATTTTGAACTGCAAATTCGTAGATGGGGGGCGTGACTTCAACCCGAGCCGTGGGCTGTGTCGCATGGGCAGACCGAGAGGGCGCGGGAGCCAGCAATGCCAAAAATAGAATCCAAATCAAAGAAAGAAACCTTCTTTTGCTCATTCGTATGACCTCCCATCCTGTATTAAACGGCTGAGAACAAGCCTGATATCTCCTCGGGCCTTCACTTGGAAGGCTTGCCATATTTCTTAAGGTAAGCTCTCCAGGTTATGGCCCATTTTTGGGGATCGTCAAACGTCGACTCGTCGATCTTATGGACAACACTGCGGTGGGGCGCGGTCTTGATGGTTTCAGGCTCTACCCGCGCTTCCTCGGCAACGTGCCTCAATCCGTCGAGGTATTCGTCCAGCTCCTCCTTTGAATACGATTCGGTGGGCTCGATGGTGAAAGGCTGCGGAACCAAGAAAGGATGATGGCTCGACCAGAGGTGAAAACCAAAGTCCGCGAGGCGAAAGGCGATGTTGTGCGTTGTTACCCCGGTTTCCTTATAAAGCTCCTCCCAGCTGTATCTGACCTGCTCGATCCGATGCTTTCCCGCCTTGAAAGGCGATGTGGCGCCCTTTATGGCCGTGATTTTCTTCAGAAGATAGTTGTTATTGAGCACGGCGATATTCGCCACTTCCTTTAGGCCTCGACCGCCAAGGCTCATGATCCAGGCATAAGCTTTCAGGATGACGGAAAACGCCCCATAGAACGACCTCACCTTGCCAATCGTGTAAGGCACGTTCCAGTTGAGGAAATACCTTGTTCCATCGAATTCAACCAATGGAACGGGAAGGTAATCTACCAGCTCGCGAGTAACTCCCAGCCCGGCTGAAGCCGGGCCGCCACAGCCGTGGGGAGTCCCAAACGTCTTGTGCAGGTTGAAGAAACAGAGATCGAACCCCGCCTCGCGCGCCCGGGTGATTCCGAGAATGCCGTTGGCGTTGGCCTGATCATAGCCGCAAAGCCCTCCCGCCTCATGAACGAGCCTGAGTGAAATCCGCGATCTTCGGGTTATAAATCCCTGTATCTTCGGGATTGGTGATTATAAGCGCCGCCGTCCGTTTGGATACGGCTTTCTTGAGCGCTTCGATGTCCGGCAGGCCTGTCTTATCATAATAAACTGTAATAATTTTATAGCCCTTGACAGCCGACGCTGCGCCACCAGAAGGATGCGAAAAAATAGTGGTTATGATTTCGTCCCTCTGGCTCCCCTCTCCCCGTGTCTCATGATACTTCCGGATAATAGAGGCCATGGTGAGGATGGCATGGGAACCGGAACTCGGCTGCAGCGTGAACCGGTCGAGACCGGAAACCTCGCGCAAGAAAAGATCCAGCTCGTACATGATTTGAAGCGCTCCCTGGACAGTGCTTTCATCCTGCGCCGGATGAAGGGCATAGGCTCTGGGGGAAGCGGCCAGGACTTCATTGATTTTCGGATTGTACTTTACCGTGCATGTCCCCTGACCTATATCAATGTTGAGATCCGCCCCGAGGTTCTGCTGGGAGAGGCGGAGGAAATGCTTCAACACCCTCATCTGGGCCACTTCGGGAAGGGCCGGCGGATCTTTCCTCAACATGTTTTCCGGGATCACGCTCAGCCCGTCTCCAACCAGAGCCTTTATTTCGGGTTCGACTTCGGGAACGAGGATGCCTCTCTCGCCGCTGGCGTTCAACTCAAAAATCACTTCCTCATCCCACTTGGCCTGATGGAAATTTCTTAATTTGCTGTTTTTCGGGATATTCATCGGTTCTTCTCCTCTCAGCCCAGATAGTCTTTAAGGACACGCACCAGCCGATCGATATCCGCTTGGGTCACCATTTCAGTAAAACAATAGAGCGCGCAGTCCCGGAGTCCGCTGAATTCAATCGACAGGTCTTTTCCCCCGAAGATGTCGTTGTCGAGGAGATGCCGGTTGATCTCAGCCGCAGATTTTCCGGTTTGGCTGAAATCAACTACGAATTCCTTGAACGGAGTGGAATGAAAGCGGAGTTTGACATTTTTGATGTCGCTCATTTTCTTGGAGGCGTACAGGGTTTTCTGCACAATGTGTTGGCCGAGCTCGCGCATGCCCCGAGGTCCCATCAACGAAAGATATACGGCCGCGGAAATTCCGTAGAGAGCGGCTGCCGTTCCGACAAACTCTTTGCCTTTTTCCCTTCCGTCGAATGAAGTCCGGCTGTAGGCGACATCCCCGAATCCCCATTCCCCTTCGACCGCGGTTCTGGTGATGCCGAACAGCCGAGAGGGGTATTCCATGACGAATTTCTCTTCATCGCGGGTGGCTATGAACCCGCCCAGAGACCCCCCATAATACATGTGGTTTCCTAATCCCTGGATATCACCGCAGGCAATATCAGCCCCGTACTGGCTGGGTGGTTTCAGCACTCCCAGGGAAATGGGATCCACTCCGACAACGCTGAGCGAGCCGTTGGCATGAGCGATATCCGCGACCTCTTTACCCTGCGTTTCTATGAATCCGAGATAAGAGGGGTTCTCAAAGTAGACAGCGGCCACTTCCGCCGCCATCTTGGAACAAAGGTCTTCTAGGTTTATGTGCCCTGTTTCGGGATGGTGGCCTGACGAGCTCAGTTTTCATGACCGGATGGCAGTAATTTTTGATGATGGCTAGCCTGTCCGGAGATAGAGTATCTGCGATGAGGACCTTGCTCCGCTTTGTGATACGGCCGGACATTCTTATGGCTGTGCTCGCTGCCTGCCCCCAGTCGTATGTGGGCACATTGACGACATCGAAATCCAGGAGCTCGGCCATCAGGCTTTCGTACTCAAAAAGCGCTTGGAACCGTCCCGCGTCTTCGTAGGGCTCGCCCGCGTAGGCAGTCAGAAATTCAGCCCTGTGCGTTATTTCATCGCAGATCGCGGGCACATAGTGATGAGCGCAGCCACCGCCAAGGAAACTCACTATTTCCTCACATGACCTATTCCTGTCGAGGATTTTCATCACGTGGCGCTTCAGCTCGAGTTCGGATAGCTTTGGCTCCGGGAGTTTCAGATCTGTCTTCAGCCGAAGTCCTTCCGGGATGTCTTCATACAAATCATCAATATTCTTGACTCCGACCTCTCTCAGCATCTTTTCTTTAACAGAGGGAACGGAGTTTGGGATATAGGGATGGATAAAACTTTTCTTTGTGTCCATGGCCACCTCCTCGGCCGATATTATAAGCTAAAACGCGGAAAAAACCCGTTTTTTTGCTTCCGGAGTCCGTCGCTCTATCCGCTGAGCTACATGGGCATCAGTGAGAAACATCTTATCTCACCACAAATCGTTTGCAGATCGGAAAGGCCTAGTCAAAATTTGGTCACAGGAGGCCCGGATATAGAATGGGCGATGCTATCAGCCTTCTGAGCCGCGATAAAAGCAAAAGCCTATGATTGTTGATAAGGAAATGGTGTTTTGCCGCGAATTTTAATGACATATTGACAGGGATTCAAAACGGGTGTTATTTATCGTTCGGGAAGTTTGTTCATGCAACTCGAATCAAAAGAGGCAAAAAATTGATGAAAATTCTCGCCGCCACGATCTATCATGAGTCGAATTCTTTTTCTAATATCGCCACTGATCTCAATAAGTTTCAGGAAAGTGGATTCTTGACAGCCGATGAAGCGGCAGCCGGGCTCGAAGGCACCAATACGGTTTTGGGGGGTTTTTTAAGCGCCGCGCGAAGGCACAAATTCGAGCTTGTTCCGCTGGTTTACGCCGCAGCTACACCCTCCGGAAAAGTCACCCGGGAGGCCTTCCGAATCCTGTTGGATAGTTTGATTGCTGGATTGAAAACGCACGAGCCGGCAGATGGACTTCTTCTGGATTTGCACGGGGCCATGGTTTCCGGGGATTGTGACGACCCGGAGGGAGAGATTTTGACGCAAGTCCG
Source organism: Candidatus Aminicenantota bacterium (assembly GCA_963770045.1). Lineage (GTDB taxonomy): Bacteria > Acidobacteriota > Aminicenantia > Aminicenantales > CAVYOD01 > CAVYOD01. The sequence continues at coordinate 214,848 of CAVYOD010000027.1, read as the reverse complement.
GCGTGCCGTCGGGACCGAGTTGCCGATCGTCGGCGTCTTGGACCTCCACGCAAATATTTCCGAAACCATGCTCCGGGAAGCCACCGTCCTCGTCGGCTATGACACCTATCCCCACGTGGATATGGCGGCGCGGGGGGAGGAGGCAGGTGACCTCATCGTACGGCTGGCAGAAAAAGAGGTTCGTCCGGTATCAGCCTTGATAAAGCCGCCGATGATGCCCACATCCCAAAACATGGCCACCAATCGGGATCCCATGAAAACCCTTATGGCCATGGCCCATGAAGCCGAGCGCGACCCCCGCCTACTGAATATTTCCGTGTTTGGAGGCTTTCCGCCGGCTGATGTCCTCAATGCGGGCATTTCCGTTGTGGCCACAGCCGACGGCGAACTCGATCTTGCCAAACGCACCGCAGAAGAGATTGCATTGAAAGCCTGGGAATTGAGGAACGGCTTTTTAGGCGGAGTCATGAGCCTAGAAAGAGCGGTCGAAAAAGCTATGGAAAAGCATGAAGGGCTGATTACCGTTGTGGACATTGCGGATAATCCAGACAGCGGCGGTCCCGGAGACGGCCCGGAACTGGTCCGGATTCTTGTAGAGAAAGGGGCGCGTAATTGTTCTTTCTGTTCCATCGCCGACCCGGAGGTTGTCCAAAAAGCGATCGAAGCCGGCGTAAGAAATCGACTTTCTGTGTTGTTGGGCGGCAAAACGGACCGGCTTCACGGCCGGCCTTTCTTTCTTCGCGAAGCGTACATAAAGGCGATCGCCGACGGAAAGTTCGTGAACCGAGGGCCGATGATGACCGGAGTGCTTAAAAATGTTGGACGGACCGTGCACCTTATAGTCGGCGAAGTGTCGATCATTGTTGCCGAAAGGAGATTCACTCCCATCGACCTGGAGGTTTTCCGGATGGTGGGCATTGAACCGAGCCGGATGTCGATTATCGGGCTGAAGGGAAAAGGGCATTTCCGCGCGTCTTTCGAGCCCATCTCCAAGGAGATCATATTGGCCGAAGGCCCGGGAATCACCGGATCCGAACTCGGCCGCCTTCACTTCACCAAGGTCCGCCGCCCGATCTTCCCCCTGGATGCCGAGGCATCATACGAGGGCACTCTCAAATACTCCTAGAGTCCCCGGGGAATGATTTTTCTCCTCGGGCTCCATCATTTCAGCTATCTTGGGATGACGGGCAACATCACCAGAGACGGATATCTTTCATCATGATAAATAGTTTGAGTGGCCGAAATAAGTTGTGCATCTTCGCCAAAAAGATTACCCGTATTGGGATTTCGGTCAATATTGGGGAAGTTGCTGCTGGTGATGGATACCCTTATCCTGTGCCCCGCTTTGAAAACATGGCTCGTGTACATCAAGTTGACGCTGAATTCATAGATCTTATCCGGCGTAAGGAGTTGCTGCTTGAACTCTGACTCACGATATCTTGCCCGAAGTATGCCGGACAGGGGAGGAGTTATGTTCTGAGAGTACCCGTCAGGATAAACATCTGTCAACTTGACGACAAAATCGGTATCTTTGGCCGAGGAGGCTGCCCACAGTTCTGCCTTGATCGGTCCCGTAACCTCAAGCTCTTTGGCGAGTGGGGCTGAGGTGTAAACCAAGATATCGTTCCTGCCCTCAACGGCTCTTTGATCGCTGGGCCCGGATTCCAGGCTGCGATCCGTAATCGGATTGGTCGGGTTATAGACATAATGATCAGGTTTTTCTTCCTTGGGATTTTGTCTGTCCAAAGAGCCGGCGCCATGCAAAGAATTGGCTTCCCCTTGGCTGTGTAAATAAAAGGGGGTGAATTCGGTCCTGGCCAATGGCCATTCGCGTTCGGATCGCCACTTGTTATCTCCCATGACAAATATTTTTATGGGAGGTTCGTCTTCAATTCCATTCTGGATGCCCTTCAGCCAATAGTCGCACCAACGAATGACCAATGCGTTGAGATCCATCTGTGCCTCAGGGCCAAAATCCAGGTCCCCGACTCTTGAGGTGAGTTTCGCGTAATAGACGGCCAAATGAGTCCAGGGCCCGATGATGAGCTTTTGTCCCTCGCGGGCGGCCCGCGTCTTGCCGTTTTTTCGCATCCCGAGGAAGTTGGAAATGGCTCCGGGTTGCCCATAGCCGTCATCGAACCATCCGGTAAGATTATAGGCCGGGACGCTCACTTCGTTGTGCTTTTTCTCCACGTTGGCAAAATCCCAGAAGGGGCCGTCGTCCGGATGAGAGAGCCAATCATAATAGCAGGGGAAGAATCCCTTCAGAAGAGGGAGGTCCTTAAGAGGCAGATAGCCGAGCCACCTCCACATGTTCTTTGACCACTCAGCCCGAGCCTCTTCGGCTGTCGGAACTTTCATGCCCCGTCGCTTCTGAATATCGGGCAATCTCTCATTGAGCCACGAAATCCAGCCGATGATAAAAGCTCCCCCGAAATAAAAGAAATGCCGGCTATTGGCAAAGGTGCATTGAGGAAAGATCGCCGCGAGATGCGGCGGAGCCGCTGTGGCGAGCTGCCACTGCACGGCTCCGAGATATGAACAACCCTCCGTTCCTATTTTCCCATTGGAATAGGGCAGGGTTGCCGCCCATTCGACGGCGTCATAACCATCGTTGATTTCTTGAACATAGGGGACCAGTTCTCCCTCTGAAGTCCCGCAGCCCCGGACGTCCTGGACGACCACGACGTAACCCCTTTGGGCTGCGTAAAGGGGGAAAGTCGAGGTCTCCACGAATCTGTCTTTGCCGTAGGGGGTGCGGATGAGGATGACAGGAAACTTGCCCTGCGCATCGGGACGAAGGACATTGGCATAGAGTTTTTTCCCGTCCCTCATGGGAGCCGCAATTCCTTCTTCGACCTTGATCCGGAAATCTTCCCCCGCAAGAAAGAAGGCCGACATTGCAAGGAAATTGAAAGTCAAGATAAAAACGAAGGCCCTCGCCAATGAGGCTCTCATGGAGATCTTCATGATTTTTCTCCTCCCCGGATTCAAGAGTGGCCCTTACCGGCTGTCCGCCCTCTGGAAAACGACTCTTCCGCCGACGATGGTATAATCGACCTTTGTGTTTATGATCCGGTCGGCAGAGATTGTCAGCAAATCATCGCTCAAGATATCCATGTCGGCGAGATAGCCAACCTTCAGCATCCCTTTGCGATCTTCCATAAACTCCGCATAAGCGGATCCAAGGGTATAGAGCTCGATGGCCTTTTCCATTGATATTTTTTGTTCTGGAAACCAACCGCCCTCGGGCTCTCCCTTAAAATTCTCTCTCGTGACTGCAGCGAAAAGCCCCTCCATCGGATTCATCGAGACGACGTTCCAATCCGATCCAAAGGCAACACGGGCGCCGGCCTGCAAAAAGGTCGCAAAGGCATAAGTGTTTTTGCAGCGCTCCAAGCCTATTCGTTTTTCTGCGAATTGCTTGACCACGACCAGGTGGCTCGGTTGCACCGAAGCGATGACGCCCAGCTTGGCGAACCGCGGAAAATCATCCGGGGCGATGGATGTCGCGTGCTCGCTGCGATGCCGGCTATTTCTCTTGCCATTAACCTGCTGAGCTTTCTCATATGCGTTTAAAATCCAATTGTTGGCTTTATCTCCGGTCGCGTGGATCCCTATCTGGAACCCCATCTTGTCAGCCGCGACCACTTTTTCCTCCAATTCCTCATACGTCATCTGCGGCAACCCGCGCGTCTGAGGATTGTCTTCATAGGGTTCAAAATACAACGCCGTTGCCGAGCCCAAGGTGCCGTCGATGAAAGCTTTCAGATATCCAAATCGCAGCCAGTTGTTCTCGGGAGGGAATTGCTTTCGGAGGGCGTCCATTTTCACCAGGTGCTCCGGACTGCTTTCGAGATGCATATTAAAGGTCACTCGCAGGCTGAGCTTCCCCGCCTCCAGAAACCTTTTGAATTGATCCTGTCTTCCCTCGAGATGCTGGATGCTGGTTATGCCCAGGCCTCTCGCCTCGTTGAGAGCGCGCTCCATAGCCTCATCATTCTGGTCCCCTTCCCCCTCTCCGGCTAAAGCGCCGGCCGAGGTCACTTTGATCAGTTCTCCCGCGGTTTCCTTAAGAATGCCGGTCGGCTCTCCGGACATCGGATCTTTGACGATCGTGCCTCCGGGGGGATCTGGAGTATCTTTCGAGATGGCCGAGATTTTGAGGGCATAGCTGTTGACCCAGATGGAGTGACCGTCTATTCGGCTGAGCCTGACGGGATTGTTCGGAGCCACATTATCCAGAGTTGTCTTGGTCGGCCATCGTCTATCGGCAAACGTTTCCTGCTCCCAGCCCCCGCCCAGAATCCACTCTCCCGGCTTGACTTGGCCCACTCGCTCTTTCACCTTCTGCTGGATCTCCTTGAGATCGGTGATCCCGTGGAGGTCGATGTAGTCGACAGAGATTCCGTCGAAATGGATATGAGCATCATTAAACCCAGGGACAATAAGCCTTCCCCCCGCATCTATGACTTTGGTCTTGCCTTCTTCAATATATTTCGCGACAGCTTCATTTGACGTCACGGCGATAATTCTCTCACCGCTCACTGCAACCGCCTCGGCACGGGGATTTTTTTTATCGATTGTGACAATTTTGCCATTCTTAACGACAAGGCTCGCCTGCGGGCCGTCATACTTCTTCTTGCATCCTATGACCGTGACAATGAAAAGCCCAGCTAAAACGATTGCGAATAGCCTTCTGGGAGGTCTCATTTCTTTGCTCCTTATCCGATTTCCCTTTATCCAGAAAATTTCACATGCCGCAAATGTTCTTGAAAACGTACGGATTCATTGGACCGGGGGGAATGCGTTGAGCTCGCGCCTCTCGTTGTCAGAAAATCAGTTTTCTTTTTTAGAAAACTACCCGGAAGCCAAACATGGCCATTCTGGGGAGAACAATTCCCGTCGGCACCATAAAGTTCGGGCTTGCCGCTTGCGTACTGACGTATTGGAGATTGGTATTCTCATTGAAGAGATTGAAAATATCAAAGCTGATTTTGGTCTTGACCCTTGACCACACCCTGACATCTTTCTCGACCTTCAGATCCAGATAGAGTTCGTTGGGGAATCGCCGGCTTCCGCGCGGCTCAGCATTTATAAATTTTGGACCTTGATGAAGACCCGACACAAGAACCGTCCTCTCCCAGGGCAATCCCTGTTGGTAGGTCAGATTGGTCCCCAGAACGATCCCGAAGGGAGCGCTATAAGTTCCGGCAAATTTGAGCATCCACCTTCGATCAAGGGCACCCGCCCAATTGGCATATCCCGGCGGCCCCTCGGCATTGATGAGGGAGTTTTTATCCAGGTATCCTTTGGGCTTTAACCAGGTCTTCGACCAGGTGAATGAAAAATAAAACTGGAAATTGTTCGCGAAGCGCTTGTTCGCGACCAACATCAGGCCCCTGTAGGTCATTTTATCGCCGGGATTCGTAATCTGATAGAAATTTTGAATCGGCAACACCTGATTATAGACTGTGATTGTCTGATTTCCATAGGCATCGAAGAAGGGAACTTCTTGATACTGGGCAGCAGTGTTTGTTCGAGCGATGATATTGACGCTGTTCTTGTAAACAAGGGTGGCGGATAAGGAGAAATTTTGAAAGATCTCCCGCTCAAGTGCGACAGAGAATTGATCAGTATAGGGACGTTTCAGGTTCGAATCAAGCCCTGTTTGTTTTAATGGGTCATAGAGATACCAAAGCAGGTCATATTTGCCCGTTCCCCAGTCGTATCCGTACATATACCACTTTGAGCGGGCCGGAGTCGCAAGATAGAAGTCATTGACCACCAAGCCGCCGGAATATCGGCCGTAAGTCGCCCGAAGGACTGTTTTCATGTCAGGAGTCAACTGATAATTGAGACCGATTCGAGGCGAGAATGTCTTCCAATTGCCTATGTTATTGATGCCTGGAATCACCGTCCCGGTGGGATTTCTATTGATATCCAATTGATCGAAAGCGGGTATGGAACCTTTGCTATAATCGAAACGAAGTCCCAGATTCAAGGTCAGCCGTTTCGATAATCTCCAGCTATCGTCGACAAACGCGCCGAGTTGATGGACGATACCCCCAATGTGTTCGGGATTCCAAACATAGGCCATATAGGGATACCCCATCCAATCGATATACGCCGCTCCGCCCCAGTAGCCCTCGATAATGTCGGAGTAGCCTCTGTTGAATTGAACTCCGAACTTGAAATCATGATCTCCTTTTATAAAACCTTCGGCAAAGTGTGAGACTGCGGCGTTAACTTGAATTCTGTTCGTCCACCAGTGGTAATAAGCTTCAGGGTTATTTTTTGACCAATAGCCGGTCCCCCAGTCGATATGGCCTGGCGTGTTCAAATCTCCGCTGAGGGGATCATACCAGAGATAGGAGAACCAGGAGGCATATTTGAGCTCAAAGTAGGTTTTGTTGTTCAGCGTGAAAAGCCACTCTGCGTTCGGAGAAAAAACCCAATCCCTTTCCGCGCTGATCGTTTCATAGGGGTGATAGAGGGTCGGTGAGTTCCCCCATTGGTATCGATTATAATGCAAGTAGAGGGAAAACTTGTTCCTTGAGTTAAGCTGGTAGTCCATTCTGAGATCGAGCACGGGACTGAGTTCGTACTTTGCGGGATAAGCGGGGTCGGCACCAACACCAGAGGACTGTTGCCGAGTATGGTTGGCTAAAACAAAGAACCATAACTTATCCTTAATGAGAGGCCCACCCAAAGTAAAATAAACATCGTGCCAGTGAGAAATGTGATACGGCCAGTTCTCATTGGGCGTGTTGCTGGCGGTGAGGCTTTGACTTCTCAAAAAAACTTCTGCCGAACCGTGAAACGTATTAGAACCCGATTTGCTGACCACATTGATGACTGCGCCTTGAAAATTGCCATACTCAGCGGGGGCCCCTATCCCCGTGACCTGCAGTTCCGCTGTGAGTTCAAGTTGGGGCGCCAACCAGGCCGCGCCGGTGGAAGGAGCAGAGATATCGGTACCGTTCAGGTAGTAGGCGTTATCCTTGACAAGTGAACCGAATGAACTCACCCGGGTAAGCCCCTGCTCGGGAGCGGATATTCCAGGTGATATTGAAATCATATCATGCATTCCCCGTCCCGTAGGTAAGCTTTCAAGAAAATCAGAATCTAAATTCGAAGAGAAGCTTGATTTCACTGTATCAACAAGAGGGGCTTCGGCTATGACATTGACTTCTTTCTCAATCGTAGACGGTTTCAAGACAATTTCAAAAACTAGAGTTGCTCCGATACCGATCTGGAGTTCTTTCCTTATGAGAGATTGAAATCCCTTCAAAGAAAAAGAAAGCTCATAGCCCTTCCCTATAGGAAGAGCGGGAAATCTAAAAGATCCTCCAGAATCGGTGATCGCAGTTCTTATGCCCATAAGGGCCGTGCCCTTCAATTCAACGGTAACTCCGGGCAATGGTTCTCCCGTCTCGTCTTTGACAGTCCCATTTATGGCGCCGTTCTTGATCTGGGCAGGACTGGGAGTGACCATAAAGAGTACCGCGCTGATAGCCAATACAAATATGAAAATGCGGTCTTTTCTCATGAGTTAGCCCTCCCGTTGAAACAAAGTTTTTGTTCCGCTACGCGAAACATGATTTTACTTCCCTTCATTTGCCTTTAATAATAGACGAAGATTTGCTTTTGTCAAGCGGCTTTTCAATAATTCTGAAACCATCTAGAACCCAAAGAATTCGTTAACCGCTTTTTTTTAAAGATACAAGAAAAACAATCTGGAATCGACAAAAATGGAGCAACTTCAAAGACTCAATTAACCTGTTCAGAAGCTCTCTGAACTAGTTCAAGCTCTTGACAAACTGTGGTTTTGATAATAATTTCGTTCTGTGAAACATAATGCTGCACAGCTAACTTCTCCTATATCAAAACTCGATATGAAAGATCGGAGTTTTATCTCGGCGCTCCACAGGGGACTCTCCATTCTTGAAGCTTTTGATCCGGTTTCTCCCCGCATGGGGATAACAGAAATTGCAGAGAAAACCAAGCTCTCCAAAAGCACCGTTTTCAGACTCGTCCATACTCTCCGCGCTCTCGGCTACATCATTCCCTTAACCAATGAAAAAAAATTTACTCTAGGCCCTAGAGTCTTGAGACTTGGATTTGCTGCGATTTCCAGCCTTGAATTGAGGGAAGTTGCCCAGCCGTATCTCTTAAAGCTCTCTCAACGAACAGATGAAACGGTCAATCTCGCCGTTCTCGAAGGCTGGAAATTGATTTATATAGAGCGAATAAAAACACACCAAATCCTAAACATCAACCTGCATGTCGGCTCAAGCCTCGATCTTTTCAACACGGCTATGGGAAGAGTTTTGGCTGCCTTTCAAACCAAAGACTGGATCAACCAATATCTGCAATACCTGGGAAATATTCCGGAAGCAACTCCTTACTGGGAGAAAGAAGGACAGAAGCTGCTGATGATACTGGAGGAAGTCAGGAAAAACGATTACGCCCTAAACAATGAAGAATTGATACCCGGTCTAAGGTCCATCGCCTTCCCGGTAAGGGAACGGGGAGGAAAAGTCGTGGGAGCCGTTAACATAGCCGTCAGTTCAAGGCTTTATTCACTGCAACGTCTTAAGAAAGAGCTTCTTGTTCCTCTTCAGGAGACGGCCCTCACCATTTCTCAGGCTCTCGGCTTTGAAATGGAAAAACATAAATAGAGCTGGAATATTATTTATCCCGAAGGCGATGTTTTTTATCGGTATCTATGTCGTTCCTTCCCGCCTATCAAATACGGCTCGAAGAGACTATTGTCGCCAAGCACTGGATTTTGAGTCCAGTCCGCACTCGGACATTAATCGCCTCAAATTCTATCTGAACACGGCGACTGCAAAACTATCCTAAATGCCACCGTTCAAACGGTGACTAACTTGAGATAATTGATAATACTGCGGAGGGGAAATCCGATGCCCCTGTCGGAAGCCCTTTGGAAAATGGCTATGTTGAGTCTTATCTCGGGAAGCTTCGGGATGAGCTTCTCAATCGGGAGATCTTGGCTGCCTTGATGGAGGCAAAGGTACTTGTCGAGGACTGGCGAAGGGAACACAATCGGTCCAGACCGCATAGTTCCTTAGGCCGTAAGCCGCGTGATAAATATGAAAAAACTCTACTTTCTTGTTGTCCTGGTGGTACTCCTTGTCGCGGCATTCGTCTTTGCGGCAAAGCGGCCATCTCCAACCAAGACCGAAGCCGCCGGAAAAAGCAAAACGAAGTCCATGCCGGTTACCCGGACCGATGGCTCATTTACCTTTGCGGTTGTGCGCCGCGGCGCTGACCCCGGCCGCCGGGTCTGCCTCGTTTTCTTTTCTGACCGTTTTGGATATGATGAGGGGCGGGAGGATGCCCGTGAACAAGGATAGGTCTCTCAAGATCGGAGTCGCCGTCATCGTCGTCTTTCTCCTCGGGGTCTTCCTGAGGCTGGCCAAGCCGGCCCTTGTCCCGTTCTGCTTAGCCCTCTTCTTGTCTTTCGCTTTGACGCCCGCCCTCGATTTCCTGGTCCGCCGGAAGATCCCAAGATCCGTCGCCATGATCGCCATCCTGCTCCTGACGTTCATCGTCCTCTATCTCGTGGGGGCCCTGTTCTACTCGAGCGGCAAGCAGTTCGCGTCGGAGCTTCCCTCGAACAACGAGATCCTGAAATCGTTCCTGGACAGGGTGGACCAAACCATCCACAACCCGCGGCTGAAGGCCGAGGCCTTGAGCTGGATCAACAACCTGAACGGGGAGAAGATCGGGGGCTTCATCCTATCCATGCTCGGCCCATTCCTCTCCTTCATGTCCGAGCTCCTTCTCGTTTTCATCTTCATGATCTTCATCCTCGGCGGGCGCGGCCGGATGGAAAAGAAGATCGTCCAGGCCGTTTCGCCGGACCAGGCCTCGACGGTGTCGGCGGCGATGCGCAAGATCAACCACCAGGTCCAGAGGTACCTAGCCGTCAAGACCCTCATGTGCATCACCACGGGAGCCCTGACGACCGTCATCCTCGCCCTGTTCCATCTTCCTTTCGCCATTGTCTTCGGCGTCCTGGCCTTCCTCCTCAACTACATCCCAACGCTTGGGTCCATCATCGCCACGGCCCTACCTGTCCTGCTGGCCACGTTCTTCTTCGGCAATCTCGGCCCGGTCGTGGGGATCCTAGTCCTCCTGATGGCCATCAATATCCTACTGGGGAACTTCGTCGAACCCCGCCTCATGGGAAAGGGCTTGGGCCTGAGCCCGCTCCTCGTCTTTTTCTCCCTGTTCTTCGGAGTCTGGCTCTGGGGGATCCCGGGCATGATCCTGGCCGTTCCCATCCTGGCCATCCTCAAGATCATCTTCAGCAACATCCCGTCGCTCAAGATCCTTGAGGCGATGATGGGTTAAAGGGGGATGGGGGGAAGCTCTTATTTCGGGGATATGACCAGGACGGCTATGGCGGGGTATCAGCTAGCCTTCGGACGAACCAATGTCAACCGGTGCTGATATCGGTCCGGAAGGTAAAGAAAGTGACACCGTCCGCCAGCTCGACCCGGCCGGCATTACGAGGTGGTCTTCGCAGACTACGGGATCGCGCTCATGAAGAGCGGCCGTAACCCACAGACGGCGCAGGACTGCTCAGAAGGCGGCGACCGCCTTCATTGCGACGGGTCGCAGCGCTTCGATGTCTTGGCTCGTCCCTCTGTCCCCCGTCCAGTATTGCAGTTGCAGCAACCGACCCTTCTTGAGCACCACAAAGATCGCCCCAAATGATACCTGGGCGGAAAACGCCTGGTCCCCGATGCCGGTCTCGTCGCTCACCTTCGCTTCGGCGTCCGCCTGAGCACCCCGGCGAGCGCCCCCGAAGGCCGCCTCAGCCGCTGGCCCCTCGGCCTTGTAGGTGATTACCATCAGCTTGCGCTTCGGGTCTGCCCCCTTCCAGGAACACACCTGCCCTCCTGGACTGGCCTCGGGCAGCGGTGTCCCGCCGAGCAGGGGCGTTACGTCGCTGACCTTCAGGAGGTTGCACGCGTCGGGCCCCGCAGTGCCGGACCGTGCGTTCATTGAACTGCTAAACACCAGGAGACCTGAGAGTACGAGGCACATCAGCGCGCCATGGGTCACTATCCTTGTCATACCTATCCCCTTTCAAGCATGAGAATTTGCTTTTCTGCGCGGAGTGGCTTTCCCTCCCGTAAACAAGGAACCGATATCCCCCATTACAAAATAATGATATGCCCGGCTGGGGATCCAAGTCAAGAGCGGTGGAACTGATCATGATCGGCTACGCTCGAGCCAAACTCCTTCGCGGAGTGTTCATGGTGGGTCTTCCCTGACCTGCCCCCCGGATGCTGGTCCAGACCGTGTGTATAGATTTTTTAGCAGAAAACTCACATTATCGGTTATACATTTTTAAGGGATGAGGTCCTTAATGCCTCCGTGGCTATTTCCCAGCATTTATCCCTCTGCGTCGGCAAATTCCTCAGAGTCAAGATAAGACCTGTTTCTTCTGCCGAAAACCGATAATGTATTTTTCCTGTTATATAACCTGCAACTAGTGCTATGAAGATTGATATTCCAATACCTTTGAGCTGTATGGACTTGTCAATGCCCTTTATAACAAATACCGCCGCGATGCCGCCCATTAATCCCGGCCAGCCGTGCAAGTTAAGAACGCCGCATGTATCTACGCTTTTTAGTAATTTCTGGAGCTTGCTCTGGATAACGGCAAAACCAAATACAGAAAGCACACCGCTTAATATTCCGATGGCAAACGCGGTCGGATGACCGGCATGGGCGCAGGTAGAACCGATTGCCACGCCGCCGGCCAAAGATGCGTTGGCAACATCTGTGATGGAAATCTTGCCTTTTCTGAAAAATATAAAGGAAAAATAGGTTGCTATTGTGGCACCGCAAAGAGCCAAAACAACATTAACCGCGGTATGCGGAATTTGCTCGGGCGATACAAGAGCCGCGCAGAAACTCGGCCAGAACAACCATAAAACCATACTTCCAATCATTGAAAAACGATCGCTGGCAGCATCGGATTCTATCGGCTCATCGAGTTCTTTTCTAGTTGTCATCGTTATGATAATGCCAAGTCCGAAAATCGCGCCAAAAGAATGAATTACTATCGAACCGCCTGTATCCACAAAACCGCTTTTAAGCAACCCAAGGCCGCCGCCCAAAACTATCCATTCGTTCAGCATGTAGCACAGTACAAAAAATACGCCTAATACGAGATACTGAATCATTTTTAATCTTCCCAGCACGGCGCCGGCACATATTAAAAGGCTTGCCGCGGCGAATTCCGCTAAGATAAGTTTTTCTATATCTGCTGATTTTGATGGGCCGAATATGCCATGACTACTGAGCAGAAAATAAAGAGGTATTGCCGCGCTCACTAGAAGATACGTTGCTGTTACTGCGGATCGGCCGTATTTTTCCGGCCGCAGACGGATTTTGGCCTCGATGATCCAATCCAACCATGGTCGGGGAGTATAGGTTACGGCTCGATGAGATGTCAAGGACCGTCGGGAATCACTCTTGAAGGGTCAAAAAACCGCAGGGACGCTCAAAAGCGCCGGAAATCCAATCATGCCACGAACACTTATTGAGAATCTCTTACGAAGGACAGCTCTTCCACCCAGACGATTTCCTTTTTGTCGTGCTTTGCTTTAAACATTTCTTGCCATCTTTTCCTTAGCACCGATTGTATTCCTTCAGCGGCATCATATATGAGCATTTTAAAAGACGAGGGCACAACACCAGAATGATAAAGGCTATCAAGTTCTCCCTGATCCGCGGCGCCTCCATTTTTAAAATAAACATCTTCCATTAAATGGACTTCTATACCTTTCTTGATAAGAATTGCAGCAGAATATTGAACGCTTTTATCCTTGTCGATACCACCGATAACGACTTGCGAAATCTTCTTATTCTTGAGAGAAGCAGCAAGTTCAAGGGTGGACTTCTGATATGAGTTATCCGCTTTCAGGAACTGGACCTGTAGGGGAAGGTGCATATCCTTTTTTACCTGTTCAACGCGGCCATCATAAAGATAAAAGACCGGTATTTCGAGGACTTCGGCATAGTGGTTAAGGTATTTTATTCTTTCCTTTTTTTGCTCTTTTTTCGTATCAGAAACATTCTCCAGTGACTCATCATCATAATTGACAATGACAACTGCCACCTTATTAACGTCAATATCAGGAATGTCATTCATCTTTTTGAATTTGTTTTCGATAGCGGGTTTGTCGGAATTCTCGATCGCCCTTATAACCTCTGCCGTTTCGACGATGTTTGCTCCTGCCAATTGCATTCTCTTCAACGCGGGTGTATTCAGGGTTGTGCTTGTATAGATCGCATCCTCTGCAAGATAAACAACGTAACCTTTTTTGATAAGGCCCGTAACTGACTGCAAAACGCATACGTCGGTTTCGGCGCCGCACACAACAATATTCTTTGTCCCTGCTTTTTCCAGTGCCGCACTAACCTCGGGTTTCTTTGTTATGTCGAAATACGCTTTTATAAATTGTGAGAACCGGTTTGTCGGAAGTTCTTTCTTCATTTCGTCTGGCATCGCCATGATGTCCTTATCACTTCCTTCATAGGTCACGAAAGTATTCATATCATTTTTCTTGGCTGCTTTTATGAGGGAGAGAACGTTTGCCAGCTTTTTAGCCTCGTTCTGGCCAGGAATCGCAGCCGAGATTGCTCCGGGATATCCCGGAATAAAGTAATTCTGAACATCAATAACTACAAGCGAAACATTCTTTGAATTGAGTTTCCCTATGTCAGAAATCTTTCCCTGATCCTCCCCCATGGACGTATTGGCCCCCAGCGCAGATATGAGAAAAAATATTATGACCAGTGGCGAAGATCCACAACTTGTCATCTTGCTTTGAGCTGCGCTTCGCGTTTAGCCTTGAACTCGGTTCCGGGTTTCCACTCCGGATACTTGTCCGCCTGGGCAACCCGGTAGCCGATCATCCAGTAAAACTGCAGATCCAGCACCGCGCCGCTCATATCCCAGTCCGGCCTGACCTTATCCGACGGCTTGTGATAATCGTTGGTGATGTAGTCGGCCTGGATCTTCATTCCATAACCCGGAGGCTTGCCAACGTAATCGGTGCCGCCGCCGCTTGCGAGTGCCGGTACCCCTTGCTTGGCGAAGGGGAAGTGATCGGAGCGGAAATAGAACCCCTTTTCAGGCGTTGGGTCGGGCTTGATCTCCCGCCCCTGTTCCGCGGCCACTTGGCGCGCGTAGTCGTCGAGGTCGGAATATCCCAGCCCGGCCACGGTGATATCTTTCGTCTTCCCGGCAACGTTCAAGGCGTCCATGTTGATAACGGCCAGTGTTTTCGCGAGCGGATAGATCGGGCTGATGGCATAATAGCCGGACCCGAGGAGTCCCTGTTCCTCGGCCGTCACCGCCAGAAAGATGATCGAACGTTTGGGCGCCTCGGCCAGCCGGGCAAAAGCACGCCCGAGCTCGATCAGCCCTCCGATGCCCGTGGCATTGTCGACAGCACCGTGATAGATCTTGTCGCCGTTGATTTCCGGCCCGATGCCGAAGTGATCCCAGTGCGCTGTGTAAATGACATATTCATTCTTCAGCTTCGCGTCACTTCCTTCAAGTTTGCCGACAACATTGCGGGAATCGATAGTCCTCACCTTGTTGTGCAGGGCTATTGACGCTTTGACTCCCAGCGGCAAGGGCCTGAATTCACGATTCAGAGCATCCTTCTTCAGCGCAGCAAGATCCTTGCCGGCCATGGCAAACATCTTCCGGGCCTGATCCAGAGGTTATCCAGCCTTCCACCGCGACACGGCTCATGTTCTTGTCCGGAGCCACGAGGTCGAATTGCTCTGTGACTTTGCTCTGGACCACGGAAAAAGGATACCCGGCAGGCTCGGTTTCATGGACGATCAGGACACCCGCGGCGCCCATCTTTGCGCCCATCTCGTATTTATAGGTCCAACGGCCATAGTAGGTCATGGCCTTGCCGCCGAATACCTTTGGGTCGAGTTGCGTCGGATTCGCGGGATCAGGAACCGGCGGATCTCCGACCAGCATGACCAGGGTTTTGCCCTTCAGATCCGCCCCTTTGTAGTCATCCCAATCGAATTCCGGGGCCTGAACACCATAGCCCACAAACACCATTTCCGAATTGCTCAGCTCCGCCGTGTCCACCACCCGCTTGGTCCAAGCCACGAAGTCATCTTTGAATTTCAGCGGCTGGCTCTCATCACCCTTCTGGAATGTCAGCGTTACGCTCGGATCCGTGGAGATGCCGACAAGCGGAACCTTCTGGACATAGGATCCATCGGTGTTCCCGGCCTTCAGACCCGCTTTCTTAAACTGATCGATGATGTAATTCACCGTGAGCTCCTCCCCTTTCGTTCCCGGCGCGCGCCCTTCAAATTCATCCGAGGAAAGGATCTTGGTGTGTTGCAGGACGGCATTCCCATCGATCTCGGGAAAAACCGCCGTCTTCGGCTTGGGGAAATCCGGCGACGAGGAACCGGCGAAACTCAGAACCAACCCGAACAAAGCAATTAAGAGCGATATTCGTTTCATGGCTTTCTCCTTTCAGGATTATCGATAATATGCCCGGCTTCGGATTGATGTCAAGGCGGGTTGGGTCGCCGGCTTGCGGAAGATTAAGGAACTCTAGCTCACTTGTCAATTCTTGCGGTCGACGGCGGCTCAGAAGATAAGGACCGCGCGACCTCTTCGACTCTGGCAAAAAACCTCAAGAAATTCTCACCCAGGACCTTGCGCACGACCTCTTCCGAGTAGCCCCGGCGCAAGAGCTCTTCAGTGATCTTGGGAAACTGCGAGACGTCCTCAAGTCCTTCGGGCGGATCCCCTATGCCGTCAAAGTCTGTCCCGAGTCCCACTGCGTCCGGCCCCGCGATCTTGATCACGTGCTCGATGTGATCGATGACCTTGGTCCAGGGAGCTTTGTAGACAGGCAACTTCTCATAGAGTTTATCGATGGCTGCGTCTCTCGCCGCGGGGTTGCCGGCGAACCGCTTTTTTATCTCCTCATATTCGGGGCGGATTTTCATATAGAATGCGTGAAATGCGTCTGCTACTTTTTGATCAAGAAATTCAGAGCTAAAGTTAATCATGACAACGCCACCTTCTTGGCAATCCGCTCGAATTTGGTCATCGCTTAAATTGCGGGGAACGTTTGATAGAGCCAGGCAGGATGAGTGCGACGCGAAGACAGGAGCGCGCGAGACGGTCAAGAACATCGTCAACCGTTTCATCAGAAACGTGAGAGATATCGACCATCATTCCGAGCCGGTTCATCTCGCGGACAACCGCTCTCCCGAATTCGGTCAGGCCATGGTGGACCTGGAATTTTTTTGGGTCGAAGTCGGGCAGCCATGGTGCACCTGAAGAATCCGCCCAGTGGTTTGTATTCACATGTGTCAGCGTCAGATAACGGATGCCAAGCTGGTAGAAGACGCGAAGGGCGGCGAGTTGAGTCTTCGATGGCATGCCCTCCTTCGAGACCCATCAGGACAGCGATCTTGCCAGTTTTCTTGATGCGGCGAATGTCTGCGGCGCAAGCCGCCGCCTCCAGGTCAGCTGGGTGGCTTGCCACGACTTGATTGACCAGGTCGATGAGCTCGATTGCTTCCTTGATGGCCCCTCCCGTCTCCGCAAAGTTGCCCGGCACATATATGGCGAAAAAAGGCGCCGTCAAGCCTCCCTGGCGGGCCCGGGGGATATCGAAATGCGGAGTCGCGCCGCGCAGGCTCAAGTCCGCCCATTTCTGGCGGAGCTTCATGGGCACGTCAAGATGGGTATCGACCACGATGGCATCGCTGTGAATTCGCCGTGCCCGCTCCGCAAGTTCTTCTCCCGAATGGCGAGAATTGGCAGTCCCGACGACAAAAAGCGCTATCAGCAATAAGAATCCCCCAGGTCATCTGCGATTTTCTAAGAGACATGCGTCACCTCCTGCGCCGCCTGATCACTGAAGTTTCATCCGCCGCAGAAGATCCTGAAATCGCGGGTCGTCCCGGAGGATGTCAAATATCGGATCCACGCTGAGATAGGGCATATTGGGATCATGCGCTTCGTAGGCTTTCTCCAGCCACTCGAGGGCCTTGTCTTTCTTCCCGGCCCGGGTATAGAGTGTCCCGATTTGCCAAGGCGGAACATAAGTTGTCCTTGAGCGCACAGCCAGCGTCTCGGCCGCACGCTGCAATGCACCCTGGTAACCATCCTCGGCAAAGCCGCGCGCCAGGGCTTCTTCGGCTTCATGATCACCCCTCGCGGCATATGATGCCTTCCATACTTCCAGCGCTTCTTTATACATGTGCTTCATGTGGTAGGCGGACCGGAGGGTTGACAGTGCCACCAAGTCGTTTGGTGAAGTTTTGAGCGTATCGAGGAGCAGTGCGATGGCATCGTCGTACCGGCGGGCGTACATCAGGTCCATAGCATAGAAACCTCGGAACAAAGCGTTTAAAGGATCCAGTTCCAACGCTCGCTTGATTTGCACCATCGCTTCCTCCGGACGCTTCATGATGTTCAACAAATGCGAAAAAGGTGCGCGTGCATCCGGATAATTGGGGTTGAGTTCAATCGCCCGACGGTACTCCGCAGCCCCACCGTCCCAATTCCAATCTGTCCATGTTCTGATGCCCGCCAACGTGTAATGAACTTCCGCGAGCGTACTATCCAACTCCAGGGCTTTGGCCGCAGCCGCCTTCGCTCTCGGCGCTGCCTCACTGGTTGGAACGAAACCCTGTTGCTGGCGTCCGACCCAAACGCTGGCGATTCCCGCATAGGCCTGGGCGTAGTTGGGGTCTTTATCCAGGGCAAACTCAAAATATTGCAGAGCACTGTCAAGGTCCGGTCGCGTCAGTTTATAAAAGTGAAACTGACCTTTTAGATAGGCCTCGTAGGCTTCGGCGTTGACCTGGCGGGCGCTGGCCAGGCGCGTTTCTTCCTGTGGGGCCAGCTTGACCCTCATCTTGCCGGCGATGGCGCGCGCCATTTCGCTGTACATCACCAGCACATCGGCTATAGACCGGTCGTATGTCTGCGCCCAAAGGTTTCGCTCCTCGGGGAGCGCTCTGATCAACTCAACCCGAACGCGCACGTTGCCGCCGACACGATGCACCGTTCCCTCCACGAGAGCACCCACTTTGAGCTCGCGGGCAATCTCCGGCAGGGGTTTCTTCATGCCTTTGTACTTCATAACCGACGTGCGGGAAATCACCCGCAACGCTCCGATCTGAGCCAATTGACCGATCAGCTCATCGGTCACCCCGTCAACAAAATATTCCTGCCCGGGGTCGCCGGTGAGGTTTTCGATCGGAAGAACTGCAATTGAATCCATGGCTTTGAGACGTCCAGTAAAAAGAATAAGTGCCACTAGAGCTATTATAACGAGGAAACTCGCCAAGCCTGCATAACGGATCGCCCGCTTCCTCCTCGAGAGCCTTGCTTTCCTCAGCCTCGCTCTGATCCCTTCGGGTTCTATACCCTCTGATAGGGATCGTAGATCATCTAACAACTCATCTATTTGCTGGTACCTCTTATCCGGATTCTTCTCAAGAGCCTTGCCTACAACCTGCTCTATGGATGCTGGAATTTCAGGGCGCAAATCCGATATCGGCTTTGGCTGCTTGTTCAAAATGGAGTAAACAACTGCCTGATCGTGCTCCCCCTTGAAAGGCAACTGAGCTCCGAGCATTTCGTAAAGAACCACGCCGAATGACCAGATATCCGTGCGCTGATCAACCTCCTCGCCGCGAGCCTGTTCGGGAGACATGTAGGCGACCGTCCCCATGGTCATCCCTTCCTGTGTGAGCAGGGTCCCTCCCGTTACCCTCGCGATTCCAAAATCCATTATTTTCGCCTGGCCCGTCTCGGTGACCATGATGTTGGCGCTCTTGATGTCCCGGTGGACTATTCCCTTCTTGTGCGCTTCCTTCAGGCCTTCGGCAACCTGCATCCCGATGCCCAAGGCTTCGTCGAGCTTTAAGATGCCTCGCCCGATTCTTGACTTTAAACTCTCGCCCTCAACAAAGGCCATGGAGATGAACATCCTCTCCTCGGCCTCATCAATCTCGTAGACAGTGCAGATGTTGGGATGGTCCAGGGATGCGGCGGCCCGGGCCTCACGGACAAACCGCTCTTTAGCCTGCAAATTGTGTGTCCATTCAGGGGGAAGAAATTTGAGGGCCACGGTGCGCTGGAGCTTGTTATCTTTCGCCTTATAGACGACGCCCATTCCACCTCTGCCCAGCTCTTCGATAATCTGGTATCTTCCGGCAAACAGCGAGCCTGCGGTTAGCTTTTGAAGCGGAGTGCCGAGAGTCTTGGTGGGGGAGGAAGATGTGTCCTGAGTGGAGGACAATCGGGTTCCGCACTCCTTACAGAACTTGGAATCCGACGTATTGTCAAAATCGCACTTGGGGCACTTGGCAGCCATCATGACGCCCTTTTGTCGAGCTCGGCAACAAGATAACACCGATAGATGGGTGAGTCAAACGGTACAGTCAGGAGCTACTGATTATGGCTCAGAGAGGAGCTCAAACAACCGCTTGTTTTTTCCGCTTAAAGAACGGATTCATCAAGTTGGCTAAAAATATGAGAATCACACATCCGATGACAGTAAACCATAAAAAGGGGATCTTCGTAAAAAAATGGCAGGCCAGCACGGACAGTTCGGCGATGATCGCGGCGATAAACGTGGCATTTCCGCCGATGCTCTTAAAATAAAACGCGACCAAAAAAATCCCCAGAATCGTGCCGTAAAATAAGGAACCCATGATATTCACGGCCTCAATCAACGAGCCGAGGTGGTTCGCAAATTGGGCAAAACTAATGGCGTACAATCCCCAAAAAACCGTCGCCAGTTTCGAGACGAGAAGATAATGGCGCTCCGAGGCGTTTCGCTTCCAGATCCGCCTGTAAATATCGATGACGGTGACTGAAGCCAAGGCATTGAGTTCCGCGGATGAGGATGACATCGAAGCCGAGAGAATAGCCGCCAGAATCAGTCCCACGAGTCCGGCCGGCAAAAAGTGAGTCACAAAACTCAAGAAGATGTAATTCGTGTCGTTGGTCTCGGCCAATGGATTCCTTTTTTTGATGAGCTGGATGGCTTCTTGTCGGAGGCCAAGTTCCGATTGTCTCGTCCGCCGGAGCTTCTGGAGAGCGTTATCCAAGTCCTCGCCCTTGCGGGTCTCGATTGCCGCCAACATTTCCCTGATCTGTCCCTGCTTCTCCCCGTTCAAGCGATTATAGTCCGTTTCCAATTTCGCATAAGCTTCCCTGTATGAACTGTTCTTGACACTGGAGGTCTCGACCGGATTGAAAAACAAAGGCGGAGTCACGAACTGATAAAAAACAAAGATCATGGCTCCGATAAAAAGAATGGCAAATTGCATAGGGACTTTGACGACTCCATTGGCGAGCAGCCCCATACGACTCTGGGCGATCGAACGTCCGGAAAGGTAACGCTGGACCTGCGACTGATCCGTCCCGAAGTAGGAAAGAGCCAAAAAGCCGCCCCCGATGAGACCCGACCAAAAATTGTATCGATCCTTCCAGTTAAAAGCGAAATTGACGACATTCAGTTTCCCGAGTTTTCCGGCCACATGAAGGGCATTTGAAAACGAAATGTCAGGCGGCAGTCGATGAAAAATCATATACAGCACCGCGGCCATTCCCGCCGTGACGATGGTCATCTGCAAAAGATGCGTTTTGTAGACGGCCTCCGTACCGCCGGCGGCCGTGTAGAGGATCACCAGGCCTCCGGTCATGAAAATCGTCAGACGGAAATCCCACCCGAGAACGACAGAGATGATCAGGGCCGGGGCTAGAATCGTGAATCCGGCCGCCAGCCCGCGTTGGATGAGAAAAAGAATGCTTCCCAAGGCGCGGTTTTTCAGATCAAAACGCTGCTCCAAAAACTCATAAGCCGTAAAGACTCTGAGCTTGTGGTAGATGGGGACAGCTGTGATGGACAGGACGACCATGGCGATGGGCAAGCCGAAATAGAACTGAACAAATCGCATGCCATCCACGTAGGCTTGTCCCGGCGTGGAAAGAAAAGTAATGGCAGTGGCCTGAGTCGCCATGATTGAAACCGTAATGATGTACCAAGGGATCGATTTATTCGCCAGAAAGTAGCCCTGGATATCCTTTTTGCCCCGCGTTTTCCAAATCCCGTAGACAGCGACGAACAGGAGAAACGAGCTCAATAAGATCCAGTCCAAGGAACGCATGGGTTACATTTTCAATGATCTCCCAGGGGGAGTCATTGTCACGGGTTTATCCATTACGATCTTAACACTTCTTCATAAAAAGCTTCATACTGGGGAATGATCTGCTCGGCGTTGAAAAATTGCTCGGCACGGCTCCGGGCTTTCGCCTTGAAGAGTTCGTGGCGGACCGGATCGCTCAGAAGGGCAACCGCCTGAGCCGCCATGTTCGGGATATCGCCAACAGGGAACAAATATCCAGTTTCTCCCGACGTAACGACCTCGGGCAACCCGCCGATTTCGGTCCCGATCACGGGAACGCCGCAATTCATGGCTTCAAGAGCCGTTAGGCCGAAACTCTCCTGCTCGCTGGGCAAGAGAAACAGGTCGGCGCAGAAAAAGAGGGGCTCCAACTGATCCTGTTCCCCGAGGAAATGGACATCCGAGCCAAGCCTCAGCTCCCTGACCAACTGCTGGATGAAAAGCCGCTCGGGCCCCTCGCCGATCAACAGGAGTTTGACCGGGATCTGCTCACGAACCCGGGCGAAAACGCGCACCACATCTCCTATCCTCTTGACCGGTCGGAAATTGGAGGCATGCATCAGGATCTTCTCTCCCCGTGGCGCGAACGCTTCCCTGGAACACAGGTCACGATTCTGGGCCGGTCGAGTGACGTCGACAAAATTATAGATGACCCGGATCTCACGCCGGATGTCAAATTCTTCGATCGTGCGGTTCACCAAATAACGGGAAACCGCCGTCACACCGTCGGATTTCTCGATGGCGAATTTTACGACCCGGTGAAACGACGGATCTGCGCCGACCAGGGTAATGTCCGTGCCATGAAGGGTGGTGATCGTTTTGAGCCGTGAAGAATTGAAAATCTGTTTTGCCAGGTATGCGCTGGCCGCATGAGGAACCGCATAATGGGCATGGATGATTTCGAGATCATGGGTTTCGGCCAGCTCCACCAATTTGGTCACAAGCCCTAACTCATAGGGCGGGTACTTGAACAGCGGATAGGACGCGACCTCGATCTCGTGGATGAAGACGTTTTGATGAAAAGTGCTCAAACGAAAGGGCGGCGCATAGCTGACCACATGGATCTCGTGGCCCTTCTTCGCTAAGCCGATGGCCAATTCCGAGGCGACGACTCCGCTCCCCCCGTGGGTCGGATAGCAGACGATTCCGATTTTCATGTTCAAAACCCTCTCGGCGTATAAATAGAATGTTCCTTGCTCATGGAATTGTCCAGAGGTACTCCGGACCGAAAAAGGCAACCGGATCATTCACTCGGATGGCTTCCCGGACAAGAAAAGGCTCTCCGTATTTCGCTCCGATACAAGCTCCATACAGTTTATCTCGAGTCTCGACGGTGTCCAGGAATTCGGGCCGGCCGATGAGCGTCTGCTCAGGTTCGGGTTTGGCCCGGTTCCCTCCATGGAACTGAGATCGGTAGGCCCTGATCGCTTTCATCTTTTGGGCCTGGAAGTCGGAAATATCAATGATGAAAGAAGGCGCAAACTCGAATCGGCTCCGGTAAAAAATAACCTTAAAGGGTCGGAAGGCATCCCGCCCGGTATCAACTTTTTGCAGTCCGGCCAGGAACGCCGATTCGCGCACCAGTTGAGACGCTTTTTCATGATCCGGGTGGCGGTCGACCCAATAAGGCGCGAAAACAATTCTGGGTTTATGGGCGCGCAACTCTTCGATGACCTTGAGCTTGTTCTCCCAGCTGACCTCGACCCGTCCATCAGGGATATCCAGCATTTTGTGCACGGCCAATCCCATGATCTCGGCCGACCTCCCGAACTCCTGAGCGCGAATTTTGGCGCTTCCCCGGGTGGCCATCTCGCCTCGGGTGAGCGCGATGACTCCCGTCTTATAACCCAGAGCAGCTAATTTGACCATAGTACCGCCGCAGGCGAGTTCCACGTCATCGGCATGGGCCCCAAACGCTAAAGCGTCAAGTTCCATAGCAGCCTCCTCAGAGGGAATGAGCTCATGGCATGGCTACGATCTGATGATCATGTTCTTCAATATCGATGTCCTGGTCGAGTCTATCCAAAAAAGAGTAGCCGTATTTTATGAGATAAGGGACGATGTTGAACTCCCTTTCCTGGAGGTGTTGGTTCGGGAAGAGATTGTTGACGGCCGTGAGGAGCTGCCGAACCGCGATTTCGTTGTGTTTCTTGGCCGCCTGCAGGAGTTTTTTTTGCAGGAATTTCAAAGGCTGATTTATTTTCCCCTTGGCAAGATCGGCGGAATCTTTTAAGGTGGGTTCGAAGGCCATGATCTCCCGCCTCAGGGATTCAAAGTCCCGTTCAAGATGATCGAGGGTTTGGCCCAAGGCCGCTTGAATGGAATCGGGAATTTGTTTCGTGGTGATTTCTCCGATGATCTTGGCCGGGTCGTGCCAGAGATCCGGAATTTTCAGATCATATTTCTTTAGGATGTGCCCGATTTTTTTTTCGACGATCGTCACCGTCTTTCGTGGATAGATCACAGGCATCGGCAGACCGAACCTTTCGTAGACACCTTTCATCTGAGAGTAGTAGGCAATCTCCCCCGGACCGCCGATGTAAGCGACCGTGGGCAAAATGGCGTCCTGATAGATGGGGCGAAGGAGGACGTTCGGGCTGAAGAGAAACGGCTTTTCTCTGGCCAGTGTCAAAAGCTCTTCTTTCGCGAGCGAATTCGGATTGTCCTTGATCCGAAATCCGTCCCGTTCCCTTTGAATGGTCTGTCGTTCTCGTTCCAAGTAGAAAACATTGAGGATTCCCTCGTGCAGATGAACCTGCACATCGTACCCGGCCTGTCGCAGCATCCGCGAAGTGTCGATGGCCTGCTCGGTGGAAGGAGATTCTTCGGCGATCTCACGATAAAAAACGTCGCTCCCCAGTTCTTTGAGGCGAAAATGGCTGGCGTCGATGAGGATCAGTCCATGGGATTTGAACAATCGGGCCATCCATCGGGCGAAAGCCTCGGCATAAGATCGGCCCGGCTGATAGGCTTCGCTCAGATGTTCAATAATCTCCGCTTTGAAATCGGTGTCCAGGGTCAGGTCCTCCAATTGCCGGAGGCAATCGCAAATTTCTGATGGCAGCAAAAGATTCGACGCGGGTATTTTGAGTTCGAGCGAAGGCCTGGGGCAGCGGACCTCCACGAGACTGTTGTTCTTATCCAAAAGGACGATGTGATCGATCTCTGCCAGATCGTGATCGTCCGAGGCCAGCCAAAATATCGGCACAAAACTTCCGAGACCGCGCTGATTGAGACGGGCCGCGAGTTTGATCGCGGTCAGGGCTTTGTAGATTGTGTAGAGCGGTCCGGAAAACAGCCCGACCTGCTGTCCGGTGACGACGGCGCAGGCTCGATCCCGGACGATTTTCTCGATATGACCGAGAGTCTGAGGCCCGCATCCGTAACTTTGGTTCTGCTCGTATAAAATCCCGGCCAAGACTTCCCGTGAAATGGGACGCGATTGAACTGCCTCGGTTTGGCGCTTGAATGCGGCCGGGTCCCGAAAGTCTCCGTTGTAGAATTCCCTCACTCTGCCATAGTCATAAAAATAATGATCGACCAAGAGCGGAAGACGCGGCAGCTGTTTGACCGGTATCACCATCAGGGCATCAAAGCCGTCATCTATTCAAATACTCTTGCAAAAACATAAAAAAGAAAAATCTGGAGGGCTAGGTTCAATAACACGGCGGCGTACAAACGGCCCCACGATGAGAAAAGGGGAGGCCGCTCCGACTCGTCCTCAGTTTTTTTGGTCATGCGGTTTTCCTGTGTATTTCCCCGCCGAAATCATATTGGCAAATAGCCGAAACGCACCCGGCACGCCCGCCGGCAATTGTCGAAACCAGGCATAGGCGGTGTAGATAAAAACTCCCTTTCCATATCGAGCATACAAGAGGCCGCCCTTCTTTTCCGATTCACCGGGATCGTGTGAAGAAAGAATCGTCTCGTATTTTTGGTCCCACTCCGAAGCAAAATACAGCCCTCTCTCCTGGATCCACCCCTCAAAATCCTTGACCGTGATCTTGTTGGGGAAATTCAAGAGCGGATGTTCCGGAGCCAAAAAGGCGACCGGCGCGTTTTCCAGGCTCACACGGTCTCGTCCGATGGTCATGGGATAGGGACCGATGCGGTTGGCCAGCTGGTCAGAGGCCACATTGTATTGGACGACGAGGGTGCCGCCGTGCTCAACGTATTGGAGAAGCCTCTCTCTTGTGAGCTTGAGGATGTCCCGCGTATTATAAGCGCGTACCCCCGTGATGACCGCATCGAACCGGGAAAGATCCATGTTTTCGAGCATCTCGTCATTCAACTGAATCACTTCATACCCGAGATCCTGCAAGCCCTCGGGGACTTCATCTCCTGCCCCCATGACATAACCAAGGCTCTTCCCTTCGGTCTTGATATCCAGCCTGACGACTTTGAGCCGGCTGTCGGGGAAATAGACTTGTCGATGGATGTGGGGGTATGAGATTTCCATCAAGGAACGGCTCATTTTTTCCCCTCCGACCTCGGCTTCCACGGTCAGATCGGCCTCTGCGGCATGATCCGGCGGAGAAACGTCAAACGTGACCTCGCATTCTTGATATTTGTCGGCTAAGGAGAAGGGAATGCTGGCCGGAGTCATCCTCCAAATATCCGGTCCCTTGAGCCGGATCAAACCGGCGACATTTGGAGACTGGCTCTTCAGCCTGACTTTGATTTTTTTAGGGTCTCCACCGGCAAAAATACCGACTTTGTCTTCGACCTGGATTGTCACTCGTGGTCTGATCTCGAAGGGCCGGTAGAGTTCGCCGTTCACCTGATCCGTCCATCGAAAGAGCAGCGGGATGGAATATTCCAGAAGTTGTCCATCGGCGCTCAATCCGATCTTGACACTGATGGAAGGAGGATTTTCGGCCAGTCCGATGAGGTTTTGATCCCCGACCGAAAAAAGGCCTTCTCGATGGGAGGCCTCTAGCCAATACGGCTGGGAAATAGGGAAATCCTTGGGGATAAGAATCGTATTCTCGACGATCAGGGGTTCGTTATTTTTTAGGGAGCGATTGAGGATCGAATCGGGGACGATTTTTGGAATGCTGAGGCGATGAAGCGCAAAGGGGTGCGCCGATCGATTGAGGATTGAGGTTTTTATTTGAATCGCGTCTCCCGGAGCGGCCGCAAAATCGTTGGCGATCGCTTCCATCCAAATTCCGGCGCAGGCCTGAATGAAGCGGGACAATTCTTCCTTTTTGATGGGGACCCAATTCACCTCATCGAGCCTCGCCAGCTCAGAATAAACATGGAGAAGGCCGGGAATCGATTGGGAGGGAGACCGGGGATCAAAGGACCTCAAGCACTCAGCCAAAAGGGGACCCACTTTTTGCCCGCCCGGAACTCGATTCCATGATGTATCGATCCCCTCGAAAAGGTCATTCGTGGCCGGATCTCCAGCCAGAAACTTAAAGTAATCGGATTGCGTCCCTCGCCGCCCGGCCGATCCGAATCCTTGGCTCTTGTGTTGGGAACGGCTTTCACCCGCTATCTCCGAGTAGGATTCTCCCAACAGAGGATTATATTCGCCGGTATCGACCCGCAATAGACTCTTGATCTCATCTGGAGAGGGCCGCCAGCTATTCCAGAACAGTCTCTTCGCCCTCCAGGTTGACACATATTTCAATTGTTCAGGAAACTTATCCGGATCAGCGGCGGCCGCAAATGCCTCCGTCACCAACAATCCGGACGCTTTGTGGTGGCCGTGCCCGCCGGAGTTCTCGGCCGTAAAACGGCTGATGATCACATCGGGGCGAAATCTTCGAATCACCCAAACGATATCCGCGAGGACTTTTTCCTTCCCCCAAAAATCAAATGTCTCCTCCGCGGTCTTCGAATAGCCGAAATCGACGGCGCGCGTAAAAAACTGTTCGGCCCCGTCGATGCGGCGGGCCGCCATGAGCTCTTGAGTCCGAATGATGCCGACTTCAGCTCCCTGCTCCGGGCCTATCAGATTCTGGCCCCCCTCGCCGCGAGTGAGCGAGAGGTAGGCCGTCCGATACTTCCGTCCCTTCGAGAAATAGGCTAAGGCAGCGGTGTTCTCATCGTCCGGATGAGCCCCGACATAGAGGACGCTCCCGAGGACATTGAGCTTATGAAGGGCGATCTCCAGTTCTGCGGCATTGGGCATTCCACCCTGCTGGGCTTTGACCTGAACGCTGAGTAACAGGGTCAGTCCGCAGATCGCAGGAATGCACTTTCTCAAAACATTTCTCTTTTGGCCGAAATAGACCCCTGCATCAGGAATCCCGCCCCAAGAATTCAGCCTGTTGATTATTGGGCCAACTTGATCTTAAAGGGCACCTTCAACTGTTCCCAGTGAAGGTACGCGGTCGCAGACGTGCCCGCCAGCTCATCAAACCCGTACATCAACCATTCTTGTTGGGGGGCTTTGACCGGAGTGACGGTGACGCGGAGGGCGTCTTCCGCCTGGTTGTAGGAAAAGCTTCCCCAGGCAGAGTTATTCTTGCTGAAAATGATCGTCCAATCTTTTTCCGAGGGGATCATGTGGAGGCCGTATTTTCCGGCCGGCAATGGCTTCCCTTCAATGAGAACGTCTTTTTTGAATTCGATGGTCGTGTTTTCGTTGGCGCCGGCCCTCCAGGGATAGGGATTATTTTTTGAATATTTGTTTCCTGGAGCCATGCCGTAGGGCACCAAGTCGCCCCATATTTTCCGTCCTTTTACCCCCGGGCGGCTGTACTCGATCGTGACATCGGTGTCAACTCCGAGTCTTTGGGTGACACTGGCTTTTAAACTCGCCGGAACCTTATTTTCCTGGGCTGAGATCGTACAGGGGAGCACGAGAAGAACGGTGAGGATCAGGACAAGACCAAAAGAAAATCCAAGACGCTTCATTGTTACCTCCATATATACTGAATCGCAATCCTTACCATTTCTGGTATATCATCTATTATAGCCGATCCCGATCTTTTTTAATGCTTTTTGCTTTTTTCTCCTCGTTTCGCCGAGAGATCCGGTCTGGCGGCCTCGGCCGATGCAAACCAACCAATACAAACCGACAATAACCAATGCGACATCTCCGTTCAAGGTTGCGCCGGAGGCCACCCTTGGGACCCCGTAGCGGAGGGGGGCCCGTCGGCTTGTCCGACGGGGGAACCGACGGGACTGGTTCCTCGGGTCCGGGGCCAAGGGTGGCCTCCGGCGCAACCTTGACCATGTCAAGTTACTTATCGCGTTTGCATTAGCTGCCGACCTTAAACGGCACGGTGGCCAGGGTCTTATCCCACATCATCGCCAGCTTGCCACCATCGGCGACCATGTCGATGAAGGCGATCGTGAATTCATCCATCGAGAAAGGCAGGTTATCGAGCTTCATCGTGACACGGAGGACGTCCTTATCAGGCGTGTACCCGTAAGCGCCCCAAAGCGCGGTCTTATTGTTCGGGTCGTACTTCTCCTGCGCAGGCCAAATTGGAGAAGATAAGCGTCCAGGCATTCTCTTTCAGGTCCACAAAAACGCTGTATTCGCCGACTGGCAGGGTCTTGCCCTCGAAGACCAGCGGCAGTTCTGTCTTCAAGCGCGTCGTCTGGTTCGCGCCCGCTCGCCAGACCGGCGCCCCGTCGTTCAGCGTCTTTCCGTAGTCTGCGCCCGTGCCGAACAGATTCTCGCGCCCGCGCTTGATGGGCCGGCTGTAAGTGACCTCGATCCAGCTGCCACCTTGGTAGGTTTGGCCGTCCTTGACCTGAACATATTTCCCGCCAAGCTGTGTCGCGGCTGTCCCCGGCGGACTCGCCGGTTTCCGGGCCTGGGCAAAAGCCAGGATCCCCACGACCACAATCATGCCGATTGCCCATAGCCAACTGTGACGTCTCATTGAACTCCTCCTTGTTAAGGATCTCATCCGGCTCACTCCCACAAACCGGGGCAGCCGAGATGTGCGCTCACTGATTATTTATCTAAGAAGACTCATTTCTTTTGCGCGTCAGGCTGGACGCTCTATCTACAAACCCCACTTCTTAGCACCCGGAAATCTAGCACCCTCAGAAAGCCTTTGTCAAGCGCGCAAACCCACATGTCCCTCGCGAGTTTGACCCACGAAGAAGCCTGTGTTATAAACCGGCATGCATATTGATGCGGAGGGGCGCCCATGGATTCCGAATTTAAGAGCAGGCTGGCCAATCGGGAAAGGTTGATAGGCACGCTCTTGACGTTGCCCTCACCAGAAATTGCCGAGATCTGCGCGGACGCAGGATTTGATTGGCTGTTTCTGGACATGGAGCATGGCCTGCTTGATATAAAAGATGTCCAACGGATCATTCAGACTGTCGGAAGGCGGTGTGCCTGCCTGGTGCGGATTCCCGAAAACGAGGAGATGTGGGTCAAAAAGACGCTGGACACCGGAGCGTCTGGAATTATCATGCCGCACATCAATACACCCGAAGAGGCGGCACTCAGCATCAGCTGGGGGAAGTACCCGCCCCTGGGATGCCGGAGTGTCGGGATTGCCCGGGCCCAGCGCTACGGAGCCAATATCTTGGAATCGATAGAGATGGCGAATAGTAACGTTGTCTTTGTTGTCCAAACCGAGCACATTGAAGCTGTCCGCAACATCGAGGCCATCCTGACGGTCGAGGGGGTCGATGCGGTCTTTATCGGGCCTTATGACCTTTCGGCCAGCATGGGGAAGCTGGGCAAGTTGGAAGACAAGGATGTCAAAGAAGCTATCAAGACCGTCCGGGACGCGTGCGCCAGGCGCAAGATCCCGTCTGGCATTTTCGCCGGGACCCCGGAAACGGGGCGGCAAGCGCTCGCCGAAGGCCATTCCCTGGTCTGCTGCGGCATGGACATAACGGTGTTCAGAGGCGCTGTTGAATCAGTTGCCGGCTCTTTGAAATCGAGCCTAAAAACTTAAGTCATCTCGGCCAACAATGAGAATGTGAACGGCCGCATGACCCGTTGGTGTTAGCTTCGGGCTCTGTATCTTTCGCGTTCATCGAAAAGATCGATGGCATAGACTTTGGTGTGAAACACCGCCGAGTGCGGAGTACCGGCCGGTATGAAATACGTGTCACCTTTTCGATATCTCTTGGTATGGCCAGCTGATCGTCAGGCTCATCTCTCCATCCAGGACAATCCCGAATTGAGCGCCGTGCGCATGTTCTGTAACTTCGCCGACGGCTTCGATCTCCAGGAAAACAAGCTGCTGGGCTTGCCCTTGGAGAATCCATCCCTTCACGCCTTTGAACGGAATATCAGCCATGGGGAGAGAACAGACCATCTTTGGATATTCCATCTTTTCTACACCTCCCATTATTTTTTCAGGAACCTGTCAAAGAAGTCTGAAGCCGCCTTATAGGCGGCGAGAAGATTGGCATACCGGAGGATGTCATGGACCTCATCGGGAAAGACCAGAGTTTCAACGTGCGCTTTTCCGAGTTGTCGGAGACGCCGGACCATGTCCGTCGTCTGGTTGAAATCCACGTTTCGATCATCGTCCCCATGAATAAACAGGACCGGGGATGTCCAAAAATAAGCGCTCGCAACCGGAGAAGAATCGTAAGCCGAACGAAGGATCTCCTCCCCTTCCCTTCCCGTGGCTGCCCCCGGAAAGCGCCTGGCGAAGACTGACCAATCGTGAACACCGTGCAAATCCACTCCGGCGGCAAAAAGCTCTGAATTCCTCGCCAGACCCAGGGCCGTAAGATATCCACCGTAAGAACCTCCCCAAAGTCCGATCTTTCTCGGATTGATTTCGGGTCGGTTTTGGAGGTATTTCGCCGCCGCGATAATGTCCTGATATTCCGAAGCACCCAACGGCCCCCGTTTGGGAGCGGTCCGGAAAGCGCGGCCGTAGCCGATCCCTGATCGGTAATTTACGGAAAGAACGACGTAACCTTGGCCGGCCAAATGCTGATTCAGGCCATAGGCATGATGATAATAATCAATATAATGCCAGCCGAGAAGCATCTGGCGGATCGGACCGCCATGCATGAATATGGCCGCCGGTCTATTGTCTCCCGGCTTGGCTGATTTGGGAAGAAAAAGCTGGCCGTGGATTTCAAGTCCGTCGGGAGCCTTAAAAACAACAGCCTCGGGCACGACCAGGTCCCTGACAGGGAATTCGCCGGGGATCTTTTCCGGCGCAATCAAACGTCGACCTTCTCCTTGGACACCGGCAACAGCGGGAGCCGCCGGTTGCGTGGCCGTGGAACATAAGAATATGAGATTTTTGCCCGACGAGCTGACCACGGGCGCCCATTCGAGCCCATTCCCCGGCGTTAGTAATTTCGGCTTGCCTCCGCCGACCGGAACAGACCAGATGTGCCGCCGGTCGATATCGTTAGAATTTGAGTTGAAAAATAGAGTCTCGCGATCGGGAGAAAGGCAACATTCTTCAGCTTCACAATCGCCCGGAGTAAGACACTGAAGCCCTCCCCCCTCAAGAGAAAGAGAATAAACGTGCATCCAGCCCTCGTGTTCAGAATAAAAGAGAAGGCGCCCCCCGGCCGCCCACATCAAGCTATGGCTTGGATAAGTTTGGGCGAATCCTCCGGTTTCATTGGGACACTTCCATATTTCTTTCGCTCCGCCGCCTTCCACATCCGCGAGCATGATGGAGAAGGATGCATCCCTCATCAAAGCGGGCCGGGCTTGCCCCCAGACCGGGGAAACGAAAAAAAGCAATCTGTTTTCCGTCAGGAGACCAGACGGGATGAGTATCTCTATCGACAGAGGGGGAAATCCAGAGTATGGATTTTTTCTTAAAATCATAGATGCCGATGAAGCTGTGGTCTTCTCGTGAGCTGACAAAGGCGATTTTTGACGCGTCCGGCGACCAGGTCTGGGCACTGCACGTCCCCCTGGACTTGAAGAGTTGGTGCGGTTTTATAGCGCCATCCAAAGAACACAGGAAAATTTTGCCGGCGAAAATGTACGCCACAGAATCACCGCGCAGGAGAAACCCTCGGTTCATTTCCGTCTGCCAGTCGCCAGGGATTCTCACCGCTCACTTTGATCGCCCAGAGCGCTTGTTCGGCGCCCTCAGGGTTGGAAGTTGGGTTTGGATATTCCCCGGCCCGATTGGCCGATCCCCCTCTGACAAAGACAATGATCGAACCATCTGAGTTGAAAGAGAGATTTCCCAGCTCCTGGCCATCATCCTCGCTATAGTTGGTCAGCTGGATAGCCTTGTACTCGGGGCCCTGGGCTACCCAGATATTTCTTTTTCCTTTTTCATCAAAGACCCAGGCGACCAGGTCCCCTTTTGGCGAAGTGACCAGACCGGACGGAAATAAATAGCTGATGATTTCATCGAGCGTAGAAGCCCGGACCTGAAGGACGACAGAAAAGAACGCCGCAAAAATGAGAAGAAGAACGAATCCGAAGCCATGTTTTTGATAAAAATGACGAGTGCGCATTTTTCCCCTCTGGTTTTTCCGGATTATATTCTTTAATTGTGTCCGCGTCCAGGAAGGATGGGCCCGGACGAAGTCGAGGCCAGTTTTTGCCGCGTCTATCCGCTCTGACTCCGCACAAGGCGGACGCGCGGTGAGATCCAAAGAGTATCCGTGCGAGCTAGGCCCACTTCTTGCCCAGGGCGTCAAGTCCGGCCCTGCGCAGGTCGTCCGGATTCATAACTATATGGAATTCGACATCGGCGTTGAAGGCCAGGAACCAGGGCTCGGAATAGAAGGGCACCTTCGAGGCGTCCGCGATATCGACAATCATGATCGCCCCACGATGCCCGTGATATTCCGTAAAATACACTGCCTCGGGCTTCGTCTCTTCGAGAATCCGGCCCATTTTCTTCTCGGCGCTGCCGTCTTTGATTGCTGCGTTGAACACCTCGTGTGGAATCTTCACTTGCATAAGAATTCGCATATTCTGCTCCTTTCAGTCTAGGATTTGGGATTTTTCCCTTTCGTTAATATTATACCCCACGTCGCGATCCTTGAACAATTTTTGAATTCGGATCCGGTTATCCAGGTCTGCGCCTGCTATTTCCTATTGAAAAAGTCAGCGAGGTGAGGGAAGCTTTGACAAATGAATTTGGGGTACCCTACAATGGCATCGGCCGCTCGGCTCAGGATTTGACGAAGTCACTGCGGATTTCGATCGGGCCGTCCGCGGCAACTTCGATCATCGGGGTTGCCGGCCAAAATCGCTGGCCCAATCATCACCGGAGGCAATAAATGCTAAACAAAATAGCCCATTGCAGCTCTGCTGGGGTCCGTAATATGGCCGCCCTGACCACGACGGTGTTGTTCTGCGGATTCGCTTCTCTTCATGCCCAGGTTATCAAGCCTGACCTTTACCAATCGCTCCAATACCGGCACATCGGCCCGCAAGGGAACCGGACGGTTGCCGTGGCTGGAGTTCCGGGTGACGCCAATACGATTTATGCCGGCGCGGCCAGCGGAGGAGTTTTCAAGACTCAAGACGGAGGTGTGCATTGGGTCCCGATCTTCGACGGCTTTGAGGTCCAGTCGATCGGCGCCATCTCTATTGCTCGTACCGATCCCAACATCGTTTGGGTCGGAACCGGAGAGACGTTTATTCGTGGCAACATTTCCATCGGAAATGGCGTCTACAAATCGACCGACGCGGGGAAGACCTGGTCTCACATGGGTCTCGATCAGACGGGGCGAATCGCAAGGGTCGTCATAGATCCGAACAACCCGGATATCGTTTATGTGGCAGCGATGGGTCATTGTTACGGGCCGCAGCAAGAGCGGGGCATATACCGAACAGTCGATGCGGGGAAGACCTGGGAACGCGTGCTCTTCGTCGACGAGAACACGGGGGCCGGCGAGTTGGTAATGGATCCGAACAACCCACGCATCCTCTTCGCAGGCATGTGGCAATTGATCATTCACGGTTGGGGCCGGGAAAGCGGCGGGCCGGGAAGCGGCCTCTTCATATCGCGGGATGGCGGAAATACCTGGAAACGTCTGACCGGACACGGCCTGCCGGAGTCACCGTTGGGGAAAATCGCGGTGGCCGTTGCGCCGAGCAATTCCGATCGGGTTTACGCGCTCATAGAAACAGCCGACAAGGGCGTTTTGTGGCGCTCCGAAAACGGTGGAGACGATTGGTCCCTGATCAGCCGGGACGCCACCCTGAACCGGAGGCCTCACTACTATTCGCGGATGGGTGTCCTGCCCGATAACCCAAACGAAGTGTACTTCCTTACGCAACTGGCGTTGCATATGTCCGATCGACGGGGGGGCCACGTCGCGGGCCGTCCCAGCCGTTTGGCCGGACAACCACGACATCTGGATTGATCCCCAGAACCCGAGCCGCCTCGTTATCGCCAATGACCGATACGTCAATATTTCTACAAATCGCGGCCAGACGTGGATGAGGGCGCCCCTCCCCAACGCGCAGATGTATCATGTCGCCACTGATAACCGAATCCCCTACTGGGTCTACGGCAACCGGCAGGACGGCCCCGGCGCACGGCGCGCCGAGCAACACTCTTAACGGAACGCAGATCCTGCCGGCGGATTGGATAGAGGTCGGCGGCTCGGAGAGCGGATTCACCTATGCGGACCCGGCTGATCCGAACATGGTCTGGACCTCGGGCCAGGCGGGATTCCTGCAGCACTTCGATCTCCGGACCGGGTTGGCGAGAAACGTGAATCCATGGCCCGAGGGTGGATTCGTATGGCCTGTTGCCAATCTGAAGTACCGATTCCAGTGGACGTTCCCGATCGCGCTGTCACCCCACGACCCGCACCGGCTCTATGCCGGAAGCCAGCACGTTCACGTTTCGGACGATGCCGGCCAGACCTGGAAGGTCATCAGTCCCGATCTGACAACCAACGACAAAAGCAAGCAGCAATCTTCCGGGGGTCTGACACCGGACAACACGAGCATTGAATTCTACTGTGTTCTGTTCGCCATCGCGGAATCGCCGGTCGATGGAAAAGTCATCTGGGCCGGCTCCAATGACGGCCTGGTCCACGTGACACGGGACGGCGGAGACCATTGGGACAACGTCACCAAAGCTATTCCCAATCTTCCGCCGTGGGGGAACGTCACCAAGATCGAGCCTTCGCGTTACGATGCCGGGACTGCCTACATGACCATCGACTTGCACCAGGTGAATGATCGGAGTCCGCATGTCTACAAGACCGCCGATTATGGCAAGACCTGGAGCCTCATCGTGACTGGGATCCCCCAGAGCGTGTTCAGCTATGCCCACTGCATCGTGGAAGATCCTGTTCGCAAAGGACAACTCTATTTGGGGACTGAGAACTCCCTTTACATCTCTTTCGACGACGGCAGCCACTGGCAGCCGCTCCAGACCAATCTTCCCCACGCGCCGGTGGATTGGCTGGTCGTGCAGGAGCACTTCAACGACCTCGTGGTCGCGACTTACGGCCGCGGGTTCTGGATTCTTGACGACATCACTCCCCTTCAGCAAATCGACGAGAAAGTGTGTTCGTCAGCCGCCCACCTCTTCCCCCCGCGGCCGACCTACAGGTTTCTCACCAGGCCGGTGCTTCCGATGTACATGGGTGAGGAATCCGATCCGCCCAGCGCTCTCGGCCACAACCCGCCCTACGGGGCTTCGCTCAACTACTTCCTCGGAACCGTGCCGACCGGAGACGTCCAGGTTGAAATTGCTGATTCAGAAGGGCACGCGATCCGGAAACTCAAAGGGACCAAACAGGCAGGCCTCAATCGCCTCTGGTGGGATCTGAAATACGAGTCCCCGGAAGTGCCGCGGTTGCGGACGAGCCCCGTCGGGCACCCGGAAATGGGGTTGAACGCAGAAGGCTGGCGCAGTTTC
This sequence comes from Candidatus Aminicenantota bacterium, assembly GCA_963770045.1. Lineage (GTDB taxonomy): Bacteria > Acidobacteriota > Aminicenantia > Aminicenantales > CAVYOD01 > CAVYOD01. The sequence goes on along the minus strand of CAVYOD010000027.1, from coordinate 178,807 downwards.
CCGATCGGCCCGGAAAGTGGAACGACGGCCCCGCTCATCCCTCCTGGAAATTATGCCGTCAAACTGAAGGTGGGACAGTCTGAATTGACGCGCCAACTCACCGTCTTGAAGGATCCGAACTCACAGGGCAGTGAGGAAGGGATCCGGGCGTCGACCAAGGTTATCCTGGACCTTCATGAACAAATGAAGGGGGTGACCGGCATGATCAACCAGATCGAGTCCATCCGAAAGCAGCTGGCCGATCTCAAGACGAGGCTCGCCGGCAAATTCAAGGCGCTGAGCAGCGAAGCCGAAGAGATCGGGAACAAATTGCTCGCTATCGAATCGGCGTTTTTTGATCCACACATCACGAGCGCCGCCGATTCGTTCTATTACCCGCCGCGGCTCTACTCGAAGCTTCAGAGCCTAGCCGGCGATATCGCGGAATCAGATTTCCCGCCGACACAAGCTCAACTGGAAGTCTATCAGATGTTCACAAAGGAGCTTGAGGAAGAAAGGGGCAGGCTCGGCGCCATTCTGTCGACCGATCTAGCCGGCTTCAACACGCGCCTCAAGGCCGCCAACGTCTCCTACATCGAAACCGAAGTGCCGTAAAACTGCGGTCGACGTTTCGGGGCAAAGAATCAGCGCTTGTTGCGCTTGTATTCCTGGAGCGTTTTCGTGTATTCCCGGCGCGCGTCCTCGGTCATCGCCAACTTGACGGCCTTTTTTAAATTGAACTTTCTGCGAATCTTCGTTAGAATCCTTAGACTGGCTAAATGAATTTCCCATCCATTCAAAAAGAAAGGGAGGAGAGACCATGAATTTTGCTCGTTTACGAAGGTCGTTTGCGGGCGTTTCCCTGGCACTCTTCGTTGGCATCTTTGTGTTGGCGATCGGGACCAGCCTGAACGCCCAAGATGCGGAGATTGCCAAGAAGCTTCAGGGATTCGACGCCTATATGGCGAAGATTCTCAAAGACTGGAATGCGCCGGGCGTCGGGGTAGGAATCGTGGCCGGAGACAAGCTCGTCTTCGCGAAGGGATATGGCTATCGCGATTACGGGAAAAAGCTGCCTTTCACACCCACGACACTCTGCCAGATCGCCTCGAACACCAAGCTGTTCACGGCGATAGCCTCAGGAATCCTCGTGGACGAAGGCAAACTGACCTGGGACAAGCCGGTCCGCGACTCGGTTCCGACGATCCAGTTCTATAACGATCAGCTCAACAACACGGTTACCCTGCGGGACATGCTGGCCCATCGCACGGGGATCACCCGGCACGATACGATCTGGTACAGGTCGGACTTCACCCGCAAAGAACTCTTTGAACGCGTCAAATACTTGGAGCCGAGCGCCCCTCTTCGGCAAACCTTCCTCTATAACAATCTTATGTATGCCGCGGCCGGCTACCTCATCGAGCTCCAATCCGGCAAGACCTGGGAAGAGTTCGTCCGAGAGAAGATCTTCAGGCCCTTGGATATGAACAGCACAGTCTACTCCATCGGGGACATGGTGAAGCAGCCCGACTGCGGCGTCCCTTACACCGAGAGACGGGACAGCAGCGAGCTCTACAAGATCCCCTATTATGAAGATATCGCGGGCGTGGCCCCTTGCGGCGCGATCATTTCCAACATCCAGGACATATCCCACTGGCTCATCACTCTGATGAACGAGGGGAAGTACGCGGGCAAGCAGGTCCTTCCCGCGGACGTGGTCAAAGCGACCCTTGAGCCGGCCATCGCACTTCCCAACACGGACTCCGAGATCCGCGGCTACTGGGAAATCCTGAATTCAACCTACGGGATGGGGCGCTTTACCGCATCCTATCGCGGGCGCCTGCTCGCCTACCACGGTGGCGATCTTCCCGGCTTTCACTCTCAGATTTCTTTCATGCCCCGCGAGCGGATCGGGGTGATCGTCTTCGTGATCGGAGACCACTGCGCCAGCCTCTATAACATCGTGAGCTACAACGTGTACGAGCGCCTGCTCGGCCTTGACCAGACACCGTGGAGCGCCAGATGGCTGGAGATAAGGTTGAAAGGAAAACAGGCAGGCACGGAAGCCAGGGCCAAAGCCGGCGGGGAGCGGATCTCGGGCACGAAACCCTCCCATCCCCTGGCAGATTACGCGGGCGAGTACGAGAATGCCGCCTACGGCGTCCTGAAGATCGGGCAGAAGGACGGCCAGCTCCAGTTCGACTTTCATAAGACTCAGCTCCCGATGACCCATTTCCATTACGACCGTTTCGACACCCCCGATGACGAGCTCTACGGCAAGTGGTCGGTGAATTTCCAGTCCAATCCCCAGGGCGACGTCGATAAGGCTCTGATGTCTTTGGACGAAGCCGAGGCTGCCTTCACCCGAAAACCCGAAACGATCGACCCCAAGTTGTTGAAGCAGCTCGCCGGGACTTATGAGACTCCGACCGGTGAAAAGTTCCAGGTTGTTTTGAAGGAGGACGGCGGCCTTTACCTGGTGTTCGCAGGCGGCTCAGAACAAAAGCTGATTCCCTACAAGGGGACCAAGTTCAGAATCAAAGAGTTCTCTGACGTGATCTTCGAGTTCGTCGTCGAAAACGGCCAGGTCAAATCCCTCAAGCAGCGAGATCCTTCCGGAGAAAACGTGTTTACTCGGAAATAACAGGAGCCGTCGGGAGCTTCGGACCTCGCACAAGATCATCTGAACTGCTTTTCTTGGCTTAGCCGGGGTGTATCCGTGAGGATTTTTCAGTCTTTAGATGCCCTTGGCCGGAGTCCGATATGACGGCACTTCCCTTCTGCATCCCGACAACTCTCAATATCTGTTGAACAATGTGCGCCGAAAAAGATATAATGCCCGCCATCACATTGCCGGGAAACAAAATGAAACTCGTCATTCAGATCCCCTGCTATAACGAAGAAAAGGATCTGCCCGCCACTATTCTCGACCTCCCTAAAAAAATCGAGAGGATCGACCGGATCGAGACTCTGGTCATCGACGACGGAAGCGAAGACGACACAATTGGAACCGCCCGCCGCCTCGGAGTCGATCACGTTCTCATCTTAAAGAGTCATAAGGGGCTGGCCTGCGCTTTTTCCGAGGGCATCGACCAAAGCTTGAGATTGGGGGCGGACATCGTTGTCAACACCGACGCCGACAACCAATATTCCGGTCAGGACATCCCCCTCCTGGTCAAACCGATTCTCGACGGAAACGCCGATGTCGTCGTAGGAGTCAGGCAGGTCGATCGCATCGCCCATTTTTCTTGGGCAAAAAAGAAACTGCTCCGTTGGGGAAGTTCGGTCATCAGGGTTTTGTCCCAGACGGAGATCGAAGACGCGGTGAGCGGCTTTCGGGCATTCTCCAAGGAGGCCGCCCTGCGGATGAACATCCTGACCAATTATTCCTACACCATCGAGAACCTTGTCCAACTGGGAAACCAGAGGCTTAAGATCGTTTCCGTTCCCGTCCGAACAAACCCGAAGGCGAGGGAATCTCGACTGATCAAAAACGTCCCTCACTTCTTGGGTCAGCAACTGGCCACTATCCTGAGAGTTTACGCGACCTATAAAGCCCTCAAAGTCTTCCTGACTCTGAGTTTGATCATCATCCTTCCCGGTCTTTTGGGCTTTCTGAGGTTCCTCTATTTTTACCTGACCGGCCGGGGCCAGGGACACATCCAATCCCTGATCTTTTCGACAGCCGCGCTTCTCGGGGGCCTGCTCATGCTGGTTTTCGGGGTGATCGCCGATCTCATCGGGAATAACAGGAAGCTCGTCGAAAAGGCCCTCTACACAATAAGAAAGCTAGAGCTCGAAAAGACTGAAAGAACAGAGGATGAAGATTGATCTCATCGGGCCTTCCTACCCTTTTCGGGGAGGCATAAGCTATTATACGACTCTTCTGTTTAAGCATCTGAAGGCCAAGCACCGGGTCAAATTCTATTGCTTCCGGAGGCAATACCCGCGATTCCTCTTCCCCGGGAAAACCGACAAAGAGGAGAGCCGCTTCTATTTGAGCGACGATGAAGCGCTGCCTATCTTGGATGCGCTTAACCCCTTGACCTGGTTGCGCGTGGCCGGGAACATGATCAAGGATAGGCCCGAGCTCGTGATTTTTCCCTGGTGGGTCGTGTATTGGGCTCCGCAGGACTTGACTCTCATTTTCCTCCTCAAGTTATTTTTGAAAACCAGGATCCTGTTCATCTGCCACAATGTGGCCGAGCATGAGACGAATGTTCTGAAGGCCGCTGTTTCCAGATTGGTGCTTTCGTGCGGTGATGGTTTTGTCGTCCATTCCGCGGCTGAAAAAAAGGCTCTAACGGCTCTCATAGGGCGGAGAAACATTGCCGTGACCTACCACCCGACCCTTGATGTTTTCAACACGGTCATGATCCCAAAACGCGAAGCCAGGGAAAAGCTGGGGATTAAGGACGAAAAAGTGATTCTCTTTTTCGGCTTCGTGCGCCGGTACAAAGGGCTCAAGGACTTGATCGGAGCTCTTCCCCTGATCCTTTCCCAGATGAGCGTCAGGCTTCTCATCGTCGGTGAATTTTGGGAAAACAAGCAACCCTATCTCCGACTCATCGAAAAACTTGGCGTCGGAGGGCAGGTCACCATCATTGACCGGTATGTGCCCAATGAGGATATCCCGGTCTATTTCCATGCTTCAGACCTTGTCGCCCTCCCTTATACCTCGGTCACGGGAAGCGGCCTTCTGCAGCTCGCCTTGGGGTTTGGCAAGCCGGTCGTGACAACGAAAGTCGGGGATTTCCCCAAAATCGTGCAACATGAAAGGACGGGATTTCTGGTGGCGCCGGCAAGCCCGGCCGAAATCGCCGCGGCCGTTGTGGATTTTTATGAAAATCATGATGCGGAGAAGATGACGGCGCAGATCAAGGAAGAAAACAAGAGGTTTTCGTGGGATAACCTGGTCAAAGTCGTCGAAAGCTTTTCTGGCAGCCCAGATCGTCTCTCAAGGCCGTAGGACATGGGAAAGGACACGCTCTATATCATCTTCGCCCAGATACTCTTTGTCGCCTCGGGCTATGCCGTGCACATCGGAATGGGAAGGATCCTGGGCCCGGAGCGGTATGGCGAATTTGGGGTCATCATGTCACTTTTGGCCGTGCTGGAGGTTTTTCTGGTCAGAGGCGTCCGAGATACGGTGACCAAATACACGGCCGAATTCCCGGACAAATCCCAGGCCATCAAGAGGCAAGCCTTAAGAATCGAGTCCGTTTTCGGCGGGATTCTTTTTCTTCTTTTTGCAGGAGCGGCCAAGCCCATTGCCCTGGTCTTTCATAATATCAACCTTGCCCCAGCCCTTCGGATCTCGGCCTTCATTATTCCTTTCATTGCCTTGTATTCGGTCTTTATCGGCACCTTGAGCGGCAAAATGTTGTTCGGGAGACGCGCCATCGCCATGAATGTCCAATCTCTGGGCAAGGTCGCGGGAGTCTATCTCTTTGCTCTCTTGGGCTTTGGACTCGAGGGAGCCGTGGCCGGATATGTTGTTTCCTACGTCCTCGCCCTCTTCGCGGCCATTTATTTATCAAGTGATGACAAGAAGGAGGACGGGGCTTTTTCGGCGGCGAAGATCATTTCATTTGCCATTCCCATCGTCGTCTTCTGGGGGACTCTTTCTCTCCTCATGAACCTGGATATCTTCCTGGTCAAAACGCTGATCAAGGACGCCCAATCAGCCGGTTTCTACACCTCGGCGCTTGCCCTCACCAGGGCTCCCTATTTTGTCTTTTATGCTTTTGCCATCACGCTTCTTCCCGTCATTTCACAATTGACATCCCTGAATCATCTCCGAGAAGCCCGTCGATACATCAACAAATCCTTAAGGCTCCTCCTGATCATGCTCGCCCCCCTGGCTTTTTTTACGAGTGGCTCATCGAGCCAGATCATCCGGCTGCTCTATTCGTCGAGGTACGTTCCCGCCGCCCGGCCTCTCGGCATCTTGATCTTTGGCGTCACCTTTCTCACCTTCTTTTCGGTCCTGGCGGCGGTCATCACGGGAAGCGGCAAGCCGAAGACCACCATGGCCCTGGCGCTGGCTCTCCTGCCGCTTGATCTCCTGTTGAACCTGCTCTTGATCCCGCGATTCGGTTTGAGTGGCGCCGCGACGGCGACGACTCTCACCTGCCTTGTCGGATTCTTCGTCGCCGGGTTGTTCGTCCAAAATAAATTCGGGAGCCTGCTCAGCGGGCGTTCGTTCTTGAAGATCCTGCTGGGCTCGCTTCCTTTGTATTTTGTGCCGCGCCTTTGGCCGGTCTCAGGCTGGAGTTTGATCCCCTACGGATTGGGGCTCTTCGGAATCTATATCCTCCTCTTGATAATTTTCAAAGAGATCCAAGCAGAAGATCTTGACCTCTTCAGAAATCTCTGGCTTAGTTTGGTCAAAAAAGATCCCCTGAGGACGTGATCAGAGCGCTCCTGTGGACATTAGCCGCTCTCTTTGTTAATCTGCCCGGAAGAGACGGACTGAACGGAGAGTTGAGTTGCCTGATTCTCGAACACGGACGCTTCTTTTCTTTCTTGAAATCCTGGCCGTTTCGTCTTTTGCCTGGCACAAGCTCGTCTTTGAACCCTGGACGGCCTCAAAGAGACCACTGGGACTTTCTCTCCTGATCTTAGCGGGAATCCTGGCCGTCCTCGGGATCGGTCTTTCCAGAATCCTCAAGATCTATGTCGGCTTCCTGGCTTCCCGGACCGATGAAAACGAACAAGACCTCCGGAGATTCGTCCTGCTCACTTTCTCGCCTTTCTCTGCTTCTCTACCTGGTCTTTCTTCAGGACTTCATTTTCATAAACGAGATTGATCTGCTCCTCCTCGGCGTTACGTGCCTGGCCTTTGTTTATCTCCATACTGTCTTTTTGGCCCAACTGAAAAACGCGCATCCGCAGGCGATCCTGGTCGGAAAGATTTGGAGCCAGGTCACCCTCAAAGGACTGGATCCTAAACGGTTCACGCGACGCCTCTTTTTTATAACCCTGGCGGTTTATGTCCTCTACCTCTCGGGTCTTGTTGTTCCAGCCCAGCCGTTTACAGGCGATGAGCCCCACTATCTCCTCGTCACCGAGAGCCTGGTTTCCGACGGCGATACCAACCTCTATAATAATTATCAGAATAAAGATTATCTTAAGTTCTATCCGGGGGAGCTGGATTACCACGCTTACGAAGGCAAAAACGGCGAGCGGTTTCTCTATTCCAAGCATTTTCCAGGCCTCCCTGTCCTGTTGGTTCCCTCGTACTTCCTGGGTGAAAAGATCGGTCGACTCGTCTTCAGACTCACTGGGGATGCGGGAAGAGGAAGGCAGATCCTCGTCTTCTTTTCCCGCCTTCCCATCTGCTTCCTCGCCGCTTTCCTGAGCAGCGCCTTTTTCCTCTTTGTCTGGGGGATGACCAAAAAAAGAAAGGTCGCTGCTTTATCCTGGTTTGTCTTCAGTTTTACCACCCCCCTTCTCTTTTATTCCCATCTGATCTATCCCGAAATCCCCGTTGCCTTGATCCTGCTGCTGATCTGCTACCAGATCCTGCTAAAGAAAAACCTGTCCACTTCGAGTCTTCTCGGGGCCGGACTCGGAATCGGCCTTTTGCCCTGGTTCGGGCTCAAGTACATCATTCTGGCGGCGGCCCTTTTTTTGGGAATCGTCTTTCTTTCTTTAAAACCGGCTGGCATAAATCTGAAGAGGATGTACGCTTTCTTCGGGCCCCCGATTCTCTCCGCCGCTGTCTTCGTCTTCTCCCTCTTCTCTATGTATGGGACGATCTCTCCCCAGGCGGTTTACAGAGGGACCGCGGCGGCCGGAGGGCTCCCTCTATCCTCTTTCATTGTTTCCGATCTTTTGGGTATTCTCAGACGGCTGCTGGGCATTTTTTTTGATCAGCGGGTTGGAATTTTTGTCTATGCGCCGGTTTATGTCCTTTGCCTGGCCGGACTATTCTTGTTCGCGAAACGAATCAAAAAAGAGGCGCTCTTCCTGTTCGGTTTATTCCTCGTCTTTTGGGTCTTTTGCTCATTCACCTACTATTGGGGAGGTTATTGTCCGCCGGGAAGACCACTCCTTCCGGTCTTGTGGATCCTGGCCTTGTTCATGGCCGGGGCGTTCGCCTATAGCCGGGGCAGAACTTCTCTTGTTATCCGCGGCATTCTCATGGCCGTGAGTTCTCTTATAGCCTTCGTTTTCATCCGGAACCCAAGGCTTCTCTACCATGAGAGCCTTTCGAGTCTCGGATTGTACAGTCCGCGTGAGCTCTTCAGCAATTTCCTAACCCGATACAACAATCTTTTCGTCGATTGGAGGAAGCTTGTCCCTTCTTTGTCTAACACCCTCCGCGAAAGCCTGAACTGGGCCCCGCTCATCGTCTGGATTCCCATGGTCTTAGGGATAACCGCTCTTCTCTTGAGGAGCAAGGGTTCAAGAACTCGCCAGTCGCGCCCCATTTCACTGGCGGCCCACCTCGGCTGCGTGGCCGCGTTCACCCTCTTTCTGACGGCCAACGCTTTGTTTAATTTTCGCCTCGACAACGGATTCACCTTCGAGGGAAAAGATTATGAGGTTTTTTCCCAGGACGAAAACAGCCACGGAAAGGAGATGGACGGGTTCTGGGTCAAGGGAAGAAGAAAAGCCTCTCTGATCATCAAAACGAGGAGGCCGGTTGCGGAGATCCGCCTGACCCTGTCCAGCCCGACGGAGGGAGAGACGGCGGTGCGGCTCTCCCGTTTCTCAGACCGGGCCCAAAGGAACTCCAGGATGGGATTCGAGAAGACTCTGACTTTCTTGTCTCCGCCAGGGTTATCCTGGAGGGGAAACCACCTTTACAGACTTCAGATCAATGAAAGCAACGGCTTCCACCCCCGGGAATTTGATAAGAACAGCGACGACCAACGGTTCTTAGGCGTCTTCATCAAGATCGGGACGACCTTTCTTCCCCCGGACAATCAGTAGCGTTCGCACTCTTCCCCGATCGTCCCGACAGGCCCCGGGCGGCCTGCCTCCGGTTCCTTATCATAGGAAACCCGGCTGTCCTTTCAGTCAGAGCAGCGATTCCAGGGTTTTCAGCTACTTAGTTGGCCGAATGACCCCGACGTTCTCCTCGATATTGATGACCGTATGGTACGGAGTCGACAGCCGTTGCAGCCGCTCCAGAATTTTCCGGGCTGACGTCCGGGGGAGCGAGCCGAGGGATGCCCTGATCGGCTTGCCGGGCGTCGAACCGGAGTTCGACCGGGTAAAGGCGAATCTCGGACACCTGGCCCTTCTCAAAGCGACTGACCGCGATGACGCTCTGATACCAGACTCCTTCTCCAAAATATTTTTTCAGGAAGATCACATTGAACTCGTTGTCGGTCAAGGAGGCCGGATCTTTTTCGAACATCTCATACATATCCTGGGCCACCGGTTCCTGGATGCTCACCTGGAAAAAGAAGTTGCCGAGACTGTAAAAAATCGGCTTTCCTTTGTAGACCTCAATCCCCCGGAGCTGATGGGGTCCGTGACCGATAAAGGCATCGGCCCCGGCATCAATCGCCTGGTGGGCCAGAACAGGCAAGAAATCGGCCGGCTCTTCGCTCCAGTTCCCCGGTTCGTGCCCGTGAATCGTGGCCGCCAGAAAATCGGAATTCTCCTTGCCCTGGCGGATACTCTTCAGGATCTCCCGAAGGTCGACCGGATCCATCCCGAAACTGAAACCGGTTTCCTTGCCCAGGCGATAACGGATCCCGAAAAGCTCCAGCTCCTTGGGATTCTCCTTCTGATCAGCCGGCGGGGGCTCGATCGATCCCTTTGGCTGGGCTTCGCGGATTTTCCGCAGATTTTTCAACATTTCTTCGGTCACGATCACGTAACCCTTTATTCGGAGGGCATTGAGCCCGGGCCGACCCGGAGATTCTCCCAGCGCCGGCATGGCAGCCGAGAGAGGTGTATAGCTCGAAGCCATCGAGACCAAAGCGATCCTGCCGCTCGGAACGTTCAGGAATCGGGCCGAACGAGCGGCCGCCCGATTTTCTCCCGTGCCCGCATGGACGATCCCCGACTCATCGAGGGCTCGATCGGTCTCCCGCATCCCTTCGATTCCCCAGTCGGTCGTGTGGTTGTTGGCGCGCGACACCAATCCAAACCCCATCGTCTTGACGTCCTTAGCCACGCCCGGCGACCCGATCAGCCACATCCCTCCATATTCTGCCTGAGGATATCCACGGAAGCGCCGAATGTCGATGAGCGAAGTCTCCATATTTCCGAAAGCCGCTTCCGCTTGTCGGATGATCTTCAGGGCGGCCTGAAATTCCGGATCGTTGAGCATCGATTCCGGATGGACGATGATGAGGTCCCCGACGGTTGCCAGTGTAAACCCGTCGGCGATGCTGCAGGTCAGCTCTCGCTGCTGCTCCGGTGCTGGCTGTTGTTTAGCGGCCTGGCCAGGCTCATCGGCCGCGAGCCCGGAAACGAAGCAGATAGCAAGAAGAATCGTCCCAAACCAAAACACGCGCCTGATCATCCTCGGGCGAAAACGGCTTTTCATTCTGGTCTCAGGCTTCATCTGGGCCTTGGCATAAGACTTGGCTTTCAAGGCATCACGCAGTTTTATCCATCTGTCTTCTTTGAAGACAAACTTGCCAACGGCCCTGGCCGCGCTTCGCAGGCGTGTCGGTTCTTCAAACAGGCGGTTGACTTGCTTGGACCTGGGAATGCCGGACGTCTTATATCTCGCCTTTACGTTTGGCACGTGCGATGAATTCACACCCAAAAACCGGTAGACGTCCTGGATGAGTGAGAGTGGGTCTTTGATAAAGTCATCAAACAGGCAAATCTTGACTTCTCGGAAATTTTCCAGGTAAGCCTTGACTCGGACCGAGTAGAATCCGGCGTCCTTATAAAACCAGATCTGCCTCCAGCCATCCCGTATCCTATTCTCCTCCTGGCTCAGCCCCTCTTCGAAGGTCAAATACTCCCTGTTCTCACTTAGCAGAAAAGTGTAGGCAGAAAACGCCCTCTCTACCGGGTTCCTGAGTGAGATGAAGATCTTGGGGTTTCCGAGGAGCCGCTGGATATGGGGAATCACTTTGTCGTAATGATACAGGTTTTCCGTGCTGGCTTCCCCCACAACTTTGCAGTCTCCGGCCTCCTCGAAGAGGCGGCAATAATTTTCAAAATCTGTCACGAATTGTCTCCGGTCGTCGCCGATACCCTGCTCGGGGACTCGGCTAGACTGGGCGAAGAAAAAGCTGGGCTCCTTGATCCGGCTCATGAAGACTTCTGGGTGTTCCTTCAGGTAGTGATAAAGGGACGTCGTACCGCACCTGTTTGCCCCGACGATCAGGAAATTCGGCAGCCTTAGGTTTTCGTTTTTTCCCATATTATGGAACGACCATCAATCAATCAAGATCGCGATTCCAGGGTGCTCAGCTACTTATTGGGCCGAATGACCCCGACGTTCTCCTCGATATTGATGACCGTATGGTACGGCGTCGACAGGCGTTGCAACCGCTCCAGAATCTTCCGGGCGACGTCCGGGGGAGCAAGCCTGGGGATGCCCTGATCGGCTTGCCGGGCGTCGAACCTGAGTTCGACCGGGTAAAGGCGAATCTCGGAGACTTGTCCCTTGTCAAAGCGACTGACCGCGATGACGGTCTGATACCAGACTCCTTCTCCAAAATATTTTTTCAGAAAGCTCACATTGAACTCGTTGTCGGTCAAGGAGGCCGGATCTTTTTCGAACATCTCATACATATCCTGGGCCACCGGTTCCTGGATGCTCACCTGGAAAAAGAAGTTACCGAGGCTGTAAAAAATCGGCTTTCCTTTGTAGACCTCGATACCCCGGAGCTGATGGGGTCCGTGACCGATGAAGGCATCGGCCCCGGCATCAATCGCCTGGTGGGCCAGAAGAGGCAAGAAATCGGCCGGCTCTTCGCTCCAGTTCCCCGGTTCGTGCCCGTGAATCGTGGCCGCCAGAAAATCGGAATTCTCCTTGCCCTGGCGGATGCTCTTCAGGATTTCCCGGAGGTCGACCGGATCCATCCCGAAACTGAAGCCGGTTTCTTTGCCCAGGCGATAACGAATCCCGAAAAGCTCCAGCTCTTTGGGATTCTCCTTCTGGTCGGCCGGCGGGGGCTCGATCGATCCCTTTGGCTGGGCTTCGCGGATTTTCCGCAGATTTTTCATCATCTCCTCGGTCACGATCACGATAACCCTTTATTCGGAGGGCGTTGAGCCCTGGTCGACCCGGGGCTTCGCCCAGCGCCGGCATGGCAGCCGAGAGAGGCGTATAACTCGAAGCCATCGAGACCAAAGCGATCCTGCCGCTCGGGACGTTCAGGAATCGGGCCGAACGAGCGGCCGCCCGATTCTCTCCCGTGCCCGCATGGACGATCCCCGACTCATCGAGGGCTCGATCGGTCTCCCGCATCCCTTCGATTCCCCAGTCGGTCGTGTGGTTGTTGGCGCGCGACACCAATCCAAACCCCATCGCCTTGACGTCCTTAGCCACGGACGGCGACCCGATCAGCCACATCCCTCCATACTCTGCCTGAGGATATCCACGGAAGCGCCGAATGTCGATGAGCGAGGTCTCCATATTTCCGAAAGCCACTTCCGCTTGGCGGATGATCTTCAGGGCCGCCTGAAATTCCGGATCGTTGAGCATCGATTCCGGATGGACGATGATGAGGTCCCCGACGGTTGCCAGTGTAAACCCGTCGGCGATGCTGCAGGTCAGCTCTCGCTGCTGCTCCGGTGCCGGCTGTTGTTTGGCGGCCTGGCCAGGCTCATTGGCCGCGAGCCCGGAAACGAAGCAGATAGCAAGAAGAATCGTCCCAAACCAAGACACGCGCCTGAACATCCTCGGGCGAAAACGGCTTTTCATTCTGGTACCTCCTTGGAGCCTTAGACGCGGCTCTTCCCCCTCACCAAGTGCGGGGAAGCGGCGGTCTTCACATAAATATCATCACCGGCAAATCATTGTCAATCGGGATATCAGTCAGAAAAGCAGGTTCAGATGATAATAAATCCTATTTTCTCGGTCGCGAAGTTTGTCAGGCCTAGCCGAGGAGGACTGTCTGGGTCCGGATATTCAACTCCTCCAATCCGGCCGATCCGTAGTCGAACGCCAAGAAAATGCGGCTGGAGAGGGTATCGCAAACATAGCGGCTGAAATAAGATCCCCCCTGGAACAAAGGTTCGCCGCTGGCCGGGCCGCCGGCGGCAGACTGGGCTCAATGATGCCTCTCTCTAAAGGCCAACCTGTTTTCTATTTCCGAACGTATAGACATAGCCGACAAACACGATCGCCGCGCCGGTGTTGTTTTTCCCGTTGACCTCCGGATTCTTTTGGATGTTGGTCAGGCCGACGGAAAAACGGGCGCTCAGGACGATATCGCCAGGTCCGAACGGCGCCTCCAGACCGACTCCGCCGGTGATTCCGACATTTATGGGATGGATCTCGCTCTTGACGTCCGTCGTTGCATCAAAGGAAACCGGAGGCAAAGGCTCGTTTGCCGGGGGGATGATGAGCGGAATGCCGGATGGATCTATATATAAAGAACTCATTCCGCTGGTTACGGTCTTGGCCCGAACGCGGAAGCCGATGCACGGGCCGGCGCCGGCACTAACTCGCCACGTCCGTCCCCACTTGAACTTCGCCATCAGAGGAATTTCGACGTAGTCGATTATAGTTTCGTTGTGGAAATTCGCATACAAGGTCAAGTCTGGAGGCAAGGGCAGGCCGCCCAGCTGGTCGGGAGTGATGGGCTGCATGCCGTTCCGTTTTCCTCCCTGCGAGGCATAGTTGACCTCCCCGCACAAGGAAAAGCGATTGGTCAGCATCCATTCCCCGGAAATTCCAAAGAAGGGGCCCAGTCGCGACGTGTAACCCTGGCTCTGAATGGTGTTGCCGCCCCTGATGTTCGGAATGCTGAGTCCGCCGTGGATCTCTATCCGGAACTGATTGGAGAAGCTCGATTCAACGCCAGCCAGGAACATGACCAGAATGGCAGCCAGCAGCCGTGCCGCCCGGCTGGGGAAGATTCTGCGGCCGGAACAATTCGCCATCCGAGGTTCTCTTCGTTCGGCATCCGCCACCTCCCTTTTGGCTCAAAGGCCATTTCCCATTGCCTATAATTAAAATTATCATCGCCGCCGATTGACTGTCAAATTAAAAAACCTCGCTTTTAGGTTCCTCTCCGGGCGGCCACACCCTCAGTCGCGCCCCTAAATTGAAATTTGCGTCCAGAAGATTTAACATAATAGAGTAATCATCACTCGGGCTCGAACACCCCGGCGGCGAAGAATCAAAGGAGAAATTAGACGAGGAATGGAGGTCTATCATGGGAATTGTCGAGGAACCTTGCCGCGGCAATGGCATCTCTAAGCTCCGTCGGCAAGATGAAAGAGCTCATGCTCGGCTCGCCCGATTGGTGAGCCTTTCCGGGTTCGTGCTGGCGCTCCTTAGCTTCTCCGCCTGCGTCGGCATGCACAGCCTGACGACAAGGACAGCGCCTGCTCCTCAAGTGCCGTGGACACCGCCTCCCGGGAGCGAGAAACCGGTTGTCACTCCCCCGCCCGCCCAGATCCCTCCAGAGCTTCTTCAATCCAAGCAGAACTGGACTCTGGCCAATCTTATTGATATCGGGCTGAGCAACAACATGCAGACCCGGGCGGCTTGGACGGCGGCCCGTTCCGCGGCCGCTGCCCTGGGCAGCGCCAGAAGCGCCTATTTCCCCAGGGTGACCGTGGACGTGACTGGGGGCCGGACCAAGGGGTCGGTCGCGGGGGGATTATTTACTTTCAATTACAGCAGCCTCAATCCGGCAGCGGGCTTGAGCCTTCTCCTTCTTGATTTCGGGGGAAGGGGCGCGGCGAATGAAGAAGCCCGACAGGCGCTCGCCGCCGCTAACTGGACCCACAATGCGGTCATCCAAAATGTGATCCTTCAAATCGAGGAGAGTTATTATCAGTACTTGACCGCCAAAGCTCTTTTGAAAGCGCAGGAGGCCAGTCTAAAAGAAGCGGAGACCAACCTGGACGCCGCAAACCAACGCCATCAGGCGGGGGTCGCGACGATCGCCGATGTCCTCCAAGCGAAGACGGCCGCCTCAAGCACCCAGTTGGCCGTTGTATCGACCCAAGGACTCATCCAAACCATAGTGGGTGGCCTGGCCAATTCCATCGGTCTTCCCGCGAACACGATCTTTGAGGTCACCGACCAATTGCCGGAATCGCTTCCCCTGGAGCAGGTTTCCGGCGAAGTCGATCATTTCATCCAGGAAGCCCAGGCCATGCGTCCGGACTTGGCCGCGGCCCGGTCTCGGGCCCTCAGGGCGGAAGCCCACATCCGGACGGTCCGGTCGAGCGGCCTTCCGACTCTTGTCGCCAACGGGAATATCGGACGCACCTATTACAGCAATCGTCCCAAACCCTCGAACACCTTTGGAGCGTCGATCGTTCTTGATTTCCCCATTTTTACGGGTTTCTCCAATAACTATCAGATTCTCCAGGCCAAGGTCGACGCCGAGACGGCCAAGGCTGAGATGCAGCAGTTGGTGCAGGATGTCACCTTGCAGGTCTGGACGAGCTACTACGACGTGAACACAGCGGCCCAAAGAATCAAAACTTCCCAGGACCTCTTTGATTCGGCTCAACAATCCTATGAGGTCGCGCTGGCGACCTATAAAGAGGGCGTCGGAGACATTCTGGGCCTCCTGTCTGCCCAGAGTTCGCTAGAGAGTGGACGGGTCCAGCTGATCCAGGCTAAAACAGACTGGCTTCTGGCTCTCGTGCAATTCGCACACGACACGGGGACGCTCGGACTCTCGGAGAAGATTCCCTCGGCTGTTCCCTCGCACCGGCCAAGAAAGGAGACAATTGAGCATGATGACCTCGAAAAAGATTCGTATCTTGTGGCTGATTCTCAGCGCTTCTTATCTACTCTCAGGGTGCTCTTCTGATCACAGGATGCTCCTCCAAGGGACAGCAGAAAGGCGCGTCCCGGAGCTGGCCCGGCCATCCCCGTCAGTGTGGCCAATGTCACCGCGACGGACGTCCCCCTGCAGATAAGGGCGATCGGGAATGTCGAAGCCTACTCCACCGTTCAGATCAAAGCCCAGGTCGGCGGACAGATGATCGGCGTCTATTTCAAAGAAGGACAGGACGTCAAGAGAGGTGATCTGCTTTTCAAGATCGACCCCCGGCCTTTTCAAATAGGGCTCGAACAGGCCGAAGCCAATCTGGCCAGGGACAGGGCTCAATTGAAGAACGCAGACGACGAAGTCAAACGCTATGCCGATCTCGCCCAAAAGGACTATGTGACCAAAGAACACTACGACCAACTCGTCGTCAATGCCGAAGTCCTCAGGGCCTCGGTCAAGGCAGACGAGGCGGCCGTCGACAATGCGCGACTCCAACTTGAATACTGCACCATCCGGTCCCCAATCGACGGGCGAACCGGGAGTCTGATGGTTCACCCGGGAAACATCGTCAAGGCCAACGACACCATTTCTCTTGTCGTCATCTACCAGACGAGCCCCATCTACGTTTCTTTCTCTGTCCCCGAACAAAACTTGCCCCTGATCAAAAAATACATGGCCCAAGGAGAGATCAAGACCGGGGCGGTTGTCAACGAAAAGGAGAGCCCCATCCCCGGCGTCCTGACATTCGTCGACAACGCCATCGACACGACGACCGGGACGATCCACCTCAAAGCCACTTTCCCCAACACGGACAGGGCCCTCTGGCCGGGCCAGTTCCTGAATGTCGTTTTGACCCTGACCGTCGAAAAAAACGTCATCGTCGTTCCTTCCCCGGCCGTCCAGACGGGCCAAAACGGACAATATGTGATGGTCGTCAAGAGCGACATGACGGTCGAATCGCGGCCGGTGAAGTTGACAGAACCTTCGGCGAGAACTCCGTCATCGCTCGGGCCTGAAACCGGGAGAAACGGTCGTCACGGACGGCCTGCTCAGGCTCGTCCCGGGCGCCCGGGTCGAGATCAAGAAAGCCATCTAGGAGGACCCCTTATGAATATCTCGCACCCCTTCATCGGACGGCCGGTCATGACGACCCTCATCATGCCGGCCATCCTCATCTTCGGAATCATGGCCTTCCGTCTCTTGCCGGTCAACGACCTGCCCAACGTCGACTTTCCCACGATCCAGGTCTCGGCCGGGCTTCCCGGCGCCAGCCCCGAGACCATGGCCTCTGCGGTGGCGACGCCGCTGGAAAAACAGTTTTCGACGATCGACGGCCTCGATTCCATGACCTCCACGAATATCCTGGGAAGCTCCCAGATCACTCTCCAGTTCTCCCTGCGGCGCAATCTCGACGCGGCCGCCCAGGACGTCCAGGCGGCCATCTCCAGAGCCAGCGCCATGCCGCCCGAGATGCCGGCCCCGCCGTCCTACCAGAAGGTCAACCCCGCCCTGACTCCGATTCTCTTTATGGTCCTGACCTCGCCGACCCTGCCCCTCTCGACCCTGGACGAATACGCCGAAACCATGATGGCCCAGCGGATCTCCATGGTCAGCGGCGTCGCCCAGGTCATGGTCTTCGGCTCACAGAAGTACGCCGTCCGCATCCAGCTCAATCCCGACGCGCTGGCCTCGCGAGAAGTCGGGCTCGACCAGGTCGCCCAGGCCATCACGGAGCGGGAACGTCAACCTGCCGACGGGGACGCTGTACGGCCCCCACCAGGCCTTTACGATGCAGTCCAACGGCCAGCTCTTCAACGCCGCGGCCTACCGCGATCTCATCGTCACCTACCGCAACGGCTCGCCCGTCCGGCTGAAAGACGTTGGGCGGGCGCTCGACAGCGTCCAGAACGACAAGGTCGCCGCCTGGTTTTACAGCAGCCGGGGCCCGCAGCGGTCGCTGATTCTGGCCATCCAGCGCCAGCCCGGGACGAATACCGTCCAGGTGGCGGCGGCCGTCAAAAAGCTCCTGCCCATCTTCCGCGACCAGCTTCCGGCCTCGGTCAATTTCAGCGTCCTCTTCGACCGGTCCCTCTCGATCCGCGAATCGGTCAACGACGTGGAGTTCACCCTGTTGCTGGCCGTCGTCCTGGTCATTCTGGTGATTTTCTTTTTCCTCCGGAACCTGTCGGCCACCATCATCCCCAGCCTGGCCCTGCCCTTCTCGATCATGGGCACCTTTGCCGTCATGTACCTGTTCGGCTACAGCCTGAACAACCTCTCGCTCATGGCCCTCACCCTGTCCATCGGCTTCCTCGTCGACGACGCCATCGTCATGCTCGAAAACATCTTCCGGCACCAGGAGCTCGGCGAGGGACCCCGGGACGCCACGCTCAACGGCTCGCAGGAAATCGGCTTCACGATTGTGTCCATGACCCTCAGCCTGGCCGCGGTCTTCCTCCCGATCCTGTTCATGGGCGGGATCCTGGGCAAGCTGTTCCACGAGTTCGCCGTGACCATCGCCGCCGCCGTCCTCATTTCGGGCCTCGTCTCGCTGACCCTGACCCCGATGCTCAGCAGCCGCATCCTGCGACCGCCCAAAACCGACACGGCCGGCTGTATCTCGCCATCGAGAAGCTCCTCCGCGATGTCTCGAGTTCTACAAGACCACCTTGCGCTGGGCCATGGGACACCGCCTCCCGCTCATGGTTTTCTCGTTCTTCATCCTGGTCGTCATGGTCATCATGTTCATCAGGATTCCCAAGGGCTTCATCCCCAGCGAAGACACGGGACAGTTCATCGCCGTGACGGAGGCCGCCCAGGGAATCTCCTTTGATGCCATGGTCAAACACCAGTTGGCCGTGGCCGACGTGTCATCAAGGACCCGAACGTCGCGACCTTCGTCACCTCGGTCGGCGGGATCAGCGCCACCAACCAGGGACGGATGTTCGTCCAAACGAAGCCGCGGTCACAGCGGAAGCTGGGCGTCGACCAGATCATCGAGGAGTTGAGGCCAAAGCTCTTCACGATCCCCGGAATCAACATCTTTCTCCAGAACCCTCCGCCGATCCAGATCGGGGCGCGATTCACCAAGAGTCTCTATCAGTTCACGCTCCAGAGCCCCGATACCGACCTGCTCTACCAGAAGGCCGCCCAGTTCGAAGCCCAGATCCGGGCGCTCCCCGGCCTTCAGGAAGTCACGAGCGACATGCAGCTCCAAAATCCCCAAGTGACGGTCGAGATCGACCGGGACAAGGCCCTGGCCCTGGGCGTGTCGCCGATGCAGGTTGAAGACGCCCTCTATTATAGCTACGGCCAGAGGCAGGTTTCGACGATTTATACGCCCAACAACGAGTACCAGGTCATCATGGAGCTCGAACCGCAATTCCAGGCCGATCCTGCCCAGCTCTCCAAGCTCTACATCCTTGTCCAAGTCGAGAACTCTCGTCCCGCTGGACGCCGTGGCCAAATTGACCAGGGCGTCGGGCCTCTCTCCGTCAACCATTCCGGCCAGCTTCCGTCCGTAACGATATCCTTTAACCTCAAGCCCGGAGTGGCCATCGGCGACGCCGTCAACGAGGTCACAAAGCTCGCCCGGGCGAACTTGCCTTTAACGATCAGCACGAGCTTTCAGGGGACGGCCCAGGCCTTCCAGTCTTCGCTCCAGGGACTGGGTCTTCTCCTGTTATTGACAATTTTTATCATCTACATGATCCTGGGCATCCTGTACGAGAGTTTCATCCATCCCTTGACCATCCTCTCGGCACTCCCGTTCGCCGGATTCGGCGCTCTGTTGACGCTCATGATCTTCCGCACCGAGCTCAGCATCTACGCTTATGTGGGCGTCATCATGCTCGTCGGATTGGTGAAGAAAAACGGCATCATCATGATCGACTTCGCCCTGGCCGCCGAGAGAAACCAAGGGAAAAATGCATTCGACTCGATCTTCGAGGCCTGCGTTGTCCGGTTCCGTCCGATCATGATGACGACGATGGCCACCCTCTTCGGGACACTGCCCATCGCCCTGGGATTCGGAGCAGGAGCCGAGGCCCGGCGGCCGCTGGGGCTCGCGGTCGTGGGAGGGCTGCTGTTTTCTCAGCTGGTGACCCTTTATGTCACTCCGGTCATCTACACCTATCTGGACAGTTTTCAGACTTGGTTAAGGGGAAAAAAGGCAAATAGGGCCATTCCTCTTGGGCCCCCGGACGAGCATTCCAAGTCGCGCTTCTGAAGCTGCGGGCGCAGTTTTATTTGGATTCTTTAGCCAGCGACCGGATCAGGTCCAGATCGAGTCTCCCTTTGGCTCCCCAGCCCCTCACTCCGGGTGGGATCTCTGGGCGGAACCGCTCGTACAAAGTGAATGCCTTCACGGCCAGCTGTTCTGGTTTGAAGGCCTTGGTCAAGGCCTCCATAACTCTACGAACCGCCCGAAGCTCCGGACCAAACTTATCCGCGAGGTAACGCTCGACCCCATCAGGCTCGATAGGCTTATCCTTGACGACGGCCCGGATTCCGTGTTCGGTGGTTTTGGCCGGCACAGGGCGTCCCAGGAGCTCGACCCAGAACTCCTCACCGAGCCGGGCCTTTTTCGGCCGAGCGCCCTCGGGTTTCGGGGCAGGCTTAAAAATGCCGAGGCTCCGTCCCTTCGTTTGAGCGTTGAGTCCGGCGAGGGCTTTCCCGAGCGAAAGCGAAGCCTCGTGATCAAATCCCAGCCGCTCAGCCACAACGCTGGCCCAGAGGGTTAGAACGGGAGCGCGATTCACGGACAGGGTTTTCGGTTCCATTTTTGCCTTCTTAATTCAATATAGCCCTGGCCGTTTCGCAAGTCAATTCGTCCCCACGTTCAGTCGGGCATCAAAATCGCCATTCACGCTTCCATTTTTCCGGCGAGACGGGTCCTCTTTTATTTTTTTTCTTTGGAGGGCTCGAGGAAGATATCTTCCCTCACATAAACGACCCCCGGCTCCCTCAGCAGGGCTTGAAATTCTTCCGGCGAGAGGTCATCCTTCACGACTGAGGAAACAGGCTTCCCGAAGTAAAGCTTTTTGTTGACGGTTTCGAGGAGGTCGTTGATCCGGAGATAGATTTTGGCCTGGGCCCTGTCCAGGACGACGGTGACCAGGTTTTCCCTGATCACGATGGCCTGGACCGCCGGAAACTTCGAGACCTTGGCCGCCAAGCGAGAGAGCATGCGGCCTTTTCTGTTGCGGATATAGCGATAAACCAACAACCCCACCAATGCCAGCGAAGCCAGGCTTCCCCACCGGATACTGGTAAAGACGAGAATGGCCACCAGAATGAGGGCGATGGCCAGAGCGACTTTCCCTTTGGAGCCGAAAGGAAGAGAAGTCTTGAGCCACTCGATCCAGCTCAGAATCCGTTGGCCGGCAGAGATGGAGATCTGAGTGCCTGATTCGATGTCCTGCTTGAGATGTTTAAGGTCCGCGGCCACAGCCTGGGCGTCGGGATAGCGATCTTCGGCGCGTTTGCGCAGGCAGCGGGAAACAATTCGATGGAGCTGTGGCGGGAGGTTTTTGCGGATGATCGTGACCGGCTTGACTTCCTCGAAGGCGATGGCGTGCATGGTATCCAGAGGGCTCTCGCCTTTGAAGGGCAATTCCCCTGTGACCATCTCATAGATGACAACGCCCAACGAGAAAATATCGCTGCGCTGGTCAACGGCCTGACCTCGGGCCTGTTCGGGGCTCATATAATTGATTGTGCCCACGACGGCTCCTGAGAGAGTCTGCGCCAGCGTCGCCGTCTGAGCCACGATTTTTGCCGCTTCATCCCCAGAAGGATGAATCTCGGGTTCGATGAGCTTCGCCAATCCGAAATCCAGGAGTTTGGCATGCCCCTCGCGAGTGACCATGATATTGTCCGATTTGATATCGCGGTGGACAATGTTCGCTTTGTGCGCCTTGGCAAGTCCCTCCGCAACTTGAAGGGCGATTTCCACTGCCGCCAGGAGGTCGAGTTCCCGGTTGGCGATCAAGCGGCCCACTGTCTGGCCTTCGACATATTCCAGGGCGATAAAAGTCGTGCCCTCGGCTTCGTCTATGTCGTAAACCTGGGCGATGGCCGGATGAGTGACGGCCGCGGCGGCACGCGCCTCCTGAACAAAACGTTGCAGACGCTCCGGGTTCGCGGTCAGGTCGGACCTGAGCAGCTTGAGCGCGACGGGCCGGTCCAGTCGGAGGTCACGGGCAAGGTACACCTCGCCCATGCCGCCCTTGCCCAGGAACGCCTCGATCTTATAATGTTTGAGAGTCTTTCCGATCAACATGTTTTCTGGCTTTAGATAAACTTAATATAATTCCGCAAAAAATTCCAGGGGAATGTCAGCATCTTTCTGTTTCTGTGATAAGAGAGAGGGCTTGACACTGTTTTGCGGCCATTATATAAGGCGTTGGAGCAAAGCCTCAAAGAATCACAATCAAAAGGGAGGCAAAAACAATGAAGACGAGAATGATTTGTCTTTTGAGCCTGAGTTTGGCGGCTTTCTTTTTGATGGCCGCAGGGCCCGGTTCGGCTCCGGCGGCAGATGAAAAAGCCGCGCCTCCGGATGTACTGCGGGCGGGGAAAGACTTTCTGGTAACGCCGGTCTATTCCGAAGCGGAGGACCAACGGGTCCTGGCTTTGTATGCCGGCTTGCGAGTTTCTGATGTCGTCGACGGGATGGATGCCGTGGGATTGCAGAACATCGGTCTCATGGATCAGGAGATCCATGCCCTCTGGCGTGATCTGGAATTATTCAAACACCGGTTCGCGGGAGTGGCGATCACGGCCAGATACGTCCCGACTCAGAATTCTCCGGCCGGGAAAATGACTCCGGCGGCCTACGACGACTGGGCCGGAGACTGGTATGAGAAGCGGTCGGGTGAGCCTTTTATGCCCCTGATTCGCAAGGGCACGGCCCTGGTGATCGAGGATGCCCAGGATGCCGACGTGGGTACGATCGGCTCTTACAACATCCTGGAATGGAAGAGCCTTGGTTGCACCGGCGTTGTCAGCAGCGCGACCGCCCGCGACACGGACGAAATCGCGACCGAGCGGATCCCCCTTTATTTTAAGAAGCCGGGACGTGGCATTCGGCCGGGACGGAACGAAATTGAATCCGTCAACCGGCCGGTGGTTTGCGGCGGTGTCCTGGTTATCCCGGGCGACATCATCGTGGCCGACGGCGACGGAGTCGTCGTCGTGCCGCGCCATCAGGCGGAAGCCGTGGCCAAGTACGCGAGGAAAATCTTGGAGGAAGACAAGGCGGGACGAAGGGATCTCTACAAAAAGCTCGGCATCAAAGCGGACGAATCGATAAAAAAATAGATATAAATATGATCTGTCGTGGAGGAGGTCATGCTCAAACAATCGAGGCGCTTTTGGCTCGGAGCAGGGCTTATGATGCTCTTTGTGTTTTCCGGGCAGACGGAGATCCGGAACGACTGCAAAGCAGCCTCAGGCTGCACGACCGTCATCATCGGCAAGAAGGCGACGGCGGACGGCAGTGTGATCATGGCCCACAACGAAGATTATGGCGCCAGCGATTGCCTGCATCTCGTTTATCACTCGAGGGAGAACCACGCGCCCGGAGAGGTCATGAGCTTTGCGTTTGAAAAAGTGCCTCAGGTCGCGATCACGTATGCCTATACAGCGATTGAGATGTATTCCGGAGACCGGCTGGGCATGCCTCCGGCCAAGTTCCTGGATGGGATGAACGAATACGGTCTCTCCCTGGGGAGCAACTGCATTGATTGCCGCGAGCCGACCGGTCCAAATAATGTTGGCCTGGGCTGGCCCGAGATCGGCCAGCTCGTCGTCGAAAGATGCAAGACAGCCCGTGAAGCGGTCGAACTCTGCGGCAAGCTGGTTGACCGTTACAGCTTCAACGGCTTTGAGGCGACATCCTGCAAAAACCTTGCCTTTATGATCGCGGATCCGAATGAGGGTTGGATCATGGAGGTCACGAGGCACCACTGGGTCGCGAAGAGGTGCCCGGATGACGGAGGCATCTTCTACGCCAACCAAGCCCTCATCACGACAGATTGGGACATGGCTTCAGCCGACCTGATCCCTTTCGCCAAAAGCAAGGGTTGGTTCGACCAGAGGTCCGGAGAGAAGTTCAATTTTCGAGAAGCTTACGGCTCGGAGCTGGGCAAGCCCATCCAACGTGATGCGCGAGGATCGAGCCAGGGAATTGCTGATGCCAAAGCTGGGAACGGTCACCGTCCAGGATTTGACCGAAGTCATGAAGGACCACTATGAAGGAAAGGCTTGGTTTGACACCCCTCACAGCCAGAAGAAAGCGCGTCCCATCTGCGTCAGCGGAACCCAATCCACCCAGATCTACCATCTGAGATCGAGCCTGCCCGCCGCCCTCGGGTGCGTCATGTGGTCGTCGGCCAGCTCTCCCTGCCTGGGTGTTTACGCGCCGATTTGGGCCGGACACAATGAGAAGACTCCGGCCGAGTGGCAGGAAGGAAAGGACTCATTCAGTCCGGAATCTGCCTGGTGGACGTTCGAAAATATTCAGCGCATCGTGGCCCCTAAGAATGATCCGGACCCCGCATTCTGGAAAGCCAACTGGCCGGCCGTCAGGGGGCGCTGGGACAAGATTGAGAAAAAAGGGTGGGAGCAGGCAGACGCTCTCGAGAGGGAGGCCATGAAGTTCTGGCAGCAGGGCAAAGTCGAAGAGGCCCGCAGACTCTTGACGAATTATTCAAACACCCGCCTGCACTCCGATTTTCTGGAAGCCCGATCCATCCTGGACCTGCTCAAAACGAAGGGCGGAAAACCGGGGCGAGAATAGAGGCACCCGGGCCTGGCACTCAGCCTTTCGGGGACTTGGCCAGCAAAAAGATTCCGTATTTGGCGAACCAATCGGGCAAGAATTTGACGATCTTTCCAGAAGACGCCCGGTAGTGGCTGGAGATATCGATTTCCCTGAGGATCTTGATCCTTCGGTTGGCGCAAAAAATGCGAAAATCCCGGAGGGTGATGACCCTGATATTCGGCGTATCGTACCACTGATAAGGGAGCTCCTTGGTCACCGGAGCTTTGCTCGTCAAGAGCAGCCGCAACTTGATGGCGATGTGGTTGAAACAGGGAAAGCTGACAATCCCTCTCCCGGCGACGCGGAGCATCTCTTCGATGACGGTTTCGGGATTGTAGACTTGTTGCAGAGTCTGGCTCAAGATCACGTAATCGAAGCTCTGATCGGCGAAACCCCGTGTTTCCTCGTTGAGATCGCCCTGGATGACAGAGAGCCCTTTTTCGATGCACTCGATGACCTCTCGCTCATCGATCTCGATCCCGGTTCCCCGGACTCCCTTCTCGTCCTGGAGATACTTCAAGAGATCGCCCTTGCCGCAGCCCAGGTCGAGGACTCGGCTCCTGGCGCCGATCAGGGAGGCAATCATCTGCAGATCAAATCTCATCCCTCGTCCCCTCAATCCTTGTTTCGAGCGCCGGGATCGGGGTCCGTTGGCAACCCTGGCGATAAAACCCGAGACCAGCCGGGTCAGTTGCTCGTGAGCCAGGAGAAAAGAATCGTGCCCGAAATCGGCCTCGATCTCACAGAAACTGACATCCAACCCGGCCTTCTTCATGGCCTTGACCATCTCCTTCGACTGGGCCGTCGGATAAAG
The DNA here is from genome assembly GCA_963770045.1 of Candidatus Aminicenantota bacterium. GTDB lineage: Bacteria > Acidobacteriota > Aminicenantia > Aminicenantales > CAVYOD01 > CAVYOD01. Next base: position 153,288 of record CAVYOD010000027.1, on the reverse strand, counting down.
CCAGTCCGAGGAAAAGGAAATGACCAGGAATTTCGCCGCCGCCCGCGAAAAGGCTTCGACCAGCGAGCCGCCTCCCCTTTGTTCTCCCAGGTCAAAATAATCGGAGGCCTTGGTGATGTAGAGGTAAGAATTGGCATCAAACCTTTCGACGAATCTTTTACCCTGGTAATGGAGATAGCTCTCGACCTGGAAGTCGGTCGAAAAATCATATTTGAAGGCCGCGTTCTCCTGGAGTTTTCGGCCGAATTTCCGCTGCATCGAATCCTCGGAGAGATAGCTGATGTGTCCGATGATCCGGGCCAGGGCCAGCCCTTTGTTCGGAGGCTCATGGCCGTAGTAATCTCCGTTGTTCCAGTTAGGGTCGGCCATGATCGCCTGCCGCTGCGCTTCGCTCAGCCCGATGGACAGGGCCGAACGCTTGCAGGTCGAGGCGATGGGGACGACCGACCGGACCATCTCGGGATAGCTGACCGCCCACTCGATAGCCTGCATTCCCCCTATGGATCCTCCGACCAAGCAGAGCAGCCGGCGGATGCCGAGGTGGTCGACGAGCCTCTTTTGAGCCTTAACGACGTCGGCGATAGTGAAGAGGGGGAAACTCAAACCATAGGGCTTGCCAGTTCTTGGGTCGATCGAGCTCGGCCCTGTGGATCCGTAGCAGCTCCCGATAATGTTGGAACAGACGACGAAATATTTGTCCGTATCGATTCCCTTCCCCGGTCCGACCATGTTGTCCCACCAGCCCGGCTTTTCGTCCTCGCCGGAATAATACCCGGCGGCGTGAGAATTTCCTGAGAGGGCGTGAAAAACCATGACCACGTTGTCTCTCTTCTCATCGAGGCGGCCATAGGTCTCATAGGCCAGCGTGACCGGCCCTAATTTCGCCCCGCTTTCGAGGACAAGCTCATCGGGAGGCTCGGCAAAAGTCAGATAGCGCTTTTCGACGATCCCCACGGACTTCCCGTCCCTGTCGTGACCGCTGTATTCGCTCATAAAAGGACTGCCTCTGTCTTAGATTTTCGCCAGGGCCTGGTCGAGGTCGTCGATGATATCCTCCACATATTCAATTCCCACCGAAAGCCGGATCATGTCCGGCCTGACCCCGGAAGCCCGCTGTTCCTGTTCAGAAAGCTGGGAATGAGACGTGGAAGCAGGATGTAGGATAAGGGTTTTGGCATCGCCCACATTCGCGAGATGCGAGATCAGACGGACGTTTTCGATCAGCCGTTTGCCCGATTCTTTTCCGCCCCTGACACCGAAGGAAAAGATGGATCCGAATCCGCCGTTCAGGTATTTTTTCGCCAGCCGATGCGAGGGGTGATCGGGCAATCCGGCATATTCGATCCAGGTCACTTTGGGATGACTTTTCAAGAATTGGGCGACTCGGAGGGCGTTTTCACAGTGTCGGGGCATTCGGAGGTGGAGAGTCTCCAGGCCCTGGAGGAAGAGAAACGCGTTGAAGGGAGACGGCGCGGGTCCCAAGGAGCGCATCCCCTCGACCCGGCATTTGAGGATAAACGTCTGTTTTCCGAAGGTCGTCCAGAAATTGAGCCCGTGATACCCAGGAGAAGGGGCGACGAAATCCGGAAATCGCCCGCTGTCCCAGGGGAAATTTCCGCTGTCGATAATGACGCCTCCGATCGATGTTCCGTGTCCCCCGATGAACTTGGTCGCTGAGTGGAAAACGATGTCGGCCCCCCATTCAAAGGGGCGGCAGAGATAGGGGGAAGCGAACGTATTGTCCACGACGAGGGGGAGGTTATGGCGATGGGCCAGAGAAGCAAAAACCTCGAGATCGGCGATATCGCCTGAAGGATTGCCGATTGTCTCGACAAAAATGGCTTTCGTCCGGTCATCGATCAGCCCGGCCAGGGAGTCCGGTTTGTTGACATCGCCGAACCTGGTCGTGATCCCGAACCGGGGCAGGGCGAGGCCTAACAGAGTTGTCGTCCCCCCGTAGAGGCTGGAGCTGGAAACGAAGTTTTCGCCCTGCTTGGCCAGAGTGGTAAAGACGAGCATCTCAGCGGCCATGCCGGAGGCCGCAAGCAGAGCGCCCACTCCGCCTTCGAGAGCGGCCATTCGCTGCTCAACGACATCAGCGGTCGGATTCGAAATCCGGGTGTAGATGTTGCCGATATCCTTCAATTCGAAGAGGCTCGCGGCGTGGTCGGTGTCTTTAAAAACATAAGAAGCCGTCTGATAGATGGGAACCGTCCTGGAGCCGGTGGTCGGATCCGGCTGCTGCCCGCCGTGGAGGCAGACTGTGTCCCGATGGTATTTTTTTCCGTTAACCATGGCATTTTCTCCTCAAAACGACGCTCCAATAAAAACCGAAATCCCGGTTTTTGAAAGTGAAAGGGGGGAAGCCCGAATCGATTCCCGAATACGAGCTATGGCTTGACCACGCCCGCACTCGGGCTGGACATTATCATGCCGTGAATTTTCAAAAGTTCGAATCCCTGCTTTTCGCTCATGGCCGGCAATTTTATTATAGCTCTTTCTTTAGGGGTGTCAAGGCAATCACAATCGTCTCATCTCGTCTCTTTCATTGCCCGTCTAGCTCGTCAAAACGGCTAAAAAATGGAAAATCTCACGTATTTCTTGGGATTTTTCTTGATGTCCGCCAGGAAAGCCTGCATCTCGGCGATGGTTTTGTTGAGATTTCCGAACAGGTCTGTCCGGTTGATCTTCTGGGCCGTGCTGTTGATCTCCGCCGAGAGGTCTTCCAGCTGCTTCAGGGCCTGGTCGACCTTCTCCAGAGTCTCATTGAACTTTCCCGTGCTTTTCATCGTCTCGCGCTCTATCTTTTGCACTTCATCCTGGGTCGCGACGAGGAAATCCTTCAATTGCCGGCTCGCCAGACCGATATCGTCGACTCGACGGTTGTAGAGATCGATGTCAATTTTTTGCACCTTGGCGTGCATGGTCTTGACGACCTTCAGCATGGAGTCAATAGAATCCGTGGCCTTTTGGACCACCTTGTCCAGGTCCCCTCCTTCAATCCTCATCTTCATCGCGGCCAGGATGTTCGCAGCCTGGGCCACGATATCTTTGTTGGCTCCCTTGAGCACGCCGCCCGGCTTGAGAACCTCCGGTGAAGTGCCGGGAGTGATCGAGACCGCTTTTTCGCCGATAAAATTTAGGGTGACGATCTCGATTTTGGAGTCGAGCGGAACGCGGAATTTCCGATTGATATCAACGGCCACGATGACAGAATCCTTGGTAAAGGTCACGTCCTTGACCTTGCCCACCTGAAAACCTCGGAATGCGACTGAGCCCTGATTTCGCAAACCGGAGATATCGGGAAATTCAAAATAGATCCGATAGTTCCGGCTGATCAGGATATTCTTCCCGGTGAGCCCCAAGATCGTTCCGAAGAAGATGACCAGAGCGACAAAGACGATAACTCCGGGTATGAAGCCATTCGTTTTACTGGCCATTGTTCTCTCCTGTTGCGTAGAGATCTTTGAGCATGGGCTCGGTCATCTCTTCCTTTCTGCCAAAAAATGTGATCCGGCCGTGTTTCAGCAAGGCGACGTGATCGGCCAATTTGGGCACCAACTCGACGTCGTGGGTCACGATGACCGAGGTGGCGCAGACCTCATGTTTGAGCAACGAAATGAGGTCGAGGATCTTGGAGACATTGCCCTCGTCCAAGGCAGAGGTGGGTTCGTCGTAAAAAATGACCTGCGGACGGACGATCAGGGCGCGGGCGATGGCCACCCGCTTGGCCATCCCGACGCTGAGCTCCTCGGGAAACTTGCCCAGAACAGAGCGGTCCAGACCCACCAACCGGGCCGACTCCTCCACTCTTTCCGCGATCTCATCGGGCGAATACGTCGTATGCATTCTCAAGAACAGACTCAGATTGTCCTCGACGTCGAGGAAATCAAAAAGAGCATTGGCCTGAAAGACAAAGGCCATCTGTTTTTGAATTTCTTTGAACTTCTTTTTCGACATGAGGAAGATATTCTGGCCGTTATAAAGGACTGTCCCCGAGTCCGGCTCGATCAACCTCGCCAGCGTTTTGATAAACACCGTCTTCCCCTGGCCGCTCGGGCCCAGAATGACCAATGTTTTCTCGTCCTCAATGTCGACGTTGATTTCCTGCAAGACGGGCTTCCCGTTAAAAGATTTGGAAAGGTCTCTGACCTCGATCATAGCAGGACCCTGTCCAGGTAATAATCAAAAATGACGATGAGAATGGCCGAAACCACGACCGCGTTGGTCGAGGACTTCCCCACCCCGAGGGCGCCGCCCCGGGTTTTCAACCCGAAATAACTCCCGACCAGGGCGATCACAAAGCCGTAGACCCCCGGCTTGATGAAATTGCCAAAATACAGCTCGAAGACCCGCAAATTGATCTTGAGCCCGCTGACGAATTCCTGAGGGGAAATCCAATCCGTCATGATGGAGGCGACAAAAAAGACGCTGAAGAGGGCCACAAAGTTCGCAAAGATGATGATGATCGGAAGCATGGTCAGGCCGGCCAGAACCCTGGGCATGACCAGAAACCCGATAGGCTCCAAAGAAAGGGTTTCGAGGGCGTCGATCTGTTCCGAGATCTTCATGCTGCCGATCTCGGCCGCCAGAGAGCCGCCCAGCTTTCCGGCCAGGACGAGCGACAGGACAATGGGACAGATCTCGTAGACCGTAGTCTTAAAAATGACATTGATCGTCAATTCCCGAGGGAAGAGGACCGAGGACTGATAAACTCCCTGGATCATCATGCCGAGGCCGAGAAAAACAGAAATAATAGCCGCAATCGGCAGAGTCCGGACCAGAAAGACATAAAGCTGCTCGATGACTTGTCGCCGGTAGAACCAGATCGAGTTCAGGGATTTGACGGTGTTCCAAAAGAGGAGAGAGAGCTCATAGACTACGGTAAAAAAGTCTACGACCCTTGTTCCCAGACGTTCGATGCGGTCTTTCCACATGGGTGATATGGGGGGCTCGCTTTTTTAGGCAGCCGGCCTGATTAGATTTTAGCATAAAACTAAAGGATATACTTGTACCAAAAGCAAGAACCAAAGTCAAATGCAGCAAAGAAGGTCTATCTCGTCTTCTCGTCAAAAAAAACAGTGAGTTGTGAGCAGCACTGAGCAGCAAAAAAGTGAAATATTTTTCCTGGATTTTTACATGGGTTGGTGCTATATACACAACAACATGATTGGGAGGCGAAGCCATCAGAAAGGCCGTGCTCGCCCTCGAAGACGGCAGCGTTTTTGAGGGACAGGGATTTGGCGGAAGCGCCAAAGTGCGGGGGGAGGTCGTTTTCAACACGGGTATGGTCGGCTATCCCGAATCCATCACCGACCCTTCCTACCACGGACAGATCCTTTGCCAGACGTACCCTTTGATCGGGAACTACGGCGTCAACCCGGAGAGCTTCGAATCCCCGAGGCCCCAGATCTCCGGGTACATCGTCAGCGAGTGTTGCCAGAGGCCGTCCCATGCGGCTTCCAGGAAGACTCTCGATTCCTGGCTGGATGAAAACAGGGTCCCCGGAATCTCGGGGATCGACACCAGGGCCCTGACCAAGAAGTTGAGAACGAGAGGGGTGATGCTGGGCATTCTCTCAACTTCCCCTGAGGATATGGATCCAATATCTCTGGCCGAAGAAGCGCTCCGCATCCCAGACCCCAACGCCAGAGATCTGGTCTCAGAAGTGACCACAAAAAATATACGGATTTATAACCAAGAGTCCAGCAAAATCGTTGTCCTGATCGATTGCGGCGTCAAGCAGAATATCCTCCGCTGCCTTCTCGAGCGGAATGTCCGGGTCATCCGCGTCCCGGCCGGCACGGATTTCAATAGAATCATGGATTTCGCACCGCGAGGGATCGTGATCTCCAACGGCCCCGGCGATCCTAAACAGTGCTCGGCAACTATCCAGACGACCCGGCGGCTCATGAACGAGAACGTCCCGATCCTCGGCGTTTGCCTGGGGAATCAAATCCTTGCCCTGGCGGCGGGCGCAAACACTTACAAGCTCAAATACGGTCACCGAAGCCAAAACCAGCCCTGCCTGGAAGAAGGAACCGATCGATGCCACATCACGAGCCAGAACCACGGTTATGCCGTTGATACCTCGAGCCTTCCCCCAGGCTGGAGGCCTTGGTTTACCAATGCGAACGACAGGACGAATGAAGGGATCATCCACCGCAGCAAGCGTTTCCGCAGCGTCCAGTTCCATCCCGAAGCCGCCCCAGGGCCGACGGACACCCGGTTCCTGTTCGATGAATTCCTGGAGATTGTCGGGTGAAACCCAGGAAGGTCCTGCTCCTCGGAAGTGGCGCGCTGAAGATCGGCGAGGCCGGCGAGTTCGATTACTCCGGCAGCCAGGCCATCAAGGCGATCAAAGAAGAAGGCATCGAAGTCATCCTCATCAACCCCAATATCGCGACGATCCAAACGTCTGACTATCTCGCCGATAAAGTCTATTTCCTTCCGGTGACGCCCTATTTTGTTGAAAGAACGATCGAACGGGAAAAGCCGTCGGGAATCCTCATCTCCTTCGGCGGCCAGACGGCCCTGAACTGCGGCGTCTCGCTCTGGAAATCCGGGGCGCTCAAACGGCTCGGCGTCCGGGTGCTCGGCTCTCCCATGGAGGCCATCGAAAATACCGAGGACCGCAAGCTCTTCAACCGGAAGCTCGCCGAGGTTCATCTTAAGACTCCCCGCGGAATCGCCGTCTCCGGCCTCGAGGAAGGCCTCCAAGCCGCGGCCGAGATCGGCTTTCCCGTGATGGCCCGCGTCGCCTATGCCCTCGGCGGCAAGGGAAGCGGCATTTCCCGCAATCCCAAGGAACTTCGGGAGGCCCTGAAGAAGGCCTTTGTCTATTCCGATCAAGTCCTGATTGAGGAATATCTCGAAGGCTGGAAGGAAATCGAGTACGAAGTCGTCCGCGACCGGTCGGACAACTGCATCACGGTCTGCAACATGGAGAACTTCGATCCGATGGGGATCCACACCGGCGAGAGCATCGTCATCGCGCCTTCGCAGACGTTGACAAATGCCGAATACCACGGCCTCCGCGAGATCTCCATCCGGGCGGTGCGGCATCTCGGAATCATCGGAGAGTGCAATATCCAGTTTGCCCTCAATCCGGAAGATGGCGATTATCGGATCATCGAGGTCAACGCCCGCCTCTCGCGCAGCTCCGCCCTGGCGAGCAAGGCGACCGGCTATCCCCTGGCCCACGTCGCGGCCAAGCTCATCCTCGGCCGGACGCTTCCCGAGCTCAAGAACTCCATCACCAAGGCGACGACGGCCTGTTTTGAGCCTGCTCTTGACTACGTCGTCGTCAAGATCCCGCGCTGGGACCTCAAGAAGTTCGCCCGGGTCACCAAGAAGATCGGTTCGGAGATGAAATCGGTGGGCGAGGTCATGGCCATCGGCCGCAGCTTTGAGGAGGCCATCCAGAAGGCTGCCCGGATGCTCCAGATCGGGATGTACGGCCTTGTCTGCAACGAAAATTACTCCTTTGAGAACCTGGAGAGGGAGCTCAGGCATCCGACCGACGAGCGCCTTTTCGGAATCGCCGAGGCCCTCAAGAAGGGCTTCACGGTCCGCAGAATCCACAACCTGACCAAGATCGATCCCTGGTTTCTCGAAAAAATCAAAAATATCATCGAGCTCGAAACGAGGATCAGGCCGAACAGGCTCCAGGAGCTTCCGCGGACATTGTTCCTGGAGGCCAAGCAGAAGGGGTTTTCCGACAAGCAGATCTCCATCCTCACCCGCTCGGATGAACTCAGCGTCCGGAGTGTCAGAAAAAAACTGGGGATCCTTCCCTGCGTCAAGCAGATCGATACGCTGGCCGCCGAATACCCTGCCAAGACGAACTATCTCTATCTCACCTACAATGGCTCAGAAGATGATCTCATTTTCCGGCCCGACAACAAGAAAATCATGGTTCTGGGCTCCGGTTCCTACAGCATCGGCTCGTCAGTCGAGTTCGACTGGTGCTGTGTGAGCGCGGCCCTGAGCCTCAAGAAAATGGGGTACTCGACGATCATGGTCAACTACAACCCGGAGACGGTCTCGACGGACTACGATATTTGCGACAAGCTCTATTTCGATGAGCTGAGTTTCGAGCGGGTCCTCGACATCTATGAAAAAGAAAAGCCGGGCGGGGTTGTCCTTTCCATGGGCGGCCAAATCCCCAACAACATGGCCACGAAATGCTTCAAGGCGGGGATGAAAATCCTGGGAACCTCGCCCCGGAACATCGATCGCGCGGAAAACAGGTTCAAGTTTTCCCGGTTGCTCGACGGACTCGGGATCGACCAGCCTGCCTGGAAGGAACTCCGGACGCCGAAAGAAGCCAAAGAGTTTTCCGGGGCGATCGGCTATCCCGTCCTCATCCGCCCGTCTTACGTTCTGAGCGGAGCGGCCATGAGCATCGTCTTCAACGAGAACTATCTTGATCATTATCTGAAGAAAGCCTCCAAGGTCTCGCCCGAATATCCGGTGGTCATCTCCAAGTTCATCATGAACGCCAAGGAAATAGAAATGGACGCGGTCGCCGATCGAGGCGAAGTGATCGCCTCGGCCATCGTCGAGCACATCGAAAACGCGGGCGTTCATTCCGGGGACGCGACCATGGTCCTCCCGCCGCAAAAATTGTACATCGAGACGATCCGGAAGATCCGGGACATCGGAAGGCAGGTCGCCCGGGCCCTGGCCATCAGCGGTCCCTTCAATATCCAGTTCCTCGCCAAGGACAATGAGATCAAGGTGATCGAGTGCAACCTGAGGGCTTCGCGCTCCTTCCCTTTTGTCTCCAAAGTCGCCAAGACCAATTTCATCGAACTCGCCGTGAAAGCCATGATGGGGATCGGGGTGAAGAATCAGAAAACGACTCTGGACCTGAACTACGTGGGCGTCAAGGCTCCGCAATTTTCTTTCTCGAGGCTCAAGGGCGCGGACCCGACTCTCGGAGTGGAGATGGCTTCGACGGGCGAGGTCGCCTGCCTCGGAGAGGATGTTCACGAGGCCTTTCTGAAGTCGATCCTCTCGGCGGGCTTTGTTCTTCCCCAGAAGAGCATTCTCTTAAGTATCGGTGGCGAAACATCCAAACACCGCTTTCTCGCCTCGGCCGGGATCCTCAAGGAGCGGGGATTCTCTCTCTTTGCCACGGAGCACACCTCCAAGTTTCTCAAGAGGAACGGAATTGAGACGACACTGCTCTATAAAATCCACCAGGCCCGAGAGCCCAATATCCGGGATTACATCGTCCAGAGAAAGATCGATTTTGTCATCTCGATCCCCAACCCGGACAAGAGGGTTGAGTTCGATTCCGATTATCGGATGCGCCGGATGGCCGTCGATTTCTCGATTCCCCTGCTGACCAACCTTCAGGTCGCGGAGCTTTTCGTCCAGGCCATCGCCAGCAAAAGGCTTGAAGACCTCAAGGTCAAGCACTGGGGGGAGTACGATGAATAAAACGCAGTCAATCGCTTACAATTGGTCTCTATCTTTATTCAATTATGCGGCCTTAGCGTCATGGGCCAGGGTGAAGTGGCCTTCGACAATCACTTTTTCGCCGGCCTTCACTCCATCTAAGACCTCAGCATATTGCTCGTTTTCGAGGCCGACTTCGATGTACCTCCACTTGGCCAGGCCCTCCTCGACCACAAAGACGAGTTTCCGCCCGCCGCGGACCAGCACGGCCTCCTGGGGAACGAGCAGCCGGTCCTTGTAGACATCGGCGGCGATTTCCACCTCGGCGTGCATTCCGGGCTTGATCTCTTCTTGCGGATTGCCGACCACAATATGAACAGCGCAGGTTTTGTCCTCCGGGTTGATGACCGGGCTTATGGCCGCGACCTTTCCTTTGAAAACCTTCTCCGGGTAGGCGCTGAACCGCATATCCACTTCTCTCCCCACCCTCATCTTCCCGACTTCACTTTCCAGCACCCTGGCTATGACCTTGATTTCGTTGATATCGACCAAGGTGAAAAGCTCTCGTCCATTCTCGATGTGCTCTTCGGGAGAGACCTTGATTCCGGTGATGATTCCGGCAAAGGGAGCCAGGATTTTTGTTTTTTCAAGCTCCATCCGGGCGATCTTCACCTCCACCTCAGCCTCGGTCAAGCCCTTGGAGGCAGCCTGGATTTCTTCCTTCTTCATTCCCGTCTCGATCAAGACCAATTCATAATCCTTTTGCGCTTTTTCGAAATCTGCCCTGGAGAGAAGTCCCTTATTGAAGAGAGCCTCGGCTTTCTCAAAATCCTCCTTGGACTTTTTGAGCCGCTCCGCGTTGGAGCTCTTGGATTCCTGGACTTGGGGCGCAAATTGATTTTCGAGGAGGAGTGAGGAGAGAGCCTTCAAACGGCGGGCCTCCGCCGTCTCCAGCCTCAACCTGTATTCCTGGTCGCCGAGCTCCACCAGCAGGTCCCCTCTCTTGACATGTCGCCCCTCCTCGACATTGAGTTTTTTGATCACTCCGGCGACCTCGGCTTTGAGAGCGATTCTCCGCTCCGTCACGGCCTCACCCGGAGATTTGAGCCTGATCACGAGCTCACCCTTGGCGGCGGCCACGGCTTTGACCGGAAGAGGCGCCTCTTCTGTTTTCTGGGCGGATGCTGTCGATTGCTTTGTTTCCGAATCTGCAGCCTGCTTTTCGGGATTTTTCTTGATGACGAGGAAATAGATTAACACTCCGATGACAATAACCACCAGGAAAAGGGTGAGCCAGCCTTTTTTGATGATCATTTTATTTCTGGTCTCCTTTTTACTCTTCAAACACGGCGCCAAACCTCGCCCATCTCTTTGAGCCTCTCCTGAGCCCAGAAGCGAAATCTGTCTCCGTAAAAATAAAAGATGGGAACAATGATCAGAACAAAAATCGTCGAGCTCACCAGCCCTCCCGCCGTGCAAAGGGCCAGAGCGGACCAAATCTGTCTTCTTCCTGTCTCGACCTTGATCAGGAGCATGGGCAAGATGCCAAAAACCGTTGTGCTTGTGGTCATGAGAATCGGCCTGACCCTTTCCCTTGTTCCCTTGAGAACCGCATCGAGCAAAGGAAATCCCTGCTTTCTCTTGAGGTTGATGTGGTCGACGATCAGAATGGCATTTTTGACGACGATCCCTCCGAGCAAGATAACGCCGATATAAGCCGAAGAATCAAAGGGGTAGCCCGCGATGATAAACGCCAGGAAAACACCCACGAGCTCCAGGGGGACGGCCAGCATGATGAAAAAGGGCTGGAGGAATGACTCATAAAGCGCGGCCAGGATCATGAAGATGATGGCCAGGGAAAAAATGATGGCAAATTTGATCTGGGTTTTTTCTTCCTCGGTCATCCGCCACCTTTCCTCCAGGGTCGCGGAAAATCCAGGCGGGAGCTGCAAACTCGCATAGACGGCTTTCTTATAATTCTCCGCCGCCTTGGAGGGGCCCCTGAATTCCCACATCAGGGTCTGCTGAAACTGTTGATTCTCCCGGTCGATCGACCCGGCGATCGGCCGTTCTTCGAGGGTAGAAATCTCTCTCACTCTCAGATACTCGCCCGCCCGCGTCCGGAGCAGCGCGTCCTGGAGTTGTTTGAGATCCATCTCATCCGCCTCGGGAAACTTGATCGCGAGCTCCGTTTCTTTCCCACCGGTAAACAGCTTGAGAGGGATTCCAAATCGGCCTTTCAGGAGCGTCTGCAGGTGGAAGTAGAGATAATTGGGATCGATGCTGTATTTTTTGAGCTCCTCCCGGTCGATCTTCAACACGTATTCAAAGGATTCTGTGCCCCACCAGCCGTAACGGCTGGAAATGATCTTGACATCCTTGATCCGCGGGTTTCTCTTGAGCCTCTGCTCCAGCTCGGAGGTTATCAATTTGAGTTTCTTGAGGTTATAGCCAAAAAACTTGATCTGCGAGTCGTAGTAAGTCCCGGTCCCCATGCTCGAATAATAGCCTTGCGGGTCGAATCCGAAGATACTGATGCTGATCCCGGCAAACTGGGTCGCGAGCTGGATCAATTTTTCTTTCAACACATAAGGCCTGTAGGACCTTTCGATTCTGGGCGGGAAAGAAATAAGGATGCTCGCGCTTTCGGCCTGGACGGAGGCGTTCATTTCCTTTTCATAATTGGCTTCCAGAACCTTCTCTTCGAATTTCTTGACGACGCCATCCGTCTTTTCGATCTCTGTCCCCGGCGGCATCTCGATGCCCACATAGAGCTGTTCTTGAGAATACCAGCTGAAAAATTCGCCCAGGGTCACTTCTGATCTGAACCATCTGTAACTTCCATACAACACACCCAGCACAATAAGAAGCACTTCGACAGGATGGCGGAGGAGAAATCTCAGGGTCCTCTCATAAAGGTTCCGAAGCTTCTCTTTCGGCTCCGTCCTTTTGACCTTCAAGAGAGCCGGGCTAAGAGCCGGGATGAGAGAGAAGGAGACAAGAAGCGAAGCAGTCAGGGCGGCGGACATGGCAATCGCGAGGGGAAGATAATAAATCTTGAGCCTCCCCTCGAAATAGGGAAAGCAGAAGAAAACGCTGACGACGGTCAGGGTCGAAGCCAGAACGGGAATGAACACCTCTTTCGAGCCCTGGATGGCCGCCTTCAGCGGCGGAAGTCCTTTTTCTCTCAGGCGGAGTGTATTCTCGAAGACGACAATGGAGTCATCAACGAACATCCCAAACCCGAGGGCGAGCGCCCCCAGAGTCAGCATGTTCAAGGAGATCTTGAAAAAATAGATCAGGTTGAAGGTGATGACGACAGAAAAAGCGATCGAGGAAAGGATGAGCAGCGAAGGCGCGAGTCTCCTTAAGACCACGAAGATGAGGCCAAAAACAACAAGAATGATTATTCCGGCCAGAAGATAAAGCTGCCGCAGGTTCTTCTGGATCTCTTCGCTCTCGTCGTCGACGACCTTAAAAATGAGATCGCCGGGCAGTTCTTTCTTGATGAGCTCCAGTTTCTTTTTGACCTCCTTCGCGACTCGGAGCGAGTTGCTTCCTTTCTCCTTCAAAACGGTCAGCATGACGGTGGGCCGGCCGTTGATCCTGTTGACGTAAAGGATATCACCATACGCAGGGACGACCTGAGCCACATCGCTGAGCTTGATCGGGACGCTGCCCGAGTAGGCCACGATCAACTCGCCAAGCTCGCGCATCCCCTTGATCGAATCGGACATTCTGAAGATGTATTCCTGGGTGCCCTTCTTCATCCGCCCCGCCGGGAAAGTCCGCAGGCCCTCGCTGATGGCGGAGTCGACCTGGTAGGGATGGATGTCCAGGTCCTTGAGCTTCTTTTTGTCGAGGACGATCCTTATCACCGGGTCGGCGCCGCCGCTCACTTCGACCTTGGCGACGCTGTTGATCGAACCTATCCCGAATTCGAGCTTGTCTTTGACCAATTCTCTTAATTTTTGGAGAGGGTAATCGCCGGAAATGGTATAGGTGAGGAAAGGACGCACCCGAAAATCTTCAGGCACATAGGGCACGACGACCGGCCTCACGCCGTAAGGGAGGAGTCGGTTTTGCCTTGGCGATCCCTTCTCTCAGGGCTAGATTCACAAACTCCATGTTCACTTTGGGGTCGAGCTCGAGGGTGATCCTGGACATGCCAAGATTGGACTCGGAGGTGATTTTTCTGACCCCCTTAACCTGTAGATGACAATTCCTCCAGAGGCGCCGTGATCCGGGTTTGGATAATCTCCGGAGAAACCCCTGGCCATGAGGTCTCGACATTAACCTGAGGAAACTCCTCTTTCGGCGCGAGCTCAAGGGGCGTATTGAGAAATGAATAAACCCCGAGAACGAGCACGGCCAGAAAAAACATGGCCGTGGCGACCGGCCGCTCGACGAATATTTTCATGTTGCCCTGGATCGCTGTTTATTCTCTCGCCTTTTCTCCACCCACTCGTAGACGACGGGGATTTGGATGAGAGTCAGGAATGTCGAAAACAGAAGGCCCCCGGCGACAACGACGCCCAAGGGTTTCAAAAGCTCTGACCCCCTTTCCAGAGCGAGGGCCATGGGAATGAGTCCTATAACCGTGTCCAGAGAGGCCATCAGAATCGCCCTCAGCCTGGTCATGCATCCCTCAACAACAGATTCGCGGAGGGGCTTTCCGCTTCTCCGGAGGCTGGTTTATGAAATCGACCTCGACGATGGCATCATCCACGACAAGACCGACCAGAACGACCATCCCGATGATCGAGATCACATTCAAGCTCTGCTTGGCTACAAAAAGCGAGAAAAAGGCGCCCGCCGCGCCCATGGGCAATGTGAGCATGACCAGGAAAGGATGGAGCAGCGACTCAAACTGGGCCGCCATGATCATATAAGTCAGAAGAATTCCCAAGACAAGCGCCAGGATCAGACTCCGGAAAGACTTGCCCATCTCCTCCTGCTCGCCGCCGTAAGCGATCCGATAATTCTCCGGAAGTCGAATTCCCTTTATTTTTTCATTGATGGCCGGGACGACCTGGCTGATTTTGGCGTCACGCAGATTTCCCGTGACCAGGATCTCCCGCTGCTGATTCTCGCGCCGGATTTCCTGAGGTCCTTTGGCAGTCTCATACGTCACCAGGTCCCGCAGCGGGATGAGCATTCCTTGATGAGAGAGCTGTCCGTTGAGGAGCGACTCGATATTGGCCCGGGAGCTCTCTTCCAGCCGGACCAGGATGTCGTATTTTTTCTCCCTCTCATTGAACTGGGTGGCGACTCTTCCCCGGACCGCGCTCACCAAAAAACCGCCGATCTCACTCGGGGAAAGGTTCGCGTATTTGCTGAGGGCATCTTTTTTGATCTTGATTTTGAATTCCGGCTTCCCCTCCCCGATGTTGGTGTTCAAGTCGACGATTCCCTTGACGGTCTTGAGCTCGCCGACTAGCTTCAGTGAAATCTCCTTGAGTTTGTTCAGGTCGTCCCCCTTGACCTTGAGACCGACTTCGGCAGACGAAAAAGCCAGGAACTCCGCCAGGCTTGATTGTTCCCTCACGATCGAATAGCTGACATCAGGGAAATCGGAAAGCTTGCGCCTTAGATACTCGAGCGTCGGCTCGAACTGGGCCGGTTTTTCCACCTCGACATAGATCTGGGCGGAATTGAGCGAGACATCGGGGCTCAGGCTCTCCATTCCGCTCACGATCCCGATCTGGGAGAATGTGACCTTGACCGGTTTGAATGTCTTCAGATAACGCTCGAGGGACGAGACAATGTCCGCCGTCTGCTCCAGCGAGTAATCGACCGGAGTTTTCAAACGCAATTCAAAAGATGTGGCCTTGATCGGCGGCATTTGCTCGCGGGGGAGCCGGGAGCCGATAAAGAACGTCACCCCAAAAAAGACAAGAGAAGCCGCACGCGATTGTGCCTTTGTGGTCCAGGCTCCAGACCAGCCATCGCCTGTAGCGCGCGACAAAGGGAAAATAGACGCTATTAAAGGCCCGGAACACCGCGCGGAGGATGGGCTTGAACGGAAGGGTCAGGTATCGGAACGCCAGGGCCAGGAGCTGGCCCAAGAAACTGACGATGATCGTCAACCCAAAACGGATCCCTTTCAGAATTGTATACAAAAGCCACTGCAGTCCCTTCCAGGGATAGAGCAGGACTCGGAATTTCTTCCCCGGGGAGGTCCTTTTATCTAGGGTGCCGGCCGAGCCCGGACCCGGCTCCGCACCTGTCAGACTGAAACTTAAACTTGCGCGCCTGGAGCATCGGGAGAAGCGTCAGAGAAACCAGGAGCGACGCCATGAGAGAAAAGGTCACCGTCAGGGAAGCGTCCTTGAACAACGGGCCGGCGACACCATGGACATAAATGATCGGCAGGAAGACAACGACCGTGGTCAGCGCGGTGGCGGCGACTGCACCCCCGACCTCCTTCGCCCCGATATAGGCCGCCTCGGCCGGGCTTTTCCCCAGGCTCCGGTGGCGAAAGATGTTTTCCGAGATGACGTCGGCGCAGTCGTCGAGCATGCCCACCCCCAAGGCTAATCCTCCCAGAGACATGATGTTGAGGGTGACGTTGCAGAAATAGAGGAGATTGAACGTGGCGATGATCGAGATGGGAATAACCAGGTTGATAATGAGCGGAGTTTTCCACTCCTGGAGGAAAATCAAGACAACCAGGAAAACCAATATCGCCCCCTGGAAAATTTCGTCCTTCACAGCCCCGATTGCAGTTTCGATGTATCCCGCCTGTTCGGAGACAACGAAGATATTGATCCGGGGGTTTTCTTTTTGAATCTGGTCGATCACCCTCTTGGCGAGCTTGGTCACCTTGACGGTGTTGGTGCCGGATTCCTTGCGGACGAGGATGCCGACGCTTTCGTTTCTGTCAAGCCGGGTCATGCCCTGACGTTCCTTGATGGCGTCCTTGACCCGGGCGATGTCCTTGAGCCTTACGACCCCTCTTTCTTTGGTCGTTTTGAGGCTGATCTCCTCGATTTCCTTGAGGGACTCGAATTCTCCGACGACCCGGATGGCATATTTGAACATGCCTTTGCGGATCGTCCCACCCTGGAGGCTCCGGTTAAATTCGTCGATCCGGCTCGAGACCTCATCGATCGTCAGGCCGTAGAGCGCGAGCAGTTGAGGGTTGATCTCGACCTGAATTTCCCGCTCGACTCCTCCCGTGATCTCAGCCGAGCCGACGCCCTCGATCTGCTCCAACCGCGGCTTGACCAGTTCTTCGGCAAACTCCTTGAGCTCCAGCAGGTCGCTCTCTCCCGAAATCGCCAGCACCATGATCGGCTTGCTCTGCGGGTCGAACCGGATGATGGTCGGCTTTTCGGCGCCTTCGGGGAGTCCGTCGCGGGCGCCGTCCAGCGCCTCGCGGGTGTGGAGCATGGTGAATTCCAGGTCCGTGCCCCAGCTGAATTCGAGAGTCATGTAGGAAACGCCTTCCTTGGAGATAGACTCGACGCGGCGGATTCCCGGAATGCGGCTGACCGCGGCTTCAAGAGGGGTAGTCACCAGGGTTTCGATTTCTTCGGGGGCAACGCCGGGAAACCGGGTGACAACGGAGAGGCGCGGATAGCTGATGTTGGGCAGAAGGTCAACTCCCAACTGCCGGAGCGAAACAATCCCGAGCAGAACGACGGCCACATAGAACATGAGGAGCGCCACCGGCCGGTCGATTGAAAACTTAGCCAGTCTCATTCGGTTCCTCGATTCCGTTGCTGGTTTTCTAACTGGTACGTCGCCTGTTTAAACATAAGAATAGACGAAAGAGCTTTCCAGAAATTTTCATCGGGGGCTTTCCTTGATTTCTCTAGATCTGCTCCTCCTCTTCCATTCGCGATACTTCAGTATTCTATCTGGGGGGATGGTCACGCCGATGACGACATTCGTGTGACCTTTATCGGTCTTTGTTCGCTCCCTGAGCTGCCGAATTTGATCTTCGGTCCCTTTTGCCGATCTTGTCGAGCTCAACAGGATTTCCAGAGATCAAGGAGTTGGAAACGAGAAGCTCGATGGAAGGGTGTCCCCTTGGGGAACGTCCCCCAGTTTAAGCGAAGGGCTGATCGATGGAGGGGCTGGGCTGGGTAAAAAACTTAGCTCCGTCCTCGGTGATATGAAAATCGTCCTCGAGACGCACTCCGAATTCGCCCGGAATGACAATCATGGGCTCGTCGGTGAAGCACATGCCGGGCCGCATCGGAGTCTTATTGCCACGGACCAGGTAGATCCATTCGTGGCCGTCAAGACCGAGACCGTGTCCGGTCCGATGCGGCAAACCGGGGAGCTTATAACCTGGCCCAAATCCGGCCTTGATGAGAACTCGTCTGGCCGCCGCGTCCACTTCTTCGCACGGCACGCCGGGTTTCGCCGCATTAAAAGCGGCCAGTTGAGCCTCTTTTTCCAGGTCCCAAATGTCCCTTTGCCGCTGGGTGGGTTTCCCGAAGACGACCGTACGGCTGACATCCGAACTGTAATGTTCGACGCTGCACCCTCCGTCCATGAGGACGATATCGCCCTCGTGCAGCGTCCGCGGCTTGATGCTCCCGTGGGGGAAAGATGAAGAAACTCCGAAGCTCGCGCCGATCCCGCCGGAAGTCCCGAGGGCTCTGAACGCAGCTTGAGCATTGGCGCTGAAATCCCCGCCGGTCATCCCCTCCTTGAGCATGGCGATGGCCGCTTTATAAGCTTCGACTGTCATATCGTTCGCCCGCTGCATCAAGGCTATTTCTGCGGGAGATTTTATCACCCGACATCCGATCGTCACCGGGTCGGCGCTGACATATTCCAGGGCCGGGGCTGCTTTACGGATCCCATCATAAGTAAAGAACCGCACCCGCTCTTCGATGCCGATCCTCCCGGTCCTGATTCCCAGGTCTTGGAAGACGCCCGCGATCTTCGCGTAAGGGCTTTCGTCCTCTTCCCAGGTCCGGATTTCCTTCCCGAAACGGATGAGCTCTCTCGCCCGGTCCTCCTCAAACTTCGGACAGACCCAGACCATGTCGCCGCGGGCCGGCAAAATCC
The DNA here is from genome assembly GCA_963770045.1 of Candidatus Aminicenantota bacterium. Taxonomy (GTDB): domain Bacteria; phylum Acidobacteriota; class Aminicenantia; order Aminicenantales; family CAVYOD01; genus CAVYOD01. Next base: position 134,850 of record CAVYOD010000027.1, on the reverse strand, counting down.
AGACAAAGACTCTCTCGCTCAACCACCAGGAGACATCGGTGAAATAGATCAGACTCGTGCCGCCCTCGACGCAGATGGCCTCAATCTTGTTTTCGACCATCAGACGGCGGGCCTTCTCCATCCGCGCTAATCTTTCATCGTCGGAAATGGGCACTATGCCCTGAGTCATCGGCTTGAGCTTGCTGAGCGGAGTCTCTTTCTGGCCCGCCGCAGTTAGCCGCGGCGCTCCCGTCGCCCCGATCAGGCCTAAGCCCGCTGTGCCGGCTGATAATTCCAGGAATTTTCTTCTGTTCAGGCTCATCTTCCACCTCACATGAGATTGGTTTCGTCCTCGATTGATGAAGATTCTATTCGAGCCGCCGTCAAATTTCAACTCGGCAACCTTTTAGAGGTCAACGCCGTATAATAAATTGACAAGCCAAAGTGACAATGCTAATTCTATATTTGAGACCGGACGATGAAATGCCCGCAATGTCAGGCGGAAAATCAACCAGACAGCCGCTTCTGCAATAAATGCGCGACACCTCTGGCTGACACTCCCTCTCCCGGCCCGCCAAAGCCAGGAACTTCGTACACCAAAACCCTCCAGATGCCTCTCACTTCTCTCTCCAGGGGTATGCTTTTTGCTGGGCGCTACGAGGTCATCGAAGAGGTGGGCAGAGGAGGCATGGGCCGGGTTTATAAGGTCTTTGACCAAAAGATCAAAGAGACCGTCGCCCTCAAACTGATCAATCCCGAGATCGGTCTCAACGAAAAAGCAATCGAACGTTTCAGGAACGAACTGAGATTCGCCCGCAAGATTTCCCACCGCCACGTCTGCCGCCTCTATGACCTGGGCGAAACGGGGTTTACGCATTTCATCACCATGGAATATGTGGAGGGCGAGGATCTGAAAAGGTTCATCAAGAAGTCCGGTCAGTTAACGCCCGCCAAGGCCGTGAGCATCGCCCGTCAGGTCTGCGAGGGTCTGGCCGAGGCCCACCGGTTGGGCGTCATCCATCGGGACCTCAAACCGCAGAACATCATGATCGACCGGGACGGGAATGCCCGGATCATGGATTTCGGGATAGCCCGCTTCCTGGAGGGTGATGGAGTCACCGCTTCCGGAGTCATGATGGGAACCCCGGAATACACGTCCCCAGAGCAGAACGAGCTCAGGGAAGTGGATAAACGTGCCGATATCTATTCTCTCGGAGTCATTCTTTTCGAGATGGTCACCGGCCGCGTCCCCTTCGAAGGCGAAACGCCTTTGAGCATCGCCATGAAACACAAAAGCGAGACGCCCCGCAATCCGCGCGAACTCAACCCCCACGTCTCGGCCGCGCTCGCGGACGTGATCATCCGCTGCCTGGAAAAAGACCGAAAAAAGCGGTACCAAAGCGCCGATGGACCTGCTGGCGGCTCTAACGCCAATCGAGCAAGGATTTCCGACCGCGGAAAGGACCGCTCCCAGGGCCGCGGCCCCGCGGAGGAAAATCATCATCCCGGCGCTCATCCTCATCATTGCCGTGGCTGTCATCATCGTCCAGCTTGCTTCACGCCGCCAGAATACTTTTGTTGTTCCTCAATCCATAAAAACGCAGAAGCCCATTCCTCCGCCGACGGTTCCTCAAGAGCCTGCGATAAGCACCGAGAACGTCCCCAGGGGCGAGACCACAAAAGCTGCAGAGAAGAAGCCGGGACTTGACATCGTGGGAATGCTCGGCAGCGAAGCCGCGAAATATCTGAGCCAGAAAGACCTCGAAGGCCTCCAAGGAGGCTTAAAGGACGGCGCCCAATTCCTGGAAGGCTTGAAGGGAAAACTCCCCGCGGGGAGCGCCATCGAGGCGGCATGGAAAAAAACGTATGACATGGTCAAGCAGGGCCAGCAGCTCAACAAAGAAGGCAAAGCAGAAGAAGCCCAGAAAAGCAATCAAGAGGTTCAGGTCGAGATGCAGAAACTCATGGGGCTAGTTTCCCAAAGGCAATCCGCCCAGGAAGCCAAAGCCAAGATGGACTCGGCCAAGATCCAGTCTCAGAAAACGGGGCTCGACACCAAGAATCTGATCTTCCGGCTGGCCAATTATGAAGAGCGCAGCGCTGATGAAGCCTTCACCAAGAACGACTACTCCGGGGCCAAGGTCCTCTACCAGATCTTAGAGCGTTCCTATCGTCTGGGCGCTCAGTGTGCCAACGATGAGATGTGCACCCAGGCCCTGAGAGAGATGATGGAAGGGTTCAAAAGAGGGCTGGAAGGATTGAACCACTCCTCCCTCGACCCCTGGCTTTATGAGTATGCCAAGCAAATCGAGCAACAGGGGAATCTCTATCAGAGCAAGAAAGAGCTCGAGAATGCCGCCGCCTCCTACATCCAGGCGGCCTTCCTTTATCAGAAGCTGAAAGAGAAATAACCAGCCGCTTCCCTATTCGATCTTGAGTCCCATAATGTAAAACATGAAGGCAAATTTATCGCTGATCTCGTCGATGGCCTTGGTCGTGTTGCTCGAGCCGTGACCGGAGCGGGTCTCGATCCTGATCAGGACGGGGTTCTTGCCCTTGTTCTTTTCCTGGAGTGTGGCCGCGAACTTGAAAGAGTGCGCCGGGACGACGCGGTCATCGTGGTCGGCAGTCGTGACCAGAGTCGCCGGATAGCTCACTCCGTCCTTGATGTTGTGGAGCGGGGAATAGGCATAAAGATTCCGGAAATCCTTCTCGTTGTCGCTCGATCCGTACTCCACGACCCAGCCCCAGCCGACGGTGAACTTGTGGTAGCGGAGCATGTCCATGACTCCGACCGCGGGAAAAGCGACTCTGTAAAGGTCGGGCCGCTGCGTCATGCACGCGCCCACGAGCAGTCCGCCGTTCGAGGCCCCGGAGATAGCCAGCTTCTCGGGTGAAGTGTATTTTTCCTTGATCAGATATTCGGCCGCGGCGATGAAATCGTCGAAGACATTCTGCTTATTGAGCAGCATCCCGGCCTTGTGCCAGGCTTCCCCGTATTCCCCTCCGCCCCGGATATTGGCCTGGGCATAAACGCCTCCGTTTTCGAGAAGGAAGATGTTGGTCGGATTGAAGGACGGGGGCATACTGGCATCGAAGCCGCCGTAAGCATACAGCAAGGTGGGATTATTGCCGTCGAGCTTCAACCCTTTTTTGGAGACGATGAACATCGGGATTTTGGTGCCGTCTTTGCTCGCGTAAAAGACCTGCCTTGTCTCGTAGTCTTCGGGGTTGAACTTGACTTCGGTCTTGCGAAAGATTTCCGATTGGCCGCTGGCGATGTCATATTTATAAATCGTCGGAGGATAAGTGAAAGAGGTAAAAGTATAGAATGTTATCTTATCCTCGCGCTTTCCGCCGAACCCTCCTGCGCGCGCCCAGAGCCGGGAGTTCGATCTCTTTCACCAGCTTTCCTGTGAGATCGTACTGATAGACCCTGGTGCTGGCGTCTTTGAGGTAGCTGCAGAAGAGCTGGCCACCAACGTCGCCGATCCCGCTCAGAACCTCAGGCTTTTCGGGGATGATCGTCTGCCAATTCTCCTTGGCGGGTTTCTTGGGATCCATCAGGACCACCTTAAAATTGGGAGCATCTGTGTTTGTGTAGACCAGGAAGCTTATCCCCGATGTCGTCAATGACCGAGGTGTTGAAGGCAAACCCGGTGACGAGCGGTTTAAAATCCGCCTTCTTGGCGGTGAGGTCTTTGCAGTAGAGTTCGTTTCCATAAGTGCCCTCGGAAATCGACAAGAACAGGTATTTTTCGTCATCAGTGACACTGACGTTTTTGTAGCGAAGAGGATGCTCCTTATCCTCATAGATGAGCGCGTCTTTCTCCTGGGGATCGCCCAGCTTGTGGTAAAAAACCTTTTGGTATTCATTCTTGGCGGTCAATTCCTGGCCGGCGGCGGGCTTATCATAGCCGCTGTAATAGAAGCCCCCACCCTGCCAGGCAGCGGGCGAGAACTTGAGCCATTTGATCTGGTCGGCCAGTTCTTTCTTAGATTCGATCTCCATGACATGCAGTTCGCCCCAATCCGAGCCGGCTTCGGAGCGGAGAAAGGCGGCATAGCGGTTGTCGTTGGAGAAGCCGGCCAGCCCGATTCTCACAGTCCCGTCCGGGGAGAGAGCGTTGGGGTCGATGAAAACCTCGGGCTGCCCGTCCAAGCCTTTTTGCACGTAGATGACCGACTGGTTCTGCAGGCCGTCATTTTTGAAGAAGAAATAATACTCCCCGACCCTGAACGGGGATGAATACTTGGGATAATTGTAAATCTCGGTGACGCGTTGGTGGACCTTCTGCCGGAAAGGTATCTTCTCGAGGTAGGCAAAAGTGACCTTGTTCTCTTCCTGGACCCAGGCCTTGGTCTCCGCGGAATTATCGTCTTCCAGCCACCTGTACGGCTCGGCGACTTTGGTCCCGAAATAATCATCGACCACATCGCCTTTCTTCGTGATCGGATAGGTGATCTTCGAACCCTGCTGCTGGCAGGAAACCAGAAGCGCCAGGACCAAAAAGGTGACGACAACAAAAGGTTTTCTTTTCAAGCTGACCTCCTATTTAACCTCTTAATCAACAAAAACATTAGGTTTCTTATCACAATAAAAAAGGGTCGTCAATCAAAATCAAACCTGAAGAAGGTGAGACGTCCCCAAGGTGACACCCTTCGCGGTTTCTTTATTCTTCTATATGCGAGATCCCGATGATCAGTAAAATTAAATGACCACTCGATACGAGATAGTTTTCATAGCCGGCAAAGTGTCCCCTTGGGGAACATCCCCCAGAAATGTTATAATACATCTTCATGCGTGTCCGAAAAGCCAGAAAGACCGACCTGCCCCAAATTATCCGCCTGGCTAAGAAATGTGATCTCGACTATTCGGGAATGGAGTCTGATTCCTTTTGGGTGGCCGCCGAAGGACCTGAGGTCGTCGGAATTGTCGCCCTGAAAAAGCACCCGGACTGCGCCGAGCTGTGCGCTCTCGGAGTCGATGAAGCCAAGCGCCTTAAAGGATTGGGAAGAGAGCTCGTTGGGGCGCTCCTGGAAAAAGCCCGAGGAGACATTTACCTCGCCACGATCATCCCCAATTTTTTTGAGAAGCTCGGCTTTCGCAAGGCCGGGCAAATCCCCGCGTCCATGGTTAAAAAATCGGACTGGTGCAGGGACTGCCGTAAAGACCTCTGTACGGTCATGGTCAAGAGTTGCCCATGACTCCACCTCTCTTTCCGGAATTCAAAGCGATCGGCCTCGAAGATCTGGGGTTCATCAAAGACAAGATCGAACGCTGTCCTCCCGAAGCGAGCGAGGTCACTTTCGCTAACACGTTTATCTGGAGAAACTTCGACCATCCCAAGTGGACGCTTGTCAACGACAACCTCTGCCTCTATTTCGAGCCGCCGTCTGAGCCGCCTTATTTTTTGCAGCCCATCGGAGACAACCGCATTCAAGAGACAATCGCAAGCTGTTTGACTCATGCGCCCAGGCTCTCCCGCATTCCCGAATCTTTTGTCACGGCTTTCGGGAAGGACTTCCGATGCGAACCGGACCGGAACAATTTTGATTACGTCTACCTCACAGAGGAGCTGATCAATCTCAAGGGCAAAAGATTTGACGGGAAGCGAAACCGGATCAAGAAATTCGAAAAAAACCATCGCTGGGAGTATCGCCGGATATCCTCCGATTGCCTCTCGGACTGCGGCAAGCTCTTGGATGAGTGGATCAAGGCCAAGGCCCCGCAAAACGGATCGATGTGCGGCGAACAGAAGGCCATTCTCGAAGCCCTGGCCAATTTTGAAGTCCTGGGTTTTAGGGGCTGTGCCATCGACGTTCAGGGCCAGGTTGCGGCCTTTTCAATCGGGGAGAAACTGAACCCGGACACCGCGGTCATTCATGTCGAGATCGTTAACCCTGCTTATGAGGGTTTGGCCCAGTTGATCAATCGCGAGTTTGTCAGGAACGAATGGTCAAACTGTAGGTTTATCAACCGCGAACAGGACCTGGGGCTCCCGGGTCTGCGCCGGGCTAAAGCCTCCTATTATCCCGACCACATGGTCAAGAAATTCGACCTGAGGCGTTAGGCCATATTGTTGATCGTCTCCTCCGAGGAAAATCCTTTCCTCCAAATCCATACAATCAATCGAACGTTTCGACAAAGGAGGCTTCGAATGAACGGCAGGCTTTTTCTGAGAGTCCTTTATCTCGTGCTCTTTCTGGCTGTGGTCGGACTGTGCACGTCTTCCGCGTTGCGCGCCGAGGACGAGGCCGCGATCGTCAAGAAAATGATCAAAGAATACACCACGGATGCCGCTTTTCTTAATGCCTGGGTCGACCATCTTCCCTATTCCCCCACCGTCCCTTCCCCCTACAAGGTTCTTGGCTATGTCAATGGGACGCCCGGCAAAATGACCTATTACGACGATATTTATAAATATTTCAAGATCCTGGCCGAAAAATCCCCGAACGTCGCCGTTTTCCCGATCGGGCCCACCGACGAAGGGAAAGAGATGTTCGTCGCGGCCATCGCCGACCGTGAGACCATCGCCAACCTGAAATTCTACAAGGACCAGACGCTGGCCCTGTCCGATCCGCGAAAGACCGACGAGACCGCGGCCAAGGAGATCATCAAAAAAGCCAAGCCGATCTACCATCTCACGGGGGGACTCCACTCCGCCGAAACCGGGAGCCCGGAGATGCTCACCGAGCTCGCCTACCGGCTGGCCGTCTCGGACGAGGATCCGGCCAAAAAAATCAGGGAGAATATCATCACCCTGATCACTCCGGTCCTGGAAGTCGATGGCTGGCAGAGGCAGGTCGACTGGTATTACAGGATTACCAAGAAATTCACAAGTATGGAGGATATCCCGCTATCCACGCCTCCCTTCTGGGGTAAGTATGCCTTCCACGATAACAACCGCGACGGAATCCAGATATCCCAGCAGCTGACCAAGAACCTCTATAATTCATTTTTTCAATGGCACCCCCAGGTGACTCACGACCTCCACGAATCCCTGCCCCTCCTCTACATCTCGACGGGTTACGGACCCTATGACCCGAACTTGGAAGCGGTTCAGACGCAGGAATGGCTGTGGATCGCTCAATACGAGATCGCCGAGCTGACAAAATTGGGCATGCCGGGCGTCTGGACCTGGGGTTTTTTCGACGGCTGGTATCCGGGATACCTCCTCTGGCTCGGGAACAGCTATAACGGGATCGGACGCTTCTATGAGACCTTCGGAAACGCCGGCGCCAATACTTATGACCGCGAGCTCAAAGAAAAATTCATGGGCAAACCGGTGACGACCAAGGAATGGTACAGGGCCTTTCCGCCGCCGAAGAAAGTCAAATGGTCGCTGCGAAACAACATCAACTATATGCAAAGCGGGGTCCTGGCCGCCCTTTCTCTGACCGCGATCAACAAGGAAACCATTCTCTACAATTTCTGGAAAAAGGGATTCAATTCCTATACCAAGGGCAAAACCGAGGCTCCCTACGCCTGGGTCATTCCCTCCGGGCAAAAAAACGTTAACGCGACTGATGACCTGATCAATCTCTTGCTCGAGCACCGGATTGAAGTCAACAAAGCCGACCAGAAGATCAAGCTCAAGGACAAAGAGTTTCCCGCCGGAAGCTACGTCGTCCGGATGGACCAGCCTTACCGAAACCACGCCAAGGACCTGCTCGAAATCCAGGAATTTCCCAAAGACGCGACAACGACCCCCTACGATGATACGGGCTGGACCCTGGGTCTTCTCTATGGAGTCAAAACAGAAAAAGTTGATGACCCTGAGATCCAGAAAATCCCCGTGTCCCCGGTCAACGGCCCTCTCAAGTATCAGGGGCAATTCGTCAAGGGGATGAACCCGGATTCCTATTTGGTCAGGAACATTGGGTCGAACAGCCTCATCACCGCCAGGTTCGCCTTAGGCCAATACAAAATCTATGCGGCCGAGAAGGAATTTTCGCTCAAAACTGAAAAACTCGCTCCCGGGACCTGGATCATTCCGGTCAAGGACAATCCCTCGAGCCTCGAACAAGACCTGCGGGCGGCTTCGGAAAAATACGGCCTTGAGGTGACAGCCTGTGACCAGAAGGTCGACGTCAGTCGACACGAACTGGACCTGCCGCGGGTGGGGGTTTACCATACTTGGCTTTACCCCCAAGATGCCGGCTGGGTCTTTTTCACCTTCGACCACAGCGGGATCAAATACACCATGGTCAATGACGAACGGCTCCGGAAGGGCGATCTTCAGAAGGACTTCGACGTCCTCATCCTTCCCAATGAATTCGGAAACTTGACCTCGATGCTGCGGGGGATTTCCTCGAGGCACTCTCCCATTCCCTACAACAAAACCGAGGAATTCCGTTATCTCGGCGGGGTGGATAGCTCCGATGACATAACGGGCGGGATGAAGCTCGAAGGCTTCCTGGCCCTGGAGAAATTCGTCACCGGCGGGGGCGTCCTCATCGCCCTCGACGGCGCTGCGGCCCTGCCTATCGAACTCGGATTTGCTGAAGACCTGTACTTCGGTCCCTCCGGAAAGCTTCAAGTCGTAGGGGCCATCGTCAAGGGAAAGGTCTTCAAAAAAGACCATCCGATGACTTACGGCTGCTCCGATGAGGTGGCCATCTTCAAGGGATCGAACGCTCTCTTTAACGTAAGCAAGAAATCTCTTAAGTACATAGTCCTCCAATATGGGACCAAAGAGCCGACGGGATTCGAGTCCCAAGACGATTATTATTCCCAGCTTTATCCTGGCGAATTCGGCAACGATGGCGGCGCAGAAAAAACCGAAACAGGAAAGGTGGAAGAAAAAGCAAAAGCTGCCGAGAACACCTCTCCGGTTTTGTTGAGCGGCCTGGTCCGGAACGACCAGGAGATGGATGGAAAGGCGGCCATCATGGATGTGCCCTACGGCCAGGGAAGAGTCGTTCTCTTCAATTTCAACCCGCTCTACCGGAACATGAACCAGTCGAACTTCCTCTTCCTCTACAACGCCATCCTCAACTACAACGACTTGAAGAACTGAAGCCCCGGGTTCACGGCGAATTCTGAAAGGGCGGCACGCGGCTGCCGAATTTCTGGTTTTCTTTGAGCAGAAGCCTGAATTCTGTATAATATTCATGTAAGCGATAAAAGGGACGGGCGCAGAGAGGCCATCTCTTGCGACAGCGCCTGGAAAATTGGTTGAAATCATGGAGGTAGGCTCCATGCGGAATGGGAATAAGCCGAGATGATCCTGGGACTCGATTTTGGGGCTGAAATCTGCAAGGCCGTTCTCCTGGATGACTCTCTTCAGGTCCGTGGCCGGTGGGAAACCTTCAGCAGGGGCAATCCGGCCGGTGCTCTGGAAACGATCGCCGCCGACGCTTTCAGGAGCAAGGAGGGCCTTCAGCTCAAGCTGGGCGTCACAGGCTCGGGAAGAGATGCGTTTGACTTGGGGGGCAAAGTCGAGGCACTCAACGAACTTGTCTCTCTCGCTCTCGGTGTCGTCCATTTGTATCCAACCGCCCGTTCGGTGATCGAGATCGGAGCCGAGAGCTCCCGTTGGCTTCTTCTTGGCCCGGCCCCTGCCCCAAACGCGCAGCCGGAGATCATGGACTTTGCCATGAACGAGAGGTGCGCCGCCGGGTCAGGTGCGTTCCTGCGCCAGCAGGCTTCGCGGCTAAAGCTCACCATCGCCGAGTTCTCGGAGCTCGCGGCATCAGCCCGGAAAGGGGCATCTATAGCCGGCCGCTGCTCTGTCTTTGCCAAGTCCGATATGATCCACCATCAGCAGAAAGGAACCCCGCTCCCCGAAATCGCTTATGGAGTCTGCCTCGCCCTTGCCAGAAACTTCGTGGCCACGATCTCCCGTGGCAGAGAGTGTTTCCCCCCGGTTTGTGTGACCGGAGGCGGCGCCCTCAACAGGGGGCTTCTCAGGGCGTTTCGCGAGATTCTCGGACTCAAAGAAGATGATTGGATCATCTCAGATTGGCCGCTCTACAGCTGCGCTCTGGGCGTTGCCCTTGGAGCCGCCCGTTCAGGAAAAGCCATCGCTTGTGAGAGCCCCGGAGACCTGCTGCGCCTCTTGAAGCCAAAGAAATCCTTTCCCAAAAGCAAATATTTGCCTTTGGGCTCATTGGGCCTTCAGATGACCGCCGAGCCGTCTCTCGCCGACGGGGACATCGCCCGAGGTTTTTTGGGTGTCGACGTGGGTTCGGTCAGCACGAACCTGGCCCTGGTCGACGGCCGGGGGCGAGTTCTGGCAGGAGTCTACGTCCCAACAAGCGGGCGGCCCATCGAGGCTGTCCGCGAAGGCTACAGGATCTTGAAATCGAGATGCCGAGGCAAACTGGAGATCTCGGGTATTGGAACGACCGGGAGCGGCCGCTATCTGGCCGGAAGGCTCCTGCAGGCGGATGTCATTCACAATGAGATTACCTGCCAGATGGCGAGCACGGTCCATTATTTCCCGGAGACAGACACCATTTTCGAAATCGGAGGCCAGGACTCCAAATACATCAGCGTCAAAAGCGGAAAGCTCCGGGATTTCACCATGAACAAGATCTGCGCGGCCGGGACCGGGAGCTTTCTCGAGGAACAGGCAGAGCCACTGGGGATCAAGATCGAAGGGGAATTCTCAGCTTCAGCGGCGGAGGGGCAATCCCCCTATGACCTGGGCTCCCGGTGCACCGTTTTCATGGACACCGAGCTTGCCCACGCCGCGGGCCGGGGGGTCGCCCTTCCTGACCTGACGGCCGGACTGGCCTATTCCATCGCCCGCAACTATCTGGAGAAAGTCGTCGCCGGCCACCCCGTCGGTCAGAACGTCGTTTTCCAAGGAGGTGTCGCTTCCAACGCCTCGGTGGTCAAGGCTTTTTCGCTTATATTGGGACGGACCGTCCAGGTTCATCCGTTCAATCGGATCTCCGGAGCAATAGGGGCGGCGCTGATGGCAAGAGAAAAAACTCAGAAGGCTGTCAGGTCCCTGCCGATTCGCCAGGAGATGGAGGAAAGAATCCGTCAAGAATACTCCGTCTCCAGCTTCGAATGCTCCCAGTGTTCCAACCGCTGCCAAGTCAACAGGATCTTGCTGGGAAAAGAAACTCTCTTCTTCGGCGATACCTGCGAGCGTTATACCTCCCGCCAGGCTCATCTCCCGTCCCGGGCAAAAGCGCCGCTCCCCGATCTCTTTAAAGAACGGGAAGACCTGGTCAAATCGCTGATCCGCAATCCTCCCTCACCCTGCCCTGAGGATCGGCCTTCCTAAGGCCTCATTCATGTTCGAATACTTGCCGTTCTGGGTGACGTTTTTTAACCGGCTGGGATGCGCTGTCACCCTCTCACCTGATTCCAGCGGAGAGGTGCTCAAGCGGGGACTCAAAAAGCTTCCTGCGGAAACATGTTTTCCGATCAAATTGGCCTTCGGTCATGTCAAGTCTCTCGTCAACACGGATGTAGACTGGATTTTTTTCCCCTCCCTCGTCGACCTGCACCGGAATCCGGATGAATCGGTCTATCTCTGTCCCTACTGCGAACATGTTCCTTTCATGGTCCGATCCGTCTTGGAAACAAAACTCCTGACCCCGTCGGTCCTTTTTAACTCAGGGCCCCGTGATTTTGTGAAATCTCTAGGTTCCACTAAGAAAATCTTGGGACTAGATGATGATTCTTTCGAGACCGCTTATATTGAGTCGTGGAACGCACAAAAAGACTTCGGCCGGAAGCTGAGAACGCGAGGAGAGGAGGTCCTCGGCCATTTCGTCGGCCACGGCCTCCAGCTTTGGGCTGTTCTCGGAAAGCCGTACAACGTTCATGATTCCTTCCTCAATTTGAACCTCGGCAAACATCTTCAGAAACTGGAAGTTCTCGCCCTGCCGATTGATTTCATTCCTTCCGACGGTGGCCAGCTCCGCGATTGGGAATCCCGCCCTGTGTGGCAGTACAATCAGGAAATCATCTTGGCGTCGCTTTGGTGCGCCGAGAGGCCTTCTATTTTTCCGCTCATCCTTTCAAATTTCGGCTGCGGGCCGGATGCCATATCGACAAAGCACGTCGAAAAAATCCTGGAGCAGACCCCCCACCTTCTCCTGGAATTTGACGAGCACCGCGCAGAAGCCGGACTCATCACCCGGCTCGAGGCCTTCCTGGACGAAGTGACGTCCACGCCCCAGGATCATAAAATGCCCATCCCTTTCATCGCCCAAAAAAAAGAAGACACCAAGCCGATCGATGAATACCGAGCCCGTCCCTTTGTCCTTCCTTATTTTTCGGACCATGTCTATGCCTTTGTCGGAGCCCTCCGGAGTGTTGGCATCACGGCACGAATCCTGCCTCCGCCCGACGACGAAACTCTGGCCCTGGGAGAGGAATTCAGTTCGGGAAAGGAGTGCCATGCCTTTTCCTTCATGGCCGGCGACCTCGCCAAGATGGCACTATCTCCGCGTCGACGTGGTGAAGTGTTCTGTTTCCCGGGCGCCCGCTACACTTGCCTTCTGACGCAGTTCGAAGATGTCCTGAACTATCTCCTCCAGGATTTGGGGATCAAAGACCTGAGTGTTTTCGCGCCCTCGATGGAACCTCTTTCCAAATTATTGGGAAGCAGCGGAATGATCCGACTCTGGAGGGGGCTCGTAGCCACAGATCTGCTGATCAAGGCGGCTTGCGAACGAAGGCCTTACGAAATCCACAAGGGCACGACCGATTTGGTTCATCAGCAGAATCTCAAGGATATCGAGAATGGACTGGACCGTGCCTCCTTCGGACCGGCGCTGGAGAGGTGCGCCGATCGCCTTCAATCCATCGACATCCGGAAGGAGGAACGTCCCATTGTCGGCATCGCCGGAGACCTCTACACTCGCCAGCACCCGGTGGCCAACCATAACCTCTATCTGAAATTAGAGGCCATGGGCTGCGAGGTCTGGCCCTCTCCGTTCATTATTGACGACGTCGATTTCGGCTTGAAGAGGAGCCTCGACGAGAAACTCGCCAAATTGAAGCTTCACGAAGCCGCCGCCATCGGGCTCCTCAACTTGAGGAAGTCGGTTGAGCGCCGGTGGGTGACCAAGAACCTTAGAAAAGTCCTGCCACGCCTGCGCGAACCCTCCTCCAAGGCCATCCTTGAATTTGTCTCTCCTTACATCGGGCCGGACAACGACCAGACTCTCCTTTTGAATATCGCCAAGATGGTTGACTTTGCCAGGCGAGGCGCAGACGGTGTCGTCAACGCGATCTGCTTCAACTGCATGCTGGGCACAGTCGCAGAGGCCCTGGCCGCACAGGTCCGCAGGGACTACAAAAATATTCCGCTGCCCACACTGATCTACGGCACGACGGAGCTTTCGTCAGAAAAATCGAAGCTCGAGGCCTTCGTCTACCAGGTCCATCAGTTCGCCAAGAAAAAGAAGCCTTGGGTCAACTGAATTTCAATCCGGCATGATCTTGAAATGTCTTGCCAGGGACAAATGCTGAGCCGCAGACTCCTACTTTATTTCCCCTAATTCGTTGCGGGCCGCGTTGACACTCCGCTTGAGGATATCCCGGGGCGATTTCATCTCCGCCGCCTTCCTCAGGAAAGAAAGATCGGCCTTGGTCCCGCACTTCCCAAGCGCGATGAGCGTTTCGGCCTGGACAAGGTAGCTTCCGTCCCTGTTGAATTTCTCTTTGAAAAATTTCGCGAGCTCGGGCCTTCTCAGGTCGCCCAGGGCCCGGACCGCGGCGACACGGACCTTTGAATTCACGTCCCGACACTTTTGTTTGAAAAAGTCGACCAGCTTGAGATTTCGGAGTGACGCCAGGCTCTCCACCGCGCTCCGCCTGACCGCCCAGAACTGATCCTGAAGGGCCCTCTCTTGAAGGACCGTTAGGACCGGCTGGTTCTCCCGGTATTTAGCCAACTCCCCCGCGGCCCACATCCGGCCGATGACGTCGTCGTTTCGGCTCTGGTAAACGAGTTCGTCGGGGGATTTGGGAAATGACCATTCTTTGAGCAGATGATTCCCCTTGTCAAACTGGACGAGCAGCGGCTTCTCGGGAAGGTCGAACTCAAATTCTTCGGTTTGCTTTTCCAGCCAGATCTTCTGCTCGGTGTTAATCCCCCGAGTGACCAGGCCGATGAGGATCGGCAACTTGTAAACGGGGATCCCCTTCGTCAGGTCCTGTTTCTGGGAAATTTTCAGCCGCAGCTTTTTGGACCCTTCATCCCACGTATAACCGACTTCGAAGACCGGGTGCCCGGGCTTATAGATCCACTCCTCAAAAAACCAATCCAGGTTCTGGCCGGTCGTCTCCTTGAGCGCGACCATGAAGTCATGGGTATCGACGACTTGAAAGGCGTGTTTGCTCAGAAAATGGCCCAGCGTCCGAAAGAACGGCCCATCGCCCAAAATAAAACGGAGCATATGTAGGATCGCGGCACCCTTGGGATAGGAATGACCATCCATAATGTCCCAGGGATTTGTGTAACGGTTGAAAACAACCGGCCGGATGTACCGCTCCCTGGCCTCCTCGAGGTACTCGTTTTTCTTCTCCAGAAGGTTCACCGCGCCTTCGTCCTCACCCCGGTCGTGATTATAGAAAAGATATTCCGAATAGGTGGCGAAACTCTCACTGAGCCAGACATCGCTCCAGTCTCTTTCCGTGATCAGATCCCCCCACCACTGATGGGCGAGTTCGTGGGCGACAAGGGAATCGCTCGAAAAATCCTGGTCCGCCCGGGCGTCATGGATCGTGCCGTGGCCGAGAGTGGTCGCGGTCGTGTCCTCCATCCCGCCGCCGAAGCCGGCCACGCAGACCTGATCGTATTTGGCCCAAGGGTATGCGAATCCAAAGGATTTGGCTGTAAAAATCGATCATCTTGGGAGTTTTTTTGAAGCTTCTCGCGGCATCCTCCAAATCCTTCTTATAGACCCAATAATCCACCGGGAGAGAGCCGAGTGAATCGTTGACGACCTCAAAAGGACCGGCGGCCAGCATAATGGAGTAGGCCGTGTGTGGAAGCTCCTGCGTCCAGTGAAAGGTTTTGGTGCCGCCAGCCTTGTCCTCGGTGATTTCCACCAGCCGGCCGTTGGACAGGACCCTGTAGTCGCTCGGAACCGTGGCAAAGACATCACTGGTCACTTTGTCGTTGGGATAATCATAGCAGGGAAACCAGTGGTGGGCATCCTCCGGCCAGGAATAAGTGTTGATTTGAGGTGGATTGTCCGGAGAAGCCTCGACAAATTTCAACCCCGTCTTCGGGTTCCTGGCTGAGTATGTTACGGTAAAAATGGCTTTCTCTTTGTAAGCCAGGGGACGCGGGAAATCGACGATCAGGTTCCTGGGCGTCTGCTCAAAGGGCAGCTGTTCCCCGTTTTGGGCGAGAACCGAGGACACGGAGAAATCCTCGGCGTCCAGCACGCAGCGGCTGAGGCCGTCTGAGAGAGAAGCAAGAGTGATTGTGTTTTCTCCCCAGTAGGATTTTGCTTTTTCGTCAAATCGGAAGCGCAGCGTATAATGGAGGGCGTCATAGTCCCTGCTTCTTTCAAAGTGTTCGGGGCGGCTGTAGATATCGACGGCTTGAGAAAAAATAGAATGAAAGCCCGACAGAAAGAGAAGGCAGAGCAGAAACCTGCGCTTTGGCATAAGCACTCTCCTTTTGCATGCCATTAAGTCAGCCGCCAAGACTCAAAGCTCAGGCTTTTCCGTAAACGGGGATGGCCGCTCCGCTCGTGACCGATGCGAACTCAGACGCCAGGAAAAGCACCACGGCCGCGATGTCCTCGGGTTTGACCCACTTGGAAAAATCCCCGGCGGGAATGTCGCGACGATTCTCTGGAGTGTCGATGGTGCTGGGAACGATGCAGTTGGCCGTGATGTTGAATTTCTTGACTTCTTCGGCGAGCGTCTCCATCAGGACGACCACGCCCGCCTTGGACACCGCATAGGCCCCCGACTTCACCCGGCCTTTCTTTTCAACCGCTGGCCTGGCGGCCACGCTCACGATCCGGCCATAATTTTCTTTCATCATGAACGGGAGAACGGCCCTCGAGCAAAGGAAGGCAGATTTGAGGTTGAGGCCGATAAGGAAATCCCAGTCTTTCTCCTGGGTCTGGGCTATTTCTTGCCCTCCCAGATAGCCTCCCGCCAGGTTCAAGAGAACATCGACCCGGCCGTGCTTTCGGATAGCCTCCCCGACCAGCCGCTCGACGTCTGTTTCGAGCGTCACGTCGGCCTCGACCCCGGACAGGGCGGTCTTCCATTCTCCTGTCGATTCAGCCAGCGCTTTGAACTTCTGGGCATTCCGATAGGCGGCGACAACAAGAGCCCCCTGATCCAACATCAGCTTCACGACCGCACTCCCCAGAGCGCCGCTGGCTCCGGTGACCAGGGCGACTCTGTCCTTCAAAAGAAGCGATTCGGCCATGGCACTTCCCTTCTCTTCTCCTCAATAAAATTCTTACACGGGAGGCGGAACAAGTCAACCACTTCTCTCGTCCAGGAGTGGTTGATTGTTGTCCCTGTCACTGCTAAAATAAGTCGAGGTCAAAAAACTTTGAGCGCAAATAAGAACTCTACGGTCAAAATCCGAAAGTACAGGACGTCCGACCTTGAGCAAGTCCTCGACCTGGTGAGGGAACTGGAGGCTGAACTCGAAGAAAAGTTCAAGCCGGTCCAGGTTCAATCGGCCGTTGATGATTACCGCGAACGCTATCTCAAACCCGGCAACAAACACGTGACTTTTGTGGCGCTCGCGGACGATCGGGTCGTGGGCTATTTGATGGGTTATCCTTCCCTGGGCGCTCCGGAAATTGACACCCTTTATGATATCCTCCCCATCTCTCCCGGCTCGACCCCGCCTGAATTTTACCTCCAGATCACCTTCGTTTCCGAGCCGTACAGGAAGCGAGGGATTTCGACCGGTCTGCACAAGAGCATCATCGCCTATGCTAAAAAGCAGGGACACAAAGAAGTCTACGCCTGCATCGCCAAGTGGAATCAACCGGAGATCAAGGTCATCGAATCCCTGAAATTTCGGCTCAAAGACCTCGGCTACCGTTATCGGCTGACTCTGAAGCTCTGAACTTTTTTTGCCGCGGCGAGAAGGGCGGGATTCCTGGCCTCCCTGGACTTGGGGGCCCCCCAGATAGTGCAGAGATGGCCAAGCATCCGCTCTGAGGAAAAAGTTAACGAATAGTCAATGAGCTTTTTGACTCCTTTGACCTCTTTAAAGCTTGTCGGCAGAACCCGGAATCCTTTGTCCAGGAACATCGGAACGGAAGGATAGGATTTCATCTTTTCGTAGTGCCAATCGCAGATGACGATGTCTTTAGGGATCAGGTCGACCGCGGGATAGGTCCTGTTCATCGACCCTTCCCATTCCCCGTAGCCCGTCGTCGCGCCATCGATCAGCCGGTCCCCCCACATGAACATCTCCACGCCTTTCGCTCTGACCAGGTGATCATAAATATCGTTGACCGACTGAGCAAATAGCTCGGCCGGGTTCTTTCCTTTGCAGCGGGGGCAATATTCGCTTCCGATCAAGAAGACCTCGTCCATTCCCACATGAAGAGCGTCGGCTTCAAAAGCCTCGATAAGCTCATCGTAGAGCTGGAAGATGATCGGGTTGAGGTCGGGTGGAGCGGGCACCAGCTCCGGCAATAGATGTCCTGGTTCTGGGGATACTGGCCGGGCGTCTCGTCAAACTGCGGATACCGGATGAGGAGCGGAAAGGTCTTTTTCTCCCAGGACTGATGCCCGAGACTCTGGAACTCGGGTATGAGCCGGATCTTGAGGTCCCGGCACAGGGCCACCATCTTTTTCACCGTCTCCCGTGAGATCGGGTCATCGCCCCTCAGCTCCGGATGAGAGACGTATTCGTAGTTGTAGTCTATCTCGACGAAGAGGAGATCCAGCCCCAGCTTGGCCAGCTCGGGGATTTGTCTGAGCAATTCATCGGCCGCGGCCCTATTTTCCACCAGGACGTGGAGGCCGAAACAAATCGGCGCGGTGCGTGGAACGAGAGCGGCCCTCTCGTGCCGGGCACAATCTTGGAGGAAAAGGAACGCGGTCAGGAAGACCAAAAAGATAATTGCGGCGGCCGGTTTTGTTTTCATCTCATCCTCTTTCGACTGAATCAGTCCGCTGCCGAATTCCCATTGGGCTAAAGGCTTATGAACCGGGTGATGACCCTGAGAAGAGGCACCAGCTTGAGCAGGTCGTCTCCCATGAAGAAAATCGTGCGGGAGCCCTCTCGCTTCACAGAGGGAATCCAGCTGGCGACTTCCGCCGTGGACTCATGAACGAAATCGACCTCGAACCTGAACGGCGGCTGCTGTCTATAAGGTTTGAACTCCCTGAGCCGTTTTAAGTGCCCTCTCCGCCCGTTCTTTGATCAGCCCGCAGGCGCGCTCCGGAGGAAGGGTGATTACGGCTTCGGAGACACCTTCCTTGACAACGGCTGTCTCGATTCCGCCGAGTAGATTGGTCGCCTGTTCAGCCGCGGCTTTATCTCCCGAAATCAAGAGCCACAGGAACGCCGAAATTGCCGGCGATCAAGCCATTGATCCCGGCTTCCGGGACGGTGACACCGTTGATACGGAAATTATAGATACTACCGGTTATGGTGTGAGCGATGGTCGCATCTTGAGTGCCGGCCTGGGCATGATAGCCGATGAAGAAAACCGCATCGAAGCTCCCGTCAATTCCCTGCATCATGCCCAGCGGACGTGCCCAGCCGCGGATGAGCTTCGTATCGGATCCGAATTTATCGGGGAGGAGGTTGAGCATGCTTCCGTGAGCGTCGGCGACAAGAAACTCAACCGCCCCTGCCGCCCGCGCGCCTTCGATGGCGGCCAGGACCTCGTCGGTCATCCATTCTCGGGCCTTTTGATACTCCTCGCCCGAAGAAGAAGTCTGGGCGGCGTTCACGACTCCGGCAACACCCTCGATGTCGGCGGAGATGAAAATTTTGAGGCCCGTCTTTGTCTCCGGCAGAGCCCCGGATAGAGAAGGAAGATTGACCAGTCCCAAGAGGAGCAATAATCCTAAGATGTTTTTGAGCATCGGTTTCCTCCAGTCCGGAAAATCATATCACTGTCGGGGGAATTCGGAAGAGTCACTTTTTCGTCAGGATGTCCTCGAGAGCTCCTTCTATCTCAGGATAATGAAAATCGAATTTGCGATCGAGCAGACGTCGCGGGACGACCCTCTGTCCTTTGAGGACAAGGTTCCCGAATTCGCCCAGGATCAATCGGACGCGCGAACGCCGGCGCCGGCATGAACGCGGGCCGGTGGAGAGCCCTGCCGAGCGCGCGAGCCAGCTCCTTATTTCTTACGGGGTTCGGAGTGCAGAGGTTGACTGGGCCCGAAATCTCCGGCTGATCGATCAAGAAAACAACGGCCCTCACCCAGTCCCGGAGATGGATCCAGCTGAACCATTGCCGGCCGCTGCCCAAGGGGCCTCCGATGAAAAGCTTAAAGAAACGAACCATGATTCCGAGCGCTCCCCCTTTTTCGCCGAGCACAATTCCGGAGCGCGTCAAGACGACTCGTGCGCCCTTGTCGGCGGCCCGGAGGGCCTCGGCCTCCCAATCCCGGCAGACCCCGGCAAGGAAATCGCCGCCGGGGGGGGATTTTTCATCCAGTTCCTCGTCCTCGTGAAACCCGTAATAGCCGATCGCGGACGCGTTGATAAGAGTGACCGGCCTCGCTTTCCGTCCGTCGATTCCCTCGACGATGCGGCGGGTGGTCCGCAGCCGGCTTTCCCTGATTCGCCTTTTTTGCCGGGCCGACCATTTGCTGAAAATCGATGCCCCGGCCAAGTTGATGATCACGTTCTGATTTTTTATCGCCTCCTGCCAATCGCCAGGCTCCGTCGGGTTGCCTTGGAGAAGGAAGATTTTTTTATTTGCAGCGAGAGTCTCGTCCACGCTCCCAATCGAACGGGTGACAAGCGTCACCCCGTGCCCATCCTGGGCGAGGCGTGCGCAGAGCGATCGCCCCAGAAATCCCGTTCCTCCGGTGATAAGAACTCTCATCGTTTTCTGGCTAGGAGAAAGCGACCGGAGCGACCGGATCCGAGATTCACCCTTTCTTTTTATAATCCGGCGGAACCTGGAAGTCGGCGGCGCTCAGGCTGGCCAGAGAAATCTCGACGAGCTCGGTGTGGTAGGAGAGTACGGGTTCTTTGCCCTCCTCTGCGGTCGGTTTCTTTTTCATGACCTTTTTGGCCAGGCCGCCGAGAAGACTCTTGGAGCTCTTGTCTTCGCTCGGCTGCGCTTCGCCCTGGGGATTCTGGGCCGTCACAAAATACTGGCCGTCGACGACCACAGGGTACCCTTTGATCTTGCTCAGCTCAGAGGCGAACGTTGAAGAATCGGGGCCCGGCTTCCCCTTCGCTTTGTTCATGGAGTCGAGCATAGACATCCAGCTCGTCCCCAGGATCTCCTGCTGAAGCTGGTCGGTGTTAAGGCCGATCGCTTTGAGATATTCGCGGGAGAATTTCGTCTCCTCGGCCTGGGCCTGGGCCATAGTCTCAGAGATCGGTGTCGCCCAGACCACGGTTGTAAGCTGATTGGCGCCTTTTTCACCGGTCCGGACATTCTCCCATTCAGTGAGCCAGTTGACGGTATATTTTTTGACGGGAAAATTGTTGATCGTCGAAGTTTCACCGGTGTCTTCGACCTTGAACTCGCTCCGGGTGATCTTGATATCGCTCTGGCGTTCTTCAGACGGCTTAGTTTCGCCCTGGGACTTGGCCTCCTCTCCTTTCGTTTCCTCGGACAATTTCTTGATCGGGCCGACGGTGTATTCTTTTTTCTTGGGGTCCAGCCTGAAGACGGTCAGTTCGGGCAGATTCACAATCTCCCCTGAATTCCCCGGACGGAGAATTGTCTTTCCGGCCAGGCCTCCCAAAAAACCTTGGCCCTTGAAGTCGTTCTGGGAATCAACCCACTTCCGATCGGCGATGAGTTTCTCGCTCCGGGCCGTGGTCAAGCGTCCAAAGCCTTTAAAGGTAACATCAGCCTTGGTTTTTTTGACGACTCCGGAGAAGGCAGGGGCCGCGGCAATTCCCATGGCCAGCCACAGAATCAATATCCTTTTCATGACTTCCGCTCCTTTCTTTTTTGATTCCGAAACCTTCGCGGTGCTGCTATTTTGACTCAGAATGGGGCCTTTTGGCAAGTCTCTTCGTTCACCTTGAAGGACGGCTCCTGGCGGACTTGAGTCGAAGGGGTGGCGAGTGTACAATGAGCCCATGAACGATGTCATCACCCTCATCCTGGCCGGCGGCCAGGGAAGCCGGCTTTATCCTCTGACCAAGATCCGGGCCAAGCCGGCCGTGCCGATCGCCGGCCAGTTCCGATTGATTGATGTTCCGATCAGCAACTGTATCCACTCAGGCCTGCGCAAGATCTATATCTTAACCCAGTTCAGCAGCGAATCCCTCCACCGGCACATCTTCATGACATACCGCTTCGATAATTTCAGCAAGGATTTCGTGACCATTCTTTCTGCCCAACAGACTCTCGAGAGCCGAGACTGGTACCAAGGAACAGCCGACGCCGTCCGGCAGAATCTGCATTTTCTGGAAGACAGGTCAGACCTGGTCCTGATCCTTTCGGGAGACCACCTCTACCGGATGGACTACCGTTCCTTCATCGAGTTTCACCGGCGTAAAAAAGCCGAAATCAGTGTCGCCGTCACCCCGGTCCGTCGGGACCAAGCTCCGGAGTTCGGGGTGATGAAGGCAAGCCGACACGGCAGGATCATGAGATTTTGCGAGAAGCCGCGTGATCGAGCCATCCTGGAGGACTTGCGCGTGCCAGAAGACGTTTTCCAGCATTTTCGGGTTGAGGCGGGAGGCCGGACCCACCTCGCCTCCATGGGCGTTTACCTCTTTAATCTCAACGTGCTCATGGAACTCCTGAAGGACTCGGGTTTCAAGGATTTCGGCAGAGAGGTCATTCCCGCGGCCATCAAGCGCCGAAGAGTCTTCAGCTACTTCTTTGACGGCTATTGGAAGGATATCGGGACGATCCCGAGCTTCTTCGAGGCGCACCTCGACCTCGTCCGGCCGAATCCCCGGTTCAACTTCTATGATGAGGACAAGCCGATTTTCACGCACGCCCGTTTTCTTCCGGGCTGCAAGGTCCTGGCCTCGGAAGTCCGAAATTCCATCCTCTGCGAAGGAAGCGTCATCAACCGCTCCACGATTCACGATTCCATCGTCGGAATCCGCTCCCAGATCGGCGACGCTTGCACGATCGAACGAACGGTCTTGATGGGAGCAGATTTTTATGAGACGGAGGAGGAAAAGGAAAGGAATGCCGCGGCGGGCGCTCCCAATATCGGGATCGGCCGGGGCTCCAAATTGCGCAACGCCATTATCGATAAAAACGCGCGCATTGGGCCTCATGTGCGCCTCATCAACGAACGGCGCATCAAGGACGAAGTCACCGATAACTACGTGATTGCCCAAGGAATCATCGTCGTTCCCAAAAAGGCCGTCATCCCGGAGGGAACGGTCATCTGACAAAATGGCCGCGGCGCAACCGGGATATCGGCACCGCTAAGGGTTAGGCGAAGAACAGAAAAATCCTCTCCAGGTCAATTTCGCCAAACTCGGCCGTCAGCTTTTTCTCTTCCAGAAAATGCAGAAACGGGGTCCTGAGGTTTCTGAACAGCAGGAGTTCGACGACGCCCTCCTTCTTTCTCCAAGACGGGGACCAGGCGGAGACCTCTTCCGACCCGAGGTCGGCCCGGCCGAGAGAAACAAGCAGATAGTTCTCTTTGAGCCGCCGCAGATCGTCCTGAAACACGATCGTCCCTTTCCTGATGATGATGAATTCATCACAGATTTTTTGAACCTCGGCGATCATGTGAGAGCTGAGAAATAGCGTCACCCCCTCCTTCCTGAGTTTCAGAAACAGGTCCCGAATGCTTTTGATGGAGACGGGGTCAAGGGCCGAAAAGGGCTCATCAATGATCAATAGCTCGGGAGAGAGGATAAGGCTCTGGAGGTAAGAAAACTTTTTTTTGTTGCCCGAAGAATAGGTTTCCACCCGTCGCGGCAAGAGACCCGTGTCAAATCCCAGGGTTGGGCCATATCTTTTGGCTGACTCATCGACGTCTGCCCATCGAAGTCCAAAGAATTGAGCGGTCAGGCGAAGGACCTCTTCTCCTTTGAGCCAATGGAAAAAGACAGGCTGTTCCGGGACGTAGCCGATTCGCCTCGTCTCCAGTTGAAAACGGCCTCTATCCGGTTTTAAAAATCCCAAAAGGATCTTGAGTGTGGTTGTTTTTCCCGCCCCGTTCTCGCCCAGGAAGACGGTAATGGCTCCCCGAGGGATCGTGAAGCTCGCTTCTTTAACGGCCTGGATTCTTCCATATCTCTTGCCGAGCCGATCGGTCCTGAGAATGAGATTTTTCATTGTTTTTTGAGCTCCAGCCCCCCGATTTTAATTTTCTGAAGTCCGATCAGAAAAGCGAGCAGGATCAGGATCTCGACCGAATAGAGCCAGAGCTTCTTCCAGATGACGACGTTGGGAAGGCAGGCCACCATCGCCAGAATCTCCAGGCGAGAAATGAGATCCGGGAAAATTCCTCTGTCCAGAGCGTCGATGAACCCGGAACGTTGGCTGACCGAAAACATGATCCCAATGAAGGCCAGAGCCTGGACGAGGACCAGGATCAGGACGTTCGAACCGCCGCCCAGATAGAAGCTCAGCAGCCCGGCCAGGTGCACATAATAGATACCGACCAGGATCCCCACCAGAAATTGGCAAAGATAGACCGATTGGAGGCGATGGGTGGACCAGGCAAAAAGCAAGAGCCCGGCAAAGAGCACACCGACATAGCCCAGAGCCAGTGAATTCAAGACGAAGCTCTTTTTGGAGAGATAGGCTTTGTGCTCCCCTCCCAGGAAGATGACGTTTTCTAGAGCGCCGCTTCTGACTTCATCCCTGATCATGTCCTGGGAGAGAAACAGGAATACGTAGGGAAAAAGGAAAAGGAAGAATTTCATGGCCGTCTCAAACGATTCTTTAGACCAAAGATAGAAGCACAGAGCCGGGAGGGCGGCGAGTATCAAATAATTGACCCGAGAGGCACGGTTTTTTTTCACCGCGAGCCATAAAGTTAACCTCGTCCGATGGCAGCCAGGCATCGTTTGGCTTCCTCCTGCCTCAAACCGAATTCTCGATAATAATCATCCTTGTAGACAATTTTTCGCCGCAAGCAGGATCATCTTAAAAGGGACCAGGTCAACCTGGTAGGCTTTGAAGATCTTCCGACGCTGGTCCAGAACGATCGGTTCGAAGAACGAATATTTCCGGCAAAATCTTTCCACCTCCTCCCTGCGGTCGCCGGTGATGCCGACAAGCCGGACCGAGAGCCCGCGTTCGTGCAAAAATAATCTCATCTCCAGCAGGTCGTCCCAGCAGGTGGCACAGGAGGTTGAAAAAAAGACGAGAAGGACGGGCCGCTCGTCCTGAGAAAGAACCTCCTCCAGCGAAGATAAAGATATTTGGCTTCCCGGACTCTGCGGGCGCCGATCCAATCTGAAGGCCAAGCGACAGCGCCAGGACCCAAAATTGGAGGACGCTGCGGCCGATCATTTTGTCTCAATCCCGAAAACCCGCAAATTATTTTCCAGATCGATGGCAAAAATCCGGTCCTGGGAAAGAGCAATCTTCTTGACCGGATCCGGCAGCTCGATGACTCGAGTTGCTCGGCCATCTTTATCCAGGACGAAGACCTGCCTGCCGGGTCCGAGATCCTTGTCCTTGGTGTATTCCGGCGCGAGGAAGTAGAACTCATCCTGATAAAAAACACTATCCCAGCAAAAGCCCTGGAGCTCTTTTTTCTTGCCCCCGAGAGGGAGAGCGATCTTCTTAAAGGAATAGGCAGGCGATACTCCGATCCCCGGGAGGGACCGGCCGTCCTTATCATAATGCGAGATGACTCGCTCGTTGCATTTCCGGATGAGATAACAATCGCCGTAGCCACCTTTATTGAGGATGGCGAAATTCCTGAACGTGTCGTAAACTCGGTCACCGGAAAAGAAGGAGTCTTCTCTTGTCCATAAAACCTCTCCCTTTGGATTAAAACAATGGATCAATTTTTCCTTCTCGTTCAGCCCGAGCGGCAGTTGAGAGACGACAATCCTTTCGGGGTCAAGGACACAGATCTGGTCGGGATGGAGAGGCACCCTAAAGCTCCGGAGGTAGCTCCCGTTCTTATCAAGGATCTGAATCCGGCTGTTGAACCTGTCCGAGACGTAGATTTTGTCCTCAAAGAAATCGATGTCGGCCGGTGAATTGAACTCTCCCGGCCCCTGTCCCCTACGACCCAAGACTCTTAGAAACCGGCCTTCCCGGGAAAAAAGCCTGACCTCGCATTCCTGGGAGTCAACGACATACAAAGAGCCTAGGGCAGAAGCCAGCGCCACGGGAGCGGACAAGTTGGCCGACTCGTCCTTTTGGCAGTCGGGTTTCAGATCTCTGACCCGGATCATTTGGTGCAAATGAGACCGGGCCGTGTCTTGTTGGTTCGAAAAGGAGAGACCAATGACTATGAAAGTCGCCCAAAGGAGCGCGAAGATTCTTCTCATTTTTTCCTCCCCGGCATGGAGCGTTCGGAATAAAAGAGGGCCCTCCGCGTTCCCGCCGAGGGCCCTTCGTCGCTCAGGTGGCCATGATGCATTTCCCCAGAGAGAGATCACAGAGCGTCAGGAGGACAGCGACCTTCCACCAGGCCACGTCCAGATCCAGGGCCCTCTGCCGGCAGCTTCCCCAATTGTTATAGCAGGCATCGGCTCTGGTTTGTGCGCCCGCAGTCGGGGCAAAATAGACGGCCGCAGAGAGCAAGAAAAACACAGCAAGGACAAAGGCAATCGCCTTTTTCATGGGAACCTCCTTTCAGCCTCTCCTAAGCAAGATTCAGACCAGTTGCATGGTTGTTCGGCACTGACTGGATGTCGTTGATTCTAAATATGATCGCATAAATCGAACGCACCGCCGCTACGGCTTAAACCGGGGAAGTTGTCACACTTCGATGTGACGGGTTTGTTTCTTGTTTGTTCGGTGCCAGATAGATGTGCCGGCCGGGCCACATCATGTGCCGGGGCCAAAGAGGAAATTTATCTTGATGGCTTGAGCATGGGGATTTTGATTCTTTTCTCCCTGGCCCACTGGATGGCTTCGTCGTATCCTGCGTCGGCATGGCGGGCGACGCCTAAGCCGGGGTCGACCGTCA
Source organism: Candidatus Aminicenantota bacterium (assembly GCA_963770045.1). Lineage (GTDB taxonomy): Bacteria > Acidobacteriota > Aminicenantia > Aminicenantales > CAVYOD01 > CAVYOD01. The sequence continues at coordinate 108,659 of CAVYOD010000027.1, read as the reverse complement.
ACACCCGTTCCAGACGTCTGGCCGTCGAGGATTGTCCGTCCGCGACGATGACCATGCCAGCGTGAATCGAGAGTCCGATCCCCACTCCGCCGCCATGGTGGACGGAGACCCAGGAAGCGCCGCTCACGGCATTGAGAAGGGCATTCAGGATTGGCCAATCGGCTATGGCATCAGAGCCATCCTTCATTCCCTCTGTCTCCCGGTTCGGCGAAGCCACCGATCCGGTGTCGAGATGGTCTCGTCCGATGACGATCGGAGCCGAGATCTTCCCCTTTTTAACCAGATGATTGATCAGACCACCGAAGCGGGCTCTTTCTCCGTAGCCGAGCCAACAAATCCGCGCCGGAAGCCCCTGGAATTTGACCTGATTCTGGGCTTTCCTGATCCAGCGCTCCAAGGCCGCGTCTTCGGGAAATTCTCTCAGCACGGCCTCGTCGGTCTCATAGATATCCCGGGGCTTGCCTGAGAGCGCGGCCCAGCGGAAAGGACCCTTGCCGCGGCAGAAGAGGGGGCGGATGTATTCGGGGACAAAACCCGGAATGTCAAAGGCGTTCTCCACTCCGGCTTTCTGGGCCTGGCCGCGGATGTTGTTTCCGTAATCAAAAGACCGGGCGCCCCTCGCTTGAAGTTCGAGCATGGCCCGGACGTGAGCCGCCATAGATTCATATGCGCGCCTAATGTAATCTCCGGGGTTTTCTCTCCTCAGCCGCAGAGCTTGTTCATAGGAAAGTCCATGGGGCACGTAGCCATTGAGCTCGTCGTGGGCCGAGGTCTGATCGGTCAGGACATCGGGTGTAATGCCCCGTCGAACAAACTCGGGAACAATGTCCGCCGCGTTGCCCAGAAGGGCGATGGAAAGAGCCTTTCCCTTTTCCTTGGCTTCAGAGGCCAGCCGGAGAGCTTTGTCCAAGTCGTCGACCATCATATCAACGTACTTTGTCGCCAGCCGACGTTTTATGCGCAGCGGGTCGACCTCGACGATGATCGCGACTCCATCGTTCATCGTCACCGCAAGTGGCTGGGCGCCGCCCATGCCTCCGAGGCCGGCGGAAAGGACGATCCTGCCTTTGAGGCTGCCGCCGAAGTGCTTGCGGGCAACCGCCGCGAGGGTTTCGTAGGTTCCCTGGAGAATTCCCTGGGTGCCGATGTAGATCCAGCTGCCGGCGGTCATCTGACCATACATGGTCAGCCCCTTGGCTTCCAGGCGTCGGAACTCATCCCAGGTCGCCCATTTGGGGACGATCATCGCATTGGAGATCAAAACCCGAGGAGCTTCCTTGTGAGTTCTGAAAACAGCCACGGGTTTCCCGGACTGAACAACCAGGGTTTCATCGCTCTCGAGCTTCTTGAGGCTGTCCACGATCGCCCAGAAGCACTCCCAGTTCCGCGCCGCCTTTCCCGTTCCTCCATAGACAATCAGCTCCTGCGGCTTTTCTCCCACTTCCGGGTCCAGGTTGTTCATCAACATCCGGAGGGCGCCCTCCTGAGACCAGCCTTTCGTATGAAGGTTGTTTCCTCGGTAAGCGCGGAGAGGTTTATAGGTCAGTTTTTTTCTCACGGACATCAGAACCTCCTCGCAAATTTATTTTGAATATATCATAACAATAAAAAGCCGTCTATCTTGTCAAAGAGCAGGGAAGCATTTCTTTTTCTGTGATCAAGGGGCTTTGGAAAAGGCCTTGCTCCTAAAGCCCCTCCTCCACCATCACATGATTGGAAATGCTTCCAAAAAGCAGTGGGCAGGGAGCACTGAGCAGCAAAATGCGAACCAGATTTTCCTAAAACTCCCCACTCCTCACCACCTCACTATTCTTTTGACGAGATGACGAGATAGACGTCCTTGTTTTTGACTTAGCCGGTTTCCTCGGCTAGAATAACAACCTGTTAGACCTTATGCCCAAGCCGAAATGCCTCGCGAGCAAATTCATTTTCTTGGCCCTGATTCTGATCGTCTTGAGCCGGTGCCGGGCGAGAGAAGAAGCTCCTCTTTTCAGGTTCATTGACCACGTCGGCCAGGAGAATGTCATCGCCAGCCCGTTGAAATCGCTCCATAATAATCCCTCGTCCGAGCCCCCGGAGAATTCGTCCCTGCCCGAGATAGCGGACGTATTTCCCCTGGAGGATTTGGGAATTGGCCAGAATCCCTACCTCATCAAGAAGAAACTCCGTGTGGGCGACGTCGACTTCAACGCCCTGGCAGCCGTGCCGGAGAGTCATTTTGGGATCCCTCTCAAGATTCCAGACGACTCTGTCCTGGAGTTCGGCTTTGGGATCCGAAAGGACAAGGAAATATTTCTGGCCAGCGAGGGAGCCAGAAACGTTGATTTTCAAGTTATCCTGGAGACGAAAGAATTCAAAAAAGGAAATCTTCAACAAGTCCCTGAGCCTCCTTCCTCATAAGCCTTTTATATTCGACATCCGCAGGATCAAGTTGTCAGCCTACGCGGGCCAAAAAGCCACCTTTCATTTTCTGACCAAGGGCGATGCGAAAGCGCTGGCCGTTTGGTTTTGCCCGGTTCTTTATAAATCGATTCCGGACCGGAAAAACATCATCCTCATCTCGCTGGACACTCTAAGAGCCGACCACCTCTCGTGCTACGGGTACAATCGGCCGACAAGCCCCACGATTGATTCTCTGGCCAAAGACTCTGCCCTCTTCTTGAACACCTACGCTTCCTCACCATGGACTCTCCCTTCCCACCTTTCGATCATGACCGCCCTGAATACGATCAATCATCAGGTCTATTCCAGAGAGAGCCAGCTCGATCCGTCCGTCCCCACCCTGGCCGAGCTCATCAAATCGAAGGGATTCTACAATATCGGCACTCACGGGAGGAGGATACGTCAGCGGATTTTACGGGTTTCACAAAGGGTTTGAGAGCTATAGATGTTACCGAAAATGCTCTGGGGAGAGACGGCGCCGGGCGGCTCTGGGAGGCGGCTTCGCGCTGGATCGATGATAACAAAGCCAAGAGCTTTTTCCTCTTTCTCCATACCTACCAGATCCACGACCCATATGATTCTCCCCCGCCCTATAACGAGTGGTTCGCCGAGCCCGGCGACACGCCGAGCGGCCTGAGCCCGGGCCGGCTTCGCCTCCATAAGGAGAACCGCTTTGAGCCCTTGCCCGAGTCCACAAGGCGCGACTTTATCAACCTCTACGATGGAGAGATCCGCTACACGGATGAGGTCTTGATCAAGCCCCTGCTGGAAAAGCTCCGCGGCCTCGACCTCTATGACCGGACGATGATCATTCTGACCTCGGACCACGGAGAGGAATTCTATGAACACAAGGGCTGGCTGCATAATCACACCGTGTATAACGAGGCCATCAAGGTCCCTCTCATCATCAAGTTCTTTGGTTCCCGCTATGCCGGACGGAAGGTCGAAGAGTATGTCCGTTCCGTGGACATAATGCCCACGGTTCTCGAGGAGCTGGGGATCAAATATTCCGAGAAGAATATGGACGGGCGCGGCCTTTCCGGGCTCCTGAAACAGGGTGAAGATCATAGAAGCCGGGAGGAGAGAGTCTTCATCAGTGACCTCGGTTCGCATGCCGAAAGCAAAGCCACACCCATGAAGGTCTCCCTCAATCAGGGCCACGTCAAGCTCATCGTCAACGAGAGATTTTCGCCGGAGGATCTCAAGTATTATTCTTTCCCGCCGCCCCCGCTCGAAGAAACAGAGCTCTTTGACCTCTCGAGCGATCCGGGCGAAAATAATAATCTGGCCAGCCAGAAACCCGCCCTGGTCAGAGAGTTGGTTCGGAGGCTCAGGTTTTGGTACAAACCCAGGATCAAAACAGGCTCCCATAAAACCAACCTTCACCAAGAGATCCTTGAGGAGCTAAGATCGCTGGGATACCTCTAGAAATCTCTCCTCAAAAAAAACTGTTGACTCCGGACAAAAAAGTATTATAAATTTAAATGGGATCTGAGTCTGCGAAGAATCCGGATCCGGTTAGTACGAAGCCAGGGTTAGCGTTAAGATCTAAAGGAAAGGGAATCATGCTGTTCCCAGTAGAGGTTTTGTGTCGCTGGCCATGATCCAGAAACACATCCTCATCCTTCATCCCGACCCCCGCGAGGCCGAAGCTCTCTCTTCGCTGCTCTCGACTCTGGGTTTGGTTTCCACGTCGACGAGTCTAGAGGCGGCCCTGGCCCGGCTGGAAACCCAGGACTTCCAGGTCGCCGTCGTTGATTCTTCGCTGGCCGACTACCGGACGCTGAAGGGATTTTTCAAGAGGTCGACCAGCCTTGTCGTCACCGCCTCCCCGGAAAAGCCGGTCGAGGCGATTCTGAAAAGCTGGCCTCCGGGACGGTTCGTTGAATACTCCCCCCCTCCTTTGCCGGGTCAGGATGCCACTGCCTTTCTCCGGCTTGTTTCTCTGGCCGCAGAGCACTCCCAGCTCAAGGCGGATGTCGAGAGCCTGACGAGTTCGGCCGAGATCGGCGACATCAGGCTCAAAGAGGTTTATGCCGAGATCAAGGAGCTGAAGAACCTGATCAACGAAAGCGTCGTCAAGGAGCTCGAAAAACGAATCGCCATCGAAGCCAAGTACATCTGGTTCCAGAAGGAACGCCAGAAAATGGAAAAGACCTTGCGAAAGCTGTACATGGCCAACGACGTCAGCAGTCTTCTTGATATCGTCTATGACGCCAAAGACCTGGTGAGGGCCAGCGGAATCTCGATCTACATCCTGGAAAAAAACGAGGCCCTGGGCAAGTATCTCAAGCCTCTCGTCTGGGACGACGCCTTCCTTTCTCATTACGATTTTTCAAAGTACATCGCCCTCCTGGAATCTCAGGACTTTGCCGCGACCGTGGCCCGTTTCGGACACGAGCTCAACCTCTCCGAGCTGACCTTTGATAAGAGGATGACGAGCCGGTACAAGGAGCAATTGAAAAAACCCCTCCAGAATCTTCTCGCTGTTCCGATCATGCACAACCGGGAAGTCGTCGGAGTCCTGGAAGTCTATAACAAGCTCGTCAAGGACGAAATCAGGAAGGAAGGATTCACGGCCGAGGACCAGCAGATTCTGCGCGGTTTGTCCGAGCATATCGCCATCGCCATGACCAAACTCAACCTCATCCAGTACGACGCCCTGACCGGGCTGCTCCGACCCGACCCGTTTTTCGAAAAGCTGCTTCAGAAGATCAACTCCCAAAGCAAACGGCGCCGGGGAGAAGGGGCCTACGCGGTCGTCATGGGAGACGTCGACTGGTTCAAGAATTACAACGATCGCAACGGTCACGAGGCGGGAAACCGCCTCCTCCGTGAACTGGCCCAGGTGCTCAAGCTCTCCATCCGAGAGGAGGACCTGCTCTGCCGCTACGGAGGAGAGGAATTCCTCTTTTTCCTGAGCGGGGTTAAGAATATGGACGAGGCCTGTCTCTTGACCGAACGCATTCGAAAAAACGTCGAGGAACACTATTTCGAGTTCCAGGAGTTCCAGCCTCGGCAGAATCTGACGATGAGCTTCGGGGTGACGCTGTTGCCACGAGAGAAGCTCGAAAGCCCCGGGCCGTTGACGCGCGAGGATCTGAAAAAACTGGCCAACGAGGCCGATGTGGCCCTGTCCGAGGCTAAGGGCAAGAGGCTCTCCCTCTTGAAGCTGGGCGAAAAGAACTCCCACGCGGCGACCAAAAACAAGGTCTGCTTTTACAACCACGACGAAATCGACCGCGAAAAAAAGGCCCCCGGGGTCAAGCTTTACAAGGAGAAATTCCTCCACGAAAGAAGGAAATTCGAACGGTTTTATGCGTCCACAATCCTGATCTATCGGGATGATGATGCGTACCGGGTGGCCCGGACGATCAACCTCAGTCTCGGCGGGATCAAGCTCCGGACAGCCACAAAACTGCCGGATGAGAAGACCCTCGACCTGATCCTTGTCCTGGACGATCAGGCAAGCCACCTGAAAGGCGAAGTTGTCTATTCCGAACGAGTCGAGGCGGAAACCTCGTTCTACACGGCGGGGTTGAAATTCAAAGACCTGACGTTTGCTGACCGGGAAACCCTGGAGGATTTTTGCTCGCTTCTCAGCCGGAAAGAACCCTGCCTCTGCTAGACCGTCAGCTTTCCAGCTCTTCGAGTATGGACTTGAGATAGGCCAGGGGCGGCGTGATCCTGGCGTAATAGCTGTTCTTCATCACGTTAATAAAACTATCAAAACCGCTGAAATCATCCTGATTGCTCCAATTCCCCATGCTTAGCCTTTCCAGGATTTCCTTGAGGACCTGAACATTCAGGATCTCGCCGGTATATCGGGGAAGAGAGCAAGATTCCCTTTCGCACATCTTGACGGTCCTCAGGAAGATTTTTCTCAAAACCTCCTGCTGGTTGAGGATTTCTTGTTTGACAAAAAACTGGTCTTTGGGCGATTCCGTCTGACTGAGCCGGATATAGAGCCTCTTCGCTTCTTCCAGGGTCTTGCTCATGGCCGAGATCAAATATTCTCCATCCAGGATCATCCGTCCGTTCTTCTGAAAATAATTGATCTCACCGTTGTTGTGCGTAGTATCCGATTTGCGGTATCTCTCGAGAGTCTCAAAAATCGCCTCGAAGTCCTTGCCTTTTTCCTCGGGTTCAGCCGGCGGCGTCTCCGGAGTTGATTCTTCGGCCTCCGGCTGAGATTCGGCGGGAGGCGCGCTTTCCAAGATCTCGGGAACCTCCGGGATCGGCACCTCCGCGGCGGGCGGCTGCACCGGCTCGGTTGCGGTGACCTCGACTCTGATCTTTTCGAGTTCCTGTTCGACGCTCCGGCCCAGGTTTTCGGAGGCCAGGAGCTCTTTGATCTTCTTCAACTTGATCAATTCCTGTTCCAGGTCGATGGCCATCTCTTCTTTCTCGATGGTTTCCGGAACCTCGGTGACGATGCCGAATTTCTCTTCCAGGTCTTTCCGAAAGAACGCCATCTTCACCTCGGCTTTCTGCCTGAGCTCCTCGAGCTTCTGGTTGAGCAGGCTGACGCGGCCCAGCTCTTCGACCGTGAGCCCGGCCATTTTCTCAATCAGCTTCTGATAATGGAGGGCCTGGTTGAAATGCTCCTTGATCTGGTTCTGGAGGTTGGTTTTTTCGGCCTCGAATTCAGAGATCGCGGCCCGGTATTCGGACAGAGCTTCTTTTTCTTTTTCGAATTCTTTCTCTATTTGCTCGGTTCGTTTCCTTGCCTCATCCTTCTCGCGATTAATTTTTTCAGCCAGCTCTTTATCGATATCCTCTTTCTTTTTAGCAAAGAGCTTCCCCAGCTGCTTCTCCACTTCTTCGATGACCGAAGTCGATTCTTTAAGGATCTCGTTGGTATCAGGCATTTTCTCTCTCCTATGTCAGCGTCAGAGGCTTCAATTTAGCAAAGTTAATATTCAAAGTAAACCCTCTGATGAGTTTATCAAACCGGCCCGGACTCTGCGCCCGGCCCCGGCATGGTCAGTTTCTCAAAACGCCCGCCCGATTTCAATCACCTCTTCGGACGATTCGAAAGGGGATTTTTCCCCTTTCCAGGTCACCGTCGGAGGTGAGCCCTCCTGCCCCTCGGGGAGCATGTGTCCGCTGGGGGCGGGCGGCTTGAATCTTCCCGTCGAAATAGAGTATAAAGGGGTCTTCGAAGATTGGATGCTCGGATCTTCAGTGGAGGAAAGTCCGATGGCCCCTTCAAAGATCTTGCTCGTCGACCCGGTCGCCAGACGTCGCCAGGCGCTGGCCAAGTTCCTATCCGGGTTGGATCTCGACCTCGACGCCGCGGCATCCTGCGCGGAAGCCTTGGCGAAGGTTTTGAGCCAGAATGGTTACGCCCTTCTCGTCCTTTCCTTGAGTTCCCTCCAGGGCGATTCAATCGGAGTCCTTGAGCAGTTGAGAGGCCAACGGCCCCAACCCGGCATTATCCTCCTTTCCGGGCTTCAAAACCCCAGCCGGACTCTCTCGCTCCTGCGCGCAGGAACCGTCGACCAGGTTCTGTCTCCTGACCATTTTCTTGGCATCTTTTCGGGCATCAAGGCTGAGGTCGCGAGGCGAGAGCTGCTCCGGGAAAATAGGCATTTTTCGAGGAACCTCACCCGGCTACGAATCGAGCGATCCCAGAATTCCCGAAAGGCTCAGGAGCTCGAGGAAACCTATGACGCGACTCTGGAAAATCTGATGACGGCCCTGGATCTCAGAGATGTGGAAACCTTCGGGCACTCGCAGACCGTTGCCAAATACAGCCAGGTTCTTGCGGAGATCTTGGGTGTCAAAGATGAGGCCCCGCTGGAGAATATCCGCAAGGGAGCCCTTCTTCATGACATCGGAAAGATCGCCATCCCCGACTCTATTTTAAAGAAGCCGGGTCCCTTGACGTCCCAGGAATGGGAAAAGATCAAGCTCCATCCATCGCTCGGTTTCGGCCTGATCAAAGAAATCAAAGTGGTCAAAGAGGTGGGGAACATCATCCTCTATCATCATGAACGTTACGACGGCCAAGGCTATCCAAAAGGCCTCAAGGGAGATGACATCCCCTTCGAGGCCCGGATCTTCGCTCTGGCTGACGCGCTGGACGCGATCACTTCCCACAGGCCTTACCGGCGGGAGCGGGATTTCAAGGCCGCCCGCAGCGAGATCATCGCTCATTCGACAACCCAATTCGACCCGAAGATCGTCGAGGGCTTCTGCTCGCTCCGGCCGGAGCGGTGGGAAAAAATAAGGTACGAAACGACCAGGCTCCTGCCCTGTGTTTCCGATTTCCCGGAGATAAAGAGAGGACAGGTCTGAACGCTAGCGGAATTAAGCTTTTCGGGCCATGACGACTCTGGGAATGCCCCTGAGGTCGGCCGCCCAAGCCACTTCTTTCCAGACGGATCCGAAAAGCCCGATCACTCGTTGGAGCTGGCCTTTCCCTATTTCCATGAGCAACCACCCGCCGCTCTTTAAGTAATATGGGGCCTGTTGGACCAGCCTGGAGATGACCTCGAGGCCTGTCGGTCCGGCCAGAAGCGCCCTTTTGGGCTCATGCTCTCGGATCTCTAAGGGGAGTTTCATCCAATCCCTTTGCGAAACATACGGCGGATTGGAAACAATGAAATCACATCGCCCTTGAAGGCGGAGCTTTCTGAGGGGGAGCAGGAGGTCACCGTTAAGAAATGTCAACCGCCTGAGATGATGATCTCCGGCATTCAAGCGGGCGATTTTGAGAGAGCGCCGGGAAATATCCGTGGCCACGATCTGAGCCCGAGGGAGTTCTTTGGCCAGAGACAGGGCGATGTTGCCACATCCCGTCCCCACATCGACGATCGTTACTTTGGCCCGCGACGAGAGAGCGCAAACTTTTTCCACAATCAGCTCTGTTTCGGGGCGAGGGATGAGGACACCGGGCGTGACCCGAAAGTCTCGTGACCAGAATTCCTTAAACCCGGTGAGGTAAGCCAGGGGGCAGCCTTTCAAGCGGCCGGCGGCCAAACGGTTGAAACACCTCTCCTCGGCTCTGGAAAGAGAACGGCCGGGAGCCTTGAGAAAATCCTCCTCGCTCAGACCCGTAGCGCGAAGGAGCAAGAGCTTGGCTTCCAGCGCCGGACGGGAGGATTTTCCGAAGAGCTTTGCCCCTCGACGGAGAGTTTGTTGAACGGTGCTCAATTAGAGGCCGATCTCCCGAGCCGCCGAAGCGGGTTTGGCCTGCCGCGCGGTTTGGGCGTGAAGGATGAGGCTTTGGACGAGCTCATCCAGGTCGCCATCGAGAATACTCTCCAGCATGTGGAGACTGAGGTTGAGACGGTGATCGGTGACGCGTGACTGCGAAAAATTGTAAGTCCTAATCTTCTCGCTCCTCTCCCCTGTCCCGACCTTTGATTTCCGTTCCCGGGCGATCTTCTCCTGTTGTTCTTTTTGGGCCATATCCAGCAACCGCGAGCGGAGAATGCGGAGAGCCTTCTCTTTGTTCCGGTGCTGAGATTTTTCGTCCTGGCAGGAGACGACCAGTCCGGAGGGGAGATGAGTGACCCGGATCGCGGTGTAATTGCGGTTGACATTCTGGCCCCCCGGGCCCGGAGGCGCCGAACGCCTCGATCCGCAGGTCCTTGGGGTCGATCCTGACGTCCACTTCGTCGGCCTCGGGCAAAACCGCCACTGTAACGGTCGAAGTGTGGATCCGGCCGCTGGCTTCTGTCTTCGGCACCCGCTGGACACGGTGAACGCCGCTCTCATATTTGAGAAAGGAATAGACCTTTTTTCCCTGGATGTTGACGATCACCTCTTTGATGCCGCCGATCGGCGAGAAACTCGTCTGAAGGACTTCGTACTTCCAGCCCTTGTGCTCGGCAAACCGGGAGTACATCCGGAAGAGATCCTGGGCGAACAGAGAAGACTCGTCTCCGCCCGCTCCAGCCCTGATTTCGAGGATCACATTCTTTTCGTCATTGGGGTCCTTGGGAAGCAGCAATATCCTGATCTCTTCCTCGAGTTTCTTCTCTTTCTGGGCCAGCTCTGCAAGCTCCGTTTCGGCGAGCTGCTTGAGTTCTCGGTCCGCCTCTGGGTCGCCGATGATCTCCTTGGATTCCCGGATGCTCTTCTGGACCTTTTGGTACTCTTCGGACTTTTGGATGATGGGCTCGAGCTCGGCCCGCTCTTTGGAGATTTCCTTGAGTTTTTGGGGCTTGCCGGCGAAGGCATGCTCAGACAGGGAGAGGGTGAGTTGGCGATACTTCTCCCTGATGGATTCTAACTCTTGGAACATGTCTTTTATTTTTTCTTTTCGCCATATTTCTTCCGGAACTTTTCGACTCGGCCGGCGCTATCGATAAATTTCTGTTTGCCTGTAAAAAACGGGTGGCACTGGGAGCAGATCTCGACCCGTATTTCTTTTTTGGTCGATCGGGTGGTGAAGGTATTGCCGCAAGCGCACGTCACCGTGCTTTCTACGTATTCAGGATGAATGCCTTTCTTCATCGCAAAATCTCCTCTTTGACTGATGTATTATAGCAGATTGGGAACAAACCCGCAAAGTGAGGTGACGGGGAAAACTAAGCTTTGGCCTCCGGGGAGGCTTTCATTTTCCTCTCGTAGGCCTCCCAGTCGACTTCGAAGGACATGGACTTGAGGCCGAGTCTGACCGCTTCCTTATAGGCCCTGGAGCCAAAATAATCTTTCAGGGACTTGTTGAGACTGTGGACCTGTTCTTCCGAATTCCACTCATAAACCCCGCCGCCGGCCTTTTTCAGGCAGCCGAGGTGGACGATCCAGGCCAACTGCTTGAGGGGAATTTTGGCCAAGGACTTCCTGATCGCCAGGACCTCTGCCTCTTTGGCCGGGTTGAGAAAACGGAAATAACGCGAGAAAAGGACCGCGTTATGAAAATAGGCGGGAAAAGCCAGGATGGCGTCCAGGTGAGAAAGCCTGGCCAAATAGACGAAGACATCGACGACTTTTTTGCCCAGACCGAGGCCCGGGCACAGTTGTCCGGGGAGGGCCGGCCGCCGAGGGGTGAAAGTCAAAAGCGGATTTTGAAGGGTCAACCATTCCAGGATGAGACACCTGCAGTCGGAGAAGCAGTGCCCCAGCACGATCCTGTCCTTGGGCCAGTAGAGACCCGTCCGAATTTTCAAATCCACGATCACGCTCTCGGGTTTTCTCTCTCGATAGTAGATTCGGAGCCTCTGGAGCGGGAACTCAGACGAGTCCAGGTCGTATCGTAACGGCCAGAGGTCTCTCTTCCGGGATTCATTGAAAAAACTCTTCTTGCCCAGGACGGCCATGACTTCGGTCAGCGAGTATTTCCCCAGAAAAAGGGTGCTCCCCCTCTTCTCTCCGAACTCGGAAAAAATATCCTCTTCCTGGACGAGAGGAGTCTTCCTCCAGAAGGGACTCCCTTTTGAATCTGTCTTGTTCATACTCTTTTTGACTTCCGGAATGTCGGGTTATGGCCAGGACCAGATTGTAATCTAACTCGGCCGGTTCTGGCAAGACGCATTCATTATATAAAAGGACAGCGTATCATCACCGAGGGTCACGGACCTCTTGAGCCGGAAAAATTTGTTGCGGGGCTTGATCTTTCGGTAATGGCGGAGGATGATCTTGCCTCCGGGATTGAGAACCGCGCGCTTTGCCAGAACCTTGAGCGGATCTCGGTCTTCCAGGAGCTTGTAGGGAGGATCAAGAAAAATCAAGTCAAAACCGACTCCCTCTTTGGAGAGGCGGATAATGGCCCGGTTGAACTCCCGGTGGATGACACGGGCCTGGTCCTCGGCCCCACACCTGGCCAGGTTCTCTCTCAAAACTTTGATGGCCGGATAGTATTCGTCGATAAAGACGACCGTTCCGGCTCCCCGGCTCAAGGCTTCAATCCCGACCGAGCCGGTGCCTGCGAACCCATCCAGAAAATGGGCGCCTTTGATATCATCGTGGAGGATGTTGAACAATGACTGCTTCAGCTTGTCGGGCATCGGCCGGACCAGGGAGCTGGGAACACGCTTCAGCTTTTTCCCCTTATATATCCCGCTTATGACCCTGATCATGATGCCTAATAGGTCACTATGAGCTGGCCTCGCTGGGTTTCCAGGCTCTTGAGTCCGTAGGGAAGTTCGTACCAATCATTTAGACTCGAGGCCTTGGAGTGGGAGAGCCTGGCGGCGATGGAGATCGCGAGGTCCAGGAGAGCCGATTGAACCTGCTGTTCTTCAAGGAAAAGCCGCTTGATTTCCAGCCGGGCTTTTCCCTCTCGGCTGACGATGGTCGCCTCGAAATAGAAATTCAGCTCAGGCCTGAGAAAGAAAGCCAGCCTCTGGCCACGCAGGTCCAGGCCGATCTTGCCCTCGATCCGGTTCTTGTCCAGGAGCTTGAGGCTGAGCTCTTTCATGACCTCTTCTTTCTCGGTTTCGATGCGGTAAGAGATATAGGAATTCAGCTCGCTCTCGGTGACGGCCACCGTCCTAAGCCCGGCCGTTGTTCGGGCGAGCTGCTCTTGCTGGATTTTTTCGATAAGGCCCAGGACACGAAGGGCCTCTTCGCGCGAGTCATTTTGAGCGGACAGAGGAAGGAAAGCGGAGAGCAAGGCGAGGAGAAAGAGGCAGGGCTTTAAGTAACGGCTCATGGCACAAAACGCGACTTTTCCTTTTCATGCTAGCAGATTCCCCCCCCGAAGTAAAACAGTTGTCATGCCGAGGCGATTGGGCTAAAATGAGTATCTTCAAGGACGACCATGACTCAAATCAAAGAAGCCAGGAAGGGGAATCTCACTCTTCCCCTGAAGAAAACGGCGCGGCAGGAGGGACTTCCGGCCGAGACGATTGCGGAGCTCGTATCTTGCGGCAGAGTCGTTATCCCTTTTAATCGTCGGCATTCCCCCCGCCAGGTCTGCGGCATCGGCCAGGGGCTGAGGACAAAAATCAACGTCAATATCGGCACCTCGGCTGATTTTCCCGAGGTTGCCCAGGAGCTCAAGAAAGTTGACGTCGCCCTGAAGCACGAAAGCGACGCCATCATGGACCTGAGCACGGGTGGCAATCTGAAACAAATCCGAAGTCAGATCCTGCGCCGCGCCCCCATCCCGCTGGGAACCGTCCCCGTCTACCAAGCGGCTATTGAGGCCATCGAGCGACAAGGCTCGATCGTCCGCATGACCGAGGACGGCCTGTTCGCGGCCATCGAAGCCCAGGCGTTGGAGGGTGTGGATTTCATGACCGTGCACTGCGGCCTGACCCTTCGGGCCATCGAGCGACTCAAGAAACAGGGCCGTGTCGCCGACATCGTCTCGCGGGGAGGAGCCTTCCATCTGGCCTGGATGCTCCACAACCAGAAAGAAAACCCTCTCTTTGCCCAATTCGACAGGCTGCTAGAAATCGCCCGTCGCTACGACATAACCCTGAGCCTCGGAGACGGCCTCCGTCCGGGCTCCATCATCGACGCCTCCGATCGCCCTCAAATCGAAGAACTGCTGACTCTGGGAGAACTTGTCAAGCGCTGCTGGGAGGCCGACGTCCAGGTCATGGTCGAAGGGCCCGGCCATGTCCCCCTCGACCAGGTCGAGTTGAACATCAAGCTTCAAAAGCGGATCTGCCAGGATGCTCCGTTCTATGTCCTCGGCCCCCTGGTGACAGATATTGGAGCCGGCTATGACCACATCGTCGCGGCAATCGGCGGAGCCCTGGCGGCCGCGGCAGGGGCAGATTTTCTCTGCTATGTGACCCCGGCCGAGCATCTCGGCCTCCCCTCGGTTGAAGACGTCCGACAGGGCATCATCGCCTCCAAGATCGCGGCCCACGCCGGCGACATCGTCAAAGGAGTCAAGGGCGCGCGGGAACGAGACTTGAGAATGTCTGAGGCTCGAAAAAAGCTCGACTGGTCTAAACAGCAGAAACTCTCCATCGACCCCGATAAATTCGAGGAAGTCCGCCTGAAGAGAAAAACCAAGACACAAGCCTGTTCGATGTGCGGCGAATTCTGCGCCATGCGGATCGTCAGCGAATTCCTCAACCCCCGCGGAAAAGGCGATGTCTTTACCTGCTAGAGGAATTCTCTTCGGCACCGCAGGAATTCCACGCTCGACGGCCACCCCCTCCACGGCGGCCGGCATTGAGTGTGTCTCTGAGCTCGGCCTCGATTGTCTGGAGATAGAGTTTGTGCGGGGGGTTAAGATGGGCGGCGAAAGCGCCCTCAAGATCAGAGAAACTGCCGCCGCCCGTAACATCCGCCTGAGCGTCCATGCCCCTTACTATATCAACCTGAATTCGGCCGACCAGGGCAAGAGGCTGTCCAGCCACGAATATCTTCTGAGCTCGGCCCGGCTGGCTGAGCTCTGCGGCGCTCGCTCGGTCGTTTTTCACGCCGGATACTATGGAAAAGACCTCCCGGAGCAGGCCGTTGTCCATGTCAAGAAGGAACTCGAGGAGATCGTCTCCCGGCTCAGGTCCCAGAAGATCGCAGTGACCCTCAGGGTTGAAACCATGGGCAAGGTTTCTCAATTCGGGACGTTCGATGAGGTCCTCGTGCTCTGCCGAGAGGTCCAGGGCGTTCTGCCCTGCCTGGATTTTTCTCACCTCTATTCGCGGGAAGGAAAAGCGAACAGCTACCGGGAATTCCAGAGGATCTTCAACAAGGTCCGTAAGAAATTGGGGACGGAGGCGCTCAAGAACCTCCACATCCATCTTTCCGGGGTCGATTTTAACACCAAAGGGGAGATGAAACACCTCGACCTGAGGGAGTCTGATTTTCGCTACGGTGACTGGGTTCGGGCGCTTAAGGATTCGGGCGCCGAGGGGATGGTCGTCTGTGAAAGCCCAAACCGCGAACTGGACGCCCTCATGCTGAAGAATCTGTACTTATCACAATCATTAAAAGAGTAAACAGTGAGCGTTAGAACTATGAACGCGATAATTAACTTGCATGGTCAAGGTTGCGCCGGAGGCACCCCGGGAGTAAGGGGCCTCGGCTCCGACGGGGAAACCGACGGTACTTGTTCTCGGGACCGGGGCCCCAGTACCTCCGCGAATCTTAACCCCTACTCGCTTACCCCTTACGTTTTTACTAATGATTCGGAGGCAGGCTTATGAAAGAATACAAACTCCTGATCAGCGGTGAATCGCGAGAATCCGAGGTCGTCCGAGAGATCAAGTCCCCCTTTGACCATAGCTCCGTGGGGAAGGTCCATTTCGCCGCTGCGAGCCAGGTCGAGGAGGCCATCGGAGCGGCCCAGGCGGCTTTTGAGCGGACGAAGAAGCTGACGAGTTTCGAGAGGGCCCAGGCTCTGGGAAAAATCTCCGACGGCATCAAAGATCGCCGGGAGGAGCTGGCCAGGTCGATCGCTCTTCAGGCCGGAAAACCGATCAAGGATTCCAGGGTCGAGGTTGACCGCGCCGTGAGCACATTCCAAATCGCCTCGGAGGAGGCGAAGAGGATCGGGGGTGAACTCATTCCCCTGGACTTGAGTCAGCAGACGGCGCGGCGCTGGGGCCTGGTCAGACGGTTCCCCGTCGGAGTGATCAGCGCCATCACTCCGTTCAATTTTCCGCTCAACCTCGTCGCCCATAAGGTCGCGCCCGCGTTGGCTTCGGGAAATGCCGTCGTCTTGCGGCCTTCCTCCCAGGTTCCCATCACCTCGCTCCTCTTGGGCGAAATCGCGGCCCAGTCCGGTTATCCCGCGGGAGGGTTGAACGTCGTGCCTTCCGGGTACGAGGCCGCCGAGGCCCTGCTCCTCGACGAGCGGGTGAAGATGGTAACCTTTACGGGGAGTCCGGCCATTGGCTGGGACCTCAAGAAGAAGGCCTTCCAAAAAAAGGTCACCCTCGAACTCGGTGGGAATGCGGCCATTGTCGTCGAACCGGATGCGGATTTGGACTATGCCTTGGCCAGGGCCGTTATCGGTTCATTCTCTTACGCCGGACAGATCTGCATCTCCGTCCAGCGGATCTTCCTCCAGGAAAAGATCTATGACCGGTTTATGGCCGGCTTCCTCGAGCGCACGAAGAAGCTCCGGCTGGGGGATCCCCTCGATGAGGCGACGGACCTCGGGCCCATGATTGATCTTGAATCCGCGAAAAGAACCGAAGAATGGGTAGCGGAAGCTTTGAACAAAGGGGCTAGGCTCGCCTGCGGCGGCACCCGCAGAGGATCTCTATTTGAGCCCACGGTCCTCGAAAACGTCCTCCCTGAACTCCGCATTTCCTGCCTGGAGGCATTTGCCCCGATTGTCATCGTCTCCC
Organism: Candidatus Aminicenantota bacterium; assembly: GCA_963770045.1. Taxonomy (GTDB): domain Bacteria; phylum Acidobacteriota; class Aminicenantia; order Aminicenantales; family CAVYOD01; genus CAVYOD01. The sequence continues at coordinate 92,001 of CAVYOD010000027.1, read as the reverse complement.
CCTACCGGGATTTCAGCCAAGCGCTCCGGTCCGTCAACTCTTCGATCTATGGCCTTCAAACGGGCGTCTTTACCAACGACCTCAAGAAGGCTTTCGAAGCTTTTGAAACCCTGGACGTGGGCGGTGTCATCGTCAACGATGTTCCCACTTTCAGAATCGACCATATGCCTTATGGCGGCGTCAAACAGTCGGGATTCGGCCGAGAAGGAATCCGCTACGCCATCGAGGAGATGACCGAGCTCAAGCTTCTGGCGCTCAACCTAAAATAAGTTTTCCAAAACCTTGACAGGTGACCGGGTGAGGCCTAAACTAGAACGTCAATATCGTCTGAGATCATATCTAAATTTCGCCAGGAGGGACTTATGAAAACCATCAGCTTAGCCAAGGTCAGGGATAAGATCAAGGACCTTGTGCAGGAAGCCAACTTTGAACTCCAGCCGGACGTTCTTGAGCTCATCAAGGACATGGAAAAAAAGGAAGAGTCACCGGCCGGCAAAGAGGTGTTCAAGCAGATCCTCGAAAACGCCAAGATCGCCAAAGACGAGAAACTCGGGCTCTGTCAGGACACAGGCCTGGCGGTGTTCTTTGTGGAACTCGGGGAAGACGTCAAGCTCAAGAAGGACGGCGGTTTGACCAGTCTGAGGGATGCCATCACCGCCGGAGTCCGCGGGGGCTATGGCGAAGGATACCTCAGAAAATCCGTCGTTGAGGACCCCATCCGCCGAAAGAATACCGGCGATAACACTCCCGCCTTTATCCACTGGGAGCTCGTCCCCGGGGATGCCTTCAAAATCACCTTCGTCGCCAAAGGCGGAGGCGCTGAAAACATGAGCGCCGTCCGGATGTTCGCTCCGGCGGCGGGCATGGAGGGCATCGAGGACTTCGTCGTCGAGACCGCGGACAAGGGCGGTTCGAATCCCTGCCCGCCTATCGTGGTCGGAGTCGGACTCGGGGGAAGCTTTGAATTTTCCGCTCTGCTCGCCAAAAAAGCGCTGCTCCGAAAACCCCTGGGATCGCATAATCCCGATCCCTTTTATTCCGACATGGAAAAGCGGCTTCTGGAGAGGATCAACAATCTGGGGATCGGCCCTCAGGGAATGGGCGGGCGGATCACCACCCTGGCCGTTCACGTGGAAGCTTTTCCCTGTCACATCGCCTCCATGCCGGCCGCGGTCAACATCCAGTGCCATTCCCATCGGGTCATGAATTTCGAGATGTAGGCTGCTCCCAGGGACAAAAAACTCATTCTGTAACCGAAGGAAGGAGCGCAAAATGGTCGAAATTCGTTTTCACGGCCGCGGCGGCCAGGGGACGGTCGTCGCTTCCAAAATCCTCGCAGATGCTCTGGCCAAAGAAGGCAACTATGTCCAGGCCTATCCCGAATTCGGCGTTGAACGCCGCGGCGCGCCTGTCTTTGCTTTCATCCGCATCGATAACAAGCCGATCTACGACAAGAGCCGTATCTACACGCCGGACCACGTTGTCGTCGTCGACCCGACACTGATCGAAGCGATCGATGTCACCGATGGGCTGAAGGAAAACGGAGTCATCATCATCAACAGCGACAAGAAACCAGAGGACTTCGACCTGCCCGGCAAATTCAAAGTCGCCGCGATCAACGCCACGGCCATCGCCGTCAGGAACAAACTGGGGACTCTGGCCACCCCCATCGTCAACACGGCCACTCGTCGGCGCAGTCATCAAGATACTGAACTTGACCCGGCTCGAATCCCTGCTTCAGGCGATCCGGGAGGGGATTTCTCTTCGGCCCGAAGATAACGTTCAGGCGGCAAAAGAAGCCTATGAAATGGCGAAAACGATGATCAGTGAGCGGTGAGCTGTGAGCGCTGAGCAGTGAAAATACAAAGAAGATTAAAGAACAATATGCGCATCATGAAAATCTTAGAGGCTGAGCAATGAAAACCAAGAAAGAGGCTAAGAAGATCATCTTCAAGTCGGAGAAGGACATGCCCGTCATGCCGATGTCTTCAGGCTCCATGCTCTATAACAAGACGGGGGCGTGGCGCAACATCCGGCCGGAGATCGATCTCGCCAACTGCATCCGGTGCGGGATCTGCTGGAAGTTCTGCCCCGACGTGGCCATCGTCATCGAAGACGAGTGGCCCGTGGTGGATTATGACTATTGCAAAGGCTGCGGAATCTGTGCCGAAGAATGCCCGGCGAAATGCATCGCCATGGTGGAGGAGAAGAGATGAAAAAAGTCATCATGGGGAATCATTCCCTCTCCTACGGAGCGATGCTCGCCCGCGCCCAGGTCATAGCCGCTTACCCGATCACTCCCCAGACCCAGGTCGTTGAGCTCCTCTCCGAGATGTGCGCCGACGGCACCCTCGACGCCAAGTTCATCAAAGTCGAATCAGAGCACTCGGCCATGGCCGCCTGCATCGGCGCCTCGCTCGCCGGCGCCAGGACCTACACGGCGACTTCATCCCAGGGGCTGGCCCTCATGCACGAGCTGCTTCACTGGGCCTCAGGGGGAAGGAACCCCGTGGTCATGGGCAACATCAACCGGGCGATGGCTCCCGGCTGGAGCATCTGGACCGATCAGAATGACAGCCTATCTCAAAGAGACACAGGCTGGATCCAGTTTTATTGCTCGAGCAACCAGGAGGTCCTGGACACGGTCATCCAGGCTTTCAAAGTCTCGGAGAAGGTGCTCATTCCCAGCATGGTCATCCTCGATGCCTTCGCCCTTTCGCACACCTACGAAGTCGTCGACATTCCCGACCAGCATAAAGTGGACGAGTATCTGCCGCCCTTTAGGCCAGAAATCCGCCTGACTCCAAAGGATCCTCATGCCTTCGGGGGATTGACCTCTCCCGACCACTACTTTGAACTGCGCTATAGACTCCAGAAAGATATGGAAAAAGTCCCTGCCCTGATCGAAGAAACGGGAAGAGAATACGAGAAGATGTTCGGCCGGTACCTCGGTCTGGTGGAGGGCTACCTCTGTGATGACGCCGACCTCATCCTGGTCACCTCGGGCACGGCCGGATACACGGCGCGGGTCGCCGCCGATGAGCTTCGCGCGGAGGGTATCAAGGCGGGGAACCTGAGGGTCAAGGTCTTCAGGCCCTTCCCGTTTGCCCAGGTGAGGGAGGTCGTCAAGAACGCAAAGAAAATCGCTGTCGTGGACCGCAACATCTCCTACGGGCACCACGGCATCTTTTATCAGGAGACGAAATCGGCGCTCTATGGACAGGGGCGGGAGATTCCGACCTTCGGGTTCATCACCGGTCTGGGAGGACGGGACATCACTCCTTCGACCTTCAAGGAGATCGCTGCCTACACCCTCGGCAAAGACAAACCGGATGAGGAGATCGTCTGGATAGGAGTGAAAAAATGACCGAAGAAAAGAAGATGAGATTGACCCTGCCCATCGAAGAGCTGATGCACTCCGGCCACCTGGCCTGCCAGGGCTGCGGGGCCACTCTGGCGATGAGATATGCCTTGAAGGCGCTCGGTCAGAAGACGGTCCTCTGCGTTCCGGCCTGCTGCTGGTCGGTGATTGACGGACCTTTCCCCTACTCCACGCTGGACGTCCCTGTGTTCCACTGCGCTTTCGAAACGGCGGCCTCTTCGGCCTCGGGGGTCAAGGCCGGGCTGGAGATGGTCGGCGACACCGAGACAACGGTTGTTGCCTGGGGAGGCGACGGCGGGACGTTTGATATCGGCATCCAGGCCCTCTCCGGCGCGGCCGAGCGGAACGAGGATATTCTGTATGTTTGTTATGACAATGAAGCCTACATGAACACCGGGATCCAGCGAAGCTCAGCCACTCCCTACGGAGCCTGGACGACGACGACGCCCGCGAAACAATTCAAGAATCGGCCCAAGAAAGACATCGACGCCATCCTGGCCGCCCACCGGATCCCTTATATCGCGACGGCCAGCGTCGGGTATCCGGAAGATCTGTTCAAAAAAGCGAAAAAAGCCAAGGAAATCAAAGGGACAAAATTCCTCCACATCTATGCTCCCTGCCCATCGGGTTGGAAGAGCCGGCCCGAAGACACAGTCAAACTCTCCCGGATGGTCGTCCAGAATGCGATCTTCCCCCTTTACGAGATCGAAAACGGCGAAAAGTACAGCCTGAGCATCAAGCTTCGAGAAAAGAAGCCGATCGTCGATTACCTGCGGCTCCAGGGACGCTTCCGACACTTGGCCGAAGCCGATATTCAATACATGCAGGGGGAAGTGGACCGGAATTGGGAGAGACTGCTCAAGAGATGCAGCGGCTAGCCGATTGCTTCTCATGCCCACTTCACCTATAATAATTCTCTGTCTGATATCTGATTTGCAGAATCTGCCGCAAAGGAGAGTCGTATGAAGAGAGCCTGGTTTCCGGTTGTGGTCTTTGCTCTCCTGATCGCGAGCTGCGGCCAGGCAGGATCCCCCCAGGAGCTGGGGCCCGCGCCGGATTTCAAGATCCAGGACCTTCAGGGCAATATTCTCTCGCTGGCCGATTATCGGGGCAAGGTATTGATCCTGAACTTCTGGGCGACCTGGTGTCCTCCCTGCCGTGAGGAAATCCCCGATTTCATTGAGACCTTCAATCTTTATAAGAATAAGGGGCTGGCCATCATCGGATTATCCGTGGATCAGATGAGCCCCGAGGAGCTCACCTCTTTCACGGTCCAATACAAGATCACCTATCCGGTCGCCTTCGCAGGCTCAAAGATCATCCAAGACTACCAGCCGGGCCAATTTATCCCCACGACATTTGTCATCGACAAGCAGGGACACATCCGCCACAAGCAGGTCGGGTCGATGGCCAAAGCCCAGCTCGTGTCGATTTTCGAAAAGCTGGTTCAAGAAAAGTAAAAGTCCCCGACCGCGATTCTTTTTCAAAACCCCTTGCCCCGGATCGTTCTCCCCGGAGATTCGCCTGGCAAAGATTTGCCAAGATAAAGTGATGGCCAAACGGACTCTAGGGTTTAATGATCAAAAGGAAATCACCACCGATAAGCGACGGCGGCCCAGGTAAAACCCGCCCCAAAGGCGTCCATAAGGACGATGTCGCCTTTTTTGAGCTTGCCTGCCTCCTTGAGCTCACAGAGACCGATCGGGATAGTTGCCACCGAGACGTTCCCGTACCTATCGATGTTCATAAGGACTCGTTCCTTGGGGACTCTGAGCCTTTCCGCGGTGGCCTCAATGATCCGGATGTTGGCCTGGTGGGGTATGAAATACCCGATGTCTTCTTTCTTGAGGTTGGCTCTCTTCAGGGCTTCCAGGGCCGCCTCGGCCATCCTCTTGACGGCATGTTTGAAGACTTCATTGCCTTTCATGTGGAGACAGTGCAGGCTATCGGCCACCGTTTGAGCCGTGGCGGGCATACGGGTCCCGCCGGCAGGCTGCAACAACAAATCCCCCAGGGTCCCGTCCGCTTTCCAATAAAAAGACAAGAGTCCTGATTCGCCCTGCGTTTCTTCTAAAACGGCCGCGCCGGCCGCGTCTCCAAAGAGGACACAGGTGTTCCGGTCCTTCCAATTGGTGATCTTGGTCAGAAGCTCCGCTCCGACGAGGAGGACGCGCTTGACCGTACGGTTCAAGATCAGGCTTTCGGCGATGATCAATCCATAGAGAAACCCCGTGCAGCCGGCAGAAATATCAAGGGAGGGGATGTGGTCGGCCTTCAGTTGACTCTGGACCCAGCAGGCCGTCGAAGGGAAAAGCGTATCAGGGGTCGAAGTCGCCATGAGAATGAGGTCAATATCCTTGACTTCGAGCCGAGCGTCCTTGATGGCCCGGCGGCAGGCCTCAGCGGCGAGATCCGAGGTGGCCTGGTCTTTCGAAGCGATGTGCCTCTCCCGAATCCCGGTCCGGCTGACGATCCACTCGTCGGAGGTATCGACCATTTTTTCGAGGTCGGCGTTGGTTAAGATCTTGTCGGGCACATAATATCCCAGGCCGGTCATCTTGATCTTCCGTTCTCGGTCAGACGCCTTGATCATGAGCACTCCGATAGAACCACTTTCGACGATACAGTATAGCGATTTTTGGATTGCAAATAAAGGAAAAGATGAGTAGAATTTTGACAACATGTCACGCTGCCGTCGGCTGGGCTTGATCTTACTCTTGCCTGGTCTTCTCGCCTTATCCTGTCCCCACGCCTGGTCCCAGCTCGTGCTCGGCCAGTACGAGGATGAAGCTCCCTTCCGGACCTGGAATACCTATGGCGGCGTCACTGCGCCTTATCTGGGCCTGGGAGGTGCGTCCCTCGCCTACGCTGCGGATGTCTCGGCCGCCCTTTCCAACCCGGCCCTCCTCCTCAAGCTGCCCCGGGCCTGTTTCTCCGTCGACGGCTCTTTCAACCATGCGACATTTTTCAAATACGCCCTGGTCAACACGGGAGTCTTGGTCAGCGCAGGGAATCTGTCCGCCAACTTCTGGGCGCTCGACTCCGCCGGCTTTTCCGTGCGGATCAAAGACTGGGCCTTTGCCATTGTGGCCAACCTCGCAGAGAGCTACGACCGACCGGCTGTGGACTACTCCTTCAGCTCTGAGGGTTCACTTCTCTACAGACTCAGTTTTGACCAGAAGGGGACGCTCAGGAATTTCCACTTCTCCGTGGCCCGGAGGCTCTTCGATCGGCTCTGCGCCGGACTCGGCGTCAATGTCCTCAGAGGCGATTTCAGCCGGAACACCTTAGAGCATTGGACGACCGACGACATCCAAATCAATGACCAGAAGACCCAGACTTATTCCGGACTCAACCTTAACGTCGGCTTAACCTATGAGCTGACGGATGGGCTGACCGCGGCTCTGGTCTTTCGCCCGCCCTTCACCAAGAAAGCCAAGAGTCAAAGCCTGCTGGAATACCTCGCTCCCAAGGGACAAACCGACATCAGGATCGAGGCCAGTTCGGAAGACAGCTACAAACAGCCGCTGATCATCGGAGCCGGAGCGGACTGGAGGATCACAACCGGCCTCCGCGTCGTTTCCGACCTCGCCTTCTACAATTGGTCAAAGTACAGGGTCAATTATTTTGGAGAAGAGGCTCAAAGAGATTTCCGGGACATTGTCCAGATCCGGGCCGGGATTGAATACCTGGCGGCCTATAATATCTTCGGCCGGCCGGCGAAGATCCCACTCAGGTTTGGAATCCAATATGACCCCCAGCCGATGAAAGCCCCCCATTCCTCCTACTTTTATTATTCAATAGGGACAGGGATTCAGTCGGGCAGGTTCCAGCTGGACGCCGCTGCATTCTTCGGGAAGGAATCTGGCTCTGGAAACTCGCTATCAGGCCAGAGAATCGCCGTGTCTCTGAGTTACAAGAATATGATTGTTTAGCCTTTAAGAGGGCCGAGAGGACGCGATCGTTATGAAGAAAATCACCCTTTCCCTCCTTTGCCTTGTGTTTATCTGCTCGCCTGCCGTTCCCCAGACACAGCCGAGCTACGAAAGCACGGATATCGTCAGCGTCGCTAAGACAGCCGAAATCCTGAAAAAGCTGGCGCACCTTTCCCTCGACTGGCTGATGGAATGGGAAGGCAGACTCTATATCGTAGCCGGCCCTGGGGACCTGGCCCGGATTGAGCAGGCGAATGTTCCCTGCCGGGTCGAGACCGCAAAATTCTATCCTCATCATAGCCCTCTGGCCGCCCAGGGCGGGATCAACGGTGATTATCATTCCTACTACGAGCTCGAAACAGACCTCAAGGCCCTGGAAAGCGCCTTTCCGGCCTTAGCGAAAGTCCAAGCGATCGGCCGCACTCCCGAAGGTCGCAACATCTATGCCCTTAAAGTCAGCGCCAATGTGAACCTCGACGAGCCGGAGAGTCGCGTGCTTTTCGTCGGCTGCCATCACGCCCGGGAATGGATCTCGGTCGAACTCCCCTTCTCTCTCGGAAAATACCTCCTCGAAAACTATGCCCAGAAATCCGAAATCAAAGCTCTGCTGGACCGTAGCGAGATCTGGCTCGTCCCCATGGTCAATCCCGACGGGCTTGAATATACGATTCATGTCTACAGGTACTGGCGAAAAAACCGCCGGGCCAACTCCGATGGTTCCTACGGAGTGGACCCGAACAGGAACTATGGGTACCAATGGGGCTACGACAATGAGGGGTCAAGTCCCGAGCCGTCTTCCGAAGTCTACCGCGGACCTTTTGCTTTTTCCGAACCCGAAACTCTGGCCATCCGCGATCTGATGCTGGTGAAGGACTTCCAGGCCGTAGTCAGCTACCACAGCTTCGCTCAGGACATCCTGTATCCCTGGGGCTACACGACTCAACCAACGGCCCAAGACGCGTCCCTGCGGGCCATCGCCGCCCGTATGTCCGAGCTCATCCGAGCCGTCAATGGCCGTTCCTATACTTTCGGGCGAGCCGCCGAGTCCCTCTATCTGACCAACGGAGATCTCACAGATTGGGCATTCGGGACTTTCGGCATTCCCGCTTTCACGATCGAACTTCCTCCTGTTGACGAGATCCATGGCGGTTTCTTCAATGCCGAAGCAGACATCTCGACGATCTTCCAGGAGAATCTTCCGGCGATGCTCTTTCTCATCGAGCGTTCCATCCAGGATTTCAGGTTTCTCCAGGAAGAATCCAGAACAGATGCCAGGAGGCAGGATCTCCGACTCAGGGGCAAGCCCCAAGAAAAGCGTTGACAAAGACGCTCAAATCAAAAAGAATCTAGGAGCGTAACAGAAAACAAGACCTATGGGCCTCCTCCTCGCGAAGATTCTTTCTCTCCAGGCGGCCTCCTCGCCGGAAAGAGAGGGTCTGCCCTACTGGATTTTCTGGCTTCTCATCTCGGTCATCCTTCTTCTGGTCGCTTTCATCTTTCTCCGCGACAAGGACCTCCGGCAGCGACTGAGCTACTTTCTCTTCGGGGCGAAGCGGAGGATGATGCGGCTCAGGCTCCAGGTCAGGCTCAGAAGGGAAAACGGCCGGGTCAAAGCGGTGCTCAGAGAACTGGGGAAAAAAGCCTGGGGTCTGGGCCTCGAGCCTCCGCAGAGCGAGGGCCTTCTCGTTGACATCAGAAGTCTGGAAGAACAGAAGTCCCTCCTTCAACAGGATAGAGAAGTCTTGGGAACTCAGCTCCAGAGCCTGGTCAAGGCTAAAGAAGAATACGAGCGGGACTTCAGGTCGCGGATCCAAGGATTGGAAGCCAGACGACGGCCGCAGGAGGAGAGGCTGAAAGAGCTCGCGCAGAGAATCCCCTCCCTCCCCGCGGTCAAGGAGGAGCTTGAGAAGGAAAAAGCCGGACTTCAGGCGGAGATAGAAGACCTGACCAGAACCATCAGAGAGCAAAAGGCGAGCGGCCGGGAGGAGATCCGGCGTTTCGACAAAGATATCGCCAAATTGGACGGAGAGAAGCAGAAGGTCGGGGTGAAGATCCGGACGACGGAGAGGCAGACCCAGCCTCTTTTCGAATCTTTGGGGCGGCAGCTCGAAGAGTCCAAGACAGAGCATCCGGACTTGGCTGTTTTCTGTTCCCAGATCGCCCGAAGCCGGAAGACGATCGAAGACATCCAAAACGAGATGGAGAGGCTCCACCTGACGCGGGCCTGAAGCGCCCCGCTTTACGGAATCCTGCCGGAAGACTACAATAACCCCATGACCAAGCGGCGGCTTTTCGTCCATGTCTGCTGCGCTCCGGATAGTCTCTATGTCATGGGCCTCCTCAAGCTGGACTACGAAGTCACGGGTTTTTTTTATAATCCCAATATTCATCCTCCCGAAGAGTACGCCCTCCGGCTGGAAGAGGCCAGGAAAGTGGCCGGGATCGCGGGGTTCGAATTGATCGAGGGGCCCTATGAGGACGAGCGCTGGTTCAAGATCACACGAAAGTTCGAAGGCGAACCGGAAAAAGGAAAGCGGTGCGATATCTGCTACGCCCTGAGACTTCAGCAAACGGCCCTCGAAGGCTCAAGGCGTGGCTTCGACCTATTCACAACTATCATGAGTTTGAGCCCCTGGAAGAAGGCCGATGTCCTCAACCGGATTGGAGATATGTTCGGCCGGAGATACGGGCTAAGTTTCCTCGAAGCGAATTTTAAAAAGAAGGACGGCTTCCGCAAGAGCGTGGAATTGAGCAAGCAGCACCGGCTTTACCGCCAGGACTATTGCGGCTGCCTCTTCAGCAGAAGGAAGTCCCCGCCGTCGATCCCTGAGTCGACCCGTTTCTCGCCCTCCCTATCACAGTACGGATTAAGTCGCTTACAGATTCTGAGGACGCCTCTTCAGCAAGAGATGTTATTCCGAAGTGGCAATTTCAGCTTGAAAATGGCAGAATACGTTGAGATGAAAAAGAAGATGCCGTCGGCGATCCGAGCCGTGGTTTTTGGCGTCGTCCAGGGAGTCGGGTTCAGACCGTTCGTCTACCGCCTGGCCAAAAGGTTCGGCCTGAGGGGTTGGGTCAAGAACGTGGGCTTTGGCGTTCAAATTCACCTCGAATCGGAAACCCGGGCCCAACAGGATCGGTTCCTCAGTGCCCTGCGGACGGAAAAACCTCCCCTGGCTCTCATCGAAAAAATAGATCTCAGGTCCGCATCCTTCATGGGATACCGGGATTTTGAGATCCTCCGATCGAAGAGAGGCGAGAGCTTCGTTTTCATTTCACCGGATATTTCCACTTGTCCCAGCTGTCTTAAGGAGATCATGACACCCGGTGAGCGGCGGTTTCACTATCCGTTTACAAACTGCACGGATTGTGGCCCTCGCTACACGATCGTCAAGGCCCTCCCCTACGACCGGGCCCAGACGACCATGGCCGGGTTCACCATGTGTGAGGACTGCGCCCGTGAGTACGGCGATCCGCTTGACCGACGTTACCATGCCCAGCCCATCGCCTGCCCGGTCTGCGGCCCTCGGGTGACGCTCATCGAGGCCCGATCGGGAAGGCCGGTCGAAGGCGGGATCGAAAAAGCGGCCTCACTTATCAAGGCGGGAAAGATTCTGGCGGTCAAAGGTTTGGGAGGTTTCCACCTGGTTTGTGACCCTCTGAACGGAGCGGCCGTCGAACGCCTGCGGAAAATCAAAAAAAGAAAGTCCAAACCTCTGGCCTTAATGTCCCTTGACCTCAAGACAGTGGAAAAATACGCTTTCGTGAACCCTACCGAAAAGCGCCTTCTTCTCTCCAGCCGCCGGCCGATCGTTCTTCTCAAAAAGAAAAAAGACATCAAAGGAATCGCCCCACACCTTGACGAAATCGGATTCATGATCGCCTACACCCCTCTCCACTATCTTCTCCTGGAGAAACTCGGGCTCGTCGTCGCCACAAGCTCCAACCCCAAGGACGCGCCGATCATAAAAGATAAGGAGGAAGGTCTGGCTGATCTCTGCGATTACATCCTCGATCATGACCGCCCCATCCAGATGAGGGCGGACGATTCCGTGCTCAAGGTCGCGGGGCGGCAGCCGCTGTTTCTGCGGCGGGCCAGGGGCTACGTGCCCTATCCCCAGAGAGTCCCCGATAAATTGAAAACGCCCTGTCAAATCGTCGCCCTGGGAGGAGAGCTCAAAGACACGATCTCTCTTTACAAGAACGGCTACATCGTGACCAGCCAGTTCTTGGGTGACCTGGATGAATACGGCAATCTACGATACTTCGAGGAAACGCTGGCCCATCTCTGCCACCTCTTCGGCGTTACGCCCGAAGTCGTGGTCACGGACCTCCACCCCAACTTTCACACGACCCGCCTAGCCCAGGAGTCGGGCCTGACTCATCTTCGGGTTCAACATCATTATGCCCATGTCCTCGCTCCCCTTCTCGAGCACTGTATCTTGCCGCGGAAGAAAGTCCTGGGCGTGGCCTGGGACGGCTACGGGTACGGTGAAGACGGGGCGGCCTGGGGAGGCGAGTTTCTGTTGGCCGACTACGGCTCTTATCAGAGGTTTGCCCACTTTAAAAATGTCCCCCTCCCGGGAGGAGATCTGGCGGCGAAACAGCCCTGGAGGATGGCCCTCTCTTACCTCTGGTCAGCCTACGGACTCGATTATCCTGGTGTCAGAGTCTTATCACGGATCGAAAGGCGCAAAATCGAAGCGGTCCTGAAGTTGATCGGTCAGGGCATCAATAGTCCGTTGAGCTCGAGCTGCGGGCGCCTGTTTGATGCCGTCTCTTTTCTCCTTGGACTTGCGCCCCTGGAGCTGGAATTCGAGGCCGAAGCGGCGATGAGGCTTGAAGCCAGCGCCTGCCTCGAGACGGCCGGAAGTTATGAGTTCGCCTGCGAGGGAAGTTCGTCACCTCTCCAGATCGATTTCGGGCCGACGATTCGGTCCATCGTTCAAGATGTCAAGCGGAAGACCCCGGTCCCTCTTGTCGCGACAAAATTCCATAACACTCTGGCCAGGGTGATCGCTTTTGCCGCCTTGAGAGCCAGGGCTGATCATGGGGTAGACTCCGTCGTCCTTGTCGGTGGAGTCTTTATGAACAAAAGACTGCTTCTCCGGGCGTCGGCGCTCCTTCGGCAGAAAGGATTCCTGGTCGTCCGCCCGATTGCCTATTCTTCTAACGATGAATCCCTCTCGATCGGGCAGATCGCTTACGCCCTGGGAAAAATAAGGGAGGAAAAATCGGGCCTATTTGAGGCTTAGGAATCGGTCCTGCTTGGCTTCGACTTTTTGGCCGTCGTCTCTTCGTTCGTCTCATCGAGTCGGATCCTGATCCCGCCGATAAACGAGGATATGCTGTTAAAGATGACAGCCTGGAGGAAGCCAAATCCTGCCAGAAATAAGAAACCCGCGATTCCGCCCAGACCGGAAAAGAGAATTCCGCCCATCAGCTTCCCGCGGAGCTCGTTGAGGAACGGCGGAACCGCGTTGCCGATCGAGGGAAGGACATCGGTGGCTCCGAGAAAAGCGCCGACGATGACGCCCAGAAAGACCCCCAGGATGCCGGAGAATAGAGTGAAAGAGACGAGATGGACCGCCCGAAAGGCGTATGTTCCCTTCCGTTTCCCGGCCAGGCCCTCGGCCAAAAATACCGGAGTCACAGAGGGGCCCGCCTCCCCCCCTTTGGGGCTGCAGCTGGGGCAGGCCTGACCGGGTTCTTCGAGCTGACGCCCACAGTCGGGACAGACGGGCGCTTCTTTTTCTTTGAAGGCGCTGCCGCAGCGGCCGCAGAATTCAGCGGCCAGGTCGTTCTCAAACCCGCAATAGATACAGATGGCCTTTCTCTCATTCAAAGAGGGCGGCTCGGATTGGATCCAATCCTTTCCGTTAAAATAGTACCATTTCCCCGTCTGTGCCCCGATCATCCAGAAACGCCCCTCTTCGTCCTTGATCCGAAGGCTCTTGAGCTGGTCGATGAACTCCTTCTGAGAAATTTCCTTCATCCGGAATTTTCTCTTCAGCAGCCTGAAGGATTCCTCGACGCTCCTGAATTCATTTTCCATGCTATCTAAGACCCGGTCCCGGCTCCGGCCGGCTCCTCCGAGAAGCGGATAATTTATTTAATTTCAATTAGTTAATAACTTGTTGATTATCAATAGGTTAGTCAAATTGCCTAAATCTTGTGCAAACCGCCGTATCTTCAAGACTTTCTTCAAATTCGGATTTGAAATCGGTTGCTTTTCCACAACTTTTCCACAAATTTTGTGAAAAAATCAATCCCCTTTGGTCGGTTTTTCCGTCACTCCTAGAACCCGAATTGCTTCCACAGGTCAAAAACATTATACCCTTTAATCGGGTCCGGAATAAAGGACAGGACGAAGATGATAAAAATCAAGAAGCTGAGGGCCTTCCGGGACCGCGGCAGGGAAGCCTCTTCGTCGCTCACCTGCGGGTGTTTCAACCCAAGGAGCAAAATGAGAAGCGCCCAAACGAACCAGCCCACCCAGAAGAATACGCCCATGAGAAAGAAGCATCCGAGGAGCACCCTGCCCAGTAGTCTTTGATCTCGAGCCGATCAAGGCATACGAGACATGACCCCCGTCGAGTTGTCCCATCGGAAAAAGGTTATAGCTCGTGACCAGGATTCCCACCCAGCCGGCAAAGGCCACCGGATGGAGAATGATTTCGTGACCCGGAGGGATGCCTTTGAAGATCAGGCCGCCGGCGAGCTTGAGGAGGAGCGGTTCGCCCAGGGCGAGGCTCTCTCCGGGCGGCAGCGCGGGAACGATTTTCGACAGAGCCAGACCGTAGAAGAGGGCCGGGAGGGAAAGGACGAAACCGACCAACGGTCCGGCGATCCCGATATCGAAGAGGTCTTTTTTCCGAGTGATGGGAGATTTGATCTTGATGAAGGCCCCCAGGGTACCGATGAGGGTGGGGGCGGGGATAAAATAGGGAAGCGTCGCGTTCACCTGATAATGGCGGCAAGCCAGGTAATGGCCGAGCTCGTGGCCGAGGAGAATGACGATCAAGACGGCCGCATAAATGATGCTCAAGGAAATGACCTCGCTGTCGCGAAAAATCGCGGGGCCGAGGGCGAACTGGGAATTCTGATTGAAGGCGTTGGCGTACTTGTAGCTTAGGCTCCAGCTCAGGCCGACAAAAAACGTCGAAAAGATGGTGAGCAAAAAGAGGAGGATGTTCAGCCACGGCCATTTCTTTTTCGCCACCAGCGCGGGCGCCGGAGAAAAGACCTGGCTCAGATATTCTCCGTGTTCTTCGTTCATCGAGCGGCTCGAAGCGCCATAAAAAAATAGGAGTGATAAACTCACTCCCATTTTCTTAAACTCGGCGAGAAGTGATTATCCCTCTTGAAGCTTGTGGTATTTGGCCATCAATTCTTCTTTTGATTCCCGGTGATCGGGGTCGGCGATGCAGGCAGTCGACCGGGCAGACGGCCGCACACTGTGATTCATCGAAGTGCCCGACGCACTCGGTGCACCTGTCGGGGTCGATGATATATTTTTCGTCCCCGGCGCTGATGGCCTGATTGGGACATTCCGGTTCACAGGCACCGCAATTGATACACTCGTCGGTGATCATAAAAGCCATTTCGTCTCCTCCATAATGGAAATAGGGTTTATTATAGCTCTTTCCCGGTGAATTACAAGAGAGGTCATTTCCCGATTTCGAGCTTGCTCAGCCTTTGTGAGGCGTCATATCCGTAATAGGTTTGGGGAAACTGCTCCCGGATTTTTTTGTAGAGAGCGACGGCCTCGGCCGTATCGCCCTTCATTTCGAGGGCCTCGGCCCGATGGTAAAGGACGGCGTCCAGGGGATAAGACTTGGGATTGTCCTTCTCGATTTTTTTATAGACCTCGATGGCCTTGTCGTAGGCTTTCTGCCTGATATAGACTCGTCCCAGCAGATCCTGAGCCTGGTAATAGAGCATATCCTTGAGGTTGTCTCCGATTTTTCCCAGGTTTTCTTGCGCCTTGGCGAGGTCGTTCTTATCGAACCAGTAGGTCGCCAGTTCGATGTAGGCGAGCCTGGAAAACTTGCCTTGTCCGGCGAGCTTCTCCAGTTTAGCCAGGTTTTCCGGCTTTTTGTCAGCCTCGGAGCGGAGACTCAGGATCTGGCTGATCACCTGGTTCTCCTTGCTCAGGTTGTGGGCCTTGACCAGTTGGAAGACGGCGAAGACGATCAGGAGAAAAACAATAACCCCGGCGGCAATGACCAGTTCCCGAGTCCAATTCTTGATAAAGCGGAGGGACTTCGTCAGGCCGGAGGCGAGTTCATCCTCTTTGAGCTGTTTCCGTTCAATTCTTTTCATCCTTCACTCCTCGGGAAGACAGAGAACATCTCTCTGAGGTTTTTTATTTATCACACTCTGCCGAAAAAGCCAACAAAAAATCTGGGCACCCCGGGAAACGTCGTTCAATCCCGGAACTGAATCTGGTCCAAGTTTTTCGATCAGGGGAAGAGCTTCTTGATGAGCTTCGACAGGTTTCGAGCATGACTCTGGCAGCACTTGAGCGAGCGGGCGTCCGGTCGACCGATCGACACCGGGCCGTAGTGATCTCCCTCCGAATCGCCCTGGATGACCATCCCGTGGATGAGGAGAGCATTCAGGATGTCCAGGATGGTCGTCTCGTTCCCGCCGCCGATGTTGGCCGATGAGGCAAAGGCTCCGCCGACACGGCCCTTGAGCTTGCCGTGGAATTTGACGCTTTCGTCGAGGAGCTTCTTGACCGGCCAGGCCATCGTGCCATAATAGGTCGGTGAGCCTATGACAATGCCCTGATAACTCAACAGTTCGCTCGCCTCGATCTCTTTTACGTCCTTCAGATCAACCGACAACCCTTCCTGGCCCATCACCGCGGCGATCTCTTCAGCCATTCTCTTGGTGTGCCCCGACCGCGAATAATAACAAACAAGAACCTTTGCCATAGTGACACCTCCCTGATGAAATCCGAAATATGATTATGTCAAAGGGAGAAAGAGGTGTCAACCGAAGCGTGCCCGATCAAAAATCCAGGGTGATCAGTCCGGATTTGGTCTTGAGCGTTTCCCTGATGTCTTCTTTGCGAGCCCGGTTCTCTTTTTCGGCTTTGATGGCCTTGAACAGGTCATAGGTCGTCAGGAGGGCGTTGCCGTCCTTCTCCGTCTCATCAATCTGGAGCTGGGTGAAGGGACTCTTCCGGAGCTTGGCTTCAGTCCGGCTGAAATAGTTTCCCACCAGGATGGCTTTCATCTTGGTGTTATCGAATTCCTGCATCCTCCGGCCTTTGTATTTTTGCAGGACGGAGCACTCGTCGTCCGTCGCCCATTCCTTGCCGCTCCTGACAACGACGAGAATGAGGGGCTCTTTTTTGATATTGACTTCAACGGGCAGGTTGTTCTGTTCGATCAGCCAGATATCTTCTTCCTTGTTGCGAATGACGTTTTTCCAGTATTCATCGACATCGATGACCCTTTCCCAGCCGAGAGATTGGAAGGCGGCGATAATCGCCTGCTTGAGCTCCCGACCTTGGGACTTCAGAAGCCGGTGAAAAGTCTCCTGATCTTTGTCTTTGATGTTCCGGAGCTTTTCATCCAACAGCCGGAGGGCTTCCTCGTGGCGCTTCTTTTCTTCTTCCCGCTGCTTAAAGACCTCGAGCAGGCTGGGGAAATAATATTCTTCCTTGTCCAGCCATTCATAATTATCCTCGGAGGGCCTGCCCAGGCCGAGCAGCGGAAACATCTCTTTGAGCACGAGGTCGGAGACCTCGACGTTTTTGATCCCGAACCAGGGGAAGAAAAGATAAAATCCCTTTCCCTTGCGGATGATGACCGAGATCGGCGATCCGTCCACAGTCCTGGCCAAAACCTGCAGCTCTCCGCGGAAGCCCATCTCCTCCGTTTCGAGCTTCACCGGCCCGTTCTTGACCAGGTCGGCAGGAAAGAGCCGGCGGGCGCGGGAGATGAATTTCCCGTACTTGTCGAAGATCAGGTCAAAGGGCCTCTCCGAGACCGCAACGACCGTGTTGGGATGATTGTAGTCTTCAAATTCCAGATTCGGAAAGTTGCCGGTGATGTTGGTCAGCTGAAACAGACTTCCCTTGCCGAGAAAGCAGACCACCGCCCCCCCGTCCTCGACGATGTGCTCAAATTCGGCCGCCACCTCGGAGTGAATTTCGGGGATGGGACTCTCCTGGTTGATCTGGTAAAAGACCACCCGGCAATCCTTGGGAGGGATGAGCGTATCCGTTTTCCCCGATTTCCAGTTGGTCAGGCGGAGTTCGGCATCGTATTTCTTGTTGATCAGTTCCCTGTATTCCTGTTCCTCGAAATCCAAGAGAAGGATCTCAGACATGATTTTTCTCCCTTAGACCTTCAAAACATCGGCCCGGCGACAGAATTTGTGAATTCCGTCTGCACCAAGCTACTTTTTTCAATCCTATTCTAAACTAATCCAATCCAATTTGCAAAACACCCGGCATCCATAGATTTAGTCGCAGATAACCCTCAAGAGTCGCATTTTTTGGAGGTTATCTTGACGGCATCCGATCACCCCTCAAGAGCATATAACCGGGTCGAAAATCACCCCCTGAATCATTCAAAAAGGTTATTAACAAATCTGAGCCCCGCCATGATACTCGGGGAAGGAACGGGCCCCGGGTCCGCGTTCGATCTCAGGAGATTGTCGACACATCAGATCAGGCCGAGGCCGGATCGAGAAAGAGGCATGAATAAGAAGATCGTGGTCGTCGATGACGATATCGTGACCCTTCAGACTCTCGAGAAGATATTGGCCAAAAGCGATTTCTTCGTTTTCTCCGCGCCTGACGGGGAGGCGGCATACAAATTGGTGAAAAAGGAAAGACCCGACATCTTGGTCAGTGACATGCTCATCCCCAAGCTCCACGGGCTGGAACTGTGCAGGAAAGTCAAAGAAGACCCTGAACTCGCCAAGACCAAGGTCATCCTAATCTCAGCTGTTTACAAAGGCCAGACTTTCAGGGGCGAGATGCAGCAGTCCGGAGCCGACGGATTTCTGGAGAAGCCGATCAATACGGCCGAGCTCATGATTCGGATCTTCAAGATATACATGGAAATTGCAACTGAAGAAGAAGGGAAAAGCGCTTAACCTAGCCCGTCTGGACAACTGAGTTTGGAGGACGCCTCTGACCCGCCCTCCTGGGAAATAACTCGAAGCCGCAACCAAAATTCCAGGCGCACTGTCTATGGCTGGATTTCTGGATGAACCGGCCAAAAGGGAACTATCCTCTATTGATAAACGTATAAAAGGTTGAGGAGAGACCCTCGAGCCAACATTTCTGCCCCAGGAGGTTGTGATGAAGAAGACGACTCTTGCCCGGCCCGGATCGCTGATGGCTTCGGCCTTGGTGCTCATGGCGATCATCACTGGAGGTCGACCGGCGCTCGGCCAAAGTGTCGATTTCCCGACCAAGAAATGGGGAATCAGCTTTGGCAACTCCAGACAGTTCACCGGGCTCCGGTTCAATTTTCGAGATAGTCAAGTGCGCCGCATCCGGGGGCTCAACGTGACCTTCTGGCACCCTAAGAAAGATAATCAGGACGCCGTGATCGAAGGGCTCTCTCTGGGCCTGGTCCCGGGCGGTGGATACATGAAGGGAATTCAAATCGGTCTCCTCGGCGTCGCCGCGGAGAAAAACATGACCGGGTTTAACGTCGGACTCCTCGGCATGGGGGCTGGCGATAATATCTCCGGGATCAATATCGGTGGACTCGGCGCGGGGGCCGGCAAAAGCATCGTGGGCTTTAACGTCGGAGGGCTCGGCCTCGGCGCCGGAGACAACGCCTATGGTATCAACATCGGTGGACTCGGCATCGGCGCCGGGAAAAACGCCATCGGAATCAACATCGGAGGACTCGGAGTCGGCGCGGGAGACCACCTCATCGGAATCAACATAGCCGGGCTCGGGGCCGGAGCCGGGAAAAAGCTGGCCGGATTGACCGTGTGCGGACTCGGCGCCGGCTCTGAGGAGATTCAAGGCCTGACCTTTGCGGGGATCGGTCTCGGAGGAGAGACGCTGAAGGGTGTTCAAGTGGCGCTCGGGATGGTCACGGTCGCTAACAACGGCCGGATGATCGGCTTCGCGGCCAGCGCTTTCAACTTTATCAAGGGCTCCCAGACCGGGCTTTCGATCGGCCTGGTGAACTACGCGTACAGTCTAAAGGGGGTCCAGATAGGCTTGATCAACATCGTCCGCGATAACCCGAGATATCTCAAAGTGCTGCCCATCATGAACGCGAATTTCAGCCGCTAGACCGCGAACGATTTCTTGGCGATTGACCCCGCCGTTTTTTATATTGTATATTCATTTTAGGGTGTCGGGGGGAAAATTGCGGAAAATCCGGAAAGGGGACGGGAATTTCGGATCAGCCTGGGATGAGCATGACATCGAGAAGAAAAAGAAAAAGCCATGACGCAGAACAGGGCAATCGTCGTAGGTGACGTCGTCACGGGGCAAAGCCTTTTGACCGATGAAGACATCTATTTGTTCAAGGAGGGAAATCACTTCAGGCTGTTCGAAAAATTGGGCGCCCACGCCATGACGGTCGACGGCAGACCGGGCACCCATTTTGCCGTCTGGGCGCCCAATGCCGCGCGCGTCTCCGTGATCGGCGATTTCAACAACTGGGACCCGGAATCTCATCCCTTGACTGCGAGGTGGGACGGCTCGGGAATTTGGGAGGGTTTCATTCCCGGCCTGGGGAGAGGTTCTCTTTATAAGTTCGACATCATCTCCAGACTCGGAGGAAATCGGGCCCAGAAAGGAGATCCTTTCGCTTTCTACTGGGAGGTCCCGCCTCGGTCCGCTTCGATTGTCTGGGATCTTGATTTCTCCTGGAACGACGGAGAATGGCTGGCGAAGCGGGGAAAGAGGAATGACCCGCATGCTCCTATCTCCATCTATGAGGTCCACCTCGGCTCCTGGAGAAGGGTTCCGGAGGAGAATAACAGGCCCCTCTCCTACCGGGAGATCGCCCGGCCTCTCGCCGAATACGTCAAGAAGATGGGGTTCACCCATGTCGAGCTGCTTCCGGTCATGGAGCATCCCTTCTACGGTTCCTGGGGATATCAAACGATCGGCTATTTTGCCCCCACCAGCCGTTACGGCACCCCCCAGGCCTTCATGTTTTTGATCGACTATCTCCATCAGAACGGTATCGGAGTCATCCTCGACTGGGTTCCGTCGCATTTCGCGACGGACGGGCACGGGTTGATCAACTTCGACGGCAGCCATCTCTATGAGCACATGGACCCGCGGCAGGGATTCCATCCCGATTGGAAGAGCTACATTTTCAATTATGGGAGGAACGAGGTCCGCGACTTTCTCATCAGCAGCGCGGTTTTCTGGCTGGACAAATACCACGCCGATGGCCTGCGGATCGATGCCGTTGCGTCCATGCTCTACCTCGACTATTCGCGCAAGGAGGGAGAGTGGGTCCCTAATAAGTTCGGCGGTCGGGAGAATCTAGAAGCCCTGAGCTTTATCAAGCGCTTCAACGAGGTCGTCTACGGGGCGTTCCCCGACGTGCAGACGTTCGCCGAGGAATCGACCGCCTGGCCGATGGTCACGCGTCCGGTCCACCTGGGGGGCCTGGGGTTCGGGATGAAATGGAAGATGGGCTGGATGCACGACATGCTCGAATACTTCAGTCAGGACCCCATTTTTCGCAAGTACCACCATGACGACCTGACTTTCAGCATGTGGTATGCCTACACCGAGAATTTCATCCTCCCCCTCTCTCATGACGAGGTCGTTCACGGGAAGGGCTCGCTCGTCGGAAAAATGCCCGGGCCTGAGGCGGAAAAGTATGCCAACCTCCGTCTCCTCTTCGGATTCATGTACACGCATCCGGGGAAAAAGCTCCTTTTCATGGGGGGTGAGTTCGCCCAGTGGCGGGAATGGGTTCATGAAGAGAGTCTGGAGTGGCATGCCCTCGAATACCCTGGTCATCGGGGCGTGCAGCTCTGGGTTAAAGACCTGAACGAGCTGTATGGACGGGAGCCGGCCTTGCACGAGTTGGACTTTGAGCCGGCTGGGTTTGAGTGGGTTGATTTCGGAGACGTCGACCGAAGCATCATCAGCTATCTGAGAAAAGGCAAATCAACCAAGGATGTCTTCTTGATTGTCTGCAATTTCACGCCTGTGCCCGAATGGAATTACCGCATCGGCGTTCCCGAGGGCGGGCTCTGGGAAGAGGTCTTGAATAGCGACGGCCGGGAATACGGAGGCAACGGGCTTGGGAACTCGGGTGCGGCCGAGGCTATGCCTCATCCGTTCCACGGCCGCAGCCATTCCCTGAGTCTGACTCTTCCTCCGCTCGGGATTCTGGCCTTCAAAAAAGAAGAGATCTAGGAAAGAAGAAAAACGGAAGAAAGCGATGAACCGCTGCGTCTGCGTCCACGGCCACTTTTACCAGCCTCCCCGCGAAAACGCTTGGCTCGAAGAAATCGAGGTCCAGGATTCGGCTTATCCCTACCACGACTGGAATGAACGGGTGGCCGCCGAGTGCTATGCCCCCAATTCCGCTTCCCGGATCCTCGACGCCGAGGAGCGAATCATCGACATTGTTAACAATTATGCAAGGATAAGCTTCGACGCCGGTCCCACCCTTCTTTCCTGGATGGAGAAATACAGCCCTGTCGTCTACCGGGCGATCCTCGATGCCGACAAAGAAAGTCGGGAGAGATTCCGCGGCCACGGCGGCGCCATGGCTCAGGCCTATAGCCACCTCATCATGCCCCTGGCCAGCCGTCGCGACAAAAGAACTCAGGTCATTTGGGGGATCAGAGATTTTGAATCGCGCTTCGCCAGGAAACCCGAAGGCATGTGGCTTCCCGAGACCGCCGTTGATAGCGAGACGCTCGACATCATGGCGGAGCTGGGGATCAAGTTCACCATCCTCACCCCTTATCAAGCGGCTCAGACAAGAATAATCAAGGGCGGGCCGTGGGAAGACGCGAGCCAAGGCAAAATCGACCCGAAGATGCCCTATCTTTGCCGACTCCCCTCGGGAAGAGGGATCTCCATCTTTTTTTACGACGGACCGTTATCGCACGACCTGGCCTTCGGCGGTCTTCTCCGAAACGGCGAGCGCTTTGCCAAGAGGTTGATCACGGCATTTTCCCAGGATCAGGCTCAATCCGAACTCGTCCACGTGGCGACCGACGGTGAAACCTACGGGCATCATCACCGCTTTGGAGATATGGCGCTGGCCTATTGCCTTAACTACCTCGAGAAGAATCAACACGCCGACCTCACGGTGTACGGCGATTACTTGGAGAGATTCCCTCCCACTCTCGAGGTAAAGATCATAGAGAACACTTCCTGGAGCTGTGCCCACGGAGTCGAGCGCTGGAGAAGCGATTGCGGGGACAGCACGGGAAGCCATCCTCGCTGGAATCAGAAGTGGAGGGCGCCGCTGCGCGGGGCGATGGATTGGCTCAACGAAAAAATCATTCCTCTCTACGAAAAGGAAATGCGCCAGTATGCGAAAGACCCGTGGCAGGCAAGAGAGGACTATATCGGGGTGATTCTGGATCGTTCGATCGGGAACATCGAATCGTTCTTCTCCAAGAACGCGGCCCGCTCCCTCTCTCCAGAGGAAAAGACGAGGGCCCTCAAACTTCTCGAGATGCAGAGACATGCCATGCTCATCTACACAAGCGACGGCTGGTTTTTCGATGATCTCTCAAACGTCGAGTCCGTCCAGGTCATTCAGTACGCCGCCCGAGCCATGCAGCTCTTCAGAGACGTCGGCGGAACCGATTTGGAGGCGGAGTACGTCAAGATGCTCGAAAAGGCGGAGAGCAATTTGCCTGAATACAAGAACGGGGCCATCATCTATGACCGGCTTGTTAGACCTTCCGTCGTCGATTTCCTCAGGCTGGGCGCCCATTATGCCGTCTCTTCGCTGTTCGAGGAGTACCCCAAGGCGGTCAAAATCGCCCATTATGCCGCGAACTCAGACGTCTGCGAAAAAGCCGAGATAGGAAAGAGAAGGCTCGCCGTGGGAAAAGTGCGGCTCAAATCCGAAATCACCTGGGAGGAAAGAACCGTCTCCTATGCGGCGATTCATTTCGGAGACCAAAACCTGATGGCCGGGGTGCGGGAGTTCGAAGATGAGGCGAAGTTTCGGGCGGCCTGTCTGGAGATCAAAGAGGCGTTCGCCAAGGGTGAGATGGCCGCCCTTATCCGGCTGATCGATCAGAACTACGGAACCCACAGCTATTCTCTCTGGCATCTCTTCAAAGATCAAAAGAGAAAGGTCCTCAATCAAATCCTAAACGCGACCCTGCTGGAATTGGAGGCGATCTTCCGCCAGATCTTCGAAAGCAATTATCCGGTCATGCAGGCCATGACAGAGATGCAGATTCCTTTGCCAGAGGCGCTGGCCACGCCCGCCGAATTCGTTCTCAACACCGACTTCCGAAACTTGGTAGAAAAGGAGAAGCTTGACCTTGATGGACTCCAAAAGCTGGTTGATGAATTCAAGACTTGGTCCTTCAAGCCTGACAACCCCCCGATGGGCCTCATCGTCGGCCAGAAAATGGGCACCCTGATGGAGAAATTCTCGGCGAAACCCGACGACCTGCAGATGCTCAAAACGATCGAGCGCGTCTTCGAAATATTGAAGCCGCTGCTCCTGGACATCGACCTCTGGAAGAGCCAGAATATTTATTTTTCCGCCGGGAAAGAGCTCTACGGCAAGATCGCTGAGAAAGCGGCCAAGGGAGACCCGGCCGCCAAAGAATGGCTGGAGCGGTTCGACGCCTTAGGCAAGTTTCTCCGGGTCAAGCTGACCGGCTCCGCAGCGAAGTAAAGACCCAACGGCCGCGATAGAGAGGCCTGCCTGGCGGGGTGCTCTCTTCATACCATCGGTAGGGCCTGTCCATCAAAGCCTGGATCAATTTGCACGGGGTGGATCCGCCCGTGTTCCCCCGTACGTCTATGATAGGAGCTCTCGCCTTTTTATATCGCTTGACGAGCTCCAGGGCATCATTTTCAAAGCGCAGTTCGCCAAAAGAAGGTATTTTTATATAGCCAATTTTATTTTTTTCGATCCAATCGCCTTCGGTTTTCCGTTTCTCTTACGGCATTGTTTGGCCGCTAAGCCATGAGCTGATGAGAAACACGAGCCCTAATATAAGAGAAGCCCGGAAGGAGTGTGAGAAGAAGCTCGGGATGAAGCGCATCCAGGTCAAGCCCAAGCGGTGGCGCTGGCCCCGGCGGCCGCGTCTGCCCCGTTTTCTTTTCCGGCCGATTTGGATATAATGAGGGGCGGAAGGATGCCCGTGGACAAGGATAAGTTGCTCAAGATAGGGGTCGTCGTCATCATCGTCTTTCTCCTCGGGGTCTTCCTGAAGCTAGCCAAGACGGCTCTTATCCCGTTCTGCTTGGCCCTCTTCCTGTCATTCGCTTTGACGCCCGCCCTCGATTTCCTGGTCCGCCGGAAGATCCCGAGATCCGTCGCCATGATCGCCATCCTGCTCCTGACGTTCATCGTCCTCTATCTCATGGGGGCCCTGTTCTATGCGAGCGGCAAGCAGTTCGCGTCGGAGCTTCCCTCGAACAACGAGATGCTGAAATCGTTCCTGGACAGGGTGGACCAAACTATCCAGAACCCGCGGTTGAAGGCCGAGGCCTTGAGCTGGATCAGCAACCTGAACGGGGAGAAGATCGGGGGCTTCATCCTATCTCTGCTCGGCCCGTTCCTCTCCTTCATTTCCGAGCTCCTTCTCGTTTTCGTCTTCATGATCTTCATCCTCGGCGGGCGCGGCCGGATGGAAAAGAAGATCGTCCAGGCCTTTTCGCCGGACCAGGCCTCGACGGTGGCGGAGGCGATGCGCAAGATCGACCACCAGGTCCAGAGGTACATGGCCGTTCAGACCCTCGTGTGCATCATCACGGGAGCCCTGACGACTGTCATCCTCGCCCTGTTCCATCTTCCTTTCGCCATTGTCTTCGGCGTCCTGGCCTTCCTCCTCAACTACATCCCGACGCTCGGGTCCATCATCGCCACGGCCCTGCCTGTCCTGCTGGCCACGTTCTTCTTCGGCAATCTCGGCCCGGTCGTGGGGATCCTGGTCCTTCTGATGGCCATCAACTTCTTCCTGGGGAACTTCGTCCAGCCCCGCCTCATGGGAAAGGGCCTGGGTCTGAGCCCGCTCCTCGTCTTTTTCTCCCTGTTCTTCGGATTCTGGCTCTGGGGGATCCCGGGCATGATCCTGGCCGTTCCCATCCTGGCCATCTTCAAGATCATCTTCAGCAACATCCCATCCCTCAAGATCCTTGAGGCGATGATGGGTTAGCGGGGGAAGCGGGTCAGTATTCGAGCCACGTCTTGGCGGCGAACTGGTCCAACCGGCGTAGCTGCCCGGTGGAGGGAAATGGAAACGGCAGGGAACAATCCAAAAAAAGCCTCTTCAAATCACCCGCTAATCATACTCTTTGCCCTCCTCGGCACCGCGATCGTCTTTTTTGAAATCCGGCTCCTCGGGTATTCTCTGGTCAGATCGTTCATTTCCCAATAAACTCGAGAAGTTCGAGTTCCTCATCAATGACCCGAAATCCGAGATCGCGATGTTCGTCCTTTTTCTTATCCCCGGCATCCCCAAAAACACTCTCGTCCATATCTCGGGGTTGACGCCCATCCAGTCGGTCCCGTTTCTCCCGATCAGCATGGTCGCGCGACTTCCCGGGCTGTGGGGATCGGCGTATATCGGCGCCCATCTTCAGAAAAAGGAATACCTGACCGTCCTCGCTAGGCCGGGGCGAAGGCGTTTTTCTCCCCTTGAAAGGTGAGCCGGCGCCTAAAAAAATCACCTCGCAGTTCACCCCGATGAGGGATTCACTCAGGGCCGGGATAATTCTTATCATAAGCGTGGAGAATCAACTTGAAAGTACCGGGCGGAGGTTTCGTCAATGGTTGAAAAACGAAGGACAAAGAGAATCAATGAGGAAAGCAAGGTTGAAATTAAAGTCGTCAAGCCGAACAGTGCTGGCGATTTTGTGATTTCCAACGCTTTTACCCGGGATCTTTCTTTGGGCGGGGCGCGAATACTGACGAACACGCCTTTTCAATTGAACTCTAAACTCGCGATCACGCTGTACTTGGCAAAATCCAACCAACAGGCCAAGGTCGACGGCCGAGTCGTTTGGGTGAAATCCATCGATAAGGGTTCCCATGAAATCGGCGTTGAATTTCTCCATGAGATACCCGCGAGCGTCCTGATTCTGATCAATCATATTTACGGAAAAGACCCTTCCATTCCCACCAGGGTTCAATCTGAGGGCATGCTCCTTGCTTGACGTCAGCGAAATTTGGACAAGGAAGCACGCTCGAGCCCCCTATTTTAGTGCAGTTCTGGATAGCCTGAGAAGGGTCCCGGTGAGCCCGATGTTGGCAGGGCTTCGGGGATTGCTATAGGGCAATTGGGGAATCACGTGCCCTTCAGCCCGGCCAGTCGCTGCCTGGCGTCGGCGACGTAGGGCCGGCCGGGGTCGGCGGGATCGTCCGTTTCGAGCTAAAAGTCTCCTTCTTGACTTGGAACAGAAGCCGAGGATATCATCATTTTGTGATGGGAATATCGGTTCCGAGCCTTGTGGCTTGGATTCGCGCGCGCCGCGAAAAAGGAATTTCCTAGACCTTAGATCTTGCCGAGCATGTAGAAGCTCTTGGCATAGATATCGCCGGAATAATGCCTTCCGGTGGTCATATAAGTTATTTTATTGTACTCTTCCTCAGCCTTGTCCAGATCCTCAGCACTATAATAGGCTAATGCCAAAGAATCAATAAAAGGAGCATGATTACTCACAGAATAAAAAGACAGTAACATCTGAGTGAATTAGATTTTCCAATTGAATGTTTTCCAACCTCTTTTGATTGCTGTTTTTTTAAGCTTATGATCCGGATTGACACAAATGGGGTTACCCACAGAATTGAGAGTAGGAAGGTCCGAAATTGAATCACCATAATACCAGGCATCCGATGGTGAACTGCTATTTTTTTCACAATACTCCTTTAATCTGATAGCCTTTTCTTCGCCAAAGCAGATGTGGCCGCGGGGGCGTCCCGTCAGATATCCGTTTTTAACTTCAAGGTCGGAGCAGATGATATCATCAAACCCAAGATTCTTAGCCATATCCTGACAAATAGGGGTAATGGCTGAAGAGAGGATTACAACTTTCGCATTTTCCCCTTTATGAAATTCTATTTCTGATCTCGCTTCATCATAAACAGATGGAAGGAGAACTTTGCGGAATACCTCAGAGCAGAGATCAACCATCGTTTTTTCAGAAATACCTTCAACCCAGCTTACCATATCGTCTATTATTTTCAGTGGATCTTTGAGTTTGAGCCTGAATACCAGGGAAAGAAAAATGGCATTTGCCAGATCATAGCGAGTCATTAAGCCTTTCCTATATGCTCCTCTGGCCAACGCTTTACCACTGATTGATTTAGTTATTGTCTGATCAAGGTCAAAGAAAGCGATATAGTTTTTTATGTGATTACTATCTTTTGAAAAATTGGTTACCATCAGGATTGTATATTATTTTTAAAGCTCCCGGCAAACATCCAGTCATCCATCATTTGCAATAGCCTTTGGAGTAAGGAAGAATCCGCCTGTAAATCTTCGGCCAACTGCACATGATCCGGCATCCATCGCAATCGAATCTCTCTTAAAAAAGAGGTCCGATTCATTGTCTCCAAAACGGCCGGGGAAACCCAGAATCTGAATAAAATCATTTCCTCTACCGGCAGGAATTATACCGATTGTAACATCCTTTTTATCAATCAGCGGTCTTGATATTTCATTAAGTGTTCCGCCGGCCACCTTAAAACGAACTTTATAGACACGCTCTTGAGGACTACTGTTTGTATCTTGCCACTGAAGCGTTATTGTCGTCGGTTGGTCTATGGAACTATTCGCTGGGGCAATTAGAACCGGCGCGGGCAATGTCACCGGAGGCTGGGTTGTAAACTTCCAGTCAACTCCGCCATTGGCCCAAGTCGATTTTTTATGGTTGTTCCATTGCCGACGGCCATGACATTCCAACAGTATGTCTTGTTCAGAGCAAGCCCCGATTTGATGAACGAAATGGAGTTCGCTGCTACAGTGTAATTCTGATAGGCTCCACCCGCGGCTTTGAGCGGATTAGAACCTTTGATAAAGAGAAGCTCCAATATGTAACCAGGCGGGTTCTCGAGAGCGTCACCGCAAAGCATGGGGAGCTTCATTGGAAATACAAGTCACCTTTTGACTTGCTGCTCGATATTCATAGGGTTAAGCACCCCTGGCCGGACTCGAACCGGCGACACATGGATTAGGAATCCATTGCTCTATCCATACTGAGCTACAGGGGTACGGTCCAAAGCAAAATCGTCTTCCTCAATATATATCAAGTATTTGTGTTTTTCAATGAGCGCCAAGAGCTCATGGCTCTTAGCTCATACATGGATTAATGGATCGCATGTTTCGTGTCTTGTGTCTCGCGCCTTATGATTTTTTAAACATCCGGACAAACCGGCGCAATCGCTCGAGGATCGTCTTCTTGTTGGTGCTGTCTTTGAGCTCTTTTTCCGAAAGCTCCTTGATCTTGCTCAAGAACTCCTGGTTCTGCTCGTTTCGGGCGCTGACCATGTCGGCGATCGTTTCCGAGAGCTGGGATTCCGGGCCAAGAGCGCGCCGAATGCCTCGGTCCCATCTCGAGGAGCTCAGATTCCACCTGCATGGTCCCGGTGGCGGTCCTGGGCATGCCGGTGAAGAGCGACATCTCGCCGAAGAGGCCCCCCGGTCCCACCGTGAACTCGGAGCTGTATTTTTTCCCTTCATCCTCGTAGATAATCTGGCCTTTGAACAAACCCTTGGCAGACGATGTAGCAAGCTCTCTCCCCGCTCCCCTTGTTTGAAAACGACCTCGCCGGGAGCGTACAGCTGTTTTTTCACGAGCTTGGCCAGCTCCCTGATTTCGTCCTCGGAGGCGATCAGCGCGCCGGGCCTCCTCTCTCTCCTGGTGGCGCAGCAGGAAAGAAGAATTCAATAAATCCTGGTAAATCGCTTCGCTTCTTTCTGCTTCCGATCGGAATTCTATCCTGAGGACGGACCGCCTGCATGATGTTCCTGAGATGGTCCTGCACGCGACCGGCATAACGATATTTTTTCGCTTGAATTTGTGCCAGACGAGGCTTGGCGACATCTCTCATGATGATATTCTTCTGAGCAAAATTGGTGATCCAGAACTTGAGAATGTAGGAAATGCCGAAATCGTCGTAGCCGACGATGATCCCCTGCGGAGCGGGTGAGGCGATGACCTCCGGCGCCTCCCGGGCGGCCTCCTTGAGCGTCTCGATGACCAGAGAGGGCGGGACATCGGAGCTGACCTTGACCGGGATCGTGAGGGCCGTATTCGAGTCGGGAACCGAGAAATTCGTGATCATCTCCGCGGCGACCGTGTTGTTCGGGATGACGATGATGTTCGAGTAGCGATCGAGGATCCGCGTCTCCCGCCAGTTGGTGTCCACGACGACGCCTTCGTGAGGGCCGATTTTCACCCAATGGCCGCTCGAGAAGGACTTGGTCAAACGAAGGGACATCCCGGAGAGAAGATTGCCGAGGACTCCTTGAAGCGCCAATCCCAGAATCGCCGTCAAGATCGCCGATGTGGCCAGGAAGGGTGTGATGTTGATGCCCACGATCCCCCTCAGGACCAGGAACAGAATGATAAGATAAACGACGATCTCGATGAGGCCATGGAGAACCCTCGGCAGGGGAAAAGGCTGACCGCGCCTCGAATACCAACTCTGAAGAGATGTGTCGAACAATCGGAGGACCATGAAGACGACAAAAAAAACGAGCGCGGCGTCAACAAAGAGGACGAATCTGGGGCTGACCGGCAAAGCCCGGGCCAGCGGCTTTATTTTTAAGATCAGGGCGACGATCAGCAAAGCCGCGGGCAGACTCAGCCTGAGGAAAAAGAGGCTGACCGCTTTTCCCTTCGCCGAAGCGGTCTTTCGGAAGGCGAGGCGCAAGAAAGCGTAGATAAGGCTCGCCGCGGCGAGCGACAGCAAGAGGAAGAAAAGTTCCCAATAAAGGATGGTTTCAGGAGTCGCGGTATTGTTCATCGGCCTACCTCTCCGTTTTAAACACGGCCTGCCATTTTATTGATCTCGCCAGGATCTTTTGAGTCCTTCCCTGGCGGCGAGAGTGGATGGAAACGCGTATTGCGCCAGGGCGGCCATCTCATCGAGAGCATCGTCCGAGTGATCGGGATTGAAGTGCGAAAGGCAAAGCGTACCAACGCCCGCGGCCTTGGCGACCTCGGTCCCCTCAAGCCAGGTGCTGTGACCCCAGCCCTGGCGGCCGGCGGCATACTCTTGAGGGGTGAACGTCGCGTCATAAATCAGAAAATCTGCGCCCCGGGAGAAGGAAATGAGCCTCTGATCATGACCCCGGGTTGGATGCTCGGTGTCAGTAGCGAAGACGATGCTCTTCCCTTCTTCTTCCAGCCTGTAGGCGACGCTGCCCTGGGGATGATGCAACGGACATTGTGATATCCCGACTTTTCCGATAGAAAAACTATCACCTTCGATTTTCTTAAAGATCTTCACGGCCTCTGTTTCGCCCAGGCCGTAGGGAAAGTACCTACCGTCCATGAGTCCGCCCAGATACCGCTCGATGAGTTCCGGCTCCTCGTCGGCATAAAAAGTGATCGTAACCCGAGGGGAACGGAGCGGCTTGAAAAAAGGCAGCCCCATGATGTGGTCGAGATGGAAATGCGTCAGGAGAAGATGGAGCTCGACCGGTTTCCCCGCTTCGGACTTCATGATCTCTTTTCCCAAATCCCGGATCCCGGTCCCGGCATCGACGATGATCAGCCGGCCGTCGGAAGACGAGATTCCGGCGCATGGCGTATTGCCGCCGAACCTAGTCTTGTCCTTTCCCGACACCGGAAAAGAGCCTCTCACTCCCCAGAATTTGAGCTCCATCGTCCGCTTCCTTCTCATTTTGATCTCAAATCAAAGACCCCATCCCAGTCGGGAGGCGGAGGAGATTGCCTGAACTCGACCGCCCTCAGACCATAGATCCGGGCCAGCTCGTCGTCGCCCAGCGCATCGAAGGCTGCGATCGCCTTGTCCCAGTCCCGGCGTCGATAGAGATCAATCCCCGTTTCGAAGAGTTTAACCCTTTCCAAATCAGGACCGCTGACCTCCCCTGCCTCGCCGAGGATCTCATAAACATGGATGGGTTTTTTCTTCCCGACGACACGGATGATGTCCACCTCCCTGGTGACGATCCGGCCCTTGACTCCCTCGCAGGTTGTTTCGCCGATCAAGACCGGAACCCTGTACTGCTTGCAGGCGCCCTCGAGCCGGGCCGCCAGGTTGACCGTATCGCCCATGGCCGTGTAATCGAAACGCTGGCTCGAGCCCATGTTGCCGACGACGGCCGGTCCCGAATTCAATCCGATCCGCATCGTCAGGCCGTGCCCGAAGCTCTTCTTGAACTCAGGTCTCAATTCGGCGAGCCTTTTCTGGCAGCGCAGAGCCGCCCGGCAGGCCCGCAGGGCGTGGTCGGGCTGATTAAGCGGGGCGTTCCAAAAAGCGATGATGGCGTCACCTTCATATTTATCCAGCGTTCCGCCGAGGTCGAGAATGATATCGGTCATTTCCGAGAGAAAACCATTGAGGAGATCGACTAAGGCTTGAGGCGACAGTCCCTCGGAGATGGTTGTGAACCCGGCAACGTCCGAGAAAAAAGAGGAGATCTCTCTCGTCTCTCCGCCCAGGCGAAGTTGGGAGGGGTTTTTGATGATCTCTTCGATGACATGGGGGCTGAGATAATGGCGGAAGACACCCTTGATAAACCGGCGCTGCTTTCCTTCCAGGCTGTACTTGAGGAGGGCCGCCCCGATGAAACTTGTGACGACTCCAAATTCCGGCCCAACGAAATCCAGCCAATAGCCCGAACGGAAGGCGACTGCCGCCGCGGCCGCAGGCATGGCCAGACCGAACAGAAAAAAAAGAACGATCGCCCAAATGCGTTTAAAAAGAGAGACACCAACGCCCAGGAGCAGCGTCAGGATCAAAATAAGCCCATAAACAAGCGCCGTGGCGGGGAGGTGGATGAAATCCCGGTTGAGGATGTTGTCCGTCGCCGTGGCCAGGATTTCCATCCCATGAGATCGGGAACCGAGTGGACTCGGCCGGAGGTCGAAGAGCCCCGCGGCCGTTCCTCCGACAATCGCGATCTTGCCCTCGAACTCCCTCGGCTGGACCTGGGGGGTCTTCCCTTCCTCAATCTGGGCTTGAGAATTGACCAGGGCGGCGATGGAAAAGGTTTTGTAGGTGCCGGGCGGACCATGATAACGGAGGATCATCTGACCGGAACGATCGAGGGGAATCTTTTCGATATTTGGCCGGCCGCTTACATAATCGGCCAGGGCCAGGGGCAAAGACGGAATCACCAGATCCTTCAGCCTGAACGCAAGCGGCAGGCGGCGATAAATCGCGTCGCTATCAGGGGCAAGCTGAACGTTCCCCACGCCGCGGGCCGCGGCGAGGATCGTCTCAACAGGAAGACTGACCGATTGAAGAGGGAAAAGAGCCCGAGCCGGAATCTGGCCGGGGGCTAAGGAAAAGCGCCTCAATGGCTCGGGAGCAGCCTCGGCCAAGACGCTTTCTTCCTTGCTCAAAAAGAGGGGAAGAAAAACATTTCCCGCGCCGGCCATGGCCTTCGCCAGGGCCTGGTCATCTTCGGCTCCGTAGCGCGATGTCTCGC
Source organism: Candidatus Aminicenantota bacterium (assembly GCA_963770045.1). Lineage (GTDB taxonomy): Bacteria > Acidobacteriota > Aminicenantia > Aminicenantales > CAVYOD01 > CAVYOD01. Next base: position 58,872 of record CAVYOD010000027.1, on the reverse strand, counting down.
TCAAGATCAAGTCTAAGAAACAGGCTTTCGCTCCCCCGGTCTGAAGAAAACGCACCAGGGCGCCATAAAGCTCTCTCGGCCAGGGCCAGGGAAGGTTTTGCTGTTTCTCAAAAAAGTCCAGGCTGTCCTGGTCAATGGCCACAAGGACGATGTCCCGGCTCGCATCTTTGGGTCTGGAAAAAAGCCGGAGCCTCAGGTCCCAGGATTTCCATTCCAGGGGCCGGAGGAGATCTAACTGCTGAATAACGGAGGTCAGGAAGAAAGCGGCGAGCCCAACGAGAAGGCCTCGCAGGATTCTATTTTTCACTCTGCCTTACTTCAGCCCGGCGACAAAACTCAGAAACCTCTCTGTGCGGACAGGCTCCGTCTTGGGGGTTTTGCCCAGCTCAGAGATGTCGGTTTTGGCTTTTTCGATCCTGTCTTCGGGCGAAGGATGCGTCTTGAACCAGCCTTTGGCGGTCGGTCCCGTTGCACTTATGCCTTCGAGATTCTTGAGGAATTCCGTTAACCCATTGGGATTGTAGCCGGTCCGGCTGGCGAATTTCACAGAGAGTTTGTCGGCTTCATATTCGTACTTCCGGTCGTAGCCCCTCTCGATCAGAGTCCCGGCGACGTCGGCCAGCACTCCCTCAAATAAGTCGGTCAGCTGTGACAGCTCCTTGGGGCCGTACCTTTTTGCCGCCTCAGTCCCGAGAAGCTTGAAGGCGTCGACCAGTCGGGATTTCTTGATCGACTGGAGTCCGTGCTTGGCCGCGACGTGTCCGACCTCGTGGGCCAGGACGGCGCCGAGCATCTCCTCGGTGCGGCACTTTCTGAGGAGCCCCTTGGTGATAAAAATAAAACCGCCGGGCGCGGCCATGGCGTTGATTTCATCCGAATCCAGCACCAGGAAGTGATAACCCGCATAAGTCTCAGGCCGGTCTGAATAGCCGGCGACGGCGCTTCCGACGGTGTTGACATAATCGGTCACCCGATCATTGTTGTAGACCTGATATTTAGACAGGATGAGGGCCGCGACGGCCCGGCCGATGTAATATTCTTCCTCTTCGCTGATGTCGGCGAAGGTCGAACGGATGGCCTCGCCCGTTTTGAGAATTGTCTTCTGGTCGCTCTCCTTCATCTTGCCGCTGGAAACCAGGACGTCGGTCCCCTTCTGGACGACCGAGCAGCTCGAGAGAAGGCCGAAGGCGAAGGCTGCGAGCGCGATGAGCGCAAAATGGAGCTTTCTCATTTGGCACCTCCGAATTCGGCGAGCTTGCCTTTCTTAAGAAACGATTCCATCTGGGAGGCTGGGATCTTGAGCATGAGCATCTTGTCCACCCAAACGAAGCTGATTTCCCCGTGCTTGGCTCGATAGCTTTCTTCAACCTGTTTATTAAAGCCCTTGCTGGCCAGGGCGACTTCGTTCGCCGAGGCCTGGGTTTTCAGTCCCTTGTTTGAGGCCAGAAGGTTGAATTTCGGCGTCTCGACTGCGCTCGAATGGATCCAGCCGACTTGCCCGTTCGAAGTTCTCACTTGAATCCAGCCGTCCTGGACTCCTATCTTCTCCAGGCTGTCTCCGGCTTTGAGGACGGCCGTCGTCTGCCCATAGAATTTGGGCTCTTTCCTCAGGTTCGTCGTCTGGATTTTGATGATCAGGGTTTCGGCGAGCAAGAAGGTAAATAGGATCAACAGGGTGCAGAACAGAACAGGCACCCGAAAAGGTTTTTTCATGGTCACCTCCGACTTCACTCTCGTTCCATCATAGGTAAAAGGCTCAGCCAAAGTCAAACAAAATGCCCTCTATCTCGTCGTCTCGTCTTTCTCGTCTTTCTCGTCAAGAAAAAAGAAACTCTCTTTGTTTTTTACGGGCAAGGGGGGACGAGAAAGACATCTTGCATTTACGGGCTGAGGCCGATCAATTTTTCCTTGAGCAGGCAGTTCCTTTTCACGGGCTTGTCGTTCTTGATGGCGATGTGGAGGGCCTTATAGGAACCGATGATCATGCTCAGTTTTTTGGCCCGGGTGAGCGCGGTGTAGAAGAGATTCCTCTGGAGCATGATGAAGTGCTGGGTCAAGAGAGGCATGACGACGGCCTGGTACTCGCTGCCCTGGGCTTTGTGGACCGAAACCGCATAAGCGAGGGTGATATCGTTCATCTGGTCTCGTTCGTAAGACACCCGCCGCCCGTCAAATTCGACGACCAGGGCAAAACGCTGCTTGTCCACATGAACGACGCTGCCGATGTCCCCGTTGAAAACCTCTTTCTCATAGTTGTTCCTGACCTGCATCACTTTGTCATGGAGACGCAGCTCCCGGCTCCCCATCCTGAGCGCCTCGCCGGAAGGATTGAGCCTCTTCTGAAGCTCCTGGTTCAGATTGTCCACTCCCGCCAGGCCCCGGTACATCGGACTGATGACCTGGATTTGGGGAGAAAGTGGGTTCAGGTTCAGCTTGTGGGGGACGCTATAGGTGCACAGCTTGACGATCGTCTGGAAGACTTTGGCTTCGTCTTCCGTATGGATAAAATAAAAATCCGAGTCTTTATCTTCGCGAGGAGGGTAGATCAGGGATTGGCCCTGGTTGATCCGGTGGGCGTTGAGAACGATCAAACTGTCCTTTTCCTGACGGAAGATCTGGTCGAGCCGCACGACTTCGACGGTTCCTGAGTCAATGATATCGCGGAGGAGATTGCCCGGCCCTACGGAAGGCAACTGGTCCTTGTCCCCGACCAGGACCAGCCGCATCCAGGGCGGCACGGCTTTGATCAGATGGAACATGAGAGGGAGGTCGACCATCGAAAACTCGTCGATGATCAAGGCGTCACCGTTGAGCGGCCGCCGGTCGTTGCGGCGGAAGCTCCCCTGCTTGGGTTTGAACTCCAGGATGCGGTGGATCGTCTTGGCTTCCTTTTGCGTCATCTCGGAGAGCCGTTTGGCCGCCCGCCCGGTTGGGGCCCCGAGGAGGACGGTCTTTCCCCAGCGGTCGAAAAGGTCGACCACAGCCCGGATGATCGTCGTCTTCCCTGTCCCCGGCCCGCCGGTGATGACCAGGATTTTTTTCTGGAGGGTTTCCTGGACGGCCCTGCTCTGGAGCGGCGAAAACTTGATCTTGAGCGCCTCCTCAACATCGGCAATCGCCCTCTCGACATCAAAGTTCGGAGTCGCACAAGGAAAAGAGGCCAGCTCCCGGATCGAACGAGCGACCTGCTCTTCGGCCTTATAATAAAAAGGAAGATAGAGAGCCGTATCGGAGTTCAATGGCTGATCAACCAGCAGCTTCTGATTTTTGAGAGCCTCCAGCGCCTGTTCGACCCGGGTGAGCTCGACTTGGAGCTCCTTCTGACAGTTTTCCAGAACACTTCCCCGGAGGGAGAAGACGTGGCCCTGCTCATTGTCTTTTTCCAGGAGGTAAAGGATAAAGGCCTTGATCCGTTCAAAGGACGTTGGTTCGACTCCGAGCTTGAGGGCGATCTGGTCGGCTGTCTTGAACCCGATCCCCCAGATATCCAAGCAGAGCTGATAGGGGTTGGACTTGAGGACTTGAAAGGCCCTTTCTCCATACTGGTGATAGATCTTCGTGGCCAGGTTTGTGGAAACTCCGTGGCCCTGAAGAAAAATGATCAGGTCGCGGATTTCGCTGTGCTCGGCCCAGGATTTCTTGATTTCGCGCAGCTTGGCCTGGCCGACGCCTTCGACCTCGACCATCCTTTCCGGGTTGCTCGAGAGAACCTCCATGGTCTTGAGCCCAAACCGTTTGATGATCCGGCGGGCCAGCACCGGTCCGATGCCCTTGATGAGCCCGGAGGAGAGAAATTTTTCAATCCCCTTGACAGAGGAAGGCAAGACCAGACTGAAATTGTCAACCTTGAACTGCTGACCAAACTTGGGATTGAGCTCCCATTGCCCCCTGACTTTGAGGACTTCGCCGGGCGAAAGAGGCGGGAACTGCCCGACCAGAGTGACGAGATGGCCATCCTCCAGGGAAAACCGGCAGACGGAGTAGCCATTTTCGGGGTTATAGAAGACGATCTGTTCAATCGTCCCGTCGAGCTGCTCGAGGACGGGAGTCTCAAGACTTCGTTTTGACAATGATTCTGACCTCGTCTCCCGGCTTCAGGTTGAGCTTTTTTGAGGCGTCTCCTTCCCGCAGAGCGATCTCGAGGCTCCCGGTGCTCCCGGCGATGGCAAAGAGTTCTCCTTTCGGAGCCGCGGCATAAGTTTTGCGAAAGTGGGATATTTCTTTTTTCCCGGCGACCAAAACGACGGGTCGCGACGCGTGTTCCTCACGGAAAAGGTCCACCAGATGCCCCGGAAGGTTGGTAACCAAGTTGCCGAACTTATCTTGATAAACGACGACGCCCGCGGCTTCGGTCTCGCCAAAGACGGGCTTGGGAAATGCCAGTTTTTGGTAATCAATGAGCTCTGGTCCAAACTCGTCGAGGGGAATGCCCCGCGAGAGCCAGGCGGCCGCCGGGGCCATCCTATCTCTGCCTTCGAAAGGAGTTCTCTCGGCTGTCAGGAAAAACTTCTCGTTTCTAAGTTCCCGGAGATTCTTGATCGATTCGTTTTCCAAGGCCTGGGAAAGAATGCCGTTGTCGGGGGCAATAAAAAAATATTTTTCTGTTTCAGCCAGGAGTAACCGGCGGGCCGATCCCACGCCCGGGTCGACGACGGCCAGAAAGATCGTCTCCGCAGGAAAAAAGCGATAACACGCGAATAGCAGGAAGCCCCCCGCTCTGATATCGAAGGAGCGAACATCATGGCTGAGATCCACGATTTTGGCGAAGGGATTGATGCTGAGGATCGTGCCCTTCATGGAGGCGACAAAGAAATCGGCCAGGCCAAAATCCGTCAGCAGGGCGATCGTCGGCTGTCGCATTTGCCTCAATCTTAATTGATTCTGTCTCAGGGGTCAACACTCCGTCTGTCCCGTCTCTTTCGTCATCTCGTCATCTCGTCAAGCAAGCTTTGAGCCGTGAGCCGTTAGCACTGAACTGTCTAATAGAAAGACTTCAGGAGTTGGGAAGAGCCGCCAAGAAATATATCTCAGGCTGCGCGGACTGTTTCCCGGGTTTCTTGACGGCTTTTTGCTGCTCAGTGCTCACCGCTCACTTCTCACTGTTTTTGACGGGGTACGGCCAGGGAGTGTTTGACCGCGCGCCGGAATCATGATAGTAATTATTTCTATGAAATTCCTCCGGGTCCTGGCGAACTCCCTCCTCTCCGGCGTCTTCCTGGGGGTGCTGCTCTCCCTCTTGATTTACGACTTGAATATCAACCTCACCTTCAGCATTTCTTCCTGGGCTCGGCTGGCCCTCTTCACCTCTCTCACCTATGGGCTGCTCGTCGCGATCGTTTGCCTCGTCTTCTTTTTTGTGGTCCAATTTATTTCCGGAAAAAGCCTCTCCATCCGGTTCGTATCGCCTTCCTTCCTGACCGTCAGTTTCTCCGTTCTCATCTTGCTGTTCCTGATCATTTTCAAGGACAACAAGGACTATTTCCTCTCCCTCTTCGACGACAAAATGAGTTCCGCCATCAGCACCCAGATGATAGCCCTGCTTTTCAGCGGAGTTCTGGGACTCGTCGGTTTTTATGGATTCCACCGTTATAAAAAAAATCGCCTATTCTACATCTGCTATTTCCTTCTCCTCGGTCTCGCCCTTTTTTTCTGTTTCTTTCTCCGGGACCTGTATGCCCCGCCTCAGAGGACACTCCAGAAGAGCCAGGTCGAGGCCAAGACCATAGATAAAAGAATCGTGGTCCTGGGAATGGAGGGCCTGAGCCTGGATTTTCTGATCCCGTTCATCTCCGAAGGCAAGCTGCCTAATTTTTCTTGGTTGTTCGAGGAAGGAAGCTGGGGGAAGTTGGAGAGCTTCTCTCCCAACGAGCCCTTTATCCTCAGCGCTTCCTTCAGCACGGGTAAGCTTCCCTCCAAGCACAGACAGATCTCACTCTGGGACTACACCCTTTTTGCCAACCCGGAAAAGCTGCAGGCCGTCCCGCGTCACATTCTGTTCAAGCAGCTCAAGCGCCTGGGTCTTATCGAGGTGACCCCGTCCCGGCCGGCTCCCGCGGTCAAAGATATCTGGACGATCTTTTCCGAGAACGGCGCAAGCTGTCTTATCAAGGACTGGCCCTATGGCCGGGAAGTTCATTCGCCGGATCCCAAGGCTGAAAAGGCTCTGGCGCAATTTTTTAAGGAGCTTTCCTCAGACACCGGCGCTCACGCCGAGCTGGTCCGCCGCGCCTTTAAGAACGATTGGCAATACGAAGAGGAGGCGTCCCAACAGAAAAGCCAGAGTTCGGGACAACTTTTCTATCTCCTCCTCAACGGTCTCAACACTGTCGAGGCCTATTTCTACAAGTACAGCTTCCCCGATCTTTTCGGCACGATGGGCCAGGCAGAGATCATGAAGTATGGTTCCGTCCTCGAAAAATACTACCTGTTCTATGATCAGATCATCGGCAAATACCTGACGGGTCTCAAAGAGGATGAGCTTCTGGTGATCTATTCGCCCCATGGGATCGAGCCTCTCCCTTCTTGGAAACGAATCGTGGAATGGAGCCTGGGAAATCCAGACGTCTCGGCCTACCACGAAGACGCTCCGGACGGGGTATATTTTTTCTACGGCAAGGGCATCAACCGGGGGAGAAACATCGAGGGAGGGAGACTGGTGGATATTGCGCCGACGCTACTTTATTACCTTGGGCTTCCCGTCGCCCTGGACATGGACGGGGTCGTCATGAGCTCCCTTTTCACGAAGGAGTTCACCTCCGAAAATCCGGTCTTCCCGATTTCGTCGTATGAGGGAGTGCAGATCAAAAAGTGAATCAGAAAGGACCTGGCGAGCACTCCGTTGTCCTGAAATCCCGGGATCAAACATTTTGCAGGCCAAGCTGACTCGCACTGCCATCGAGGTAGGCCCTACGATGTCCCTCTCCCAAATCACAGGCATCACTATGGGACTGTTAATAGCCGGCGGCATGCTCATCCCGGGCAATATCCCCAATATCGTAGCTGCGGGCAGGCTCAAGATCAAAATGAGAGAATGGGCCGGACTGGGAGTTCCCCTGGGCTTCGTCATCCTGAGCATCTACTTCATCGTTTTATACGTGCTCTGATCTCTCAGCCAAGGCCGGATGTCCGCTTCTGATTGGGTGCGGCCCGGAAAATTATCGCTATAAAAATGAGGGCAATGAAGCTAAAATATTAAGAAGGGAATTAACCATGCCCTGGACTAAGGAAAATCTAAGGCAAGTGGTCAAAGATAAGCTCGGAGAGCACAAGTTTATCGTCGTTTCCAACCGAGAACCCTATATCCACTCCTATTCAGAGGGAGGGATCCAGTGTATCACACCGGCCAGCGGCATGACTGTGGCCCTGGACCCGGTGATGAAAGCGTGTGGAGGCACCTGGGTGGCCCATGGTTCTGGAGACGCGGATAGGGACGTCGTGGACGAGAAAGACCGCGTTCAGGTTCCGCCCGGCAAACCCAGCTACACGCTGAGACGGGTCTGGCTGACGAAGGAGGAAGAGCAACGGTTTTATTACGGGTATTCCAACGAGGGCCTCTGGCCTCTCTGCCATAATGTCTATGTCCGCCCGACGTTTCGGGAGAGCGATTGGGAGGTTTACAAAAAGGTCAACGAAAAGTTTGCCGAGGTCGTTCTTGAAGAGATGGGAGATGAAAACGGGTTTCGTTTTCATTCAGGACTACCACTTTGCCTTGCTCCCCAAGCTGATCAAAGAGAAACGCCCCGATGCCGTTGTCGCCCACTTCTGGCACATCCCCTGGCCCAACCCAGAAGCCTTCCAGGTCTGCCCCCAGGCGCAGGACCTGTTGTGGGGTCTTCTCGGCAATGATATCCTCGGCTTCCATACCCGATATCACTGTTTGAATTTCCTTGATTCCGTCGACCGGTTCTTGGAAGTCCGCCTGGACAGGGAAAGACTCTCGGTCTTTAAAAGCGGCCGGGAGACTCTGGTCCGGCCTTTCCCCATCAGTATCGATTTTGAAATGATAGAAAGCCTGGCCCGAAGCCCTGAGATTGAAAAACGGAAGTCCGCTTTGAAAACAGACTTTCGAATCAAGAACCGGCGGCTCGGAGTGGGCATCGACCGCATGGATTATACCAAAGGCATCTTGGAGCGCTTTAACGCCATCGACCGGTTCTTTGAAAAATATCCTGAATACATCGGCAGATTCGTTTTCCTCCAACTCGGCCCTCTTTCTCGAATCCATATTCCCAAATACCGAGAATACAACGATGATATTTATCATCGCATGGTTGATATCAACGAAAAGTACAAATCGAAAAATTGGCAGCCCATCATTCTTCATAAGACTCATCTTAGCCTCGAGGAAGTCCTGGCTTATGACATGGCGGCTGACCTTTGCATCGTGAGCTCCGTTCATGACGGGATGAATCTCGTAGCCAAAGAGTTCGTGGCTTCAAGAATCGATGAAAAGGGAGTCCTGCTCCTCAGCAAGTTCACCGGCTCGGCGAGAGAACTGGAGCAGGCCCTGCTGATCAATCCGATTGCCACAGACCAATTCGCTGACCTGATCAAGGTTGCGCTGGAGATGCCGCCGGACCAGCAAGCCGAGCGGATGAGAAAAATGAGGGAGATCGTGAAGGAAAATAACGTCTATCGCTGGGCGGGAAAAATCATCAATGAAATGAAGAAGCTGATCTAGGATAATGCAAGCAAGCTTTCACTTCTACACCCGGCTCAACCTCATCGAGCTTCTGGGGAGACGGGCTAAAAATGTCATCGAGCTGCTCGAAGGCTTGAGGCAGGTCCCCGATTCTTCGATCTATTACCACACTCACCGGTTCCTCCAGCAGCATCACTTTCTCTCGCCCGAGCCTCCGAATGATTTCGCCTTTTGGGTTGTGAATTCGCTAGGACTGGACATCCTGGGCGAAAAACTGGCCAGTGTTGATACGGTCAAATTCCGAACCATCGAGGGTTTGAGAGAAAAATATATCGGACTCTTGGAATCATTCAATCAGATCCAAACCCTCCGCTGCGCCGAATCCCAGGAAGGGGAGGAATTCCACTTCATGTCGTGCCGGACGTTTGTCCTTCCGACCGGCTATGAGGCGAGGGACCTCAGGGAATTTTCCGAAATTCTGCAGAAAGTCAGCATCAACTCCATTTACTTCCATGTCTTCGAGGCCAGGCTGAGGCTCGAGCGGGGAGAAAACGATTTCCCAAATTGGCTCGAATCCATTGGGCAGAAGGCGCTGGCCCAGGAAATCTCACGTCTCGATCCCTACACCATCACTCTCGAAGGACTGCGGAAAAAAATCTCGCGGCATGGTGAGTCGATATGTCAGGACTTAGGGATTATGCCCCCGTCGCCGGAGAATCCACGATCGAAGAGCTGTCTCTCCTGGCCGATCGAATGAAAGGGAAAACCGTTCTGAACATCAATTCCACGCCGGTCGGCGGAGGTGTCGCCGAAATCCTGGTCAGGATGCTCCCGCTTCTCCACGACCTCGGGGTTAACGCCAGGTGGGATGTGATCAAGGGAAACGAGAGGTTTTTCCAGATCACAAAAAAATTTCATAACAGTCTTCACGGGGCCGATGTCATCTTGGACCGTGAAGAGTTCGATTTCTTCATCGAAGTCAATCGGCAAAATGCGAAAGAGCTCAGGCTGGACGCAGATATCGTCTTCATCCATGATCCCCAGCCCATCGTCCTGGTGGAGGAAAAGCAGAGAATCGGAAAAAAATGGATCTGGAGATGCCATATAGATTTTACCCAGCCAAAAAAAGAAACCTGGGATTTCTTGAAGACCTTTATTGAAAACTATGATTGTGTCGTCTTCTCTGCGCCCGCGTTCTCAAGGCCTCTGAGTATCAGGCAGGTGCTCATTCCTCCCTCCATAGATCCCCTCAGCGATAAAAACAAGGAGCTTCCGGAGGATCAGATAGACAGCGTTTGCGAACGTTTCGGTGTCGATCGAAGAAGGCCGATCATCACCCAGATCTCAAGGTTTGATTATTTGAAGGACCCGATCGGGGTGATCAAAGCCTACAAAATGGTCAAAGAACACGTGGATTGCCAACTTGTCCTGGCCGGCGGAGGTGCCACCGACGACCCCGAAGGACTTGAGAGTTCTGGAGGAGGTCAAAAAAGAAGCCAAGGATGATCCCGACATATTTGTTCTCTTCCTCCCTCCGGGCGAGCGATTTGGAGATCAACGCCCTTCAGAGGGCTTCGAGCATCGTCCTCCAGAAATCATTGCGGGAAGGTTTTGGCCTGACGGTTGCGGAAGCTCTCTGGAAAGGGAAACCCGTCGTGGCTTCGGCCGTGGGGGGAATTCCACTTCAAATCGCCCACAAGTATTCCGGTATCCTGACTCATTCTGTCGAGGGAACAGCCTATTGGATAAAGCAGCTCATCAATGAGCCGGAATACGCCAAAAGACTCGGCGCAAATGGAAGAGAGCACATCAAGACTAACTTCCTCATCACGAGGCACATCAGGGATTACCTTCTCCTCTTTCTTTCCCTTGTATGAGCAAAAAGACATCATTTACCTATGAAAGAAATCATCCGCAGGATAAAGCCGGGAGACCCGTTCTTCTTTTTCTGGACTATGATGGAACCCTTGTCCCCATTCAGAGGTCGCCGGGACTGGCCCTCCTTCCTCCCTCGCGTAGGCACTTCCTCCGGACGTTGAGCAAAAGCTGTTTTCTGGCCATCGTCTCCGGACGTCCTCTCGCTGAAATCAAGAAACTCGTCTCCATCAGGGAGATTGCCTATATCGGCAACCACGGCCTCGAGATTTCTTACAAACAAAGACGTTGGGTCCATCCCGAGGCGAGAGAGATCAGGCCAGCCCTCCGAGACGCGCTGATCAGAATCAAGCGCCGGGCAAAAGATATCAGCGGAGTCTTGGTAGAAGATAAGGGGCTCACGGGCAGCATTCATTACAGGCTTGTGGACCCCGCGTTGTGGGATGCGTTGAAGAAGATCGTCAAGATGGAGGTGGGATCAGGAAACAGAGAGCTGAAAATGGCCGAAGGCAAGAGGGTCCTTGAGATAAAGCCGAATGTCGAATGGGATAAAGGGAAGGGGGTGCGGGAGCTGATCGGCTGGCTCGATTATAAAAGAAATCCCCTCAAGATTTACATCGGTGACGACAAGACCGACGAAGCTGCTTTCGGGACGTTGAATAAATCGAAGGCGAACGGACTTACTATTTTCGTGGGCCGAAGGGAAAAAACTCAGGCCCGCTATCGGCTCGCAAATGTCAGTCAGGTCTGGAGATTCCTGAAGACTCTTCTTCCGCTGACCACAGCGGCCGAGGGCTCACGGCTCACTATTTGATGATTTTGAGGATTCGGTTCCAGCGGGCTTTGGGCAGGAAGCTGACGATCTTTTTCAGCCTGTCTTGAAGACCCGTCCTCTGCCAGGCGTCCTTCTCCGCTTTATAAGAAAAATAGATGAGCCAGGGTTTTCCCTTGATATAACTCAGCGGCAAAAAACTCCAATAGCGGCTGTCCATGCTGTTGTCGCGATTGTCGCCCATGACAAAGAGATGGCCCGCCGGGACAACAACGGGCCCAAAATTGTCCCGGATCAAGTCGTCATAGTGATAATATTCGTTCTTAGTAAAGACCTGGCTGTCGCTGTGGACCTTGTAGGGTTCGTCGATCGGCTTATCGTTGATGTAAACCTGCTTGTTTTTGATCTCAAATTTCTCTCCGGGCAGGGCGATCACCCGTTTGACAAAATCCTTGGTCAGGTCCTGCGGGTACTTGAAGACGACGATATCCTTGCGCTCGATGTCTTTCCTGGGCAGGATCTTTCCCTCGAACTTGAAGACGGGATCATAGTAGATGAATTTGTTGACCAACAGGAAATCCCCGACCAGCAGCGTTGGCTCCATCGAGCCCGTCGGGATCTGAAAGGCCTGGACGACAAAGGTCATGACAAAAAAAACAAAAACGGCCGTCTCGGCGATGAGCTCGAAATACTCCCGGAAGACGCCTCTTTCCCGCGGCTTTTTTTCTTTTTTCATGAGTTACAACAAATTGAAGCGCTATCATAGCCGAAAATAATCAATTCTTCAAGCAATAATCGCCTATCTCGTACCTCGTGCTCCGTCCCCCGTACTCCGTCTGTTTCCTCAAGATGCATTGGGCGGCGAGGAGCAAGGAGCCAGTTATCACCGCATTGTTTTTTGACGAGACGACAACATCACAGCTTTGAGTCCCCGGAATCGATGGCGAAGAACAATTGAAATAGTTTTTTGGGTTTATGCGCACGGGGAACGGGGCACGGAGTACGGGGGACCCTTTTGGGGGCCGAGATAGACCAGAGAGACAAGACCGACTTTAAGTGCCTTGACATAATCATGAAATCGATATTTACTTAGGTCGTGAATTTCACCCTGTTCGGCTATCCTAAGACCGGAAAGACGACCCTCTTCAACCTTCTGACCGGGGCGCGGATCGAAATCAGAGCTTACGAGGCCGGGAAGAAAGCCGAGCCGAACCTGAGAACCTGCCCGCTTCCCGACGCCCGTCTGGATGAGCTGGCGGGCCATTACCCCGGAAGAAAAAAATGGCCGTCCTGGTCGATTATTTGGACCTCGCCGGGATTTCCTACGGCGAGGTCAAAAACAGCACCTTCCTCAATCACCTTCGCAAGGCAGATAGCCTGATCCATGTCGTCAGGGGCTTTCAGGACGCCCGAGTTCCCTCGGCCAAAAAAGTCAACCCCAAGGAGGACATCTTTTTCATGGAGGAAGAACTGATCCTGGCGGACCTGGTCATGGTCGAGGCCAGGCTCGAAAAACTGGAAAAAGACTTGAAGAAGGCCAAAGACGCTGAGGGAGAAAAAGAAAAAGACCTCCTCCGCAGGCTCCATCCGAGACTCGCCGGAGGAGAGTCTCTCCGGTCGATTGAACTCGCTCCCGCCGAAGAGCGGCTTCTGCGCAGCTTCTCCTTTCTCAGCCAAAAGCCCCTGGCCCATATGATCAACCTGGACGAGGCGGATATCCCTGAGAATCGAAAACCCGGCCGATCTCGCTAGGCGTCGAGTCTTCGGGGCGGGAGATCATGGCCTTCTGCGGGAGGATTGAACTGGAGATCTCCGAGCTTCCGGACGAGGAGAGGAAAACCTTCCTCGCGGAATATGGGATCAGGGCATTAGCGGCCGAGCGGTTTTTCGATTCAGCCCCCACGACTCCTCCAGACCATTTCTTTCTTCACCGTCGGCAAGGACGAAGTCAGGTCCTGGGCAGTCAAAAAGGGCTCCACGGCTCTCAAAGCCGCGGGCGCCATTCACACGGATATAGAAAAGGGCTTCATCCGGGCGGAGGTCCTTGGCTGGGAAGAATTGCGCCGCCACGGTTCGCTTCAGACAGCTAAGGAGCAGGGAGCCGTCCGCCTGGAAGGCAAAGACTATATCGTCCAGGACGGCGACATCATCTACTTTCGTTTTGCCCAATGAACGGCCAATTCAGCCTCACCGCCCGCGACCCTCTCTCTTCAGCCAGAACCGGGATCATCCATACCCAGCATGGCCTCGTGGAAACTCCGGCCTTCGCGCCGGTGGGAAGTCAGGGGACGGTCAAAGCGCTCACCCACGAGCAGGTCCTCGGGCTGGGGGCTCAGGTCCTGCTGGTCAATTCCTACCATCTCTTCCTTCGCCCGGGAATCTCGACGATCGAGAAAATGGGCGGCATCCATTCCTTTATATCTTGGCCCAAGCCGATAATCTCCGACAGCGGCGGCTTCCAGGTTTACAGCCTCACCCCTCTGGCCAAAGTCAGAGAGGAGGGCGTCGAGTTCATGTCGCATCTCGACGGGACAAGATTGTTTCTGAGGCCGGAGGACGCCGTCGACACTCAGATCAGGCTCGGCACCGACATCATGATGTGCCTCGATTATTTCCTGCCCTTCCCCTCCCCCGAAGCCAGCATGAAAGAGGCCGTCCGGCTGACCACCGTCTGGGCGAGGCGGTCGAAGAGGCATTTCCTCGATCACCCGACCCGGCAGTTGCTGTGGGGCATCTCCCAGGGCGGGGTCTTCTGGGAGCTGCGGAAACAGAGTATCGAAGAGCTGGCTGAGCTCGAATTTGACGGCCACGCCCTCGGTGGATTGGGAATCGGCGAATCCAAATCCCAGCTGTTCGAAACCCTGGAAAAGGCTGATTCCCTCCTGCCCAAAGACAAGCCTCGCTATCTCATGGGGATGGGCTATATCGAGGATATTTTAGAGGCCGTCGAACGGGGAATCGACTTCTTTGACTGCGTCCTCCCCACCCGGAACGCCCGAAACGGCTGCCTCTTCACCAGCGCCGGTCGGATCATCATCAAAAACCAGAAGTACGCCCAGGATGACAGGCCCCTCGACGAGCGGTGTTCATGCTACACCTGCCGGAATTTTTCCCGCGCCTACCTGCGCCATCTCTTCGAACGCGAAGAAATAAGCTCCGCCATCCTCAACACCATCCACAACCTGCATTTTTATCTTGACATCTTTCGAAAAATTAGGCAATCTATCCAATCGAATTCGTACAGTCAATTCAAACAGAGTATGAATCGTTTAAAGGATGAGATAACATGATTTTTGGAGGATTTTTTTCCGCTCTCCAACAAACCGGCGCTGCCCCCGTCAGGGGTAATTTTGTCACGGCCTTGGTCCCTTTTATCCTCGTCTTCGTCATCTTCTACCTCCTCATTATTCTGCCTTCCCGGAAAAAGCAAAAAAAGCATCAAGACCTGGTCAGCAACCTGAAACCCGGCGACAGGATCATCACCTCCGGCGGGATATACGGAACGGTGATGGGCGTTCAACCCGACCGTATCGAGCTGAAGATTGCGGCCAATGTGAAGATCGACATCACCAAGAGCGCTGTGGGCGCCATCCTCACCGGCCAGACCGGCCAGGAAAAAACCGAGTAGGATCCGGAGAGAAAGCAAGAGGTCATTTTTTTCGGATTTTTTCCATCATCAATCATGAAAGAGAAGCGTTCAAGATGAAAAAAGGGTTGCAGTGGAAACTCATTCTGACCCTCGTCGTGCTGGCCGGCTGCATCTTCGTGGCTTATCCTATCCAAAAGAAGATCAAGCTCGGCCTTGACCTGAAGGGCGGGATCCATCTCGTCCTCCAGGTCATCACCGAAGACGCGGTCAATGTCGAAACGGACCAGGAAATCGTCCGTCTTCAGGATCTCTTCAAAAAGAATTCCATAACCTTCACTACGATAGCCAAAGAAAGGCCGGGTCGATTTGCCGTCCAGGGAATCAACCCCGACCAGGAAGGCAAAACTCGAGAACTGTTCGACCAATACCTCAGGGATTGGGATTACTCCTTTGTCGGCAGCTCCGCGACCGTTCTCTTTGAAGGCGCTCGTAGTCCAATTCCTCAAAGACCAGGCCGTCAATCAGGCCGTTGAGACGATCCGCAACCGGATTGATCAGTTCGGCGTCTCCGAACCTCTCATCCAGAGACAAGGGAGCGATAGGATCGTGGTCGAGCTCCCGGGCATAGAAGACCCGGACCGGGTGAAAAACCTGATCAAAGTCACGGCCATCCTGGAATGGAAACTCGTCAAGGCCGGACCCGCCGCCGACGAAGCGACCCTGCTCAAGGATTTCGGCGGCAAGGCTCCCGATGATATGGAGGTCGTCAAAGGAGACCCGAAGAGGGGCCAGGGAGGCTTCTCTCTGGTCAGCAAGGTCGCCGCGGTGACGGGAAAGGACTTGAGGACCGTCCGCCGTTCCGTGGACGAATGGAACAACCCCGCCGTTTCCTTCACCTTGACGCCGGACGGCGCCAGGCGGTTCGAGCAGGTCACCGGTGAGAATATCGGCAAGCCTCTGGCCATCATTCTCGATGGAAAAATCCAATCGGCGCCCACGATCAATGCCAGGATCTCCGACCAGGGGATTATCACCGGGCGCTTCACTGCGGAGGAAGCCGATGACCTGGTGGTCATCCTCAAGGCCGGCGCCCTCCCCGCCGGGATCAAATACCTGGAAGAAAGGACGATCGGCCCGGCCCTGGGAGCTGATTCCGTCCGCCAGGGCCTTATCGCCGGACTCGTCGCCATTATCGCTGTGATGGGCTTCATGATCTTCTATTATCGGATGTCGGGAGCGAACGCGGTCGTCGCCCTGATCTTCAACGTCTTAATCCTCTTCGGCGCCCTGGCCTATTTCAGGGCCACCTTGACCCTCCCCGGCATCGCCGGGATCATCCTGGGCATCGGCATGGCCGTCGACGCCAACGTCCTCGTCTTCGAACGGATCAAGGAGGAGCAGGCCGTGGGGAAGTCCATTTTGAGCTCCATTTCCCTCGGCTTCTCTCGGGCCTTCAGCGCCATCTTTGACTCCAACCTGACCACGATTATTTCGGCCATCTTTCTCTTTCAGTTCGGCACGGGCCCGATCAAAGGCTACGCCGTGACCCTGATCATCAGCCTGGTGGCCAACATGTTCACGGCCGTCTTCGTCTCCCATCTCATCTTTGACCTGTCCGTCAAGAAAACCGCCAAAAGGCTGAGTATCTAACATGGAACTGTTCAAGACGCCCCACATCAAATTCATGAAATATAAATTCATCGCTCTGGCGGTGACCGGGATCATCGTGCTGGCCGGAGTTTTGAATGTCACGCTCGGAAAAGGGCTGAAGCTCGGAGTCGATTTCGGCGGAGGGACGCTGATCCGGGTCATGTTCAAAGAGCCCATCGCCGTGAATAAAGTCAGGCAGCTGCTGGGCGACGTCGGTCTGGGCAACAGCGTCATCCAGGAAACCGGCAAGAAAGGCCGCGAGTGCCTGATCCGGACGATGCAGGTTGTCAAGGCCGCCAGCCAACAGCAGGAAATGGAGGCCCATGAGCAGCTCGGAATCAAAGTCATCGGCGCCCTGAGGGGAACCGATGGCCAAGCCGAAAAGGCCCGGGGACTGGCAGATCTGAACGGCCTGGATCAGAAAGGGCTTGCCGCTCTTCTGGAGCCGGCCTTTCCGGGCAAGGGCGATGAGAACGCTCAGAAGATTATTTCTTTTCAGGAATCTGAACGGCATCATCGGGGATTATACCGAGCTCCAGAGCGCCGGGATCAATCCCGATGTGACCAACTTTCTTAAGGCTAAGACTTTTCTGGGGAAGCTCACCGTTATGAGCCGGGAGACCGTCGGACCTCAGGTCGGCGCCGACCTGAGGAAAAAGGCCGCCTTGGCGACCATTTGGGCCCTTCTGGGCATGCTGGTTTATATCGCCTTCCGGTTCAAACTCGCTTATGGTGTCGCGGCCATTTTTACCCTGACTCCAGGATGTTCTTATCACCATGACTATCTACTCATTTACGAACCGTGAGATCAACCTGCCTATCATCGCCGCCATCCTGACCATCGTCGGGTACTCTATCAATGATACGATCGTCATCTTTGACCGCGTCCGGGAAAACCACAAGATCTTCAGGAAAGAGTCGC
The DNA here is from genome assembly GCA_963770045.1 of Candidatus Aminicenantota bacterium. Lineage (GTDB taxonomy): Bacteria > Acidobacteriota > Aminicenantia > Aminicenantales > CAVYOD01 > CAVYOD01. Next base: position 41,423 of record CAVYOD010000027.1, on the reverse strand, counting down.
TCGAAAACATGATGAATATCAGCCTCAACCAATGCCTCGGGCGAACGCTGATCACCTCGGGGACGGTCTTTCTGACGGTCGGCGCTCTTTTCCTCTTCGGAGGAGAAGTCATCAACGATTTCGCTTTCCTGATGCTGGTCGGAACGATCGAGGGAGTCTATTCTACGGTCTATCTCTCCTGCCCGGTCGTCCTCTTTTGGCAGAAATTATTCCCTTCGAAAAAGGGGTTTAGGAAATGAGGAATTTTCTTGTCAAAAAAATTGTTTTCATCTATACTGAGGCCGTGGACAGGGACTCTATTTTAAAGGTGAGGTTACAAAATGGCTGAAAAAACAAAGCCGATTGTCAAAGGACAAATTCCTGACCTTTTCAAAGATTCATTTATCCGGGCCGAAAAAGGCGGAAAAAGAAAGGCCTTCGCGCTTCCCGTGGCCGTTCTTATCCATTTCTTCTTTGTTGCCGCCATCATTGTCATCCCCCTGCTTTCAACGAGCAACCTGCCGAAGGTGGAGGTGTACAGCGCGTTCTTAGCGCCGCCGCCGCCGCCACCGCCGCCGCCACCGCCGCCGGCCAAGAAGCGGGCCAGCGCCCAGGCCAAGACGCGGATCAAGCCGGTCCAGGCCCAGGCCCCGATCGAACCGGGACGCCTGGTCGCCCCCGTCGAGATTCCCCAGGAGATCGCCGAGGAACAGCTGAGCGACATCGGGGTTGAAGGCGGAGTCGAGGGTGGAGTCGAAGGCGGAGTTGTGGGCGGAGTTTTGGGCGGCGTCGTCGGAGGAGTGTTGGGAGGAGTGGTCGGAGAGGTGGAAGCGCCGGTGCGGGCGGTGGGCGAGATCAAGCCGCCGAAGCTGATCAAGGAAGTGCAGCCGGTGTATCCTGAGATCGCGCGTCAGGCGAGAGTGGAAGGGGTGGTGATCATCGAGGCGACGACGGACATCTACGGCCGGGTGTCGCACTGGAAGGTGCTGCGGTCGATTCCGCTCCTGGACCAGTCGGCGATCGATGCGGTCCGGCAGTGGGTCTACGAGCCGATGATCATCAACGGCCGCCCGCGGGGAGTCATCTTCACGGTCACCGTCAGATTCCAACTCAAATAGCATTCAATTCAATTTAAGCAAAGCTAGCGATGGCTTTCGATAATTAAAAGGAGGTACTTAACATGCAATTTGGTCTCATCGAAATGTGGGTGGCCATGGGAGCAGTGGCCAAAACAGTCGCCATTCTCCTGATCGCTCTTTCTATTATCTCTATTTATATGTTCATCGAACGGCAGCTCACCTTCAAAAGAGCCAGGACGAAATCCCAGTTGATCGCCCCCAAACTGGCGGATTTGCTCAAGAACGGACAGGTCAAGGAAGCCCTCACTCTCTCCAGCAAGAAGGACAACAGGGGAAGCCATTTGGCCCGGGTCACGGCGGGAGGGATCGAGGAATTCCTGCAGAGCCGAGAAGCCAATCTCTCTATGGATGAGCAGATCGAGACGGCCCAGCGGGGTTGTGAGAGAGCGGCGACCATTTTCGATCAGGAGATGAAGAGAGGCATGGGCATTCTGGCTACGATCGCCACATCGGCTCCCTTCATCGGACTGTTCGGGACAATCTCCGGAATCATCAATGCGTTCCGGAGCATGGCTTTGACCGGATCGGGCGGAATTGGCACGGTCGCCCAGGGCATCGCCGAAGCCCTGGTCACAACCGCTTTTGGGATCGGTGTCGCGATCATCGCCCTCTGGTGCTACAACAGCCTGAACACCCGGATCGAGATCTACGAGGCTGAGATGGGCAACACCACTTCTCAGATCGTCGATTTCTTCATCAGACAGGGCGAAAAAAAGTAATCGAGCGGACTGAGACCGAGTGTCGGTTCATCCAAGAAAAAACTCTAATTAAAGAGGCATAAAATGGCAATTTCAATCGGGAGCGAACAAAAAATCAAATCTGAACCCAATGTCGTCCCTCTCTGTGACGTCCTGCTCGTGCTCCTGATCATTTTCATGGTGGTCACCCCGCTCGTCCAGAAAGGAGTGGACGTCAAGCTGCCGATGGCTCTCAACACGATCAGTATGCCGGACAACATGCCCGTCGTCCTGGCCATCAAAAAAGACGGGACGCTGTACGTAAACCAGGATAAGATCACCCTAGAGAACCTGCAGACCAAGCTCGAAGAAGCCTTCCTAACCGCGACGGACAAAAAACTCTATCTCAAGGCCGATCAGGACCTGGAATTCGGCAAGCTCGTGGAGCTGATCGATAAGATCAAAGAAGCGGGTGTCGAGATCGTAGGTATCGTAACCGAGAAGAAAACAGAAAAGGTCGATTAGCCCCCTTTCGAATCGGCAATCAAGGCCTTTTGGGGTTTTAGACTCAGCCAACAACAAAAGGGGAAAGGCGAAGCGCGGAAGCCGCCTTTCCCCTTTTTTTTGCCAACTCGCGCCAGATCTCAGCGCTCTCCATACACAGATAAACCGGGATTTTTTCTCCTCCGGCCTCCCGGATGAGTTCGAGCACCTTTTGGTAAAGGCCGACCCGGATAGGCCGGAAATACCTCAGCTTTCCGTCTCGACCCGGGATGAGTTCCTCGTAGATGATCTTGCTTCCCGGAAACCGGGCCTGCATAATAGGCTTGAGGGCGGGAGGAAAACGCAGGCAGCCGAGGCTGATCCAGCGGATCCGCGAAGGAGGAACTGCGGCGAGCATCGTCCGGATAATTTCGGCATAGCCCTCCACCCAGCCGGGATGAAGGATCAAAGGGTCGAAGTGGAAGCCCACGGGAAATCCATGGGAGGCGATCATTTTCGCGGCTTGGATCCTCTCCACGACTGACGGTGCGCCTTTTTCCTCGTCTCGGGCGATCTTCGCGGAATTCAGCGACCAGGAGATGACGGCATTTTCGGCCGGCTTGACGGTTAAGAGGCTGGCGGATATTTGTCGTTTTGGTCTTCAGCTCCAGCACCGCGGGTTCTTTGCCCCGGAAATATTCCACCAGCGTTCTCGAGTTTCCGGTCAGATGGTCGAGGGCCAGGGAATCCCCCAACTCCCCCGTCCCCATTCTCACCGGCCTGCCCTTCCTCCTCCTGAAAAAGGTGTCCAGCTGGGTCAAGAGGTCGTCATGGTTGACGTGAATCGTCGGGAGAGAATGGGATAAATAGAGCTGCAGAATGCAGTAGCTGCAGTCGAGGGGACAATTGAGGTCCAGGTTGATGTTCCCATACCCGCAGCTGATATGGCCGGGCGTGCAAGGGCACGGCTTGACAAAACCGCCTCTCTGGCGGGCCAAGAGAAGAAACCTCTTCCCTTCTCTGATCGCGTCTCTGGCCTGGTGAATCACATCGATCAGTGTCTGAGCGTCGGAAATAACCTCTTGCGGGACCGAGCCGAGCTCTTTCAAGATCTTCCGGGTGTGGGGAGAGTCCAGAATGTCTCTCTCGATGAAGACGCGCTCGGGAAGAAATTCGCTTCTATTCATCCTGGGATTCGAGAAAGAGCCGCCCGAAATCGGGGTGGGAACCGGCTTCCCGGAGGCCCGCGAGGCAGGATTGAAATTCCTTTTTGTTCCTGAAGCGAAAGGACAGCAGGAGATCGTCGCCCTCGAAATGGGGAGAAGGCTGGATGCGTGCGCCTTTCGGCCAGGAAATTCTCTTCGCGACCGACTCGAACGCGCTCAGCCACTGGGAATGGAGCGGATATCTCGCTTCCCGGAGGAGGACCCTGATGTTGTCCGATTTCTGGAGGGGCGACAGGCTTTCGCTCCGCTGAATCCTCCTGATCTCCTCTTTTTCGAGAATTTCCCTGACGGGTCTCTCTTCACGCCGCGAAATTTCAAAGAGGTCCTCGAGGACTTCTTTCTGCTTATTCTGGCTGAGCGGCACGAGCAAAGGCAAAATCATGTCCCGTTCTCGGGTGTCGAAATCGACCAGCCTTTCCAGGGAAGAAAAAGGAATGCCTTCTTCAGCAAGCATGACTTTCTGGTTCGGTTCGAACCGGGCAATGGCCAGCAGCGTCTCCAACGAAGAGACCGTCGGGTGCGCATCCAGGAGTGGCAGGTAATGTGTCCGGATCTTTTCAGCCGGCTCGCCGAATTCGCTCAATCGAAAGACGGCCTCGGCTTTTTCGATGGGCGAAAAATCCCGGCAGGCCAGGTTTTCATAGAAGGCATATAAGAATAACTCGAGGTCGCCCCTTCCGACGTCCACCAGGACTTCGATCGGAGAAAGAGAAAGCTCCCGGCAGGCCAGGACCCTCTTCCAGCCCGAGACAAGAAGATACCGGTTTCCCCGCCGGCTGACCAAGGGAGGCTGAAGGAGGCCCGCCTCTTGAAGGGAGAGCTTCATCCGATCCAGGTTGAAAACCGGCGATGTCCGGAACCTCCCATCGGACAAATCGATTTGATCGATATCAATTTTCAGGCGTTTCATGCGCCTATTCTAAGGGGGCTGATTCGAAAATTCAATGGGAGTCACAGGCTGCCACGGGCAGACGGGCCTCCTAAGGGCCGGAGCGAAGAGATGAGGGAGCGGCGCAGGGCTCCCTTGATTTGAGATTTCGATTCTGCTATCTTGGGCGTCCAAGGGACCGAAGTGTGAGCGAAGAATCCATCGTCAGGCCGAAGCCGATCCCCGGTCTGGAAAGGGAAAAGATCGTCTTTATTCCCTTTGACCCGCAGCCGGGACTTATACTCGCCGGGTTCGAACCCAAGATAAGGCGCGAAAAGCTGACCTGGGCCGGTCGACTCATCTTCCTGGATGATAAGGCCGTCCTGTATGGAGACCTGGGGGCGCCCGCCGCCGTCGCCGCTCTGGAAGGTCTCATCGCCTCCGGCGCAAGACAAGTTCTCATCCTCAGTTTTTGCGGCTCGCTCGAGCCGACCTACAGAATTAAAGACGTGGTCAGCATCTCCCGAGCCCTGGCCGACGAAGGGACTTCTCTCCATTACTTTCCGCGGAGGAAAATGTACGCACCTTCGGCCGGGCTCAAGGCGGATGTCGAGAGCCGTCTCAAGTCCTCCGGCCTTCCATTCCAAACCGGCTCTCTTGTGTCCACCGATGCCCCCTTCCGCGAAACAAAAACTTGGCTTGCAAGGTTCCAGAAAAAGAAGATCGGCCTGGTGGATATGGAGGTCTCGGCGGTCTTTGCCCTCGCCGAGTTCCGGGGCATCGACGCGGCCGCCCTGATGATCGTCACGGATGAGCTCTTTTCGGGGGCCTGGAAACAAACGGGCTACGATCCGGAGTTCAAGAAGAAAATCAAAGACTATTTCTTGCCGTTTATCTAGAGATCAACGTATGAAACCGTGAAATCCTCGTGAGACCAAAAGTCTGGTTGCGCACAAGCTTCTGCCGGAAGCGATGGAATTCCTGCGCGAGCGGGTCAGTTTCGAGGTTGGGACAACACGGGAAACACTGGCCAAGGAACGTCTGATTCAAAAGATCAGAAATAAGGACGGGCTCCTCTCCCTGCTCGTTGACACGATCGACCGCGAGGTCATGGAAGCGGCGCCCCATCTCAGAATAATCGCCAACTGCGCGGTTGGGTTTGACAATATCGATATCGCCTTTGCCCGCCTGAGGGGAATCCTGGTCACGAATACTCCGGGTGTCCTGACCGAGACAACCGCCGACCTCACCTGGACTCTTCTCCTGGCAGTGGCCCGGCGGATTCCTGAGGCGGAGAATTTCACCAGGGCAGGAAGATTCAAGGGCTGGGCGCTCGACCTGTTTCTCGGCAAAGAAGTCTCCGGCAAGCGGCTGGGAATCGTCGGCCTGGGAAGAATCGGGCGCGCCGTGGCCCAAAAAGCGAAGGCCTTCAGGATGGAGGTTATCTACTATGACCCCCACCGGCTTAACAGAGAAGAAGAAAAAAACCTGGGGGTTTCTTTTCTCCCTTTAGACGAGGTGCTGGCCGGCTCGGATTTTATCACCATCCACGCCTCCCTGACACCGGAAACACATCACCTGATCTCAACTCCGGAATTCATGAGGATGAAAAAAGAAGCCATCCTGGTCAACGTCGCCCGCGGCCCGATCGTTGATGAAAGGGCGCTTGTCGAAGCCCTCCAAAAACGACGGATCTGGGGCGCGGGCCTGGATGTCTACGAGCGCGAACCGGAGATCGAAAGCGAACTCAAGAATCTCCGGAATGTGGTCCTCCTTCCTCACATCGGGAGCGCCACCTACGAGACCAGGCTCAAAATGGCGCTCATGGCCGCGAAAAATCTCGTCCAGGGATTGAAGGGGGAGCGTCCGGACAACGTAATATAGTCCATGCTCGTCTTCTCGTCATAAAAAAACATAAGCATTTCCTTGGCATTTTCTGACAGCTCATAGACTCAGCTCACTTTTTTAGTGGTTCATTCATGCTGCCGGTGCGATAGCCGGCGAGGTCCAATGAGACGTAGGTGTAGCCAAGCTGCTTGAGCCGGCGGACGAGTTTCTCCCGCGTTCCCTTTTTTAGAATCCTCGGAAAATCATCGGGGTCGACCTCGATCCGGGCAACTTGGCCGTGGTGCCTGACCCTGATTTGTTTGAAACCCATCTCACGCAGCGCATCTTCTGCCGCGCCTATTTGCCTCAAACTTTTTTTCTCGATCTTTGTTTCGTAAGGAAATCGGCTGGCGAGACAGGCAAAGGAGGGCTTGTTCCAAGTCGGAAGTCGGAAGAGACGGGAGAGCAGCCGTATTTCCTGTTTGAGCAGACGGGCCTCCCGGAGCGGGGAGCGGATTCCCAATTCCCGGCCGGCCTTCGCGCCGGGCCTGAAGTCACGGGTATCTTCGTAGTTCGATCCATCCAGGACATAGGGAATTCCCTCGGCATCGGCCATTTTTTTCAACTCGGTGAAAAGCTCCTGCTTGCAGTAGTAACATCTCTGAGGAGGGTTGGAGCTGAAAGCGGGGTTCTCGAGTTCACGGGTGTGGATCAACCTGTGCTGAACCCGGAGCGACTTGGCCAGTTTCAACGCGTCCCCGACTTCCCGCTCCGGATAGGTTTCGGAGCTGGCCACCACGGCCAAGACATTTTTTCCCAGGACATCCTTGGCCACTTTCAAGAGCAGGGTGCTGTCCACGCCGCCCGAATAGGCGATGAGGACATGACCCATTCGTTTCAGGATCGACCTCAGCCTGTTCAGCTTCCCGATCGTTTTTTGGGAAACCGTTATATTGTCCATTTTAGTGAGCCGAGCATGAGCACTGAGCAGTGAATATTTATATGTTTATGAATGTTTTTCATCAATATATTTCCTAGCCTCCTTGATAAGCTCGGATATGATTCTGTTTTCTCTAACCCTTCGCAGGAGTCTTCCGTCTCTGAAAAGAACGCCGACGCCCCGGCCGCAGGCGACGCCGATGTCGGCTTCCTTAGCCTCACCGGGGCCATTGACCACGCACCCCATGACGGCCACAGTGAGTTCGGCATCCAGGCCTGAGAGTCTTTTTTCGACTTCAGCGACGATGGGCATGAGGTCGACTTCGCAGCGGCCGCATACCGGACAGGATACCAAGTTGAAGCCTCGCGAGCGGAGGCCGAGGCTGCGGAGGATCTGGAAGGCCACCCGAACCTCGTCCTCGGGGGGAGCGGTCAGGGAGACTCGGAACGTATCGGCCAAGCCTTCGCTCAGCAGGAGGGAGAGCCCGACGGCCGATTTTACGGAGCCCGAGAGCAGGCTGCCGGCCTCGGTTATCCCGGCATGAAAGGGATATTCAACTCTCCGTCCCAGAAGCCGATAGGCGGCGAGAGTCCGCGGAACATCGGAAGCTTTCAACGAGATCTTGATCTCGCGAAAGCCCAGGTCTTCCAGGATCCGGACATGACGGAGGGCGCTCTGAACCATGGCCTCAGGCGTCGCTCCGCCAAATTTCCTGAGGAGGTCTTTCTCCAGAGAGCCGGAATTGACGCCGATCCGGATGGGGAGCTTCCTTTCCGCGGCGGCGCGGACGACCTCTTTGACTTTCTCGGCTGACCCGATGTTGCCCGGATTGATCCGCAAGCCATCCACTCCGGCCACGATTGATTCCAGCGCCAGCCGGTAATCGAAATGAATATCGGCGATGAGCGGGACGGAAACTCTTTTCCTGATCTTCCCCAGCGAGTGAGCGGCATCCTGATCGGGGACGGCCAGCCGGACGATTTCGCAGCCGCTCCGTTCGAGCCTCTTGATCTCCGAGATTGTCGCCCTGACATCCCTCGTGTCGGTCTTGGTCATGGATTGGACGACGACCGGAGCTCCTCCACCGATCGGAACAGAGCCGACCTTGATCTGCCTGGTCCTTCGCCGGGGAAAAGAAAGTTTCTTTTGATTTATCATGGCCGGAACAAATTGCAGGTGAGCTGTGAGCTGTGAGCTGTGAGCTGTGATGTGAAATGTGGAAACAAAACAAAGTAGAAAAGAAATCTAATAAATATCTCAAATATATGAGGCATGCCCACGCGCACCGACCACGATTTTTTGCCGTCCCTTATCGAATAATGCATTTCTCTTTGCACGGCTCACCGCTCACAGCTCACGACTCACTGTTTAAAATGGCACCAGGCTCTTCCAGCCGTTGGGCAGCCCGCGCACGAGATCATTCATGATGACAAAAACGATCAGGACGACGAAGATCACAAAGCCGATCTGCATCCAGACCTGCCTGACCTTGGGGCTGAAATCCCTGCGGAAAATGCCCTCCAGGATGAGAACGAAAATCTGCCCACCGTCGAAAACCGGGATCGGGAAAAGGTTGATAACGCCGAGTTGGAGACTGATGATGGCGATCCAGCTGATCATAGCCATGAATCCCAGGCGTAACATCGCGTACGAAATATTGGCGATCTCCAGAGGGCCGGCCAGCTGCCGCGTCGAAGCCTGGCCGGTAAACAGATCTTTGAGCAGCCGGATGATCAAGAAAACATTCTTGGCGTTTTCGTTGACGCTCTGGCCTATCGCCTTAAAAAAACCGTACTTTTTCTCGACGGACTTGGGCCCCTGGAGGATCCCGATCTTGCCGACTTTCCCTTCTTTTCGGGGCGTGACGTGAAGGGGCAGAGTCTGACCCCTGCGCTCGACCAGGAGCTCAAGGTCTTTATCAGGATTCTTTTCCAGGATCTGGATAAACTGATAAAAATAGACCGGCTCGTTGTTGACTTTCAAAATCACGTCGCCGGCCTTCAACCCGCTTTTTTCAGCCGGGGAGCCGGGTTTGACCATCATCACCTGAGTCAAGATCTTGCCCATGAAACCAGCGTATCCCATGTAAAAACGGGACACGGCCTCAGTCTTGAGCTGGACAGGAATGATCTCCCCTTTTCTTCTTATCTCCAGGGTGATGACCTTTTCGGGTTTGGAACCCACGGCGATTTCGACATCCGTCCAGGTCTTGACCGGCCGCTTGTTGATGCTCACAATCTCATCATCGACCTGAAGGTTGGATTTTTCGGCGGGAGATCCCGGATCGATCCGGCCGATGAGTGGCTTCTGCTCCTGCCATTCCGGAACGGTGACGCCCACCATGTTGATGAACGAGATCAGGAAGATCGCCAAGAGGATGTTCATCAGCGAGCCGGTGACCATGACCAGGAACCTCTGCCATCTCGTTTTGGCCATGAGGTCATCCGGGGCAAGCTCCCGGGCCGGCTCGAACATCCCCTCCCCCAAGAGCTTGACATAGCCTCCCATCGGGATAAGGCTGACCCGGTAATCGGTCTGTCCTCTTTTAAACCCAAAAAGCCGTTTCCCGTAGCCGAAGGAAAAGACCTCAACCCGGACGCCCACCAGCTTGGCCACGATAAAATGACCGAACTCGTGGATAAAAACCAGAATGCCGAAGACGATCAAGAAAGCGAAAACGGTTCCGAAAATCGTGCCCATATCACAACCTTTGCCTCAGTAAATTCCAGGTATGCTGCCTTGCCTCCCGGTCCACAGAACAGATTTCCTCCAGGTTTCCGACAGGTCTTTTGCGGTGAGCCTCGACGGACTTCCGGACCAAGTCCGAGATTTCGAAGAAGCTGACCTCTCTTCGGAGAAACGCTTCAACCACCACTTCGTTAGCGGCGTTCAGGGCCACGGGCAGGCTTTCCCCCTCCTCGAGGGCCAGCCGGGCCAGCCTGAAGAGCGGGAATTTTTCGCTGTCCACTTCGAAGAACTCCAGTTTTTGGATCCGCTTCAAATCGAGGGAGGGGAGAAAGGAATCGGTCCTCTCAGGATATGTCAGGGCATAGAGTATGGGGATCCTCATATCGGATAGGCTGAGTTGGGCCAGCACCGACCCGCCTTTTAGTTCGACCAGAGAATGGATGATGCTCTGAGGATGGATGAGGACGTCGAGCTCGCTGGCTCGAAGTCCGAACAGCCAGTGGGCTTCGATGAGTTCCAGGCCCTTGTTCATCAAGGTCGCCGAATCGACGGTCACTTTCCTCCCCATCTTCCAGCGGGGGTGGTCGAGAGCCTCTTCAAGTGTTTTCTCTTTGATCTGGGAAAGGGGCGTTTTGAAAAAAGGCCCACCCGACGCCGTCAGGATGACCTTCTTCACATATTCTCTCTTTTCCTTAGCCAGGCATTGAAAGACGCCGCTGTGCTCGCTGTCCACCGGAAGAATCTGGGCGCCCGTTTCCGCAGCCGATTTCTGGAGCAGCGCCCCGGCAACGACCATCGATTCTTTGTTGGCCAGGGCGACTTTTTTCCCGGCCCGCACGGCGGCGAGCGTTGGCCCGAGACCGTCGAACCCGGTGATGGCCGAGACAACGATGTCGTTTTCGGCCAACCCCGCGACCTCTTCTACCCCCTCAGGGCCAAAGGTCACCCGGACCGACATTGCCTTTAATAGCCCGCGGAATCGGTCAGCCTCCTCGGTCCGGCCGAGGCAGACCAGCTCGGGCTTGAATTTCTCCACCTGCTCGAGCAAAACGGGGATGTTGGCCCGGGCCGCCAGCCCCACAACGTGAAAACGGTCCCTCATCCGGTCGACAATTTCGAGGGTGCTTCTCCCGATCGAACCGGTGGACCCGAGTATGGAAATATTCTTCATCTGAGCCAGGTTCTTATCGTTCCTTACTTAGTATATCAGATATTTCAGGAGGTAAAAGAAGACGGGAGTGGCCAGAAGCAAACTGTCGATCCTGTCCAGGAACCCTCCGTGACCCGGGAGGATGTTGGATGAATCCTTCACTCCCACGGCTCTTTTGAACAGGGACTCGAGGGGGTCGCTCACCTGAGCGACCGCATGGACCAGGATCCCGCAGAGAATCGCCTTCCAGATGGGAAGGCCCCGGAGCAGGAGCTGCTGCGCCGCGAGGGCCCCGCCGCAGGCGAAGAGGATTCCGCCGAAGCTGCCCTCCCAGGTCTTGTTTGGACTCGCGATCGGGGTCATCTTGTGCCGGCCCAGGAGCTTGCCCACAAGATAGGCTCCCGTGTCACCGAGGAAGATCACGGCAAATAGAAAATAAAGATAAAAAGGCCCCCACTCGGCCCGGAGGGGATAGAAGAAGTCCATGGTGAATCCCACGTAGAGGGCCCCAAAAAAGGTGATGGCGATCGAGGAAGAAAAAAAGGGCAGTTTCTCCAGAGTCGTGAAGGTGACGAGAAAATAAATAGAAGACAGGACGATGCAAACAGAGAGGGCCAGGGGCAAAGGGAACTGCGGGAAGTAAAATGAAGCGCCGAGGATCAAGGCCAGAACAATCCCGACCGCGGGCTGGGGAAGAAGCTTCCGCCTCCGGGCCAGGTTGTAAAATTCGATTAGGGCGGCGACGATCAGCAGCTGCAAAAAAAGAAAAAAGACCCAGAGCGGGGCGAACTGGACGACCACGAAAGTGATGGCCAGCATGACAAAAGCCGTTGGGGTGCGGGTGCGGAGGCTCATGACTGAGGTCGGATGTCGCCAAACCTCCTTTCTCTTTTTTGATAGTCCACCAGAGCCTGAAGGAGGTGTTTCTTTCCGAAATCTGGCCAATAGTCTTGAGTGATCCAGATCTCCGCGTAGGCGATCTGCCAGAGCAGAAAGTTGGAGACCCGAAGCTCTCCGCTCGTCCGGATGAGCAGGTCGGGGTCAGGGAGGTCGCCGGTATAGAGATAGCCGGAGAACTTCTCCTCGTTCAGAGATTCGGCATCGAGCTTCTTTTCTAAGAGGATTTTCTTAACGGCATCCACGATCTCGGCCCGGCCTCCATAATTGAGGGCCAGGACGATCTGAAGCCGGTCGTTCTTCTCGGTCAGTTTTTCGACTCGGTCCAATTGACGCCGGGCAGCGGCCGGGATCGCTTCCTTTTGGCCGATGACTCTGAGCCTGAAGTTGTTCTTGATCAGAACCTTATCTTCCCTTTTCAGGTAGTCTTCGAGCAATCTCCAGAGTGTCTTCACTTCCCGGCCGGGCCTTTTCCAGTTTTCCTTAGAAAAGGCGTAGAGGGTCAAGACCCCAATTCCCAGCCTGGCGCAGGCCTCGACAACTTCGCGGACGGCCCTTGATCCGGCCCGGTGGCCTTCCAATCGGGGAAGGTTCCTCTCTTTGGCCCAGCGCCCGTTTCCGTCCATGATAACGGCGACGTGCCGGGGAAGCCTTGAAAAATCCAGCCGGAGGGCCAGCTGTTCTTCTTCACTGCCTGGCTCGATGTATCCTTCCAGCTCTTTGAGCACCGTCACATTATAAAGAGAAGGACCCCGATTGTCAAAAGATGTAGACCTGTCGGCGGAGATCTGCTAAGCTATCTATCTTAAGGAAAATAAATAACATGTGCCTCGGAATTCCGGCCAAAGTTGTCCAGATCGACGAAGAAAACCTGGGCAAGGTTGACTATATTGGAACCCTGGTCAAAACGAATTTTTCCCTGCTCGAAAGGGTCCGACTCGGGGACTGGGTCATCGTCCACGCCGGGTTCGCCATCGCCCGGCTGGATGAGGAAGAGGCCCAGGAGACGTTAAGCCTGCTGAGAGAGATAGCCAAGAATCAGTAACTAGCCACTAGTTATGTTGAACGAATTCAGAGATAAGAAGGTCATCGGGGCCCTGCTCAAGGAGATCGGAAAGAAGTCCTCTCTTCTCCCCGCTTCCATCCGGATCATGGAGGTCTGCGGGACCCACACTATGACCATCCACAAATTCGGGCTCAAAGAGATGCTCGAAGAGAGCGGCGTTCTGATGATCTCGGGGCCGGGATGCCCCGTCTGCATCACCCCAAATGAGGTCCACGAGGCCGCCATCGGGCTTCTCGCCGAAAGAGAAAACCTCATCTTCGCGACCTTCGGAGACATGACCCGTGTCCCCACCCGAAGGGGCTCTCTCCAGACCGCAATCCCCGCTCCCCGCTCGTTGATGAAGATCGTTTATTCGCCCGAAGAGTCGCTCGACTTGGCCCTCCACAACCCGCAAAAAGAGGTCGTTTTCTTCGGCGTCGGGTTTGAGACAACGATTCCGGCCATCGCCGCCACCGCCCAGAAGGCTCTCTCCCTCAGACTGAGGAATTACTCGATCCTCTCCGCTCTCTGGCTCATCCCGCCTCCACTCAAGGCGATCGTAGAGTCCGGTCAGACGGCCATCCAGGGATTCCTGTATCCAGGACATGTGAGTGTCATCATCGGCCAAAAGCCATACCGGTTTCTGGCCGAAAAACACGGCATCCCGGGTGTGGTCACGGGATTTGAACCGGCCGATATCCTTCTGGCCGTTCGTTCCATTCTCGACCAGAGGATTCAACAGAAACCGTCCGTTGACATTGAATACTCAAGAGCCGTCACTCCAGAAGGTAACGAGCGCGCCCTGAGCTTGATGGCTGAGGTCCTGGAGACCAAGGATGCCTTCTGGCGAGGCTTGGGATGTATTCCCAGGAGCGGCATGAGGCTCAAGAAAAAATATTCCGGCTACGATGCCGAGGTCAAGCATGGCCTGGATATTCGAGCTGGAAGCGGTGACCTGCCCGGCTGCCGCTGCGGCGAAGTCCTGCGCGGCCTCATCTCTCCCCCTGATTGCCCCCTCTTCGCCAAAAAATGCGGCCCTGATTCACCTTACGGCCCTTGCATGGTTTCCTACGAGGGCGCGTGCCTGATCTACTTTAAATATCAAAGAAAGGTGAAGAGTAAGGCGTAAGGAGTTGAGGGGTCAACACAATACTTAAATTGCCAAACGCAACTTGGTGAGAATTTCTTCTCACTGCTCACTGCTCACTGCTCACTGCTCATTGCTCACTAGCATGGTTGAGGCATGAATATGAAACAGGTAAGCCTTGAGCTGGGCAGTGGCGGAAAGTTGATGCGAGACTTTATCTCGCAGCACATTCTGGCCACTTTCCGCAACCCGCTCCTCCAGGACCTATCCGACGCCAGCCACCTCCCCCCGAACATCGCTTTCACCACCGATAGCTACGTCGTTGACCCCATTTTTTTCCCCGGCGGGGACATCGGAGCCCTGTGCGTCAACGGAACGGTCAATGACCTGGTCGTCTCCGGAGCCAAACCCCAGTACCTCTCCCTGGCCTTGATCCTCGAGGAGGGATTGCCCTGGGATGACCTGGAGAAAATCCTGAGGTCGATCCAAAGGGCGGCCAAAAAAGCAGGGGTGAAGATTATAACAGGCGACACAAAAGTCGTGAGACGGGGGCAGGGCGACAAGATCTATATCAACACCTCGGGCATCGGCCGGGTGGTTGCCCGGCCGCAGCCTAAAAATATCCGGCCCGGCGACAAGGTTATCCTTACCGGGACGCTGGGAGAACACAGCCTCGCGGTCATGCTCGCCCGGGGAGATTTCGGCCTTGAGTCCAAGGTCAGAAGCGACTGCGCCCCTTTGAATTACCTCCTCTCCGTTTGGCGGAAGGGCGCCCTCTGGATGCGGGATATCACCCGCGGCGGCCTCGCCACGATCCTTTCGGAACTGACTGAAAAACTCCCCTATCCCCTGCTCATCGAGGAGGAAAGGATACCTCTCTCCAAGGCTGTCAGAGGAGCAACTGAGCTTCTCGGCATCGACCCGCTCTATCTGGCGTGTGAAGGAAGAGCAATCATCATCCTCCCCAAGGCCAAGGCTTACGTCGTTCTCAAGTCCATCAAGAAGCACCCCTTGGGAAGACGCGCAGAGATAATCGGTGAAGTCCAGACGAAAATCGGACGGCCCGGTGAGCTTCTTCTAAGAACAACGGCCGGAGGATTGAGGCTCCTCGAACCTCTGACCTCGGAGCTCTTGCCTAGAATATGTTAATAAAAACGTGAGACCTGAACTTTGTACTCTGTCCCCGTTATCTCGTCCGCCGTACCCCGTCCCCCGTTCCCCGTTCCCAATGTTTGGTACTCCGCACTCCGCACTCCGCACCCCGTGCCTGAAATTCCGCGGCCTGGACCTTTTTCTTCGCACCCCGCCTGTATCGTTAAAAACACGAAAAACCGTTCTTGTCTGGCTGATCTTAGGACTTGCGTTTTCCAACTCTTATCAAGCCTTCGCGCAGCCCCAGAAGCCTGCCGCAGGTCAGTTCTCCGCCATGATCAAATCCTTAAAGCGCGCATACTCCTCTCTGGAAGGCGGGACGATTGAGGTCAAGCTCGAGCTCCGCAACCAGGGTCGCATGCCGTGGGATTCGCAAGGCCAAAATCCCTGTCTCTTGTCCTATCATCTCCTCGGTGAAAACTTGAGAATCGTCAAATATGACAACCAGCGCTTTTCTTTTCCTCAAAAGGTCTCGCCCGGGGAGTCCGTCAACCTGACCGTTCAAGTCAAATCTCCCCTGGAAGCGGGAATTTACGTGCTGGAATTCGACTTGCTCCTCGAGGGGCTGTCCTGGTTCAAAGATTATGGCTCGGCGACGCTCCGACTCCCGCTCGATGTGAGGAAAGACGCCTGGCCGGAGGACGAGCTTCCGTTCAGTCTGGGCTACGCAAAAGCTACCAAGTTCGAATCGGACGTCCTAGAATTCAACGAACTTCTCAAGCTCATTCGGATCACCTTGAGGCACAACCAGGCTTCCTTTAAGGGGAGGGTCGGGATGGTCGACGGCTTTGCGGCCGGCTCCGGATACCCCCAGATCTGGGTCAGGGATGCCAATACCATCATCCCCACGTCGCGGTATTATTATGGGGCGTCCTACCTCCGCTCCTGGCTCGAGGAGCATCTGGCCCGCCAGAAACCCGATGGGAGTCTCGCGGATTGGTTTGATTCCCGGGGAGCAGAGGACAAAAACACAACCGAGACGGACCAGGAATCGAGCGCCATCCAGTCCGCCTATCAGATATCGCGGCTCATCGGAACAGACTGGCTCAGAATGCCGATCGGGAACGTAAGGATTATCGACCGGCTCGAAAATGCCTTGACCTTTATCCTCCTCCACAGGTACGACGCCCGATACGGCCTGGTCACCGGTGCACACACGGCCGATTGGGGCGACGTCGACATGAGCTATCCGGACCAACGGGCCATTTACGTCGACAAGAACACCCACTGGACGGGGGACATTTATGACCAAAGCATGTTTTATGAATCTGCCCGGGAGATCGCCCAGCTCTGGGATTCCCTGGGACGGAAAGATAAATCCGCCTCCTGGGCCAAAAGTGCAGCACTAGATCCAAAAAATGCTGACCGCTGGCTCTGGCAGGGAAAAAGAGGATTTTACCGGGTCCATCTGCATCTCGATTCCCTCCGGCACGATTTTGACGACGACGACACTTTCGCCATGGGCGGCAATGTCCAGGCCGTCCTCTCCGGCTTGGCGGGCCCGGAGAAGGCAAAATCAATCATCGAGACGGCTCTGGTCAGGCAAAAGGATTATAGAGTCTCTACGATTGCCGGCACTCTCTTGCCGCCCTATCCCAAGGGATTTTTCGTGCATCCGGCGCTCAGGGAACCTTTTCACTACCAGAACGGCGGCCAGTGGGACTGGTTCGGGGGCAAGCTCATCAAAATCATGTTCGAGTCAGGCTTCAGCCGGCCGGCCAGAGAAAAACTCATGGAGATCGCCCGCAAGGATATGGCCAACTTCGGGCTCTACGAATGGGACACCAAAGAAGGAATCGGCCAGGGGAGCGACTTTTACTCGGGCAGCGCCGGGAGCCTGGGCAGGGCCCTTTTTGAAGGTTATTTAGGGATCAATCTTTCCGCGGACTCCCTCGTCCTTGAGCCAAGGCTTAATCAAGACGAGGCCCGAGTCCACATCTACGTTCCGGCGGCCGATGTTTTTGCCGCCTACAGCTACAGACTCGACAGGCAAAAAAGAAAGGTCTATTTCGATTATGCCAGCAACATCGGAAAGCCAGGGACTCTCAGAATCCTCAATCCCGTGGGCCAGCATTCAAACGAACTCGCCGGAAATTTCCAAGAGCCCCCTCGAATTCAGAAAGGACGGAAAAAAGATCGCCTTTCAAAGGCTTAAGATCGGGGACGATGAGTATCTTGTTGTAGCGACGGATTTCCAGAAACACTCCGTCGAGATAGGCTATTTCCGGCCGACTGAATAATACTCGAACCCGAGCCCCCTGACCTCTTCCGGTTTGAAAATATTCCGGCCGTCAACGATGATCGGATTGGCCATCAGGCCTTTGACCTTCTTGAGGTCGAGCGTCCTGAATTCCTCCCACTCGGTGATCAAGAGAAGGGCGTTTGCCCCGCGCACAGCCTCATAGGCGGAGGGACAATACTCCAGGCGGTCGGGGTCTGGGCCGAAAATCTCCTTCATGTTGTTCATGGCTTGGGGGTCGTAGAGCCGGAGCGTCGAACCTTCTCTGAGCAGCTCACGGATGATCCTGATGCTCGCCGCCTCCCTGATGTCGTCCGTCTCGGGTTTGAAAGCGAGCCCGAGGAGAGCGATCCTTTTATCCTTGAGGATCCAGAGGGCACGCTTGATCTTGTCGATGAAAACCCTTATCCGCCCGGCGTTGATCCTGTCGGCTTCTTTGAGAAGGCTCATATCCACGCCCAAGTCCTCGCCGATCTTGGCCAGAGCCTTGATGTCCTTTGGGAAACAGGACCCGCCGTAGCCGAGCCCGGCCCGCAGGAACTGGCTTCCGATCCTCGGGTCCAGGCCCATGCCGGCGGACACCTGGTCGACGTCGGCGTCGGTTTTCTCGCAGATGTTGGCGATGAGGTTAACGTAGGAGATCTTCATGGCCAGGAACGAGTTGGAGGCGTGCTTGATGAGTTCGGCTGTGTCGATGTTGGTGATGATCAGGCGGTCCCGGAATTTCTCATAGATCTTGACCAGCAGGTCCCGGGCCCGCTCAGTCTCAACGCCGATGATGATCCGGTCAGGGCTGAGGAAGTCGGTGACGGCCGATCCCTCTCTCAAGAATTCGGGGTTCGAAGCCATATCGAAGGTAGCCTCGCTCTTTTTATAACGGCTGATGATCCTCTTGATCCACATCGAGGTTTGAACGGGGACGGTGCTCTTTTCGACGACAACCTTGTAGGAATTGAGGTTCTCGGCGATCCGGCGCGAAACCTCCTCGATCTGGGACATGTCGGCGCGCCCTTCTTCATCCTGGGGCGTGCCGACGCAGACAAAAATGACATCGCACGATTGTATGGTCGTGTCCAGGGCGGGGGTGAAGCGGAGATTTCCCTTTCCAAGGTTCTTCTTCAAGAGATTGTCCAGACCGGGTTCGTAGATCGGGGCGATCCCCTCTGAAATCTTCTCGATCTTATCGACGATCTTGTCCGTCCCGATGACCTGGTGGCCGAATTCCGCCAGGCCCGCTGCGGTGACCAGTCCCACGTAGCCGGTCCCGATGACGGCGATTTTCATCTCACCCTCCATTCAGGCCTTGACCACCTTAGGATTTTTCTTTTTTATCGCGTTCCGGGTATCGACGACCAGCAGGGCGTTCTTCACGATCCAGTCATAATCGTAGGCGGAATGGTCGGTGGCGATGATGACCGCATCCGTCTGCTTCAGTCTCCGCGCGGTGAGCGGCACAGACCTGAGCTTCAGCCCGGGGTACTCGCGGTGGCCGGACGACTGAGGGACATAGGGATCGTTATAAGCGACCCTGGCTCCCTTCGCCTGGAGAAGGCTGATAATCTTGAGCGCGGGCGACTCCCGCTGGTCATCGATGTCTCTTTTGTAGGCGATGCCGAGCACCAGAATCCTGGCCCCTCGAAGCGATTTGCCGCGCTCGCCCAGAGACTCCACCGTCTTGGAGATAACGTAGTAGGGCATGTAGGTATTGATTTCTCCGGCCAGCTCGATGAACTTGGTTGGATAATCCACTTCTTTGGCTTTATAGGTGAGATAGAAGGGGTCGACCGGAATGCAGTGGCCGCCGTAGCCGGGGCCGGGCTGGAAGGGCATGAACCCGAAAGGCTTGGAGGAGGCGGCCTCGATCACTTCCCAGATGTCGAGGCCCATCCGGTCAAAGATGATCTTCATCTCGTTGACCATGGCGATGTTGACGGAGCGGAAAATATTTTCCAGAAGCTTGGTCGCCTCGGCGACCCTGGGCGTGGATACAGGGATGGTCCGGACGACGACCTGATCATAGAGCGCCTTGGCCACCCTGAGGCAGTCCTTGGTCAGGCCGCCGACGACTTTGGGAGTCGTCGCGGTGGAATAGACTTTATCTCCAGGATTCTCCCTTTCGGGGGAAAACGCCAGGTAGAAGTCCTTCCCTCCCCTCAGCCCTCCGGCTTCAAGGATGGGCAGCATCTCTTCTTCGGTCGTCCCCGGGTAGGTTGTGCTCTCCAGGACGACGAGCTGACCTTTCCGCAGGTATCCGGCAATGACCCGCGTTGTGTTAAGGACAAAGGAAAGGTCGGGATTCTTGTGGGCGTCGAGCGGCGTCGGGACGCAGATGATGATCGCGTCCATATGCGCCAGAAGGCTGAAGTCGGAAGTGGCCATAAACTTCTTGTCTTTCAAAAAGCTCCTGAGCTCACCGGCGGAGATGTGCTTGATGTAGCTTCTTCCCCGGTTCAACATGTCCACTTTTTTCCCGTCGATATCGAACCCGGTGACCGGAAAATCCTTTTTCAAGAAGGTCTTGACCAGAGGCAATCCGACATAGCCCAGGCCGATGACGCCGACCCGGGCTTTTCTATCCTTGATCCTGCGCTCGAGAATTCGCGAATCTTGCCCCATAGTTAATCCCCTTTCCTGAAAGCGTCGATCGTCTGCTCGAGCCCTTGCCGGAAGGAAAATCGAGGCCGGTAGCGGATCGACTCCTGGGCCCGGCTGATATCGGCCAGGGAATGGCGGACATCCGCGGGACGGGCGTCCTGGTGGACAGGATTGATCCGCGTTCCCAGGATCCCGTTGATTTCCTGGACCAGCCGGTTGACGGTCGTTTTCTGGCCGCAGGCGATATTGAAGACCTCCCCGGAAACGCCCTCGGCGGTCGCCGCCAGGAGGTTGGCCTCGACGATATCAGAGACAAAAGTAAAATCCCGCGATTGCTCTCCGTCGCCGTAGACCGTGGGCGACTCCCCTTTCAGGATTTTGAGGATGAAGTTGGGAACCACCGCCGCATACTGGGAATACGGGTCCTGGCGCGGGCCAAAGACGTTAAAATAGCGCAGGCCGACCGTAGATAGCCCGTAGATCAGGTTGAAAACCCGGCAATAGTTCTCTCCCGCGAGCTTGGTCACGGCGTAGGGGGAAAGCGGGTGACCTTCCATGCCTTCCCTTTTCGGGAGACGAGGGTCATCCCCGTAAACCGACGAGGAGGACGCGAAAACGACGCGCTTCACCTTGGCCTGCCGGGCGGCGAGAAGGACGTTGAGCGTTCCGGTGACATTGATTTCGTTCGCCAGAAGCGGGTTTTCGACCGAGCGCGGAACCGAGGGCAGAGCGGCCTGGTGGAGGATATAATCCGCGCCCCGGCTGGCCCGGCGGCACGTCTCGAAGTCGCGGATATCCCCCTCGAGGAGTTCGATCTTGCCCCGGAAGGAACTCAGGTTCTCCTTTTTCCCGGTCAAGAAATTGTCCAGGACGCGGACGGCCTCGCCCCGATCGACCAGGGTCTCGGCGATATGTGAGCCGATAAACCCGGCGCCGCCTGTGACCAAATAAATTCCCATATTTCTATAGAATTAATATAAATTACAAGTAGCCCAGCTTTTCGACTCCCCTGAGGACACGGTTGACACTCTCCTCGAGAGACTCCTTGTCCGACTCGATCAGGATCTCGGGATGGAGTGGCTCCTCGTACGGGTCGGAGACTCCGGTGAACTCCTTGATCTCTCCTCGCAGGGCTTTCTTGTACATGCCCTTGACATCTCTTTTCATGCAAACGTCGACCGGACACTTGACATAGACTTCGACGAAATTCTCGATCTCGCGGCGCGACTCGTCCCGGATCTCACGGTAAGGGGAGATGAAAGACGTCAGCACGGCAACGCCGTTCCGGCTCAAAAGCTTGGCCACGAAGGTAACCCGCCGAATGTTCTCGTCCCGGTCTTTCCTGGAAAATCCCAGGTCGCGGGTGAGGCTCTGACGGACGATGTCTCCATCCAGCCGCTCAACCCTCAAACCCCGTTCCTTCAGGACCTCGGCCAGGCGGTCGGCGATGGCCGACTTCCCGGAACAAGGAAGCCCGGTAAACCACAAAGTAAAACCTTTTTGATCCTTGCAGCTTGACTTCGTCATCTATGAACAACTCCTTAAATCAGTGATCCGTTATAATTTTCCCTCTCATGTCCTCCGGAACGGGGATGCCCAGGACATCCAAGACCGTGGGGGCGATATCCAGGATGTCTATGTCTTTCTCCAGCTTCTTCTTGTTCTTCGGGTCGTAAAGAATATACATCCCCTCCTGGGCATGGACCGCGTCGTCCGGCCCGGTATCGTTTTCGAGCAGAAATTTTGTCCCGTACCCGAGCGTCCCGGCCGAGCGCCAGTAGAGGTCATCAAAATAGACCATGAGATCGGGGTACTCCCCGTTGAGCTCCTGGTAATACTCTTGGGGCTTAATAACCTTCGTTTTCCACTCTTCTCCGGCCGGCCCGCGGATTGCCAGGAGACGCTCGATCAGCGCATCCCGTTCCTTCTCATAATCTTCGGGAGGGATGATCCCCTGGGGTTCCCGGCCCTCGACGTTGAGGAAGATCCGGGCATAGTAGCCGCCCCAGGCCCAGATTTTCGTCTTCGACCAGTCGATCGGAAGGTCGTCGAGGCTCGTCGGCTTCTGCGGCCTCGCTTTGACGACCAGATCCCCTTGTTCGATCAACCATTCGTTGACGCAGAAGGCGCCCTTCATCCGCTTGGCGCCGTGATCGGATACAACCAGGACGACCGTGTCATCATCGACCTTCTTGAGGAGGGCGCCGATTTTCTTGTCCAAGAATTTGTAATACTCGATGATCGCATTCTCGAAGCGGTTGCCCGGCTCATAAAGATGATGAGCCTGGTCCATGTACTTCCAGAAGGCGTGCTGGACTCTGTCGACACCTATTTCCACGAACATAAACAGATCCCAAGGCTTATGGGTGATGAGATAGTCCATGACCTCGAAGCGCTTTTCGGTCATCTTGTAGATCTCGGACAGGATCTGGTCGCGATCCTCCGTCCGGAAGACGACATCAAAAATGTAGGGCCCGAAGCGCTCCTCGATTTCCTGTCTGAGAGCCTGGGGATACGTATATTCCCGCTCCTTGCTCGGAGTGATGAAGCAGGAGATGAGGTTTCCGGGCACAGGATGGGGAGGATAGCTCGGGGGAACGCTGACCAGGCAGCTCTGGCCGCCGAAATCGCCGATGATGTCCCAGATCGCGCGCTCCTTGATGGCCTTGGAGTTTGCGATCCACATCTCATTGTAGGAATAGCCCTTGCGATGGCGGAAGCCGTAGAGTCCCAGCCGGCCGGGGTCTTTTCCGGTGGACATGACCATCCAGGCGGGAATGGTGATCGGAGGATCCGAGCTCCTCATTTTTCCGTGGATGCCGCTCCCGGCCAGCCCTTTGAGCACCGGGAGCTCGTCAGCGCGGCCGAAAACGATCTCCCCGGGGGCTGAATCCAACCCGATGATCAGGACTTTTCTCTTCATTTCAGACCTCGACTTTCCTCGATTCGTGTCTCAATCGTTAAAGGGCTCTTTGAACTGCATGATGATTTTGGCCACTTCAGGCCGCATCAGCTCGGCGGGCGGAACTTGGCCCTTGACCAGCATGTCCCGGATCTTCGTCCCGCTGAACTGGATCTGGTCGCAGGCCGGGTGGGGGCAGATTTTCTCGTTGACCACAGAATTGCATTTCTTGCAGAAATAGAACGACTTGAAGAAGAGCGGGACAATGCCCAGGTCGGGGAACTCCTCAAAAATATCCTGGGCCGCGTAAGGATGGTAATAGGTCCCGACGCCGGCGTGGTCGCGGCCGATGATGAAGTGGGTGCAGCCGAAGTTTTTCCGGATAATGGCGTGATGAATGGCCTCTCGGGGCCCGGCGTAGCGCATCTCCATCTGGAGGATGGCCATCACCGCCCGCTCTTTGAGGTAGTAGTTCTTGATCAGTTCCTCATAGGAAGCCAGGATGACTTCGTCTTTGAAGTCCCCCTTTTTCTTTTTTCCGATCACCGGGTTGACGAAGATCCCATCGGTGAAGGTCAGGGCTGTCTTCTGGAGGTACTCATGACCTATGTGGGGAGTGTTCCGGGTTTGGAACCCGACTACGGTTTTCCACCCTTTTTCCTTGAACAGGATCCTCGTTTCCTTGGGGCTGAGCTTGTACCGGTCAAAAGGAGTGGGAGACTCCTGGATGAGGTCGATCGGACCGGCCGCGAGGACATCCTTCATCGCCAGGGCCTTGGCCACTCCCGGATGTTTCGGGTCGGTCGTCTGGTAGATCTTATCGGCCAGTTCTTCTTTGCTGAACTCGAATTTTTGCTCGAGGGTGAACAGGGCCACCGGCTGACCGCTCTCCGTGACCAGAAGGATTTCCTCGCCTTCTTTCCACCGCGAGGCCTCTTCCCGGCCAATGTCGAGCACGATGGGGACCGTCCAGGGAAGGTCGCTGGCCAGCCGCATTTGGTTAAGGACGTTACGGTAGTCCTCTTTTCCCAAGAAACCCTGGAGAGGGCTGTAGACGCCGGTGGCGATATTCTCAACGTCAGATATAGACTCGGAATCCAGGATCAGCGTGGGGAGGGTCTTTATCTTAGCGAGGGCGCACTCCCTCTTGTCACCCTTGAGGATGCGGTCGACCAGTCTGCCTCCGTGAGGAAGAATCATGTCAAACTCCTTAAGAAAAGTGAGCTGTGAGCCGTGAGCTGTGAGCGGCTAAAAAAAACGCAAAAAGGGCGCCATCGCGGTTGAACGAGATGGGCGCATCGGGATCGATATAATCAACGGATCCGACTTAATCAATATACCCCAGCGCTTTCAGTCGCTCCTTGACCTTTTCCTCATCTTCCTTGCTGAAGACATCTTTGCTCTCTTCGGCTTTGGACAGGCTTTCTCTCAAGATCTTGGCGATATAGCTTGCGACAGAGGTATATTCGGTTCCTTTGATCGTTTCTTCGATCTTTTTATAAAGAGAGGTCGGGATTGAAACTGTTGTGAATTCCTTCTCCATGTCGTCTCCTTCGTTTAAGGCTAAAACTCCAAAAATTTAAGCCATTTATACACCAAATGAGCCCACAATTCAAGCGCCGGATGAGTCGATGAAGCGCCTCCGCTGTTTGGAGATCAGGGGTCTATCCGGAGGCATGTTTGTTCCAGCCAAAGAGACGGGTGGGGTGAAAAGACTTGCCTGGGCGGACCTAACCCCCTATAATTCTTTGGTGATCCCCCGGATAAAACAAAATGTCCTCTCCTCTTTCATCCCCTGCCCAAATGAGTCCTGCGAAGAGGGAGATCGGGCTCTCTAGCCATCGGGAATTTCAAAGGAGGCAGACGATGAGGAAATCGATCCTTGCCGCGGCTGTTTTCTGTGTTTTCACGGCGACCCCTGCTTGTGACGGACACGGCGCGGGCTGAAAAACGCCCCATCACCGAGAAAGATTTCTTGCGGTTCCAATGGGTGGCCGACCCGCAGATATCGCCGGACGGAAGCCAGGTTGCCTACGTTTTAGTAACGGTCAACGAGAAAGAGGATCGCTACGATACAAGCCTCTGGCTGGTTTCGACCACCGGCTCCCTCCCTCCCCGGCGGCTCACGGCCGGCCCCTGGGACCGGGCGCCCAGGTGGGCGCCGGACGGCCGCACCCTGGCTTTCTGCCGGGCCGGAGAGCGCGAGGCGCCACAGATCTACCTTCTTCAGATGAGTGGAGGAGAAGCGCGCAAGTTGACCGACCTGCCCAAGGGAACTTCGCCGGCCGTTTGGTCTCCCGATGGGAAAACAATCGCTTTTACCTCGTCGGCCACAGCCGCGGACCTCGAAGAAAAGAAAAAAGGCGGAACTCCGCCCCGGAAGAGCGATGTCCGGATCATCACGCGTGCAATTTACAGGCTCGATGGCGCCGGCTGGCTTGACCCGACAAGCGTGCCGCACATCTGGCTGGTTCCCGTGGATTTCAACCAGACCGAACCCGCCGAGGCGAAGCCGCTCACATCCGGCAAGTATGCCGAAGGGGACCTTTCCTGGAGCCGGGAGGGAACGAAGATTTATTTCGTCTCGAACCGCGTCGATGAGCCGTATTATTTCCCCCCCGACTCAAATGCCTACTGGATTTCCCCGTCCGGAGGGGAGACCCACGAACTCATCGACATCAACGGGCCGGTAGGGGACGTCGCTCCCTCGCCGGAGGGAGCCCGCTTCGCCTTCGCCGGGTTCATCAATCCTTCCCAGGTGCGGTCCCACACCCAGTCCGAGGTCTTTGTTTTCTCTGATGGCAAAGCCGTAAACTTGACCGCAGGCTATGATTATGAGATCGGGAGCGACGTGACGGGAGACCAGCGGCCGCCGCGCGGAGAGGACTCGCAGCCCCTCGTCTGGACGTCCGACGGAAAAGCGCTGATCCTGGCCACGATGCAGCAGGGCCGGGGCAATTTTGTCCGGATCGATGCCGCCACGGGCCGCCTGGAGCAGCTGACCACTGGGGATCACGATATCTTCGCTTATTCGGCGACACCGGATGCCACGAAATTCGCCGTGACCCTGAGCGATACCGTGCGTGTCTGCGACCTCTTCCTGTTTGATCCGGCGAACGGCAAATTGACCCAGCTCACCGACCTCAACGGCGGCCTTTTTTCTGAACTGGATGTTCGACCACCGGAGGAGATCTGGTACCCGAGTTTCGACGGACGGAAGATCAACGCCTGGATCCTGAAGCCGCCGGGATTCGACCCGGGCAAGAAATATCCCCTCATTCTTCAAATCCACGGCGGCCCGCATGTCCCCTACGGCCATACGATGTACCATGAATTCCTTTATCTCGCCGCCAAAGGGTACGTCGTGTTATTCGTAAACCCGCGCGGCAGCACGAGCTACGGGCAGGAGTTTTCGAACCTCATCCAGTACCGTTACCCAGGCGACGACTTCAAGGACCTTATGGCCGGAGTCGACGCGGTGGTGAAGCGCGGCTACGTAGACGAAAAACGGCTCGGCGTGACCGGAGGGAGCGGCGGCGGGCTCTTAACCAACTGGACGGTGACCCAGACGAACAGGTTTGCCGCTGCGGTCTCGCAAAGGTCGGTGGCAGATTGGCAGGCATTCTGGTATACGGCGGATTTCACGCTGTTCACCCCGACTTGGTTCCGGTCGACTCCTTTCCTGAATCCCGAGGAATTCCTGGCCCGCTCACCGGTCCGTTACGCCGCAAAAATCCAGACGCCGATGATGTTCATTGAAGGCGATTCAGATCTACGAGCGCCGCCGGGACAGGGTGGAGAACCGATGTTTCGTGCCCTGAAGGCCCAGCGGAAGACGGCCGTTATGGTCCGTTTCCCAGGCGAAACCCATGACCTGTCGCGCTCCGGAAAACCTTCGCATCGGGTCGAGAGGCTCCAGCACATCGGCAACTGGTTTGACAAGTACCTCCTTGGCAAGGAAATCAAGATCTACGACTAGCAATAAGGACAAGATCTGAAGTTCCGGCCCCCTTGACAGGACAGGTCCAACACAATATAAATCCCCTGGGTAATCAATCAAGCATGCTGTCGGGGAGTGTCCCCTGAGGAGGCAAAATGAAAACGAAATGGGTCAAGGTCTGTTTTGTTCTTATCGCCGCCGCGCTCTTTATTTATGCCGGAGAAGAGAAGGTCTATGACGGACTTCATCTCAACCTCGGGAGCTTGAGCCGGCTCTCGCATGCCAAGACGAGGTCGATCAGCCCCGAGAATTTCAGCGGGGAGAAAGGCAAGGGCGGAATGTCGTTAGACGGGCCGGCCATGAAATCGGCCCGCGACCTCGGGCAGGGCTGGAAGGTTTCCCCTTATGTTGTCATCAAGCCGAAGCAGACATTTGTCATGGCCAGCGTTCAGGGTTCGGGCGCCATTCAACAGATCTGGTTGACCCCGGCCGGCAACTGGCGCTTTGCGATCATCAGGTTCTACTGGGACGGGGAGACCGAGCCTTCGGTCGAATGCCCGGTGGGAGATTTTTTCGCCTGCGGCTGGGGGAGGTATGCTCAGATTTCCTCCCTTGCGGTTTGCGTTAACCCGGGAAGCGCCTTCAACTGCTACTGGGAGATGCCGTTCCGCAAATCCTTTAAAATCACTCTGGAGAACCTGGCCGACGATGACTTCACACTCTATTACCAGATCAATTATACTCTGACCGATATCCCCGCCGACGCGGCCTATTTTCATGCCCAGTTTCGACGCGTCAATCCCCTGCCCTACAAAAACGTCTATACGCTCCTTGACGGTGTCAAAGGTTGGGGACATTACGTTGGGACCTATATGGCCTGGGGAGTCCACAACAACGGCTGGTGGGGCGAGGGAGAGATCAAGTTCTACATCGACGGCGACCAGGATTTTCCGACGATTTGCGGCACGGGCACGGAAGATTATTTTTGCGGCTCCTACGATTTTGACGCCAAGGGGCCGAACGGTGAAGTCCGCTATACTGAGCACTCGACACCCTACAGTGGCCTGGCCCAGGTCATCCGGGGCGACGGGCACTATGACGTCCAGCAGCGCTTCGGGCTCTACCGCTGGCACATCATGGACCCGGTCAGGTTTGAGAAGGACCTTAAGGTCACCATCCAGGCTCTAGGCTGGCGCTCGGGGGGGAGATACCTCCCTCTTCAGGACGATATCTCGTCTGTCGGCTTCTGGTACCAGCAGGAACCGCATGCCCCCTTCCCCAAGCTGCCGGAAAAAGACGCGCTGGAAATTATTTAGCTGCCCGAGGCCTACCCGCTCCTCGACGTCGCTCCTCCTTGACAAGCCTCCTTTTAGTGTTTATAATCTAGCTATAATTTACCCAACAGACTAAATGCGCCAAGACCATCCCTTCCTTCTAAGTCTCTAATATGGAAAAAGTTGCCCACCCTTACATCCACAAAACTGCGCTCTTCGGCGTCCTCGACAAAACACTGAAAAAGTTGGAAAATCGCCTCGGGGTCGCCCTCTCCGTCCGGGGCGACTGCCTCCTCATCGACGGCGAGCCCAAGAAGGTCGAGTTCGCTAAGTTCTATTTCAATAAGGTCAAGGACCTGGAGGAAAAGGGGCACGCCCTCAAGGAGGAAGACTTCCTGATCGTCCTCGACCTCCTCGAAGAGGGCCACCCCAAGCCGTTGGAAGAGTATTTCCCGGCGGAGGCCCTGAGCCTGTCCCGAAAATCAGTCACCCCCAAGAGCCTTAACCAGCAGGGATATATCCGGGCCATCAAGACCTATGATCTCGTATTCGGGATTGGCCCGGCGGGCACCGGGAAAACCTATCTGGCCATGGCCATGGCCCTCTCGTTTCTTCAACAGAAGCTCGTGAGCCGGATCATCCTGACCCGCCCCGCCGTTGAAGCGGGAGAAAGGCTCGGCTTCCTCCCCGGAGACATCACCCAGAAGATCAACCCTTACCTACGTCCCCTCTACGACGCCCTCTTCGACCTCAGCCAGAGGGAGCAGGCCGACCGTTTGATCGAGAGGGGGGTCATCGAGATCGCTCCGCTCGCCTTCATGCGCGGCCGAACCCTCAACGGCGCCTTCATCATCATGGACGAGGCCCAGAACACGACCAGAGAGCAGATGAAGATGCTCCTGACCAGGTCCGGCTTTGATTCCAAGGTTGTCGTCACGGCCGATATCACCCAGATCGACCTGCCCCAGCCCAGGAGGTCGGGCGTCCTGGAAGCGATCCGGATCCTCTCCGGGCTGAAGGAGATCGCCTTCGTCTATTTCAACGACAAAGACGTGGTTCGCCACCCCCTGGTCCAGAAGATCATCAAGGCCTACCAGAAAGCGGAGTCGAGGGCCTCAAAAGAATGAACCGACGATGAACCCTGTGCTCTTCAAGAAGTTCAAGTTTTTTAAGGGCGCGGAGATTCTGCCCAAAAAGGACTACAAGCCAGCCGCTCCCCCCAAAGAAGAGAAGACGACGATCTGGCAGAGGGTGTTCGAAAACCCGTTTGTCCTGATCTTCGTCTTTGTGGCCATCCTCTCCAGCCTCATCTCCTACCTGCCTCTCAAGTCTCTTCCGGTCCTCAAGGAGGGCGAGATCGCCCCAAAGGACATCATCGCCCCGGCCGAACTGACGATTGAAGATCGCGACACCACCGAGAAAAGAAAGGCGGAGGCGGAAGAGGCGATCCTTCCTGTCTATGTCTTTGATCCCAACGTTTTCCTCAACAGCGAAGAAAAAATCCGGCAGTTCTTTGCCATGGGACGGGAGTGGCGCCAAAGTCCCGGCTCCCCCAAGAAGCTCGAAGAGCTCCAGAAGATGGTCATTGACAAGTTCGGCCTCGAAGTCAATCCCGATGAGCTCCAGGCACTGGCGAGGGCTGATTTTTCGTCCGCCCTCGAGGACATCCTGGTCAGCCTCCTCGGCAAGATCTCGAACCAGGGCAACATCCTCTCCAAGAATCTCTTTATTCACCGCGAGGCGGAGAGGGGCTTCACTCTGCTCCGCGGCCCGGAAAACGAGCGGACCGCCCGGGTCAGCGAGATCCTGGACATCAAGGAGGCCAGGGAGCTCATGGCGGCGGAAATCGCCCGCCTCGACCTTTCGGCCCGGAACAAAGCCCTCCTGACCAGCCTCTCCGACCTTTTCCTCGCGCCCAACGTCTCGTTCAACAAGGTTGAGACCGAGATCCGGAGCAAGCAGTCCCGCGATGCGGTCGAGCCGGTTTTTTACACCATCAAGAAGGGAAAGGTCATTATTCGCAAAGGCGACGAAGTCAACGCCGAAGCGATCAAACAGATCCGGATCATCAACCGGAACCTGCGCACCAAGTCGAGCTGGCTGAAGAATTTTATCGGGACATTTCTGCTCTTCACTTTGATCTTTGTCGCTCTCTGGTTTTACTTTAGATCCGTCCTCAGGATCCCCACGGCGCTCAAAAAATTCGCCGTCATGGGGATCACCCTCACTCTTGGGTTGCTCGCCTACAAACTGTCCGCCTTCCTGGCCGCGGACATCAGCGAACACCTGACCTTCCCGTTTCTAGGCGATCAGGAGATCTTCTATTTCGCCTTTCCCCTTCAATTCGGTGTCCTTCTCTTCGCATTTTTGACCACTAACCATGTCGCCCTCGTCTGCGCCGTCCTCAACGGCCTCCTGGCCGGATACTTCCTGAACGCCAATTTCTATGTCGGTATTTACAGCCTGATGGGCGGCCTGGCTGCGATCTACGGGATCAAATACTACCAGCGGCAAAAGAGGACGTCGACCCTGCGCGCGGGACTGTTCGTGGTGGCGCCGGTCAATGTCTTTGTCCTGATCACTTTCTACCTGATTCGGGAAAAAATGGGGGGGATCGACTTTCTGGCGGTCGAAATCGTCATGGGAATCTTGGGCGGAGTGCTGAGCGCGGCCCTGGCCTTCGTTTTGCTGCCGGCCTATGAGACGACCTTCAACTTTCTTACCCAGACCAAGCTCCTGGAGCTGACGAACTCCGACCTTCCGATCTTCCGGCAATTGGCGCTCGAGGCACCCGGCTCCTACCACCATTCCCTCCTCGTCTCCAGCCTGGCCGAAAAGGCGGCCGAGGACATCAAGCTCGACGCGATGCTGGTCAAGGCGGGGGCGCTCTACCATGACATCGGCAAGATCAAGATGCCGGAATACTTCATCGAAAACACGATCAAGATTCCGGACATCCATAAAGATCTAACCCCGAGCATGAGCACGTTGGTGATCATCAACCACGTCAAAGAGGGAGCCGAGCTGGCCAAGAGGCTCAAGCTCCCGAAAAAGGTGAGTGATATCATCGAGCAGCACCACGGAAATTCGCTGGTTCGCTATTTCTACCAAAAGGCCAGGGAAAAATATGGGCCGGAGATCGAAAAGCTGGGCGAGGAAAACTATCGCTACCCGGGGCCCTCGCCGCAGAGCAAGGAAGCCGCGCTGATCATGCTGGCCGATTCGGTTGAGGCCGCGTCGCGGAGCCTCAGGAACCCGACCCGGGACAGCCTGAAGAGAGTCATCACCGATATCTTCAACAACTATCTTCAGGACGGGCAGCTTGATGACTGCGACTTCTCCCTCAAGGAGCTGAGGACGATCGCCTCGTCCTTCCTCTCCGTTCTCTATTCCATCTATCATCCGAGGGTGGAGTATCCGGGCTTCGACTTTGAAAACGTTCCTGAAAAAAAGAACCAGAGAGCCAAAAAAGCCAATGATCGAAATTCTCAATCAACAACATGAGCACCGCGTCCCGGTCCGCAGGCTGCGGACGCTCGTCGAGAACCTCGCCGGGCATTATCGCCTGAAAGAGCCGGGTCTGGTGCTTGCCCTCGTGGACAACCGGACGATCACCCAGCTCAACCGCCAATATCGCAAGAAGGATGGGCCGACGGACGTCCTGAGCTTCCCCCATCACGAAGCCGACGCCGAGGGCAAGTTCTACCTGGGGGACATCGTCATCTCCGTGCCCCAGGCCCTGGAGCAGAGCGTTCGCCTGAAGCACAGCCTGGAGACAGAGTTGTCGATTCTGACCATCCACGGCTTTTTGCACCTCCTCGGGTTCAAACATTTCCGCGACATTGAGGCCGAGGAAGAAAAGATGAGGAAAAGGTACATTCCCGACTGAGATGGGCACGAACATTACCCAATGGACCGGTCTGCGCTGAGCTTCCTGGTCACTTTTCTGCTCTCGCTCGCCCATGTCTCCCTGAATTCGTTCTCCAAGATATCTCTCTCCCGGCATCTCGAGGACCAAGAAAAAGAAAAACGGCAGCGCATCCTGGACCATCATGACGAGCTCACCGTCGCGGTCGATTATATCCGCATGTTTTTCCTGTTGGCGTTCCTGGTTTTTCTCTTCCTCATGTTTCCCAAGATGCGGCTCTGGCCGCTCTGGTTTTTCCTGGTCCTGGTGGCCATTTATTTTGCGATTTTTGATTATCTCCCGCGCCTCTTGAATTCTGTTAACAAAGACAAAGTGCTCAGCCTGTTATTGCCGTCGCTCCGGTTCGTCTACGTCCTTGCGACTCCGCTCCTCATCCCTTCGAAAAAGTTTTGCGCCATGGAGGAAAGGGTCGAGGAGAATGAGCTGGAACGGGAGGCCAGTGAGGGAGAGATCGATACGTTCATCGATGAAGCCCGAGAAGAGGGTATCATCGAGAAAGAGGACAGAGAACTTCTGCGGAGCGTCGTAGAATTCGGAGATACCGTCGTCCGGGAGATTATGACTCCGCGGGTCAACATGGTCTCTATCGGGAAGGACGCCACGATCGACAACATTAAAGACCTGATCATTCGGGAAAAATATTCGCGCATCCCGGTCTTCAAGGACCGGATCGACAACATCGAAGGCGTGATCATCGCCAAAGACCTTCTCGAATATTCGGACGAAAAACATAAGAATCAACCCATCGACGCCCTGATCCGCGCGGTCACTTTCGTCCCCGAATCCATGCAGGTCTCGGAGCTGCTCAGGGAGTTCCAGAAGGTCAAGCTCAAACTGGCGATGGTCGTGGATGAGCACGGCAGCGTCTCGGGCCTGGTGACCATGGAAGACCTGCTCGAAGAGATCGTCGGCGAAATCCATGACGAATATGACAACGAGGAATCCCAGATCAGCGAGAACAGTCCCTTTGATTACACTGTCACCGGCGCGGTCGAGGTCGAGGAGCTGGAGGAACTGTTCGATCAGGACCTGGCTGAGGACGATTTTATCACCGTGGGCGGGCTGATCACCCACGACCTGGGGCGTTTACCCAAGAAAGGGGAAGTGTTTAAGATCAAGGGGCTGAGCTTTGAGATCCTCGACGTCGATCAGAAAAAGATCAAGAGACTGCGAATCAAGAAGACGGGCGGCGCGCCGAAGGCGTGAGCGGCAAAATGCCTCGAGCGAAAAAAACGGTCCTAAAAAAGAAGGCGGTGAGGGTCGGCTATGTCGCCCTGGTGGGCCGGCCGAACGTCGGCAAATCCACCCTCCTCAACACGCTCCTCGGCCAGAAGATCGCGATCATCTCGGATAAGCCGCAGACAACACGGATCAGTATCCTGGGGATCAAGACGACGGAAAAGGGCCAGATCATCTTCATCGATAATCCCGGAATTCACAAGCCGCTCCACAGCCTGAATAAACGGATGATGCGCTTCGTCTACTCGTCCCTTGAGACAGCGAACCTGATCTGTCTTCTCATCGACGCAACCCAGAGATACGGACACGGCGATGAGTTCGTCCTGGAGACGCTCAAGAGGGTTACCACTCCCCTTTTCCTCCTCATCAACAAGGTCGATATCGTCAGGAAAGATACAATTCTGCCGATGATCGACAAGTACAAAGACTTGCTGCCTTTCAAAGAGATTATCCCCATCTCGGCGCTCAAGGGGATCAACCTCGGTGTGCTCGAAGAGAGGATCTACGAGAACCTTCCGGAGGCCGAGAAGCTCTTCTCCGATGACGAGATTTCCGACCAGAGTGAACGCTTCCTTCTCTCTGAGATAATCCGAGAGAAGCTCCTTAACCATGTCGAGGAAGAGCTGCCTTTTGTAACCGCCGTATACATCGAAAAAATAGAGAAGACGGGGAGCGGAGGGACAGGCGGGTGGGGAGGCGGAAGAGGGCCAGGGAAAAGAGGGAGAGGGCGAGAGCCTGCAGCGAAAAAGAAGAAAAGGCCAGGAGGCCGGTGCGGCGGAATCTGGAGCTGAAGCGGGAGCAGAGGCGGGAGCTCTTGGAGAGACCCCCGAGGAAGCTGAAAAACAAAAAAAACGCTATCTCCCGATTACCTATATCAGAGCGAGCATTTTTGTGGAAAAAGACAATCACCGGAAGATCATTATCGGGCGCCACGGAAGTTTGATCAAGACAATCGGCATCGAGGCCCGCCGGGAGATCCAGGACATTCTGGAAACAAAGGTCTACCTCGATTTGCAGGTTAAGGTGCGCGAGAAATGGCGCGACTCACCGGACGTCCTTGATCTGATCGAAGGACAAAAGTAAAGACGTCCGTCTCGTCATTCTCGTCCATCCCGTTCGTCTCGTCAAGAAAGCTGGAGCCATTCAAATACCGTCGATCTATAACCGATATTGCGCATGCCCATCCTTACGTCGCCAAATTGCCCATCGTTTCCCACCTTCCTAAAATAAATGCGCTCGCACCTTAACACGCAGTTACGTTTCCACGTTTATACTTTGTACATTTTCACCTCGCTGAATCTATTGACTTAATACGGTTAAGATGCGAAAATTGGCTCCCTTCTCAACACGGTGAGTGTAGCTCAACTGGTTAGAGCATCGGACTGTGGATCCGAAGGTTGGGGGTTCAAGTCCCCTCACTCACCCAGCCATATTTTCCGTTTTCCCCTGATTTTTGAGTGTTTTCGTTTTTTTCTTTTTAGCCTGTTATCTAAATTAGCCATTTTTAGCAATTTTGTCCCCCGTGTGTCACACGGGTTTGAGGATAGGTCTGCCTTCTCCGTATTTGACTCTTACAGTGTTTCTTGTTACCCTTGACCCAGCCCGCAAAAGCATACAGGTTGGGGAAACGAATGACCTCTTCAAACGGGGAAAAGGCTCCTTCCAAGGAAATCAAGGATTCCTTCATCCGCAATTCCTCCTAAGCTCCGAAAACGGCACATCATCGAGACCCTGGCCGCCTTCATAGGCGGCGGATGGCTGTTTATGGAGGTTGTCGAACGGCTCTTAGTCGGTCACTACGAGCTTCCCGAGAAATGACAGATCGATCTGACCGTTCGTCTCCGTCTCGGAGCTTTGCTCTCCACCATCATGTGGCGGTGGTTCGGAGGATCAGAGAAGAGGCCGGGAAACGTTAAGGTTGAAGTCCTTCTGGTCCCATTGATTATCCTTGGTCGCCCTAGCAATAGATCTGAACCTCGTTTTTCATATCGCAGGCATTCCAGGAAAGAAGCTACTGATAGGGATCGTTGCCTTTTGCCTCGGGATCGCCTGGGTAATCTTCAAGCTTTGCAGTGGGCGGCAGGACGCCGACGCAACAAATAAGAAGTCTGACGTTTTAAAGCTGGCCGGTGGCAAGACCTGAAAAATCCATTGTCGTCTTCCGTTCGCCGACATCAGCCCGCAGAAAGACCAGGAATATTTTTGCGATGGAATGACCGAAGAGATCATCACGGATCTTTCCCATGTCCACGACCTCCTTGTCATATCCAGAAACTCGGCGATGACTTTCAAAGGCACGAAAAAGAAAATCAAGGAAATAGCACAAGAAGTAAATGTCCAGTATGTTTTGGAGGGAAGCGTCAGAAAAGCCGGCAACGACCTCCGGATCACCGCCCAGCTGATTGATGCAAGAAACGACGCCCACCTCTGGGCAGAAAAATATAACGGCACGCTGGATGATGTCTTTGCAATGCAGGAGAAGATTTCCCGCAAAATCGTAGATGTACTCAAGATGAAGCTAAGTCATGAAGAGGAGAGTCGGATAGCCGATCGGCCGATCGAAAACGTGCATGCCTATGAATGTTATCTTCGAGCTAAAAAAGAATTTTGGAGTTGGTCTGAAGATGGATTGGGGCGGGCATTAAAAGAAATTCAGAGAGGATTAAAGATCATTGGCAAAAACGAATTGTTATACGCAACAGAAGGTTCTATATATTTGAGGTATGCTTTTATGGCAGTGGACAAAGAGAAATATATTGAGAAAATGGAAGAACACGTGAACAAAATTTTTGAATTGAATCCTAATTCCCTGTATGGCCATTTTCTTTCAGCCTTGGTCCAATATCAACGAAGGAATATGCAAAAGGCTGTCAAGCATCTAAAGCAAACGATTGCTATGGATCCTCAGAACCCAGATGCTTTGTTCTGGCTTGTCTATTTCTATGCCACATCGGGAAAGAATTCTGAGGCAAAGCCGCTAGCCGAGAAGCTTATCGAAATTGACCCTCTAACTCCCCTCAATCATATGATGCCCGGTTGGTTGGCTGAATTAGAAGGCCGATTTGATATATCTCTCGAATATAAACGCAAATTCTATGAAATGGAACCCGAAAATCCATGGAATAGGTGGATTTATGCTTGGATCCTTTCATACAATAAGCGCTTTGATGAAGCCTTTCAATTATTGATCTTATTGTCAAAGATACCCCGCAATCGCTTTACGCTTGGCAGGGGCTTTTTCTTAAATACGCTCTGAGAGGAGAAAAAGAAAAAGCCATCGAACTTATTACGGCAGAACGGGAAAAAATCGCGGACGATGAAATGGCGTTCTTTATGGCAGAATGCTACGCATTGATCGATGAAAAGGAAAAAGCCTTGGAATGGTTAGAGATTGCGGTGAATTGCGGATATATCAACTATCCATTTCTCAATGAATTTGACCCTTTCTTCTCCAACATCCACGGCGAGCCGCGCTTCCAGAAGCTCATGGAGCGGGTGAAATACGAATGGGAGCATTTTGAGGTGTAACATGCATACCTATAAACAACGAGATTATTGTCACGGATTCCGTAAATCAGATTTTTACAGACTTCTAAGCCCCCTGCTGATCGCTCTAATCATCGATTTTTGCCAATGCCGTGGCATCGGCAGACCAGAATATCGATCCAACTGTAGGATCCAAGCCGCTTGATCCGTCAACGTTTCGAGCTGTTTCCGCCCTCTTTCGTTACGATCAAACAGTCCCTCTTGACGCACGAGTGCTGGAGCGAAGCGAAACTGATTTGTATACTCGTGAAAAAATAGTCTTCACTGGCGTTCAGGAGCGAGAGTCCCGGGCTACCTAGCATTGCCAAAAAATCAAAAGGGCCGCCTCCCGCTCATCCTGCTTATCCATGCCGGCTCCGGATCGAAAGAGGTTTGGTGGCGAACAGAAAGCTTTGAGAGGGGCAAGATTATCTCTGAGAGAGCCTGCTCCGACTTGGGTTTGCGGTATTTGCCCTTGACGCTCAATTTCATGGGGAGCGTTCCATATACAATGATTTTCTATCCGTGGGTTCTATGTATTTTGAGCAAAAATGGTTCTTCAGGATCTCGTGATGGAGTGATTGGAACCGGTTGGCGATTATTTCCGAGGCATTGGAGCCCCTTAAGTCTCGAGTCGAAGTAGATGTCACGAAGCTTCGGAGTCCTCTCGGTCACAGTATGGGTGGCGTGATAGCTCTTATTTTCGCAGCCCTGAACCCAAACGTAAAAGCAGCGGTGGGGTGTGTGGCCGCAGTCTCCGAGCCCTGGATGTATCCTGTGACCCCAACAAATCTGGCCCAAGGAATCAAAGCACCCATATTGCTCCTCGCCGGGCGTTCCGACGAATTCTTCCATGTGGCGACTCGTCCCAAAGGCTATATGCTTCTCTGAAGGTTAAAATTAAAAAGCTGGAATTTTAGCCAAAGCGGCCACAGGCTTCCCGAAAGCAATTCGCTCCGATCAGTCGATTGGTTGCGACAATACATGGCGAAATAGAGCTTGTCGATGCACTTTAATCGGTGAGTCCTCGATAGTGCCGAGTTTCCTTTGGGAGCATTTTGAGGTGTGAGGATGGCATGAGCACCGGGGTAAAGTCCTTCTTCTTGGATCTGAGGAAGAAGAGGATCATCGAAATCCTGGCTGCCTTCATTGCCGGCGGATGGCTGATTCATGAGTTCGTCGACCGGATTCTGGTCGCCCATTGTCACTTCCAGATAAAACAATCGACATCACGTTTCATCACCCTCCTCTGTGCTCTTATCTGCACCCTGCTCTGGCGTTGGTTTTCCGGCCGGGAGAAGCCAAGGAAATTCAAGCTGGAACTCGTCCTGATACCTCTGGTTGTCTTGATCACAGTCCTCCTCGATATCAATCTCCTCCTCCACCTGAAAGGACCTGAACCTGAGACCATCCCCGCCTCCAAATGGAAAAACTCCATCGCCGTCCTTCCCTTCGTTGATATGAGCCCCCAGAAAGATCAAGAGTACTTCTGTGACGGGATGACCGAAGAACTCATCAACCGGCTGAGCAATATCAAAGAGCTCAAGGTCCCGGCCAGGACCTCGGCCTTTTTCTTCAAAGGGAAAGCCCAGGATATCCAGGAGGTCGGCCAGAAGCTCAAAGTGAATACGGTGCTTGAGGGGAGTGTTCGGAGAGCAGGGAACGAACTACGGATCACTGCCCAGCTCATCAACATCGCCGATGGCTATCATCTCTGGTCAGAGACATACGACCGAGAGCTGAAGGACATCTTTTCCATCCAGGATGAGATATCGCTTCAGATTATTAATAAGCTGAAAATCGAATTGCTGGGAGAAGTGAAAGACAGAGTTGTGAAAAGGTATACGGATAATACTGAGGCATATGATTCTTATATGAGAGGGATGTGGCTTTCAATAACAAATTGACGGAAGAAGAATGGAGAAAGGCCATCCTCCATTTCGAACGGGCTATCGAAATAGATCCGAACTTTTCGCTGGCTTATGTCGGACTGGCTGTGGTTCACTTATGACCTTTCAGCTTGTCATTTTGTTTCAGCCGATGAGGCGGTTCCCAAGGCCAAAAAAGCATTGGAGCATGCCCTAAAAATTGATCATGAGCTGCCTGAGGCACTAGCGTTGTCGGGCTTGATCAAATATCGTTTTGAATATGATTGGCCGGGGGGTGAATCTGATATTAGGAAAGCCCTGGAGCTAAATCCAAACTATGGATGTGCCCATCTAATCTGAGCTCATATTCTATTGAACAACGGGCAGATTGATAAAGCCATCGAAGAGAATTCAGCAGCCTTGGAACTTGATCCATTATCTTTACACGCACAGGGAAATCTTGCATGGATTCTGTATCAAGCTGGGAGGTATGACGATGCTATCAAGCAGTGCAAGAAGTCGCTCGAACTCGATCCCGAATACCCTTATGCCCTTGCCATGCTCGGCATATGTTATGTCCAAAAGTCATTATTTCAGGAAGCAATCGCTGCTCTCCAGAAAGCCGTCGCCTTCTCCGGGAATAGCACGGAATATTTATCCTACCTCGCCTATGCATATGTGATGTCGGGGAATCTTGAAAAGGCTCATGAAATACTCAGGGAACTGGACAAGCTTTCCAAGCATGCTTATGTCTCCAAATACTACCTGGCCTCTATCCAGGCAGCCATGGGGGATAAAGACAAAGCATTTGAATCATTGGAGTCGGCATACAGAGAAAGAGATGCCGACTTGATTTTTTTGAAGGCTGACCCCAGATTTGCTGTCCTGCGTTCCGATCCAAGGTATGAGATGATGTTGAAGAAGATCGGCTTGGAGAAGTGAGCTATAAAGACGCCGACCCCGGCCTGCCCGACGTCGCCGACGCCCGGCAGCGGCTGGCCGGGCTGACGGGCACTTGACTAGCTGACTGGCTACTCGACTCGGCCGCATCCGTTCTGGCCTGAAGCACTGTTGCTGATTGTCTGGTTCATCTTGATTCAGCGGATGCGTCGATAAACCATATCGTCCTGGATTTTCCACAATCGCTGTGCATAACGTTGTTGAAAAATCGGGAATTTTTTTAATAGATTGAACTCATTGCAGTTCTGACAGATTGCACAGTTTTTAGACACAGATAGACGCCGGCTGTAGTCAGCAAAAGGGGGATAATAGGTTGGGTCTCTCTCCAGCCGGCTAAAGAGAATTATTAATATTTTACCATATCTTCAAGAGGTCAAGAGCTTTGCTTGATGATAAAGAAGGCTGAACCCGAAGCCATCAGGCATGACTTCCTGAATATAAGCGAGACGCTGCTTGTGGCGAAATTACGCCTCACTGATAGAGACGATCCACAGGTCTGCCTTCTCCGTATTTGACTCTCACCCTGTTTCTTGTTACCCTTGATCCAGGCAGCTTTAGGCTAACAGAACAAGGGTAAAAAATGCGCCCCTTCAACGGGGAAAAAGCTCCTTCCGGGGAAGAGAAGAAATCTGCCCTTATAAGCTTTCTCCCAAGCTCAGAAAACGTCATATCATCGAGACTCTGGCTGCCTTTATTGCCGGCGGCTGGCTGTTTCTGGAGTTTGTCGATAGGATTCTGATCGCCCATTGGGAGCTTAATAAGAAATGGCTAGACGTCGCTTTCTTCACGCTCCTCGGTGCTCTTATCTGCACGCTCCTCTGGCGTTGGTTTTCCGGACGAGAGCAGCCGAGGAAGTTCAAGCTGGAGCTGGTCCTTATCCCTCTGGTGGTCCTGATCACGGTCCTCCTGGATATCAACCTCCTCCTTCACCTGAAGGGACCTGAACCAGAGGCAATCCCTGCTTCCAAATGGAAAAACTCCATCGCCGTCCTTCCCTTTGTTGATATGAGCCCGCAGAAGGACCAAGAATACTTCTGTGACGGCATGACCGAGGAGATCATCGGCCGGCTTAGCAACATCAGAGAACTTAAGGTTCCGGCCAGGACTTCAGCCTTTGAGTTCAAAGGAAAGGCCGAAGATATAAAGAAATCGGGAAAGCTTGATGTTGAAACGGTGCTTGAGGGCAGTATCAGAAGGTAGAAACAAAGCTCCGTGCCACAGCCCAACTGATCAACATTACGAATGGCTTTCATCTCTGGTCTGAGAATACGATCGCGAGTTGAAGGATTCTTCGCTATCCAGGATGAGATCGCATCAACGATTGCCGATAAACTAAAGATCACTCTCTTGAGTAATGAAAAAGCAGAACTGGTCGGACACTTACCGAAGAAGACCCAAGCTTACAATCTCTATATGCTCGGACGCTATTTCTTAGAGAGAGCGATCACTGAAGAAAATTTTAACAAAGTCATGGGCTACTTTCGAACAAGCTTTGACCAAAGATCCAAGCTATGCTCTGGCCTATGCCGGTCAGGCGACGTGCCTTAGCCTTCTTTTCCTTAGCGGTTATCTCGCTCCCAAGGAGGGATATCCGAAGGCCATTGGGGCGGCAAAAAAAGCCCTTGAGCTCGATGAGGAGCTCGCAGAAGCGCACGCCTCGCTCGGCTACCTCAAAATGCTTTTTGATTGGGATCTCGCCAGCGCCGGGGACGAATTCAAGCGTGCCCTCAAGCTTAACCCTGGCAGCATAGATATTTATCTTCCTTACTCAATGTATTTAGTCTTAATGGGGAGA
>CAVYOD010000026.1:0-43442 GCA_963770045.1 Candidatus Aminicenantota bacterium | reverse complement strand
AACTTAGAGACGTCTATCTCGTCGTCTCGTCTATTTCGTCTGTCTCGTCATTTAGTCAATAAAGTGAGCGCCGAGATGCCTGATCTGTTGTCACCGCCTCGGCGGGTCATTTCGGCATAGCGAACTTCGCATCGTCAAGGTTTGAGTTATAGGTGATCTTGGAAAAAGCCATCTTCATGAATTCCGCCCCGTCGTGAAGAACCGTCATCGAATGGGCCACAACCATTGGCTCGACCTTCTGATAGTCCGCAAAAATGGTCTCGACGTTGATCTCCGCGCCTGACTGGGGGTCCACGGTCTTTGTCTTGGTTTTGTAAACAACATAAGTCAAAGGGTCGAGATAGATCATCGATTTGCTCCCGTCGGGGAGAGTCTGTTCCAGGAGAAAATAATCTTTGTCCTGGATCTTTTCTTTTCCCTTGGCCTCGTACTTGATTCCGTATTTGTCGGGGTTGAGAAGGGAGTCGTTCCCCAGGGCCTGCTTTTTGATATCCTGGGCCATGCGGTCGGGCATGACTTCGGTCGCCCCGGTTTGAGGGTTGGTCCACCAGGCCTTTTCGCCGTCAAATCCCTGTGTGACCGTCATCCCCATGACCTCAGCTTCGATGCGCAGCTTATTGGGCTCTTTCTGGTAAATGGTCATTGTTCCCTTCATGCCGTACTGGATCATTTCCATCGTGCCCTGGATCGTTGTGTCCTTAACGGATTCCAGAGCCTTTCGCCCGCCCTGGGCGTCGATCATTTTCTCAACCAGCTCCTTGGCGGATTGGCTGAAGACGGGAGACGAAACCAAAGACAGAAATAACATAACGATCAGACCAGGAACAAAATATTTTCTCATCGGTTCCTCCTCGGATGATGATTCCAAAATAGGTTCATTCATTGTAGCGGAAACTGGCCCTTTTTCCAAACAAAAAAACCGTCTGTCTCGTCGTCTCGTCTTTCCCGTCTATCTCGTCAAGAACAAAACAAGGGCGATTTTTAAGTTTCTTTGATCTTTTCATATTTTTGGTGAGACACAGGAGGCGACGAGATGACGAGATCAACGTTTCTTGTTGCTTTTGAATTGATATTTAGGTAAAAGAAAAAACGTGGCTGAAGACAAAGGACTGAGACGAAGGCTGAGTTCTTTCGACGCCGCCATGATTGTGAGCGGCCGGGTCCGCTATCATCCTGGCCGGCCTGCCAGTTTATCATCTTTCCAGGCGAAAGGAGCCAAAAAATGAAGTTCAAACCTCTTGAATACATGGAGTGGGCCAAACGAGAGCCGGGAAAAGCCTCGATCAACCTCTGCCGCAGCGGGCTGGACGACCTTTCGATCAAAGACCTTGACCTGGACTTAGGCGAATTAGAAATTCGCGGGGAGCACAGCCACGGATACGCTCCTCTTCTGGAGGC
Organism: Candidatus Aminicenantota bacterium; assembly: GCA_963770045.1. GTDB lineage: Bacteria > Acidobacteriota > Aminicenantia > Aminicenantales > CAVYOD01 > CAVYOD01. The sequence continues at coordinate 42,044 of CAVYOD010000026.1, read as the reverse complement.
TCTGGCGAGTCGCTTCGAGGTCAAGGTCGAAAACGTCCTGCCGACCCTCGGCGCCTCCCATGGGATTTTTTATGTGTGTGCCGCGCTCCTGGCGCGTGGAGATGCCGTCCTGGTTGAAAAGCCGGCCTATGAACCTCTGCGCGCGGTGCCCGAAGCTCTCGAGGCCGAGGTCAGACGTATCGAGCGACGATTCGACAACCGCTACCAGGTAGATCTTGAGGAGTTAAAGTCCGCCCTCACAGCCAGGACTAAACTCATCGTCCTGACCAATCCGCATAACCCCAGCGGAGTCCTGCTGGAGCCCGCCAATCTTCGGGGGATCCTCGCTTTGGCGGCCGAAAAAGGAGTATGGGTTTTCATCGATGAGATCTATATGGGATTCCAGGAAGGGAAAAAAGGTCTCAGCGCTTTTTCTCTGGCGCCCCACGTGATCTCGGCCTCGAGCCTGACCAAAGTCTTTGGGTTGGGTGGTCTCAGGTGTGGGTGGCTGCTGGCGCCGGAGGAGCTGGTGCGAAGGATGCACATCATCAGGGACCATATCAACGTCGAAGAGGTCTTTATCGGCGAACAAATCTCGGCCCGGGTGATCCCTCAGCTGGACGCGCTTTATCAAAAAATCAAGCCTCGGATCGATGAGAACCAGTCCCTGGTCAAGAAGTTCATCGAGGGAGAGAAGAGATTGAGTTGGGTCGTTCCGGCCCCGGGGCTGATCTGTTTTCCCCGCGTCGAATCGAGCTTTAGTGGCGACGATCTGGCTCGGGTCTGCCGGGAAAAGTATGACACTGCGATCGTGCCCGGACGTTTTTTCGAAGAGCCCCGCCATTTCCGGCTCGGTTGCGGGATTTCCCCGGCCGCGCTCGCTCAAGGTCTGGAAAATATAAGAAGCGCCCTCGCGGAATCCGATGGGCTTTTCATTGACAACAAAAGAAACTAAAATAAGCCGGGATCCGAAATTAGGGCCCGAGAGGTGAAGCCATGAACAAAAAAATATCCGGCGTCATTCTTGGCAGTGGTCTTCCTGAGCGTTTTCCTCCAGTCCTCATTTCGAAAGGAGGACATCAAGGTCCATCGGCTCGATAATGGGCTCAAGATCCTCCTCGCGGAAGACCATGGCATCCCCAACGTCGCCCTGTTCACGTTCTTCCGCGTCGGATCGCGCAACGAGCGCGCCGGCCTCACCGGCGTTTCTCATTTCATCGAGCACATGATGTTCAACGGCACGGCGAAATTCGGGCCGGGTCAGTTCGATCGGAGGATGGAATTCAGGGGCGGGTCTAACAATGCTTACACCAGCCAAGACCTGACCGCCTACACGGATTGGTTCCCGGCCGCGGCCTTGGAAACGATGATCGAGATGGAAGCAGACAGGATGCAGGGGCTGGCCTTTGTCCCGGAAGCACTCGAGTCGGAGCGCGGCGTCGTCGCTTCGGAGAGGCGGCTCGGGGTTGAGAACGATAACGACGGCCTGCTCGGAGAGAACGTCGTGGCGACTGCGATCATGGCCCATCCTTACCACTGGGACGTGATCGGCTGGATGAGCGACATTCAGAGCTGGCGGCGGGATGACATTTTTGCCTACTACCGGACTTTCTACGCTCCTAATAATGCCGTCCTCATCCTCGTCGGAGATTTCGATAGCGCCAAAGCCCTGGAATTGATCAGAAGATATTATTCGCCCATTCCCTCTGGGACTCCCCCTCCGACAGTGACCACCGTCGAACCCCCTCAACTCGGGGCCAAGCAAGTGACAATCCGGAAGGAGGCTCAGACGCCTTCTTTCCAGATGGTTTTTCACTCCCCGGCGGGCCGCGACAATGATTTTCCGCCGCTCTCGATCCTGGACAAAGTCCTTCTTCAGGGTGAGAGCAGCCGCCTTTATCGGCGCCTCGTGAGGCAGGAACAGCTGGCCATCAGCGTCCGCGGCGGAGTGGCAGAGACGATTGATCCCTTCCTCTTCTCGATCGAAGTCAAGCCCAGACAAGGGGCCGACCTCGTCCGTTTGGAACGCGTGATCGGGGAGGAGCTCGAAAAAGTCAGGACAGAGGCCATCAGCGAGTCAGAGTTTCAAAAGGCCTTGAATATGATCCGGAGCAATTTCTATGCCGGACTCCAGACAATCTCCGGCAAAGCCAATCAACTCGGGTTTGCCGAGATCATGTATAACGATTATGAAAAGCTCTTCACCATAATGGACCGGTATTCAGCCTTGAAGAGGGAGGACGTCCGCGAGGCCGCCAGGAAGTATCTCACGGATAACAACAAAACAGTGGGAAAGCTCATCCCCGAGGGAGGCGCACTATGAAAAAACTTGCTCTCCTGGCCGGCATCTTGATCTTTGGATTGGTTTTGCCCGCGTTTGTCGGCGTCGCCTTCCGGCTTCCCTCCCCGGAAAAGATCGTTCTTGATAATGGGCTGACGGTCTATTATCTGAAGAACTCAGACCTCCCCCTGGTGAGCTTCAGAATCCTCGTCCTGGGGACCGGGACCGCCTACGAGCCCGCAGAGGAGGAAGGAGTCGCCGACCTGACTGCCCAATTGCTGCTCAAGGGGACGACGGAGATGGATGCAGATGCGGTGGCCGAGGCGGTGGACTTCATGGGAGCGAACCTTGAAATCCGTGCTCGGGACGAGTTCACCGAGGTCAGCGGAGAATGCCTGACGCAGTACCTGCCCCGACTCATGGAAATCACCGCCTCATGCCTGTTGAAGCCTGCTTTCAAAGAGGAAGAGTTCACCAAAGAAAGAACCAAGAGGATAGACGGCATCAAAGCGGCCAAAGATGATCCCGATGAGGCGGTTCGACTCTATTTCCGGAAGGCCTATTTCGGAGCTCATCCCCTGGGACATCTTGCGGGCGGCACAGAGACTTCGCTTAAGAAAATGGGCCTCCCGGCATTGAGACAATTCTATCTCGCTCATTTCCGACCTGACCGGGTCATCGCGGCCGTGGTCGGCGATGTCTCCCGGGAGGATCTCGTAAGCCTCCTCAGAAAACACTTCGGCATTTGGAGGAATCCGGCTTCGGCGAAGCCCTCCCTTTCCCTGCCGCCTCTCCCCAAAATCTCGGCCAAGAAGCTGGTCTTGGTGGACAAGCCGGACGCCAGCCAAGCTTACTTCATCCTCGGTTCACCGGGATATCCCATGGGGGACTCGGTGACCCCGGCGGCTGACGTCATGAACACTCTTTTTGGAGGCCGCTTCACCTCCTGGCTCAGCACCGAGCTTCGGATCAAGCGCGGCTTAACTTACGGGGCCTACAGCTCCTTCCAACCGTGGAGAAGCGGCGGTCTCTTCACCTCCGCCTCATTTACCAGGAACGAGAAGATCGGCGAGATGCTGGACATCACCTTCGACCTATTGAAAAAAGCGCGAGAGCAGGGCTTCAGCGCCGAGGAGATCGAAAGCGCCCATAACTTTATCCTCGGCCAGTTTCCCCCCTTGCTCGAAACAAACGGCCGCAAGGCCAGCGCCTTCACCGAGCTCGCTTTTTATGGATTGGGTTTTGATTACTACACCAAGCTTCTCCAAAAAATCCAGGACGTATCCCCAGAGGCCGCCAGGGAAGCGGCGCTCAGGCTCCTGCCCCAGGAAGGATATGTCCTCCTCGTTTTGGGCAAGGAGAGTGAGATCTCGCCCCTCCTCAAGAAGTTCGGCACGTTCCAAGAAAAAAAGATATCAGATCCTGATTTCTAGAAGTATTTGAACTCCTCGTATAACGCACCCGGCTATTTTGCCTTGGTTATCGCTCCAGGACGACTGCGGACGAATTGGATCCTTTAGCTTTGGTGTCTCCTGGGCGAAAGTGATCTGGCTGCGCAGGGTGAGTTTGTTTTCTTGCGAGCCGCGCCTTTTAGAGTACAGATTGAGCCCGTCACTATACAACGCCCTCTGTTTTTTATAAACTAACGTAAGAGAGCAAGGAGAATCAGGCATGCACAGAAGATGGATGCTTTTCGTACTCGGGGCAGTGCTGATAGCGGGAATCCTTCTTCCGGTTCGAGCGTTGCCTCAAGATCAGGTCAAAAAGAACGGCTGTCTGGATAAGGATGTGGCGGAGCCGTTGATCGATCACCGATTTGATGATGTCCGTTCCGAGATCCAGAACGTTCTCCTGGAATCGGGTTTGCCTTCGATTTCCGTGGCTGTCGCTAAAAGCGGCAAGATCATTTGGGAAGAGTCTTTCGGCTGGGCCAACCGGGAAAAAATGATCAAGGCCACTCCGAACACCCTTTACTCACTGGCCTCAATCTCAAAGCCCATAACGGCCACCGGGCTGATGATCCTGGTCGAGCAAAAGCTGGTTGAGCCCGACGGCGATGTCCATGTCCGGATCAAAGACCAGCTCGAGACTCTCCTGAACCGTATCCAGTTCAAAGATGACATCCTGAGCGGCGTCTGTCCAGGCGAGATCCAGACAGATGATGCCAAGCTCTTTCCCCATGTCATCCAGTTCGGGATGGGGCTCAAGGGCGAAAAGCTCGACGGGTTTGTCAGCGCTATCGCCCTCAAGTGGTACGCTCTGTCTTCCTGGATCCATCTCGATAAAAAAAAGTGAGGAGGAGGGGACATGAAAGCAGTCATCGTCCTGGCCATGCATGGCGGCCTTCCCAATGATTTCCCCAAGCAGGAGCTGGCCGAATACTTCAACCTGCATTCGCGCCTTGCCCACGCGGTCGGCGCGGAGAACACAGCGGTCAGACGTCGTTTTGATGAGCTCGAAACCAGGATCAGGCATTGGCCGCGCACTCCCAAGAACGATCCCTATTTTTCTGGATCTCAGGAACTGGCCGTTGCTTTGCGGCGGGCCAGCGGCCGAAAGGTCATCTTGGGGTTCAACGAATTCTGCGCCCCGAGCCTGGATGAGGCTCTTGACCAAGCGGCCGGGCAGAAGGCTGAAAAGATCATCGTCGCAACCCCGATGATGACTCGGGGAGGGGAGCACGCCGAGATCGATATCCCCGCCGCCATCCAGAGAGCTGAGGAGAGCCACCCTGGGGTTAAATATATTTATGCCTGGCCGCTTCCGGTCCGGGAGATCGCCGAGTTTCTTTCGGCCCAGCTGGGCAAGTTCGTCTGAAGATACTTCCGGTGGCCTGGTGACTGTAGGCATGATCCCCACCTGTGTTGATGTCGATCCCGACAAGAGGAGGTTGGTTGCAGGATGCCGGACGATCCGGGCAGCAAAGCGGCAGGCGAAGCTCTCTTGAGCGAACGCAGAAAGTTGTGAGGAGGAATTCTTGAGGAATGACTTTTTGAAAAGGGACTTCGACCTCAGCGACCCGGATATGGCGTCAGCCCTGGACGAGGTTCCCTTATGGTCCGCCCCGTTCGGCCTGATGCTTCTCGAGATCGTCCCGATGCGTCCAGAGATGATCGTTCTGGACATCGGTTGCGGCTCGGGGTTCCCCATCCTGGAGTTGGCTCAGCGCCTTGGGGGTTCCTCGTGCCTCTACGGAATCGACCCCTGGGAGCGGGGGATCGAACGCCTGATCTCGAAGGCTCGAGTCTTCGGCCTGAAAAACGTGACCGCGGTCAAGGGAACAGCAGAACAGTTGCCGTTTGGGGACGGTTTTTTTGATCTCATCGTATCGAATAACGGACTTAACAATGTCCAGGACATGGAGGCCGCGTTGGCAGAGTGTTCCAGGACTTTAGGCCTGGGAGGCCGGCTTGTCTTCACCTACAATCTGGCCGGGACGATGTCCGAATTTTATGAGGTTTTTCAAGAGACCTTGGCCCAGTCTGGCAAAACCCACGAATTCGCCGAGATCAAGGCTCACATCTTTGATAAGCGCCGGCCGCTATCGTGGGTCAAGAAGCGACTCATTCTGGCCGGGTTTCGGGATGTCCAGGTCCACAGGCGCTCCTTCCGGCTTCGTTATCTCAACGGCAGCGCCATGCTCCGTTCTTTCTTCATCGGCCAGGGCTTTCTCGAGCCCTGGAAGAACATCGTCCGTCCGGCAGATCTCACACGGGTATTCGCACGGCTGGAAAAAAATCTCAACGTTGCGGCGCGCGAGAAAGGAGAGCTCTCGCTGACTATTCCGATGGCTTGCCTGGATTGTGGAAAACGCCGGAGCAAGATGAGCGCGTTTTAAATTGGGCTCAAAATGCGATAAAATTATTATCGAGGGGTATAGTGGACTCTTACCGAGGCCTTGCCCCATCTTCTTTTAGAGGAGGTTGACCATGCCCAGAGTGGTTCATTTTGAAATTCAAGCCGATGACCCGGACAGAGCCGGTCAGTTTTATAAGAAAGTCTTCGGCTGGAAAATCAACAGATGGAAAGGCCCCCTGGATTACTGGCTGGTGACGACTGGAAAAAGCCCGGAGCCCGGGATTGACGGGGCCATCATGCGCCGGATGAAAAAGAGTACAGCGATCAATACCGTTGGTGTTCCCTCGGTCGATAAGTTCCTCGCTAAGATCTTGAAGGCAGGTGGCCAAGTCATTATGCCCAAAACACCAATCCCCGGCCTGGGCTACTATGCCTACTGTGCCGATACCGAAAAGAACGTGTTCGGGATCATGGAAAGCGATCCCTCCGCGCATTGACGGATGTCCGTCGACAAGGTTATCCGGAGCCCGGATACAGACCGCAAAGACAGGGTCCCGCCCCATCAGAGGGTGATCAAGGACTGGCCCGTCCTCCATTATGGCGGGGTACCTCGGATTGATGTTTCGCGCTGGAGCTTTAACATCTTCGGATTGGTCGAGGAGCAGCTCCGGCTGACTTTTTCCGAATTCGAGCGACTTCCGAAGGCCGAAGTTTTTTCCGATATTCATTGCGTCACCGGTTGGTCCAGGCTGGATAATCTCTGGGAGGGCGTGGGCAGCCGGGCCGTCTCAGATTTGGTCCGGCTCCTGCCGACGGCAAGGTTCGTCATGATTCACGGCGCCGTGGGCTTTACGACCAACCTATCCCTTGAGGCCTTCCAGGAAACAGATGTTCTCTTTGCGACCAAGCACGACGGCCGCGAACTGAGCCCGGATCATGGCCACCCGGTGAGGCTCGTCGTCCCCAGGCTCTATTTCTGGAAGAGTGCCAAGTGGGTCACGGGCATCGAGTTCATGGCCGAAGAAAGGCCGGGATTCTGGGAATCCAACGGATATCACATTCACGGCGACCCGTGGAGGGAAGAAAGGTACAGCAGTGGACTTGGGCGAAGGGATTTCTCTGGAGCTTCGTGAACCGCCACGGGATAGCACGTCATATCCGACACACCGGATCCAGAGGGGCCTTATCCTCTTCCGTCAGGGCATTGACCTCTCAGGCGAGGGCGTGGGATTTGGAGTCCCTGTTTTGAAGGTGCGCGGCGATTCCGTCTTCCCGGGGAGCGCGGAAATAAGCCGGAAAGAGGGTGCGGGAACGACCACCCTGACGGTCGATTTTGAGCTCAATCTTGTTGAACGCTTCTTCCTTTTCGGCACAAAGGAGATGAAGCTCTCATCTATGTACAGCCTGAACAATTTTCTTTCCAGGCTTCATCGGGAGCACTCGGTTACCCGGGGGGTGATCAGTGGCGGGGGAAAGATCCTCAAGCGCCTCTGGAAGGTGAAGACACGGTATGTGGAGCGACCGGCACTCGGAGCCGTCAGGGTCACCATGACCTGCCGGCCTGATAGAAGTCTGGTCTCCGTCGCAGCTGATTTCAGCAGGCTCAAAACCCGGGACATCCTGGAAATAGCCATGATGAACGAGCAAGGCGCTCACCATTTTGATCGATATGAAGATTCAGACGGCCTCAGGCTCGAAGCCAACGCAATCGGGACCTGGGATGAGATCGTCGCCGGGGAGGCCAAAATGATCGCCGCTCGAGAGAAGCTTCTTTTTCAGCTCCGGAAGGTTGAAGGAGCCCGGATGTTCCGCGGCCGGGAGGCCGTGCCGGGCAGGTTGGCGTGGAGCGGAATAGCCCATGTTTTTCCCGGCAGCCGGACTTTTTTTGATTATGAAATCTCCTTGGGCTCGGGGAAATGAGCTCTCTCGTTCTGGTCTATCCCTTTTTCAGGCCGAGGCACGACCGGACCGTCTTCCGCTTTCCGCCCTTGGGCCTCGGCTACTTGGCCGCGAGCGCAAGGCGGCGGGGTTTTGAAGTTGACCTTTTAGATTGCACATTTATGGACAGGGAAAGTGCGCTCGCCAGGCTCCGGCAGATAAAAGCCGATGTTATCGGCATCTACGTCATGGTCACGATGCAGGATGATGCTCTCTGGCTGGCCCGGGAACTCCGAGGCAGCGGCGCTTTGCTGGCGGCCGGCGGCCCTCTGCCCACGGTTTATCCCTCCTTCTTCCTGGACCACTTCGATGCCGTAGCCGTCGGCGAAGGTGACGAGACTATCTGTGACCTGCTCTCGGCACGCGTGGCAGGACGGGCCCTGGAGACCGTGCCCGGATTAGCCCTCCGCCGGAACGGCGGCGAACTCGCATTCTCGGGAAAACGCCCGTTATCTCCGGATCTTGACCAGCTCCCATTCCCGGCCAGAGATCTCTTTCCGAACCGGAGCTATGTTGATTTCTGGGAAAGGCGATTCGGTGTGGCCAAAACGACAATCTTTACTACCCGGGGGTGCCCGTACAACTGTGAATTTTGCAGCAACGCCGTTTTTGGGATCTCCTACCGGGAGCGGTCGGAGGAGAATGTTGTCGATGAGGTTGAGGAGGTCCTCTCGCAAGGCTACAGCAGCGTTCATTTTGCCGACGATGTTTTCACACTCGATAAAGAGCGAGTGTTTGGGATCTGCCGGGAAATCCGACGTCGGAAACTCCGCCTGCAGTGGGAGTGCCTGGGCCGGGTTGATTCTGTGGATCTCGAACTGGCCAGGGCCATGAAGGAGGCCGGCTGTCAACGGATCTACTTCGGAATAGAATCCGGCGACGACAGGATCCTGAAACTGATGAAAAAAAAGACTTCTACCGCCCAGGCCCGCCGCGCCGTTGAGGACGCCCATAAGGCGGGAATCCAGACCGGAGGATTTTTTATCGTGTGCTATCCCGGCGACTCCGATGAGACGGTTCTTTCCAGTCTCAGTTTTGCCTCCTCGCTCCCACTTGACTACCTCTCTTTTTCCGTGCCTTATCCTATCCCTGGAACGGCTCTCTACGAACGGGTGAAGGCCAGGGTCAATAAGAATTGGACCATGCCCGACGGCCTCTTTTCTGATCATGTGCTGACTTTTGACGCCGATTTTTCCGAGTTCAAGATGAAGTTTGCAATCTTGAAGGGCAACCTCCAATTCAAGCTCCGGCAAAGGCCCGGCCGTGACCCTTCCGTCCTGGCCGGGCCGTTTGAGAAGGTCTCTAATGCCCTGTTTCGAATCCTGAAGTAGAGACCCCTCGATTTGTTGCCTTTCTCGCCGTGCGGGCGTAAAATAGCGGACTTTGGGAGTTTTGACTATGGATGCCATCCGTGTTGAAGGCCTGACCAAGAAGTTCAACGGGTTCACGGCCGTGGACGGGATCAGCTTTGCCGTGACCAGCGGCGAGCTTTTCGGTCTGTTGGGGCCCAACGGAGCCGGCAAAACGACGACCATCAACTTGCTATCGACCCTTCTCCGGCCTACTTCGGGACGGGCCGAGGTGGCCGGCTTCGAGGTGATTCGCAACCGTGATGCGGTCCGGCGAAGCATCGGCATCGTCTTCCAGGAGTCGGCCGTCGATGGCAAGCTCACAGGACGCGAAAACCTGGATTTTCATGCCATGATGTATGGCCTTTCCAAAGAAGACCGGAAGGCGCGCATCCAGGATGTCTTGGAACTGGTTGAGCTAAGCGACAAGGCGGGTGTCCTTGTCGAGAACTATTCAGGAGGAATGAAGCGCCGCCTCGAGATTGCGCGCGGTCTCATGCACCGGCCCAAGGTTCTTTTTCTCGATGAGCCGACCCTCGGCCTGGATGCCCAGACCAGGCGGCACATCTGGGACTATATCAAGAAACTGAACCGCGACGCCGGAGTGACGATCATCTTGACGACGCATTATATGGAGGAGGCGGACTACCTCTGCCAGAGGACTGCGATCATGGACCTGGGTAAATTCGTAGCTTTGGACACTCCGTCAGGGCTTAAGGATATCCTGGGCGGGGACGTTGTCTCGATGGAATTCGAGAAGGGCATGGACAGTTTTGTTAGCCAGATCGAGAGGCTCGACTGGATCAAGCGGGTCAAACAGCACGACGGAAGCTTGAGCCTGACCATGGAAAAAGGGGAGAGGAGGATTCCCGAACTGATCAACCTTGCTCAGAGGGTGGGGGTTACTGTGGATTGCGTCCACCTGAGGAAACCCAGCCTGGAGGATGTTTTTCTGCACTTCACCGGCCGGACGATTCGCGAGCAGGAAGCGAGCGCAGCCGAGACGGTTCCGGGCGATGATGGGGCCCGGTCACGCCGCAAGGGGAAGACGATGATCCTCAACGGAGTGGCTATCTACGTCCTCTGGCTCAGGGAAATGAAGAGGTTCCTCCGGGCCAAATCGCGGATCGTGGGTTCGCTGGCCATGCCGCTTTTTTTCTTGGCGTTTCTCGGCTTCGGGTTCAGCCGGATGGCGATCCCGGGGGTGTCCGCCGGCGTTAAATATGTGAATTTTTTGGTTCCCGGGATCATCGGCATGGGGATGCTCTTCTCGTCGATGATGGCCGGAATGTCCGTTCTCTGGGATAGGGAATTCGGCTTTCTCAAAGAAATTATGGTAGCTCCCGTGAGCCGCGTCTCGATTGTCCTCGGCCGGATCGCCGGAGGCGCGACGACCGCCTTAATCCAGGCCATGATGATCCTCATTATCTCCCTTTTTATCGGGTTCAGGATCGCGAGCTTCGGCGCATTCATCATGGCGCTGGCCTTTATGCTTCTCATTTCAACCTCTTTTATTGGGCTCGGCCTGGTCTTCGCTTCTAAGATGAAGGATATGCAGGGGTTCGGGCTGGTTATGAACTTCATCATCTTCCCTTTGTTCTTTTTGTCCGGGGCGCTTTATCCTCTTCAGAACTTCCCCCCCTGGGTCCGATTGTTGACCTATGCCGACCCTCTGACCTACGGCATCGACGGATTGCGGGCCTCGCTGCTCGGCGTTTCCTCTTTTTCGCTTCTTTTCGATCTCTTCCTGCTCTTGGGAATTTCTGTGCTCATGGTCTCCCTGGGGGCCTATTTTTTCGAAAAGAGCGAGAGCGTCTAAGGTCCGAGGGGGATCATTCAGGCTCATCCAGAGAGCTCCTGACCGGCAAAAGAGCTTCTAAGTCAAGGCAGAGGCAGGTGTCTGCCCAGCTATCCCGGGGGGTTTGAGGGTGCAAATGGTTCGGGGCGCGGGATATTTTTGCTCAAAATTCAGGATTGACATTTCCTGTGTTCTCAGTTATATTTATATTGGGGAAGGTTAAAAGGACCACTAAATCTAGTATCCAATATTGGATGGTGGCATATATTGGATAATTTGGTTGACGGGGAGGAGATTCTCGGTTACACTCCTTAGGTAGCTCAATCTAGCTTAACAGCGCCAAGCCGGCTAATGAAAAGAATCGCCATAAAACAGATCAGGTACTTTGTTGTCGCTTTTATCGTTCTGTTCTTTTTCGGGGGGCGCCCCATCGAATTCGGCGAAGAAACGGTCTTTTTTCATGGTTACCTCATCCCCAAGCCGGTGATCAAAATCGGGCTTGCCGTCGATACCTCGGATATCCACATCCGCTCCTCCTCGGGAATGAAAGTCTATGAGGTTGGCAAAGACTACGAGCTTATCGCGGACGACGTCGGGGAGCTCCGGATCAAGGGCCGAAAAGAGAAGCTTTCAGAAAAATTCGTGCTTCTGGTCGGCCAGGCCAAAGACAGAGAAGAGGCCGAGCAGATCGCCCGTGACCTGAAAACTAAGATCAACAATGCGATCTACGTTGAAGAGGATCCAGAGTTCAAACTCAACGGCCTTTTCCTGGTCAAAGTCGGCGACTTCCTGACCCGGGGAGATGCACTCAACTTCATTACGACGCTAAACTCCCTCGGAGTAAGGGATGCCTGGATTTTACGCGAAGAAGTCGTCCAGGGGGGTTCGAAGCCGCTCTGGCTGATGATCAACGACGCACTTCGAAATCTGGGTGATGAAGCTTACCTCTATTTCATCCCGAGCAATCCCCAGAGCTATCTCTCGCTGAACAGCCGGCCCTATCGCGGAATCATCACGCTCAAGGCCACCTCCCGAGGTGTCGTTGTTGTCAATATTCTTAATCTTGAAGACTATCTGAAGTCCGTCGTACCGGGAGAGCTTTCACCTTCGAGCTTCGGGGAGCTCGAAGCCCTCAAAGCACAAGCCGTTGCCGCCAGGACGTACGCCATCAAGAACCTGGGCCAGTACAAAGACAAGGGTTTTGATATTTTAGACACGCCCCAATCCCAGGTCTACAGCGGAATGGGCGTCGAATCTCCCTTGAGCAACAGGGCTGTGGAGGAGACGAGAGGCCAAGTCTCGGTCTACGGAGGACATTTGATCGACGCTCTCTACACCAGCACCTGCGGAGGAAGGACGGAAGACAGTGACAAAATATTCGGCGGTCAGCCGTTGCCATACTTGAAAAGCACAGACTGTATCTATGACCGGCCGACCGAATGGACCCTCGTGACCAAGCTCCCGGCCCTTCCCGTCCGGCTCAGGGGCGCCGATTTCAGCCAGCCAATCGCCGCTTTGATCAGCCTGGATGTCCTCCCCTCGGAGGCGGATCCAGCGTTCTGGACGCAGGAGGCAAATCTCGAAGAGGCGATCAACTGGCTCAAAAACGCTCTGGCGCTTCTAGGGAGAAAGCAGGATAAATTCCCGCCCGAAATTGGTCCGCTCAATTCGGCCAACTGGGCCAGCCTCTTGGTCGGCGCTTTTCAGTGGCAAGACCGGATCGACAACCTCCTTCTGCCGAGTGAGGTGGAGTTCTTGATGAAAGATTTCCCCGAGATCAAGGGACCCGGCCGAAATGCGGTCGCTTATTTGATTCAAGCCGGTATCTTACCCGCGGGTGGTCCAGTCGGCCGTCTCGACAGCAGCCTGACCAGAGGGGAGCTGGCTTCATCTCTTTATAAATCGATCTTCAGCATCAAGGACCTCTACCACCACGGAATCTTTCGGGGAATGACGAAAGGCAAGGTCGAGTTCGGCGAAGAGTTCGAACGCAGGCAGGTCGTCCTCTCGCCCCATGCGTTTCTTCTGAGGAACCTGGACGGACTGGATTCTTTCGCCACTCGGCTTTCCCTTCTCGGCGGGGAAGAGATGCGGTGGCTGGAGAAGGATGATACGATCCGCCTTCTCGACGTGACTTTTCCGCCGGACACCAATATTCTCGACCGTTCATCGAAGCTCCACCGCTGGCATGCTCGGAAATCCCGGGAAGAACTCGAAGCTAAGATCAGCCAATATTACCCCATAGGCCAATTGGTCGACTTGGTCGTGCACAAACGAGGAGCCTCTCACAGAGTCATCCAACTCCTGGTCAAAGGCGCGGGGGGTCAGTTTCTGGTCGAGGGGCTCAAGATCCGCTGGGTGCTCGGCCTCAAGGACACACTGTTCGTCATCGACCGGGAACGCGACGAGGAAGGGAAAATCAGTCATTTCACTTTCTCCGGCAGGGGATGGGGCCACGGCGTCGGGCTCTGCCAGGTGGGCGCTTTCGGCATGGCCCAGGCGGGAGCCAAGTACGAAGAGATATTGAAAAAATATTACCACGGCACTAAAATAGACAAAATTTACTAGCCTGTTAGGAGAGGAGGTAAGTTTTGAACAGAGAAGCGCTCAGAGAAGAGCTCAAGATGATCATCAAAGCGAAGTCCTTGCAGACCAACGTGGAAAGGGTCCTCACTTCGGGAAGGACGAGCAACTATTATATTGATTGCAAGATGACAACCCTGGATCCCAGAGGTGCCAACATCATCGGTCGGCTCATTCTTGACATACTCAAGGACTATGACATCGACGCCGTCGGTGGTTTTACCCTTGGCGCCGACCCCATCGTCAGCGTCGTGGCCGCTTTGAGTGCCGACACGGACCGGCCTCTTCCGGCCTTTATTGTCCGCAAAGAGCCTAAAAAACACGGCGAGCGGAAGATGATCGAGGGGCCCTTCAGGCCCGGCTGGAAGGTCTGCGTTGTTGACGACGTCGTGACCACGGCCGGTTCGACGCTCAAAGCCATCCAGGCCGTGGAAGACGAGAAAGGGACCGTCGCCCTAGCTCTGACCATCGTCGACCGGCAGGAAGGCGGAAGGGAAAACCTCGAGGCCAGAGGCTACAAATTTATCTCCCTCCTCACCAGGGACGAGCTGCTCACTAATTAATAACGTGATACTTCTTGGCGATCTTCGTAAAAGCCGCGATGGCCTTGTCCAGGTCTTCCTTGTCGTGACCGGCTGAAATCTGAACGCGGATTCGGGAAGCGCCCTTCGCGACAACCGGATAGTAAAAACCGATGACGTAAATGCCTTCCTCGAGCAAATCGCGGGCCATGTCCTGAGAAAGCTTGGCATCATTGGGGAATTTGCCGAGCATGATGGCACAGATCGGGTGCTCACCCTTGGGGATATCAAAGCCCGCGGCGGCCATGTTCTTCCGGAAATACTGGGTGTTCCATTCGAGCTTGTCGCGCAGCTCCGTGCTCTCCGTGAGCAGGTCAAAAATGGCCACCGAGGTGGCGACGACAATCGGGGAGACAGTATTGCTGAAGAGATAGGGGCGGGAGCGCTGACGATAGAGGTCGATAAGCTCTTTGCGCCCGGAAGCGAATCCGCCGGAAGCCCCGCCGAGGGCTTTTCCCAGGGTCCCGGTGATCAGGTCGATCTTGCCTATCACGTTCCTGTACTCAATCGAGCCACGGCCGCGCTTGCCAAGAAAGCCGGTGCAGTGGGCTTCGTCCACCATGATCATGGCATCATATTTCTCGGCCAAAGGGACGATCTCGTGCAGCTTGGCGATATCGCCATCCATCGAAAATGCGCCATCCGTGGCGATCATACGATAACGCTTGTCCTGAGTTTCCTTGAGCTTGGCCTCGAGGTCCTCCATGTCGGCGTGCTTGTAGATCAAGCGCTGGGCCTTGCACAGCCGGATGCCGTCGATAATCGAGGCATGATTGAGTTGGTCGGTGATGATGGCGTCCTCTTCTTTGAGAATCGGCTCAAAGACACCGCCGTTGGCGTCGAAACAAGCGGCATAAAGAATGGTTTCTTCTGTGCCGAGGAATTTCGTGATCTTGTCTTCTAAGACCTTGTGGATTTCTTGAGTCCCGCAGATGAACCGCACCGAGCTCATGCCGTAGCCCCACTCGTCGAGCGCCTTGTGGGCGGCCTTGATGACTTTGGGATGGCTGGACAGCCCTAAGTAGTTGTTAGCGCAAAAGTTAAGAACCTTCCGTCCACCCTTGACTTCGATCTTGGCCCCCTGAGGAGTCATGATAATCCTTTCTTCCTTGTAAAGGCCGGCGTCCCGGATGGACTGAAGTTCTTTAGTCAGGTCGTTTTTGATTTTTCCGTACATACAAACCTCCTCTCTGGCGATAAGATTGCGGCCTCAACTATAACTTTGAGGCTTTTTTTTGTCAACACATTTTCGTGCCCCGAACCAATGGTGAATGGCATTCCCGCTTCGTTTTGCAGACTATGGACGAACCGTGTGGGGAACGGAGCACGGGGTACGTGGTACGGTTTTGCTTAGGCTTTTTTTCCGAAGGATCGTTTCAACAATTTTTCGATTTCCACGGCAGCAAAAAGGCACAAGGACATGGCCAGCATGAAAACCAGTTCGAGGACGGAAAGCGGTTGAGTTCTGAGGACATGATTAAAAAATGGAAGATAGATCGTGCCTATCTGAAGTAGGGCAGTCCCCAGGACCGTCCAGAAAAGGAAGCGGTTGGAGGTCAACCCAAGCTCAAAGACTGAATGGCTGAAAGAGCGGCAGGCAAAGGCGTTCCAGAGCTGGCTGATGCAGAGGACGTTGAAGGTGATCGTTTGCCAGTGCCAGCCCATCTTGAGAGCCACTCCCTGGGAGACGAGGGTTATCCCTCCGAGCACAAGCCCTCCCCAGATGATGCTCGTCCCTATCCCGTGGGCAAAAACGCCTTCTTTGGGGTCCCGGGGTGGACGCGCCATCACGTCCGCCTCGGCCGGCTCAGAGGAGAAGGCGATCCCCGGAAGGCCGTCGGTGACCAGATTGATCCAGAGGATCTGAATGGGCACGAGAGGCATGGGAAATCCGAAGAACGGAGCCAGGAAGATGGTCGTTATCTCCCCCACGTTGCTGCTCAGGATATATTTAACGAACTTGAGGATATTGTCGAAGATCCTCCGGCCCTCCCGAACGGCCTTAACGATCGTGGCGAAATTATCATCCAGGAGGATCATGTCAGAAGCTTCCTTGGCCACATCGGTGCCGGTGATCCCCATGGCCACACCGATGTCCGCCTTTTTCAGGGCGGGAGCATCGTTGACCCCGTCGCCGGTCATGGCCACGTACTCGCCTTCTTCTTGGAGGGCCTTGACGATCTTGAGTTTTTGCTCAGGGGCGACTCTGGCATAGACCTGGATTTCCCGGACTCTCTCCTCGAGTTCTTTCAGGCTCAGGGCGTCGAGCTTCGAGCCCGTCAGGATTGAGTGATCTTTCTCGACGATCTCCAGCCGTCTGGGCGATGACTTTGGCGGTGATCGGATGGTCTCCGGTGATCATGACGGGTCGGATCCCTGCCCTCTTGCAGATCTTGACGGCGTCGAAGACCTCCTGGCGCGGCGGGTCGAGCATCCCGACCAGCCCGACGAAGCTGAGGTCTTTCTCCACGGTTTCCGGTTCCACGGGCTCGGGCATCGTTTCCCACTCCCTGACGGCGAAAGCCAGGACCCTCAGGCCGTCGGCGGCCATGGAGTCGATGATGGTGTGAAGATGCCCTGAGTCCACGGCATCCGCGCCGGATTCGTCCAGGATTCTGACGGCTCTCGAAAGCACGGCTTCGGGCGCTCCCTTTGTGATGGCGACGATCCCTTTTCCCTCCCAGGAGTGAAAGGTGGTCATACATTTCCGTTCTGTATCAAAAGGGATCTCGTTCAAGCGGGGTGATGTTTTTTCGAGCTCCGACTTCCGGAAACCCAAGGCAGAGCCCATCCGCAGCAAAGCGATCTCGGTCGGGTCGCCCTTGAATTTTCCTTCATCCTCGCTGGCATCGTTGCTCAACGTGGCGATCCTAAGCAGCAAATCAGGACGTTCGGCGGCGAGTCCGAGGGAAAACGGCTTCAGCCTTTTTCCGTTCCAGTAGATCTCTTCCACATCCATCCGATTCTGGGTCAGCGTCCCCGTTTTGTCGCTGCAGATGTAAGTGATCGAGCCCAGCGTCTCGACGGCCGGGAGACGGCGGATCAGAGCATTCTCCTCGGCCATTTTTTTGGCGCCGATAGAGAGTGAAATCGTGATGATGGCCGGCAGCGCTTCAGGAATGGCTGCGACCGCAAGGCTTACGGCGGTGATGAAAAGGAGGGCCGGATTGCCTCCCCGTATCAGACCAATGACGAAAACCAGGGCGCAGATCGCGAGAAAGGCCAACGAGAGCTTTTTCCCCAGGTCGGCCATCCTCTTTTGGAGGGGGGTCTTTTCCTCCTCTTGTTCCTGGAGGAGTGAGGCGATCTTTCCGAGCTCGGTTTCCATTCCCGTGGCCACGGCGATCCCGCGGCCCCTTCCCAGGGTGACGGCTGTTCCCGAGAAGGCCATATTTTTTCTGTCTCCCAAGGGAAGATGTTTTTCGTGGAGGGTCTTGGTAGATTTTTCTACCGGGACCGATTCTCCGGTCAGGGATGACTCATTGGTCTTGAGCTGGAATGTTTCGATGAGCCGGAGGTCGGCGGGCACGACGTTCCCTGCTTCGAGAATGATGATATCTCCGGGGACGATCTCTTCGGCCGGAATCCTGCTTGGCTTTCCCGCCCTGAGAACGCCGGCTTCCGGAGAAGCCATGGCCTTCAGGGCCTGCATAGCCTTCTCCGCCCGGTATTCCTGGAAGAAACCGAGAATGGCGTTGAGGAGAACAATGAGGATAATCGCCAGGGCGTCGATCACCTCGCCCAGAAAGGCTGAAATGACCGCGGCACCGAGCAGGACCAGGATCATAAAATCGGAGAACTGGCCGAGGAACATCAAGAAGAGACTGTGCTTCTTTTTCTCCTCAAGCCGGTTGGGACCATAATGAGCCAGGCGGCGTACCGCCTCCTCACCAGATAATCCCTCCCGGCCGGATCCTAGAACGGACAGGACATCGTCGACGTCTCTCCGATATGGATTCAAGGTTTCGTCGTTCATGGGTTTTGCCACCTAAGCTACCATTTTAGCCAAATTTTTTTGGGGCTGCAAAGATTATGCTATAATATCGCGCCCCGGATCGGCTAGAATCTCATGAGGCTTAAACAAACTTTCATAGTTCTGACGGCCTTTATTCTGGCCGCTCTCCATCAAATGTATGCCGTCGAGCTCAAAGCGACCCGGGTCCAGAAGGGTCCTGTCCTCGACGGTGTTCTTTCCGATGAAGTCTGGAAGCAGGCGAATCCGTTCACCGATTTCAAGATGGTCGAGCCCCAGCCGAACAGCGAGCCGACCGAAAGGACAGAGCTCCGCATCCTTTATGATGAAACCAGTCTCTATCTCGGCATCTATTGCCACGATCGTGAACCCTCGAAGATCTCGGCTAACTCGATGGTTCATGATGAGGAGGAAGATGACCACGGGGGGAGCGGCGACCTGATCCGGATTCTTCTCGATCCCTTCCAGGATAAAAGGAACGGCTACATCTTTTTTATCAACGCGCGTGGGGCCCGGAGCGAGGGCCTGGCCTTCGGTGAGCATTACAGCCTGAACTGGGATGGAATCTGGGCGGCCAAAGCCAAGATTCTCGGCGACGGCTGGAGCGCGGAGATCAAAATTCCCTTCAAGACGGTTTCTTTCAAGCCGGGGTTGAACGCGTGGGGTCTGAACGTGGAGCGCTATATCGCTCGAAAACAGGAGAGGATCCGGCTTTCCGGCACCAATCGGGACGATTTTTTCTTTAACGCCAACGAAGCCGCTCCGCTCCAGGGAATTCATGACGTCCGCCAGGGAATGGGAATCACGTTTCGTCCCTTTGGAGCGCTCAGCTCGGATAAGGATTTTGTCGAGGGCTTGGGCTCCGGGCAGAAGATCAGCGGCGGCTTTGACATCTACAAGAATTTCACGCCCGAACTTTGTCGGGGCCTTCAGTTACAAAACCGACTTTGCGGAGACGGAGGTTGATGAGCGGCGCATCAACCTGACCCGGTTTCCCCTGTATTTTCCCGAGAAAAGGACGTTTTTTCTGGAGGGGTCGGAGATCTACAATTTTGGGCTGGGGATCGGCGAGAGCTTCATTCCCTTTTTTAGCCGGCAGATCGGCCTTTACAAGGGGCAGCAGATCCCCCTCATCTTCGGCACCAAAATTTTTGGTAAACTGGGAAATACGAACTTGGCGATATTGGGAGTTAAGACCCATTCTTCAGAAGGTCTGCCCACCGGGAATCTTGTCGCCGCCAGGGCCTATCAGAACATTCTTGACCAAAGCAAAGTGGGGATGATCTTCACCAGCGGAAGCCCCTCCGGCGAGAAGAATTCGCTCTTCGGACTGGACCTGGTCTACTCCACCTCCCAATTCCGCGGGGACAAAAACTTGTCCGTCGGAGGTTGGTGGGTCCATAACTGGAATGAAAACAATAGAGGTCATCACCAGGCCTTTGGAGGCATGGTCGATTATCCCAACGACCTCTGGGACTGTCGGCTTATCTACGGTTATTTTGGGGACTCTCTCAATCCCGGTTTGGGATTCCTGCCCCGAAACAACGTCCAGAATCTGAGCTGGGGCGGCTCCTTTCAGCCCCGTCCTCAGCAAGGTTTGTTTGCCGGTCTGATCCGTCAGTTTTTTTTCGAAATTGAAGGCAGTCACTACTGGGACCTGGCCGGCAACCTGGAAACGCGGGACGTCCGGCTCGTTCCGCTCAACATCCAGACGGAAAGCGGCGAGCACCTCGAGTTCGGGCTCAGCGCGATCCGCGATATTCTTCCCTACAACTTTGAGATCTCGGAAGGCGTCTTCCTGCCCGCCGGTCCTTACAATTATACGAACTATCAGGTCGAGGTGAGCTCGGCTTCGTTCAGACCGATTGCGCTCGGCTGCGAATACAGGTTTGGGCCCTTTTATTCGGGACGGATCAAAGATCTCCAGGCCAACGTCACCCTGAAATACAAAGGCTATGCAACGCTCGCCCTCAATGCTAACTTCGTCCGCGGCGACATGGCCCAGGGGAAGTTCAGCGAAAATGTCTATCAGGTCAAGGCCGATCTCTTCGTGTCGCCAGATCTCGGCCTGATGAACTACATCCAATACGACGATGTCTCCAAGCTCCTCGGGTGTGAGCGTTCGGCTCCGTTGGCAGATCTCGCCGGGAAATGAGATCTATTTTGTCTATAACAAGAACTGGGAAAGGCGCTGGGATCCTCTGAGCCGCTTCGTCCCGCTGGGGGAGCGCGGCGTCTTCAAGATCCAATTGAGCATCAGGCCGTAAGACGTCTCTCGTCATCTCGTCGTTCTCGTCGTCTCGTCTGTTTCGTTAAAGACAATTCAAAAGAGACGAGGAGAGACCCCCGAAAATTCCGATAGGATTTAGCGACGGGTCCTGCTTCGGTTCACCCCCGCCGTCCTCATGGACGATCTTGCTCATACATTAGTGGGATAGTGCGTGGCCTCAAACACTCCGGTCGTCGGGGGCCCCCCGAACCTCGCCACCCGTCGGGATTCATTCGATAAGAGAGCGACAAGGCCCCATCGACAATTTCGGAGAGACGGTCTAGGTTGACAAGCGCACGGTCCAAATCTATAATTTTGGACCATATCGATTGGGAAAAATTTCGTTCGGAAACAAAAAGATGCGCCCCCGAAAAATGGATGCCCCGAAGGTCCCAGAAGTCAGAGAAAACCACTCGGACTCCTTTGGCCTCTTTTTCCGAGCGAAGAAGGTTCTCTACAAGGGGAAATCGCGCTATCAGCAGATTGAGATCATAGAGAACGAAGATTATGGCCGTGTCCTGTTTCTGGACGGACTGGTCCAAACGACAGACCAGGACGAATTCTACTACCACGAGATGCTCGTCCACCCCGCCCTCTGTTCACATCCAGGGCCTCGGGATGTCCTGATCATTGGGGGAGGCGACGGTGGAGCCTTGCGAGAGGTCCTGCGCCATCCCGTTCGGCGGGTCTGGCTGGTCGAAATTGATAAAGAAGTCATCGAGGCCTGCAAGAAGTTTTTTCCCTGGCTGGGGCCCGCCCTGGCCGACCAGCGGACCCGGCTCGAGATCACGGACGGAATCAGGTTCATCCGGGAAACAAGCGAGAGGTTCGACGTTGTTCTTATCGATTCTTCCGACCCCGTCGGGCCGTCCACTCCCCTCCATCAACAAGGATTCTATGAACTACTGAAAAAACGCCTCCGGCCCGGAGGGGCTGCCGTGGCCCAGGCGGGCTCGCTGCGCTACCACCTGCGTGAGCATCAGGTCAAATCCGAATTCTTAAGGCAAATATTCCGGAACGTCAGCTTCTACATCGGTCCCGCCCCGACCTATCCAGGGGGAACATGGTGTTACGTGTTTGTCTCTGACCGGCTGGACCCCAAGAAAAAGCCCTTGAAGGCGCCGCCCCCCGGACTCCGATACTATAATGGGGATATTCACGGGGCGGCTTTTGCCCTGCCTAATTTTCTGAGGCAGGTCCTCGACTGATTTAGCCGTCCATGAGGCCCGCCTTGATATCCGTGAAAACAAAATGAAAAGAAAGCTGTTCCCAATCCTAAGATCTGTCTTTGGCATCTTATTCTCGATTTTTATTCTTAACTCCATGCCCCGGTCTTCCGGGCTGCTCTTGATCAAGATCGAAAAGCCGGGCAGAACCTCCCGGCTTTCTTTTCCCGTTGAAGGCGCCCGTCTGATCCAGTCGCTTGAGTCGGGGTGGATCGCCGTGTGCTCAAGCGGCCGCGGCCCCACGCTTGGAGGGCGGGGGATAAGCTTCCAGATTCTGGACACGGACCCAGCCGGGAAGACCTACTATCTAGTCCGTCTGCCCGCAGCCGGGGACATCGTCCTCTTGAAAAAACTGGGCAACGTGAGGCGCCTGGAAGACCGGCTCTGCCTCTTCTGGTGCGATCGGCCGGAGGTGCGAGAGATCCTGCCTTCCCGGTTTCTGCTCAAACAGCTGCCCACCGGGACAATTCCCCTTCAAGGATTGCAGAGTCGCTTGAGTCCCCAAAGAAAGCCGGACCTACGCTTTTCTCGCAATCCGATTATCTCCAGGATGGTTAACCAAGTCTCTGGGGCAAGCCTCGGCGCCTCGATCCAGAAGCTCCAGGACTTTCAGACACGCTACTCCTCGACGCCGCAATGCGAATCGGCCGGAACCTATCTGTTCAATTTTTTTAACGATCTGGGATTGCAGACCGGATACGACTCCTTTTCTTTCGGGAACGGCTATGTTTCCAGGAATGTCGTCGGAGTCATCCCCGGCCGAGTTGCTCCCGACCGAGAGGTTATTATCTGCGGTCACTATGATTCGTTCAGCGACCAGGCCCGGACCCTCGCTCCGGGTGCGGACGATAACGGCAGTGGAACGGCGGCGGTTATGGAACTGGCCCGAATCATGAAAGACCAGGCTTTCAACTTCAGCCTCAAGTTCATTTGTTTTTCGGCCGAGGAATGGGGACTTCTCGGAAGCCAGCACTACGCCTTTGAGGCGATGCGAAGCCGGGAAAAGATCATCGGAGTGATCAATATGGATATGATCGCCTACGTCGACAAGAGGCCTGAGGACTTGGATCTGATCGTCGATAGCGGCTCCGAATGGCTGGCCGATGAATTCTCCGCGGCTGCCGAAAAATACGCTCCACTGCCGCTTCTGAAGGTCGTGAACGCTTCATTTTCCTGGAGCGACCATTCTTCCTTCTGGGACCAAGGCTTCAGCGCTCTCTGCGGAATCGAGGACGCCGAGCCGGCGAACCCGAACTATCACCAAACGACCGATACGCTGGACAAGCTGGACCTGGATTTTTGCGCCTCCGTGGCCAGGGCCGAGCTGGCTGCGGCCGCCGAGTTGGCGGAACCTCTGAGCTCCCCGCCGGCCCCGACGGGGCTGCGCGCCCAAAGCCAGATCTCGAGCTCGCTCTTTTGGGCCATCAAAACGGTCTACCTCAATTGGAATTCGGCGGCCGGCGCGACCAAAGGATACAATATCTATAGGACGACGGCCTCCCATGGCACTTATCAAAGGATAAATTCTTCGCTCCTCGGGCAGCCATCTTTTGTGGATTCATTTCTCGATCCGGATACGAAGTACTATTATGTTGTTACCGCACTCGACGACCTGGGCCGCGAGAGCAACTATTCGGAGGAGGTCAAGGATGATGAGAACAACGGATAAGGATTTGTTGCGGAGATCTGTTTTTTGCTGGGCGATGTCACTGCTCCTCTTCGGGCCTGGCCGGCCTTTCTGTTCAATCTCAGGCCCAGACCACTGAGAGAAAACCGGGAATCTCGTTCGGCCTCTCGGCCGGCCTGTTCTACTCTCAGGAGAAGGCTTTCCGCGTCCTCTACGGGACCGTCCATATTCCTTTGGGGGTTCAACTCAGCTGCGCGCTCTCGGAGCGGATCGGCTTCCTCGTCGGGTACAAATATCTTTCCAGCTCAGGGGGGACGGTCCTGATCGGTCCGGGGTTCGTCCAGGAGACTCATCCCCTTAGCTTCAAGAACTCCTCCCTCCGGTTCGGCGCGACCTACAATATCAACCTGGCGAAGCGATCAGCCATGTTTGTTGGCGGAGGGGCCAGTTACAATTTTTTTAAAGAGAGATGGGAGGTCATCCCGCTCTCCCGCAAGGGAAAGAAGTTTGGTTTCTTTATCCAGACCGGGAATGTTCACGACCTCGGGAAGAGATTCTCGATCTTGACCCTTCTTGAATATACCAACATTCCGACGGGTGAGGGGGCAAAGCTTCAAGAGGGAGTGAACCTCGGCGGTCTCGAACTCGCGCTCGGCCTCTCGTTCAGGCTGTAGCGCCTGAACTCAGAGGTCAATAATTCAGTTTGCCTTCTTTAAAGCGCTTGCCCAGGACATCGAGCATGTCCTTGGTCATCTTGGCCAGGTCATAATCCGGTTTCCAGCCCCATTCCTTACGGGCGGCCGTATCGTCGATGGACTGCGGCCAGGAATCGGCGATGGCCTGTCTGAAATCGGGCTTGTAATCGCAGGTAAACTCGGGGATGTGTTTCTTGATCTCCGCCGCCAGCTCGCCGGCCGAAAAGCTAATCGCGGTCACGTTGAAGTCGGAGTGATGCTTGAGCTTGGAGAAGTCGGCTTCCATCAGGTCGAAGGTCGCCTTCAAACAATCAGGCATGTACATCATCGGCAGCCGCGTATCCTCCCTCAGGAAGCAGGTATACTTTTTGTATTTGATCGCTTCAAAAAAGATGGCCACGGCGTAGTCTGTGGTTCCCCCACCGGGAAGAGTCTCGTAGCTGATGATTCCGGGATACCGGCAGCCCCGGACATCCACGTTGAATCTCTTGACATAATAATCGCAAAGGAGCTCGGCTGCGACTTTGGTGACTCCGTACATGGTCTTCGGCTTGAGGATGGTCTCTTGGGGAGTGTTGACCCGGGGCGTTTCCGGGCCGAAGGCGGCGATCGAGCTCGGGACAAAAATACAGGCCATCTCGTGTTCCCGGGCGGCCTCCAGGATATTGTAAGTCCCGTTCATGTTCACATCCCAGCACTGCTGGGGATTTTTCTCTCCGACAGCGGAGAGGATGGCCGACAAATGATAGACTGTATCGATCTTATACTTTTTGATGACTTCTTCGATGGTTTCCCTTTTGGAAACATTGATGAACTCAAAGGGACCTGACTCAAGGAGCTGTTTGCTCGGTTGGGTCTTGTGCCCGGTCGCCAGGACGTTGTCTCTTCCGTATTTTTTCCTCAGAGCCAGGGTCAGCTCGGAGCCGATCTGCCCGACGGAGCCTGTGACCATGATCTTTTTTGTTGCTTTTGCCATAAAATCACCTCCACTGGTTTTTTGTTTTTGAAGGAAAAAAACCTCGACCATAGCTTATACCAAAGGAGGTGCGCAAAATCAACCAGAAAAAGGGGAATGTGTGCTACAATCCGGATGGAAATCGACCGGGCATTCCAGAGAGGGACAAACGAATGAACCAAAGCAAGAAAATCACGCTCGGACTCATCGCCATCTCGGTCATCATGTTTTTTGTGGCCCTGGCGACGGACATCTTCTGGATAGGCAAGTGGGCGGCCAAGGCTTTTCCAAAGACAATGCCGGTCCCCGACGAGCTCTATAATGCTTTTGCTCTGCCCGATCTTGTCCTTTCTGTTCTTCTGTTTGCCGGTGCCATCGGGCTGCTGAGACTCAGGAAACTCGGCTTCGCCGTTTCGCTCGTGGCCCTTGGGATGTGGCTTTTTGACTCCCTCCTGGTCTTTGGCCTGACAAGGCTGAGCCTCGTGAGTATCGTCGGGCCAAGCCTGTTGTTCGATATTTTTGCGCTGGGCTATCTTTGGTCAAAAAGGGAGCTTTTCATTTCATAATATTCTACTTGCCTTCTTGGCCTTGTTCCGCTAAAGTCTTATACTTATTTTGTGAGCTCTCTTACGGAGGAAAAAGCATGGCGATCATACTAGATGGACACAATCTCACGATCGACAAGGTCGTCCAAGTGGCCAGGCAGGATGAGCCGGTCGAGCTTCATCCCGAGGCTAAGAAGCGGATTGAGAAATGCCGGGCTCTTCTTGAGGATAAAATCCAGAAGCGGGAGATCATGTACGGTGTCAATACGGGAATCGGCGAGCTCTCCGAGGTCGTCTTGCCCCAGGAACAGGTCGAACAGTACCAGAAATATATAATCTACAGCCACGCCGCCGGCTACGGGAAACCTCTGCCGATTGATGCAGTCCGGGCCGCCATGCTGAGCCGTATCAGCTGCCATTGCCACGGTCACTCCGGATTGAGGCTGGTTGTCACCGAAACCCTGAAGGAGATGCTGAATGAGGGTGTGACTCCGGTCGTGTGCGAAAAAGGCTCGGTCGGCGCCTGCGGCGACCTCTCCCCGATGTCCCAGATCGCCCTGGCCGTCATGGGAGAGGGTGAGGCGTTCTACCGGGGGGAGAGGCTTCCGGCCAAGGAAGCGCTGCAGCGGGCCGGCATCAAACCCGTTATTCTGGAAGCAAGAGATGGCTTAGCGATCATCAACGGTTCCAACGTCATAACAGGACTGGGCGCCCTCGAAATCCACGATGCCGGGGTCTGGATCAGAACCTCCGAGATCGCCGCTGCCATGACTCTGGAAGTGGTCAACGCCAATATGAAAGCTTATGACGAGAGATTGCACAAAGCGCGAGGCTATCCGGGAGCTCTCGAATCCGCCTCAAACATCAGGCGCATCACCGAGGGGAGCGAGATCTTGAGCCAGATGGGCAAAAAGAAGGTTCAGGATGCCTACAGCCTGCGCAGCACGCCCCAAGTGGTTGGGGCGGCGCGGGATGCTCTCAAGTGGGCCACCTACATGTTTGAGATCGAGCTCAATAACGCGGCCGACAACCCGGTTTTTTTCCCCGACGAGCAGCTCGTCCTGACGGGCGCCAATTTCCAGGGAACGCCCCAAGCCTTCGCCCTCGAACTCTTGGGCACGGCCGTGACGACGGTTGCGGTGATTTCCGAGCGGAGGCTGAACAGGCTGATGAACCCCCACCTGAGCGTTGGCTTGCCGGCATTTTTGACCAAAGGAGCGGGCATGTTCTCAGGAATGATGCTGACGCAGTACACGGCCGGCGCGCTGGTCTGCGAAAACCGCATTCTCTCTCACCCCGCAGCCACCGGATCCATTCCGGCCGCGGCGGACCAGGAAGACTTTGTCAGCATGGGAATGACGACCGCCCTTAAGACCAAGCAGATCATCGACAACGCCCAGGCTGTGCTTGCCATCGAGCTCATGGCCGGAGCTCAGGCGATCGACTTCCGCAGGCCCCTCAGGCCCGGCAAGGGCGTGCAGGCTGCTTATGAGATCGTCCGCAAATACGTGGCCCATCTCGAAGAGGACCGGCCCCTCTATGGGGATATCAACAAGATGAAAGAGGTCGTCCAGCGCGGCGAAATTCTGGACGCCGTGGAAAAAGCCGTCGGCGCCCTGATATAAAGATGTCCTTCGGCGGCGCCGAATACGTCATGACTGTCCCGTCATGGTGAGATGTGAGCCGTGAGGCGCGAAGCTAAAAATTCAACCGTCCGCGTTGCCTTGGTGACCGGTGTTGCCAAAGGCATGGGAAGGGAAATCGCCCTCCGGCTGGCCGAAGAAACAGCCGGCGTCGCCGTTCATTATCATCGCGACAGGGCGGCTGCCCGCAAAGTCGTTGACGAGATCCAGCAACGGGGCAAGATCGGCGCGGCCTTTTCTGCGGATCTGACGGTCGATCAGCAAGCCATAGCCCTGGTCAGGAAAGTCGAGAAGAAATTCGGCCGGATCGACATTTTGGTTAACACGGTGGGGCCTATCCTGGTCAAACCTTGGAGCGAACTGAGCGCCTTGGATTGGGATCATGTTTTGAGAGGCAACCTTCTGAGCGCTTTTTTCTGCTTGAGAGCGGCGCTCCCCGGGATGAGGCAAAGGCGCTGGGGGAGAATCATCAACTTGGGCTATCACCGTGCCGAACAGCTCCGGTCTTTCCCCAATATCACGCCCTACGCTGTTGCCAAGACCGGACTTCTCATCTTGACGCGCACCGTCGCCGCTTCGGAGGCGGCTTTCGGGATCACGGCCAACCTGGTTTCTCCGGGTCTGATCGAAGGGGGAGTTCTCCCCCGCAGCCTGAAGACTCCCCGGGGAAGCCTGGGGACTTACAAGGATGTGGCTGAGGCGGTCGCTTTCCTCGCTTCCGACGGCGCCCGGGCCGTCACCGGAACCAACCTCATCGTTGCCGGGTCCTGGAAGATGTGAAAACGCCGGCCTGTCGCAACGCTCTTGCATTCCGCTCGGTTTAGAACATAGAATAAGCCCAAAGGAGGTTCCATGAACAGGCGGATTTTTTTGAAAAAGGGAATTCAATCAGGGGCGGTTATCGCTTCTCTGCCGATCCTGGAAAAATTCGGCTGGGGGAAAATAGAACCGGTTCTTTCAGATGAAATGCCAACATCCTTCGTCTTGGCCAAAGAAGATTTGATGAAGCTTCTGGAGGTCGCCTTAAGCCACGGAGGCGATTTTGCTGAAATCTACCTTGAATACACGATTGAGAATTCTCTCTCTCTCGACGAGAACAAGATCACCTCGGCCACGCGCGGTCTGGATGCGGGCGTCGGCTTCCGCGTCATCCAGGGTGAAAAGACGGGATATGCCTTCTCGGATGACTTCGAGCTCTCACGGCTCAGGGAGGCGGCACAGACTGCTTCTCTCATTGCTTCCGGTAAGGCCGGCGTGTCGCCCCAAGCCTTTCGGAGTCTGAAACCTCCTTCCTATTACGAGGTCAAGGTCTCTCCGGAGACCATCGCCTCCAAGGCCAAAGCCGACCTCCTCTTGAAGGCGAACGCCATCGCCCGGGCTTTTGATAAGCGCATCACCCAGGTGGGGGCCAGTTTTTCCGATACGAACAAAAGAATCACCATTGCCAATTCCGAGGGACTTTACGTCCAAGACACTCAAACCCTTTCCAGCCTCGGCGTCGGGGTCAGCGCCAAAGACGGCGACAATAGGAGCACGGGCTATGATGATAAGAGCGGGAGCTATGGGTTCGAGCACTACGACCTGAAGCTGGCCGAGGAGATGGCCAAGAAAGCTTCGGAGATGGCTCTTCGTCTCCTGCCCGCTGAAGACGCTCCGGCCGGGGAATTTCCCATCGTCATCGCTCCCGGCTACGGAGGGATCTTTTTCCATGAGGCCATAGGTCACAGCCTGGAGGGCGACGGGATCAGGAAGAAAACCTCTGTCTTCTGGGATAAGCTGGGCCAGCCGATCGCCGCCTCCGGGGTCAGCCTGGTTGACGATGGCTCCTACAAGGGCGGCTGGGGCACCGTCAACGTCGATGATGAAGGCTGCGAAGGTCATAACACTCTCTTGATTGATAAAGGCACATGCGCCGGTTTCCTTCAGGACAAGCTCAACGCCAGGCTTATGAAGGCGAAGCAGACCGGAAACGGCCGGAGGCAATCCTATCAAAATTATCCCGTTCCCAGGATGACCAACACCTACCTTTTACCGGGCGCATCACCGCCGGAAGAGATAATCAAATCTGTGGACAAAGGCCTCTTCATCGCCAAGATCGGGGGAGGGAACGTCCAGCCTACCACGGGACGGTTCGTTTTCAGCGTCGGCGAAGGGTTCATGATCGAGCAGGGCAAAGTGACCAAGCCGCTTAAGGGAATCATGCTCATGGGGAGCGGCCAGGAAGTCCTCAAGAACATCTCCATGGTCGGCCCTGACCTCCTGGTTATCGGCGGCGGCAGCTGTGGAAAGGATGGCCAGAGCAAACCGGTGGGTTTCGGCAACCCGACGATCAAGGTGGACAAGATCACTGTGGGCGGAAAAAAGGCGTAGAGGAGGGCCATCATGGACTTCAAATTGGTTGGCGAAGAAATCATCCAAAAAGCGAAAAAATGGGGAGCCGACGAGGCCGAGGCTTACCTGGAGAATGTCAAGAGTTTCGAGGTTTCTGTGCGCAAGGGAGAAGTGGAGACTCTGCAAAAATCTGTGTCCAAAGGCCTGGGATTGAGGGTGTTCATCAATAAACAACTCGGATTTTCTTATACCTCCGACTTCTCGGCCGCCGCGCTGGATGAAACGATCAAAAAAACGATCGACCTGGCCAGAATCACAGAAGCCAAACCTTGGCAGGGACTGCCCGACTTCGGCGCCCAGCCCCTGGCCGACCTGGACCTTTTCGATCCGGAAATTGCGAACGTTCCCGATGAGACGAAAATCGCGACCGCCCGCGAAGTCGAAAAGATCGCCCTGGCGGCCGACAAAAGAATAACCAATTCGGAGGGCGGGACTTTCTCCAACTCCGAGCGGGAAATCGGCCTCTTCAATTCCAAGGGGATCGCCCAGACCTCAAAACAGACGAATTGCGGCTTCGGCGTCTACATCATCGCCGGCGAAGGAGACGACATGCACGGCGGCGGCTGGTCGAGCTCGAAGAGGTTCCTCAAAGAGCTGGTGCCTGTCGAGGACGTAGCCAAGATTGCGGTCAAAAGGGCGCTGGAACAGTTGGGTCCAAAGCCGGTTACGACCAAGAAAGTCCCGGTGGTCTTCGACCGCTACGCCGCTCCGGCTTTTTGGATGGGCGTCCTTTTCGCCCTAGATGGGGACTCAGCCTTCAGGAAGACCACATTCATGAGTGACCTCCTGGGCAAAGAAATCGCCGCTCCGCTCATCACCCTCGGCGACGATCCGACTCTTCCCAGACTCGTGGGCTCCGCTCCGTTCGACGGCGAGGGGAACATCACCCGGAAGAATATCATCGTGGAGAAGGGTGTCTTGAAGATGTTCCTCTACGATTCCCAGACGGCGCGAAAAGCAGGAGCCAAGGTCAACACCATCGCCCGGAGGATGGGCTACAAAACCGGGCCCTTTGCCGGCTTCCTGTGCGTTATCGTAGAAAACGGGAAAGACCGCTTTGATTCGCTGCTCAAGGATGTCAAAGAGGGCCTCTATGTCAAAGGGCTGCGCGGCATGGGCACGGACGGAACCACGGGCAGCTTCTCGGTCGGGGCGAATGGTTTCTGGATCGTGGACGGAGCGCCGGCTTTTCCCGTGGACGGAGTCACGCTCGGTGGAACCACGCTTGAGATCCTGAAGAAGATCGATAAGGTGGCCGATGACCTCGATCTCAGAGGAAGCTTTAACAGCCCCTCTTTTCGCGTCGCCGAGATCACGGTGGGCGGCAAAAAAACGTGAGCCAAAGCTTCGCGCTCTCCCACTCCCCAAGAGCTTTCGATGATCTTCCGGAACGCCATGCTCCTAGCGGTTTCAGTTTTCGGCGTTGAGATTCGGCTAGACTCCTTTGTGGAATAAGCTCAAAGCACTTGATTTCATTTTCCGGGCCTTGATCTTGGCCCTGTTCATGAGTCTGTTCCTGACCGGCTGTGAGACGCAAAAATCGCTGACTCAAAAAAGAATAAAATCGGTTGAAAAGGGCTTGCTCCGTGCCGTCTTTCTCAAGGGTCAGAAACCAGAGAAGCTGGATCTGCTCGAAAGAATGCAGTTCTATAAAGTCCCTGGTGTCAGCATTGCCGTCCTGGACAAATACCAGATCGAATGGGCGAAGTCCTACGGAATCAAGGACGTTCAGGGGGCCCAACCGGTGACAAGGGAAACAATCTTTCAAGCCGGGGCGCTCAGCCAGCCCATTGCCGCCGCAGTCGCCCTGCACTACGTGGATTCCGGAAGGCTCGACCTGGACAAGGACGTGAACGCTTGGCTTCATACCTGGAAGATCCCCACCAATCCATTCACCGCCAAGAACAAAGTCACTCTGCGAGAATTGCTCACTCACAGCGCAGGATTCCCATCGCTCGTCTTCCCGGGATATTTCCAGAAGGAACCGATTCCAGACCTGAGCCAGGTTCTCGCCGGCGAGAAACCGGCCAAAAACCAGCCCCTGCAATGTGAGTCTGAGCCTGGTAGAAGGGTCCGCGATTCTGAGGCCGGCTTCACCGTCCTGCAACAGCTTCTCGGCGAGCTGGAGAAAAAGCCTTTCGAGGCCATCGCGCGGGAGGTCGTGTTCGACCCGCTGAGCCTCAAGAACAGCACCTTCGATTTTCCGCTGCCCGAAGTGATGCGTCCCAACGCAGCTTCAGGCCACCTCCGGGACGGGAGCCCGGTCGAGGGAGGATGGCAGAATTACCCGGAGCTCGCGGCCAAGGGACTCTGGACGAACCCGACTGAATTTGCCTCTTTCGTTATCGAACTATTAGAGACGGCCATGGAGAAATCGGCCAAAATCCTTTCGCCGGCGGCGGCCCGCTCGATGCTGACGGCCCAGCTCGAATACAAAGGTTTCGGATTCAATGTGGAAGGCGCGGGGGAGGAGAACAATTTCAACCTCCGGGGCAAGACCACGGGCTACGCGAGCCACCTGGTCGTCTATCCCTCCAGGGGTCAGGGCGCCGTGATCATGACCAACAGCACAAACGGATCTTTCCTCATTGACGAGATTCTGAGGGCGATTTCGGCCGCCTGTCTCTGGCCCCATTTCAAGCCGCTGGAGCGCCCGCTTTTCAGGCTGGACCCGTCAATCTACAAACAATACGTGGGCCAATACCAGGTCGCGCCGGACTATGTTCTCGACGTAAGCTACGAAGATTATTACCTCATCGTCAGGCCTTCCGGCCAGGCTCCCACGAAGTTCTACGTCGAAAGCGAAACGATCTTCTTCTCGGTCGATCCCTACATTCGCATCCAGTTCAGGCGCGACGAGGCCGGGAAGGTCGCCGGCCTTGTCCTCTGGCAGCAGGACTTTGAGCAGGAAGCAAAAAGGCTATAACTCCTTCTTTATCGTGATGTCCGCCGAAGTCTCGAGCCGCACCGGAATTGTTCCCTTTCCTACCCCGGCGGCGGGCCTGATGTCTTCTCCCTCGAGATAGACCGGGTAATCCGAATGGATCTTCCCGAACTCCGTCTTGGCTGAAACAGCCACATCCGCGTCTTTGGGAAGGGCGATCATGATCGGCTTGAAGGAGGTTCTGATGTCGATGGTGCTTCCCTTGGGGAGCATCCTGATCTGAGACACCTCGACCCCGCTCGAGTCGCCGACCACCCTGATCGAGCCCGAGGTCTGCCTCAGGATCACGTATTTGAATGAATTCTGGACATCGACGTTCCCAGCCGCTTCCTCGATCAGGACGCTCGAGGACTCGCCGTCCACCTTGACGTTTCCACCGGCCCGTCTGACCTCGATGGAATTGAAAGACGAGGCGATGGAGGCAGCTTTCTTGATGTCCGTGGCGATCACCTTGGCGGACTGCGACTTGATATCCAGGGTCCCGCCGATATTGCTCGCGCTGACTTCTTTGAAAGAGGAGGCGATCGCGGCATCGCCGTCGATTTCACGCAAATTCACCGCGGAGGACTCTCCGTCGATCGTCACAGAGCCGTGGACACGAGCCGCCGAGATTTCGTTGAAAGAGCTCTTGATCCTGGCCTCCCCGGCGATGTCTCCGGCGGTGACCGCGGCGGATTCGCTTATCACCCTCAACCCTCCCTGGACATTGGTCACCTTGACCGGCTTGAAGCTGCTCTCGATGACCACATCCTTCTTGACGTTGTCCACGGTCACCGCGGAGCTTTCACCCCGGACTTCCAGGCGGCCCTGGATTCCCCGGACATCGATGACCTTGAACGAGGAGGCGATGCGGCAATCTCCCGCCACATCGCTGCCGATGACGTCGGCGCTTTCTGATTTGATGATGAGTGCCGCCCCGATCTTGCTGAAGCGGACGGTCTTGAAGCTGTTCCGAACCTCGGCGCGCCCGGAGATTTCTTCGAGAATGACGTCGCCGCTCTCGTTGTCAACGGTCGCCGGACCTTTGAAATGGACGACGTTTGCGGTGGCAAAGCTGTTGCGAAGGTTCAGAGTTCCGCCGCAACCCTCGACCCTCACTTCTCCCGATTCGTTCCTGATGTCATGTCTTCCGTTGACTCCGCTGAGTTTGATATTTCCGAAGCTGTTGTTAACGACGAGGGACTGGTCGGAGGGAACGTGGACATCCAACCTGGCCGAGAAAGAAAAATTGAACTTTCCGGACCTCAGAAAATTCCTGAGGGCGCCGGATAGACTCCATGTTCCTTTCTTTTGTCTCCACTCGAAGGGGGTGTGAAGCTTGACTGAAAAACCGTCGCCCGAAGGCTCTATGGAGAGTTTGGTGCCGGCCAGGAATTCCGTGAGCATCTCGGTGTTCGAATTGCCCACTTCCACGGAGCCTTCGATGACGATTTCATTCCGGTCCCAAGCGGTGATGGTTAGGTCCGCCTGCATGTCTTCGAGGCGGACCGTTTTCCCGGGAGCCGAGGTGACGCTTTCATGAAGAGATTTCGATTGCGTGGTCTTGGTCAGGCCGGACGGGGCGTTGACCCGATTCGGCGCCGTCGAAGCGGCCGTCTGAGCGTAGATAATCAGAAAAACGGCGAAAATTGACAAGCTCAAAATGGGCTTTTTTCTCATCGAGTTCTCCTTCTGCATTTTATTATTCATAGGCCAGCAACTCGGCAAGTGTCTGCCTTTTGTCCTGGAGCGCGGCGAGCATGTAGCGACGGATATGGGCGTTGGCCGGATTCGAAGCCAGTGCTTCCCGGCAGCGCCTGATCTGAGCGTCGATCGTCTCCAACTTGTCACGATAAAGAGAAACCATCTCCAGGTCCATTGCGGCCATTTTCGGGCGGGCCTTTTTTTCGAGCTCATCGATGGCCTGGACATACTCCCGCTCCATGAGCTCGATTTTATGGAGGGCTTCACCGGCCAGTATCCCCGACGGAGTCCCCCTCTGTCTCAACCCCAAAAAGAGGGCCAGGAAGATGCCGGCCAGGACGAGCGCCGAGGCCGGAACTAGAATGAACCATTTCCTCAGAAGCCGAGCGGGGCGAGTGGAATACGCGGCGGTTCTAGCCTCAGGACGGCTCCGCGCCACCGTTTCTTCTTTCCGGAGCATGGCTTCGATTCGCTCCCAGAGATGCGGGGCTGAGACAGGAGCTTTCAAGGAATCGATCTCGGTCTGGAGTCTTGCTTCCAGAGTCTCCTGCTCGCGGCCCTTCTCATAGTCATCGGATTTTTTTAGGCTCATGTCTTTTCTTCTTCCTGAGAAGAGGCCGAAAGCCAGGCCCTGAGTTTCTGTTTTGCCCGATGGACATTGGCTTTGACGCTCCCCGGGCTGATGCCCAGGATCCGACCGACTTCTTCATGAGTGAATTCCTCGACCGCAAAAAGCGTGAAACAGGCTTTCATCTGCCGGGGCAGCATCCCCACCGCCTCAGCCAGGCTGTGCCGGACCTCATGCGCCGAATGAACTGGAAGTCTGCTGATATCTGTGTCCTCGAAATCCGCTTTCTCCCTCTTCCGGAGGATATCAAAGCAGGAGTTCAGGAGAATGCGGAACAGATAAGTGCTGAATCGGGAGCCGCTCCGGAACGAATCAATCCCCCGGTAAAGCTTGAGAAAGGCGTCCTGGACAGCGTCCTCGGCATCCTGCTGCCGGCCCAACAGGCGCACGGCGGTCCGCAGGAGCGGCTTTTCGTAGCGCTCATAAATCATCTTGTACGCCTCGAGATCGCCATGCCGACACCGCTCGATCGTCTGTTCTTCCTCTATGCGGTCCATGGCCTCATTATATATCCATTTCAACCATGTTAGACGGAGATTCAGGCCGCTTTGTTGAGTGGGAGGGTGAAAAAAAGACGAGGGACTTATTTTTTCTGCTCGAGCTTTTTGAGCTGAGCAGAGGCCGTGTTGATGGATTTCTTAATATCCGCGTTGTCGGGATCAAAGACCAGGATGGTTTTCCAGGTCGCTATGGCCCCGGTCAGATCTCCGCGTCTGTATTGTTCCAGTCCTCTTTTTCTCAATGCCGACCGGCAGCCGGCGATTCTCTCTTTCAAGCCTTCCTCAGTGAAGGAGAGCTTTTTCTCGATCCCTCCAAAAGAGGAAAGATTCTTCTCCAAGACATAATAGACCTTGCCGGCCAGGGCATAATTCTCTTTCGCCAAGGCGGCGTCTCCGATACTCCTTATCTTTTCGACGGATTTGGCATATTCAACCGTGAGCGCCCGGTCATCCGGATAGGCCTTGAGCGTGGTCCTATAGACGTCTATCGCTTTCTGATAGTCGCCGGATTGAAGGGACTGCTGGAATTGTCGTTTGCTTTGGCCCGAGCGGAAGTCCTTGAGTTTTGACTTCAAAGATTCCTCAGTGAAGGAGAGCGACCTCTCGAATCGTTTGAAGGATCGGAAGTTCTTCAACAAAAGAAGGTAGGTTTCTTCCGCCCGCTTGAAATTGCCTCGTTCCATCGCGCTATCGCCGACTCTCTTGATTTCTTCGATCGCGGCCGTATAACTCGCCGCCAGATTCTTGTCTTGAGGATAGCTTTCCGATGCGGAGTTATAAGAATCGATCGCCTGCTGAAAGTTTCCGGATTCCATTTGCTGCATGGATTGGCTGATCGACTGCCGCACGGAACTCCTGCGATTGCTTGCGCAGGAGGAAAAGAGGGCCACCAGCATCGCCATGACGAGACATCCCAGTGCCGCGTTCTTTTGCATCCGCCTACCCTCCGACAGCGATCTGGGCCGGGGTGTTTTTCTCGGTTTTCGTGAGGTTGAGAAAGCTCTTGACCAAGTCGGGATTGAACTGGCGGCCAGAAAACTCGACGATCTTGTCCAGCGCTTCGTCCGTCGTCAACGCCCTTCGGTATGGCCTGTCTGAAGTCATCGCATCAAAAGCATCGGCTAGGGAAATGATCGCGGCGTGGAGAGGAATTTTGTCCCCGCTCAAACCGTCCGGATAGCCCGTGCCATTGTACCACTCGTGATGGTGTCTGACCGCGGGGATGAATTTGCAGAGCGAAGGCGCCTTGCTCAAGATCTCGGCGCCGTGTTCGGGATGGCGCATCATCTCCCGTTTCTCCGTCGGTGTGAGAACTCCTTTCTTGTGGAGGATGGAATCGGGCATCTTGATCTTTCCGACATCATGGAAGAGACAGGCGATCTCGATCTCCTCGTTTTCCTTTTCGGCCAGGCCGATCTCCCTCCCGAGTCGGATCGAAAGCTGTGAGACCCGAGTGGAATGACCTAGGGTATAATGGTCCCGGGCATCGATGGCGGCGGAAAGCACTCGGACGGTCGAGACATAAGCTTCCTCCAGGTCGCCGGCGTATTTGCTAAGCCGGTCACGTTGGGATAGTGATCAGGTCAGTCATCTCATTGAAACTCTTTGTCAGTCTGCCCAGCTCGTCTTCCGAATAGATTCGGAGCGGCGTGCGGCTCTTGCCGTTTTTTAACTCTTCCACTCCGCTCGACAGTTCCTTGATCGGCCGGGTCAAGTACGAGGAAAGCAGGACACTGCTGATCATCCCAAGCGCGAGGACAACGCCAAAAATCCAGATGATCCTTCGCTGGGCTGCACGCCGGGCCGCGGCCAGGACGGACTTATTGATGCCGAGCACAATCGAACCGAGGGGCTTGTCGGCAAAGACGACCGGGCTGGATATTTCGAAAAAACGGCCGGAAGAGGAAACGACATTCTTAATGCACGTTCCGTCCCGGCCTGTCCTGAGGATCGTGCCTTGCGTGGGGGCGAATTTTCCACCCGTTTTTTTTGTGTCGGTGTGGACGACGATCTCTTTCTGGTCATTGACGAAGGTGATGTATTCGATATCCGGGTTAGAGTTCTTGATTTTGAAAACGATGTTGTCCAGCCCAAGCAGGTCCTGAGAGAGAAGGTTGTAGCCGGCCGCCGAAGCCACACCTCGAGTCAGGGATTCAGCGCGCTTGATAATCTCGCTCGTAATCTGGCTATTCATGATCCCGACGGCAATGAAGTAAGAAATGGAGGTGGTGACGATCAGGAGCAAAAGAACATAAAGAGAGGCCTTGGCTCGGATATTCTTAAAGGGACTTAACACTGTCCTTACCACTGATCGTGACAACCGAACGCCAAAATCATACGCCTTAGACCATAAGGCTTCTCCTTCCCTGAATGAAATAAGCCTATCTAAGAAAGCCTTATGTGTAAACATTGTCTGTCAGTTTTAGAACGTCCAGCATGATCGTGCTGACGGGCCTGGCTCTCAACTCCTCGGTGTCGAACGGATTGGAGATATAATCATCAACGGCCGCGGCGAGGCCTTTCCTGACATCCCTTTGTTGATCCTTGATCGTGAGCATGATCACATAGATGTAGCGCGACAGGTGATGATATCGTCCTCGGCGATGAGTATTTTCATAGAGCTACACCTCTGGGTTTCTGGACCCTTGCTCATTTTAAGAGCTACCAGGAACCAGTCAATCGTCTTTGCGGGTGAAAAACGGGGTGATATTCCTTCATCCTTTCTCACCTTTAGAGATGACGGACGGTTTTCCCAGGGCCGCCGTCCCTGTGAGAGAGGCCCAGCTGGGCGGGGCCGCGCACCAAACTGCTAATCTGTGCCCACAAGGCGGATCTGCACTTTGCGCACTTTCCCATCGCGCTCGACAGTCAACGTGACGGTGTCTCCGATCTTGTGGTTTTCCAGGGTGTTGTAGAGATCGTCGTAAGAGACGATCTTCGCGGCATCAATCTCGGTAATGACGTCGCGAATATAGAGCTGGCCATCGCGGTCAGTTCCGAGGCCCCTGATTCCGGCCCTGTAGGCTTCGCTCTGGGCGGGCACCTCCTGGATGATCACCCCTTCGATCCCAAGGCGGCGGGCGTATTGGTCGGCGAGGAGAGTAACCCCGATTCCGGGCCGGGTGACTTTCCCGAAGCGGATGATCTGGGGAACGATCTTCTTGATCGTATCGACGGGCACGGCGAAGCCGACGCCGCTCGAAGTGCCGGATCGGGAGACGATCATTGTATTCATGCCGATGAGCGCGCCGCTCGAATCGAGCAGAGGGCCGCCGGAATTCCCCGGGTTAATGGAGGCATCCGTCTGGATCATATCCCGGATGGACACGCCGCCGGCGCCCAGGATGCTTCTTCCCAAGGCACTCACGATCCCTTGGGTGACCGTGTGGTCGAAACCAAAAGGATTCCCGATGGCGATGACTTTCTGTCCGACCTGGAGATCGTTCGAGGACCCGGCCTTGACGGGATAGAGCCCGCTCAGGTCGCCGGAGATGGCCAGGACAGCGATGTCCTTGTTTGGCTCCTTGCCGACGAGCCGGGCCTGGCGCTCCTCCTGGTTGGGCAGGGTCACTCTGAACAAATCTCCCCCCTCGACCACATGATAATTGGTGACGATGTGCCCCTTGTCGTCCCAGATGAAGCCGGAACCGCTTCCCTGGGGAACGGCTTCCTCAGAAAAATCAAAATTGCGGACCACCTGGATGTTGGTGACGAAAACGACCGAGTTCTTTGTTTTTTTCACGACCTCGATCGTGTTCCGCTCATCCTCGATGAGCTGAGCGCGAAGGAGCAGGGGAAATGAGAATAGGCTGAAAAGGGTTATTAAGAAGGCTACGATGCGGATTCTCTTCATGTTCAACTCTTAAAACTCAAAATGTTCCTCAAGGGATTCATCGAGCCGTTCGGCCGGAGATCTTACAGATGGGCCGGTTCTTTTCGATGATGATTTTATTTTACAACACATTCGGCGCTTTAAGGAAGGAAAGGGGGTAAGGTCTTGGTTATTTGTCCGGCATTTTTCCGGCATGCTCGAGGCGGGGAAAACCGTTTTGCCGGAGAGCCTCATAGATGTCGACTGTTGCGGCGCTGGCGAGGTTACCCGGCCCGGTTGAGGAGCGGGCTGTCCAAGCGGAACCCGAGAGGTCTTATGAGGTGCCGCTTCGCCTCGACCGCAGCCCAGGATTATCAATCAGCAAAAGCATCTTTGAGCAGCCTGCTCTGGCGGGCAAAGGCTAAGCGCGGGCTCTTGGTCTCCTTCATTAAGGAGATTTCCTGAGTTAAAAGACGGGCGACGTACATAGTGTATGTTGCCGCCTTGCGCGATTCCCTCTGAAAGAGGGGATGGGCCCGGTTGATATAAACTACGTTCCCCTCGGAAAAGCATTCCGGGCCCGCTTTCTCCAAAAAAATCGAGGCAAACAGAGTCGCTGTTTTCGCCCATTCTGATCTTGCGGACTATGGCGTTGGGCGTGATCTTTTTGACCAATGGGTTGCGGCGCTTTTTTGCCTTCGGTTTTGGGGGTTGTTCCGTTTGAGATTGCCTTCTGCCGGCTTGACCTCGGTCTCGATGATCTTTCTCCGGTCTGCTCCCGCCGCACCGCCCCCGACGCCTTTTTCATCCCCGTAGGGAATCGGGCCGAAGGGCGAGAAATCGGGGTTCAAAGCAAGAGCTTTGTGCACCCTCTGAAGCGCCTCTTTGACCGCCCGGCTCGCCCTGTAGTCTTCCCGCTGATCAGCTTCATTGCCCAGCTTCTTTTTCACGATCCCGACGACCTTTTCCATGACCTTGAGAAATTCTTGATACTCAGGCGAGTCGGTTACGAAATTAGATCGGTCTGAAGTCACGGGCAGGAAATTCGCGCTGATCTCTCCTTTGATCCGGGCGACGACTTTTCCCCAGGTCTCCATGCCGAGGAGGTCCTTTTTGACCGTAGCCCCCTTGACTTTGATGTCGACGCCGAGATCCTTCGTCGAGGCCATGGTTTTCGGGGTGATAATAATTTCTCCCGAGACAAGGCCGTAACGGCATCCCTCCAGCACCGGAATTCTTTGCCCGCTATAACTCCTGGGCGTGATCTGACGGCCGTTGAGGTAGACGGCAAAATTCGGCGCCTTTAAGGGGACGCCTTCTCGGATCTTTTCTTCGGCCTCCTCCAGGTCAAAAGGCTTGGTGAGTTCAGACAAAATGACGGTTGTTCCGTTGCCGCGGTCCAGGTCCGGAACCACGATTTCGCAGGGAAGATGCCAGGTTCCCTTCGTTGACTCCCAAGTCTTTTTATCAAAAATGACCCTGGCTGCGAAATCATCGTGCTGGGTGATGACCTCGAAACGAGATGCCGCAGAGAGTGAGGCAAACTTTCCGATCCCGAACTGTCCGATCCTCTCTCTTCCGAACTTGGGTGAGACGGATTGAATGACTTTCTCGTCGGAACCGATGATGAAATATTGTCTGAGGCCCTCAGCGTCCATGCCGGAACCATTGTCCCTGACCGTGATTTTGTCTGGGACGATCTCGGCGTGGACCTGGGTCGCGTCGGCATCATAAGCGTTATTGATGAGCTCGCGGAGGAGCTCGACGCTTTCCGTATAGAGGCGCTCTCCGATCGAGATGATGTGCCGCTTATCGACGGTGACCTCGAGTTCTTTCTTTTCCTTAATCTGCAAATCCGCCACCGCCTTCCTCCAGGATGATATTTATTTTTTGGAAATCTGACTTTTGAAGAAATGAAATTTCTTTGTCATGAGTTCCTTTTTTGACCATCTTTCGATTTCTCTCAAGTCGACCGGATTGCTTTTGCAGACGAGGAGGGCTTGCTCAAGTGATTGTCGGTCATTCCAGTGATAAAAAGCGGCCAATCTATCTTTGACACAGTCTGTAGGGGACAACAATTTAAGAAGACGGCCCTCTTCTTCGATCACGGAAATCTCTTTGACAGGTTCGTCTCCTATGGAGGCAGGCGGAGATAGGAATTCAATAAAGAAGTTGGTGTCGCTATGCTGGAAATGTTTGTCCTTGAGATAAAAACCCGCTTCTCCCATGATTTTTATGATCTTATCTCGTTTCTCATAGGACAGAAGGACAAAGTCCAAATCCGAAGAAACGTATGTGTTATCTGTGTAGATCGATACGCAAGCGCCGCCCGTCAAGATGGCCTCGATTCCGTTCTTGGTGAGATGATCGGAGACGAAGATGGCCAGGGCCTTGAGTGTTATGTTCTTAAATTCGTCATTTTCAAAAGGGCTTCTTGGCTCGGCGCGGCCTGA
Source organism: Candidatus Aminicenantota bacterium (assembly GCA_963770045.1). Taxonomy (GTDB): domain Bacteria; phylum Acidobacteriota; class Aminicenantia; order Aminicenantales; family CAVYOD01; genus CAVYOD01. The sequence continues at coordinate 394 of CAVYOD010000026.1, read as the reverse complement.
GTCTTTTAATAAAGAATTTGGTCTTTTCATCTTCGGGGTAGAACGACAGGACTTTTTCTAGAGCGCTTCCAGCTCTTTCTTAAACGGATATCTCGGGTTGAATCCGAAGAGCTTCACCTTCCCTTTGAGCTTGCTATAGAGAACTCCTCCCTTTTCCAGATTGAGCATTTGATACTGAACAGCATAGAGGTTGAACTCAAGGCCTCGAGATTTCACGGGGATAGGATTCTCCATTGGAATGAATATAGAGGAGGATCTTTTCCTTTATTTCCGATTCAAATAACGGTTCTAACATGGCTCTTGGTAGATGACCAATATTATTGGTCATATGACCAATCATATTGGTTATAACACAGGGAAGAAGATTTTTCAATCATTTTCCCTTGACAAATGC
>CAVYOD010000025.1:0-32381 GCA_963770045.1 Candidatus Aminicenantota bacterium | reverse complement strand
CTGAATGCCAAGACTTTCGCGGCCCCGTCAACTTGGGGAACCCGGAAGAATTTACCATCAAAGAGCTGGCCGAAGAAGTGATCCGGCTGACCAAGAGCAAGTCCAAGATTGTCACGAGCGCTCCCCCTGGACGACCCTGTGCGCAGGTGTCCCGATATCACCCTCGCCCGCCGGATGCTGGACGGGCTCCCAGGGTCCCCCTCGAGGAAGGCCTGACTCAAACGATCGCGTACTTCAGGGAGAAGCTCGGCTCGGATAAGGATTAGGCCGTCTCCGATGCGAAAACTCTCGGTCGTCATCCCGGTCTTCAACGAGGCTGAGACCGTCGAAGAGATTATCCGCCGCGTGCTGGCTTCCGAGATAAGCCTGGAGAAAGAGATCATCGTTGTCGACGACTTCTCCCAGGATGGGACCCGGAGCGTCCTGGAGCGGATCAAGGATCCGAACGTCAAGATCTTCTCTCACGACAGGAACATGGGAAAAGGGGCCGCCCTCCAGACCGGGTTCGCCAAGGCCGAGGGCGACATTATCCTTGTCCAGGATGCTGATCTCGAATACGATCCCCGGGAATACCCCAGCCTTCTGGCACCCATTCTGGACGGGAGGGCGGACGTCGTCTACGGGTCACGCTTCCTTGGAGGTGGCCCCCGCCGCGTGCTTCTTTTTTGGCATTACGTGGGGAACAGGATCTTGACGACCTTGTCCAATATGCTCTCCAACCTCGACCTGACTGATATGGAAACCTGCTATAAAGTCTTCAAAAAAGACGTCCTTGACCGGATCAAGCTCAAGTCCAAGAGGTTCGGCTTTGAACCCGAGGTCACGGTCAAGTGCGCCAAGCTGAAATGCCGGATCTACGAGGTTCCGATTTCCTATTCCGGGAGGGATTACAGCCAGGGTAAGAAGATCGGTTGGAGGGATGGGGTCGCGGCCGTCTTCCATCTCCTCAGATACCGATTTTTCGACTAAAGCAGCACGGGGGACGGGGCACGAGGGAGACGATATTCTTGACTTTGAACGCCCATAACTATTATTATTTTCTTTTATAAACCGTTTTTGCAGAAGCTGCCATTGCCGAGAATCCAGCCACGCCGATTGAGGGGCGGATTCTAAGGAGGTTAGGATGACACCGCTTCTTTCCAACTTGATCGTTTTAGGCATCATTATCGTTATTTTGGCGCTTATTTCTCTGCTTCTGGCCAAGCAGTATCGCAAAGTCGGTCCCAACGAAGCTCTCATCATCTCCGGGGGGAGGAAACGGACCATCACCGCCCCTGATGGAAGCAGAAAGAAGGTCGGCTACCGATACCGGTTGGGCGGGGGGACATTTGTCTGGCCCTTCTTTGAGACGGTTGCCATCCTGCCCATGGAAGTCATCACCATCAACATCAAAACGCCCGAAGTCCTGACCCACGGCGGAGTGCCCATCATGGCCGAAGCTTCGGCTCAGGTCAAGTTGGATTCCTCCGAGCCGCCGATCCATCTCGCCGCCGAACAGTTCTTGTGCTTAGGGAAGGAAGGTATCTGTGAGGTGTCGAGCTCGATCCTCGAGGGCAAGATGCGGGAAGTCATCGGTACCATGACCGTCGAGGAGATCTACCGCGGACGGCAGGAGTTTTCAGACAAGGTCAGCCAGGCCGTGAAACCTGATTTCGCCAAGATGGGCCTGGTGATGCTCTCTTTCTCTCTCAAAGACATCGCCGATCCCCATGGCTATATCGAGGCCCTGAGCCGACCCCAGATCGCCGCCGCCAAGCGCGACGCCGCTATCGCCCAGGCTGAAACCGAGAAAGAGTCAATCATTAAGTCCTCCCATGCCCGAAAGGAAGGAGAAGTGGCTCGCCTGGAGGCCGACGCGCTGATCGCCAAGGCTCAATGGGAGAACGAAGGGAAAAAGTCGGAATCCCAGGTTCTGGTCAATCAGAAGAAGGCCCAGGCCGATTTCTCCTATGAGCTCGAACGGTTCCGCCTGAACCAGGACATCAAGACCGAGGAAGCCAAGGTTAAGCTGATCGAGAAAGGGCAGGCCATCAAGATTGAGGAGCTTGAGATCGCCCGCAAAGAGAAAGAACTCGAGGCCAGCGTCCTTAAGCCGGCCGACGCCCGGAAATACCAGATCAAGGCAGAGGCTGAGGCGGAAGAGTACCGGATCCAGTCTGAGGCCAAGGGGAAAGCCCAGGCCATGAAAGCCGAGGGGCTCGCCGAAGCCGAGCAGATCAAAGCAAAAGGCCTGGCCGAGGCAGAAACGATGGTCAAAAAATCCCAGGCCTGGGAGATGTACAACCAGGCAGCGATTCTGGAGATGTATCTCAAGGTCTTGCCCGAGCTCGCCAAGTCCGTGGCCGAGCCCCTCTCTAAAGTGGACAAGATCATTGTCGTCGGTGGAGACAAACAGCTCGGGACAACCAGGATCACCGGCCAGGTGGCAGAGATCCTGGCCCAGTTGCCCGAGGTCGTGAAGAACCTCACTGGAGTCGACCTCCAGCAGTTCCTTAAAGACAAACTTTCGCCCGAAGACAAAAAACAAAAATAGCCAAGTCCAAAAAATAGGCGGACCATGATCTCAGAAAAAGCAAATCTTATCGGCACATCCCCCACCCTCAAAATAACGGCCAAGGCCAAGGCCATGCGGGCGGAGGGGATCGATGTCGTCGACCTCAGTGTCGGTGAGCCGGATTTCCCCACTCCCGAACACATCAAGGCGGCGGGCATCAAGGCGATCAAGCAAGATTTCACCAAATACACGGAGAATGAAGGCACGCCCGGGCTGAAAAAAGCGATCGTGGCCAGGCTTAAAGAAGACTACGGGATCGATTATAAACCGAATGAGATCATCGTCTCCTCGGGCGCCAAGAGCTCACTTTTCCATCTCTTCCAGGCCCTGATCAACGAAGAGGAGGAAGTCATCATCCCTTCGCCGTATTGGGTGACCTACCCGCAGTCGGTTATCTTGGCCAAGGGAAAGCCGGTCTTTGTGCCCGCCCACGAGGAAAACGGATTCCTGATTACTCCTGATCAGCTTCGCTCGGCCATCTCGCCGGCCACGAAAGCTATCGTCCTCTGCAACCCGTCGAATCCCACGGGCGCGGCTTACTCCAAAGAGCAGCAGCTGGCCCTGGCCGAGGTCGTCCGGGAAGAAGACATTTACGTTGTGGCGGATGAAATTTACAGCAGACTGATCTACGACGATTTTAAGTTCGCCAGCTTCGCTTCGCTGGGCGAAGATATTAAGAAGAAGACGGTTATCATCAACGGCGTTTCCAAGTCTTACTCCATGACAGGCTGGCGCGTCGGGTACGCCGCCGGCCCCGCGGACATCATCAGCGGGATGGCGAAAATCCAGAGCCACACCACCTCCCATGCGTGCTCGATCTCCCAAATGGCGAGCCTGGAGGCGGTGGGCGGGCCTCAGTATGAAGTCTCCCGGATGGCCGCGGAATTCCAGCGGCGGCGGAACTATGCCCTGATGAGACTGCAGGCCATCCCGGGGGTCTCATGCTTCAAACCCCAGGGCGCCTTCTACCTTTTTCCAAATGTCAAATCTTTCTACGAGAAGGAGGCCGAGGGCGTCCAGATTCGAAACTCCTACGGTCTCTCCTATTACCTCCTCAAAGAAGCCAGGGTGGCTATCGTCCCGGGAGACTCTTTCGGAGCCGATAATCATATCCGCCTCTCTTATGCCACGTCGATGCAAAACCTGGAAAAGGGCCTGGACCGCATCAGCGAGGCCCTGCCCAAGCTCAAGACGGCTAAAAAGGTGAAGAGGGTGGCTCTCGACAACACCGTTACGCGGATCAAGAAATCGGTCCCTGTGGATGCTTCCATTTCGGTCGGGACGCGCGACGCTTTGGTCGGCGAGATGGAGTCGCACCTCGGTTTCGAAAACCGTTTTGAATGGAATGCCAACATCAACGGCGTCATCGTTCGACTCCGGACAAACGTTCCGCACCTTAACGACTTCTGGGTGGATAACTGGTTCCCGGCCCAGCTGGAGGCGGACCTGGAGCCTCACGGCACGATTTATGCCGTGGACGGGATCCCGGGTCGCGAGCCCCGGGCTTTCTACAACACCGAGACCAAAACCGGAGTTCTGGTCAACACCGACAACTACGGACCCCTGCGGAGCCTGGCCCTGGGGTTGGTCATCGATGTTTCCGAACGGCCCTCGTCCGTGCACGCGATCAGGGGGATGACCGTAGATTACGAAGGCAACGGCTTGACCCTGATCGGTCCGCCGGGCACCAACAAGACCGAGCTCTTTTTTGAGCTGCTCCAGGATAAAAGATTCCGCCTCCACTCGAGCGAGATCGCCTTCGTCCGCTATTCCGGTCCCACGGCCCAGGCGGACAGCGTCGAGCGCAAGATCTTTCTGCCCACGACGACAGTCGAGCTCCTTCCGCGGCTCGCCCCGCTTTTTGATTACAGCAAAGCCGAAAACGTCGTCACCCGGAGAGAAGACTGCCAGGACGTAGAGTGTTCGGGCCGGGAGGACTGCCGTCTCGACAGAGGCTCGCCCTATTGCTACAGAGCTTCAAAGGAGGCCCACGTCCTCCTCGACCCGAACTGGATCGGAGGGCCCGGCGCCTCGGCCAAACGCACGAACCTCCGCTGGGTCTTTATCCTCCGAAACGATCAGGTCTCGCCCCCCGTCGTCAAACTGGCCAAAGACGAGGCCGTGCGCATTCTGAGATCGGGAGAAGCCGGCGGAGCAAAAGGGAGCCTGGGCCCGGGCAAAAGCCAGCCTTTCTACAACCCCCTTCTGCTGATCACGACGCCCGACAAACTGGAAATCCAGCGAGTTAACTTCGAGCGCCTGCTCGATTCCGTCACCTGCCTTCTCTTCAACAGCGGAGTTGCCAAAGCCGATAAGATCAAAGAGACAGTGACCGGGGAATCCGACTAGGTCAGCCTCTCCTCGAGTTCCTGGGCCAGGATGTGCAGCAGAAGAAGATGGACCTCCTGGATCCGGGGCGTTTTTTTGCTGGGCACATCGACGAGATAGTCCACCAGAGGGCCGATTTTCCCTCCCCCTTTGCCGGTCAAGCCGATGGTCACGAGTTTCTTGCCTCTGGCGACCTGTAGAGCATGAACAATATTGGGGGAAGTCCCGCTTGTCGAGAGGGCGATGGCGACGTCCCCTTCTTCGCCCAGGGCCTCGACCTGCCGGCTGAAGATGTGATCGAACGACGAATCATTGCCGATCGAAGTCAGCGTGGAGGTGTCCGTGGTCAAGGAGATGGCTCGGAGGGGCGGCCGCGGCTTCAAAAACCGGTTGACCAGCTCGGCCGCGAAATGCTGGGCCTCGGCGGCGCTCCCGCCGTTCCCGAAGATCAGGATTTTGCGGCCGGCTTTTAAGCTTTGGGCCGTCACGGCCACGATTTTCCCGATGAGGTCCCCCCGGCTCACAAAAAAATCGTCCATGACTTCCTTGAGGCTATCCGCTATTTCTTTGTAATCCATGGTCGCTCCCTAAGTTTCCAGCTTCTGTTTTGATATCGCCAAGATGGGATTGGAGAATTTCCTCTGATCCGCTCGACAAGCGGCGAGATGTTGCCAACCGAGTATCCCTCGACCGGCACCGGGTCCAAGAAATCGACCCGGATTTTCCCCTGTCTCACGAAGAATCGTCCTTTGGGCATGATCTCAAAAGCGCCGTCGATGGCCACGGGGACGATCGGCGCCCGGGCCTCCAGGGCCAGGAAGAAGCCGCCTCGCCTGAGGGGTTGAAGCCTTCCGTCCAGGCTTCGCGTCCCTTCGGGAAAGATGAGAAAGGAAAAGCCCTTCTCCCCCATCAGCCGGACGGCCTTCTCGATGCTCTTTTTGCCTCCTCCGGAATGGCGCCGGTCCACCGGAACAAACCCGACCACCTTCATCCCCTGGCCTACGATCGGAATCCGAAAAAGGGATTTCTTGAGTATCACGAGGAGAGCTTGTGGAATGAGCATGTAGAGCATCGGCCCGTCCAGGAAGCTCGCGTGATTGGGCATGAAGACGTAGGTCGAGCGATCGTCGATCCCTCCGCTCCGCCGGACATCGAGCTCGATGCCGAGGATTTTTTGCCCGAGGCCGATCGCCCATTTCCCCACGGCCATCAGCGGGCGAGGTCTCTTGGCCAGGTAACAAAAGACGAGGAAAGGAATGAGTGCCACAGCCAAGATGACGTAGATAAGGAACAGAAGAAGGGTCCGCATGAGCCGAGCCGATTATAGCACAATTTGTGTTGACAATGGCTGACCTTGGCTTAAAATAGGTGGGAATGGACGAACCGCAGAAAGGCGAGAGTTCTCTCTTCAACCTGGGGAAAGAGCGATCGATCGCTTTGATCCTTGGTTCATTTCTTTTCTTGACATTTTTTGGATTAACCCAGACCGCCACACGGCTCAATATCACCTTTCATCCTCCGTTCACTTACTCATCTCCGGGTGAAGTCTATTTCTGGCTGGCCCATGCCCTTCTGCTGTTTCCCGGAGCCTGCCTGATAGGCTATGCCCTGAGCCCCGTGCTGGCCCCTCATCTGAGGCAGATTTGGAGCCGGGTTGAAGGCATGAGCCAAAGGGAGAAGATCGTCGCCCTTGTTGTCGGTTTTGTGCTCGTCACCGCTCTGGCCCGGGTTTTGCACTCGATCGTCATGCTCGACTTCCCTTTCACTGACGATGAGTACGCCACTAAGTTTGGGGGCCAGGTCCTGGCCATGGGAAGGCTCAAGGTTCCCGCGCCGCAGCTCCTTCCAGGCCTTTCCCGCATCTCTTCTTATATTTCAAAGATGGAATGATCACGAGTTTTGATTGGCCCGGTGTGTTGGCGGCTTGGGCCATCGCCGAATTCACAGGGCTCGGACCTTTTATCTTTGCCCTCGCGGCGGCCATTCCGGTCTTGTGCCTGATGATTATTCTGGGCAAGCGCTTCTCTCCCGGATATGGTCTGATAGCCTTCGCGATCTTTTTGTTCTCACCCATGGCTTTCGCGCTTTCGACGACAACTCATGCCCATTTCTTTCGAGGGCGACGATCAGCGTCGCGCTCCTCTTCTATTTTTTGGCCAAAGACAAGCAGAGCTGGCCGCTCTGGATTTTGACGGGCCTGGCCACGGGGATCAGTTTCTGCGTCCGTCCGATAGAAACGACCTTCCTTTTGCTGCCGCTGGGTGTGGCCACGGTCGTCCCGGTGTTCACAAAAAAAACCCGGGTGGCAAGACCTGTTCTCGGCCTCCTCATCGGCTGTCTCCTTCCTCTTGCTCTTTTCTTCCTCTATAATTTTCTGATCACCGGGGATGCGCTTTTTCCGCCCCGCTTCTCCGCCGAGGGACCCGCCCAGACCCTGATGAGAGGATCTTTGTGGAACAGATTCGGGGCCAACACGAGTTACAACGTTTTTATGCTGGCGATCTGGTTTCTTGGCCCGCTGGGGATCCTGTTAATAGGCTTCGGACTCCTGGCGGACAAGTTTACTAGGCTCCTCTCGCTGGGGGTCGGAGCGATGCTGGCCGCCGGACTGTTCCATGACAATCAGGGCCTCCATGTGGTGGGCCCGATCCATTATTCGGAGTGCGTTGTTCCTTTGATCATCATAGCTGTTTACGGCCTGGTCGGCATAAAGGAGAAACTCCGCCGAAGAAAGATCTCGTTTCTGATTCCGGCGAGCATCCTGGTGTGTGTTCTTGTCCTGGGGCTTGGGATCTTCAATTTCTGGCAATGCCAGGCCCTGAACCGGCAGGCCCTCATCCAAAATTATGTCTACGGCTTCATAGAAAATAGCCTTCAAGAAAAAAAAGTGGATAAGGCTCTCATTTTGGCTCCTCAATTCGGCTCCCTCTGGGTGGCTAACGACTATTTCCGGAGTATCGGAAGCTGGGTCTTCGAGTGGCGCCGGGCCAAGCCGGATTTATCCGATAAAACCTTGATCCTTCATGACCTGCCCAATGTCGAAGAGAAGTTGAGGGCAGCAATTCTCCGACCGCCGGTTTTTCCGACTTGCGGAACTCTCAGCAGGCCCCCTATTTTGAACTGATTCCGCTCTAGAGTTTTTTCTCAGCGCCTCTCGTAGAGAATAAAAAAACCCTTTTTGATCGCCCGGAAATTGAGATGTTCGGGAAAAGAAATAAGGGATAAAGGGAAAGAAATAAAAGAAGTTCCCTATCTTGACCCGGAAACCCAACTCTTCAAAGGTTTTTTTCCACCAGGACTCGGTCTGGATGATTTGGTGAGTCGGCTCCAAGGTCACAAATTTCCCCCTCTCTTTAACGCAAATCATGTGGAGCGTTTTTCCCCGGCTCACTCTCGACAGTTCTTGGAGAACGAAGCGGAGGTCGTCATTCGATAGATGCTCCAGAACCTCGTGGGTGTAGACAAGATCAAAGGACCGATCCTCATAGGGAATCCTCCGGGTGTCTTCATATCGGCAGTATTGGGGAACGCGACAATATTTCTTGGCCGGTTTCGAAGGGTCTATCCCCTGGGCATCGAGGCCGATTTTTCTCAGGGCCCATACCAGATTGCCTATTCCGCAACCGAAATCCAGAACCCGGGCGCCCCTCTTCAACCCGGCCGCTATTTTGATGCAGAAATAGGCTATCCAGAGGTAATAGATTTTGCTCAGGCCGATTCGAGTAAAGATGGGCTTGATATAAAGATCCCGGTAATAGCCCTCGTCGTAATGATCCCGGCTTTTCAGAGTCTGAATCATCGTGCTCCCAGTCCCTCGAGTCGATCAACAGACATCATCAGCCGCCGAAGACCGTCCGCCAAATGAAGCCCAGAACCGCCCTTAATCTTTTGAGGCGATTCTTTCTGAGCACCACAAAACCGATGCTCCGCGCCGAAAAAATGGATTTTCTTATGGATCTCATCAGGTATTTGTTTTTGAGCCGTCTGCGTTCTTTGACCACATCCTTGATCTCCGACTTGTTGAGCTTTTCGGTCAAAACGCTTCCGTTCCAGTCCAGGAGAGAATATTGAAAAGGCGAGATTTCCTCTCCAACCATTTCATAGAGCCGCGTGCCCGGCAGGGGGGTAGCGATGGAGAAGACGTAAACATCGGCATTGATCGAATCGGCGAGCCGCCTGGTTGCCTGGAGATCCGCCTCTGTCTCCGTGGGCAGGCCGATCATGAAGTTGGCCAGGGACCTTATCTTATACTTCTTCATGAGAGCAAAGGCGTTCGTGACCTGGCTGGTCGTGGTTCTCTTGTTGATGATCTCGTTGAGGATGCGCTGGCTTCCGGATTCCACGCCGAAATCCATCTGGACGCATCCACACTCCCTCAACTCGGCCGCCAGAGGCTCATCGATCGTGTCAACTCTGGATTGACACCCCCAAACGATATCGTGGTCCTTGAGAATCCGGGCGACGGCGACCGCGTGCTGCTTGTTAACGGTAAAAGTGTCGTCGACGATCCAGATTCCCTCGACCCCATGTTCAGCCTTCAGATAAGAAATCTCCTTCCTGATACTTTCGAGAGGACGAAACCGCAGCCTCCGGCCGAAGATCGAACCGCAGCCGCAAAAGGAACAATCGAATGGACAGCCCCTGGTTGTCAAAAGCAACGCGCCCGCCAGAGGCAAGCCCCTGATGATTTCCACGTTGACCTCAAAATATCTCCGGTCGATCTTTTCATAGGCAGTAAAGATATCCATCCGGAGTTCCTCTTCGGTTATCAAATCTCTGGGTTTGTTCAGGGTCACGGCGTGGCCGTTCTTCCAGGCGAGGCCGGCCAAGCCCCGCCAGTGGTAGGTCTTGGCAGCGATTTCCTTTACAAATTCGTAAAGCGTCTTTTCCCCCTCGCCGAAGCAGACAAAATCGACCCCGTTGTCCAAGAAATCGGACAGCCTGTAGGTCGGCTGCGAACCTCCCACGATCACAAATATCTTCTCATCAATGGCCTTGATCCCGGCGCTGATTCTGATAACTTCATCAAATTCTTTGTGCGTGCTGGAGAGACAGACAACTCTTGGTTTGGTCGATTTCAGCGTATCCAGGATGAGCTTTTCCCGCTCGGCGGGGTGAACTCTCCTGGAAGAAAGCCCCGAATCAAGGATAACATTCCGGAACCCTTTTGCTTCCAGGTAATTGGAAAGACACAGGATTCCGGTCGGATACATGCTCTTGTACCATATAGAGGGGTTGATAACAAAGGCGATGTCTTCCGGGCGCTCAAAGCGGTCGGGCATCAAGATTCCTTTACGATGACTTTATAGAAGAGCTGCCGAAGCCAGCGATTAGCGACGGCCCTGAATCTTCCCCGAAGACGGTCTGTGCCGGTCAAGTGAAAACGCTTCTCTCGGGACAGGTATCCAATAAAGTCCTTGAAATCCTTGTTCTGCGAGGAAACAACCTTTACACTCGCGGAACCCCTGGCGACTCTGAAGGCGCAGAGCGACTCGGGAATGATATAAAGGTCTCCGGTCAGCAGGATTCGACACCAATAATCAAGATCAAGGACATAAAAATGCCGATCGTCAAAAAGACCGGCCTCGGCCGCAGTCTCGGACTTGAAGAGGACGCCGGCCGGCTCGCCGATCAGATTCGTTCCCGCCCTGACGCTCTCTCTGACCGCTCTGACTCCTTCGAGTCTTCCCTTTCTCCTCTTGAATGATCTTTTCAAGAGGACTCTCCCGTCGCGGTTGATGATATGGCGCGTGCAGCAGACCAGGACGACACCCTTGTTTCCCGGATCCATAAAGGCTCCGACTTCTTTTTCCAGGCATGTTGGATAAAGAACATCATCCTGGGGAAGGAGTTTGATAAATCTCCCCTTGGCTTCCAGGAGAGCCTTGTTCCAGTTGTTCATCTGGCCCAAACGGGACTCGTTCACAATAACCCTGATTCTGGGATCAGAATATCGCTTGATGACGTCCGGAGTTTTGTCCGTGGAATGATCGTCAACGATCACCAGCTCAAGGTTGTTATGGGACTGACCCAGAACCGATTCGATGGCCCGGGCGATGTAATCTTCACCGTTATACGCGGGAAGACAGACAGAGACAAAAGGCTCCCCGGAACCCGTCATGGGCTAGCGACCCTATCCCTGGGGCTCAAATCATTTCGGCTCTCGGCAAAGCCCATTTTTTCGGAAATGATATAGAGGGGCCTCCTCTTGACCTCCCGGTATTGTCGTCCCACATACAGGCCCAGGATTCCGAGTGAGATCAATTGAACTCCCCCCATGAAAAGGACCGTGAGGATGAGAGAAGTCCATCCGGAAACGATGACCTGAGGGTGAATGATCTTGATGATGGCTATTCTCAGGGCCACCAAAAAAGAGGCCACCGTTATCAGGAACCCGAGATAGGCCGTGATTTTGAGCGGCCGATCCGAGAAACTCATAATCCCATCGAAAGCGAACTTGACCATCTTCTTTAGAGTGAATTTTGTCTTCCCGGCATAGCGGGGATCCCTCTTATAAAGCAACCCATAATGGATAAAGCCGGCCCAGCTCACCAGGCCCCTGATATAACGATTTTCTTCCCGGATGGCTTTTAAGGCATCGACGACCTTCCGGTCCAGAAGCCTGAAGTCTCCCGCGTCGAGCGGCAGCTCCGTATCGCTCAGGAGCTTGATGAGTCTATAGAACAATTTGGCGGTCAGAAGTTTAACCGGGTTCTCCCCCTTTCTTTTTTCCCTGACTCCATAGACGACCTTAAACCCCTCTTCCCATTTTTCAACCATCTGGGGGATGATCTCCGGAGGGTCCTGCAGGTCCCCGTCGATGATGACAACGGCATCCCCTGAGGCGTGGTCCATCCCGGCGGTGATGGCAAACTGGTGTCCAAAATTCCTGGAAAAGCTGATGATTCGAATTGTCCGGTCCTTTTGGCTGAGCCCCTTGAGCAGCTCCAGCGACCGATCTCTGCTTCCATCATCGATAAAGACTATCTCGTGATCGATTTTCGGTTGTAGATCCAGGAGGACTTTCTTGACGCGGGCGTAAAATTCGGGAACGACCTTTTCTTCAAAATAGATGGGCACGACGACGGACAGCAATCGTTTATTCCCCATCCCTGCCTCCTTTTTTAGGTTCTTTGAGGCTAGCCATCTTAAAAAGTTCTCTGAATTTTTTCGCCTCATTATAATACTTAAAGACGATCATAAACAAGTTTTTGTGGGCCTCTTCTGTCAGGGGCCATTTTTTGACAAAGGCCCGCCGTTGCTTATGATGACGCTGACCCGGAATCCATGATCATCACCGAACAACGGAGAAAATTCCTCAGGTTCCTGGCCGTCGGCCTTGTCAATTCGGCCTTCTCCTACTCCGTTTATGCGCTCTTGATCTTCCTGGGAGTTCACTATGCCCTGGCCGTTTTGGTCGCCAATGTCCTGGGCGTCCTCTTCAACTTTAAGACCACGGGAAGGCTGGTCTTCAAGAGCGCACGACAACAGGCTGATCTTCAAGTTTGTTCTCGTCTACGCGAGTGTCTATCTCCTGAGTGTCTCCAGTCTGAAAATCCTCCTTTGGCTCGGCCTGAACAGATATCTCGCCGGAGCCCTGATTGCTCTTCCCATGGCGGGGTTGACTTTCACCTTGATGAGCCGATTCGTGTTCAAGAAAAGACCTGTTTATCCCGCCTGATAAAATAAGCCGGCCCTCCAAAACCGAAACGCTCAGCCGGCGAGTACATTTCGCCTTGCAAAACAGGGCGGAGAATTATAGAATAACCGAAACCACAGATGGAAGAATCCGCGATCTCGACAAAAAAGAAGGACTTCGTTTTTATCATTGTCCTCGCCATCATTCTCTTTGGGCTCTACTGGAAAACCTTCAGCTATGATTTGGTTTGGGACGACAATCTTTATATCAAGCAGGGCCTCCTTTTTACGGAAAAGCATTCCCTTCTGGACTCCTTCAAGTTCGGCTATTTCCGCGAACAGATGGGGATGCAGGGAGCGGATTTCTACTACCGCCCGCTGCTGACCGCGTCCTTCATGATCGAAAACAGTTTGTGGGGCCTGAAGACTTCCACCCTGCGCCTGACGAATCTCTTGATCTATATCTTCTCGCTTTTTTTTATCTTCCTGTTCCTGAAGAGTCAATACGACAAGAACTATTTTCCGGAGATCGCGACTTCTCTTTTTGCTCTTTACCCGATCAACGTCGACCATATCGTCTGGGTCGTCGGACGGGGCGACCTCTTCCTCCTTCTCTGGGGAAGTCTGTCCCTCCTCCTCCTGGATCTCTTTATCAGAAAACGGAAATATCCTTATGCCTTTTTCACCTGCTTTTTTTTCCTGCTCGGGATTTTGTCCAAAGAATCCTTCGTGTTTTTTCTTCCGATTCTGATCATCTATGAACTGATCAAAAGGAAAAAGCTCTCGATCCCGGTCCATGCGTCTAACGTCGTGATCATTCTCTTCTATTTCGTCCTGAAGAACAGGATTGTCGGGATCAAAAATCTCGGCCTTCTTTTCTACCCCGACCTGGGCGAGAATCTCAGAGTCGGCGCTGGCGACTCTGGGCTATTATTCGAGGTCTCTCTTTTTTCCCGTCCGTTACGATATGTTCTTGCCGATCAGAGACATCACGAACCTGTTCTATTATTTTGTCGGAATACTGACGATCCTCCTCCTGGCTTACCTGGTTTACCGGGCAAGGAAAGAAAAGGATTTGATCATCCCCTTGTCTCTGATCATCGTCTTCTTGGGAGGCCACGTTATCCTGACGTTTTCCCATCTCTATCCTTTCAAAATATACGCCCGTTATATGACCATCCCGGCCTTGGGTTTCATCTGGATCTTGACAAGATATCTCTGCCGCGCAGAAAGAGAAGGTCCGCATTTATCTGACCCTCGTCATTCTGATCGTCTTCATTCCCTCCATCATCATAAACGGCCTTTCCTACAGAAATCAGTTCAGCTATTGGGAGCGAGCCCTGAAATCATCCCCCCAAAACGGCTACTGCCCTCTTCCAGATCGCCAATCTGTATCGTGAACAAAAGAACTATTTGTCGGCCGAGCTCAACCTGAACAAGGTCTTGTCCCTCAATATCGAAAAAGAGACGGCCATCACGGTGAGCTTCTCTATTCGGATCTTGAATTTAATAAGGCCGAATACGGGAACGTCCTCAAGTGGCTGAAGAGCATCGAGGATTTTGAAACCTCCCCCGACATCCAACTCGCGCCCTTTATCAGGTATCACGTCAATTACAAGAAAGCGATGGTTTATCTCTCCCAGGGAGACGCCACCGCGGCCGAGAATCTATTTAAAGAAAACATCAAGAGATATCCGAACATCAAAGAATCTTATAGCGAGCTGTACGACCTGTATATCGGCTCTGACCAATGGGAAAAGGCTAGAGCTCTTGAACCCCAGATGAAAGGCCGTTTCCCTTCTTTCTTCAAGGACCTCAACACGACCCAGGCCAAGAATCAGCTCGATTCCTGCTCCCCGGATCAAAGGATAGCCTTCTACATCCGGTTCCGGAATTTTCCCAAGGCCATCAGTCTGGTCGAAGCCAAATCTCCCCTCAATCTCGATCACCAAATCCTCCTGGCCAAACTTTATTATTGGGAGGGGAGAGAGGAGGAGGGGAAAAAGGTCATCGAAGAAATCCTGAAAGCCGGCTCCTCCGACGTCAAAACGCTCAACGCGATCGGCTATTTCTATCTCCGGGACCTGTCCAGGGCGAAGGAAGCGGTGCTTTATTTTGACCAATCCCTGGCGGCGGATAAGAGCCAGCCTGAGATCATCTATATGGACAGCAGCCTGAAAGAACAATACCTGAAGCAGCTCAGGCCCGTCTGGAAATAGGGCTATTTCTTCTCGAGTTCTTCAATCTCTTTGAGAAGCCTTGAGGTTTTCTTGTTCGGGAACAGCGCAGAGTCTTTTTTGACATATTCGACGGCCTTGGGGTAGTCTTTGACCAGAAGGTAAAACCTGACCGCGTAGTTCAAGACCATGTGGTTCGAGGGGAACATGGTGATCATCTCCTGGACGATCCGCTCTCCCTCTTGGACCTTGCCGGTCAGGGCCAGAAAATCGGCGTAATTGAAATAGCAGTGCTGAGACTGGTATCTCTGGAGCTTGAATAAGAGATTAAAATATTCTTCGGCTTTGGCGAAATCCCTCTTGAACGTGTAATATTCGGCCAACTCTTCATAGATCCTGATCTCCCACATCCTGTGCAGGGGATGATCTTTCTCGGCCAGGATCGCGTTCAGGATCTCGAGGGACTTCCGTTCATCCCTGTCCAGATATTTGATCCCGATGTTCGAGCGGGCGATGATATCCTCCCGTCCGACGTCTTTTATGCCCATCCAGAAGTCCGTTTCGTTGTTCCCGTAAAGCCGGTTCTTGGGATAGATTTCCAGGGCATAAAAAACAGCCAAGATTCCCAGAACCCCGATGGCCGCAGCCTTCCAATTGATCTTGGTCATGACCAAATAAACGAGGGTCGGAGACAAACAGGGCCGAGAGAAGATAGAGGAACCTCCAGGCCATGAGAGAGATCGTCCAGGAGGAGAAAATGACCGCCACCGAGGGCAAAAGGAGAATGTAAAAAGAGAAGGTCAGGTAATGAGGCCAGACGCAATTTCGTTGACTTGCTCAAGATGAGCGCGGTTGACAAGATAAATGCGAGTGTCATCAGCCCGCCGAGGACTTGGAATGCGACCCGATTGAAAATGTGGTAGGCTTCTACGGTGACACTGAGGTCGAAAGGAAATACTATCTTAAAGGTGTAAAAGCCGATTGCGGCCAGAAAATCAAGGACGGTTCTTCCCGAGTAGCCGAGAGAGGGCGAACCGAGCGCGATCCTTCTCAGAACGAACCAGATCAGAAGCCCGGCCAGAAAGGGGCTGGCCAAGCGGACGGCCGCTTTGATCTTCGGTTCTTTTTGATAAAGGATCAGGAAATAGATCAGCCGGCAAAAACAAATTGGTCTCCTTGGCCAGCAAGGAGCAGAGATAAAAGAAAGAAGACCAGAGCAGAACGGAATTCTTTTTCTGTTTAAAGAATTTAATGAAAAGACAGAATAGACAGGGCCGCAAAAAGAAAGGACAGCAGGTCGGTCCGGCCCGAGATCCAGGAGACGTTCTCAAAATGGAGCGGAAAAACGGAGAACAGGAGAGAGCTCAAAAGGGAGACCAGCTGTCCCACCCCCAATTCGAAGAGAACAAAATAGAGAAGGAGGCAATTCAGGATCTGGATGATGATATTAGTCAGGTGGAAGCCGGCCGGGTTGAGTCCCCAGATCTTGAGGTCGATCCAATAAGATAGGGAGGTCACCGGCCGGTAAAACTGCATCGCCCGGTCCAGTTGAACACTGTTCTCGTCCTGGCCCGAAAAGCCGCCGAAGGGGCTGGTCAAGAATCTCTGCAGGAAATGGGGTCCGAGAAGACTCGGATTCTCGCTGACGAAAAAGCGGTCGTCCCAGAGGAAATCACCCTGCATCGAGGGAAGAAAGAGGGCCAAATTGACGGCGATCAAAACAAAGACGGAGACAACCTGGAAACTTCTCTGATCGTTCACGATTCTATTATAAGAAAGAGGAGGGGAAGAGAGAAGAAGATATTTATGGCTATGAATTATTGCTGGAAATGTCTCGGGGCGTGGATCCAGGTGCCGTTCCAGTTCACCAGGTCCTGATCAAAATCGGACATCGTGCTGACTCTGAAAAAGGCAGACGCCGGAGATGCGGGATCATAGGTGAACGGGGTCGACGGCCCTGTCACGGCCGAGCGACTGGATCAAAAAATCATCGTCTCCGGCGCTTGAAATTCCGCCGATATTGGCCCCCGCTACGGCCGTCCCGCAATAGACGTTAAAGGCCATTCCCCATTGATCGTTCTGGGGCATGACCTTGAGATAAAACCCGCTTAGAGCGGAATAAAAGGCGGTCGCGGAGGAAAGAGGCCCGGCCTGAGGGGGAGGCACGCCATGGTCAGTGATGTACTCTGTTATGGCTTTGGCGAGGGTGTTCATATCCTGCATCGTCCCCTTCTGTTTCGCTTTCTGAATCGCGCCGGCAATCATGGGAACGAACAGGGCAGCCAGGATTCCGATGATCGCGATGACGACCAACAATTCCAGGAGGGTGAAGCCTTTTCTTTTTTTGACCATGTCGTCATCCATGAACGGACTCCGAACCGACTTCCCAGTCACGGGGAAAAAAAGGCGGCAAGAAATGATTCTTGCCGCCTTCCCTTGGCTCTCTCCTAACCCAGCTTATTGCTGACCGGCCTTAGGAGCGTGGACCCAGGAACCGTTCCAGTTCACGAGGTCCTTGTTGTAGCTGTCCATGGTGCTGATCTGGAAGTAAGCGCTCGCGGGGGAAGTGGCAACAAAGGTGAAAGCATCCGCAGCTCGGTTGCGTCCGAACGAAGCGATGACGAAATCGTCGGCGCCGGTAATACTGACGTTCAGTGTACCCGCCGACACTGGCCGCGGTTCCGCCGCACTGCATCTGGAAGGGATAGTTCCACTGGTCATTCTGGGGCACAACTTTGAGGTAGATGGTCGACAACACGCTGGCCGTCTGGGTCTGGATTGTCCCCCAGGTGTTCTGCGCGCTCGGAGCAATGCCGTTGTCCGTGATGTAGTCGGTGACGGCCGTGGCGAGGGAGTTGATGTCCTTCATGGTGCCTTTCTGCTTGGCCTTCTGGATGGCGGCGATGGCATTGGGAATAAGAAGAGCAGCGAGGATTCCGATGATGGCCACAACGATGAGCAGCTCGATCAGGGTAAAGCCTCTCATTTTTTTAAGCATTAAAAACCTCCTTTTCCTTGGTGATGATTCCCTCATCAACCAGGTAAGTTAAAATGAAATTGTAGCCTTTATAGGCAAATATACATTAGCAACTTTTATGCCAACCTCTGTTTTTATAAATCATTGATAATAAACAATATAATAAGATGGTCAACAATCTAGGCGGGTTATTATAACACTATTTGTCGGAAAATGACATTTTTTGTCAAGTTTCAGTTTTCGTCTCTCCGGGGCGTCTTCACCTGGTATTTGTCGGCCAGGTAACGGATTGACCGGTAGCTCAGCCCGAGCATGTCGGCCGCTTCCTTCAGGTTCCCGCCCGTCGCCAGGAGGGCCTGATCCAGGTATTTCCTCGACATTTCATCGATGTAATTCGTCAGGTTGAAGCCGCGCTGAATCATCAAAGACGGGTCCACCTCGCGGCGCGGGGAGAGCATTTCCCGCGGCAGGCTGCCGGTTGTGATCGTCTCCCGGTCTTCGATGGCCACCACCCTCTCGATGACGTTCTCGAGCTCCCGGACGTTTCCCGGCCAGTGGTAGGCGTCAAAGACATTGACCACTTCCGGGAGCAACGCGCTTCATCTTCTTCCCCATCTGCAGGCAATACTTCTGCAAAAAATGGTTCACGAAGAGCGGAATATCCTCCAGCCTTTTGCGGAGAGGCGGCATCTCAAAGGAGATGACGTTCAGCCTGTAAAACAACTCCTCCCGGAACTTCCCCTCTTCGATTTTCTTCTTCAGATTCTGATTGGTCGCGGCGATGATCCTCACGTCGACCGGGATCTCTTCGGTGCCGCCGACCCTTCGGACCTTTTTATCCTGGAGCGCCCGCAGCAGCTTCACCTGCATCCAGGGAGACGTCTCACCGACCTCGTCCAGGAACAGCGTCCCGCTGTGGGCCACCTCGAACATCCCCTTCTTGTCGGCGACCGCTCCCGTAAACGACCCTCTGGTGTGGCCGAAGAGCTCGCTCTCCAGGAGGTTTTCGGGCAGGGCGGCGCAGTTGATGGAGACAAATGGATTGTCCCGGCGCCGGGAGAGAAAATGAATCCCCCGGGCGGCCATCTCCTTTCCCGTGCCGCTTTCCCCGGTGATCAGGACGGTCGAATCCGTGCCGGCCGTTTTTTCGATCAGGCCGAAGATCTCCTGGATGGCCTTGCTCCGGCCGATCATGTTTTCAAAACTGTATTTCTCCTTGAGGTTCTTCTTGAGCAGGATGTTTTCTTCCTTCAGCCTCAGCTTCTCCAAGCCGTGGGCCACGATGATCTTCAATTCTTCGATATCGAAGGGCTTAACGACATAGTCCATGGCGCCGGCTTTCAAGGCCTCTATGGCCTGCTTGATACTCCCATAGGCGGTGATCATGACCACGGGGATTTCGGGCCTGTTCTCCCGCATGTATTTGAGCACCTTCATCCCGCTGACATGGGGCATCTTGATGTCGCAGACCAGGATGTCGAAATCCTCCTGGGTGAGGAGCTCAAGCGTCTTCGGGGAGGGCGGCCAGGCTTTGACGGCATGGCCCTCTTTCTTGAACACGACCGTCAGGAGGTCGAGAATGCTTTTCTCGTCGTCGATGATCAGAATTGTTTCCATGCTCCGGCTCGATCCTAGCTTCGGTGATTCCGGTTTCGTAACGGCAGTGTAATCAGGATGGTCGTCCCGCGGTCAACCTCCGAAGAGACCTGGATTTTCCCTTCATAGTCATCCACGATCCGCCGGACGACAGCCATCCCCAGCCCGCGGCCGTTTTCGAAGCCCGAATAGAAGGGCTCGAACAACCGTTGACGGCTTTCCTGGCTCATCCCCCTCCCGGTGTCGGCGAATCTGATGGCCAGCTCCCTCTTGCCGTTGCTGACAAAATCGATTGTCAGGGTCCCGCCTCTGGGCATGGCCTTGATGGCGTTCTTGGTCAGATTCCAGAAGATTTGTTTGAACTGGTTGGCGTTCCCGTAGTAGCGAACCTCGGAGCTCTGATAATTTCCCGCCACGTCGTATTGACTGTCCAGTTCGCCTCCGGCCTTGAGCACGGTCAGGGTCTCTCTCAGGACCTCGGAAAGGTTGATCGACGAAAAAACCTGTTTTCCCGGCGAAGCCAGGTCCAGGAACTGCTCGATCGACTGGGAGGCCCGCTCGGATTCCCTGAGGATGATGTTCATCAAGTTTTTTTGATCGTTCGTCAGCCTCAGCTCGCTTTTCAAAACCTGGACCGACCCGGCCACGGCGGCCAATGGGTTTCGGATCTCATGGGCCAGGTTGGCGGCCACCTGGCCCGCCGCGGCCAGACGTTCCTTGATGTCCAGTTCTTTCTGGGCCAGGCGCAGTTTCTCGCGCCGTCCTCCTCAGGTTTTCCGTCAGAGAATTCATCAAGAGGGCGATCACGAAAAAGACGCCCCAGGCGATGAAAATCGTGAAGAGGACCGACCCGAAGGACAAATCCGCCGGGTAATCGGAGGCAAAATAGGGGATAATCCTGAAATACAATCCGTCGATCAGCAGACCGAAGAGAATGGCCGAAAGCGCGGCCGTCAGGTAGGCCGCCCGGCCGGAGATAATGATGCTGGCGGTGATGATCGAGAAAACATAAAGAAAATAAAGGGAGCCGTTAGCTCCTCCCGAGATGTACACGAAGGCGGTGATCAGGAGAAGGTCCCCGCAGATCTGAAAATACGCCTGGAGATTGAGGAATCTCCCACCGAGGTAAAGGACAAAATAGACCCCCGAGATCAGGTAGGCCAGGATGATCAGATAATAAAAGGCGTGTTCGGGGAGAAAACCGGACGTGGAGAAACGGATGATGATCGATGAAATCAGAATCGAGGTGACAACAATCAGACGGATGATGATGAACCAGAAGAGATTCTTTTTTTCGACGGCCATCCGACCCTAGAACTTCTGCATCAGGCTGAAAATGGGCAGGTACATGGAAACGACCAGGCTGCCGACCATTCCTCCGACGAGGATGAGAAGGACGGGTTCCAGAATCGAGAGAAGCGAGGCGACGGAGGCATCCACTTCCTCGTCGTAAAAGTCAGCCAGCTTGCCCAGCATTTCGTCGAGCGTGCCCGTCGCTTCGCCGACGTTCACCATCTGCGTCATCATGAGGGGAAACCCGCCCGCTTCCTTGAATCCATCGGTCAGGCTTTTGCCTTCCGAGACGCTCTTCCGGGCTTGCATGATCCGGTCCTCGATGAGCACGTTGCCCGCCGTCGAGGAAGTGATCTTGAGACTCTCGAGCATGGGCACTCCGCCCGAGATCAGGGTGCTCAGCGTCCGCGTCACCCTGGAAACGGCCACCTTTTCCAGGAGCTTGCCAAAAAGGGGCACTCGCAGCAGAAAGCGGTCCACCGCCCAGCGGCCGCGCGGGGTCCGTCGAAAGTACCGGAACGCAAAGATGGCGGCGATGATCCCCACGAAGATGAAGATGATGTAATTCTGGACAAAGTGGCTGAGTCCTATGACCGTTGCGGTCAAGAAAGGAAGCTCGGCTCCCAGCTCTTCGAAAATCGAGGCGAAGACCGGGATAATCTTCCACAACAGGAAGATGGCCACCAAAACGGCGAAGGCGACGATGACGGTGGGATAGATCATGGCCTGCTTGACCTTGGATCTCAGCTTGACGTTCTTTTCGATGAACTCGGCCAACCGGCGCAGCATGATGTCCAGCGAACCGCTCTGTTCTCCGGAGGCGATCAGGTTGCAGTACAGGTCGTCGAAGGCCTTGGGGTATTTCCTCATGGCCTGGTTCAGGGTTGAGCCCGCTTCGACGTCTTCGCGAACGTCGGTGATGACTTTCTTGAAATACTTGTTGCGGGTCTGCTCGGCCAGAATGCTCAGGCTCTGGATCAGGGGCAGTTCCGCGTCGATCAAGACCGAGAGCTGCCGGCTGAAGACGGCCAGCTCCTTGAGCCGCACCCTCTCCATCTTGAGAAATGGAATCTTCAGTCCGATCCTCTTGGGAGCGATGTTAAGAATGGCGATCTGCTCTTTCTGAAGATTCCTGGTCAGCTCCTCGGCAGAGGAGGCGACCCTTTCCCCGGCGACGGCGTCGCCGTATTTGTTTTTTCCCTTCCAAGTGTAAACCGGCATGTTTTCGCCCTCCTATTTTTTCCTTGAACCGTGGCCTTCGGCAAAACTGACCGAGGCCGGTTTCGGACCCTCTTTTCTCTGGATGATATCCGTGAGTTCTTCCGGAAAAGAGGTAATGCTCATCGCCGTGTCGAGCGTGATCAGCCTCTTGAAATAGAGAGTGGCCAGAGACTGGTTGAAGGTCATCATGCCGAATTTTTCCTGGCCCATCTGCATGGAGGAATAGATCTGGTGGAGCTTGTTTTCTCTGATCAGGTTCCGGATGGCGGGATTGGGGATGAGGATCTCCATGGCCAGAACCCTGCCCTTCCCGTCAGCCCGGGGCAGAAGAGCCTGGGTCATGATCGCCTCCAGGGTCATCGAGAGCATGATCCGGACCTGGGACTGGTACTGCGACGGAAAGATGTCGATGATCCGGGAGACCGTTTCGGCCGCCGAATTGGTGTGCAGGGTCGAGAAGGTCAAGTGACCCGTCTCGGCGACGCGCAGCGTGGCCTCAACCGTCTCCAGGTCTCTCATCTCCCCGACCAGAACGACATCGGGATCCTCCCGCAGAACTGAGCGAAGAGCGTTGGCATAGGAGAGGGTATCGACAAAGAGCTCGCGCTGGTTGATGATGGCGGTCTTGGGAGTCAGGAAGTACTCGATCGGGTCCTCGATCGTGACAATGTGGACGTCCCGCTCATGGTTGATGTGGTCAATCATGCAGGCCAGCGTCGTCGACTTCCCGCACCCGGTCGGCCCGGTGACAAGGATCAGTCCCCGGGGAAGATAGCAGAGCTGGGCAATCCGCTGAGGGATTCCCAGCTGGGCAAAGCTCCACATCTGGGGCAGAAAGCGGCGGAAGGCGCCGGCCACGGCTCCCTTCTGCATAAAGACGTTCGCCCTGAACCTTCCCAGGTCCTTGATGCCAAAGGAGAAATCCAGTTCCAGCTTCTCCTCGAACTGCTTCTTCTGCTTGTCGCTCAGGATGCTGTAGATGAGTTCCTTGGTCTCGACCGGCGAAAGAGGGGGATGATCGATAGACTTCAAGGACCCATTAACTCGGATCCGCGGCGGTATGTGGGTCGTGATGTGCAGGTCGCTGGCGTCCTCCTCCACGGCGATTTTCAGTAATTCATAAATAGGCTTGGCCATTGTTTGCCTCCTAATCCCTGACGGTTTCTCTCAAGACTTCGTCGACCGAGGTGATTCCATTTTTTATCTTGATCAATCCGCTCCGGCGAAGAGTGATCATGCCTTGTTCGATGGCCTTCTTTTTGACGTCCCTGGATTGCGCCCGGCTGATGATCATCGTCCTGATATCATCGGTGATCTTCATAACTTCGAAGAGGGCGGTACGGCCCTTATAACCCGTATTGTTGCAGCTTTCGCAGCCCTTGGGTTTATAGATGGTCAGGTCCTTCGTTTCATCCTGAGTGAAGCCCATGTCCAGGAGCGCCTTTGGGGGGAGCTTGTGCGGCGTGCAACACTTCTTGCACAATCGCCTGACCAGCCTCTGGGCGGCGATCAGGACGACCGAGTCGGCGATGAGGAAGGGCTCCACGTTCATGTTGATCAATCGGATGATCGTGCTCGCGGCGTCGTTGGTGTGAACGGTAGAAAACACCAGGTGCCCGGTCAGGGCCGCCTTGATGGCGATGTCGACCGTCTCAAAATCACGCATCTCTCCGACGAGCATGATATCAGGGTCCTGCCTCAAGAACGCCCGCAGGCAGCGTGGGAAGTCGAGGCCGATCTCCTCCTTGATGTTCACCTGGTTGATCCCCTGGATGTAGAATTCGACCGGATCTTCCGCGGTCAGAATATTTTTCTCCAGGGCGTTGAGTGTCGAGACGGCCGAGTAGAGAGTGTTGGTTTTCCCGCTTCCGGTCGGCCCGGTCACCAGGATAATTCCCCAGGGTCTGGTGATGGCGTCCTTAAAGACCTCGAGAGATTCCTCCTCGAAGCCCAACTGGGTAAGGTCCACTTTGAGCATTTCGCGGTCCAGGATACGAGAGACGATCTTCTCCCCGAAGATGGTCGGCACCGAGGAGATTCGCATGTCGACCTCTTTTTTCACGCCGTTCTCCAGCCGGACCTTCATTTTGATCCGGCCGTCCTGGGGAAGTCTTTTCTCGGCGATATCCATGTTGGAGAGAATCTTGACCCGGGAGATGACCGGGTTCCTGAATTTCAGGGGCAGGTTGGCCATTTCGTAGAGTGTGCCGTCGATCCGGTATCTGATCCTGAACGTCGTCTCATAGGGTTCGAAGTGAACGTCGCTGGCCCCCTTCTTGATGGCATCGATGAAGGTCGTGTTGACGAGCCTGATAATCGGCGCTTCTTCGGTGAGCTGGCACCTCTTCATGGACGTCATAGTCTTCCTTATCTTCCTCGATGATATTGATTCTCGAGTCATCAGCCAGTTCGATGTCCTCGACAATCTTCTTCACCCGGAGCCCGTGGGAAGAACCATAATATTTATTGATGGCGTTATTGACGCCCGATTCGGAGGCGATGACGGGCTGGATGCTCAGCCCGGTCCGGAACCGGATATCCTCGATCACCTCCAGGTCTGTCGGATCGACCATGGCCAGAGTCAGAAAAGAACGGATCCGGTGGATGGGCATGATCATGTATTTCTTGACGATCTCAACCGGGATCAGGCTGATCACGTCGGGATAGACCTCGAACTGGTCGAGCTCGATGTAGGGGTATCCCAGCTGGCGGCTCAGGGCCTGGGCAATCTCCTCCTCTGAGATGACTCCCAGAGTCACGAGTGACGTCCCCAGGGGAAGGTTGTTCTTTTTCTGGAAATCCAGGGCGGACTTGAGCTGGTCGGCGTTGATGTATTTTTCGCGTAAGAGTAGCTCTCCTAGGTTCGACGCCATCGCTTCCCTCTAAATAGTATGGATACTATAAGCATGTTGACAATTCTTGTCAAATATTTGTTCATGGACAAAGACGTTTTTCAATCAGGATTATTCTCTCTCCGCAGATCGCACCCATCTTCTCAAGGAAGGCGCCTCAAGGTCAATCACCGCTCTGGGGGAATCACCAGGTGATTTTTATGATAACCGCCTCACCTGTAGGGGTTAGAGACATCCCCTCCGCGGCATAGCCCCGGCCAAAAAATCCATCGGCCGGCGGGTGGAAAAATGCGGCCCGAAGGTCACTCCGGAGCTTCAGGAATGCCCTTTTTTGTCAATTTTTGCCCCCTTTCTCCGACACAAGAGGTGTGAGGAAAGGTCTAGGACTATGTCGATTCAACACCTGAGAGACGAAGATATGGAAGACTTGGACCTAAAACAAAAATCGGGAGGAGAGTTCTAAGATGAGAAAAATATCCGATGACATTTACCGCGTGCTGATCGAACGGGCTAATGACGGGATAGCGATCATACAGGATTCGGTTTTTAAGTACGTCAATCCCCGGACTTCGGAGATGAGCGGTTTTTCTGCGGACGAACTTCTTAACTCTCCAATTGCCGGACTTCTGATTCCCCTGGAAAATGACGAACTCAGGGATCGTGAGGGGAGGGAGATGGCCGGAGAGAAAGATTCACAGATCTATGAAACCGTCATCCGGCACAAAGATGGCCGAAGAATAAACGTTGAAATCAACGCCGTGACGATCACCTACCAGGATAAATCCGCTGACCTCGTCATCATGCGGGACATCACTCAGAGACGGCACACCGAAGAAGAACTCAACCAGACCCTGGAAAAATTGCGCAAGGCGATGGGAGCCACGATTCAGGCCGTTTCTTTGACGATCGAGTCGAGGGACCCTTACACCGCCGGACATCAGCGCCGGGTGGCCGACCTGGCCCGGGCCATCGCTAACAAGATGGCGCTTCCGGGAGAAGAAATCGACGGCCTCAGGATGGGAGCGTCCGTCCATGACCTGGGCAAGATCTCCATCCCGGCCGAGATCCTGAGCAAGCCCGGCCGCTTGAATGAAAATGAATTCCGGCTGATCAAGAACCATCCGCAGGTCGGTTATAACATCCTGAAGCAGATCGATTTCCCATGGCCGATCGCCGAGATGGTGCTTCAGCACCACGAGCGGATGAACGGCTCGGGATATCCGCTCGGACTCTCGGGGGAAGAGATCCTGCTCACGTCCCGGATCCTGGGCGTGGCCGATGTTGTCGAAGCCATGGTCTCTCACCGGCCCTACAGGACGGCCCACACTCTCGATGAAGCGATGTCGGAGATAGCCGTGAACCGGGGTACCCTCTATGATTCCAGGGTCGTGGATGCCTGCGTGAATATCCTGGAGCACGGGAACTTCTCCTTCAGACAATAAGGGCAGCCCTATTTTCTCCCCTGCAAAAGCCGCTCCAAAAAGGCGACCTCTTTCTTTGCCCTCGAATCCGAGGGATCGAGGAAAATGACTTTTCTTTGGATCTCGATGGCCTCTTCAAAATGCCCGTACTGGCGCAGCACGACCCCGTAATCGGCCCAGGCGACCGTGTTTTCGGGGTCCCGATTGCAGATCCCCTTAAAGATGTTGAGGATGGGCGCCTCCAGGAGCACGGGGTCGGGATTGTTCTTCATGGCCTCTTGGTAGAGGCGCGCCCCCTGTTCGGGCGCGCCGGATTCTCCCCATGCCGCCGCGAGATAGAAAACTCCGCGGCGGTATTCGGGCACTTTCTCGACGACATAGGCAAAGTCTCGAGCCGCCTTCACAGGCTCCCGGCTCTCGAGATAAGCCGTGCCGAGGTAAAAATGGGCGTCCAGGTCGTCAAAATAGCGAAAGAGCTTCTCCCGATATTCGGGGCGCTCCGTCAGAACGAAGAGATGTGAAAGGATGGAGGGATCTCCAGGGGATCTCTTGAGAGCCTGGGAGAGCCACCGGAGCGCCTCGTCCCTCTCTCCTTTCAAGGCGGCGATCCGTCCCAAATGAAAGCTAAGGTCTGCGGTGAGATAGAAATGCCGGCTGAAATTCGATTTTTCAGTGACGAGCCGCTTGAAGATCCGTTGGGCATCATCCAATTTGCCCGCCTCAAGGGAGAGGACTCCTCGGTCGAAACGATGATACGAGTCTTGAGGCAGGGCCACGTCCAAGGCTCGTTCCGCAAAGCCCTCCGGTTCGAACGAAAGGCTGGAAAGACGGCAAAAATCGATCAGCCAGGGATTCCAAGCGAGAGCATAGGAAACAGCGCGGGAAGCCTCATCATAGTCCATGGCCTCCCGGCTCTTAGAGGCGGCGTCCTCGAGCTGTTGAAAGACGCGGAGGCTCTCCCAGAGGTGATCCTGTTCTCTCATCAAGTCCGTGGGCACAAAAAAAAGGGCACAAAGAGGCAGGACGAGGACGAGTCCCAGCAAGTGTTTCCGGTTTTTTATAAAATAATCCAGGGCGGCGCAAGCGAAGAAGAGGAAGACCGGGAGGATCACGAGCCGCTGTCGAGAAGAAACATAAGCCAGCAGCATAAAGCCCATCTGGCTCAATAGGACCGTATAAAAGAGAAGCCAGGAACGCCAGTTCCGGAGCCCGACAATAATGCCGAGGAGCGCAAGGGCTGAGATCAGCGCAAAGGAGACTGTGGGTATCCAGGCCCTTTTGAGCTTTTCCTGATTCCAGTGGGCATTCCAGAGGTCGTGCCACTCATAGGCATGGAATAAATGAAACGTCTTGGTGGCCATCAATTTGAGGTAATGCTGGGGCTCATCCACGATGAAATTGATAGCCTTGGAAGCCCAATAACGATTCACCTCCGGGACGGAGAGGTTCCGGCCGGTGACTTTCCTGGCAAAGAGGCGATAGATCTCGTGCTGATAGTCGGGCTGCCCGGAATAATTCTGCGAAACCTCATAGACGAGCGGGGGATAGATCGCGCTCACCCCCCAGGAATCCGGGTTGTTCCCCTCATAAAACACGGTCCCGGGATTCATTATGACAGGTGTGAACACCCCAGCGATTCGAGTCGACCTGGCCCAAAGGAGGGAAAGAGACAAGAGCCCTGGTATCAAGAAGATGAGTGAGGCGGCCTTCCAGCCCGCCCGGCTTTTCCTGGTCAGGTAAAAATAAACGGGAACGACAACCAAAAGGACTGCAAAGTTGGGCCGGGTCCAAAGGCTCAAGCCCAGAAATAGGCCCGCGAATAGATGGTCCGCCCAACTCGATCTGGAGGCAAAATAGAGAAACCCGAGAAGGCAGAAAAGGGCCAGAACCTCGGGCTCGAACGTCTGGGCATAAACCATGACGGCATAGTTCAAGATCAAGGAAAACGCGCCGATCAGGGCGAGGACCGGCCGGAAGAACTTCGAGAGAAGCCGGAAGGCAAGAAGAGATGTCAGGGCCATGAGGATGATATGGAAAATCTGCATGGCCAAGCCGGGGTTGGCAAAAGCCTTCTGAAAAATGACGTGCAGGTAAAAATAGCTGGGGCTGAAATCGAGCAGCCTCTCCCGGGGCAGCTCATGGCGGAGAAACATCTGAGCCGCGGTCACGTATTTGAGAAACTGGCCCCGAGGGAAAAACATGGAAAGGAGGTAGCTATAAAGCAGAAGGGCCGCAAAAAAAACCAGGAGGGAGAGCTTCAGATCGCTCTTTTGAACCGGACCTACAGTCGTCATCCTCGCTTATTATAGCCGAATCACGACCTGATGCGCGAAATATCTCCACCGAATTCCACCACCTCTTTCCTTATTCTTGAAATTAGGTAAATGGGCATTGTGTCCCGGATTCGCCGAATTCGGTTACACTGGAAGCGACTGCGGCAGTTTAAGCGAGCGATGTCATTCATGTCTGCAGACGCCGTCTGTGCAGATTCATTGCTCGACATTGCTTCCATGCTGGGACACGCCTTCAATTCGCGAGGAACTTTGCGACGTATTCAGTGATCTTGTCGGTTTCACATACCGTAACCACATGACCGCATTCAGAGTCAAGCACGATGCTCTCGGCCCGAAGCATCTTAGCAAACTCCAGTGCAGGTCCAGGGCTCACCGTGTGATCCTGGGCGGCCACGATGACAAGAACCTTCGCCTTCACCGCTGCTGCTGCGCGTTCCATCGAGTTGCCGAATTTGCTGGAAATATCCAGAGCTATGCCTGCTTCGTACTGGCGTATTTGGTCATTGGCATCCGCCAGCCGCTCAAACTGCTCCAGAACCTTTTCTGCCTGCTCACGCGGGACCTGCCGGTTGACAGCCTGGGGTGACTCCAGCGTAAGCACAGCGATTGCCGACCTCAGCCGCCGGGCCGGTTCCGTGGTGTAGTCGCCGTTGTTCCAGGCGAGATCCCGCTTGATCGCCTCGATGACCGCGTGGTAGAGGACCAGATCATAGCTTGCAGGCCGTGGAGTCCCGACGATTGGAATCGCTTTGTCCATGAATTCGGGATAACTGACCATCCACTGGAATGTCTGCATGCCGCCCATGGATTGTCCAAGGATGGCCTTGACATGATTCAGGTGGAGGACACGGGTGAGCAACGCGTGCTGGCTATTCACCATGTCGGCAATGGTGATTTTGGGGAACTTCATGCGGGGCTGGAGCTTACTGTTCGATGGCGAGGAAGATACGCCATTGCTCAGGGGATCCACCAGGATCACGTAATACCGGGAGTTGTCCAGTAGCTTGCCGGGGCCGACAAAAGTGGCCGCCTGTTCGGAGGTCCCACCTGCCCCATTCAGAAATACGATGACGTTCGATTTATCAGGTGCAAGCTCTCCAAATGTGCGATACCCAACACGGCAACCGCGAATAATTTCTGCGCTTTCAAGTTTGAAGTCACCCAGCTCGGCGAGCTGAAGGTTCTGCGCCGCCGCGAATGTTCCTGTCGCAAGGAGAACCACCCCAAAAAATACGAATTTCAAAATTGTCTTCCGATTCATGTTCATTCCACCTCCACTGTAGTCACTCATCCGTTCCTGCCAAAAGAGTCACCAGAATTGCGCTCCGCTGCGTGCCATCGTGTTCCTGCTCCGCATATTCGCACCTCTTTCCATCAGCGGGAGGTAAGCCGGTCGGAGCCGGTTTTGTGATGCGGGGTCACCCGAAATATTCATGCCGCTCCCGGGGATCATCTTCTACACAAATTTTCTAAGTTAAGAACAACGGCGATGGCAAATTGTTTCAAAAATGGGAGTCGGAGTCAAACAACCGTTCAATGAGCCTTTGCCAGAGCGCGCTTTATAGTCTTGGACGAAAACCGGGCTTTTAAGTTCATCCTGAGCCGATCCCGGCCACTATTGATCTTCCTCCATCAGTCTGTACGATTGTCTCTTGGATCTTCTCCTTCTTGATGCAGGCCCGGTGGACCTCCATAAAGGCGATAGCTTTTTGGCGAAAACCCTGATATACATACCTTCGGCAACTATCTGCCGGCAGGGAATTGAAAGCTCTGCATAATTTATGATCTGCCGGAGAAAAATAACTAAATCAGAGAGGAGGAAGAAATGGGATTAAAGCGGAAGCAGATGCCAATGCGGCAAAAGGCATATTTCGAACAAAAACTGCAAGATCGGCTGTCTTTCCTGTCTGGGAAGGGGATCAAATCTCCCCAGGCCGACAAAGATACTCTCGTTAGAAAATTGCAGGCAAAAATCAGGGCCGTGAATAATAGGCTGAGGCTGATTGCCGACGACGAAAAGAGAACGGAAGAAATGGCGAAGATAAAGGCGGAAAGGGCGGCAGCCCCCCAGAAAGAACAAGAAGGCGGCAAAGGCGGGAAGCCTAAGAAAGCCCCCGAAGAGGGCAAGGGAAAAAAGATAAAGGCGGAAAAGAAAGCAGCCCCTCCGAAAGCGCCGGAAGGCGGCAAAAGCCAGAAAACGACGGAATCCTCCGAAGAAGGCAAGGCAACAATGAAAAAGAAAGAAGAAGAAACGAGGGAGGAACCGGCAGGCCAGGTGAAGGCAGAAAAGTAATCGAGCACCTCCACTAACTGGTGACCGAGGGCGGAGTGGACGCGGCGGGCGGGAGGGGTTTTTGTCGTCAGGCTGATTCCGAAGTACGCTCCACGATCCTTTGGGCGGCCAGGGCCGCGGTCGAGAACGCGGCCTGCAGATTGTATCCGCCGGTATCCCCGTCGATGTCCAGGACCTCGCCGACGAAGAAGAGGCGGGGAACGAGCCTGGACTCCATCGTCTTCGGATTGATCTCGGCCAGCGATACTCCGCCGCGGGTCACCATCGCCTCATGAATTCCCCCGAGTCGGCCGACCACGAACGGGCATCCGGTCAGGAGCTCGATAAGAGCGGAGCGGTCTTTCCTGGAGAGATGGGCCCCGGTCAGATCAAGTTCAATCCCGGCCAAAGTCAGGAGCTTGTTGACGAACCGTTCCGGCAGATCATAAGCCGTCAGGACCGTCCTGACCCGCGCGTTTCCGGCGGCGGAAATGCGGTTCAGCAGGGTCTCTTTCACTTTCTGATAATCAATACCCGGGAGGAAAGATATCCTGAGAGTATCACCCGGACGGATAAACCGGGAAAAATCGAGAATCCCCGGCCCGGATAAGCCGGAATGGGTCAAAAGCAGGTCTCCGGTGCGCTGTCTTATCTTTTGGCCGGCGCGGGTAAGAGAGATGATCACATCCGCAATAGAAATCCCGGCCAGGTCCGAGAATTGGTAGTCCTGAATGGTCACCGCGGCGAGCGCCGGGCTCACTTCCGTCACGCTATGCCCCAGGCTTCGAGCGAAAACATACCCGTCTCCCGTCGAGCCCGTGGCCGGATAGGTGATGCCTCCGGTCGCCATAACCAACTGATCGGCGCGACACGTCCTTTGACCTGTCCGGATCGAAAACCCTTCGTCCCGGACGGAGACTTCCAAGACCGGGTCCCCACATCGAATCTCCACCTGGGCGGCCGTACATTCCTTGACCAGAATATCCAAAATCCCGGACGCCTTCCGGGACCGGGGAAACACTTTCCCGTCGGGCTCCGTCATGAGCGGCAGTCCCCGTTCGGTGAAGAACGAAATTAAATCCCGATTTTGGAAATTCATCAGGGCGGGTTTGAGAAACCGGCCGTTGTCTCCATAATGGGAAAGAAATGATCCGATTTCCCCTTCATGGGTGATATTGCACTGCCCCGAACCGGAGAGGAGGAGCTTCCGGCCCGGCAGGGGCTTTTTTTCAACGATCAGAATTTTTCGCCCGTTTCCCGCCGCCCTCAAGGCGCAGAAGAGCCCGGCCGGCCCGCCACCGATCACGACCAGCGAATACTTTTCCATCTTGATCAAGGCCGGCCTAGCCACTTCTGTTTTTATATCTTCGTAAAGGGGAGCGCGCCTGGAGAGACTCGAACTCCCGACCCGCTGCTTAGAAGGCAGCTGCTCTATCCACCTGAGCTACAGGCGCGTGAAATGTCTGTCTCGTCATCTCGTCGGTTTGGTCATGTTCTATCTCACGCCGGACATGCCCCTTCCGCCCGAGGAAAAAATCGGGGAGATCGGATTTGAACCGACGACCTCCTGCTCCCAAGGCAGGCGCGCTAACCAGGCTGCGCCACTCCCCGTGCTCATCCGTTCGTAGGCAGTCTCTTGCGCGACAAGACAATTCTGGATATTACCCTGGTCCTAGAGCCCGCTCATCTTAACAAAAGAGGATTGTGTTGTCAATTTTGTGGGACGCTTGGTGACCGGGAGGGGGAATAAAGAGGGGA
>CAVYOD010000024.1:0-61585 GCA_963770045.1 Candidatus Aminicenantota bacterium | reverse complement strand
TGAGTTGCTCATCAATTCCGGCGTATTCTTTGGCCGGGTCGTTGTCAACATAAATATCCGGGTCGACGCCGTGACCTTCGATGATCCATTCCTTGCCATCCGTGCTATAAAGCGCGACTTCGGGCTTGAGCAGCCTGCCGCCATCCACAAGAGGAAGAGGGTCATTGACCCCGAGGGCGCCTCCCCAGGTGCGTTTGCCGATGAGCTTTCCTAAGTTCATCTTTTTGAAGCGATAGGGGAATATGTCACCGTCCGAAGCCGAAAATTCATTCATCAAGACCTTAGGACCCAGCATAACCGAATTCTGATCAGGCCTGGGAGCAGCGTTGCGCGGGACCTTGACGAAAGCCATCTCCCGCATTAACCTCTCGATGATCTGAGACGATACGTAGCCCCCGGCGTTGAAGCGCACATCGATTATCAAGGCCTTCTTGCGGAGCTGAGGATAGAAATATTTTGCGAATTCCCTCAGCCCATCCTCTCCCATGTCGGGAATGTGGATATAGCCGACCTTGCCGTCTGTAGCCCTGGTCACTTTTTCGAGATTGTCCTGGACCCAGGAATAATAATAGAGGGAATTCTCCGTCTCGATGGGGACGATGACGACCTGCCGGCTGCCTTTTTCTTCGGGGCTACTATTAATGCACAGGGCGACCTGTTTCCCGGCTGTGTTGTAGGAGCCTCGTACATATCCGTCATCTCACTTGTCAGCCTAGCATTGATGGCGATCACAAATTCGCCTTCTTTGACGTTGACGCCCGCCTCCGTCAGGGGAGAACGCAGCGTGTTGTCCCAGTTCTGGCCTTTGAGGATCTTAGCTATCCTGTAAAATCGGGTCTTGGGATCGCGTTCAAACCGGGCACCCAGCATGCCGACTTTGATCTTGGGAACCTGCGGCAGACTGCCGCCCCCGATATAGGTATGGCCGGAATTGAGCTCTCCGATCATCTCTCCGATCACATAGGTCAGATCCGCCCTGTGATCCACAGCCCTTGCCAGCGGTTCGTAGCGAATTCTCATCGCCTCCCAGTCCACGCCGTGTATTTGCGGACGTAGAAAAAGTATTTCATCTGCCGCCAGCACTCGTTGAAAATCTGATCCCATTCCTGTTTCAGGTCCATGATCATTTCCATATCCCGAGTCGAGCTTATCGATCTTGAGCGGAGCTTTTGGCAGGTCGATGAGGAGTAGGACCTTGCATGAGACATAAGCATTTTCTTCTGGTCAGCCGAAATTTCGTAGCCATTGATCTTCCCCAGGTCAGTCTCTCTTCGTTGATCCAAGGTCATACATCGTGAACGAAGCGCTCTGGTCTCATTCCTCCATCTTCATATAATAAAACGAGTCGGCGACTGATGCGATCTTCCGGTAATCGGCGACTTCGATGGGCAAGCCGATGATACGGTCTTTCAAGCCCTCGAGATCGACCTTGATCCTGGCCTCTTTTTTCGGGTCCTTTCTCTCATTCCCACTTTTTTCATTTCTTGCTGCCCCTTGGCCTCATCTTTTCATTCTCTTCTCCGTTCTTTTTATGGAGACTTCGTCGCTCTTTAGCTCGAAGGGCGATTTTATATCTTTCGACAGGGTTACCAGGTAGATTCTTCCCATGGAAAGGTAGGCATGTTGACTTCCGTCGGCTGTAGATAGGGCTGAAATCTCTATCCGAACGGAAGAAGAGGTATTTGCCATCGGAGCTGAATGATGGGTAATCGGAAGTATACCAGCCATCAGTGACTTCATACGTTTTCTGGGTGCGAGAGATAAAGATAGATTTTCGGCATGTACTCTGTCTCAGGCCGGGCGTAGGCTATCCAGCGGCTATCGGGCGACCAGGAATACTCCTCATCTCCCAGCGATCTGCTTGAGCAACTTCTACGATGTCCTTGGTCGCGATATCGACATAGCTGAGGCGAAGCTTCCGTCTGTCCAGAGAATCTTCTTTGAATCCGGCGACCAGTGGACTTATATTTATAGGTATCGGCATTTTGGGTGATCTGCTGGAGGCTTCCGACCCATCCTGGTTCATGATGCAGATTTCATCCTCGCCGCTCTTGTCGGAAATGAAGGCGACGCACTTTCCATTGGGCGACCATTTTGGCATTGCGTTCGTGGGACACCCGAGGTGTTGGTCAGGTTTCGGGTATTCCCGTATTTGAGCCGGAACCACGAATATTTCGCCCTGGGCACCGAAAACGCCCACCTTCCATCGGGAGCGATCTCATAGTCGGTGTATCCTTTCCGACCTTGGCCATCTTGCTCCGGCCCGCCAGCATGTCATCGGCGATGGTCACAGGAATTTTCTTGGTCCGTTCCTTTTCGAGGTCGAGGCGATAAATG
This sequence comes from Candidatus Aminicenantota bacterium, assembly GCA_963770045.1. Taxonomy (GTDB): domain Bacteria; phylum Acidobacteriota; class Aminicenantia; order Aminicenantales; family CAVYOD01; genus CAVYOD01. Next base: position 59,248 of record CAVYOD010000024.1, on the reverse strand, counting down.
TATCCTCCGTTCTCAAAGACGATCGCTTTGGCCCAAGGAAGGGAATTTGATGTCGAATTCTTTGAAATTGGTAACCTCCTAGTTTCTTTGTTGTTTAGGTCATAGACATAGAGGTTCATCCGCTTGTTTTCATCACGGTCAGAAAGGAAATAAATCCTATTCCCTGTCCACATGGGAATGATGTCCAGGGCCGGGTTATTGGTGATGTTCTCGAGTTCTTTCGTCTTAAAGTCATAGACCCAGATATCGTCCGCCATTCCTCCCCGGTAGCGCTTCCAGGTCCGGATTTCGCGGAAGATCCGGTTGTAGGCCAGCTTCGTGTCATCCGGCGAAAAGGAGCAGAATCCTCCGCGAGGAAGCGGAAGCTGTTCAGGAATCCGCCCTGGATCGAGGCAAGATAGAGCTGGCCGATGAAATCGTCCCATTCCCGCATCCGCGAACGAAAGACAATGTGCTTGTTGTCGTGCGTCCAACCCATGACGATGTTGTTCGGACCCATCCGGTCGGACATTCATCCCGGCTAAGAGATGGAGTATAGGTTAGGCGCTTCGGAAGTCGCCCTCGGAAATGAGATAGACCTCTCTATTTCCATCATACTTCGCCGGTAAAAGCTATCCATTGGCCATCCGGGAAAACCGGGGAAAACGCTCCGATACCATTGTGGCTTGTCAGTTTCCGGGCGACACCTCCTTGATGGGAACAGTGTAGAGGTCCCCGGCATGGGAGAAGACGATCTGGTCTTCAGAAATCGCCGGAAAACGGAGGATGCGGGCCTCTTCTTGCCCAAATAAAACCAGAGCAAAGAGAATAAGGAGGAATATGCCGGCAAATGAGATTTTTGTTTTCAAAGGACCTCCTTTGTTTCATAAAACGTTCGGCTTCCGACGATTAGAGGGAGCCGAAGGCTTGCTCCAAATCGGCAATAATATCGTGCGGATTCTCCGCCCACGCAGAGCCGTATCATTTGAGGGGGGATATCGGCCATCTTCCGGGGCCTCTTCTCCTTGCTGGTAATGAGTGGAAATAGCCGGAATCGTGGCCACGCTTCTTGATCCTGCCCAAGTCCGTCGCTCGATAGATCAGCTTGAAGCTGTCGAAGACTTTTCGCGCATTCTGAGCCGGGCCGTCCACACGAAAACCCATCAAATGGCCATAGCGGTTGATCGGATTGCCCCTTCCATCATCTGAATCGACCAGGGCCATATATCTCTTGGCCAGCGCATGAAAAGAAAAACTGGGGAGGCCAAGATAATCGACTCGATAAACTCGCGGCTGACGACTGAGATACTCTGCGACTTTCTGACAGTTCTGGCTGACGAGATCCATCTTTGAACGGAGGGTGCGGAGGTCATTCAGAGCGAACAGGGCATTGAGGGGTGCCGCCGCCGGCCCATTGTCCCGGAACGGGAAAAGCTGAACGTACTCGGCAAAGTTTTCCTTAAAAAGCGGGTTGTCATTCTTGATTCTTGTTATGATGGGCCTACGGCTGATGAGAGCTCCGCCTATGGCCATGCCCCCCGAGGTTATGGATTTTGTCAAGGAATGGATCACGATATCCGCCCCATGGGCGAGAGGACGCATCAAAGCCGGCGTCGCGCAAGTGGAGTCGATTATGAGCGGAATGTCCCAGGAATGGGCCAAGTCGGCCAGCGCCTTAATGTCGCAAAAAGATTGCTGGGGGTTGCTGGGGACTTCCGCATACAAGAATCGGGTATCTTCATCAATTTTTGCCTTCCACTCTTCGATCATCTCCGGAGAGACCCAGCGGACCTCAATTCCTCTTTCCGCCATTTTCCTGACCGAGAATTGCTGGTAGGTCCCGCCATAAACCTGGACAGAGGAGACAAAATTGATCCTTTCCGGCCGCTCCTTCTGCTTGACCAAGAACGGATCAGTGGCCGACATGACCGCAGACATTCCCGAGGACGTCACCAGACACGAGGCATCACATCCGGCCTGGTAGCTCTCCAGAAGGGCAAGAACCCCCTGAAATAATAAACGGTCGGATTCGCGATTCGAGTATAAACCCAGGATGGAATGAGGTAGGCAAGCGCCGCCTCTAGCTCGTCGGCATTCTTATAAGCCTGGGAGTCAGAGAGATAAAGGGCTCTATGATCGCTCCCTGGTTTTTGCTGATAGCCTCTTCGATAGAATAGATGCCATGAACGGCAATGGTGTCGAACTTGAGAGCCTTCATCCGGGCGAGATTAGCTTTATTCTGAGCAATCAGCCGTTCAGCTTCTTCTATGACCTTGGCGACTCCCAGCCCGTATTGTTGTTTATCCATGATGTATCCTCCTAGGCTGGATAAAGATCAGGAGAGCGGATTCTTTTTCCGGGGTCCGGGGACTCTCCTGACCGCTTTCTTCGGATTGAATTTGCCATAGAAATCCCCTCCGATTATTAGCACAGGGCCCGCCTGAACAAAAGTCCCAATTCAGACAAAAAGTTTTGAGCCAATTTCCTTTCCGACAGGGCTCATCATCATAATTGGTATGGTATTATATTGGCAAAATTGGCTATTGACGAAAGCCAAAAAAACCCGGTATTGTAGCAATGAAGAGGTGAAGACATTGGTTGCTAATTCGCTTTTGTTAAAGATTGATCGGTCAAGCCGGAAGCCCATCAAGAGGCAAATCGTAGAGGGAATAAGGACCCTGATTGACGAGGATGTCATTGGAGTCAACACTCCTCTTCCCTCGACGAGAGGTCTGGCTGAAAGATTGGGGGTAAGCCGCTATACAGTCAATCAGGCTTATGAAGAACTCCAGGTGCTCGGCTACCTCCAGAGCCGACAGGGCTCCTATAACTTCACTCAGAAACGACGGAAAGAAGTCGAGTACAATCCCGAGAGGCAGAGCATCATTCCCTGGGACAAGGCGGCCAACGAATCAGCCGAAGAGTTGTACAAGAGTTATTTGAGTATCCCGGCAGCCGACCCGACCCACTCCCGGCGGGATCAAGCAGCGATTGACTTCTCCGAGCTTCAACTCGACTCTTCTCTATTTCCTGTGGCTGATTTCAGACGATGTTTCCATCGTGTGCTGTTAAATAATGGACAGGAGTCTTTGGATTTTTGTTCGGCAGACGGGAATAAGGACCTTCGAGACTATATCGCCCAGCGGCTGCGTTTGCATGGCATCTCCACCTCGGCCGAGGAGATTCTCATAACCTATGGGTCTCAGCAGGCTCTGGACTTGATCATTCGCCTCCTCGCCCGACCGGATAAAAAAGTGGTCATTGAAGCCCCGACCTATTTTAACATCCTCCCCCTCCTGAGATTTAATAAGGTCAAGATATCCGCTGTTCCCATGAAACCCGATGGAATAGACCTAAATGAGCTGGAGAAGGTCTTACAGAGAGGGAAAGTCAGTTTTGTTTACACGATTCCAAATTTCCACAATCCCACCGGGATAACAACCAGCCATCAGCATCGGGAAAGGCTGCTCAATATTTGTCTTGAACATAAGGTTCCCATACTGGAGGATGGTTTTGATGAAGAAATGAAATATTTCGGTAAGCTTCCGATGCCGATCAAATCGATCGATGAAAATAATATTGTCATCTATGTCGGGACATTTTCGAAGATCCTCTTCCCGGGGGTAAGGATCGGCTGGGTTACGGCCGATAAAGGCTGTATTCAACGGCTGGCCGCCATAAAGCGCGGCTCCGATTTGCGCTGCGGGAACCTTGTCCAGGCCGCCCTCGCCCTCTTCTGCAAAGAGGGATATTACGACCTGCACTTGAAGAGACTGCATCGCATTTTCCGCAGGAAAATGGAAGCAACGCTGGGAATGATGAAGGAATTCTTTCCCAAGGGCGTCAGCTGGCTGCGACCTTCAGGTGGATACACGATTTGGGTGAAAATGCCGCGAAAAATGAGTGCCGCTCACCTGAACGAACTGATGTCAGAGCATGGAGTGATGGTCTCGCCGGGCGAATATTATTTTCCTGAGCAAATTCAGTCCGAATATTTTCGTCTGTCCATAGCCAGGATAGGCGAGGACCAGATCAAAGAAGGCCTGATTCGGCTCGGCAGAGCGCTGCGCAAGCTATCAACTAGGGCTTAGGATGGGGAATGACGCTAATAATTCAGCAGAACATAACGCGCCGGCGGCCCTGATCGAATTCCCCAGAGTCCCAAAGAAAGAAGGAGAGAGCGCTGGCGTGACTCTATTTCAACATGTTATGAGTCATCGCCTGGCAAGGAACAACAACGTCACAAAACCTTAGTCCAAGAGAGGAGATATGAAATGCCTTTAATAAAAAAAGGACTGATTCTATGTATCCTTGCACTTGGAATTGCCCCCAGTGTTCTCCTTCACTCAGTCTTTCGCCAAACCTCCCGCCCAAGAACCTGTTTATGATGAGTTGCCGGGCTATGGGAAAAAATGCTGGATAGGTGAGGATTACTATTTCACTTATCGATTTGTCCAACCGCCGAAGATGGGGACAGCCATTTTAAAGGTTCAACTGTTTGACAAGAGCGGGCAAAGAATCACGGACCTCGAAGTCACCGGCATTTCGGGAATGCCCTCGATGAGGGGAGCGCATGATTCGGGGGAGTAGCTTTTCAGCTGAACAAGAAAGGCGACTATCTCCTGCCGGTGAACGTCGTCATGGCGGGAGAATGGGAGGTAAAACTCCGGTTTCTCAGGGACAAGAAAGTGATCTATCTCGGGATCTTCAGGTTTCATGTTTAAGAAAGCCGCCTTCGCAGGGCTAGTTCTTATTTCGTTCCCCATTTTTGTCTCCGCTCGGACATTCTTGTTTTATTTAGAAGCTCAGGCCGTCGCCGGATATTCATCCGCACAGAGGAAGTACATCTATTACTCCCTTTCCCAGGAAGATGCGATGCAGAAGCCAAGCCTGGGCTTTGACTATATACAACGGCTCTCGGGAAATACTCGCGATTATGGAGTTTTGGCTTTTCAGGTTCGCCTGGCCTATAACAAAGACGGAGATAAGAAAATAGAGCCCCAGATCTACAATGCCTACTTCAAATACAAGGCTGGTTTTTCCGACCTCTGGATCGGTCACAACCGCCCCGCCTTCGGAATTTCTTCCTATCTGGATAGTCATTCTCAGCTCCTGCCCACTCTAGCAATGATGGGCTATGGATTTGATCGTGATTGGGGCATTGGACTGAGCCGCGATCTTGCCTGGGGGGATGTCTCTGCTTCTTTCACCGCAGGATCGGGCATGCCGCTCTATCTCAGAGGGAATTACTTGGCGGCGGTCCGGATCTCCGGGGGCGTTCTGAACAGAGACAACTACAATGTAGGATTCTCATTGGCTTCAGGAAAAACATTGGATTCTATGGGCTATCACTTGATGTCGCCGGATCCCATCGGGTTTCAACTGGCAGCGCTGGATTTGGCCTATCTGTGGAGGAACTTTGAAAACCGAATAGAAATAATGGCCGGAAAAAAGAATGAGCAGAATGTGGCGCTCCTATTCTGGCGGTTGGGAACAAATTTTCTGGGGGAAAATCGACTGAAATTTGAAATCCAGCCAGTCTTGATGAAGATTGGGCCGGTCACAGACTATCAACTTTCCGGGGGAATTTCCTTTCAATTGAGCCAGGACCTAGCTCTTCGTTCCCTGTATCAATATCTTCATAAGACCGGTGATCAGAGGATTGTGTTTCAAGTTTATTATTATAAAGGGCTATAGCCCATGATTCTTTTGGTCGGGAGGCAACCCGAGATTACTGAGAGGGGCTTCTTAGCGAGCGGGCACAACTCAAGAACGGAGGTCCTCGATTGAGAACACACTATCGGCCAATTTTGATGATTCTGATCTTGTTCCTATCAACTTTTCTTCTGTATGCCGCTGTCGGCTGTGATTTAAACGACCCCGACCGCGATGTCAAACGCCTGTTCCCCGAGTCCACAGGCTATAAGACTCTTTATGTTTCAATAAGTCAAAAAGGGGGCGAATCCCTTTTGCGACAAATCGAAGAGCGCCTGGGAGACAAATTTAAAGGTCTCTTTGAAACCATGAATGTGCCATACACGATGTACCAGATCTACAAAGGGAAAGAGCTCGTCGGATACATCCATGGGGTCAACCAGAAAGGTCAGTATGGAGGAATTCAGGTCTTCCTGGCCCTGGATTTGGAGGGCAAGATCAGGTCATTCTATTTTCAGAAGTTAACATCCAGGTCCTCGGGCCTTTTCCGGGACGCGAAATTCTGCCAGCAGTTCGTCGGACTGAATCTCAAGGATTTTTATCGTTATGATGTCGTGTCGGGCAAAGAGACCATCGCGGGAAAAATCAGCCAAATCAAGAATCCTGACCCGGCGTCTGAAGCTGATTTCAAGGCCACCCTCCGGGCCACAAAGAAGAACTTGATTCTGGTGGATGAGTTTTTATTGGGCAATAAATATCTAAGTGAATTTAAATCTTCTGAAGGGGCGACAAGATGATTACTGTTTTCCAGGTGGCGACCAAAAATCTCCTTCGCAAAAAAAGTCGAAGCGTTTTAACCATTGTCGGAATCGCTCTGGCAGCTTGGGTTCTGGCGAGCCTCTTTGGCTTCAATAAGGGTTATGAGTCATCCTTGAATAGGGATATTGATAACCTGGGCTACCAGGTGTTGGTTTGCGCTAAGGGCTGCCCCTATGAAGCGGCGACCTTGATGCTCAAAGGAGGAACCGGCCTCCGCTACATGAAAGCAGATATTGTCGACCTGGTCTCCAAGCAATCGGAGGTAGAAAAACTGACGCCGATGTTGATGCAGGCCGTCTTCGACCCCAATAAAGGAGAAAGCGGGGGTATTTCAGCTTATCTCGGCGTCGACCCGAAAACCTTCCCTCAAATGAAGAGTCTTTTACGATTCAAACAAGGGCACTGGTTCTTAGATCCAGACGGCAATGAAGCCGTGTTCGGTTATGAAGCCGCCGAGCTTGAGCAGCGCGAGGTCGGAGATATGACTCTCATCCCCGGGAAAAACGTCGAGCTCAAAGTCGTCGGCATCCTCAATCGGACCGGGACTCAAGATGATGGGACGATTTTTTTGCCTCTCAAGACCGTCCAAAGAATATTTGGCATCAAAGACGAGCTTACGGCGATCGGAGTCAAAGTCAAGAAAGAGGCGGATATCAACAAGTTTGAAGAACGGATGTACACCCTGCCCGACGTCCAGGTCGTCAGCCTTTCCCAGGTGAAGAATACGATCATGACCTTGGTCTCAACGGCCAAAGTGATGGTGTTTTCCATCGCCTTGATCGCTGTCTTGATCTCGATTATGGGGGTGATCAACACCATTCTGATGTCCGTCATGGAGCGCCGGCAGGAAATTGGCATCTTGAAGGCTATGGGGGCCGTTCTCTGGGACATCTTCAAGCTCATCTGGCTCGAGACCGTGATCCTCTGCCTTTTCGGTGGAATCATGGGGGCCGCACTTGCGTTTGGAACTGCCAAGTTGACTGAGATTCTGATCCGCCGGCTTCTACCCTATGCGCCGAGCGGAGGGCTCGTCAAGATTGATGCTCCCCTCATCATCTTCACTTTGGGCTTGGTTGTCTTGATCGGGTTCTTCAGCGGCCTCTATCCTTCCTGGAAAGCGGGCAGGGTGCGTCCGTTGGAATCCATGAGGAGTGAGGTGGAATGATGAGCGACCAGATTCAAGCGGCGGTCGGGGCCAAATGTTTAACAAAGATCTTCCGTCGAGGCAGCGAAGACATCTTGGCTGTTAATAGTGTCTCCCTTGATATTAAAAAGGGACAGTTTGTTGCTTTTGTCGGCCCCTCTGGTTCAGGCAAAACGACTCTCATCAACATCCTTGGGCTGTCTGGATAACCCGTCTTCCGGAGAGCTGCAGATTGAGGGAAGGAGCATTTTTGAGCAGGGGAAGAAACTCTCTGAAGCTGCCTTGACTCGTATTCGGAGAGAGATTTTTGGCTATGTTTTCCAAAAATTCTATCTGATCCCAACCTTAACTGTGTTAGAGAATGTGATGCTTCCATTCGTGTTTTACAAAAAGCCCGGCGCTTCAGAAAGCGTCGAAAATGTGCTCAAGCTGTTGGGAATAAACCACCGGAGGAGCCATTTGCCCGGTGAGATTTCCGGAGGAGAAATGCAGCGAGTCGCGATAGCTCGGGCTCTTGTGAACAAGCCCAAGATCTTGCTGGCCGATGAGCCGACTGGGAATTTGGATGTCAAACGGAGTGAAGAAATTGGCTGTATCCTCAAAGAATTGAACGAGAGAGAGGGGTTGACGGTCGTCCTGGTCACCCATAATCCCATCCTCGCCAGGATGGCCCATCGTGTTTTTGAGCTCAAGGATGGCCAATTGACATCCTGATCGTTGTGAAATAAAGGAGGATCAATGGAGATTAGAAGAGAATTTCCTGAACTCAAGAACATTGTGTACTTGAATAGTGCAGCGGTCGGGTTGATTCCATTGCGCTCGAGGGAGGCCTTGGTGGCAGTCTAAAAGAGCGAGAGTACTCCGGAGAGAAGAGAATGGGGATTCGTGACGAAAGAGAAAGGCTGACCCGCGAGAAAATCGCGAAACTGCTCAATGCTTCAAGGGAAGAAATTTGCCTGGTCTCTAACACATCCGAGGGCTTGAACATAATAGCCCAGGGGTTGGACCTTAGAGAAAAAGATAATGTTGTTATCGCCAAACACGGATTTCCGGGAAACGCTGTGCCCTGGCTGAACTTGGGGAAGAAAGGTGTTTCTCTGAAGATCGTCGAGTCTGATTATGGGGAGAATGCCACTGCTAAGATGCTTGCCGCCGTTGATCAGAATACCAGAGTTCTGGCCCTAAGCTTTGTTGAGTGGATAGATGGCTTCAGGTACGATCTCCAGATGATAGGTGATTTTTGCCGCGAGCGCGATATTGTGTCGGTCGTTGACTCCATTCAAGGAGTGGGGGCGATGAAACTCGATGTGCAGTCCTCCCAAATATCATTTCTCTCGAACGGGGGGCCTAAATGGCTCTTGTCTCCTAATGGGACAGGATTTATCTATATAAGCAAGGATCTACTACCTAAGATAGATATGAAATATCTTGGCTATCTGAGTATCTCCAAAGATGCTATGGATTTTGACTATGACCTGACCTTAAAAGAGGATGCTTCGAGATTCAGAGTTGGTACCATCAATGATTCGGGCATCGCAGCCATGGATAAGTCTTTGGATTTGATTCTTGAAGTGGGCATAGAAAAGATTCAGAAACACATTTTGGGCTTGACCAACTATGCTTCGGAAAAGCTGGCCTCCAAGGGGTATAAGATTTTGGGTGACTTCAAGGAAGAAAATAGGTCGGGAATACTCGCCTTCGGGGGAAAAGAGGTCAGGAAGACCTATGAAAAGTTGATTGAGAGAAATATTATCGTCTCTCATCGAAAGAATTGGATAAGAGTGTCGCCCCATTTTTACAACACTCAAGAGGACATCGATCGGATGTTAGAGATCTTATGATCGTTCGGGGACTGAGAGTGGGGCGACGATTTGAAGCATGACCCAGGAGGAGTCAAAAGTCATGTTGGAATCATATCCTTGGCTATCCATCGTCCCACCCCTCGTTGCGATTTTTATTGCCATCAAGTTCCGGCAAGTTATTGTGGCGTTGTTTCTGGGTCTCTGGATCGGCGCAACGCTGATGGCGAACGGGAATCCGTTTAAGGGCTCTTCGGGTCCATAGAGCGGTGTCTCGAGGTCTTTAAGGACACCACTCTGACAAAAATCATTTTGTTTTGTTGTTTCATCGGAGCGATCCGAGCTTTCGCCCAGCGTTCAGGCGGCATCAACGGCTTTATTGAATATCTTTCTAGGCGCAACATTGTCAAAAACCGCCGCCAGGCCCAATTCTTGACGGCGGCCATTAGCACCTTGATCCCCATCGAGTCCAGCATTAACATCCTTGTCTCCGGAAGCATCTCGCGTCCGATCTACGACAGATTTAAAATCTCCCGCCAAAAACTGGCTTTTCTGTGCGTTTCATTTTGCGCCCCAATTTGCACCTTGATTCCCGTTAATGCTTGGGGAGCATATGTTTCGGGCGTTATGGCAGGTCAGGGCATCGCCCATCCCTTCAGAGTGTACATCAAGGCCATTCCCTTGAATTTGTATTCAATTTTCGCGGTTGGATTCGCTGTTCTGCTGATTATCATCCAAAAGGATTTCTTCGCCATGGCGAAGGCCGAGAAGCGCGCTCTGGGAGGAGGAAAGGCTTTAGAGGAGGCGGTGTCCTCCCTGATCTCCAATGAGGCTTTTGCGATTGAGCCCAAGGAGGGAATTGTTCCTCGCGCTTCGAACATGCTGGTCCCGCTTGTGACCATGGTCGGTGTCATGATCGCCAGCATGTTTATAACAGGACGGGGCCATTTCACGGAGGGTTCTGGCTCGACATCTGTATTCTACGCGGTGATTTCTGCCATCGTGGTGGCCGGATTAAAATACCGGCTGTCGGGAATCATGTCCTTTGATGAGATCTCCAGCCTGTTCTTCAAAGCCGTCGGAGGCCTGGCCGGATTGGGGTTTCTTCTGACGCTCAGTTTTGCCCTCAGCCGGCTTTGCCTTGATCTGAAAACCGGAATATTCGTGGCCGGCGCAACGCAGCATTTCATCGATTTGAAGTTTGTTCCCGCCATCCTTTTCATTCTGACTGCATTCATTTCTTTCTCAACGGGAACATCCTGGGGGACATGGGCTATCATGTTCCCGATTGGACTTGGATATGTTCAAGGAATCAATACCGCGACGCTCATCGTGATCGGGGCGATGATGAGTGGCGGTGTTTTCTGCAATCTCTGCTCGCCTTTTGCCACAGAAACAATCATGTCTTCTTTGGCCTCGGGATGTGACCACATCGATAACGTGAAAGCTCTGTTCCCGTATGCTTTGACTGTTGGTATATTCACGGCCATCGTGTTTTTGGTCATCGGCATAATTCTTTTTTAACCGGTCGCAGCCCGTTTTAGGTTCGAAGATGTCACCTCGGACCTAAAGGCCAAGGGAGTGGGCATGTTTTAACGGTAATAGGAAGTCCTGAGCTGATCTCCAAGCTTGACGGCCAAATTGTAGGCTTTAAGGCCGAGCGCATTCGAATAGGAGCCGAGGAACGAGCGAGTGAGAGCCTTATCTTTCTTGTAGAGGTCGAGCGCCGTGGTTTCGACACTTCCCCGCATACCGAACTCTTCGTCTTCAAAATTCTTCCAGATGCCGGCCACATAGTCGATGGCCCTGACTTCGACCTCGCCGATTTTCTTTTTCTCTCCGTAATAACGATCTACCAGATTCTCGAGAGAGTTGAAACTCCAGAATGCGTTTTCGCGGTCAAAGCCGGCAGTAATAAAGGAATACGGCTTCGGAAACTCCAGAACGCCCAGATAATAAGGGACATAAACGCTCGAACATGGAGTTCCCGCCGAAAGCCACAACACGCCTCCGATCTCGTCAGGAAGCCAGCTTCGGAGCTCAGCGACACTGCTGGCGTCGGTCGACATGACGCAGATCGTACGCCCTGAAGTGTGGTGGGGGGAGCCCTTCTCGTACTTCTGGCTGAGGTCGTACTCCGTGCCTTCGTAGTGATCTCGAAAAAGAGCCATGAGGTCCCGAGAGGTCAATTTTTTCTGGGGGACAACGGTGAGCGGGTTGGCCTCTTCCTTGAATCGTGTTCCGGCCAGGAGGCAGTTTCCCCGCCATTCCCGTCGAGTGTTATAAGGAGCTTTTCCAACTTCGGGAGAGCCGTAAACTTCGTTGAAATCGAACGGCTTTCCCGCAGGATTATACCAACCTCTTTTTACGGCATAATCGATGAGGTTCGAAGATCCAAGAAAACGAGTGTTGTCTTTAAGGTCGACCTGACCGATGCGGAACCGGTTGGCCAGGACTACGAATTGGTCGTCGGGGACCCTCTGGGCGACCCACAGGCCGCCGGTGGTGACTTCCATCCACCAGCCTTCACTGGGGTCGGCGATGCTGAAAATATCGCCGTCCTCCCCGTTATAGCTGCGGTACCCATACTTCTCGATGAGCCCGCCCATGGTCTGGACCGCCTCTCTGGCACTGCGCGAGCGCTGCAGCGCGAGCGTCACGAATTCTTCGAGGTCGATTCCCCGTCCGTTCTGAAAAAACTCCTTTCGGCAGGACCCTGTATCATCGACGATGGCGACCTGGCGTTCGTTGATCCCGTTACATTCGGCGGCGGGCCAGATGAAAGCGAAGGTCTCTTGGACCTCAGGGATTGTCTGGCCGTCTTTAAGCCGGAAGAACTCGCCGGGTTTGTGGCGTTCTCCCGCATTCCAGCAAAGGGGCTTGAGGTAATTCCCCCAATCTTCGTTGTGCCCGAGGAGGACGGCGCCGTCGGAAGAGGCGTTCTTTCCAACGATGATAGACGTGCAGTGGCCCCTAAGATCAGATATAGGACCAGACAGATTTTCGCTGGCGCGGGCACTCTTGTTGAGGTGTCCTGAAAAAAGAAGCAGACTGGCGACAAAGACCAAGATGACGAGAAATAAGCTCCGAGACTTTCGCATCGTCCTCTCCTTTGCCGGGTTCCGGCGTTTTTTTCCCGCTCGTTTAGGAGCGTCTATTTTTGACGGCTTCCTAAGGTCGTTTGTAAATAATTCCGCCCTTCATAACGAAGCGCACGTCGCGCACGGCTTGGATGTTCGCCGTCGGGTCTCCGGCCACTGCCACAATGTCAGCCAGGAAATTGGGGCGGATCCTGCCGAGCTGATCCTGCAGGCCGATTATTTTGGCGTTAACGGCGGTGGCCGCCAGCAGAGCCTGCGAAGGAGTCATGCCGCCGCGCACCATCCATTCGATCTCGCGGTAATTGGTCCCGTGCGCGAAAACGCCGACGTCGCTCCCTAATCCGATCGTCACCCCTGCCGCCAGCGCCAGTTTAAAGGCGCGCAGCGCCTGCTGCATTCCCGCCGTGAGGGGCTGTCCTTGTTTGTAGCCTTCGAAATATTCCGCGTAAGCCTCTTCGGCCGTCAGAGTGGGCAAGAACGCGACTCCATGCTGGGCCATGAGGCGAAAAACCTCTTCGGTGCCGCCGAAACCGTGTTCGATCGTATCCACCCCGGCTACAGTCGAGCGGCGCATCCCCTCTGCGGTCGTGGCGTGAGAAGACACCGGACGGCCGGCGGAGTGGGCTTCCGCGACCAGTGCGCGCAGTTCCTCCTCGCTGAAGGTCGGCACCGTGCCGCTCACACCGTGCCGGTAGTCTGCGTACACCTTGACCCAGTCCGCGCCGTGTCCGACTTGCTCACGGACCGCCTTGATGATCTCCGTTTGGCCGCTCACTTCCTGGCCGCCTTTCGGCAAGACCAGATCGGGTGCAAAACCGGCGGGGCCCGGCCCGTAGCTCGCGGTGGCGACGATCGCGAGAGTCGCGACCTGCAAGCGCGGTCCCGGAATCAGTCCCTCGCGGATGGCGCGCTGGACGGAAACGTCCGCGTACCCCGCGCCTTCGGTGCCGAGGTCACGCAGCAGGGTGAATCCCGCCATCAGTGTGCGCTCGCAGTGGAGGACGGCTTCGATGGTCCGGTAGGCGAGGGGTTCCTTCAACACCTGATCATTCCAGAGCGTCTCGTTATAAGGATGGAGGAAAATGTGCGAGTGAATGTCCATGAGGCCGGGCAGGAGGGTCATTCCCGGAAGCTCGATCGTTTGGGCACCTTGAGGGACTGCGACCTGGGCTGCCGGCCCAACAGCCGCGATCCTCTCTCCTTTTACGAGCACGACCCAACCCCCGTTGACTTTACCGTCCTCGGCATCGAAAACACCCGCGGGCCGGAGAAGAACGGCCGTCGGCGCACTTTCGGCCTGCGACGGCTGATTGCCGGTTGGATTTCGTTGAGAAGACGCCAGGGCCAAAGGCACGGCAAGCCCGGCGCTGATGAGAATGAGAAACATGATTTTGCGGATTCCTCCGGATGTGCGGTATCTCATTTGTCTCCCTCCTCCGGTCTATCCGGACAAGGCGCGCTGGAGCGCCCTTGAGATCTTCGCCTCGTCCCTATGCCGAAGATGGTAAACTAGGGCCAGAGAGGATGTCAAGGCGGCCCTCCTTGACACAATAAAAAAGGCAATTGACGTTTTTGTCCAAAAAGACGAAAATAAGAATAATAGGAGGAGGCCAAGATGGAGTCAGAAAAAAGGGCGAGGGCTCGCCGGATCTATAACAAGATCATAGTCCTGGAGCGAAGCGATATCGTCTCCGATCAAGTTCGGAATTATCGATGGGATGGACTGATCTTGGACATTAGCCAAGCAGGCCTGGGTTTGAACACGGATCATCATCTGAGAGAGGGAGAAATTGTAAAACTCTTTCTTCCGCTGAGGGAGTTGGATATATCCGTGCCGGTTATGGCCGAAGTCAAATGGTCGAAACGCATATCTTCGACCTGTCAGTCGGGCTTGAGGTTTTTGAGCTAAAATACTCTCCACCCCAAGACCGAAGAGAAACCCTTAGGGCCGGTCTTATTTCCCGACGCGTTCCTCAATCCTGGGGCAAAAACTAACTCAAAAGGCAAGCTGCGTTCTTTTAATTTGGACGTACGGGGCGGAGAATCCCCAGTTGCGCCGAGGCTGGATATTTTGGATCAACCTTGATAATATTTCGGTCAGCATGCCGAAAAAAGCCGTCACCTCGATCAAAATCGATCTCGACCCGCGGATGAAAATCTGCCGGAGAGCCCTGGCCGTCGCTTGGGGGTTTTACGCGATCTTCCTCCTCGTGATCATGCTTTCATCTTACCTGCTGGGCAACGAACCTCGCCTCTGGGGACTGCCGCGCTGGGTGGCCGTCGGGAACCTCATCGTCCCGGCTTTGTTCGTCGCCGCCCTCGTTTTTGTTGTCGAGAGATTCATTCCCGACATCTCGTTGAGTGACAATGATAAACCGGAATCTGGGAAAAAAGCATGAACGGCGCGGCCGTCTCCTTTTTTATTTATACCGCTCTCCTGGGCGCTCTGGGTCTCTGGTCGTATAAACTCGTCGAGCGAATTCCCATCTCCAAGTATGAAGAAGAATTCTACGCGGCCGGACGGGGCCTGGGCGGGTTCATCGTGGCGCTCATCATCGCCGCGGGACTTTCCAGCGCCGGAACTTTTATCGCCGGTCCCGGGATGACTTATAGGTACGGTTTTTCCTGGATGTACTTCAACAATTTCAACATCTTCATCAATCTTCTTCTGCTCGCCTCGGTCGGCATCGGCGTCGGGATCGTTGCCCGAAGAGTCGGGGCCACGACGTACCTCGACCTGTTCAAGGCCCGTTATGAGAGCCGGGCGGTTGTCGTTTTGCTCGCGGCCCTGGTCACATTCTTTTTGATGCCCTACATGGCGGCGCAATTCGTGGGCGCAGCGCGGGTCACGGCGCAGATGACGGGATTGAGCTATTTCCCATCGCTCGCCCTGGGAGCGTTCGTCGTCCTTATCTATTGCGTTTTGGGGGGCATGCGGGGAAACGCCATCGCCACAGTCCTCCAGGGCGTGATCATCACGCTCGGCTGCCTTCTTTTATTTCTCGGCACGGTCCGCGTTGCGGGCGGATTCCAGAAAGCGACCCAGTCTCGACGTTGTAGCGTTCCAGCAGGCGCGCTTCTTCCCGGGCTTTTTTGATACCCCTGTCTGTTTTATAGACCATCAACCAGCCCCTGCGCCGGTATTCGCAGGCTAGAGACTCTTTCGCAATCAGATCTTGGAACAAGCTCGAACTCGCGGAACTGAGCTCGCGCAGGGCCTGCATCGCTCCGGGCATCCTCCGCGATCCGCAGGCTTTTCGAAAACGCCACAACCACATGAAAGAGAGAAAGCTCAAAGCGCGGCTTTATATAAAAAGGACTATCCGGATTTCAGCATCCATTTGAGCCCCTGACTCAAGACGCCCGGGGAAGCCAACGGGATGATGTAGCTCGGCACGATCAGGCCGGCGTTTGCTTGGGAGCATCCGGAGGCGACCTCCTTCATCTCGACTAAGGAAACAGAGGCTCCCTGTTCCGCCAGATAATAGGCGGAACAAACGCCGATGGCGCCTCCGCCGACGATAAGGACATCCGGTTCGGTTTTCATCTTTTAGACCTCACCACGAGGAGATATCATATCCAAAAAGCCACAAAAGCGACACAAATTCATCCTCTCCTCCGGATCCGGATCTTCTTCCGAAACATCCTCATAGTCAACCTCCAAGAAGCGACATCAGGGGATAACCCCTATGGGTGATGCGGGGCCACGTTTTATCACCTCACATTTCACCTTTAAGAGCGATTGACCATTCTCGCTCCCTGAATATTAATAGAGGGGCAAGTCTTTTCTCGATCTTCGAGCTTGGAGGCAGTCATGAAAACGTCGGTCAGGAAGTGGATCATTCTCGGGGTTCTGGCCCTGGCGGCCGGTTCCTTTGTCTTGAATTCCGGCCAGGATCGCCCTCTGCCCGGCTGGGGCGAAGCGGTTTCGTCAGAGCAGGGGAAAACGCTTTTCACGACCCGGCCGGAAAGGGCGAAGGCCATGAGCCTGTTCATGGACCGGGAGATTTCCAGAGGCAACCTCAGACTGGCCTCGATTCAGCCGGATCAACTCGGAGCCTACACTCACGAACGGTATGATGTGTACTACAAGGATATCAAAGTCTGGGGGGCCCAGCTTCTGCGGCATACCAAAGACGGCGAGGTCTACCTCATCAATGGAAAGCATTATGACGATATTCAGATCGATACAACTCCCGCGATCTCCAAGGAGGATGCCGTCCGGATATCCGAGCAAAGCCTCCAACCCGGCTATGTCCTCAAAGGAAAGCCGGAGCTCGTGATCTTCCCCCTGGGGAAGGGATACGCCTTGTCCTATAAAACCGTCCTCGGGCGCTTTGATTCCTTGATGGTCTCTTTTGTCGACGCGGGCTCGGGGAAGATCATTTTTCAATACGACAACATGCAAAAGGAAGAAGCGGCCATCGGACTGGGCACCGGAACCCACGGCGACGAGAAAAAAATGAGCACGGATTTTGCGGACAACGTCTATTACGCGATTGACCTCATGAGGCCGTCCAAGATCGTAACCGGGACCTCCAACTACTCCGATGACACGTCTCGCTCCTATTATCTCTATGACACGGACAACGTTTGGACGGGCGATCCCTCCGTGGTTGATGCCCATACCTATCTCGGCTGGATCTACGATTATTATTATCTTGTCCACGGCCGGAAGGGAATGAACGATGCCAACATGCAGCTGGTGATCACGGTTCACCTGGGCGTGAACTACGAGAACGCTTTTTTTAGCCCGGATACGAAATGGCTGTATTTCGGGGACGGCAATCCAAATACCAATTTTCCGTTTGCTGCCGCCTTGGATATCGTGGCCCATGAGTTCACCCACGGCGTCACGGACTACACCTCGAAGCTCATCTACTCGTTCGAATCCGGAGCCCTGAATGAAGCGTTTTCCGACATCATGGGCGTGAGCTGCGAGTTTTACCAACAGCCGGAGGGGCACGGTTATCTCCAGGCGGACTGGTGGGAGGGTGAGGACATCGAGAAGAACTTCAAGGCAGGGCGAGACCTCTCGGATCCTTCGAGCGTCCTCGTCTGGGAAGGCGAACCCTACCGGTATCCCGACCACTATTCGAAGAGATACATCCTGCCGGGAAACTCCAGCGGCGATTATGGGGGAGTCCACCTTAACTCCACCATCCCTTCGCACTGGTATTATCTTCTGGCCCACGGCGGGACGAACAAAACCTCCCACATGGCCGTCGAGGGCATCGGCCTGAGCAAAGCGGAAAAGATCGCCTACAGGGGCTGGGTTTATTACCTCCATCCCTCGGCGACGTTCCGGTCGGCCCGGTCGGCAACCTATCAGGCGGCCGTTGATCTTTACGGCTCGGGCGGCACCGAGGCCCAGCGCGTGGCTCAGGCTTGGGACGCCGTCGGGGTCCATTGAGCCGCGATGAGGAGATACGAAATGAGTGTGAATTCTGGTTTCAAAAAAATCTTTCTTTCGTGTATAGTCGCTCTGTTTCTTTTCGGCCTGGCTGCCTCTGCCGCCAACCTTAAGGTCGTGATCAAAGTCAAAGCGGCCAATGTCCGGCTCAGGCCGGCTCTGGATAGCTCCGTCATCGGCACGGCGCAATTGGGGCAAATCTTCGAGGTCCAAAAGAAGATCGCCGGCTGGTATCTGGTCCAGCTTCCGCCCGACCCAAACGGGAGCGTTCTTTCCGGCTACCTCCACAACAGCGTTGTCAAGGAACTTGAGGAGCAGACGATCGTTCCCAAAACCGGCGAGGCCCAAAAAGAGAAACCTTCTCCGCCCGAAAAGCCGACGGCCGCAGTGAAGCCGCAAGCTCAAAAAGAATTGGCCGCCAAGAAGGCCGAGGCGGAATCCGGGTCGCCGAGGAAAAAGTTCTTCATCCGCGTGGGCGGGGGATACGGAAGCAAATCCTTCGGCTACGACAACAGCTGGTCTTTCTCGGTTTATCAGGAGAACGGCCAGGTGACCGAAAAATACTCGACCAACGCCTCGGGAGCCGCGTTTGATATCGGCGTCGGCTTCATGTTCACCCCGAGCATGGGCGCCGAGCTCTCGTTTGTTCCGGCCTCGGGGAAAACGAAAGGAACCTTCACCTCCTCGTTCCCGCACCCCTTCTATTTCGAATTCCCTCGGACCAAAGCGTGGGACAAAACCGACCTGAAATATTCCGCCTCGGAGCTCAACCTGGACTTTCTTTACCAACTGCCGCTGACCCAGAAATTCAACCTCTATTTCATGGCCGGAGGCACTTATTTCATGGGCGTCAAGATTGAAAACCTCAAGGTCATCAACTGGAGCGAATCCGGCTATCCCTATCTGGACCTCAATGTCACGCCCGAGTATGCGAGCTACTCCAAGAGCTGCTTCGGGTTCAACGGGGGCGCCGGGTTGGATTTCATGGTGAAGAGCAACATCGGCATCAACCTGAATGCCCGCTATTCCTCCGGCCAGGCCAAGATCAAGGCCGGAGAAGCCGAGTTCACCGTCCAGGCCGGCGGCTTGAGGGCCACGGCCGGGATCAAGCTCGCTTTTTGAGAGCGGCTCCCCCGGCCTATTGAATATTCTTTCTCAAACGGTCAAAGAACTTCGCCGCCTCCTCGGAATCTCTCTGCCTGATGACATGCTTGAGGAAATCCAGGCGCCCCGTCACTTTCTCCAGCTCCGGGAGGGAATAAGGGTTGAAAAGAACCTCGCTCAGGAGAAAATCATCTTCCGAGAGAAGTCCCCGCGCTATTTCGAGGTGCTTCTTGAAGGTGGTGCCGGGAACCGCGGTGTTGTTCATGCAGGCCGCAAAGACAATCGTCGAGGCAAAGGGAAGAGTGAGAGAATAGGAAATCATCCGGTCGTGCTCGTCGAAAGAGTACTCGAAGATATTCAGGCCGAGCCGGCCGAAGAGCGTTCGGAAAAATTCCGCCCCCGCCTCGTCAGATTCCCGGATGATGATGACATTCTCGTTTTCCAAGCGCTCGACATTGGCGAACGTGGGTCCGAACATGGGATGGACTGAGGCAAAACGAAAATTTTTTTCCCTGTAAAACTCGGGGATCGTTCCTTTGACCGAGGCGACGTCGGCGATGATGCAATCAGGGGTCAGGTGAGGCAAGGCGGCCTCAAAGGCCCCGAGGGTGTTTTGGAGACTGACGGAATTGATGAGCAAATCAGGTTTGAACGGCTCAAGTCCCGAGTAGTCGTCGAGCGTTCTTACATCGCCGAACCCGGCCAGCCGGCGCTTATCTTTGTCATAGACGCACAGCTCATGATCCGGAGAGAGCGTTTTCGCCAGCCACGCCCCCATATGGCCCAGTCCGAGAATTGCGATTCTCATCCAAACACCTCCTCTTTGTAGCAGCCAAGGCATTTGAACGTGGCCGTCTCGGCCTTGACTTTTTCAAGAATCTGCTCCATCTTCGGTCCTAAATTCGCGCCCAGAAAATCGAGAAAGAAGACGGAGTTGCCGGGGTCTTCCCGGCAGGGAAGGGATTCGATGCGGGTCAGGTTGATTTTCTCTTCGGCGAATATCTTGAGGACGGAGAACAGCGTCCCCGCCCGGTGGGGTGTGGAAAAGACGATCGAGCATTTTTCGGCGTCTCGTTCTTGTCCCTTTTTGGCCAGGATCAGGAACCGGGTGAAATTGTCCTCGTGATCTTGAATGTTCTCCTTGATGAGTTCGAGGTCGAAGAGTTCCGCGCACAGCCGGCTCGCTATGGCCGCGGCCAACCTGGGTTTATTCTCGGCCAGCATTTTTGCCGCGCCCGCCGTATCATAAAAAGGCTTGGCTTCGAGCCGGTGTCGATCGATGAAATCCCGGCATTGAGCGAGGGCCTGGGGATGGGAATAGACCGTCCTTATCTCCCGGTAATCGGATTCGGGGTATCCCAAAAGGCAGTGGCTGATGCGGAGCCTGAGAGCGCCTATCACCTTGAGGTCGCTTTTGATCAGGAGCTCATTGACCTCGGTGATGGCCCCCCCCAAGGAGTTTTCGACCGGAACGATCCCCAGATCGAGACTCTCCCGCTCCACCCCCTCGAACACGTCGACGAACTCGGGGCAGGGGATGGCCGCGAGCTCGGGATCATAGTACCTGGCCGCTTCTTCTCCGAAGGCCCCGTGCTCGCCCTGAAATCCGATCAGCGTCCTTTCGGCTTCCTGGATTTTCCGACTTCCTTCCAAGATGGCGGCAAAGAGCCGCTCCAAGAACTCGGGCTGGATGAGAGGATAAGCCCGTGAGATTCGGCTGAGCCGCCTCCGAATCTGTTCCTCTCGATCGGGATCATAGATCGTGTCCTTGAATTTTCTCGCCCGGAGCCCAAGCTCCAGTCTTTCACTGAGAAGCCTCAAGATTTCATGGTCGAGGTGATCGATGTCCTTTCGGATCTCAGCCAGGTTCATTCTCTTCCTCCGTGATTCTTGGAATTCTTTGCTCGATCAGCATGAGATCAGCCATCACGATGGCCGCGGCGGCCTCAACGATCACCGGCATTCTCAAGGCGATGCAGGCATCGTGGCGGCCCCCGACCGAGATTTTGGCGGGCCTGTTGTTTCTCAGGTTGATCGTGTCCTGCTCTTTCTTGATGCTCGACGGGGGTTTCACGGCAACCCTGAAGACGACATCGTTGCCGTTGCTGATTCCTCCATTGATTCCGCCGGCGTGGTTGCTTCTGGTTTTCCCGTCCTTGTTGACCAGAGCGTCATTGCATTGACTCCCTCTCATTTTGGCACAGGCAAATCCCGAGCCGAATTCGATGCCCTTGACCCCGGGTATGGCGAAAACGATGTGGCTGATGAGAGATTCAACCGAATCAAAAAATGGCTCTCCCAGCCCGACCGGAAGCCTCGCGACCCGGCATTCCACAATGCCGCCGACGGAATCACCCAGTCGGAGCGCATCCTGAACCACGTTATCAATTTCTGTGCTCCCGCCTGCCTCGATGAGTCCGGCGTTGACTGTCACTGGGGATAAAAGCTTCTTGGCGATAACGCCCGCGGAGACCAGGGCGAGGCTCAACCTCCCCGAAAAGTGTCCCCCTCCGCGAGGGTCGTTGAAGCCTCCGAACTTGGAGCGGACGACAAAATCCGCGTGCCCGGGGCGGGGCGTATCCCGGAGGGCGACATAGTCATCGGATTCAATATTTCTGTTATTAAAGGAGATGAGAATGGGTGTGCCCGAAGTCCTAAGGTTAAAAAGGCCGCTCTTGATCATCGGCTCATCCGGTTCCCTCCTGGCTGTTGTTCCCGGGGTTCCCGCCTTCCTTCTCTCCAGGTCGGGAGCGAAGTCCGCAAGCGAGAGGGGGATACCCGCCGGGCAGCCGTCTACGACAACCCCCAACTCCCCTCCGTGAGATTCTCCATACAAGGAGATTCTGAAAAGCCTGCCAAAACTATTCATTCTCTTTCTCCTTTGATGTGTTCCAGGTCCGAGAAGAAGTCAGGATAAGATTTGGAGACGCACTCCGAACCGGAGATGACGACCCCTTCCTCTGAGTTCAATGCGGCGACAGCTCCGGCCATGGCGATTCGGTGATCATCGTGAGCGTCGATAAAGCCGCCTTTCAGCCGTCCTCCCTCGATTTCAAAATGATTGCCGGAAATGCTTATCCTTGCCCCGATCTTAATAAATTCAGACAACAACGCCTGGGCCCTGTCGCTTTCCTTGTGTCTCAACCGGTCCAGGCCGGAAATTGTGCTTCTCCCATCGCAATGACAAGCCAGCGCGACCAGGGGAGGGAAGAGGTCGGGACATTCCGTGGCGTCGAAGGCGAAAGCTCTCAACCCGTCCTTCATCACGGAAATAGAATCCTCTGCTTTGGAGATTCTGGCCCCTGTCGAATGCAATGCCTGGAGGATGTTTTTATCGGCCTGGAGCGATTGGACCTGTAGATTCCTGATGACCACTTTTCCGCCCAGCGCTCCGGCCACGAGAAGAAAGGCTGCTCCGGACCAATCGCCTTCAACCCGGAGGGAGCACGGCCTGTAAAGCTGACCGCCCTTGACGAAAATGCGCTCAAAGCCCTGTTCTGCGGCCACGGAAACGCCGAATTGTCGCATCACGGCCAGGGTCAAAGACACGTAAGGCTTGCTCTTGAGACCCCGAACATGGATTTCGCTGTCACCATCACAGAGAGGCAGGGCAAAGAGGAGGCCGCTCAAAAATTGGGAGCTCACAGACCCATCAATAGTCGCCTTTCCCGACCGGAGGGGCCCTCTGACGACGACAGGAGCGAGACCGGCGTTCGTCTGACATTCGACGCCCAGTTGATGGAGGGGAGCTTCGGCCATTCCCATGGGTCGCGACATCAGGGATCCAGTTCCTGTGAGAATAATCCTCTCGGGGCGTAGGGCCGCGATCGGCGCGAACATGCGAATGCACAGGCCTGATTCATGACAATCCAGGCTTGTCTCGCGGAGGGGCCCTCCGCCGGTGACAAGAAGACGATGACTCTCCCTTTCGATCTGGGCGCCCAGCGCTTCGGCTGCGGAAATGCCGGCGCGGGCGTCATCGCACCATGAAGGATTGATAAGACTGGACTCACCTTTGGCCAAGAGCGCCGCCGCGATACCTCGGATCGTCATGCTCTTCGAGGGTGGGGCGGAAAGTGACCCTGATATTCGGGACGGCCTAATCCATTTCATGCAGGATTCTCCTCGCGATTTCCTCACTGCTTCCGGATTCCGTACTCAAGACGAGATCTGAGACTTTGGCATAAAACTGGAGGCGGCTTTCCAAAAGGGCTTCTGCTCTCTTCTTCGCGTCGGGGCCCTGCAGGAGAGGGCGGCTAAAGGATGCAATCCTCTTGAGGGCGGTGGAAGCGGACGTCCACAACCAGACCGAATGACAATTCTGACTGATCAATCTTCGATTGTCTTCATCCAGGATTGCTCCTCCTCCCAAAGAAAAGACTGTGTGCTTGGCATGAGGAAGAAGCGTCTTGACGACCGATTTTTCTTCCGCCCTGAAAAAAGCCTCTCCCTTGTGCTCGAAGATTTCTGAAACGGTCATCCGGTGATTTTCGCCGACGACCTCGTCCGTATCGACGAATTCCGAGCCCCATTTTTTGGCCAGCAACCTCCCGACCGTCGTCTTGCCGGAGCCCATGAATCCGACGAGGGCGATGTTCGTCTTCCGGGAGTCTCCTGCGCCCCTGACGGCGTCCCCAACTTTCCCTCGCAGGGCTGGGGTGACCTCTCGGCCGATAAAGCAGCGGAGCGAATGAAAGGCCTGACAAAGAAGCCACTCCAGGCCGTCGATGACCACACATCCCTTTTCTCCAGCAGTCCGGGCAAGCTCAGAGTGTCGATAGTTGGCATCCATTACGACCAGCCCTTCTCTCAAATGGTCGGGATTGATAACACTCCGGCCGGACGAGATACACGAGATCAGAATATCACTCTCCCCGAGAAGCCTGGCGGCCTCCTCGAGCGGAGCATAATCACAGCCGAGGCGACGGGCGGCTATCCGGGCCTTCTCCAGAGTTCGATTGATCAATGTCACTTTATTTGTGCCCGCGAGCTTTAAGCCGTAAGCCGCGGCCCGGGCTGCTCCGCCCGCGCCCAGAATGGTCACCTGCTTGTTCCGGAGCCTGATGCCATTTCCCTCGAGTGCCTCGACCGCCCCCAGGAAGTCTGTGTTGCGGCCTCTGTACTTCGTGTCTTGAGAGACCACACAGTTGACCGCCCCGATGGCTGCGGCCGGCTCGTCGACGGAATCCAGGAAAGGAACGAGGCCATTTTTAAAGGGGGAAGTGACATTGAATCCGGATAGCTGCATCGCGCTGACAATCTCCATTGCCTCCTTGGCGGTTTCCGCCGAAAGACGGAGGTAAAGAGCGTCGATCCCCAGTTCGCGAAAAACACTTTCAAAGATGACGGGGCTGCGGCTGTGATAAACCGGGTTTCCGATGACTCCCAAGAGCTTCGTCTCAGTCATATTTCAGGATCCGATAAAATTCCTCGAGCGTGTCTTTATCGATTTGGCCGTCGGCCGTCTCCTTCCCGGCTTCAAGGGAAGCGTAGGTGAAAGGACTTCCGAGCAACGGACCAGCCAGCCGTGTAATCTTTCCCAGGGTTCCAAGCCCGACCACGACCAGGGGCCGTTCCTGGTCGAGAAGCCCGAGCAGCCGGGCGTTTTCTTTTTCGGTGCGAATGAGGCACGCAACCTTGGCGATATCGGCGCCCGACTCGAAGCACCAGTCGACAATGTGTCCGAGCTCGGCATCGCGCGGGCGTCTTGATGAGGTTATGGTAGGAGATAATCACTCGACAGCCTTTGTTTCGAGCTGCTTGGACAATCTCTCTTTTGGAGGCGTCACTTGTTTCGACTTCGATATCAATGTAAGCCGCTCCCGCGCCGATGGCTTCCTTTAAGAGGGAAATTCTCGTGGCCTCAGCCATGACGCCGGGACGGCAGGTGGCGATGAGACGGGGATGAGAGGAAAAGATTTTCTTTAGATCGTTGACGTCTAGGGACATTTTGTCTATCCGAATCTCTGCGAATTCGATACCCTTCAGGGCCCGGAGGCATTCCGTGACGGATGATTCAGCGAGACTGACACAGATCATTGACCTTATCCTCCAGTTCTTTGTTGGAGATTTTTGCGACTTCCGCCCTTCCCAGGCCGGAGAGCAAAACGAAGAAAACGTCGTCGTCCTGGTGCTTCTTATCTTTTCTCAATGCGTCTATGATCGATATCCCGTTGAGTGGCGGAAGCCGTGTCGGCAATTCGACGTTTTCGAGGAGGGCCCGGACGCGACCGACTTCTTCACTTGAGAGCATCCCCCTGGCCAGGGACATCTGCGAAGCGAAGGTCATGCCGAGGCTGACGGCTTCACCGTGCCGGAAACCGCCCGCCCTTTCTATAGCGTGACCAAGGGTGTGGCCAAAATTGAGCTTTCTCCGCTCTCCCTTTTCCAGGCTGTCGGCCCGGACGATCTTGGATTTGATGAGGACCGACTGGAGAACGACTCGCTCGACCACCCTGTCTTCGAGGCGGAGGAGCTGCCTCCACTCTCTCTCGAGATATTGGAAGAGCGACCGGCTCTTGATGAGGGCATGCTTGACGATCTCAGCCGCTCCGCACGCGAGCTCGGTCTTCGGAAGTGACTTCAGGAATTCAAAATCGATCAGAACAAAATCGGGCTGCCGGAACAGGCCGACCAGGTTCTTGTAGCCGTCAAGGTTGACTCCGTTCTTTCCCCCTACGCTGGCGTCTGCTTGGGCCAGCAGGGTCGTAGGGACAAACCCGAAGGGCAGGCCTCGCAAATAAGTCGAGGCAGAAAAGCCGGCGATGTCGCAGACGACTCCGCCCCCGATTCCGACGACACATGTCGAACGATCTATCCCAAACTCGACAAACTTTCTGTAGATCTCCTCAACCGTTTTCAGGGTTTTGGCTCCCTCGCTCGCCTCTATCTCGATAACATTTCCGGAGGAAAGCGGAACCCCGTAAAGCCGGCGAACCTTCTTGTCGATGATGATCACCTTCTTGTTGTGGGGCAGATAGTTTTCCAATCTTAGGGCAGACTCACCGACAATAAGCCGGGAAATTCCCATAGGACCCGGGATCCGCAGCTCCCTCAATTCAAACCCTCCATAAAAGCTCGCAGGGCACGGACCTTCCTGGTCAGTTCGCAAAACTGTTCCGGAGTCAGCGCCTGGTCCTTATCGCTGAGGGCCGCTTCCGGATGATTGTGGACCTCCAGGATCAACCCGTCGGCGCCGGCGGCGACCGCGGCGAGGCTCATCGCCAGGATGAGGCTGGACTTGCCGGTGGCGTGGGCGGGATCGACGATGACGGGGAGATGGGTCAATTCCTTCAGGGCGGCTACGGCGCTGAGGTCCAGTGTGTTCCGGGTATAGGTTTCAAAAGTTCTGATGCCGCGCTCGCACAAGATGACCCTGGAATTGCCCTCGTTCAGGATGTATTCGGCACAGTTCAGCCATTCCGAGATGGTGGAATACATTCCTCTTTTCAAGAGCACGGGAGTGTTGGTTTTTCCCACTTCCTTGAGGAGCGAGAAATTCTGCATGTTCCGCGTTCCGATCTGGAGGATGTCGACGTACTCGCACATCCATGATACGTCCCTGGTGTCGAGCACCTCCGAGACAACCGGAAGCCCCGTCTGTTCTTTCGCTTTTTCCAGGATCTTGAGGCCCTTGAGTCCCAATCCCTGGAAGTTATAGGGGGATGTGCGCGGCTTGAATGCCCCGCCCCGGATCATGTCGGCTCCGCCCTCTTTGACGGCGTGGGCAATCTCAAGAGTTTGCTCCTCGCTTTCCACGCTGCAGGGACCGGCGATCAAGAGAAAATCTCTTCCGATTTGGACCTTCCCCACCTGGATGAGGGTCTTTTTTTCTTCCTGTAATCCGGCCAATCTGATGTTGTCCATAGTTCATTGACCTCTCTGGGTTTGATCATAATAAGGAAAATAAACAGAGCTTACCGAGAAAAGGGAATTTGAGTGGGGATAAGTGTTTCTGGGCGCTTAACGCCCATAAAAGAAATAATAGTACGAATTGCCGGCGGGACCAAGGGCAATCAGACTATTCATGTTAACCTGTCCGCTATTATAGCCTTTTTAATCCGGCTGTCAAGTCGACGCTGGAATCCGGGTGTGATCATGAACACGAAACTTCTTGGGGTGCGGGATCAGACCTTTGCTTTTTGACAGATCTCGCGAAGCTTTTCCCTGACCTTGACGGGCAGGGGTTCAGGCTTGTGTTCGGCCAGAATTTGATCGACCGCTTCCGCCGCGCGCCCAACGAAATCCTTGCCCCCCTTCTTGAGCCAACTGTCGTAGTTCATGCGTTCGAAATAGGTCGGATACCAGCGTTCGCGAAAATGCTTGAGGGTATGGTCGGTGTTGAGAAAATCTCCATCCGCCCCGAGCTCGGCGATCACATCCAGGGCCAGAGTCTCATCGCTTACTTCAAATTCGGTCGTGAAGGCCTTTATCCAGCTCACGATCTCGTCGCACAAGACCAGCTGGGCCAAAGAGAAGGTAAGTCCTGACTCCAGATATCCGAGGTCATGGATGATATTGCCTCCGGCCAGGGTCTCCACGACCAGACTCAGCGCCGCCTCGGCAGCGGCCTGGGAGTCGACGGTTTTGGATTCCGATGCCCCGCCAATGGCGAAAGTGGGAAAGCCCAGATATTGGCCCAGCGCTTGGGTGATGGTGCGTTCGGGCTCGCAGTATGAGGTGACGAATGTTTTCATGTCAAAAGTGCCGGCCGGCATGCCCGGGATGATGACCGGGGCTCCCTCTCGTTTTAGCTGCGAAAGCGTCAAACCCACCAGAACGCCCGCGAAGTCAAGCGCGACGGCTCCCGCGGGCGTCACCGGGCTCGTGATCGCGGCTGTCGAAGCAGGGATATAAAGAGAGGGGAGGTTTTTGGCGGCCAGAAAGAGAAGTTTCTCCAGAGCTTCCTTGTTGTGGCGAAGCCCTGAGACGGCGTTGATGTAGCAGGCCGCGATCGGTTTGCTCCTCATGAGCTTCGGCCCCGCCCATAACCTCCTCGGCCATCTCGACCGCGTCCCGGCAGCCCTCCATTTCGTAGGTAACGTAGATGATCGGCTTGGTTGTATAAGACAACATGGCTTCCATCTGGTAGCGATCGGCGATGGTTCCGTCAACGTCGGAAGGCAAGACCATCGACATCACATAATCGATCTGAGGAAGGGCGTCACAAAGAGTCACCCCCTCCTCCATGTCCTTGACGACCGGCTTCCGTGCGTTCGCCGGAACGATGGTCGATGATATTCAGGCAATCCGAACCAGGCCCATAAAAGCATCGATATCCCCCCACAGGCATGGCAGGCTCGCCTTTGCGATTGTATAAAACGACCTCTCTCGGGACGGTCTTCAGAGCGCTCTCCACGATATTTGGAGATACCCGGACAAGGTTGCCATCAGTGATTCTGGCACCGGCCTTCTTGAGCATCTGGACGGCCTCGTCGAGATAAAGCCGCACTCCGACGCGCTCCAGGATTTCCAGGCTGGCCTCATGCATCCTGCGGCACTGTTTCTCAGAAAGACGTGGAAAGCAGAAGCTTCCGATGGATTTTTCTTTTTGACTCGGGTCGATCATGTTCTTCCTTCCTTCTTGGCTTTAAGTGTTCATCGATTGAACGATCTTTCTTAACTCGGTTCTTATTCCTTCGTCAAGCGGCCTGGGATTGTGGCTTTCGAGGATGTGGATGACCTTTTCGATATCCTTCATCCGCTTCTCTTTTTCCCTTTTTGTTTATATTTTAGGAGAGAACGCAAGTCAAGAGGGTCCTGTTCACGAGGATTGACCAAGATCCATCATCGTGATATAAATTCCGGGATCTTCTTGAAATCGATAAAAGGAGTCCTAGGAACATGTCCATTGTCATCGATGCCCATTCAGATATTTTGAACGATATCCATCCCCGGAGGCTGGCGGGGGAGAGGCAAATCCTGGAGAAATTCTGGGTGCCCAAGATGCGAAAGGGGAAGATCGACATCAGGGTTGTGGCCATTTATTCCGATCCCCCATACCTTCCGGAATTGGCCCTGAGGAGGGCGCTTGACCTCACTGCGACCTTATACCAGGAGCTTGAGGAATCGCCGAGCTCCGTCCTCTGCACCACCCCCTCCGACATCAGAAATGCAAAGGCCGCTGGGAAAACGGGTTTCATTCTCGGGATGGAAGGCGCGGAGCCCCTCGGCTCGGACCTGCAGCTCCTGCCCATTTTTTATAAACTCGGCCTCAGGCTCCTCGGCCTGACACACGCCCTGAGGACATACCTGGCCGACGGAGCCTTTATTTCGCCGAAGAAGGCGGGCCAGATGGGCGGCCTGACCAACGTTGGACTGGACTTCCTGGAGCTCGCCCAGGCTTTGGGCATCATCATCGATGTTTCGCACCTCAATGACCCGAGCTTCTGGGATGTCATGAAATTCACAAAAGCTCCGGTCATCGCCTCTCATTCAAATTGCCGGGCGCTGACGGATCACCCCCGAAACCTTACCGATGACCAGATCAAGGCCGTGGCTGCAAGCGGCGGAGTGGTCGGAGTGAATGCTTGCAGCCTCTTTGTCGAACCTCCGGACTTGGCGCACCTCGTCGACCACATCGAGCACCTGGCCAAGGTCGGAGGCCCGGAGCACGTCGGGTTGGGGCCAGATTTTGCTGATTATTTGCTTCCCTATATGAGCGAAGCGGAAAGAAGGGAGCTCAATGGGCCCATCCAGCCCGTCAAGGGACTTCCTGACGATGAGTCAATGCCGAGAATAGCTGATGAACTGGCCCGGCGGGGACAAAAATCCAGAAATATTGAACTCATCATGGGAGAGAACTTCGCCCGGGTTTTCGAGGAAGTGCTGAAGCCATAGAGAAGGCCACAAACCAAGCCTGCTCAGAGGATCGCCTCCGGCGAGATGATACCCGTCGCGCCTCCTAAGAAACCAGTCTGGCGCGAAGCGTGATCTCGGTCGCGCGCAGGGCCTGAGAGACCGGGCAGTTGACCTTGGCCTGTTCGGCCTGTTCCTGGAAGCGCGCGGGTTCTATGCCGGGGACGACCGCTTCGGTGTCCAGGTCGATTCGGGTAATCTTGAATCCCTGGCCCACAAGGGCGATAGTGACCTGGGCCGTGGTTGAGATTGATGTTGGGGCAAAACCCGCCTGGGCGAGACCCCCTGACAGGGCCATGGAGAAACAGCTGGCGTGGGCCGCTCCCAAGAGCTCTTCCGGGTTTGTCCCGGGCCCTTCCTCGAACCGGGACGAAAATGAATAGGGGGCCTCTAAAAGACCGCTGCCCAATTTGACCGTGCCCCGGCCATCTTTGAGCTTCCCCTTCCAGACCGCTGACGCTTTACGGATCGGCATAACTCGTACCTCCTTATTTTATCTTTATTCGAAAGTCGAAGTTTTCCGTTTTCGCGTTTTGTTCCATCCAGCGAGCAGAATTCGCCACGACTCATACAAACGCAATAACTCATGCGATATCTCCGTTCAAGGTTGCGCCGGAGGCCACCCTCTGGCCCCCGGACCCCGAGGAACCAGTCCCGTCGGTTCCCCCGTCGGACAAGCCGACGGGCCCCCCTCCGCTACGGGGTCCCAAGGGTAGCCTCCGGCGCAACCTTGACCATGTCAAGTTACTTATCGCGTGTACATTAGCGCGTTCTTGTTTTGCACATTTCCAGTTCTCTGGCGAGCCTTTTCCCGGCTTCTTCTCTGTTTCTAAACATGCTGTCTCGTGCCACTTGGAGGGGCGCTCCGCGAACCCCCCCGTTGAGTTGCGGCAAAAATCATGCCCAATGGTCGAGACCTTTTTTCGACCTGAAATCCGGAAAAAACTCCCGGCCGGGCTGAGAAAAAAGTCTTGAGGGACAGGAATGTGTCCTTCGGGGCGAAACGAAATCTCTTTCCTTTTAACGACGGCCTCTGCTATTATTCTACCAAATAAGAGGAATCATTGCGTTAAGGATGGAACATGAACACCCAATCTTATCTTAGGACGATCTGGACCTTTGGGTTGGTGTTTTTCCTTTGGTCGGCTGCTTCCGGCCTGGAAAAGAACCAATACTCGAATCCTCTCCACGATGGCTGGGCGCTTCAATCCTCGGCCGGAGTCCAGGCCAAAGGAGAAGACATATCAAAACCCGGCTTCTCCACCCAGGGCTGGTATCCGACCTCGGTGCCGTCGACCGTCCTTGGAGCGCTCGTCCGGAATAAAGTTTACAGGGACATCTACTTGGGCGAGAATTTCAAATCTATTCCGGCCGAGCCCTTCAAAGTCTCCTGGTGGTTCAGAACGGAGTTCCGCCTGGAAAACGATCCGACTCTGAAGATTTTTAAGCTTCTCTTTGACGGGATCAACTACCGGGCCAACATTTGGCTCAATGGTCAGCGGATCGCCTCGGCCGACCAGGCTTTCGGAGCTTTCCGGAGGTTCGAGTTTGATGTGACCGGAGCGGCCAGGCCGGGCGAAAAGAACGCCCTGGCCGTCGAAGTCTTTCCTCCCCGGCCGGGCGAGCCGACGATCGGCTTTGTCGACTGGAACCCGAAGCCTCCCGATAGCAGCATGGGGCTGTGGCGGGAGGTCTGGGTCAAGCGGTCGGGCTCCGTCTCGGTGAATTTTCCTTTCGTCAAAACCAAGCTTGACCTCACGACACTCTCGGAGGCTCAGCTGGAGGTCTCGGCCGAGGTCCAGAACAACAGCCGCGAAAAAGCAAACGGACTTCTTGAGGGTTCTATCGATTCCCTCAATTTCTCACAAAAAGTCGAGTTGGCTCCCGGGGAGACGCGGCTCGTCGTCTTCTCCCCATCGGTTTATCCCCAGCTCAACCTCAAAAGCCCGCGCCTTTGGTGGACACACGATTTCGGCCGGCCCGAACTCTATGACCTCCATCTGCGCTTTGCGCTCAACGAGAAGACGACTGATCAGGCCACCCTGCGGTTCGGCATCCGCGAAGTGGGGGATTATTTCAATGAGGGCGGCCACCGAGGTTTTAAACTGAACGGAAAAAAGATCCTGATCCGGGGAGGCGGCTGGGTGGACGATCTCCTCCTCGACAACCCGCGCCGAAAAGTCGAAGCCGGAGTTCAATATGCCAGGCACATGAACCTCAACGCCCTGAGGCTGGAAGGTTTCTGGGGAACGAGCGAGGACCTCTATAACCTCTGCGATGAGAATGGGATCCTTCTCATGGCCGGCTGGAGCTGCCAGTGGGAGTGGGCAGACTATTTCGGAAAGCCGGAGGACGAATTCGGCTGCATCAAATCTCCCGAAGACATCAGGCTCGTCGCCCAATCCTGGAAAGACCAGGTCAAGTGGCTCCGCAATCATCCGAGCGTTTTTGTTTGGGCGGAGGGGAGTGACACTCTTCCCCGTCCCGAGCTCGAAAAAGAGTATATCAAGATCCTCCAAGCCGAAGACCCGACCCGGCCCGCGCTCATTTCGACCAAGGAGAAAGTCAGCGCGATCACCGGAAAATCCGGAGTCAAGATGCGCGGACCCTATGATTATGTGCCGCCAGTGTATTGGTACGTGGACAAGGAAAACGGCGGCGCCTTCGGGTTCAACACAGAGACAGGCCCCGGGCCTCAGGTGCCTCTCCTGGAGAGTGTGAGGAGGATGATCCCGCCGAGAGACCTCTGGCCGATCGATCAAGTCTGGAGATACCATTGCGCCAGGAACGAGTTTGAAAACCTGGACCGCTACAACGCCGCCCTCTCCAACCGCCTGGGTGCCCCGAAGAACGCGGAGGAGTACTGCAAGAAAGCTCAGTTCATCAACTACGAAGCCATGCGGGCGATGTTCGAAGCCTTCGGGGCCAACAAGTTCAAGGCCACCGGAATCATCCAGTGGATGTACAACGCCGCCTGGCCCAAGCTCTGGTGGCAGCTCTATGATTATTATCTCCTGCCGACAGGGGCCTTCTACGGGGCCAGAAAGGCCTGCGAGCCCGTCCACATTCTTTACGACTACGGCACAAAAGAGATCTTCGTCGTCAACAACTCGCCTCGAACCGGCCGAAGGGCTGAGGGCCCGGGTCAATGTGTATAATTTCGATCTAAACGATAAATTTAATAAAGAAATGCCGGTCACGATCCCGCCCAACGCCTCCCAGAAGATTCTGACTCTTCCCGAAATCGGGGGATTGACCAGAACCTATTTTCTGGACCTGAGTCTGGTGAACGGTCGGGGAGAGGCGGCGAGCCGCAACTTTTACTGCCTCTCGACGAAGCCGGATGTGCTCGACGAGGCCAAGACGACCTGGTTCGTGACCCCGATGAAAGGGTACGCCGACCTGACCCGACTCGACGAACTTCCCCCGGTCAAGCTTAACGTCAAACCCAATTTCGGCGGGGAGTCAGGGAGCAAGGTCATAACGGTGGAGCTCGAAAATCCGGGTTCCCACCTGGCGCTTTTTGTCGAGCTCAGGCTGGTCAGGGAGAAGAGCGGAGAGTCGGTCCGGCCTATCTTCTGGGAGGATAACTACTTTTCCCTCCTTCCGGGCGAAAAGCGCACGATCCGGGGCCGTTTTTCTGAGCAAGACCTGGAAGGGGAGCAGCCGATCCTCAAAGTCGGCGGTTGGAACATCAAATAGGGGGAAAGCCGTGAAGCGCAACTATTTCTTGGTCGCCCTCATCCTTCTCGTCTTTTTCGTCATCTCCTTTTTGACCAACATCATCGGCCCTCTCGTCCCCGATATCATCACCAGCTTCAAGCTGAGCCTCACCCTGGTCGCTCTCCTGCCTTTTGCCTTTTTCATCGCCTACGGCGTCATGTCCATCCCGGCCGGGATGCTGGTTGAGAAATACAAGGAAAAGCCGGTCATGATCTGCGCCTTCGGTCTTGCCTTTTGCGGCGCCCTCCTGTTTACCCTCCTGCCCCGCTACCACTTCGCCATTATCTCCACTTTTTTGATCGGGCTGGGCATGGCGGCCCTCCAGGTGGCCATCAATCCGTTGCTCCGGGTCGCGGGCGGAGAGGAGCACTTCGCCTTCAATTCCGTGCTGGCCCAGTTGATCTTCGGGAGCGCTTCTTTCATGAGCCCCTATGTTTATTCTTATCTCGTCCGCAGTCTGAAGGACCTCAGCGGAGCCAGCAACTTTCTGGTCAAGGGCATCTCCAAGATCGTGCCTCCGCAGCTTCCCTGGATCTCGGTGTATTGGGTTTTTGTGCTGCTCACCCTGCTCATGGTCGTCGTCCTCGGCCTGGTGCGCTTCCCCCAGGTCCAACGGAAGGAGGACGAAAAGGCCGGCGCCTGGGCGACTCACAAGATGCTCTTCGGCAAGAGGATCGTCATCCTCTATTTTTTTTCCATCCTGGCGTATGTCGGGACGGAGCAGGGAGTCGCCAATTGGATCTCCCAGTTCCTCAAGGTCTACCACAATTTCGACCCCCAGCTCGTCGGGGCGCGGACGGTCTCGTGGTTCTGGGGAATGATGACGATCGGCTGCCTGCTCGGGCTGGTCCTGCTCAAGCTCGTCGACAGCCGGAGGGTCCTCATCGGCTTCGCTTCGGCGGCGATCATCTTCTTGAGCCTTGCTCTTTTCGGCCCGGGGCGGTTGGCCCTCTACGCTTTTCCCATGGTCGGATTTTCGGCATCGGTCATGTGGTCGATAATTTTTTCCCTGGCCTTGAACTCGGTCGACAGCCACCACGGAACCTTCTCGGGCATCTTGTGCACCGGCATCATCGGTGGCGCTCTGGTCCCCCTCATCATCGGCTGGCTCGGGGACCGTTTCGGGCTTAGGACCGGGATGGTCTTTCTCTATCTGACTCTGGGCTATATCTGGAGCATCGGACTCTGGGCCCGGCCGCTCATCACCAATGAGACGATCTTTTCAAAGAAGAGGAAAATGCTTTCGGAAGCCCGGACTTAAAGGAGGGATGGCATGTCTGTTCTGGGGATCGATCTGGGTGGAACAAACGTCCGGGCCGGACTGGTTAGAAAAGGCCGTTTGGTCAGGGTCGAGGCCGTTGCTATCGGCAGTCAGGGGTCACAAGGCGAAATTCTGAAGCAGATTTATCAACTCGTCGATCCCATCGTTCCCTCCGACCTCGAAGGCATCGGAGTGGGAGTGCCCAGCGTCGTCGATCCTAAGACAGGCATTGTGTATGATGTCACCAACATTCCTTCTTGGAAAAAGGTGCCGGTGAAATCTCTTCTCCAGAGACGGTACGGCGTCCCAACCTATGTCAACAATGATGCCAATTGTTTCGCCGCCGGCGAAAAATACTACGGCAAGGGGAAAAAATACAAACACCTCGTCGGACTGATCGTCGGAACCGGTTTGGGAGCCGGCGTTATCGCCAACGGAAAGCTCTATTCGGGGGCCAATTGCGGCGCCGGAGAATTCGGCATGCTCCCCTATAAAGATCACAATTTTGAATATTATTGCAGCGGACAGTTTTTTTGGAACCTCCACCAGACCTCGGGTGAAGAGCTCTTCCAGAGGGCAGGGGACGGGAACCGCCGGGCGCTCCAGATTTTTTCCGAGTTCGGGACGCACCTCGGCGAGGCGGTCAAAGCCGTCCTCTACGCGGCCGACCCGGAGATCATCATCATGGGCGGTTCGGTCAGTCGGTCGTTTTGGTACTTCCAGGAAGCGATGTGGAAGTCGATCAAGGACTTTGCCTATTCGATAACCGTCGAGAAGATCAAAATCGAGGTCTCGGAACGGCAGCCCATCGCTATTCTCGGGGCCGCCGCCCTGTATCAAGACGCCATGAAATAATTCCGTTCAGCGTGCCCCGTACGTCCCGTTCCCCATCAAAAAACAGTGAGCGGTCGAGCAGTGAGCAGTTAATAATCAACAACCGGCGATGCAGGAGGGAATGACACTGCCTCGAAAACGTAGCTTGTATAACTCTCGGGGAGATGGACTGGAGTTTTGGTTCTTCACGGCTCACAGCTCACGTACTCACAGCTCACACGTTGTTCGGGTTTCCTTGACAACCAGGCTGATTTCGGTTAAAAGCTTAAGAGAAAGGCCGCCCAGAGATGATCATCAAAACGCGCGAAAAAGATGATATCGTCATCTTCGATATAGAAGGGGAGATCAAGCGGTCCGATATCACCGACGCGACCCTCCACCAGCTGGTCAAGGACCAGCTCGACCGGGGCCGACGAAAGATCCTGCTCAATTTCCAGGACGTCGCATTCATCGACAGCTTTGGTGTCGGAGAGATTCTGGCGAGCTACATCTCCACTCACAACCTGGGCGGAAAGCTCAAGATCGTCAGGATCTCCAAGAAGCTCTTCCTCATTTTCCAAGTCACCATGCTGACCAAGGTCTTCGAGATCTTCGACGATGAGGAGAGGGCCATCCAGAGTTTTTTCGGGGACTGAGGGTCGCTGACTTCTTTGGCGCAATCCTCTCGATGACACAGAAACGGCTTCACCGGATCATCTCTCGATTCGGCGATCTCCGTCCCGACGAGATTCCCGACCGCCATAAGAGTATTTTTTTATTTTTTTCTGATCACGTTTCCCACTTAATATCATCAAGCCTGTCAAAGTTTCGCTCTTTCTGAGTGTGGATCCCCAACTCCAAGCTGCCCTTCGCCTACCTCCTGACGGCCGTGGCCATCGGTTTCGTCGTCGCCCTGAACACTCGGCTTCTCAACCGCTTCGAACGGCGTCGATATATCTCCCTCAGCCAGCTCTTTTTTGTGGCCTGCCTCGTCCTCTTCTGGTTTCTCTTCAAACTCCATTGGGCCTGGCTTTCACTCTTGTACTGGCTCTGGTCCGATATCTTTATCGCCACCTCGATCACCCAGTTCTGGATCGCCGTCAACGATATATACTACCCCCATCAGACCCGGCGCTTGGTTGGGTTCTTTGTCAGCGGCGGCCTGTTGGGAGGGATCGGGGGTTCGATCCTGGCTTCCAGGCTGGCCAAGACGATCGGGACGGAGAACCTGCTCCTGGTCTGTCCGGCCATCCTTTTGCTCTCTCTGGCGGTGGTCAACGGACTGTACGCACGGCAGCCCAAGGAGAAAGTGGCCGAGGGAAGAGCCGCACCCGGCGAGAAAAAAAAGCCGACCGGATATCTTGAGAGCTTCAACTTGGTCAGGAAAAGCCGTTATCTTCTGCTTCTGTCCGGGCTGGTGACCGCGGCCATCGTTGTCTCAACGCTCATCGATTTTCAGTTCATGTCGGTCGTCAAGGAGACGATCGCCGCCACGGATGCCAGGACGTCCTTTCTGGGGACGTTCTTCGGCGCCGTGCTCGTGGTCTCGTATATTCTCCATGTCTTGTTCACGAGTCTCGTCCTTAAGAAATTCGGGATCCGGGTGGTCATCCTTTTCTCACCGCTCATCCTGTTCATCGGGGCCGGGGCCATTTTTCTGGTCCCCGTCGCTGCCCTGATCTACTGGGCCGTCGCGGTCAAAGGAACGGACAAGGCGCTGGACACCACTCTCAGCCAAGCGGTCCGTGAGCTCCTCTATATCCCGATCCAACCTGAGGTGAAATACAGAGCCAAGATCTTCATTGACATGTTCGTCAATAAGTTCGCATCCGCTTTCGGCGCGTGCCTCATCCTCCTCTTTTACACGGCTCTCAAGTTCAGCCTGAAGCAGATGTCTTTCATCACCATCCCGGTCACCGGGGTCTGTATCCTGTTCGCCCTGGCTTTGAATCGCGAATACGTAGGGATCGTCAAGAGAAACCTGAAGATCAAGTGGCAGGACGCGGATACGCTCGTCTCCCAGCACGTGGACCGAAATCTGACCAAACTCGTCTTCGACACGATCCAGAGCCGGGAGAAAAGCTCCGTCCTCTATGCGATGAACCTTTTCGACCTGATCCAGAAGGAAAAGCTGACCCCGGAGTTGAGAAAGATTATCTCCTATAAATCGGACGAGATCCGGGCGAAATCGATGGATTCGCTACTGGATGTCTCCGGAGGATCCTTTGTGCCGGAGATCGCGGACACCCTTGATGATGAAGAGCTGGACGTCCAGGTGAGAGAGATCATGGCCCTGGACGTTTATCAGTCGGTCATCCAGGACCGGATTCACCTGGTCGTCGGACAGGGAAAGGCCGAAGCCGAAGTGGACCGCATGGAGGCGGCCAAGCTGCTGGGCATGATGGCCCCCACGGCCCCGGTCGTCGAAGACCTGAGCCGGCTCATCATCGATGAGTCACCCGAGGTCGCCAAATATGCGATCGAGAGCGCCGCCCGGCTGAAAAAGCCGGAGTTCATTCCCCTTATCATCCGCCAGCTCAAAAACGCGTATGTCCACGAGGTCGCCACCGATGCTCTGATCGACTACGGGGAGGCGGCTATCGAGATGCTGCGCGTCCGCCTCCGGGATCCGCGGGAAGACCTGGGAATCCGCAGAGCCATTCCCGACATCCTCGGGGCGATCGGCACCTCTGCGGCGGCGGACGCCTTGGCTCAAGAACTGGCCGGCGGACGGGAGGATGTGGAGGCCGAACTCATCGACGCTCTCTACAAGCTCAAATCCAACCACCAAGACCTGTGCCTCCCCGAGAAAATCGTTTTGCCCGCCCTCCTCGCCAAGATCAAGAAGAGCTATCTCGTTCTGATGGAGATCGACAAGCTGCTCCTGGACGAGAAAAAAAACCCTCTGGTCAAAGATCTGGAAAATTCCCTGAGCCGCTCCCTCAAACACATCTTTGAGCTGCTGGGCCTTATCTATCCCTTCGAGGATATCAGGAAGGCCTATCAGAACATCTGCGCCGGGACAAAGAAGTCAACCGACTTTTCTCTCGAGTTCCTCGACAACATCCTGAAGAAAGACCTCAAAGAATGCCTCCTTCCCTTGGTCGAGGACATTCCCTTTGACGAAAAAGTCCGGCGGTGCCGGAAACTGGAGCGGACCCTGGAGA
Organism: Candidatus Aminicenantota bacterium; assembly: GCA_963770045.1. GTDB lineage: Bacteria > Acidobacteriota > Aminicenantia > Aminicenantales > CAVYOD01 > CAVYOD01. The sequence goes on along the minus strand of CAVYOD010000024.1, from coordinate 20,413 downwards.
GGGCCTCCTTCGATGAGTCTTGAAACGGCCCCTGCTTTGCGTTTACAATGAAAGGGCTTCCAGAGATGCCTAAGCTCTATATTTATCCTAAAGAGGGCGAGGCTTCTATCTTCGCCCTTCAGAACAAGCAGATCACGGTCGGCCGGCTGCCGGACAACGACATCGTCGTGGCCGAACAGTTTTGCTCCAGCCGCCACGCGGTCATCTTCCCCACCGAGTCGGGATACTCGGTCCTGGACAATCACAGCAAGAACGGGACCTTCGTCAACGGCAAGAGGATCCAGTCCGAAACCGCGCTCAAGCGGGGGGACGAGATTCTGATCGGCCTGACCAGGATCATCTTCGACAAAGAACTGGTCTCGAGTGTCGAGGTCATCGATCCATCCCCCTCGGAGGCCATCAACACGATCATCCAGGTCAAGGATTTTCTTCGCAAGCCGCAGATCGCCACCACGATCGACGCTCCGGCTATCGTCCTGGACATCAACAAACTCAAGGCGGAGCACAGAGCCCTGGCCATCTTGAATGAAGTCAGCCAATCCCTCGTCTATCATCAGCCTCTGGACCAGCTCTTAGAACACATCATGGACCTGGTCAGCCACAACCTTCCTCTGGACAGGGGGGTCTTGATGCTGATGGAAGGGAACCCGGCTCAGCTCATTCCCAGGGCGATCCGGATCAAGGACAGCCGGCTGGCCGATAAAAATATCCAGGTCAGCCGGACGATCATCAACACCGTGATGAGCAAGAATTCCTCGGTCCTGATCTACGACGCGCTCTCCGAGACTCAGTTCCGCCTCCAGGCCAGCATCGTCCAATCCAAGATTCGATCGGCCATGTGCGTGCCGTTGTGGAACAATCAGGAGATCATCGGCATCATCTACGCCGACCGGAGCTCCCTGGTGGCACCCTTTTCCGAGGATGACCTCAAACTATTGACGCTCGTCGCCAACCTGGCCGCGGTCAAGATCGAGAATGCCAAGCTCATCGAGCAGGCGATCGAAAAGGGCCGGATGGACAGAGAGCTTGCCCTGGCCGCCCAGATCCAGAAGAACTTTCTGCCCAGGGAAAATCCGAAATTCGAGAACTATGATATCGCGGGCACCAACCTGAGTGCTGCAAGGTCGGGCGGAGACTACTACGATTTCATTCCCGTCGGATCCGGAGCGGACTGGGGATCGTGATCGCCGACGTGGCCGGCAACGGGATGAGCGCTTCGCTTCTCATGGCCTCTCTGCGGGCGGCGTTGTACTCCGAGGTCCATCCGGATTACTCGGCCGAAGCCATGACCGTCAAGCTCAATGACTTTGTCCACAGCAGCTCTTCCTCGGACCGGTTTATCACTTTTTTCTTTGGCGAACTCGAAAAAGCGAGCGGCGCCCTGTCCTACATCAATGCCGGACACAACCCGCCCATCCTTCTTCGCCACGAAGGCGGGATCGAGCGGCTCGAGAGCTGCGGCTTCTGTCTGGGGATGTTTCCATCGGTCCGTTATGAAGAGAAAAAAACCAGCCTGAGGCCGGGCGATCTCGTGCTCTTTTATACGGACGGGATCACCGAAAGCCGGAACAAATCCAAGGAAGAATTTGACGAGCACCGGGTCATCGCGGTCCTCCAGAAGCACGGTCACCGTTCCGCCCAGGAGATCATGGACCTCGTCTTAGAGGAGCTCAAAGCCTTTACGGAATGCACCGATCCGGCCGACGACATGACGCTGGTCATAGTCAAGAGGGTCCATTGAGGCAGCCTCCCGTGGAGAGCCTGAAGGTGCCAAGCGAGCTGGGGTCCCTGGAAGCCATCCGGGGCTTTCTCGCGGAGAACCTGAAAAAAATTGATCTCCCGGAGACGGAATATTTCAAGATCGAATTGTCCGTCATCGAAATCTGCACGAACATCATCAAGTATGCCTATCCCCGGGAACAGGGCGAGATCGCACTCAAGATCTGGCACGAGCGGGAGAGGCTCTTCTTGGAGATCAGGGATTCGGGGATTCCCTTTGACCCGACCAACGCCAAAGAGCCGGATATTCACGAGATCATCCGGAAGAGGAAAAAGGGCGGGCTCGGGATCTTCCTGTCCCGCAAGTTCATGGACGGGTTTGATTACCGGCGCGAAGACCGCCAGAACGTCCTGACTGTCTCCAAGGTTATCGTCAAGGCCAGGAGCTGAGGCGCCGCGGCGGTCCCGTTAATAGAGGACGTTTTCCTCGCCGTATTTCTTGCAGATCCGATCGATCTCGGCGAGCATGAGCACCTGGCGGGCGAGGACGGCGTTGATTTCATCATCCGTCAGATATTCCCCGACCGCCTTCTTGATCATCTCAAAATTCAGGGCTTTGATCCTTTCCACGAAGGCCTTGGGAAGCTCCTTCATCTCTTTGGAGCCTTCCTTGCCCTTTTCGGTGTAGAGAAGCTTCGTCGTGAATTCCTTGGATTTCCGGAAGGAGCGGGAATGGTCGATGAGGTAAATCCGCCAGTCTTTGGTGATCAGGAGATTGTTCATGTGGCGGTCCTCGTTGGCGATCAGGTTGTCAAAGGCCCTCTGGAGGTAGGTGCAGCGGTTCCAATGCATGATTTTGATGGGCGGCGTTTTGATATTTTTTTCGGTCTTGGTCTTCAGGGACATCTCGGACTCCTCCCAGATCTGGCAGGAACCACGGTCCTCGCGGAAGCGTCGCTCCACGGTCGGCGGGACCATGTCAAGTCCGAGAAGCTTATCCATCTCGTAGGCGGCGATCTCATATTTCCAGCTGTCGATGAATCCCTTGGGCCGTCCTGTCACATTCTTCCAGAGAGCGTTGCGGGTGATGTCACCTTTCTTGAGGGTCAGTTCCCAGGGATTGGTCACGGCCTCCGATCCTGATAGCTGCCGCTGGCCGATGACCTCGGCCGTCTTGAGAAAATCCTCCCATTGGGCCATCTGAGCAACCTCTTCCGGGGTATATTGCGCCAGGGCATGCGCACCCCAACCGAGAGCCAGCAGGGCCAGACAAAAAATAATAGGTTTCTTATTCATGATCCCCTCCTCTCTGATCGTTTATTTGCGCCTTGATTCAGAGGCTCCGCTCTGAAACGGCTAATAAAGGACTTTGTCTTCGCCTTTTTCCTTGATCATTCCTTCGATTTCTTTGAGAAGAAGATCTTTGCGGATGAGGATGGCCTTAATCTCCTCATCCGTGAGATAGGGGCCCACAGCGCTCTGGACATTTGTGTAGGTCAGAGCCCTGACTTTTTCGACAAAGGCGCGGGGGAGCTGCCTGAAGAGAAAGGGCCGTCCTTCAGACGTGCGCTTTAATCCGTTCGATCCAAACATCAGTTTTTCGGTACATTCTTTTGTGCACCTGAAGGAGCGGGAATGATCGATGAGGATCGTTCTCCAGTCTTCCGTGAAGAGGACGTTCTGCTGGGTGCGGTCCTCGTTGGCGATGAGGGAGTCAAAAGCCCTGGTGACGTATTTCATCTTTTCCGTCTGGTCGGCCGCGGCCGGGGGGATCTTGATCCCCTGCTCCATCATTTTCAAGAGGCTGGTCTTGCTCTCCGCCCAGAGAGAAAGGGCGCCTTTCTGTCCCTTGAATTCCCGCTCGATATACGGAGGAATCATATTCAGCCCGATGAGCTTGTCCATCCTGTAGGCGGCGATTTCATATTGCCAGCCCTCCCAAAATCCCTGCTGCCATCCGCTCGGGTTTTTCCAGGCAGCGTCTTTTTCGATATCGCCCTTTTTGAGATGAAGTTTGTAAGGCTTTGTCACTCCCTCCCCGATCTCTTTGGAGCTGACGATTTCGGCCGTCTTAAGAAAATTCTCCCACTCCGGACGCTGGGCGATTTCTTTCGGTGTAAATTGAGCCTGGACAAAAAAACTCGCGGCCCCTAAGATCAAGAGAGTGAAGGCCAGCGCGGCTTTGACTTGAGTTGCAAAACCTCTCATCCGATTCTCTCCCTCTCTGCTTTGTGTCTATAGTGTAATGAAAAAAGTTGAGAAAATCAAATACAAATACAAACGCAATAACTCATGCGACATCTCCGTTCAAGGTTGCGCCGGAGGCCACCCTCTGGCCCCCGGACCCCGAGGAACCAGTCCCGTCGGTTCCCCCGTCGGACAAGCCGACGGGCCCCCCCTCCGCTACGGGGTCCCAAGGGTGGCCTCCGGCGCAACCTTGACCATGTCAAGTTACTTATCGCGTTTGCATTAATTCAATTCCCGTTGACAGTCTGATTTTGTTTATTATAGATTTAAAATCCGGTTTTTATCGTTCTCATCCGAGGATCAAGAGATGAAAATAAAATATTGGTGTTTGATGGCCGTCGCTTTTGTCGGAGGGTGTCGGGCGGGCAAATCCGTGCCCACTATAGCCTTCCCTTGCGAGTGGCCGGGCAGCCCGGGCTTCACCCCGAGTGCCAACTTTGACCGGCAGAATATTCCGGACCCTTCGGGCATCTGCCTGCATCCGTCTCGCAAAACCTTCTTTATCGTCAGCGATGAAGGTTTCGTCTACGAAGTCAAGCAGGACGGCACGCCGATTTGTTCCGTCAGAGTCCCCGGCGACCTGGAAGAGATCACGGTCGACCCCTCGACGGGCCTTCTCTATATCATCGTCGAAGGGGACGATGTGATCCTGGAATATGACCCGGACAAAAGGGAAGTCACGCGCCGCTTTCCCGTGAACAGGGAATACGGGGGGAATTCCCAGTTTCTCCAGAAGCAGGTCGATAGCTATGATAACGGGATAGAGTCTCTCGTTTTTGTCCCAAATCCAAGCCATCCCGAAGGGGGCACTTTCTACGCGGGAAACCAGGAAGATCCACCCTGCATCATGGAGGTCTCTGTTCCATTAAGGTCCAGCAGGGCGAAGGAGGCCGAAGCCAGGATTCTCCGCGTTTTGCCCTTCCGGATTCGGGACCCTGGAGCCCTCTCTTATGACTCGAGCAAAAAGCTTTTATACGCCGTCAGTGATTCGGATAATTTATTCCTCGAGATCACCCTGGACGGGCGGCTGGTTAAAGAGTATGCCTTCCCGGGGAATGACCAGGAAGGCATCGCCTGGGATGATCAGGGCTACATTTATATCTGCCAGGACTCCGGAGGAATCATCAAGCTGAAGGATCTGCGCCGAAGATGAATTCGGCTATGAAGTTTGCCCGGCTGCGGGAACCGCCGCCTTGGCTTTGAGTTTTTTATATTCCCGAATCACCAAGAAGCAGAACAGGATCCAGACCGCCGTGACCACGACGTTGACCAGGGCCAAACGTTCCACCTGAAGTGCAGGTATTGCATCCCGATGACGAACGTGAGGAAGGCAAGGGTATCGCCGCTCCTGTAAAAAAAAGTATCAGCCGCGGCTTTGCCCTTATACTTCTCCTCCCGGGAGGTGATGAGAAAAAGAGCGCCCTTGGTCGTGTTCATGAGGGAATAATCAAGGCCGTTCTCAAAACCCTTTATCCATTTGACCAACACCAATGACGCCCCCAACCCTCCGACGAGGCCATATCCGCCCAGGGCGACGAAGGGCAAGATGAAGAGGGCCCCGCTGACGCCGACCCGCTTGAAGATGCGCGATACGAGAAAGAGCTGAACGACCATGGCGATGATGTTGTACAAGAGGTTATAGTCCGCATAGAGGCTGGCCGTAAATTGGGCCTCCATCCCCCCTGCCATCCCCGCGTGGATCGCCTTGGCGGCGGTCTGTTTGACGACCCAGCCCCAGATGTTTTCCCCTGGTAGTTGACATAATTCAGGGAGAGGATCAGCAGGGCATAGAAAAGGAGGTATCGGCTCTTGAAGACCAGGCGGAACCCGCCTCCTTTCGCGAGGGGGCGTTCCTTGGTTTTTTCTTCTTCGAGGATCTTGGGGTCGACTTTGCCGGCCCTTTCCCGGATGTGTTTGATCTCCCTTTTATGAATGACGATCGTCAGGGCGATGCAAATGCCCAGGACGCCGGCCGTCATCAGCATCATGCCAGAGTCGAAATGGCGCCCCAGGGGCCTGATGATCGATTTGGCGATCCCGCTCCCGAAGGCGGCGCCGCATGTCGCGCCGACGGCGATCATGGGGAACAGCCGTTTCCCGGCTTCGTCGGTGTAGATATCGTGCGGCAAAGCCCCAGAACTGGGCCACGGTCATGATATTGAAGATGCCGACCCAGATGAAAAAGACGATGGCCCACGTCCCCATCGGCATACCCCAGGACTTTGAGGAGGTAAAAGAGCACCAGGTTGGAGATGAAAAAGAGGGTGACCCAGGTGATCAGGAGGTGCCGCGGGACTTTCGAGGCCAGACGGCTGAACCCTTTGACCACAAAGATGAACAGAATGGCTTGGGCAGCGGCCAGAGTAGCTTCTGACGAACGGACCCTTGCCGACGATATGACGAGGGCTTCCCGAACGGGCTTGATGAGATAGTAGGCCAGGAGCAGGAGAAAGACATTGAGGGTCAGAAGGAAAGCGGTGCCCGCCTCCCCGGGATTGATGTCCGTGAAGATCTTGAGAAAGCGGTAGGGCGATCCCGGGATTCTCTGACCCGATCCTTCAATCCCTCTCGAGGCTGAAATCTCCATCGGCTCCCCCTTTCATCTTTCTCTCAAGATTATCGGTCTGCTGCCTTGTCCATTCTATTTCTTGCAGTTCCTTTATTTTCTCGATGATTCTGTCTTTACGTTCCAAGAGCGCTTTGATCTCCTCGCCGTTGAGGTACGGCGAGAGCTTTGCCCTGACGGTCTCGGCATCCAGCCTCTGGAGATTCCGGAAGATCTTCTCCGAGCAGTAACTGATCTCGCAATCTGGAACCAAATCGGGGCTCGGGCCGAAGGCTTCGGAGAAGTCCACCCGGCAAACCTTCCAGCTTTTCTTGTGGATACGGGTATCGTCCGTATTGCGGCACTTGTTATAGACCAGATTCTCAAAGATCCTGAGCTCGTCCAGGCTGTTTTGAAAGCTCTTCGGGTCCGGCGGTTCGAGGTTCATCTGCTTTCTGTCGCGTTCCGTGAAGCAGTCTTCCAGGAAGAGTTGAAGAGACCCTTTCGTGCCTTCGATTTCCCGTTCCACGACCGGGGGAACGACATTGAGGTCTAGAGAGCTTATCCAATTCATAAGCGGCTATTTCGTATTGATAGCTGTCCGGAAGGGGAGCGGGTCTGGGGCGGTGGATGTGCTTAAAGAAGCCTCTGCGGGTCACTTTCCCGTCGTCGAGGTTGATGAGCCAGGGCCCCGTTTTTCCGCCGACGACGTTTTTTCGGACGGAAACGATCTTGGCGGTTAAGAAGTAATGCTCCATCTCTTTTTTGTGGAAAACGTCTTCTTCAGCCGGCTGGCAAAAACCGGAAGACCTGAAACCTAAGAAAACCCCCATAGAAAATATCAAGCGGATCGGGATCTTCTTGATCATTTTTCACCCCCCACACGGAAAAATTTTCCCCTTCGATGATCAGGGCACTCGGGTGCCCTCCATAGACCTCGGAGATGCCGGTGTCGATGATCCAGATCTTTCCCTGGAAACGGCTCATGTCCTCTTTGGAATGGACAACACGCGGGGTATGGGCGACGACCATATATTTGGCCCCGAGGTCGGCCAGAATCCGGTCAACCTCCGGCTGGAAAGCTTTTTCATCCTCCCGGGCGAGCTCGCGATCCCAGAGGGGGCCGTCGCTGACGTACACGATCCTGGGAGTAAAGGAGGGAGGGAGAGGGTTCCCGGAGACGAGGTTCAAACGAAGCATGTCCAGTTCCGTGCGCAGAGTATCATTGATATCTTCCAGTTTCCACTTGGAGAACCGCTCACTGATTCCCCCGTGGGCAAAAACGACATCGTTGATCTTGACGACGGCGTTGTGCTTGAGAATCCACTTCCCGTACTTTTCATTGAAATTCACGAGATATTCCGTGCGCGCCTGAGGATCATTTTTGATCGCGTCCGCCCAGTATTTTCGAAACCTCTCCACCGAATCAACCAGAGGTCTTGGCCCGGGCGGAGCTTCCTTATCCGCAAGCTTTCGGAATTCCTTCTCTCGTTTCTGCCGATATCCGGCCGGAAGAAAGGAAACAAATTGTTCGACCACTACGTTTCCGGGATAATCGAACGTGATCCCGGTGATGTTCATCTCTTCGTGGTTGCCGATCAAAAAGTGGAATTGACCGCCGGCGGTTTTTGCCTCCTTCTCCAGGATGATCATCAGGTCAAAGATTTTCTTGGCGTCGGGGCCTCGGTCCATGACGTCTCCGGTTTGGACAAGGTGGGTTCTGCCCCCAGCCCAATGGAGCCCATCGCTGACCATCCCTGTCCCCTTCAGGATCTTCACGAAATTGTTATAATCCCCGTGTAGGTCTCCCACGGCCACAATCTTTTCCACGCCCGCCCAGACACAGGGAATTTCTTCGGCTCCAAGGCTGGATATAAGGCAAAGAAAAATAAGGGCAATGGCCAAGCGTGGCCCTAATCTGGGTTGGATTCCTGGTCCCGGCATCTTGTTTTTATATAATAAAACAGCAGGCCCAAAAAGAAAAGAGAAAAAGTTGACTATTGGACGCGTAAGGCTTATTTTATAGTCAAGTCGAACCGGGCAGGGCGAGCTTGAGATCTTGTCCCGGAACGATCAAAAAAACCATGGATGCAGACCTCTCAACAGGGGGGACAAAATAATGGAGAATACATAGGGGGAACTGCCATGTACGCACGGCTGACTATTTTTCGTTTTAAGATCGACCGGATCGACGAGGGCATCAAGCTTTATCAGGAGAGCGTAATTCCGGCGGCAAAAACTCAAAAGGGCTTTTCTCATGCTTATCTGCTGAGCGATCGAAACACCGGAGATGGCATCTCCATGACTTTTTGGGAGACCCAAGCAGATGCCCTGGCCAATGAGGAGAATCGTTACTACCAAGAACAATTGGTCAAGTTTTTTTTGCCCGGCTTTTTTGAGTCCACCCCCATCCGGGAGGGGTATGAAGTGGTCCTTCAAGGCTGATTGTCTGAAGTCGCACTCGTCAAAAAGAAAAAAATGAAAGGGCGGCTGTTTGATCATTAAACACTCTCTTTATCCCGCGGGAGGAAAGAATGAAAAAGGCCGAAAGCGAGCTCAAAGCTAGGGTGGCGATCGTGACAGGAGCGAGCCGAGGCATTGGCAAGGCGATCTCCTCCCGGCTTGCAGAGGCGGGGGCGAGCGTTGTCGTGGCCGACATCGACCTCTCTGCCGCCAGCAAGACCGCTCAAGAGCTAGGCGCGCGGCGATTGAAGGCACTGGCTTGTGAGGTGGATGTGACCGATGAGTCCTCCGTGGACTCCCTTGTCGGCGCCACGCTCAAGAATTTTGGCCGGGTGGATATCCTTGTCAATAACGCGGGAATCATGTTCCGGACGAGATTTATGGGCATCTCCAGAGCGGAATGGGACCAGACCCTGCGAGTGAATCTCACCGGACCCTTCCTGTGCATCAAGGCGGTGCTTCCGGCTCCTGAAGAAGCAAAAGTACGGCCGTATCGTGAACATCTCCTCTTCGGCGGGCCGGAGTGTCAGCACTCTGGGCGGGGCCCATTACACTGCCTCAAAGGCCGGGCTCCTGGGTCTCACCCGGGCCGCGGCGAAGGAAGTCGCCCCCTTTGGGATCACCGTTAACGCCATCTGCCCCGGACTCATCGATACCCAGATGGCCAGGGAAACGACAACCAAGGCCGAACTTAGAGCGTTCGTCAATTCTTTCCCGATCAAGCGGCTTGGATGGCCGGAGGAAATCGGTGACCTCGTTGTCTTCCTCTGCTCGGATCGAGCGGCCTATATCACGGGGGCATCGATCGATATCAACGGCGGAGACTTGATGATTTGAAAAGGGGAATGACATGAATCCAGCCAATCGCTCAGTTACCCATCTTTTTGTGTTTCGCCATGGTCGCCTTGAGTTTGGCCTGCCAGGGCCAGAAGGAGACCAGGCCTCCTGTTTCGTCGGCCTTTCCCAAGGTGAAACTCGGCCTCGAAGTCTTTCTTGAGAAACACCTGGACCTGATAAGGGGAAAGCGAGTCGGGCTTATCACCAACCCGTCGGGCGTCGACAGCCGCCTTCAGAGCACGGTGGACCTTTTGGCCCGAAATCCTGAGATCCAACTGGTCGCGCTCTACGGTCCGGAGCACGGCGTGCGCGGCGATTCCCAGGCGGGTGAATACGTGCCTTTTTATATCGATAAAAAATACCACATCCCGGTTTTCAGCCTTTACGGTCAATCGATGAAGCCTGAGCCCGGGATGTTGAAGAACATCGACGAATTCATGCGTTCGTTCGACACCCGGGACGCCGAGAAGATCCCCGAGAAATCCATGGTCAAGGATATCGATGTCATGGTCTATGATATCCAGGATGTGGGGACCCGTGTCTACACTTACATTGCGACGATGGCCTACGCCATGCAGGCCTGCGCCGAGAGCGGGATCGATTTTATCGTCCTCGATCGGCCGAACCCGATCAACGGCCTGGACATGGAGGGTCCGGTCCTGGAGTACCCGGACTATAGCTCTTTCGTGGGGCTTTATCCGGTCCCGCTGCGGATCGGGCTGACGATGGGGGAGATGGCCCGACTTTTCAATGACAGGTTTCTGGCCAAGAAAGCAAACCTGACCGTCATCCCCATGGAAGGCTGGCAACGGACGATGTGGTATGACCAGACTTCGCTCCCCTGGGTTTTCCCCTCTCCCAATATCCCAACGCTCGATGCCGCCACGGTCTACCCCGGTCAGGTCTTCCTCGAAGGCACGAACGTCTCTGAAGGTCGGGGCACGACCCGGCCCTTTGAGCTTTTCGGTGCGCCCTGGATCGACGGCTTCGAGCTCGCCAAAAACCTGAACGGACTCAGGCTCGCGGGCGTCGCTTTCCGGGAGGCCTGGTTTACACCCACCTTCTCCAAATTCCAGGGCAAGATCTGCGGAGGCGCTGAGCTACACGTCGTCGATCGCACCCGATACCGCTCCCTGGCGACCACCCTGAACATCATCAAAACCATCAGGGACATGTATCCCCAGGATTTCCAGTTCCACAAAGATTATTTTGATAAGATCATGGGAACGGCCAAAGTCAGGGAGGCTCTGGAGCGGGGAACCTCGATCGAGGAGATAACCAGGACTTTTGCCGACGGCCTGGCCGGCTTTGCCGAGCTCAGGAAAGCTTATCTTCTTTATTAATTCTTTTGTCGGGATTTGAAAAACCAAGCCTTTTTCCCTTAAAATGGGTCTCTTTTTGATAAAAGCGAGCCTCAACATTGAGCAAGGAGAAACAGCCCATGTCGTCCCGAGACCTCAACTATGCTCTGGCCAATCCCATCTCGGTCCTTCTTAACAAACCGCCCCAGGATTTCAAGAGGGCCGATTTCTTGAAAATTATCGAGCAGAGAAGAATCGAGCGGATCACTTTCCATTACACGGCTCTCGACGGGAAGCTTAAGGAGCTAAAGCTGCCCGTTGCCAACGCCTATCAGGCCGAGAGCATCCTGGCTGAGGGAGAACGAGTGGACGGATCGTCGCTATTCAGAGGAATGGTCGACGGTGCGCTCTCCGACCTCTATGTCGTGCCCGTTTATAGAACGGCCTTTCTCTCGCCCTTTGATGAGGGAAGCCTGGATTTTATCTGTCGCTACCTGACCAAGGACGGCGACCTCGCTCCCTTTGCTCTCGATAATGTCCTGGCCAAGGCCTGCCGGGTTTTTCATGACCACACCGGCCTGGAGCTCCAGGCGCTCGGAGAGCTCGAGTTTTTCCTCCTCAGCGGAGGGAACCCCAATATCTTCCCGGGTCAAAAGCAGGAGGGATACCATTCTTCATCGCCCTTTCTCAAGAGCGGACAAATTCTCAATGAAATGGTCCGCCACATCACCCAGATCACAGGAGCCGTGAAATACGCCCACGGTGAGGTCGGGTTTGTCGAAAGCGTCCGGAGCGACCTCGAAGAAATTCAGGGGAAACAGGCCGAGCAACTGGAGGTCGAGTTTCTGTCCAGGCCCGCCCAGGAGATGGCCGACGACCTGGTCTTGGGCCGTTGGCTCATCCGGAATATCGCCTTCAAATACGGGCGTGTGGCCACCTTTACCCCCAAGATCGAGGAGGGAGTGGCCGGAAGCAGCCTCCATTTCCACCTTGAGCTCATCAAAAACGGAAGGAACATCATCATTGATGAGAAGGGCGAGCTCTCCGAAGCCGCGCGGCGCCTGATCGGAGGCCTGTGCGAATACGCGGATTCCCTGACCGCTTTTGGCAATACAGTATCCTCATCCTACCTCAGGCTCGTTCCCCACCAAGAGGCGCCCATCCGGATTTGCTGGAGTAACCTGAACCGGAGCGCCATGATCCGGATTCCGCTCGGCTGGTCCAACCTACGCAATCTCGCCAAATCCCTCAATCTCCAAGAAACCTCGGTCTTTGAGGAGCCGCAACCGCGCCAGACGATAGAAATACGCAGCCCCGACGGGAGCGCGATCATCCATCTTCTGCTGGCCGGAATCGTCATGGCCGCCGACTGGTCGTTTCAAGAAAACAAGTCTCTGTTCGGGGACAACCTCCCCCTCGAGCTCGCGGAAAAGCTCTATGTCAAGGGCAATGTCTTTACGGACGGTGAGCTGCTCAAGAAATTGCCCGCTCTGCCAACGAGCTGTGTCGAATCGAGCCGGATCCTTCTGGAAAAGCGGGAGCTCTACGAAAGGGACGGGGTTTTCCCCCCGAGCATAGTCGATTATGTGGCCCGCCTTGTTGAGGCTGAGGATGACGAGCTGATGAACAAGGAGCTGGCCGGGCTCCCTGCGGATGATCGGCTCCATGAGACCAGGAAGATCATGCACAAAGACCTGCATCGCCATTAAAAAGTGAGCAGTGAGCCGTGAGCACTGAGCCGTGCAATTCGAAACAACTAGCCGCTTACTCTTGTTCTTGACGAGACAAAGGCAGTAGATCAATAAGACTAATACAAACGTGATAAGTAACCTAACATGGTCAAGATTGCGCCGGGGGCCAGAGGGTGGCCTCCGGCGCAACCTTGAACGGAGATGTCGCATTGGTTATTGCGTTTGTATTAGATTGACGATTTTATAGAAGCCTCTTGTAGAGCTTGAATTCTTCCTCGAGAGACTTCCAGAGAGAATTGAATCGTTTTTGAAGAGCCTCATAGATGGCCACATTTTCCCGTTTTGGCTCTGCGGCCAGACGGGCTTTTTTGACCTTGTCCCTAACGATCTCGGCGATGCTGACCTTTTCGCCCCGCTCTCGGTAAAAGCTCCACATGGACTGAATCGCTGCTCCGTAGGCCGCGGCCTCCTGCTCTTGGAGGGTGATAACCGGGGTCCCCAGAATGTCGGCCACAATCTGAAGCCAGAGCTTGCTGTGAGCGCCACCGCCAGTGGCTCGGATTTCCGACGGCCTAAGACCCAGGGAGCGCATCCGCGAAAATCCATAGCCGAGGTTGAAAATCGTTCCCTCCATGAAGGCCCTGGCCAGGTGAGGCCGGCCGAGATTCTTCCGGTCGAGCCCGAAGACGACTCCGCTCGCCTGGGGGAGAACCGGGACTCTTTCACCGTCCAAGAAGGGCAGGAAAACAAGTCCCCCGGCCCCCGGCGGCGCTTGAGCGGCCAATCCCTCGAGCTCGTCGTTTGAAATTTGGAGCAGTGATTTGAGCAGCTCGGTCGTGTTGGTGACATTCATGGTGCAGAGAAGAGGAAGCCACCCTCCGGTGCTGTCGCAGAAAGCCGCGATCTCGCCCTCGGGATCGATGAAGGGCCGCTCAAAGTAAGAATAGATCGTCCCCGATGTCCCCAGGCTGACCGAGCAGACGCCGGGTGATACGTTCCCTGTTCCGATAGCCCCCATCATGTTGTCGCCGCCCCCGCTTGAGACCAGGACTCTCTTCATGCCGTAGCTCTTAACGACATCCGCCCGGAGGTAGCCCACAGGGTCCTGCGGATGACTCAACGCGGGCAATTTTCCTTCGAGGAGAGGATCGATGGCGGAGATGGCCTTTTTGTGCCATCTCCTGTTGCGGACGTCCATCAGCCCGGTTCCCGAGGCATCCCCGTATTCCATTCGAGCGGTCCCCGTGAGGTGGAAGTTCAGATAGTCGTGGGGAAGGAGAACGGTGGCCAGCTTTTTATAATTCTTCGGCTCTTTCCTCTTTAACCACAGGATCTTCGAGGCCGTGTATCCGACGGCCAGGCTGATGCCGAGCATCCGGATGTAACTCTTTTTGCCTCCGAGCCGGCCCACGATGAGGTCCGTCTCTTCCAGCGTGGAGGTGTCGTTCCAGAGTTTAGCGGGTCGAATGGGGACGCCAGCCTTGTCCAGGGCGACGAAACCGTGCTGCTGGCCCGAGACCCCGAGAGAGACGATCCGTTGGGGATCTATCTTTGCTTCCCTCAGGGCAGAAATCAATGCTTCTTCCAGGGCGAGGATCCAGACCTTCGGGTGTTGCTCGCTTGCTCCGGCCGGCAGATTCTCGACCATGGCGTGAGGCGCATAGCCGCGGCCGTGGACTTCTCCCGAATGAAACTCGACCAAGAGGACTTTCGTGCCTTGGGTCCCGGAATCGATTCCGACGGCGTACATGGCGAACTCTTTCTAATCTTGAAGCGCAAGGTCGACCGCGGCCTTGGCGTGAAGAGCGGTCGTGTCGATAAGCGGCAGCCGGTAATCTTTTTGCTCGACGAGCAACGGGATCTCGGTGCAGCCGAGAATAATTCCCTCTGCGCCTCGAGCTTCGAGCGAGGCGATGATCCGGTGAAAGGTCCCTTGGGAAACCTTTTTTATTTCTCCCATGCAAAGCTCGTTGTAGAGGATACGGTGAATGGCCTGACGGTCTTCCTCACCGGGGATAAGGACTTCGAGTCCGTGCTCCCTGATGAGACGCCCTTTATAAAAGTCGTCTTCCATGGTGAATCTCGTCCCCAGGAGGCCGATCTTGGTAAGACCTTTGTCTCGAATGGATCGCGCCGTGACGTCGGCGATATGGATCATAGGGATCTTGATCCCCGCCTGGACCTCGGCGAAGACTTTGTGCATCGTGTTTGTGCAGAGGAGAGCAAAGTCAGCGCCCCCTCGTTTGACCCTAAGGCCGGCCCGGATAAGGAACTGAGCCGCCCTTTCCCACTCTCCCTTGTGCTGCATGGATTCGACTTCCGCAAAATCGACCGAATACATAACCACCTGAGCCGAGTGGAAGCCGCCCAGCTTTTCTTTGACCGTCTCGTTTATGATCCGGTAGTATTCCAGGGTCGATTCCCAGCTCATCCCGCCGATAAGACCGATTGTCTTCATCATTGTTGTTTCCGCCTTTCTATAAATCGATAAATTCCATCAGAAAACTCGGAGCGGATTCTTGAGCTTGGTCAGAAGAAGTTCCAATTCGTCAGAGAACTTGTCTCCCAATTTGAGAAGGAGATAGGCGTTTTTTTCATAGAAAAAGCTGCCTTGAGGGAGAGCGGTCAGTTGGTTGCTGGTCAAGGCATCGACCCAAGTGTAGAGGAGAGGTCTTACCCAGTAGACATACTGTCCGTCCGAAGGCGCATAAAAATAGGTCCCCGCCTTGTTCAGGAAATTCCCCGGGAGACCGAGGTTCCCGTTGACGGCGTTGATCCTCAGGCCGAAGAAACCGTAACCTGATTTTGTGTTGAGCAACCCCACCCATTCCAAATCTTCGGGAGCGATATGGACGAGACCGAAAGGCGCTCCGGCCATTTCCTTGAGGGGGAGTCTCACCAGCTCCTGTCTTTTGCTTTTATAGATCAGAGAGTCAAAGAGTTCCTTGGAAAAAACCATTTCGTCGTTTTGCGCGGCGATGACGCCCAGATCCTTTTCCGCCGTCATGAGCGTTTCGCTGACAAAATAGGGGGCGTTGAGCTCGAAAGTGTATTTGATCTCCAGGGATACGTCCTTGATGTGGGGAAGGGGGCCGCGGCGTGAATTGACGTAGACGAATTCGCCGAGCTTCTCCTCGAACGAGGGAGGCGGATTCCAGTCGAAAGAGTGGTCCCAGCTGGGCGGGATGAAGACATCCGGATTCCCGTGGATAACGCCGGCTTTGTTGGAGAGCTTGATCCCTTCCTTAAAATAGTCGATCGTCAGGACCTGGCCGCTCTGGGGGCTGAGCTCAAGGGCGAGACTCGAGTTTTTTATTGTTTTGCCGAGTCCCTGGCCGGTGATCGTGAAATCCCGCGGCCCAGCAAGCCTCTCCAAAGACAGCCCGACAAACAGGAGTTTCTTGGCCAGGCGTGAGGCCTGAACGGGCAGGGCCAGTTTATAGGTCCAGGTGACCGGATGAGTCTTGGCGATCGCCTCGGATGGGACAGACTCCCTCTTATCCAGGACTTGATAGGGGATTTCGTTAGGTCCGTCGTAGATCGAGAGCTGGCCGCCTCCGATGTCCTCTTTTGGAGCGGTGAGCGTCAGATAGACGATTTCTCCCTTTCGTTCCAACCCTGCCTCCTCCTCGATCTTGATGATCCGGTAAAAACCCTCCCGGCCGCCGGGCATTCCACCGTTTTCGGGCGCGACCCCCGAGAGCTCAAACTTATTAGGCTTCTGGGAGCCCTCGGCCTGGCAGGAGAGCACGACCTTATAGCGTCCCTTGTTCAGCCAGGCATAATCAAGGACAAAGTCGTATTTCCCAACCTCGAGGGGTTTTTCCAGCCCGACCCTCTTTCCGTCCTTGAAGACCAAGAGGCCTGCCCACCTCTGACCATTTATGATGAGGTCCGAGAAAACGAGCTTCTCTTGTTTGACCTCGAACGCGAAATGGACCTGGAAGCGGGGAGAATCGAAAGTGGGCGAGACGAAATCGAGTTTTGTTGTGGCGGCACTCGTGACAAGGCTTGAGCCTAAGATCAAGATGGCCAGAAAGCTGCTCTTCTTCATCCGGGTCTCCTTATTTTGCTTTTTCCCTCATCTTATTTTTCAAAGTGAGAGTCTTTTGATCATCATCCGACCTCCCGGATCGATCTGAGATCATATTCCCCTCGATCATCCGGAGCATTATATCATCGGCCGACAGGGGGCGCAAAAAATTTTTGGCAGCCTGTTGATTTCCGCAAAAAAATGGCTATAATAGTCTAAACCTCGTTTCGCTGGCTGTGCGAGGTAGAGATTAAACCCTCCTTCATTATCCCCCTTTTGCTTAATTTTCCCCAAACCCCAACAGCCAGCACTTCCTCTCCCCGACGCCTCTTTATTTAATTCGTTCTTTCCTATAAAATGAGAAACTTTAAAGCCGTCGGATTGAGACCTCCATGGAGCTCGTGAACAAGAACAGGCCCTTCTGGAACAGGGACTTCATCGTCGCCCTGTCAGGCTATTTTTTTCTTTTTATGAGCGTGACTCTTTTTTATGTTTTTCCGCTCTATCTTCGTCAGTTCAACCCTTCCAAGAGCCGGGTCGGCCTGATCATGGGAGCCTACAGCGTCATGGGGATTCTCATCCGGCCTTTTTTCGGACGCCAACTTGACGTGAAGGGCCGGAAAAACTTCTCCCTTTTCGGGCTCGTTCTTCTCATTGTCACCGTTCCGTTGTTCCATTTTGTCAAAGATGCCGGAGTCTTCCCCCTTGTCCTCAGGGCCGTGATGGGCATCGGCGCCGGAATCAGCCTGACCGCGGTGATGACCCTCTGCTCTGACCTCGCGCCCGCCGAGAAATTGGCCCAATCTATGGGCATCGTCGGTGTCGCCGGGCTTGTCTCGGTGGGCCTGGGACCCGTGGCGGGAGAGGAGATCATCCGCCGCTTTGGCTTCGGCGGCCTCTTCAATGCCAGTGTCGCTTTTCTTGTCGCCTCCTTGATCTGCGCGCTGGTGACACGAGAGCCGTATCTCCCCGGTGAATGCGACTCTTTCAAGAGGCCGCGTGCCCTTAAAACGGCTTCCTTTCTGACCATTCTTGTGATCTGTTCCATGCCGATCATCCATGGAGCGGTCCGGAGCACGATGGATTATTTTATCGTCCTCTTCGGAAAATCGATCTCGGTCTCCAGAGTCGGCCCTTTTTTCCTGGCCTTTTCGATTGCGTCGATTGCGACCCGATTCGGCACCGGGGACCTCTCCGACCGCTTCGGCCGGAAAAAGGTCATTTTCCCTTCGGTCCTGATCATCGGCTTCAATCTGTTTCTGATCTCCCGGGTCTCCGGCCTCTGGATGTTTATCCTCGTCGGTTTTATCGGCGGCCTCGGCCAGGGACTCATTTTCCCCGCCCTGAGCACCTACGTGATTGACATCCTGGGGAAGGAAAACAAAGGACTGGCTTTGAGCCTCTATCTTTCCCTCTTTGATATGGGCATGGGCATCGGCTCGCCCATCTTCGGGAAGGTCTCAGACCTTTATGGATTCAGGACGATGTATTGTGTCGCCGGGGCTGTCATGCTTATCCTCGGCACGATCTTCGCGCTCAAAGCGCCATCGACAAGAACCAAACAGGTGAGCACTGAGCAGTGAGCACTGAGCAGTGAGCTGTGAATAATCGTTATGTCGGCACAAGATCGAGCACGTGCCCTCAATTTTTGAGCTTTAACTGTGAAACCGAGCAGTTTGTAAGGGATAAGAGATTGCTTTTCTGCTTCGCCGGCTGAATGAGCGTTTACGCGCAAGTTTTCCACTTCTCCTAATGTCGTCCTCGCCATCCAGACCTTCGGGAAGCGGATCAACTTCCACCCCGCACCTCCATTTCCTGATGACCGAGGGGGGAGTGGACGGGGCGGGGATCTTCCATAGGATCCCGCACATGGACGACCCGCGGCTGGCCGAGATCTTGGCCCGAGAGGTCCTCGGGTTTCTTGTCGGCAAAGGATTGCTCAGTCCGGAGTGGGCCGAGCGGATTCTCTCCTGGCGGCATACGGGATTCAGCGTCCACAGCCGGGTCCGGGCGAAGACCAAGCTCGAGGCTGAGGGGGTCGGAAAATACATGGTCCGGCCGGTTCTGGCCCTGGAGCGGCTGACGTTTTTGGAACCCGAGGGCAAGGTCGGCTATGGGTGGGGCAGGGAGGCGGCCGAGGAGGGCGGGGAGTACGAATAGCGGGGGATCTTAAGAGGGGAGGCGGTCTGTCTTAATTTGGGGAATTTCCGGGACATCCGGACCGAATATCCGTCGGCAGAGGCTCCTTTCCCTCGCCAATGACGTTCTTAACACCAATCCGCCTCCGGCGATATCATCATTTCGTGATGGAAGGCCTCGGTTCCGAGCCTTTTGGCCGGCCTTCGGGCGCGCCGCGAAAAAGGAAACTCCTATCCCTAATCGCATCCGCCGGTCTTCGGCCAGCCACTCGTCGATCTTCGGCTTCCAGGGGTCCAGTTTCGACGCCGAAGCCTTCTTGCCCATGAGGGCCGCCATTGAAGTCTTCGACCTTCATGTACTTGGCCACGGTCTTCCGGTTGAGCCTGAGCCGCCCGGCGATCTCGCTGCGGCCCTAGCCCTTGGCGTTGAAGTTCTTTGATCTCGTCCCGATTTGGTTCATTCGGAGCATGTCCTCCTCCCTGCAGGAGGATATCCTACAGGGCTTTGCCCCGCGATTTTCATGGGTATTTTTGACGATTTTTCCGTCCATTTCCGTTTGATCATTCTGTCCATTTTCCCCATATCACACAAACCGTTTGACTTCGCGCCCATCCCTCTGTTAATTGGGGCCATGTCAGAGAAGGGGAACCAGTTTGGCCATCAAGTGCCCGACTTGTCATTCTGAAAATCCTGAGACCTCGAGATTCTGTGCCGGATGCGGCACCCAACTCTCTACGCGTCTGGGGGGCCGTTCCCAGGTGCGCGTCGGCCTTGGGCTCGGCGCCGCCTATGCCGGGCAGCCGTTCGCCGAGAAGGACCAGACCGGGCCGAACAAGATCGAGGCGGTCCTGGGCCTGGCCGCCGGGCCGGACGGCCGGCTCTACGTGCTGGACCGCTGCGGCGGCGTGGGTCTGGAGCACCACCGAGGATGCTGGCTCTTCCGCCGCGACGGCGCCTACGAGAAGACCATCAAGCCCTTCCCGTCGAACCTGCCGGTCGAGAAGGCCCAGGCCGCCGGCGCGTTCACCAATTCCTTCGGCGGGTTCAACCCGCTTGATCCACCGGCTGCAGGGGTTGGCCTTCTACCCGGCCGAGGACGTCCCGCACCAGCCGGCCGTGACTACGGACGGGCAGGTTCGTGCTCGCGGTGACGCGGCACGAGACCTCGCCGTCCTGGACCGGGACGGCGGGATCCCGAATAGCCGCTACGCCGGCCCGGCGCTTGGCGCGGGCCTGACGCTACACGAAGTACCCGTTCCTCGTCGCGGCCCCGGACGGCAAGACCGTCTACCTCTCCGGCCTCGGCCCGGCAAGGACAAGCCGCGCACGCCATCTACAGCGTGAAGCTTCCCGACCGCGGCCCGGCCGAGGTCTGGTTCGGCGACCCGGCCAAGTCCGGCAGCGACAACGCGCACCTGAACGACGCCCGCGGCCTGGC
>CAVYOD010000023.1:0-143528 GCA_963770045.1 Candidatus Aminicenantota bacterium | reverse complement strand
CAAGAAACTCCTTTTCTGCGGCGCCGGTTTGACGTTCATTCATGTATCCAATTTTGGCCGAGCCGGGCTTTGGACAAGCCAGTATGCAGCCAGGAGAGAAGGCGTTCCGCCCATTCGAGGCTGATAAGCCTTTAATCTTTTGTTGAGAAAAAGAAAATCGTTTTTTTTAATGAAATCCAAGGCTGAACTTGAAGCTTGACTTGGAGCTAGAGCTTCCAACACCATCCTTAGCAAACACATAATCAATCAAATCCTTGCCCTTTGGAAGAAGAACCCCTTGAAACTGAATGGTCATAAGTGAAGGCTGTCCTCCTATATCATCCACCTTGCAGATATTTTCAAAAGTCTCTGACAAGCCAACAGAACGTCTACCTATCTCAATGTCCACTCTTTCGGCATCAATAAGTATATAGTCTCCTGCATGCAAGCCATCGCCGCGAATACCACCTACAATGCAAATCCCGTAACCATAACTAAAGTTTCCTTTGCCATCATTTGGCATTCGGCTTGCTTGTTATTGAGCCCCATTTAACCCAGCCAAGGTCTAGTGCTGCATTTAATTGTTGGAATACATTCTGCCATGATTCTTCAGGCCCTGTTAGTCCATCTCTGTCTGCTCTATAGACTACAATGTTTCGTGTCTCGTTGTAAAGTAGTGAACTCTGGTCATCCATCCATTGGTAAGAAGCATTATTAGTTGCATTGAATAATATGACTTTGTAATTTGTGTTTTGTGTTGGTGCTGAGAAACTTGCTGTTCCTGAATTGCTGAAGTTTACTAACTTACCTAGGAAGTCGTTCTCTCTTACAGCTATTCTCTGCGGATCAACATCCATGATATTTAAGGCGCTGACACTAATTGTTATCGGGTCTCCGCTCATTGCTGTTTTTGTAAAATTAGTCCTGTAACCTTGCGTGTGATTATATACTTCAAACTGCATTGTGACTGGTGTTGGCGGAGGTGTTGGTCCTGATGGGCTTTTGCAAGCCACTCCTGAAGCAATATAGCTTCCTAAGACTAAAGCTCCTATTGTAGAAACTGCTTTTTTTAGAAAGCTTCTCCTCTTTATTTTCTTATCCTCACTCTTTACTTGGTTTTCCAGGTCCATTATCAACGCCTTTTACTAGAGCTTGTTTATATTCTTTTCTTTAAATTATAGGAATTTCGTTTTCTGCCCTGGCCGGCTGAACGGGCATTCATATACCGATTTTGCGTCATCCCATCTTGAGGGATGATAGAACGCGATACGCATGGATGTCAAATTGAGCTCATAATAGCGGAATGCTAGCCTGGAAACTGAGGACAAGCTCAAAAGCGCCGGAAATCCGATGGACCTCTTCGTGTGGTCCAAGGGAAGATCATGAAAAATAATCGCCACCGGCCTCAGCGGCCATCAGAACTTCTTGATAAACGACGCGGGGCCTCAAGAAACGAGCCATCGCCGCGAATATAACCGCCATTCCCTGCAGGGGCGAGAAGAGTGCCGGCACGGGGGAGTAATCAGGACGAAAAACGTCAACCGCAGTTGCCGGTCGGCGGCGGAAATAAAAACGGTAGTTGACGGCACCAGGCTGGGGCTATCTATATATAGCCAATAGAAGCGGACTGAAAACAATCCCGTGTCCCACGTGTCAGCCCGATTTGATTTCCGATCTCGGCGCGGTCCTCAAAAAGCTCGCGCTTATTTTGACATTAAGATCGATTTGTATATAAGATTATCTTCTCATGAAAAAGAGAGGGCCAGAAAATCTTAGGTACGGCATCGGCGAATGGTTCGGACAAGTTCTAGATAAGATCTCTCTCCAGGAGATACGCAAATATTCAGAATCTGCAAAACTGTCTAAACCGGACCAACCGTGCCCATTTCGTAAGCGAGGCACTTTTGTGCCTAACTGCAACAAGAGAGGCGGCGTCTGTTCTGTGCGGCTTTATCAGAAAACCGGCGATGCATGCAGCAAACCCCATGATGCTCGTTTGGTCACCTTATGCCCGCAACGATTCTATCAAGAAGACCTCATTTTCAAAGAAATAAGCCGGTTGATCCTTAATAATAGTAGTCCTGTCTTGGTAAGAGAGGTCGGATTTTTAAGAGGCGAAAAAGCAGAAGACGTCGGCCGGATTGATTCAGTCTTAGTTATCCGTGATTCTTATCCTCTCGCATGGTGTGCCGTCGAAATCCAAGCTGTTTATTTCTCAGGGTTGAACATGGGCGTAGAGTTCGAAAGACTCTCGAAGCTTGATAACGCGACCATTCCGTTTCCTGTCGCTATTAGAAGGCCAGATTTCAGAAGCTCGGGGCCAAAACGGTTAATGCCCCAATTACAGATAAAAGTACCCACCTTGCGCCGTTGGGGAAAAAAAATCGCGGTCGTAGTAGATTTGGCATTTTTTAGTTCCATGGGAAAGATGGAAAGTACACGCGACTTATCGAACGCAGATATTGCATGGGTCATCGTCGATTACCAAATGAAGGAAAAGCACGGGGATTTGTTTGTATCAAGTATCTGCTATACAACGCTAGAAATGGCAATCACTGGCCTGACTGCCGGCCTTCCTGTGACTCTTTCTGAATTTGAGGAGGATATTATCCGGCGTATTCCGACTGGAGTGTCTGTTTCGTAACCAACAGTTCCATTAATACCTGATGGTGTGTATTTTTCATGGGCACAGTCAGAACAGAAAAGTTATGCCTTTTGGCAAGGATGCGGACTTCTTCAGAATCATCATATGTGATTACAAAGTTCCCTTTAGTTTTCGCCATCTCCTGAAAAAGGAGCTCGTGATTAATCTCGTTATGCACATAAAGCCTCTTCCCAGCCCTCTTGACCCCTGCAGTAGAGGGAGGGTCAATAAAAAAGAAAGCTTTATTTTCTTCTTGGTATTTTTTTATAGCTTCAAATCCATCACCGTGAGTGAATTGAATTCTATCTTTTAATAAGTAAGATTGTGCGGATCCTATTCACGATGGTCTGAGGATACCATCGAGAAAGAATTCCTTTCCCGCTTTCTCCCTTCTTAATTAGACTCGCGCCTGGTGCCATGATTCCGCCGTGCTGAACTCTATTTCGGATGATCGTCTGGAAAGCTCTTTGAAGAGTTCCGTTTTCTTCTTGTTCCAATATCCTAAGAGCTGATTCACGACTTAATTGAAAGCTAAGTATCTTTTGACAAAGCGGTTCTGGGTTATTTAGAATTGTTTGCCATACCGCTGCGACTCCGCTATCCAATTCGGTCATTATTACGCGTCCTGCCAATCGTTCTGCGGCAACAGTTAAGCTGACAATACCACCGCCTGCAAAAGGCTCTATGAAAATTTCTGGCTTGCTCTTAAGACCTAAAAGAGTTTCCCTTATTCTCGGGACCAACCAGGTTTTGCCCCCGGGGTATCTAAATGGACTTAACTTGTTAACTTGAGCAACATTGACAGGCTTCTCCCTTTCGAGCCTAGCCCAAAAGCACTTTAATAGCGGGGCATTTTTTGCAATAACAAGGTGCTTTTTGATTGATCTAGGTATGGAGCGCATTCTCTGTGAACGCAAATTGTCTTCCTTATTATCCCCCGCTTTTTGAGTTCAGCAAGATGCCTTTGTTGTCTCTGTAGCCCGGTTGGATCTAATGGGTCCATCTATTTATCCGTTAACATTAACAGATTAGAATTGAACTTAGCACTTGTCAAGCTTTTTAAATGGTCGAAACCGGTTCGAACGCATGGCCAAATCTTCTTGATGATGCTCTATGATAGAAGACCAACGAAGGGGCCGAAATTTCTCATTGTTCGTAAAACCAAAATCGAGAATTTCTGAGATACCCAAGGTGTTAGACGAGCTTGATCCAAAGAGGATTTGGCTTTATTTGATAAGAATCTCCTTTTCTGCCCGGCCAGCTAAATGAGCATTCACATATCGATTTTGCGTCATCCGGTCTAGAGAGATGATAGAACGCGATACGCATGGATGTCAAATTGAGCTCAAATATGCGGATGCTTAGCCTGAAAACTGAGGACAAGCTCAAAAATGCCGGAAATCCTTTTGACTTCTCTGTGTGGTCCAAGGGAAGATCATGAAAAACAATCGCCACCGGACTCAGCCGCCAGCTGCTCTGGGAGCGACGTAAGCCGGCTCCAGATCTAAGGAGCGTCTTCTTTCCTGGCGGTGGACAGAAAATTCTCCAGTTCCTGCCTGGCCTTGACGGCCACGTCCTGGGCGCTCTGCAGTTTGGCGTAGAAATCGCTGATATCCTGCTGAATCTTGTCCTTGGTCTTCAGATTGTCCATGCTATAGAATTCCTGCCAGAGGCCTCCCAGTTTTGTTTGGAGGAGGTCGACCAATCTCCTCCGCCTGCTGGACCCGGGCCTCGAGCTGAGCCTTCTGGGCTTCATATTCTCTGGCGCTCAGTGTCGGGTTCTCCGGGAGCGGGGGTGAGGGCGGAGGGCTTTCCCGAGGAGGTTGAGCCTGGGGCGCTGCGCCCTCTCCGGGTTTAGCCCCGGTTGCCGGCTCGACAGGCTGGACGACTGTGACGGCCGGCTTCCTGGTGATTTTGGAAAGATCGGTGTTGGTGACCAAGACCACTTTTTTCCCTTTGAGGCCTTCTCTCCGGGCCTTCTCTTTTTTGGCCGCTTCGGCCAGGCTCTGGGCGGACAAGAAAGAGACGAACCAGAGAGGGACAAAAAGAACAACGAGAAATTTTTTCATGTGCGTTTCCCTCGTTTATATTATTCCAACTCCCAGACCCTGTCAATCGAGGGCAGACACGATGCCGATTCCTCCACCTGTCAAAACATTGGGGACTTGATCTCTCAGGTCCAACTGGCGGCCGAATACGGGCTGTCGCCGGATGCTGCCTTGAGAGCGCGACCATAAACCCGGCGGAGGTTTTTGGCGTTGCGGACGAAGTCGGATCCTCAGAAAAGGGACCCCTTCGCTTCACGGCGCCGAACAAAATGGTTATCATCCATGGAAAGATGTTTTAAAATAAAAGAAGCTGTGTTTTACTGACATTCCCTAAATTATAGAGAGGAGGGTTAAAATACCCAGATGGACGAAAAGAAAACAAATGCGATAGGAGAGGTCGATCTGAAGTTTCATCCCTGGGTCAAAGAATTCCCGGGGGAAGTCACCGCCTGTGATAAAAATGGCACGATCGTCAGTATGAACGACGGGTCGGTCCGGTCGTTCAGCGATCGAGGCGGGGAAAAACTTGTCGGCTCGAGCATTTTTGACTGCCATCCGGAACCCGCCAGATCCAAGTTGAAGGCTCTTATGGAAAGTCGCCAGAAAAACATCTACACGATCCAGAAAAACGGCCTGCGAAAGCTCATTTTCCAGACACCCTGGTACCTCGATGGCGAATACGCCGGGTATGTCGAACTCAGCCTCGAGCTTCCCTGGGAGATGCCCCACTTCAACCGCGATCAGAAATGATTCATGGGAGCTAAACTTCTCTCGGCCCCAGTCCTGAACATAAGTCCCGATTTTTTGGCGCTTCTGGCGTTTCGGACAAATTCATGGGACAAATTTACAAATTGTTGACCTCCGGCATATTTCAAGAAGCGAGCCGCCGGAGCTCATAAGACTCGGCATAAAAATGCTCAGCTGGATTTATCTCGGGCCGCACACCGGAAGGACAGGCCTAGGCCGTCTGAACCGATTTCGATCGCGCCGTCCAGGTCGGTCCTGAAAACCTTTGCTCCACACTTCTTCAAGCGCTCAAGGACCGCCGGCTGGGGAAACCCGAATCTGTTGCCGCGGCCGACCGAAATAACGACGAACTCAGGCGCAACCCGGCTCAGGAAAGGCTCTGAGGTCGAGGTGTTGCTTCCGTGGTGAGCGGCTTTAAGGACCTGGCTCCTGATCTCAGGACAATTCAAAAGGACCTCTTCTTCGGCTTCGAGACCGACATCCGCGGCGAGCAGAAAAGAGGTCCGGCCATAGATAAGCCTCAAGACAAGAGACCGGTCATTGTCGACGCTGTTCGAGAGGGGTTGATTGGGCCCGGGATGAAGCGCGGAAATACTGACCCCTCCGACCCGAGCGGTGAAACCACGGGAGAGCTTTTTTTGGACCGCGGAACGGGGCAGACTGGCTTTGAGTCCGGCATAGGCAGGGTCTTCCACCGGCTCTCCCGTCTCCCAGAATTCCCCGATTGCAAAATTCCTGGCGACGGCGGCCAGTCCGTTGACATGGTCCGGGTGGGCGTGGGTCAGAACCAGAAAATCCACCCTCTTGATGCCCTTGTGCCACAAAACAGGAGAAACGACCCGCTCTCCGATATCAAACGTTGTCCCGGGAAGACCTCCGCCATCGATCAACATTTTTTTGTGACCGGGAAACTGGATCAGGATGGAATCCCCTTGACCGACGTCTATGAAGGTCAGCTTCAGGTTTTTAGAGGTCGAGGGAAAGGGATAAGAAATAAGGACAATGAAGAATGACGCAAAAAGAGTTGAAACGATCAATCTCTGCCGCTTTATCTTCGGGGGATAGAGCAGCAAACCCAAAAAGAGGAAATAGCCGCAGACCGTGACGAGATGGGGCGTCGGAATTCGGTACGAAGCGAAAGGAACCCCATCCAGGACGTGGGTGATCCGGATGAACACCTGGATCGAAAGCTTGAGGCCCCAAGCCAAAAGTCGCGCCCCGGGCGGAAAGATAAAGGAGAGAGGGAAGAAGAGATAGCCGGCCGCCATGATGGCTCCGAACAAAGGGACGGCGGCGTAGTTCAGGAGCAGAGCGGAGAAAGTCACTCTGTTGAATGAAGCGGCCATGAAAGGCATCACCCCCAGCTGGGCTGTGACCGACATGGCCGTCATCTCGCTCAATCGGAGGGGCAGTCGGGGCAGGTGTTTGAGGACTCTTTCGTAAAAAAGGATGATCGAAAGAGTTGCCGCGTAGGTCAACTCAAACCCGAGGTCGAACAGGCTGAGAGGGTTGGCCAGAAGCAAGATGATCGCACTCAAAGAAATGGTGTTGAGAAGGTTCACGTCCCGCCAGATGAGTTTGCCCAGCAGAAAAGTCAGGGCCATGATGGTCGCTCTGAGAACCGAGGGACTGCCCTCGACCAGCACCGCATAGAGTGCGAGGAGCGACATCAAGACCAGATAGGAAGGACGCTGGGCCATCCCCAGAAGCCTGAGAAGAGAAAAAAGAAGCATGGAAATAATGGCGATCTGGGCGCCGGAGATGGCGATCAAATGATAGAGTCCTGTTTTTTGAAGAGACAGGCTTGTCGGCTCATCCATCCGTCCGACCTCTCCGATGAGAAGGGCCTCGAGCATGGCCCCCTCTGGGGAGAGCGGATTGAGCCCGGGAGGCGACGAGGGAAAATAGTGCTCCAGTTTTTGCTGCGCTCTTTGACGGATAATGGAGACGAGACGGAAAAGAGAAGGCCGGGGAGCGCTTTTTATTTTTTCAACCAGCAAAGGACTCTTAGAAAATGCCCGGCCGTGGATGTTTTGGCTTTTCAGATACCTTGATAAAAATGGCTTGCTGAAATTCTGGAAATCACGGGCCGGCGAGATCTGAGCCGAGACCTTGACGGTGTCTCCCGTGCAGAGGTTCAACTGGGCCGAGGGCCCCGGCGGATGGAGCACCGTCACCCTGAGATTTCCACGGATGGCCAGCTCTTTCTTCCCGGAGAGGATCTTTTCGACTCTCAACAGAAGGATGTCCCGGTCGGGCTCGCGAGAGGGGGATCGGGCCAGTCGCCCGATGAAATCGACATAGTCCTCGCTCTCGAAATTGCGGAGGGCGTTTCGTTCGTACCGCCTCTCGAAATCTGCCTCCAGCATGGCTCCTAGAACAAAGCTGGCGGCCAGAACCAAGAAAAAGCAGGCCCTGGTCTTCTTGACCACAAAAAGAATCCATGCGCCCGTGATGGCCAGACCGAGTCCAGGGATGAGAAGGGCGAATGAGGACAACCCCCAAGAAGAAGCCAAAATTCCGAGAATAAGGGATACGGTCGGATAAAGCACGGGGAAGGTCATCGTTCCCCTAGAATGATTTGGGAGGGAAAGTTTCCAGAGCGCTTTGCCGGGCGAGACAATCCAGCAGGAGATGAGCCATGATCTTGATGCCGAGCGGGATACTCCTCTCGTCGGGGTTAAAATTGGGACTGTGGAGGGCGCCGGCGGGCTGTGATCCGGGCGTTTTGACTCCCAGGAAGAAAAAGAATCCCGGGATTTTCTGAGCAAAGCGGGAAAAGTCCTCGGCGACCATCTGGGGAGTCAGCCCCTTGACATGGTCCTCCCCCAAGAGGCGGATCAGAGTCGGGAGCATGTCCTTAGCCAATTCGGGGTGATTGTAGACGGGGGGGATGGACGGCTCATAATTGAAGACATAGGAGGCGCCATAAGACTGGGTGATCCCCTTGACCAGACTTTCGATCAGGCGCGGAATCTTCTTCCGGTTGGCCTCGCTCAAGGCCCGCACCGTTCCCTCGAGGGTCACGCTGTCGGCTATGATATTGGACCTTGTCCCGCCTTCGATCTTTCCGACTGTCAGGACGGCCGGGTCGGTCGGATCGATCTCTCGACTGATGATGAATTGCAGGCCCAGCACGATCTGAGATGCCAGGACAATCGAGTCGATCCCCTCCTGCGGCCTGGCCCCGTGGGAGCTCTTTCCCTTGATCTGGATCTGGAACCAGTCGGAGCTGGCCATGATAAAACCAGGGGAAAAATCAACCTGGCCGAGCTCATCGGGCCAGACATGGAGGCCAAAAATGGCTCGCACCGGAGGGTTGTCCAGGACGCCTTCCTTGATCATCAGGTCGGCGCCGCCCTCTTCCCCTTGAGGCGGGCCCTCTTCCGCCGGCTGAAAAATGAACTTGATGTTCCCCTTGATCCTGTCGCGGAGGGTGGACAGCACGATGGCCGTCCCGAGTGCGATCGAGACGTGGATATCATGGCCGGAGGCGTGCATCACCCCCGGATTGAGGGATTTGAAGGGGACGCTGGCCAGCTCCTGGATGGGCAGGGCGTCCATATCTGCCCGAATCGCGATCGTCGCCCCGGGCTGACCGCCGCGGAGGAGGCCGACGACGCCGGTCTTGGCGACTTCCGTTTGAACATCCAGGTCCAGCGAGGCAAGCTTTGAGGCCACCAGCTTCGCCGTTTCGTACTCGCGGTTGCTGAGCTCCGGGTTCATATGGATGAAACGACGGATCTTGACGATTTCGGCATTGTGCCGTTCTATCTCTTCGTCAATGCGCTGGGCGGTTCTCTGGTCCACTGAGAGAGATGAGAGGGGAATACACAGAGAAAGGAGGCAGAGGAAGGAGATTCTCCGAAGCCGGCCCCCGTTCATGACCCTGATTCCGCTTATCTCAAAATTGCTCTTTCCCGAAGTCAACGAACATAAGATCGTCTAGCTTGCCCTCTCCTTATCTCGCCATTTTCTGCATCTGGTTCTGTGCCGTCATTTGTCTGTTTCGCAGAATGAACCATCTCCGCTTCTTCTTTGGCAAGCGCGATAAACCACGAAACACTATTATAGACGATTTTGAAGCTCAAATCACTCAACGATTAAAAGTGAGCCGCGAGCTGGGAGCACTGAGCAGTGAATGGGCTGGGGCGAAATGACGAAACGACGAGATTGGCGAGATAGACGTCTCTTTCCCTTCAGCTCAGAAAACGGGAGAACGCCTGTCGTCCGGCGTAGGAGCCCTTCTCACCGAGTTCTGCCTCGATTTCCAGCAGCCGGTTATATTTGGCCACGCGCTCGCTCCGGCTCAGGGAGCCGGTCTTGATCTGGCCTGTTTTTAAGGCAACACTGAGGTCGGCGATGAAGGTGTCTTCGGTTTCGCCGGAGCGGTGAGAGATGACGGCCGTATAGCCGTGTTTCTGCGCATACTTTATTGTTTCTATCGTTTCAGTGAGTGTTCCGATCTGGTTGAGCTTGATGAGGATCGAATTGGCAATGCCTCTGGCGATGCCCTTCTTGAACCGCGCGAGGTTGGTCACAAAAATATCGTCGCCTATCAGCTGAATCTTCCGGCCTAAGGCCGCGGTCAGCTTCTTCCAACCCCGCCAATCATCCTCCGCCAGTCCGTCTTCGATGGACAGGATGGGGTATCTCGAAACCAGTGTTTGATAGAACTGGATCATCGCCTCGGCTGTTCTCTTTGACCCGTCGGATTTCTTAAAGACGTAGGACTCTTCTGAGTAGAGTTCGGTGGCCGCCACGTCAAGAGCCAGGTAGATATCCTGCCCCGGTCGGTAACCGGCCTTTTGAACGCTCTCCAGGATCAGTTGGAGAGCCTCTTCATCGGACCTGAGATTGGGGGCGAACCCTCCCTCGTCGCCGACCGACGTGCTGTATCCCTTGCTCTTGAGGGTCTTCTTGAGGTTGTGGAAGACCTCGGCGCTCATCCGGATCGCATCCGAGAACGTGGACGCGCCGACCGGGGCGATCATGAACTCCTGGATGTCGAGGTTGTTGTCTGCGTGCGAACCCCCATTCAGGATGTTGATCAGCGGAACGGGCAGGAGATAGGACTCGCTTCTGCCCAAATAATCATAGAGCGGGAGCTTGACCGCTCTGGCCGAAGCGGAAGCGGCCGCCATGGATACCGAAAGGATGGCGTTGGCGCCGAGGTTGTTTTTCGAAGGCGTCCCGTCCAGCTGGATCAGCTTCTTGTCCAACTCTTTTTGACGGCGGGCGTCGAGGCCGAGGACCTGGGGAGCGATCACGTTATTGACATTAGAAACGGCTTTGAGCACTCCTCTACCCAGATAACGCTTGGGGTCTCCGTCTCTGAGCTCGAGCGCCTCGTGGGTTCCGGTCGAGGCTCCCGAGGGCACGGAAGCATGGCCAACCGCTCCCGAGTGCAGCTGGATTCTTGCGCTCACCGTCGGATTTCCGCGCGAGTCCAGGACTTCCCGCGCGCCGACACTCGTTATAGTTGTCTTTTTCATGATATCTCTCTAACCAAGGATAGGGTTATTTTGAACGCTGAGGACTTGTTATTCGCCGGATCGCTCCCCCTGGGGCGATTCAGAAGTTTTTTTCAAGAGGTCTTCCCGTTTCTTTTCTATGAATTCCTTGATCGCGTCGATTCCTTCGGTGGTTTTTTCCTTGACGATCTTGATTCCCTTTTCGGCTTCTTTGGCGATCTTCTCATAGCTCTCTTTGGCCATCTCACTCGTCTTGACGGCCTGGTCTTTGATCTTGGCCCTGGTTTCCTTTCCACTCGCCGGGGCGAAGAGGATGCCGAGGACGAAACCCGTCACGGCTCCGGCGACAAAGATCAACGTGTCCTCCAGAAAGCTCGAACATTTGCCGTTATCTCCCATTTTGCTTCTCCTTTCTTTTTTTCAGCCGCTGCCAACTCCAGCGGAGCGCCGGGAGAGCGAAAGCCCAGGCTTTCAATGTCGAGCGCATGAGACCGGTGGTCACGTAGCCGGTTATGGCTGAGAGACCGCTGATGGTGTCTTCTGGAAACCCGGATGATCTCTCCAATTTCCGTGACGCTGGCGTCGATCTTATGCTCTGTCTCTCGGAGATCCTTAACCAGTTCTCTCACTTCGATCAGGGTCTGTTCTCCCTCCCGAGCCGTCTTGCGAAGCTGGATGAGAAGAAGGACCAGGAAGATGACGGCCACAACGACCGCCAGGGTAAGGATAATCCACAAAATCTGATTTAGGGTTAGCAGCATTATGATTTAAAAATAAAACAAAAGCGCCGCTTTGTCAAACCGGCGATTTATTTCGCCAGGATCTTGTGGAGGCCCTGGAGGCCATACTCTTGTTCTATTCGCCCAAGGAGAAGATGAAATTCCGTCTCTGCCCTGGAATCTACGGCGCCTTCCCATTCCGCGAGGAGAGGGCAGCCGATGAATTCGTATTCTCTGGCCAGCAAACGGTTGATGCCCCGCAGGGCCCGCCAGTGGGTGATCATGACCAGAGCCAGAGCCCCGAAAAAGATGTTCGGTCCGGGAATGAGCGTGGCCAGTCCGGCCAGCGGGAGAAGAAGCGTTTCGCCGACAAGAAGAAGGATGTGGCTTGTCCGTTGTTTTTGAAGAAAAAAGAACAACCTGGTTTTTGCTTTCTTTTCTGTCGTCCGGCTGGAGTGACAGATCCTGACCCTGTCCTCTCCGGCCAGTCTGGTCGCCTGGTCAAAGGCCTGTTCCTGGCTCAGGGACCTCTTGGGAAGCAGAATCAGTTTGTTCTTCGCCAGCTCCCAGATTTTTCTCCAGCGGGAGAACTTGACCTGGATTTCTTCCAGCGGCTCCGAGGAGAACCATCTGTACTTGTGCCGCGTATCTTTGACGAAGAAAAAGACCATGGTTTTTTTTCATTCTAGCATTAGGGAAGGGACGGCGCAACCAGCCCCTAGCGGCGCTGATTGAGCAGGTAAATAAAGAAAGGCGCGCCAACGGCTGCTGTGATAATTCCAATGGGGAGTTCGGTAGGAAACAAGACTACCCGCGCCAAAAGGTCGGAATAGACGAGAAAGACGCCTCCGGCCAAGGCGGAATAGAGGAAGAGCCGCCTATGGTCGGGTCCGATCAGGATCCTGATCCAGTGAGGCACGACCAGGCCGACAAAGCCGATGATCCCGCTGACAGAGACAGAGGCGGCGGCGAGCAACGTGGAGACTACCAAGAAGATTTTTCGCACCCGTCTCACGGGGCAGCCGAGGGACTGAGCTATCTCGTCTCCTAAAACAAGCAAATTCATGTCTTTGGCCAGGCCCTGGGCAAGGGCCAGCGAGATACAGAAATAAAGGCCGACCATGCCCACCTGTTTCCACTCGGCCAGCGAGAAGCTCCCCAAGAGCCAAAAAACGGCCTGTTCGTAAGAATCGGACCTCAGGAACAAGAGAAAGGTGGTCAAAGAAGAGGTCAAGTGCGCCGGCGGCGATTCCTGTCAAGAGCAGCGTCTCGACCTTAAAAACGCCCTTTTTCTGGGACAGGAGATAGACAAGGTAAACGATAGCGAAGCCGGACGCGAAGGCAAAAAAACTCTGGCCGGAAAACCCGAGCAGGGAAACATTCAAACCAAGGTTCAGACAAAGGACGGCCCCGAATGAGGCTGCCGAAGAGACCCCGACAACGAAAGGGTCGGCCATCGAATTCTGAAAATAGCCCTGGAGGATCGCTCCGGCCAGGCCGAGGCTGGCTCCCACCAGAAATGCCAGAGCAGCCCGGGACAGCCTGAGGTCGAGAAAGATGGTCGAAAAGGTTTTGTCGTGGTTGAATAGAAAATTCCCCAAGTCCCGGGCTGATGTTTGGACTGGCCCTGATGAGAAGAGAGAGAAGAAGCCCGCCCAGGAATAGGAAGAGGAGAATCACGAGGAGCAGCCGCTTCCTCCCTGCCAAGGTCATCGGACCTCTCCAAAGTGACGCGGATGGAGAAGGCGGGCCAATTGGCCGAGCGCCTCGACCAGCCGGGGGCCGTAGCGGCTGGCCAGGTTTTCGTCCAGAAAACGGATTTCCCCCCTGCGGACAGCTTCCACGTCCCGGAGATCGGCTTCTTTCAAGAGCCAGGCTCTTGCGGTTTGATAGTCTGCCTGCGATTTGGCCAGGACAATGATGACCTCGGGGTTGTCGCGGACGAGCTGTTCCCGGTTATATCGCAGCCATTTTTGGGGAATCGCTCCGGCCACGTTTTCTCCTTTGGCCTTTCGGAGGAGATCGTTGAGATAGCTCTCCTTCCCGCAGGTCCAAAGTCCGAGTCCGGGGAGGCTCAAGAAAACCCTGGGCCGGAGGGTGACCGACTGAAGCGCGGCTTGAATCGCCTCCGACCTCTGCCGGAGGGCCGTAACCAGGCTGTGTGCTTCGGTGGTCTTCTGGGTCAGGAGGCCCACCCGCTCGATCATCAGGAACAGAGACTCGAGGTCGGAGCCCGTCTCAAAGATGAAGACCGGGAATCCCAGGCTCTTGAGCCGGGTAAGCATCCTGAGCGGGTTTCCCCTGAAGGCGATGATCAGATCCGGGTTCAAGGATTTGATCTTTTCGAGGCTCGGGTCGACCATGCCACCCACCTTTTCCTTCAGGAGCGCCTGGGGAGGATAATCGCAGAAGCGGGTGACGCCGACAACTTTGTTTCCGAGGTCAAGGGCGAAGAGAATTTCTGTGATGTTGGGAGCCAGAGAAACGATCCTCTGGGGAGGGGAGGACATCTGAAACGAATAACCGAGGTCATCTTTGAGAGCACGATTTTGTCCGCCCTGGACCGGAGGAGAAAGCATTGAAAGCGCAAAGAAAAAGAGGGCCGCTCTGGTCTTCATCTCAGTCGGTCTTGGGGATGAGCGAGATCTCCGGGAGTCGGGAGTGGACATTTTCCCTTACGTCCACATCGGCCGCGAAGACGTCCCGGATGCTTTCTCCGGTAATCAGGTCCCGGGGCGGGCCCAGGCTGTGGATCCGGCCATCCTTCAGAAACATGATCCTGTTCGAAAAGGGGATGGCTAGGTTGATGTTGTGCTCGGTGCAAAGGATCGTTTTGCCCTTTTCTTCCTGGAGTCTCTTGAGGAGGCGGTAGACGTCGAGCTGATAGCTAATATCCAGATGAGAGCTGGGTTCGTCCAGGAATAACAGAGGTGTATCCTGAGCCAGGGCCCGAGCGATCAAGACCCGCTGGCGTTCTCCACCACTGAGGTGGGCCATCTTCTTGTCCTTGAGGGGAGTGACCCGGGCGGAGCGCATGACCTCTTCGATCGTCCGCTCATCCTCGGGAGTCGGCCGCTCGAACCTTCCCTGGTGGGCATACCTTCCCATGTGGATGATCTCCTGGACCGTGAATTCAAAAGTCGCATCGAAAATCTGAGGAACATAGGCGACAATTTTCGCGATCTGCCTGGAATTCAGGCGGGAGATATCCTGCCCCGCGACCTCGGCCCGGCCGGCGACATTCTTGAGGAGACCGAGGAGTGCCTTGATCAGGGTGCTTTTGCCAGAACCGTTTTTTCCCAAGATGGTGACGAATTCTCCGGCTTCAAGAGAAAAGGCCAAGTCATGGATGACGAAACCATCTCCATACCCGGCGCTGAGGTCTTCAACTTCAACAATGGCCATGGTCTTCACGGAGCGAACTTTGATTTTTTTTCAAAACAGCCGCAAAGTCAAGCAGAATCACATGCATGGTGAGCAGTGAGCCGTGAGCATCTGAGCAGTAAAACGAGGAGGATCCTGCAATTTATATCCAAGGACATCGTGGGAGCTACCGGAGCGAGACAGAAGCTAAGGAAGAAGGCGGAAAGTGTCATTAGATGCCAAAGGAGATCGGCAATCTGCTATATGCCTTCAATTCTTGATAGCTACGGGCTACGAGCTCAGGCCACATAGGACCGCAGATTTGACTTTTCCACTCAATGAATCTAAGATGAATTTCTGATCTTCCGGACTCAAATCAATAAAAAGCCATGACCAACCGAGAGTTCAAAGAAGCTTACGATTTTCGCCGGATCGAGGAAAAGTGGCAGAAAATCTGGGACGAGGAGAGGGTCTTCGAGGTCTGCGAAGACCCCCAGAAGGTCAAATACTATTGCCTGGAAATGTATCCCTATCCCTCCGGGCACATCCATATGGGCCATGTCCGCAACTACTCCATCGGCGACGTCATCTCCCGCTATAGGATCAGGAAGGGGTTCAACGTCATCCACCCTATCGGTTGGGATGCCCTGGGAATGCCGGCCGAGAACGCCGCCATCCGTCACGGCATCCATCCTCAGAAATGGACCATGGACAACATCGCCCACATGCGGGAGCAGATGAAGCGGCTGGGCCTGAGCTACGACTGGTCCAGGGAAGTGAACAGCTGCCTACCTGAGTATTATAAATGGAACCAGTGGATCTTCTTGAAGATGTTTGACCGAGGCCTGGCCTTCCGCAAAAAGAGCTGGGTCAACTGGTGTCCCCAGTGCCGGACCGTCCTGGCCAACGAGCAGGTGACGAGCGGTCAGTGCTGGCGCTGTGATGATGTTGTGGTCCCGAAGAAAATGGAGCAGTGGTTCCTGAAGATCACCGACTATGCCGATGAGCTCCTGACCGGTCACGACCTGCTCCGGAAGTGGCCCGAGCATGTCCTGCTGATGCAGAAGAACTGGATCGGGAAAAGCACCGGCAGTCTGGTGTCCTTTCCGGTCTCGGGGAAGGGTTTGGCCATCGAGGTTTTTACGACCCGGGTTGATACCGTTTACGGGGCGACCTTCGTCGTCCTGTCGCCCGAGCATCCCCTGGCCCACGAGCTGGTGACCGAGCCGGCCGGCCGAGAGAAGCTCCACGAGTGGATATCCCGGGCGGGCGCAGGGGCCCGGTCCAGACAAGAGGGCGAAGAAGAGAAAGAGGGGATTGATACCGGCAAAAAGGCTCTCAACCCATTCTCCGGGGAGGAGATTCCCATCTGGATCGCCAATTATGTCTTGATGGAATACGGGACGGGCGCCATCATGGCCGTTCCCGCTCACGACCAAAGGGATTATGAATTCGCCCTCAAATATGGGATACCCATCAAACCCGTCATCTTCCCAGAAAACGACCTGGATCCCAAGCCGAAACCGGGCGAAGCCTTTGAAGCTTACGGAGTTCTCCGTGACTCAGGTCCTTACTCTGGATTGCGCTCCTCCGAGGCCATTGAAAGCATGAACCTTTACGCGGAAAGAAAAGGCTTCGGCCGGGAGAGCACGACCTTCCGCCTTCGAGACTGGGGGATTTCCCGTCAGCGCTATTGGGGAACCCCCATCCCGATCATCTATTGCCAGAGGTGCGGGACCGTCGGTGTGCCCTATGAGGACCTGCCGGTCAGGATCCCCTTCGAGGTGAAATTCACCGGGGAGGAGGGATCTCCCCTGGAAAAGCTGGAGAGCTTTGTCAAAACGACCTGTCCAAAGTGCGGTGGAGAAGCCCGCCGGGAAACAGACACCATGGACACTTTCGTGGATTCCTCATGGTATTACTTCCGCTACTGTTCGCCCGGCGAAAGTCGCTTCCCCTTCGATCCGGAAGCCGCCGACTATTGGCTTCCTATAGACCTCTACATCGGCGGGGTAGAACACGCGATCCTGCACCTGATTTATGCCCGGTTTTTTACCAAAGTCCTGCGCGACTTGGGGCTGGCCAAGATCGATGAACCGTTCCCTCATTACCTGGCTCAAGGCATGGTGACCAAAGACGGCGCGGCCATGTCCAAGTCGAAGGGGAACGTGGTCGACCCCGACGAGATCGTCCAGGAATACGGAGCCGACGCTCTGCGCGTCTTTATCCTCTTTGCCTCTCCTCCCGAGAAAGAATTCGCCTGGGACGAGGAGGGAATCGAGGGTTGTTACCGGTTCTTGGCCCGAATCTGGAATCTTTTTCAGGAAAACAAGGACCTCTACGAAGGACCGGCCCGACCGTTGGCCAAGGCGGAAGCGGAAGGGGAAAGCGCCAAGAAGCTGCTCAAGAAGATTCATCAGACTATCAAGAAGGTCAGTGAAGACATTGAAAACAGGTTCCATTTGAATACGGCTATCAGCGCGATCATGGAACTCTACAACCAAATCAAGAAAGACAGAGAAGTCCTGAGGATGTCCCCTGAAGGGAAAGCCCTCCTGCGGGAAGCCGTGGAACAGATGATCATGCTTCTCTCCCCCTTTGCGCCCCACATCACCGAAGAGATCTGGGAGCTGATGGGACACCATGAGCTCCTCGCCCGCGCCCCCTGGCCGTCCTATAACCCGGAATTGGCCCGCGAGGAAATACTGACTGTCGTCGTCCAGGTCAACGGAAAGCTGCGCGATAAATTTGAAATCGAGGCCGGTGCGACCGAAGAAAGGCTGAAAGAAGAGGCCCTCCGCCTGGCTCGCATTCAGGCCATTCTGGCCGGCAAACCGATCAGAAAAGTGATTTGCGTTAAGGATAAGCTTGTCAATATAGTCGTCTGAACCTTGGAATGACCATGAAAAAGATCCCGTGGCTTTTTTTCGCCTGCGCTCTGCTGATCCAGTGCGGCTATCACCTTCGGGGGACGGGGAGCTTTCTTCCGACCCACATCAAGAAGATCAGCATTCCGATGTTTAAGAACGAAACGACCCGCTACGAGTTGGACCTCAAGCTGACCCAAAACGTGACCAATGAACTGGTGGCCCGGGCGAGACTGGAGGTCAGCGCCGATGCCGGCGGAGCCGACGCCGTGCTCATCGGCGACATCATCTCCTTCAATGTCAACCCGATTGCCTTTTCCGGCAGCGGCTCGGCCGACCGCTACAACATCGTCATTGTCGCCAAGATCGTGCTCCGAGACCTGGTGAGCCAGAAAGTCCTTTTTTCCAACCCCTCGTTCAATTACACCGAGGAGTATGAAGTGCCCCAGGGCACCGACTTTGAATCCGTCGAAACGCTGGCCATCGACAAGGTGGCCGAGAAATTCGCCCGCAGCCTGGTCGTCAACATCCTGGAGGGGTTTTAGCCCGGTGCGGAATTCCCTCCTGAATCGAGAAGTCAACGAAGAGACGCTTTCCGCAGCCTATTTCTTTCTATGGAGAGGAGACCTACCTCGCGGAGCAGTTCACCCGGCAGCTGAGGGATGCCTTGGTCCCGCCGGAGGGCGAGCACTTCAACTACGAGAGATTCATCCTCGGGGATTCCAGCTGGATGGACATCGTCGACCTAGCCAGGACCGTCCCCTTCTTCTTTTCTCCCTGGCGAGTTATCCGGGTGCAAGTCGGGGACGGAGAAAAAGGCAGCCTTTCCGCCACCGAGAGCAAGCTTCTCAAGGACTATTTTTCCTCTCCCTCTCCCCGGACGGTGATCATCATCGTGCTTCCCGAGAAGACCAGGAAGAGCCACCCTCTGGTGAGGTTCTTCTCCTCATTCCCAGAATCCATCGTGACCGTCAAAGAGATCAGATCGCTCCGGGGGAACAATCTGTCCGCCTGGATTGACGCCAGGCTCTATTCGTCGGGGAAGAAGATCAGCCAGGAAGCCAGGGATGAGCTCGTCGACCTCGTCGGAAATGACCTTCAAAGGCTGGACAACGAGCTGGAGAAGCTGACCCTCTACGTCGGAGAAAAAAAATTGATCGAGGTGGACGATGTCAGCCAGGTTTCAGCCTGGGACAAATCCTATCTAGATTGGGAGTTGACGGACAACCTGGAGAGAGGGGACCCGGCCGGCTCCCTCAGGGTGCTGAACAATCTTTTCGAGGAGGGCACGAAGCCGGAGAACATCCTGGGAAATGTCTTCCGTATGTTCAGGGATATTTATATTGCCAAGTTGTCCCTGAAGGAGAAGGTCAAGGACAAAAAACAAATTTTTCGGGAACTGAAGCCTCAGATCTCTGAGAATTATGCGGACCTCTACAGCCGAAAATTCAACGATTTTTTCTCATTGATCGAAAGAACCTCCGGGGAAGATTTGAAATGGGCCTTCCAGGAGCTGCAGATGATCGACCTCAACATGAAAACATCCGATGTTTCGGTCAAAACGCTTCTGGAAGAGTTCGTTTTGGAGTATTGTCGCCGAAGAAAGGCGAAAAGGCCTATTTTGAAGGGACCGGATTGATCTCGGCCACCTGACGGCTGAGCCGGGACTTGTAGCGGCTTCCCTTGTTCTTGTGAATCGCGCCCCTTTTGATCGTCTTATCGATGGCTGAGAAAGTCTGGGGAAGGAGTTTTTCAGCCTCTTCCTTATTTTTGCTCCTGATGGCTTCTCTGACTCTCTTGACCTGGCTGCGGAGGCTGGACCTGTTCCTCTTGTTGACGGCATTCCGGCGAAGGCTGCGCCGCATCTCTCGAACCGCGGACCCGTGATGAGCCATTATCTTCTCCTTCTCGAAGTGGATATGGTAGAATAAACTGGGTTTAAAGTCAACATGAGAGAAGGTAAGCTAAATCGTAACGTCTATCTGGTTCTGTCTCGTCTTTCTCGTCAAAACCCAAACGATTTTATAATTATCTTTCTTTTTTTATTCTTGACGAGATAGACCCGACGACGAGGATGGACGAGATACACGAGTTTACCATGATCATTGTCCTGCAACGAGTAAAAAGAGCCTCCGTCGAAGTGGAAGGCCGTCTGGTTGGAGAGGTGGGGAAGGGGATCTGCCTCTTGGTCGGAATTGAAAAGGGAGATACCGAGCAGGATGCGGCGTTCCTGGCCAGAAAAGTCACTGAGCTCAGGATATTTCCTGACGATTTGGGGAAGATGAACCTTTCCCTGGAGGAAGTGCAGGGGACGGTTCTGGCCGTTTCCCAGTTCACCCTGGCCGCCTCGGTCCGAAAAGGCCGCAGGCCGGGATTCGATAACGCCGAGGAGCCCGGGAAAGCTCAGGGACTCTTTGACTTCTTCGTGGAATCGGTCAGACAGAGGGGTATCAAGGTCGAAACCGGCGTCTTTCAAGCCTTGATGGAAGTTCTGATTGTCAACGACGGTCCGGTTACCTTCATCCTGACTTCCAGGCAATCCCTGGAGCCAAAATGAGGCTCATCTAACAAAACTTCACTCGGGTCGCATTTCTCAAGGCGGCCTCAGCGGCCGTCCGGACGTAGGAACTCCTGTCTTTGGACAGGCGCACAAGAAGCCGCAGCGCCTCTTTGCCCCCGATCTCACCAAGGGCGAGAGTTGCGTTCCGGCGGACGTCAACATTTGTGTCGCCGAGAATCCGCTCGATCTCTTGGACCGAATCGGGGTTCTTCTTCCAGGCCAGGACTTTCAGGGCCGTGCTCTTCACATACCAGGGAGATTTTACGAGCTTTGGATAAATAAGGCTAAGGTCCAAGGGCTCCCTTTCTCCCAGCATCGCGGCGATCTGATCACGGACGTCCTCGCTCGGGTCGGCGAAGGCTTCCAGGAGAACCTTGGGAACCCAGGAAGCCTGGAGCTTGCCAATCGCCTTCAAGATCCTGAGCCTCCTCTGTTTATCGGGAGTCGATTGAATCTTTCCTAAGATGGACTTGATGATAAGAGCGTTCCGGCTGTTCTGGGCTTCATAATCTCTCATCGCCTTCTGGGCTGCCTTGACCAC
Source organism: Candidatus Aminicenantota bacterium (assembly GCA_963770045.1). Lineage (GTDB taxonomy): Bacteria > Acidobacteriota > Aminicenantia > Aminicenantales > CAVYOD01 > CAVYOD01. The sequence goes on along the minus strand of CAVYOD010000023.1, from coordinate 122,586 downwards.
AACCGGATGGCGGTCGTTGAGGCACTTTTCAAAGACTTCGGCGCGGTTACCTTCCGTCCGGCGCAAGAACTTCAGAGCCGCGGCCCTGAGTGTCGGAGAATGGTTCCCATCCTGAATGAGGGGCAGAAGAAAATGGGTCCGTTCTTTCTCGGCCAGGCTTTCGATATTCCTATATATGAACCTGATGCCCTCCCGGAAGGGAAGAGACCTAAACTTTTCTTGAAACTCTTTTAGCTCCATGCCTCTTCAGGTTCAAGCCTATGGTTTTTCAAACCATATCCAGGATATGGCCCAGCTTTTCTTTTTTGGTTTTGAGGTATTTCAGATTGCATTTGTTGGGCGGGATTTCCAGCGGAACGCGGTCGACGATCTCCAGTCCGTAGCCGGTCAGGCCGATGAATTTGCGGGGATTGTTGGTGATCAAGCGGAGCTTGTTGATTCCCAAGGCAACCAGGATCTGGGCTCCAATGCCGTAATCCCTCTGATCAGGCTTAAATCCCAGCTCGCGATTGGCTTCCACGGTGTCGGCTCCCCGGTCCTGGATAGCATAAGCCCTGATCTTATTGTTCAGCCCGATGCCGCGTCCTTCATGATTGAGGATGTAGAGGATGACGCCTTTTCCCTCGGCACTGACCATCTCCATAGCCCGGTGGAGCTGCTCTCCGCAATCGCAGCGAGACGAGCCGAAAGTGTCCCCGGTCAGGCACTGGGAGTGGGCCCTGACCAGGGTCGGCTCATCCCAATTGAGCTTGCCCTTGGTCAGCGCAACATGGTTCTCATGGTGAATGATGTCCTCAAAGATGACAATTCGGAAATCGCCGTATTTGGTCGGCAGGTCCGCTTCGTCCACCTTTTGGACCAGGCTCTCATGCTTGAGCCGGTATTTGATCAAGTCGGCGATGGTCAGGACAGGGATGTCATTTGTCAGGCTGAAATTTTCGAGCTCAGGCATCCTGGCCATGGTCCCGTCTTCGTTCATGATTTCACAGATCACCCCAGCCGGCTTGAGACCTGCCAAACGGGCGAGGTCAACCGCCGCTTCAGTCTGGCCGGCCCTGGCCAGAACGCCGCCCTCTCTCGCCCGGAGAGGGAAGATGTGGCCGGGTCGGGCCAGGTCGGAAGGTTTTGTCTGGGGGTCGATCGCAGCCTGGATCGTCTTGGCACGGTCGTAGGCTGAGATGCCGGTCGAGATGCCTTCCTTGGCGTCGATCGAGACCGTGAAGGCCGTTTCGAAACGGGCCGTATTGTCCATGACCATCAGGGGCAGCTGGAGCTCTTCGAGCCTCTCCCGGGTTAAGGGAAGGCAAATGAGTCCCCGGCCGTTCTTGGTCATGAAATTGATAATGTCGGGAGTGACCTTTTCTGCCGCGACCATCAGGTCGCCTTCGTTTTCGCGGTCTTCGTCATCCACAATGATAACCAAATGGCCCTCCTTGACCGCTTTGAGGGCCTGTTCGACAGGGGCTGTTTTTATCTTTTTTTCCATGACCTAACCTAAAAAGTCCGGTCGTCGTTGCTTTGCCGCACTCTGCGCCGTCTCTTCATGCTCTTCGCGACGATGGCACGACTCGATTATACACGTATTTCCCGATCATGTCACATTCTATGTTGACTTCGTCTCCGGATTTGAGTCTCCCTAAGTTGCTGTTTTTCAATGTGATAGGGATAATTTCGACCTCTAACGAGGAAGGACCCAGGCCGGCCAGGGTGAGGCTGACGCCGTTGATCGCTACCGACCCTTTGGGGATGAAAAAAGGCCGGAGGCGGACCGGGAAACTGATCGTCAGCCTTCGTCCCGGCTGGCGGGGGATCGATTTCAAGACCTTCCCCCGGCCGTCGATGTGGCCGGCGACCAAATGACCGCTCAGGGGCGTCTGGAGTGAGATCGGAGGCTCCAGATTCAACTCTTCCCCCGGCCGCAACAGACCCAGGTTCGATATGCCGAGGGTCTCCTGGGAGAGGTTGAAGACGAGCCCCTTGGCTTCTTTGCGGACGAGAGTCAGGCAGACGCCGTTCACGGCCAGGCTATCGCCGGGCTCGATCTGCGCGGCCAGGGTGGGAGCACCGATAAGCATCTCTTGTTTTCCCCGGCCGTAGTTTTTAAAGACCCCGAGATGACTGATGATTCCTGTAAACATTAGAGATATCCTTCGATGATGATGTCGTCCTCGACCCGGAAGGAGCGCGGATTTTTCAGGCGGATGGAATCCTTGATGAAATCAACGCCCCTTCCTCCCAAGAAAGGAAGAGCCTGATCGCCTCCGGTGATTTTGGGAGAGACGGTCAAATAAACCTTGTCCGCCAGCTTTTGTTCGAGGAGGGAGGTCATAAGACGGCTTCCCCCCTCGACCAGAAGGCTGGAGACCTCCCTCCGCCCAAGCCATCCTATGACGTCGCGGAGATCAATCATTCCGGAATGACCGCGAAGGGGGACAACCTCAACTCCTCTATCCGTCAACAAACCCGCCTTCCTCGTGGAGACCCCGTCCAGGGTAAAGATGATCAGTTTGCCCTCACCCAGGGTCGATAACATCCTGGCCTTCAAAGGGAAACGGAGGCGAGAGTCCAGGATGATCCTTGTCAGTCGTTTCTCTCCCCAATTGGGATGACGCACAGTCAGGAGGGGGTCATCGTGCAGAACGGTCTGGATTCCGACCATAATGGCGTCGTATTCTCCGCGCAGGAGATGAACATATTCGCGCGTGGCAGGGGAAGATATCCAGCGGGAATCGAAGCGCCTGGTCGCCATCCGACCGTCCAAGGTCAGCGCCGCTTTAAGAGTGACGAACGGTAGCTTTTGGGTTATGTATTTAATATAGGTCTCATTGAGGCGGCTATTCTTTTCCTGGAGGAGCCCGAGGGAGACGTCCACACCGGCCTGCTTTAGTTTTCGGATTCCCTTCCTATAGACAAGTGGGTTCGGGTCCAGGGCGGAAACGACGACTCTTTTCAACCGGGCCCGGAGAAGGCTGTCTACGCAGGGCGGAGTCCTGCCCCAATGGACACAGGGTTCGAGAGTGATATAGGCGGTTGCTTTTTTGGCCAAGCCCCCCGCCCTGCCCAGGGCGATCACTTCGGCGTGCGGTTTTCCGGCCTCCTCGTGGTAGCCATGGCCAACGATGGCTCCTGCGCGGACGACCAGCGCTCCGACCAGAGGATTGGGACTCACCCGTCCCCTGGCCTTTTCAGCCAGGCCGTAGGCCATTTCGAGGAAAGCCAGATCCTTTGAGTTATTCATGAGAGGAGGGCGTCGACGAAATTCTGGGGAGAAAAAGGCAGCATATCCTCTTCACTCTCTCCCACTCCGATGAATTTGACCGGAAGCCCCAGCTCGGCAACGATGCTGATAACGCTTCCTCCTTTGGCCGTGCCATCGAGCTTGGTCAGGAAAATCCCGGTGATGCCTGAGAACTTCAGGAATTCCCTAGCCTGGACGATGGCATTCTGGCCGATGGTCGAATCCAGGACGAGCAGGATCTCGTGCGGCGCCCCGCTGATCTCCCGGGCAATGATCCGTTTGACCTTTTCGAGCTCGTTCATCAAGTTGGCATTGGTGTGAATCCTGCCGGCCGTGTCGATGAGCAGGATGTCAAACCCGTGGATCTTGAAGGATTGGACCGCATCATAGACGACCGAGGCCGGGTCCGCACCGTACTGGCCCCTGACGACCTGGATATTCAGCCTTTTCCCCCAGAGGGCGAGCTGCTCTGGAGCCGCCGCCCGGAATGTATCGGCTGCCACCATCATCACCTTTTTTCCCTCATTTTTCGAGGCAAAGGCGAGCTTGGCCAGGGAGGTCGTTTTGCCTCCCCCGTTCACTCCGACCATCATGACCACCATCGGGGCCGAATTCCGGGCCACTTCAGGAGGATACAACGAAAGGATCCTCACCAGCTCCTCCTTGAGAAGAGCCTGGACCACCGGGAATGAGCTATCTTTCTTAATCTTGTCCTTGAGGTCGCCGATGATCTTTTCGGTTGTCCCGATTCCGACGTCCGCCAGGATCAAGAGCTCAGTTATCTCATCGAGGATTTCTTCACTCTGTCTGCTGCCTTGAAGGAAGGTCTCGAGCTTGTCCCGAAAAACCTGTCGGGTCCTGGCCAGTTTTTCCTTCAGATTTCCCAGCACGGCATGAATATTATATTCATAACCGTCTATCTCGTCTATCTCGTCAAAATAGCAGTAATGGTAAGGGGTGAGGAGTAAGGGGTAAGGAGCTATTCTTATTGATGGTTCTTTTTGATATTGAACCGCTTACTCCTGACCGCTCATTCCTAAGTGTTTTCGGCGGACAAAGAACGGACGGGGAACGGAGACGTCTTCGCGATTTGAGGATTGTCCTTGATTGTGTTAGATTTAAGCCGTGTCCATGACCGGTTCACGGTGGATCCTCAGGCCGTCGCGGCCTGAATCTGAGGTCATATCCAGGGAGCTGGGGATTCCCCTGCCTATCGCCCAGATCTTGGTCAACCGAAACATCGACAGCCCCCAGAGTGCCCACCAGTTTCTCTACGGCGACCTCAGCGGGCTCTTTGATCCGTATCTGATGGCCGGGATGGCGGAGTCCGTCTTCAGGATAAAAGAGGCGATTGCCCGCCGGGAGAAGATCCTGATCTTCGGGGATTATGACGTCGATGGAATCTTATCAGTGGTCATGCTGCACAAAGCCCTGGAATCGCTCGGCGCCGAAGTCGACTATTTCATTCCCGAGCGGCTCAAGGATGGCTACGGAATCAAGACCGAACACATCGATATTGTCACCCAAAAGAGAGCGGGCCTCGTGATCAGCGTGGACTGCGGGGTCAAGGCGGTCCAGTTTGTCCGAGAGGCCAAATCCAGAGGAATCGATGTCATCATCACCGACCACCACCGTCCTGGAGCCGAACTCCCGCCCGCGGTCGCAATTCTGAATCCCATGCTCGAGGCGAACGGCTACCCGGATAAGGGACTCGCCGGAGTCGGCGTCGTTTTCAAATTGATCCAGGCCCTCTTTGAGGACGCGCGCCGGTCGCGTCTGATTCCGCATTATATCAAGTTGGTGGCCATCGGGACCATCGCCGATGTGGTGGAATTGAGGGGCGAGAACAGGCTTCTGGCAAAATACGGACTCAAGGGCCTTGAAACTGTCGTCAACCTGGGCTTGAGAACGCTGCTCGATTCCTGTGGACTCGTGAACAAACGGGTTTCCGAAGGGGACGTCGGATTCAGGATTGGGCCGAGGATCAACGCGGCCGGCCGGATGGGGATGACCGACCTCGCGGTCCGGCTCTTTTTTTCAAAATCCCCGGAGGAATGCCTCGATATTGTCAGCCGGCTGGAGACCCTGAACAGGAAAAGACAATCGACCGAGGAGCGGATTTTCAAACAGGCCGCCCAGACGATCAGAACCAGAGCGCTCGAAAAACGGTACCGTTTCCTGGTCATGGGCTGTGAGGAATGGCACCGTGGTGTCATCGGAATCGTGGCCGCGCGGCTGAAAGACGCCTTTCACCTTCCGGTGCTTCTCTTTGCCTATGAGGACGGAAAGGCCTTCGGCTCGGGCAGGAGCATCAGCGAATTCTCGATGATCGATTGCCTGGACCAGTGCCGGCACCTGTTCATCAACTACGGCGGCCACACCTATGCCGTCGGTTGTTCCCTCGAACGCGACCGGATGAGCTCGTTCAGGGCGTTGGTCAATGAACTCGCGGCCGCCCGGATCACCGACGCGGACCTCCAAAGGAAAATACCGATCGATACGCGGTTGTGTCTCGAGGAAATCCAGCCCGTACTCCTCAAGGACTATGTCCTCCTCTGGCCGTTTGGAATGGGAAACCCCAAGCCGGTGTTCATGACCGAGAGAGTGAAAGTGGCGAGCCCTCCTCAGACGATCCAAGGCAAGCACGCCAAGTTTCTGGTCAAACAGAGTGGGAGGACGGTCGAAGCGCTGGGCTGGGATAAAGCCGACTGGGCAGCGGCGATCAAAAAAGGAGATGAAATCGATATCGCCTACTCTCTCCAGTTCTCCGAGTACATGGGGGAAGAAAAAGTCTCTCTGTCTTTGGAAGACATCAGGACCTAGAATCGGGCATGCGCGAAAGGACGAAGTTCAGGCTGACCCGGACCCTGAGAATGGCGATCCTCGCCCTCCTCCTCGGTATTGTAACGATCATCCTGGTCTATCTCGTGACTCACTTTGGAGAAAAATCTAGGCCGCCCCGGCAATCGGCCGACATCGGTCCTCTGAAGATCGACCAGAAAGAAAAGATCGAGCATTTCGAGTTCAAGGGCGGCAAGGGAAACATCGAGCTCCGGGCGAACAGGTTTTATGTCGGAGAGGACAAGCTGAATCACCTCGAAGGCAGCGTCGAGGTCGTCGATTTCGGCCACAAGGGAGGACAGAAGACCATGATCTTCGCCGACCAGGTGGCCTACGACCAGGAGGGAAATCACTTTGTCCTGACCGGAAAGGTTAAGATTCAGGACAAGGACCTGACGCTTGTCTCCGAGTTTTTCGATTATGATAAGAAGACGGAAATCTTCAGGTCGGACAAGGGTGTTGGTATCTCCTCTCAGAGGCTCAACGGTTTTTCCCGGAACCTTCTCTACACTCGGGCGGACCAAACCCTGACACTCGAAGAAGGGGTTCGACTGGAGGTCAAACCCAAGCCCGAGCAAAAGACCACACGACCGTCTTTCCGTGCGAGGCCAAAAGCTCGTCTATAGCCGCAAAGGACACCAAGGCGAAGGCGAGGGCCTAATCGAGTTTCATTCCGGAGAAAGTGGGGGCTCCTGCCAGAGCCTAAATTTTGCTTTGTCCACGGACGAAAACTTTCTGACAGAGCTGCACCTGAAAGGCAAAGTCCGGCTGGAGCTGATCTCGGACGTCCAGCCCCAACGGACACCTTCGAGCGGCTCCTCGGTCTTGCTCCAGAGCAAGAGAAGGGAAGTCGAGGCCGAGGAGGTGGACCTCAAGATGTTCAAGAAATCCTCCAAGGTCCGCTTCATGGAGACCCGGGGTGATTCCCGCTTGATACTGCACTCCGAATCAGGCGCCTGGACCGAGCTCCTGTCTCAGTCGTCGGAATTCTCTTTTGATGAAGCTGGCGAGCTCCGGGGCTTTAGGGGGCTCCGGCAAGTCGCGATGGTCGATAAAGACAAGGACGGGCAGGAGTTGCGCCGGGCGAGCGGAGAGGAAATGTCCTTCGGGGCAAAGAGACTCGAGCTTCGGGTCAAGGGCGGTCCTCAGGCTCCGGCCGGTTTCACATCCCCTGAGAGCGACCTCCAGGCATCAGAGATCGCCCTCTTTCTCAAGAACGACGACATCAGCGCCTCCGGAGATGTCAAGGCTGTCTTGAAACCGAAGACCGCGGATAAACGGCCTCCCGGCTTTTTTTCCGGCAATCAGGCTCTCTTCGTGACCACCCGGAGTCTGAGATATTTGGGCAACCCGGAGCGTTTTATTTTTAGCGGCGATATTCGAGTCTGGCAAGAAAAAAACATGATCGTGGCCCAGGAACTGACGCTTTTTAAAGAAAGCGGAGAAATCCGTTCGGCCGGAGCGGTCAGGACGACCTTCCCCCACAAGCCGAAAGAAAACGAACCAGAGGAAAAAGTCGAGATATCGGGCAATATCATGAACTACAAACCCAAGGACCGAGTCCTTTCTTTCGTGAATTCGTGCAGCCTCCTGATCAAGAACTATTCCATGTCCGCGAGGACGATGTCTGTCATCCTCAAGGAGGAGGACGGTAAGATGAAAGCGATCGAGGCCAGAGATAATGTCGTAATCCAGCAGGAATCGAAAGAGGGAACGGGAAAGCAGGCCTTTTACAACCTGGCTGACGAGACGATTGTCCTCACCGGAAGCCCCCAGCTGCTTGACAAAAGCAAGGGAGAGACCAAGGGGGACAAATTGACTTTTTATCTGTCGGATGGTAGAATCCGGGTCGAAAACCTGGAGCGGGAAAGGTCGGCAACAGTCATCAAACGTGAGAAATGAACAATTCTCTGAAAGCCGTCAGCCTGAGCAAGTCCTATCACCAGAAGAAAGTGGTGGATGATGTTTCCGTCGAGGTCCAGGGCGGAGAAGTCGTCGGGCTCCTAGGGCCGAACGGGGCCGGCAAGACGACGACCTTTTCGATGATTCTTGGCCTTGTCCCGGAAGATTCCGGCAGGATCTTTCTTCATGGGGAAGAGATCACCGGGCTTCCCATGTACCTGAGGGCTCAGAAGGGGATGTGCTTGCTCCCCCAGGAACCCTCCGCCTTCAGAAGGCTCAGCGTGGAAGATAATCTGCTGGCCATTCTAGAGGTCTTTCCCGATTCCCAATCCCGAAGAGAAAACGGGGATATCGCCCAGGCTCTCAAGGAGTTCGGACTGGAAAAACTGGCCAAAGCCAAGGCCTATACCCTGTCCGGAGGGGAGCGGCGGCGGCTGGAGATTGCCAGGGCGATGATGACCAGGCCCGAGTTCATCCTGCTCGATGAGCCTTTCACCGGCATAGACCCGCTGGCCATCAATGACCTGCAGGAAATCATCGTCTCCCTCAAACGGAGAGGGCTTGGACTTCTCCTGACGGATCACAGCGTCCGGGAAGCTCTCCGGATCACCGACCGGGCTTATATCATCGACAAAGGCCGGATCATTATGGAAGGGAAACCGCCGGAATTGATCGCCTCGCCAGAGGTCCGGAGGAACTACTTGGGCGAGGATTTTTGCCTCTATTAATGATAGAATAAGTGATATCGCGTTAAGACCATGGTGATGAAGCAGAGGCTCGACCAGAGACAGGTTCAGAAACTGATCCTGGCCCCTGCCCTGCAGCAAGCGATCAGGCTCCTCCCTCTCACCAACCTGGAGCTCATCGAGATCATCGACTCCGAGATCTCTCAGAATCCCGTCATCGAGCTGGAGGAGGAGACCTTCCAGAGGCAGGTCAAGGAGGGCAACGGGAAAAAACCGAAAGAGAGGAGTGAGCTGGAGAAGCAGCTTGAAAAAATGCGGGACAACCCCCAGGATCAGGATGCTGAATATCAGAACGAGGCTGACTTCGAATCGCACTTTCAGGAATATTTCGGGGACGGCTTTCGTCCCTCCATCGTCGGGAGGAAGGAGATTCCGTCGATTGAGAACTTCCTGTCCAAGACGCCCTCCCTCTGGGACCACCTGAACTGGCAGGCCAACCTCACTTTTTTTGACCCGAAAGACCGGGAAATCTCTCAGCAGATCATCGGCAACATCAACGAAGACGGATATCTCAGCACTCCGGTCGAGGAAATCGCCAGGCTGTGCCAGGTCACGGTTGAAAGAGTCAACGAGGTCCGCGAAAAGATCAAGGTTTTCGATCCGGTCGGGGTGGGAAGCCTGGACCTGCGGGAAGCCCTGCTTGCCCAGATGGATTATCTGCAGACGACCAACGAGACGACGAGAACCCTTGTCACCCAATACCTCCCGCTTCTCGAAAAATCGGATTTTTCTCAATTGGCCAAGGCCCTGCAGATCCCGCTCTCCGAGGTCAAATACCATATCGAGATCATCAAAGCCCTAGACCCGACGCCGGGGCGTAAGTACAGCCAGGAAAGGACCTTTTACGTCGTCCCGGACATTCTAGTGACCAAGGAAGGGAACGAATACAAGGTTGTCCTGAATGACGAGGGGTTGCCGCGGCTCCGGATCAGCAGCTATTACAAGAAGCTCCTGGCGACGACGTCGAAGGACAACCCTGAAGCCCACCGCTTCCTCAAGGACAAGATGAAGAAAGCACTCTGGTTCCTGAGAAGCCTGAACCAGCGGGACCAGACCATATTTAAGGTGGCGAAGTATATCGTCGACAAGCAGCAGGATTTCTTGGAGAAAGGCCTGGACTATATAAAACCTCTGACTCTGATGGAGATCGCCCAGGAGATCGGCGTCCACGAATCCACGGTCGGCCGCGTCGTCGCCAACAAGTATCTCACGACCCCGCGCGGCGTCTTTTCGCTGAAGTATTTCTTCCACAAATCCCTGGTCGGGGATTATGGCGAGGAGATTTCTTCCCTCAGGATCAAAGAGAAAATCAAAAAACTCGTTGAAAACGAGGATCGGAACCGCCCCCTGAGCGACATCGAGATCGGGGAGCTCTTGGCCAAAGAGAACCTGAAGATAGCCCGGCGCACGATCGCCAAGTACAGAAAACAGCTCAAGATTCTTCCTTCTCATATCCGGAAAAGAAAATTTGTCATGGAGGGCAGCTCATGAACGTTCATTTCACGGCCCGCCAGATGACTCTGACCCCGGAGCTGAGGCAGTACTGCGAGAAACGTCTCAACTCGTTGGAAAAATTGATGGGGTCGGTCCTGGAAGTGGATGTCATCTGCTCGGTGGAACGCAACAGGCACAAGGCCGAAATTTACGTCAAGGCCAAAGGGGCGAGCCTGTTCGTGGTCGAAGAGACTCCGGAGATGTTGAACTCGCTCAACCGGGCCTTTGACAGCCTGGAAAAGAAGATCAAAAAAGAACGGGAAAAATTCAGGGAGAGGAAACGGCGGAGCAGCCGGGTGACGAAGGAGATCCCCTATGTTTCCGAGCCGGGCGAGACCGAGAAGAGGGTTGTCCGGACGCCGGGATTTTTCTCTCAAGCCCATGGCTCTCGAAGAGGCCCTGGTCCAGTTCGACGTGGAAAAGAGGGACGTCTTCGTTTTCCGGAGACCCGGCACAGAAAAATGGGCGGTCCTGTACCGGCGCAAGGACGGAAACTATGGTTTGGTGGAGCCGGAATAATCCTCTGGGGTGTCAAGCGTGAAGCTATCCGATTTTCTGGCCGAGGGCATGATCATCCCGGACCTCAGATCAAGAAAAGTGGAGAGCTCGCTCCAGGAGATGGTTGATTTTCTGAAAAAAACGAATCGGGTCGCCGAGGACAAAGAGCTGTATGCCAAGCTTCTCGAGAGAGAAAAATTGGGAAGCACGGCCATCGGCGAGGGTGTGGCCATCCCCCACTGCAAGTTCGCGGGGCTGAAAAACCCGCTGGTCATGTTGGGTGTTTCGCGGAAAGGCGTGGATTTTGAATCGGTTGACGGGAAACCGGTTCACATCTTCTTTCTGGTGATCGCCGCCCCGGAGGACCCTGGCAGCAGTCTTCAGATCCTGGCCACGATTGCCCATCTGGTTCGGAAAGCGGGAGCTCTCGGCAAGAAGATTCTGCAGGCGGCGCGTCCGCAGCCCATGCTAGAGGTTATCCGGCTGGAAGAACAGAAACTCGATGAGTAAAAAAGGGAAGCCGCGAACCGGAACAGACGACGATTTCAGGGGAGCTTCTTCAGATCTTTGGGCTGGGTGCGCTCATCCGGGGAGACAGTGGAATCGGGAAGAGCGAAAGCTCCCTGGAGCTCATCGCCCGGGGGCACAAGTTCATTTCCGATGACGTGGTTCTTGTTCGGAAGACGGCTACCGGCCGCTTGACCGGGAAATCACCCTCCCTGAGCCATAATTTTATGGAGATCCGGGGCCTGGGCATCATCAACATCAAGGAGATCTTTGGCGCCAAGTCGATCCTCCGCCAGGCTCCGATCGATTTGATCATCAGGCTCAAGAAATGGCATCACCGCAGAGAATACGACCGGCTCGGCCTGAAGTTCCCCGAAGATATCAAGATCTTGGGGGTCGGGACCCCGCAATTGAACATTCCCGTTGCTCCCGGCCGGAATATCGCCACCCTGATCGAGGTCGCCTGCAAAGTCCATCTGCTCAGGTTGAGGGGTTACCATGCGTCCCAGGAGATCATGAAAAAGCTCGAGCGGGCTTTGTCGTGAGCCCGAAAGGAAGGTCTGTCTGTGAAAGATGACAGGTTCCTCATCATCACCGGGCTATCCGGGTCGGGGAAAACCGCGGTCAGCCATTTCCTCGAGGACCTGGGCTACTACTGCGTGGACAATCTGCCGGCCAAGCTGATCCCGAGCTTCGTCGACCTGTGGCTCAGGGAAGAAGTCGAGATCGAGCGCGTGGCCCTGGTCGTCGACATCCGGGAGCCGGGTTTCCTGAGCAAGTTTCCTCTCGTCTGGAGGGAGATCAACAAAAAAATATCCCCCCGGTTGATCTTCCTGGAGGCTTCCGACGAAGCCCTGGTGAAACGGTTCAGCGAGAGCCGCCGGCCCCATCCCCTGACCAAGAAGAAGTCCGTCCTGGAAGGCGTTCGCCTCGAGCGCAGGCGGTTGGCAGAGATCAAGAAGATGTCGGATGAAGTCATCGATACCTCGGCCTCCACGGTCTCCCAGCTCAAGGAATTGCTGATGCGGCGGTTTTCCAAGCGAAAGGGCCCCCGCCTCCAGATCGTTCTTGTCAGCTTCGGCTACAAATACGGTCTGCCCATAGAATCAGACCTCGTCTTTGATACACGTTTCCTTCCCAATCCCTTTTATGAGGAGGCCCTCAGAGAAAAGACTGGAAACAACCGCCTGGTCAGGGACTTTGTCCTCAAATCTCCGGAGACCCAGTCCTTCCTGGCCGAGCTGACTCGTTTCCTGGGCTTTCTGATTCCCAAATTCCTGGACGAAGGCAAGAGTTATCTGACCATCGCCGTCGGCTGCACGGGGGGAAAGCACAGGTCCGTGGTGATCGCGGAAAAATTGAACGGGTACTTTCACAAGCACGGCTATCATAGTAAAATCTATCACCGGGATATGTTCAAATAAGAAAGTGAGGAGTCAGGGGTGAGGAGTGAGGGGTAAAAAGTCAGCACAAAAAATAATCATCGATGCGATCGACGCGACGAACATGACGAACGCGGAGAGTGCAAGATGATCGGCGGGATCATAGTCTCACACGGGAAGCTGGCTGAGGAATTGCTCAACGCCCTGACGATCATTCTGGGAGAGGCTCCCAACATCGAAGCTATCTCCATCGGCTGGTATGATGATGTGGAAGAATCCAAGAAAAAGATCAACTCCAGCCTGAAAAGAGTCGATCAGAAGAACGGCGTCTTGATTTTTACCGATATGTTCGGTGGAACCCCCTCCAACCTCAGCTTTGGTTTTCTGAAAGACGACCATATCGAGATCATCACCGGAGTGAATCTTCCCATGCTGATCAAATTTGTCTCGCTCCAGAGAAGCAACAATCTCAAAGATGTCGCCAGAAAGGTTGTCGACCAGGGGAAGAAGAACATCCACCTGGCCAGCGCTCTGCTCAGCTCCAAACACTGAGGGACCGACGGCCGATGATCAAGAGAAAAGTGACCATCAAGAACAAGCTGGGACTGCATGCCAGGGCCGCGGTGAAGTTCGTCAACCTGGCCAATCGCTTCAGTTCGCTGGTGAAGATCGTCAAGGACGGGAGCGAGATCGACGGCAAGAGCATCCTCGGGATCCTCACCCTTGCGGCCACACAGGGCAGCCAGATCGAGCTCAAGATCTCGGGCAAGGACGAGGACGCGGCCTGCGGCGCTCTGGTCGCTCTGATCGACAACAAATTCGAGGAGAGAGAATAGCGGCGCATGGACATCATCCGGCTGAGAGGGATCGGCGTTTCTCCGGGGATCGCCATGGGCGAAGTCCGGCTCTCCGCGCGTGTTATCTTCACGGGAAGAAAAGAGACCATCTCCTCCCGCCGGGTTGATAACGAGCTCCGGCGGATGAAAAGGGCCATCGCCCGGACCAGGGCGGAGCTGGTCAAGATCAAAGGGGAGATCAAAAAGAAGATGGGGGACGAACACGCCTTTATCTTCGACGCCCACCTTCTTATCCTTCAGGATAAATCCCTGCTGGCGAGCCTGGAAAGGATCATCCGCGAAGACAGGGTGAAGACAGAGTGGGCTCTCTCCCAGATCAATAACAAGTATTTGAGAGTCTTCGAGGCGATCAACGATGAGTATTTCAGGCAGAGGAAATCGGATATCTCCGATGTTCTGGCCAAGGTCTATCGGAATCTGGAGGCCAGGAAAAAGGCCAAAGAAACGGATGAAGCCGACAAGATATTAGTCGCCCATGAACTTCTCCCCTCGGAGGCGGCCTCCAGGCTCAGCCGGGGTACGATCCTGGGGGTGGCTATGGACATGGGCGGGCAGACGTCCCATACGGCGATCCTGGCGCGGTCCCTGAACCTCCCCGCCGTGGTCGGCCTCCACAACCTGACCCAGATCGTCAAGAATGGGGACTGTCTGATCGTGGACGGCACCAACGGTGAGATCATCGTCAATCCTCCTCTGGCCGTCCGGAAGGAATTCGCCAGCAAGCGGGAGAAATACAACACTTACCGGAAGGACCTGCAAAAAACCGCCCGGCTGCCCTCGGCGACCCTGGACGGCGAAAAATTCTATCCTCTGGCCAACATCGAGCTGCCTGAGGAGGTGAATAACGCATTCTCTTACGGGGCGGAAGGAATCGGACTCTTCAGGTCTGAATTCCTCTACCTCCGGGGTTCCCTCCTTCCCACCGAAGACGATCATTTTGCGGTCTATTCCAGGATCGCCAAGGAAGCCTATCCCGCTCCGGTGTACATTCGGACGATCGACATCGGGGGCGAAAAGGCCCTGCCCCAACTGAATATCGAGAAAGAGCCCAACCCTGCCCTTGGGCTGAGGGCGATCCGTTTTTCCCTCCGCAACAAGGATCTGTTCATGACCCAACTCCGGGCTATTTTGAGGGCCAGCGCCCTGGGCAACATGAGGGTCCTCATCCCCATGGTCACGGAGCTCGAGGAGATTCTGGAAGTCAAACATCTTTTTGAGGAAGTGAAGCAGGGGCTCCGCGATCACAAGGTCAAATTTGATGAGCACATCCCGCTGGGAATCATGATCGAAGTTCCAGCTGCGGCCGCGGTCGCCGACATACTCGCTGAGCATGTGGATTATCTCAGCATCGGGACGAACGACCTCATTCAATATTATTTGGCCGTAGACCGTTCCAATGAGTACGTCTCCTACCTCTATAAACCCCTCCACCCTTCGGTGCTCAGGCTCATCCGCTTCATCATAAAAGCGGCCCTCAAGGCGGGTAAAGATGTTACGGTCTGCGGAGAGATGGCGGCCGATCCTCTGTCGGCGCTTTTCTTGCTCGGCTTCGGGTTGAGAAAATTCAGCATGAACCCGATCTTCATTCCCAAGTTCAAGAAGGCCCTCCGCTCGGTCGACTCGAGGACGGTGGAAAAGGTGATCCAGGGCGCCCTGAAATTGAACACCGCTCAGGCGATCGAGGAATACGTCATTGAAGAGATCCTGGTGAAATACCCCGGCGTATTCTTGATGGGACCGACGAGCTAATAATAAAGTGAGGGGTAAGAGGTCAGGAGTAAGGGGCAAAATTAAAAAATCCCTTACTCCTCACCGCTTACTCCTTACCCTTTATAGCTCACTGCTCAGGGCACACTAGGTTCGTCCATAGACATCTTGGAGTCGGACGATATCGGATTCAGAGGATTTCCCGATCCAGATTTCCATCACCCGGCCAGGTTGCCGGCCGACGCAGCGGAGCCGGTGGGGAGTCCGCTGAGGGACAAAGATTTCCTCATTCTTGCGCGGTCGCCAGATTCTTTCCCCCACCGTCACTTCCAGGCCCCGGTCCAAGACGATCCAGCACTCGTCGCGACGGCGGTGGTATTGCAGAGAAATGGCCCCTTGCGGATTGACGGTGATGACCTTGATGCTGCAGACGTTGCGGCGGGGATAAGAACGGAATTTTCCCCAGGGCCTGATGTCTTCGACGATTTTCCCCCGAAACCGGCGCTCGGGTTCTCTTTTTCGGGCGGTCATCCGCTGGCGTCCCCTCCCTAGAACGGGACTTCGTCGTCGCCTCCGCCTTCTTCGGTCGCGGCGGGAGTTTCCTCCCCGCTCGGGAAATCCTGGGGCAGGGGCTCGGCGGTCGGGGCTTCTTCGGTTCCTTCTTCGCGCCTGCCGAGCAGGACGATGTTTTGAGCCTCCACTTCGGTCGTGGTTCTTTTGTTGCCATCCCTGTCTTGCCAGCTCCGGGTTCGCAGTTTCCCTTCGAGATAAATCTGTTTTCCCTGGGTCAAGTACTTCTCGCAGAACTCGGCCAGTTTCCCCCACACGACCACGCGATGCCACTCGGTCCGGTCTTTGCTTTCGTTGGTGTTCGGGTTGAACAGGCGCTCATTCGTGGCCAGTGTGAAGCGTGCGACGCGCCGTCCGTTCTGAGCCAGGTACCGGATTTCCGGCTTCGCGCCGAGGCGGCCGATCAATAAGACTTTGTTGAGGCTGTTGATATCTCTCATTTTTCAGACTGAAGATCCTTGATTTTTTGTTGAGCGATCTTGGTTTCTTCATCGAGGGGGTATTTGCTGATGAGAAGCTTGAAGACGGCCAGGGCTTCTTCTTTTTTCCCCATCTCCATGAAGCTGATTCCCTTTTTGAGATAGGCCGCGGCGGTCTTGTCTCCGTTGGGGTAATTGAGGATCAGCTCGTTGAACTGGTCGATGGCCTGTTTGAATTTCTTCTGGCTGAAATAGCACTCGCCGATCCAGTAGAGGGAATTATCGGCCAGCGGACTGTCGCGGAATTGCTGGATGTACTGTTTGAAACCTTCGATGGCCAGGTCGAAATTCCCCTTCAGATAATCCGAGTAGGCCATGGTATACACTTCCTGGGGAGAAACAGACGGAGGGAGAGGGGGCTGCGTTTTCTCCTCAGCCGGCTTGCCTTTTTTTTCCCCCGGTTTCGGTTTTTCGGCCTTCTCGCCCTGCCCAGGAGCCGCCGCCGCTCCGGCTTTCAGAGTGATCAGATCCTCGGAGATCTTGATGAGCTGCTGGTTCATCTCCTCGAGTTTTTGCAGAAAGACCTGGTATTGGGTGGGGAGATTCCTCAGGTTTTCCTTAAAATTCGATTGTTCCGACTGAAAGAGTCGAAACTGTGCCTGGAGGTCCTTGATCTGAACAATGACCTGTTTCAGGTCTTCGGCGTTTCGAACGATCTTCGTTTCAACGTCCAGGAGCTTCTGCTTCAGGAGCTGGACATCCTCGTAGATGAGCTCATAGGCCTTTTTGCTTTTGTCATCGCCCAGAGAGATCAGGGACATAAACAGAATGAGGAACACCCCCAGGAATTTTCTGGACACGGTTATTTTTCGATGATCGTGAACTGGGCTCTTCTGTTCCTGGCCCAAGCCGTCTCATTGTTGGCTTGGTCTAAGAGCTGGCTCTTGCCGTAGGAGATGATCTTCATCCTGTCCTGGGGAATGCCGAGAGAGACTAGATAATCAAGGGTGCTCCTGGCTCTTTTTTCGCCCAGCGCCAAGTTGTATTCTTCCGTTCCCCGCTCATCGCAGTGGCCCTCGATCAGCACCTTGACCGTCCGGAACTTCTTGAGCCAGGCCGCATCGCTCTCGAGGATAGACTTGGCATCGTCCCGGACAAAGTACTTGTCGTAGTCAAAGTGGATCATCTGGAGAGGCTGATCCTTGTTGATCTGTTCCAGCGACTTTGACATGAAGATCTCTTCTTCGGTCATCTGCGGTTTCTGGACGGGCGGCTCCACGACTTTTTCAACCTTGGGCTGTTCCTTGGCCTGGGGGGGAGGCGGCGGGACTTCCTTGGGTTTTGCCCGGCAGGAAATCAGAAAGGCAAAAACCAGAAAACAAGCTAACGAAAAAATAAGCACTTTTTTCATCAGACCTCCTCTTCGGTGGTTTGTTGACTTACCATTCTTGAGGCAAGCGCATTTTGTTAACCGTCATTTTTATACAATTAAAGAATTTCGATGTCAATATATATTGCTGGGAGCGGGCCTCCCAGCCGGGCTCATCTGGACCAGTCGGGAAGTTTGTTCGTTCCTTTAGACGTCAGGGGCCGCAGATTCGTCCCATCGTAGTCGACGCAATAGACCTGGACCTTGCCGGCGAGACTGGACGCGAAAACCAGGTGGCGGCCGTCCGGAGACCAGGAGGGAGATTCATTCCGGGCGTTGCTCTCGGTGAGCTTGGTTATTTGATTCGTCCTCAGGTTCAGGATGTAGAGGTCGAAGACCTGGTCCACCCGGGAGACGTAAGCGATTCTGTCCCCGGCCGGAGACCAGACCGGGGAATCATGGTAGGTGCCGCCGAAGCTCACCCGGCGGACGTTCGACCCCTCCGCATCCATGATATAGATCTGAGGCGCTCCGCTTCCGCCCCGGTCCGAAGTGAAGACGATCTCGCGGCCGGTCGGGGACCAGGAGGGAGAGGTGTCTATGGCCTCATTGAAGGTCAGTCTTTTGACATTTGAGATCTTTGTCCCGTCGACATCAGCCAGGTAGACTTCGGCGTTTCCGTCCATGGTCGAGCAGAAGGCGATCCTTTTCCCGTCCGGTGACCAGGAGGGCGCGTAGCTCGTCCCCCGAGTGACAATCGCGTTGATCTTGCCCTCGTAGATGCTCAGGATATACAGATCGGCGTTCCCCCGGCGATAGGAAGTGAAAGCAATCCTTTTCCCGTCCGGTGACCAGGAGGGCATGTAGTCAATGGTCTTGTTGAAGGTGAGGCGGGTTTGGTTCTGGCCGTCGTAGTCCATCATGTAGAGCTGGTCATTTCCGTCGCGGTCGGAGACAAAGGCGATCTTGGAGGTGAAGATCGGTCTTTCGCCATAGACCTTCATGATCTCGTCGGCCATTTTGTGGGCCGCCAGCCGGAGCACGTTTTTTTCCGATTGGTAGCGCTTGCCGACAATAAACCGTTCTGAGCGGACGTCGTAGAGCTTGCCTTCAAAAACGAACTCAGTTTTTCCGGCCGAGGAGACTTCGCCCACGAGCAGGAGCTTAGCCTGGATGGAGTCCCAATCCTTAAAAAAAATCTTGTCCGGGTCGAGGGGCCGGATATAGCTGTAGTAGCTGCTGGGCAGGAGCTGGAAGATCCGGCTGAACTTCAGGTCGGCGTAGAGCGCTTGGTACACCTCCTCTGCGGCCGCGCCGGCCTGTGGCGAGTGGGTGATGAATTTCGGGATGGCAAAGGGAATGGCCGGCATGCCTTCGCTGATCTTGATCACCACCTCCTGCTGGGGGAAGACGACGAAGGCGGTCAACAAAAAAGAAAAAGCGGTCAGGAGGATTCTTCTAAACTTCATTTGGAATGCTCGAAGATGAGATGGATTCCGAGAAACTCGTCTTCATACTCTTTCGGCAGGGGCGGAAAGGGCGAAGCGTTTTGAATGGCCCTCAGGGCCGACATGTCCAGGGATTGGATGCCGCTCGTCTCCTCGACCTTGAGGTCGGAGATGCCCCCGTTCCTGTAGATCTTAAAAAACACGGTGGTCTGGAAATTTCCGGAGACTCCGGGAGCGACGAGGGAGGTGAACCAGGACGCCGAGACTCTGTCCATGATAATCTGGAGGTAATACTGGAAGGGAAAATTGGAGAGGCCGATCTGGTCGGCGAGGCCCGACCCCGACCCCGTGCCGCCGGGGCCGCTCCCGAGGCCTCCGATCTTGAGTCCGGTCCCGGAGCCCGAGCCCTGACCGGCGTCCGTTCCTTCCTTGTCGGATGGTTTTTGGATTTTGGTATCGGGGAGACTCGCCGGCGGCTTAGTGATGGCCGCTTTCTTGGCCTGTTTTGTTTTGTCCTCTTTTTTGGGCTTCTCCACCGGATGCCTCAAGCTGGATTTCGGCTCCGGTTGCAGCTTCTGGGGGACCGTGAGGTCCTTCAGGGTTTCCTTTTTTGGGGGAGGAGGAACTTCAGCCTTCTTCCCTCCCCGGCCACCGCTGCCGCCTGCCCCGTCTCCACCGGGCAAAGAGCCGAGGTTGAAGGTCACGTAGTGAACCATCCCTTTCTTGGAGGACTTGGGCAGGGAGGGAGCCGCGGCGATCAGGATGATCAGTCCGATGTGCACGGCGATCGAGGCCAGGAGCGCGCTCTGGAATGTCTTTTGGCCTCGGTCGATGGCGATCGTCATTCGTTCTTCTTTTTCTCCTTGGGTTCGGTGACCAGGCCGATCACTTCGATCCCAACCCTTTTGGTGATATCGAGAATGTCCACGACGAACCCATAGGGAAGGTCCTTGTCCGCTTGAAGGTAGATAACCTTCTTCGACTTTCCATAGAAATATTCTTGCAGCTTTCTCTCGAGGAGCATGATATTGATGACGGTTTGCCCCACGTGGATATAGCGATCTTTGGTTATGGTCAGGGTCAGACCTTCCTCAGCCGGAGCCGATTCCGTTTCGGCCTGAGGAAGGTTGACGCCAATCCCGGAGGTCATCATCGGTGTCGTGACCATGAAGATGATCAGAAGGACGAGGACGACATCGACAAAGGGCGTGACGTTGATTTCGGAAAGGGAAGTACCGATCTGGCGTTTGGAGCCCGAAGCTGACGCGACCTTAAGAGCCATAGAGACGCCCTGCAATGTTGAGAAATTCCAGGGAGAAGTCCTCCATTTCGGTGATCAGGCCTTTGATCCGCTGGAGAAAAAGATTGTAGGCGATAACCGCCGGGATCGCGCAAAAAAGCCCGACGGCCGTGGTCACGAGAGCCTCGGCGATTCCCGGCGCCACGGTGGCCAGGCTGGCGGAGCGCACGACCCCGATCCTGATAAACGCATCCATGATTCCCCAGACTGTGCCGAAAAGGCCGATGAAAGGGGTCACGCTTCCGGTCGTGGCCAGAAAGCTCATCATTTTTTCGAGCTTGGCCACCTCCGAGTTCGAGGCCTTGAGCAGCGCCCGGTTCAGGTTGTCCATTTTGTCCGGGCTGAGCTCGGGCTTCGGGTTGGACTTGGCCAGATAAGCCAGTTCCTTGAAGCCCGACTGGAAGAGAGAAGCCAGAGGACTGGACTGATATCTGCGGGCCGCCTCGTTGACCTCGGAGAGATTGGTGCTTTTGCGAAAAACGGCCAGAAACTTTCGGGACTGAGCTTCAGCCGTCTTGAGGGTCTTCCGCTTGAAAAAAACGATCGTCCAAGAAAAGATTGAAAAGAAGACAAGAACCAAAAGAACCAGCTGTACAACGGGGCTGGCGCCGGCAATCAAATCCAGAAAATTCATCTTATTTCACCCTGAAAGTAGCACATGGAACAGACAAAGTCAAACCCAAGCAAGTGAGCGGTGATCAGTGAGCACTGAGCAGTGAACGATTCTTTTTTTTGATTTGACCGGCTCACAGATCACGGCTCACAGCTTACTAAAGAAGGGCTTTGAGGATTTCCTTGGCGACCTGCTTGGCCTGTTCGCCGCTCTCCTTGGTCGGGCCGACGCAGGAGGGGCACCCTTCCTGGCAGGGGCAGACTTCGATCGTCTTGAGACAGTGCTCGAGGAGGGTCGTCTCTAGCTCAAAGAGTGAAGGGCTCAGCCCGATTCCGCCGGGATAATTGTCGTAGATAAAAATGTTGGGCTCAAAGTCGGCGTCGGCGAAGATGGGCTGCTCTTCCTGGCGCAGGATCTTGAGGGGAATGGTCCGGGGAGGAACGGATTCGCCGGTGGCATTGTCTCCGATGGAGGCTCCGACGTCGTGGAGGTCGCACATCATGAACAACGGCGAGACGTGGTGGAGAAGATAGGCCAGCCCGAAGAGCCCGTTGATCTTCTGTTCCGAAGGGAAGGGCAAAGCCTGCATGACGGAGGCGGGAATGGTCAGCCAGTAGGCCGTGGTGTGCATCTCATTCTGGGGCAGGCTCAGGTCTCCGGCTCCGACGTTCTCCATGGTCTGGAACTTGATCTTTTTGAAGCCGACCACTTGAGTGGCGACGTGGACCTCTCCGTGGGAGACGGTGCAGCGGTCGAGCGCCTTTTTGTTGAAGACATCGAGGATCTTGATCTTGGTATAGTCGATGGCATCGGTGAAATAGTCAACATCGGTCTTTTTGACATAGGCCTTGCGCTGGTCATACTCCAGCTTCTCGACGAAGTACTGTTCTCCTTCGCAGATGTAGATGGCTTTCGGATGGAGGGTTGTCAGGGCCGAGGAGAAGTCGACCTCGGCGATGGCTTTGGATTTTTGGGTGGTGTCGACGACGACGAAGTTGTCGGAGCTGATGCTGCGCAGGCTGACGCCGTCGGCCGGATAGACATCGGAGGTCCAGAACCATTTGTCCTGGGAGTGGTGAACGAGCTTCTCTTCCTCCAAGAATTTCAGAATCTCAGAGGGTTCGACCTCGCCGAATTTTTCGCCGTCCGTGAAGGGGAGCTCGAACGCGGCGCACTCGATGTGGCTGATGAGAATGGAGAGGTTGTCGGGATTGATGAGCGCCCGCTCCGGCGGTTTCGAAAAGAAGTAATCGGGGTGGTTGACGATGAATTGATCGAGCGGGGAGCTCGAGGCCACGAGCACGGCCGCGGATTTTCCGGTCTTGCGGCCCGCCCGCCCGGCCCGCTGCCAAGTGCTGGCGATCGTGCCGGGATAGCCGGCCAGCACGGCCACGTCCAGGTTTCCGATGTCGATCCCGAGCTCCAGGGCGTTGGTCGAGACGACTCCGAGGATCTTGCCCTCGCGCAGGCCCTTCTCGATTTCCCGCCTGGTGAGGGGAAGATAGCCTCCCCTGTAGCCCCTGATCAGGCCCTCGTCCTTGATCGTCTTCTCGATGTCTGCCTTGAGGTAGGTGAGCAGGACCTCGGTGATCAGCCGGCTCTGGGCGAAGATGATCGTCTGGAGACGATTCTTGAGGAAGATCGAGGCCAGACGGCGTGATTCGTTGACATAAGACCGCCGGATCCCCAACGGCTTGTTGACCACGGGCGGCGTATAAAAGATGAAATACTTTTCCCCCCGCGGCGCTCCGTTGTCGTCGACCAAGGCGACCGGCCGCTCGATCATTTTTTCGGCCATCTCGACCGGATTGGCGATGGTCGCTGTACAGAGGATGACCTGGGGGTTAGAGCCGTAGAACTGGGCGATCCTTTTCAGCCGCCGAAGAACGTTGGCCAGATGACTGCCGAAGATCCCCCGGTAGTTATGGAGCTCATCGATGACGATGTATCTCAGGTTCTCGAAGAGCTTGATCCATTTGGTGTGATGGGGAAGAATGCCCGAGTGGAGCATATCCGGGTTGGTCAGGACGATGTGTCCCCTGGCCCGGATGGCCTTGCGCGCATCCTGGGGTGTGTCTCCGTCATAGGTGAAGATACGGATCTCTTCGGGGAGGAAATGGATGATCTCGTTGAGCTCGGCCTGCTGGTCCTGGGAAAGCGCTTTGGTCGGGAAAAGATAGATGGCCCGGGCGGAGGGGTCCTTGAGAATCGTGTCGAGAACGGGAAGGTTGTAACAGAGCGTTTTTCCCGAAGCGGTCGGGGTGACGACAACAATGTTCTTCCCCTCTCGAAGGGCCTGCCAAGAGGTCAGTTGGTGGGAATAGAGCCGCTCGAAGCCCTTCTGCCTCAGGGCCTCGAGGAGGGCGGGGTGCACACCGTCCGGGTAATCCTGAAACCGGCCTGCCTGGGCCGGCAGGTGTTTGATCGCCCGGATGGAATCGGACTTGCGGCCGATTTCCCTCAGGAGTTCCAGGGATTTTAGGAGGTTTTCTTCTCTGGGCATGCCCGTCTCAATGACCTCGATCCATGCTATCCTATAAAGCGCAAATGGTCAACATTAAGACGTACCGCCGTTCCCCGTCAAGAACAGTGAATGCCGTGAGGAGTGAGCAGGTAAGGAGGTTAAGAGGGGAGAAATTTGACCCCGATTAAGCATGGCAGCCCGAGCCCGCTCTCTCGCTCCCTTGGAAGGTTCAGCAGTCTTCCGACCCTCTCCTGCTCGCATTTCTAACGAACTCAGCCTGGAATTACGGAGGGTCTGGTTAATCTTTGAACGCCCTGTCGTCTTTACCGCTCACTCGCTCGACACTTAGCTTTCTCGCATCCTATTATTCCGATAAGTTGACTATATTTATGAGGTTGTCTAAACGCGCCCGAACGGCTAAAATAGGAGCATGCTGGAAGAGATCAGGGTCAAAAAAGCGGCCCAGCACAACCTCAAGCGGATAGACGTCGATCTGCCGCGAAACAGGCTGATTGTCGTCACCGGCCCGAGCGGCTCCGGAAAGTCGTCTCTCGCCTTCGACACCCTCTATGCCGAGGGGCAGAGGCGGTATATCGAATGCCTGTCCGCCTACGCCCGCCAGTTCATCGAGCAGATGGAGAAGCCGGAGGTGGAATCCATCGAGGGTCTCTCCCCGTCGATCTCGATCGACCAGAAGACAATCTCCTCGAACCCGCGCTCAACGGTCGGCACGGTCACGGAGATCTACGACCTCGTCCGGCTGCTCTTCGCGCGAGCCGGCATTCCCCACTGTCCCCGCTGCGGCCGAAAGGTAAGCTACCAGACGCCCGGGCAAATCCTGGGCCGGATTCTGGAGACTCTCTCAGGGGAAAAGATCAGACTGTGTGCTCCTGTGGTCAAGGGGCGAAGAGGCGAATACCAGCGTCTTTTTGAAAAGCTGAGAAAGAAAGGCTTTCTCCGGCTCCGGGTTGACGGGACTTGGCGGGAGCTCGAGGAGAAAATCGTTCTGGAAAAGACCAAGAAACACGAAGTGGATGTTTTGGTCGACGAAGTCCGGGTTTCGTCGAAATCAGAAGCCCGGCTCAAGGAGGCCATAGAAAAGGCTTTGGAGGTCTCCAGGGATGAGATCTTGGTTGTCCGGGAGAACGGCCAGGAGGCATATTATTCTCTGAGGTTGCGCTGCCCCGATTGCGAGCTCAATCTGCCCGAGCTCGAACCGAGGAATTTTTCTTTCAACAGCCCTTACGGCGCTTGCCCCGGGTGTCACGGGCTGGGCTACCAGACCGCCCTCAACGAGTGGGGCGAGGTCGAAGTCACCGATGAAGTCTGTGCCACTTGCCGGGGGATGAGGCTGCGACCCGAGAGCCTCTCCGTAAAGATAGGCGACAAAAATATCCATGAGCTGAGTTCTGTTCCGGTCAGCCGGCTCATAGAAGTGCTGGCGGGCCTGGAGTTTTCTCCGGCCCAGAAGGCCGTGGCGCCCAGGATCGTGAAAGAGATCTCCGGCCGCCTCCAGATTATGGCCGAGCTCGGAATGCCTTACCTTCAACTCAGTCGGACGACCGGGTCGCTCTCCGGAGGTGAAGCCCAGCGAGTCCGTCTCGCCGCGCAGATCGGAGCCCGGCTGAGGGGAGTGCTCTACGTGCTGGATGAGCCGACGATCGGTCTTCATCAGAGAGACAACGGCCGGCTGATCTCGCTCCTGCGAGGAATCAGGGACGAAGGCAACTCGATCGTGGTTGTTGAACACGATGAACAGACCATCCGCTCGGCGGATTTTATTCTTGACCTCGGTCCAGGCGCGGGCGAAAAAGGCGGGTACAAAGTGGCCGAGGGAGACATCGGTCAGATCCTCCGTTCCCCGAGCTCTCTGACCGCCCAATATCTGCGGCGCGAGAAGCGAATCCCCGTCCCCGCGGAGAGGAAGGAGCCGAAAGGCTGGCTCACCATTCTGAAAGCCGCCGAGCACAATCTCAAAGAGATCAACGTCCGGCTGCCTCTTTCGGTGATGACAACCGTCACCGGCGTCTCAGGGTCAGGGAAGAGCACACTGGTCTATGATATCATTTACAAAAGTCTGATCAACAAGCTCTACCGGGCTAAGCAGAAAATCGGCCGGCACGGGGGCATCCTCGGAGCCGAGCAGCTCGACAAGATCATCTCGGTTGACCAGCGGCCCATCGGGCGGACGCCGCGCTCGAATCCGGCAACCTATACGGGGCTCTTCACTCCCCTGCGGGAGCTATTTTCGCGCACTCAGGAAGCCCGCCTCCGCGGCTATGCGGCCGGCCGGTTCAGCTTCAACCTCTCCGGAGGACGGTGTGAGGAATGCCAGGGAGCCGGGGTCAAGAAGATCGAGATGCATTTTCTTCCCGACGTCTTTGTCACCTGTGACCGCTGCGGGGGGAAGCGTTACAACAAGGAGACACTTTCTGTCTATTACAAAGGGAGGAACATCTCCGACTATCTGGAGATGACGGTGGACGAAGCTTATGAGTCTCTGAAGGCTCACCCGGTTCTGAAGCGCAAGCTGGCCACGCTCAAAAAAGTCGGCCTGGCTTACATCCGCCTGGGGCAGCCGGCCCCCACGCTTTCCGGAGGAGAGGCCCAGCGGATCAAACTGACCAAGGAACTCGGCCGGAAGAATACCGGCAGGACCCTTTATCTTCTCGACGAACCGACGACCGGGCTCCACTTTGATGATGTCAGCCACCTGCTCGAGCTCCTGACGGAACTGGTCCGGCTCGGCAACACGGTTGTGACGATTGAGCACAACCTTGAAGTTATAAAGTATTCCGATTATATTATAGACCTGGGTCCCGAGGGGGGAGAAGAAGGCGGCTGGATCGTGGCCGAGGGGACTCCCGAAGAGGTGGCCCGGGCCAAGAAGTCCCACACTGCGCCCTTCTTGCGGCGAGCCCTGGCTGAGGCCCAGGCAGCTGAAGAGAGAACAGATGGCTTTTAAAGATATTCCCGGCAATGAGCGGATAAAGAAGACGCTGCGGATCGCCCTGGAGAGGTCGCGCGTTCCCAATTCCCTGCTTTTCTGCGGTCCCGAGGGCGTCGGCAAAAAAACCACCTCTCTCGTCCTGGCCAAAGCCCTGAACTGCGAGCGCAAGAAAGACGACTCCTGTGACGAATGCGCGAATTGCCTAGCCATAGATAACCACAGGTTCCCCGACGTCATGGAGATCACCGCCGAGAAGGAGGTCATCAAGATCAGTCAGATGAGGTTCCTGAAGCAGATGGCTTATCTGAGGCCGATGATCAAGGGGAAGAGAGTTTTTATCGTGGAGGAAGCGGACAAGATGAACGATGAGGCGGCCAACTCTCTCCTCAAGATCCTGGAAGAGCCGCCGCTTTTTACCCATATTATCCTCTTGACCAGCAACCCGTATCTGATCCTGCCCACGATCCGGTCGCGCTGCCGGATTCTGAATTTCCTTCCCGTCTCCAACCCGGAGATCGAGAGACTGCTCCTCGAGCGCGGTTTTCCCGAGGACAGAGCCAAGATCGTCTCTCTTGTGGCGAGAGGGAACCTGGACAAAGCCCTCTCCTTAGAATGGGAGGAGGTTCAGAAAAGGAAGCGCGACACCTGGGGGCTTTTTCTGGCGCTCCTCCAAGGCCGGGGGGCGTCGGGCGTCCTAAGGAAGCTGAGCACAGCCCAGCGCTCCGTCGTCAGGGAGGAACTCGAGCAGATCCTGGAGCTCCTGTCATCGTTCGGGCGGGATGTTGTCCTGCTCAAGGAGGGGGGTAAGACACGCTACCTCCTGAATCCGGACTTTGAAAATGAGCTCAGAGAGGCGGAAAAACTCCTCGGCTTGGAGGGAACCCTGGAGGGGCTGGCCCAGATCGATTTCGCGACGGCCGGCCTGTCCAGGAACCTGAACACAGGCCTCTTGGTCAGCTCACTTTTTTCAAGATTTGGAGAACAGAGAAATGTCTGATATTGTCTGCATGATCTCGGAAAGCACAGGCAGGCTCGTGCGCGCCAAAACCGAAGGCTTGGCTGTCCAACGGGGAGACCTGTGCCTGGTCGAATCGGAGCTGGGGGGCGACTTGGCGACAGTGGTCGATCTTTCGAGCTGCCTCTGCACATCTCCCAAAGCGGTCAAGGATGCGGCCAGGGTGATCCGAAAGGCCACCGAAGAGGACAAGAGGAAGTTCGAGTGGCTCCGGGAAAAGGAAAAAAGGGCCCTGGATTTTTGCCTGAGACGGATCAGCGCCCGCGGTCTGCCGATGAAACTCGTCGCCGTCCGCTATTTTTTCAGCGAGAAGAAGGGCATCTTCTACTATACGGCCGACGGCCGAATTGATTTTCGTCAATTGGTCAAAGACCTGGCCAAGGAGTTCAGGATGAGGATCGAGATGCGCCAGGTCGGCGTCCGCGACGAGGCCAAGATGATCGGCGGGCTGGGCGTGTGCGGAAGACCGCTCTGCTGCTCCAGTTTTATGAGGAGCTTCGAGCCCGTCACCATCCAGAAGGCCCGGAGGCAGCAGATCGTCATCAACCCGACCAAGATATCCGGCCTCTGCGGACGCCTGATGTGCTGTCTGGCCTTTGAGGAAGAGAGCCGCGGCCGGATGTACACCGGGGAAGAAGACAGGCTCATCGAAGACTGAAAAAGCTGACCGACTTCTCTTTTGGGGGCCTTCCGGAGAATCGAAGACAAAAAAAAGGAGTTGGTTTTTCTTCCCTCAAAAGAAAATCCAACTCCCTCGGTTTATTCGACTCTGGAAATCTTGAACGGGACCTTGCTGGAAACGGCGATCAACGCGCCTTTGGGATTGAACGCTTTCACCTGCCAGGAATATCTCTCTCCGGCGACGATGCGGTTCTTCACCTCGTTCGGCAGGACGATCCTGCTCTCTCTGGTCGAGCCCTTCCAGAGAAGCTGCTGGTTAGATAGGTAGAACTGGTATTCGATATCGTCGCCCAGGCTCTTCCATTCAAAAGCGGCCGGCACCGAGCTGACGTCCGACAGCGGTGAGATGAGCTGGATCGAACCTCCTCGGACCGTTTCGCCTTCATTGAGATAGAACTGGGGAGTGCCGTGCTTGAGGCTCGGGAGGACTCCGAAAACAGTGATCAAGACGA
This sequence comes from Candidatus Aminicenantota bacterium, assembly GCA_963770045.1. Lineage (GTDB taxonomy): Bacteria > Acidobacteriota > Aminicenantia > Aminicenantales > CAVYOD01 > CAVYOD01. Next base: position 94,133 of record CAVYOD010000023.1, on the reverse strand, counting down.
TGGCCGCTGAAACCGTGGCCACGGCCCACTGTCTTAGGGGTCAGAAAGGAAAGAACATTCTGGTACCAGGCGGGCGCCCGGCCCTTTTCAGCCGCAGGCTCCTTGGCGAAGAACTCGGCCCCTTTGGACTTGATAGCCCTTATCATCTCGTCTCGTTCGCGGGTCAACTCAAAACAGGCTAGACAGTTGAAATAGTGCTCTTCAAATTTCTCTTTTTCGGAAGCCGGGAGTCTGTTCAGGAGGTAATCATCGATCTGATTTTCATACATGCATTTCTTCATTGGACTCACCTTTACTCTTTTAACCTGATTTCAACAATTTAGTCGAATTCAGGGCCGAAAAACTGAAAGAATCACTCATTTTTTCATGATCTTGCGGAGCAGCTTTTGGGCGTAGTTGACCCGCTCACTCACTCTTCGGGGCGAGATTCCCAGGCGCTTGGCCACTTCCTCCCTGGAGAGTTCCTTATAATAATAGAGATAGATGACCTCCTTGAACTTGGGTTTTAACTTGTCCAGAGCGCCGGAGATCCATTCCGCCCGCTCTTTGCTCTCGACATCCTCCTGGGGGTCGGGAAAGGGGTTGCTCTCGGGGATGTGTCTCAGGACCTTGCTCTTCTCCCTGATATGGTCCACAATCCTTCGGCTGGTAATGGTATAAATGAAGGTCCCGATCGAGGAATCCCCCCGGAACTCGCCCTTGCGCAGCTTTTCGATGGTCTGGGTCATGATCTCTGCGACCACATCCTCCCAGTCCGGGCTGTAGCTTCCCAGGGTGCGTCTGACTCTGAAGCTGACCACCGGTCTGTACTTGGTGATGATCTCTTCGAGATTGAACTCCCTCTTTTCTGCGCTCACGGCTGTTATTATATCGATTGGTCCCTGGGTTGACAAGCAAAGGTCCTATCAATTTTTGGTCCCGAGCCTCGACTAATCTTGTGCATTTGAACTGAGGACAACCATGGGAGATCATCCGGAGGGGCGAAAAGAACCCGGTTATTTCGTTCTCAAAACAGAGCGAGATTTCTATAACCACATCGAGAACAGGCTGAAACAAGAAGGTTTTGAGGTCCTGGACCTCTTCGCTCCCAGTCAGCCGGAACGCCGCTCCGCCGCCGGAGTCGTTCAGGAAGGAGCTTAGGCTCGGCGTAGGAGGTTGGCCATTCTTTGAGGAGGAGACAGAGGATTCAATTTTTTTTTGCCTTTTCCGACTAAACTTTTGGAACCGCGCTTCAGGATGGAAGTATAAGAGTAACCAAGGATGAAAGGATCGATGAAGACAACAGCTGAGACAGGACGCCAGAAGCGGTTTGTCCTCGAAGATGGAAAAGGCCTGAAAAGCGTCTTCTATCAGACCATGACCCCCAGGGAGCTTGAATACTTCCAGACCTTCAGCAAACTGGAAGCCCTGAGCCCTCAGAAAAACCGGACATTCTCGAGCTTTAGCCTGACGCAGGGGCTGAACGCCCTTCTCTTTCTGGACCGCCGCGGAGACACGAACGGCCGGACTCTATCCCCGATGCCGCTCCCCGAATCACCGGAAAAAGAGCAGGAGCTCCAGAAACATTTCTGTTGGGATAACCAGCTCGAGAAGCTCGTCAAGATCATCTCGGCCCGGCGGATTCTTAAAGAACTGGACCAGTACTATGAGCGTGTCTTCAAGGAGCACGTATCCGAGATGGGAAAGAACGTCTCCGAAGCCCAGGTGTTCTTCAACTCCAACCTTCTCTATTTCATCGCCGCCACCGACGACAACGAGGATTCTCTGGGCCATTCCCAGTACGTGGCGAGTTATGCGCTGCTTCTGGCCAGGGCGCTCGGGATCGATGATAAGAAATTCCTGAGTGACCTGGAGAGGGGCGCTCTGCTTCACGACATCGGCAAGATCGGAGTCCCCGAGTCCATCCTGAAAAAGGCAGGCCCCCTGACTACGATCGAGAGGGAGATCGTCAAGGACCATCCTCTCCTCGGCCACGAGATGATCGCCGAATTCGATTCCTTAAAAGAGGCCGCCCGGGTCGTGCTCTACCACCATGAATCCTACGATGGCAGCGGCTATCCTTACGGCTTGGCCGGTGAACAGATCCCCCTCGAAGCCCGGATCTTTGCCCTGGCGGACACACTCGACGCCATCACTTCCGACCGGCCCTACCGCAGAGGAAGAGACTTTGATGAGGCCATTTGGGAGATCGAGAAATGCAGCGGCAGTCAATTCGATCCGCTGGTCGTCGATGTTTTCCTCTCCATTCCCAAAGATAAGTGGCAGCGCTCCAGGCTCGAGACCAAGAGCTCCCTTCGCCTGCCATCAATCCACTAAAACCGTCTATCTCGCTATTCGATCTCGTCCGTCTCGTCAATCTTGTCTTTCTCGCCAAATCCATAAAAAAGCGATCCTTTATTTGTTGTTTTGGACTCTTCACTCCTTGCCCCTCACTCCTCACCATCGACTGCCCACAGCTCACTGGTGCTCACCGGGAGACGGATGACGAGATAGACGAGATAGACGAGTTATTGTTGCTCTTTTTGTTTGAGGTAGGAGATGGGGTCGACAAGGATGTCCCTGGGTTTGCTTCCTTCGCCGGGGCCCAGGATCCCTTCTTGTTCCATCTGGTCGATGATTCTTGCGGCCCGGGCATAGCCCAGTTTCAGCTTTCTCTGGAGGTAGGAGACCGATGCCTGGCCGGTGTTGAGGATGAGCTCCACGGCTTTTTCGTAGAGCTCATCCTTCTCCCCATCTTCGTCCCAAATCTGATCCGACGGGCCTTTGACCACGTTGACGATCTTCTCATCGTATTTCGGCGTCCTCTGTTCCCGGACGAATTTGACCAGGCGTCTGACTTCCGGTATGGAAATGTAAGCGCAGTGCAGCCGGATGATTCTGGGGTAGTTGGGAGGCATGAACAGCATGTCACCGAGGCCCAGGAGCTTATCGGCTCCGATCGTGTCGATGATGATTCTGGAATCGACTTTGGAGGGTACGCGGAAAGCGATCCGGCTTGAGAAATTGTTCTTGATCGTCCCGGTGATGACATCGATCGACGGACGCTGGGTCGCCATCACCAGGTGAATGCCCACGGCCCGGGCGAGCTGGGCCAACCGGGCGATGCAATTCTCCACATCCTGGGCGCCGACCATCATCAGCTCGGCCAACTCATCAATGATGATGATGATGTAGGGGAGCGGCTTGAATTTTTCTTTCTCCTCATCGGAGAGCTTCCCTCTCTTTTCGGTCAGGATCTGCTTGACCTGCTGGTTGTACTGCTCGATGTTGCGGACCTTCATCAGGTTCAGTGTCTGGTACCTCTCTTCCATTTTCTTGATTGCGTAATAGAGCACAGGGGCGGCTTTCTTGGGATCGTTGATCACCGGGCTGAGGAGGTGGGGGATGCCTTCGTAGAGGGTGAATTCCAGCCTCTTGGGGTCGATGAGGATCAGCTTCACTTCGTCCGGGGTGGACTTGTAAAGGATGGAGGCGATAAGGGCGTTGAGGGCGACGCTCTTCCCTGTTCCCGTCGCCCCGGCGATGAGCAGGTGGGGCATGACCGAAAGATCGGTCACGTAGACCTCGCCGTGGACGGTTTTCCCCAGGGCGAAGCTCAACTTGGAGGGAGCGTTCATGAATTTTTCCGACTGGATGATGTCCCTGAGGTTGATGACCTCTCGCCGATTATTGGGGATCTCCACCCCTAGTGAGGATTTGCCGGGGATTCTCTGAATTCTCACCGATTCCGCGCCCAGGGCCAGAGACAGGTCCTCGGCGAGGTTGGCGACCTGAGCGATTTTTATCCCCGGATCGGGACAGAATTCGTAGGTCGTGATGACCGGGCCGGGATGGTACTCCCTGACCTCTCCCTGGACCTTGAACTCACGGAGCTTCTCCTCGATCCGCTGCTTTTTTTCATAGAGTTCATTTTTATCGACTTTTTCCGATGGCTTGCCGGGGTCGAGCAAGTTGAAGGGCGGAAAATGATAATCCCCTGTCAGTTCCATTTCCGGGAAGAGGAACTTCTCAGGCGGCCGCGGGGGTTCGGCGACAGGAGGAGCGGTCCCCAGTTTGAGCCCCTTCCTTGGTTCCTTGGCTTTTTTTTGCTTCTCTTCTTTTTTCGCCTCTTTTTTGTCTTCTTTTTCTTTGTCTTTCTCCGGAACCGGCGTGGAGTACTTCTTGACGACTTTATCCCTCATCTTCTCTTTGTTCTTGGACTTCTGGTAATGGATAACCCGGATCCTGACTTCCTTGAAGGCGAACTGAGAAATGCGGGCCAAGGAATGAAGGACCTTGCTCAAGGAGAATTCCGTGGAGAACATGATGAAAAGGATGAGCCCGGCAATGAGAAAGATCAGCGTCCCGACGTGGTTAAAATAGCGAATCAGGAGGGAAGAGAGGGAGCTTCCGATGATGCCGCCGGCCGGGATCTCGGTCCCTCCCCAGGTGTAGCTCTGGAACAGCATAAAGGATAGGGAACTCAGGATAAAAACAAAGAGGACCGTCCCGCCGAATCGCAGCAGGAGTCGGGCGGTTTTCTGGGACATGATTGACCTGAGCCCCAGATAGCCCAGGAGGAAGGGGAAAACAAAAGAGGAAAGGCCGAGGAACTGAAGAAGAACCTCGGCCAGCGAGGCACCGACTTTTCCTCCGAAGTTATGGACTTTGGCCCGGGAGGAAGTGACGCTGGCCCAGGATGGGTCCTTGGAGTCGTAGCTGACGAGGCTGATCAGAAGGAAAAGCGACAAAAAGACGACGAGGATGCCGACGATCTCTGAGGGAAAAGTGCGCTTTTTCGCCGAGCGTTTTTCCGGCGCCGGCGCCGTCTTCTTGCTTTTCTTGATCCTCATCGGGGGAGATTATAACACATTTTAGTGAGCCGTGAGCAGTGAGCAGTGGATCAAAGGCGCAACAAGTGAAGTGAGCTTTGGTTTTTTCACCGCTCACTTCTTTCCTCGAAGGGCGGGAGCTCGCGGACCTCGAAACTTTCCGATCCTCCGGCTCGGGCCGGCTTTTCGTTGTTGTAAAAGGCGTCGTAGCCGACCATGATCCTGAAGGGACGAGGCAGAGAAGGAATTTCCCACGATCCGCTGACGGGCGCTCTGCGGTCGGCCTGCCAAGAGCCCACCCTGCCCTCAAAGAGAACGAGTTTTTGAACCTCACGGCCGTCTTGGTCGATGATTTGCACAAAGGGGTTGAGGACGGACTCATCGCCCCAGCGGAGCTCTCCCCCGAACACCGTGCTGGAGAGTCGCCATGACCCGCCCTTGTTGGCCAGGGAAACGACCTGGCAGTAAGCATGGCCGCGGTCGTTTGGAACGAGGATGTAATAATAAAGACAGAGGAAGGACTTTTGGGAAGGATCAGACTTGACCGTTCCCTCAAAGACAGTGGATTCTTTGGCCAGCTCTCCCTCCGGCTTGGGAAGCCTGAGTCCGGGGGTCTTAAGGGCATATTTATAGCCGATCGAAACCTTGGCATCATCCGACCATGAAGGAAGACGAGCGGAACCCGAATAGGAAAAGTCGGACTCTTTCTCCAAACGGCCCGGGTAAACCTCTAACCTACTGATTTCTTTTCCCCGGTGATCGGAGATCCGGACGTACGGGTTTCTCACTTGTTCATCCAGCCCGGGGAGCGGCCTTCCGGTAACGAAACTGGAAAGTGTCCAGCTCCCGTCATCTGCCTTTTTCAGGGCGACACTCTGCGAATAAAAGGCAAAATTTCCGGGAAAAAGAAAGGTGGGACAGCTCGTCCATTTGTAGACCTTGATCGTGGGGTTGTGGAGGTCGGTCAAGGCGAGGTCATTCTTGTACTCATCCCAGGCAGGCTCAAAGGTTTTTACCAGGACGGCGTGGGCTTCCAGCGAACGGTAAAATTCCGCTTCTTTGGGAAATTCTTTGGGAAAGCGGGTGAACCGGGCCGACATGGCGTCGCTGGTGACCACATATTGGATTTTTTTCCAACTGAGCCACTCCAGGTTGACCTGGCTCAGGGTGTGCCGGTAAAAAAGTTCATAATCTTGCTGAGGAAAGTTGAGGGCAGTAGGACTCCAGTGCGACCCGGCTGCCCTTCGGGATGATCTTTTCAATCCAGACCTTGGCCGTGATCCGGGTATCTTGCTGAGTGAGGGTGCGATCGAACATCATGACCTTGTAGGCTGGGGCCAGGAGGAAGAGAATGACCACGGCAGCGGCGAGGATTTTTTCTCCCGCGGCAGGAACCTTTGCTCTTAAAAGGCGCAAAGAGGACAGCCCTTTTAGCCGCGACAATAGAGCGTCCAGAAAGAGTGCCCCTAAGAGAATAAAGAACGGTGCGAGGGGGAGCATGTACCGGGTGGCTCTTGTCTTCCATGTGCCGATGATGATGAACAGGAAAAGGGGATAGGAGAGAAGGATCAGGTCTTTCTTCCTATGACGGGCGAGGCCAAAGACGATTCCGCCTAGAACAAGGAACTGGGCCAGGATTCCGACGTTCTCTCTGAAACCATATTTAAGGTAGAAAAGCCAGGCCGGGTCGGCCGTCGAATCGCCAAAATGGCCCACCGTGTAGAGATGCCGGGACTGCCAGCTGAAGTCTCTCCAGAATGTGGGAAAGTCCAGGATCGAATAGGGGCAACCGGCAAAAAAGGCCGCGAAGAAAACGACGACGGACAAAACGAGATTCGAGCTGAAGATGATTCTCCGGAGGGGAAGCTTATTTTCCAGGATGTAAAATGTGTGAGCGAGGAAGAGGGGCAGGAAAAGAATTTGACCTCCATACTTAGTGGCTGTGGCCAAGTCCGGCGGCCAGTCCGGCCAACAGATAGTACTTCCGCTCGCCCCGAGTATAAATGAACCAGATGAATAGAAATGACAGAGCCAGGAAAAAAAGCATCGGAGAATCAGGTTCCATATAGTGGGAGATCTTGTTGTGTTCGGGCGAGAAAATGAGGAAAAGTGCGGCCAGGAATCCCAGCCGCCAGCTGTACATCCTTTTTCCGATGAAATAGACAAGCAGCACCGTCCCCACGCTCAGGAAAACGGTCAGCATGCGGCCGAGGATGTAAAAGATGGTTGGGTCCTGATTGAAATGAGCGATAAATTCAGCCCGCGTCGGGAATCTCCCGCGATCTTTCCCGCCCGCAGTAAAGCGCCCAGGTTCCGGACCGAGATAGGTATAAAGTGTGGGAATGTGAAAAAAATGGGGATTCAATCCTTTGCTGAAATAGTCAATGCAGATCTGGGCAATGCGGGCTTCATCGACATTGAGAGAAAGGGGGAGGCCAAAGTTGATGCCCCAGGTCCGGACTAAGAGCGCCAGAATAATGAGAAAAACGAAAGCGGCTTTTTCAGAAGAGATTTTCTCGGAAATCATAGATCAGGGTAATATAAACACACTTGAGGAAAGGCGTCAAGAAGCCACGCGGTGGTCCGGAGTCGTCAGAGTTATTTGATCGGGTCTTTGTTCAAGCTTCCGTTTCTCTCTGCATCCCTGTAGATTCCGGAAGAGCTGACGATGGCGCTCTCGTGGCCTTGATTGTCCACTGCGGTCACGGCGTAGGTGTAGAGGTCCATGCCTTTGACGTCCATATCCAGGTGCGAGAAGGTCTGGCTGTCCACGTCCTTGATCGGCCTGTAGGCAGTGGTCGATTCCTGGATTCCCTTCCGGTAGATACGGTAGCCGGTGATCTGGATGAGGCCTTGATTGTTTGGATTGCTGCTCCACTCAATCTTGGTAACATAGCGGGACTGGAAAAGACTCTCATCGACCTGGGTTTGCCACCGGACGTTCAGCGGTGCGTAGAGGCCCAAGACGGTGATGGATTTGGTCTTTGAGCCGGTGCCTCCACGGTCGTCCGCGACCGTCAGTTTGATGCTGAATGTCCCGCTCTTGTGATAGGTGTAGCTGGTGAGCTTGCCGTTGCCTGTCGCGCCGTCTCCGAAGGTCCAGGCATAGGTCGCGACCGATCCGTCCGGATCATGGGAAGCCGAGGCGTCAAAATTGACCGCCAGCGGGAAAATGCCGGTTGTGGGGGAGAAAGCAAAATCGGCCGTCGGGTTGACATTCGGCTTCAAGATTTTTATGGGCCTGGAATATGTTCCGGTCGCTCCTTTGTCGTCGGTGACGGTGAGCTTGACGGTGAAGGTGCCGTTCTTTTGATAGGTGTGGTTGACGATTTTTCCTCCGCCACTCCCTCCGTCGCCAAACGTCCAGGCATAGGCGACAACGCTTCCATCGGGGTCATACGAGGCCGAACCGTCGAAGGTGACTTTCAGGGGGTATTCGCCCGTGGCCGGGTTGAAGGTGAAGTCGGAAATCGGCGGCTGATTTCCGGGCGGCGGCGGCGGCGGGCTTGACGAGTTCGAGGTGAAGTAGATCTCTCCGTCCGAATCCCAGAGAAAATAAAAGACCGACCCGTCTGGGCTCGCGGCGACGTCGCAGAATGACCCCCCTCCCGACTGCGGGATTGAGGCCTGTCCGGCCCAGTCTCCGTCCTGGCGGATGTTGTAGGCGACGCTCGTGCCGGCATCGTAGGCCCCGATCTGCCAGATGGCGCAAACCCTCTGACCGTTGGCCGCGATCGAAGGATAGTGCAGCATCTGCTCCCTGGAGATATCTTCGGCCGGCGTAAAGCCGCTTCCAGTTGAATGGGCATAAGTCATAATCCTGGTTCCGCCGAGCTCCGGCGTCCAGACCACATGGGCCACGTCGCTCGAATCGATGGCCACGACCGCGTGCTGGTTGGAACCGGTGTGGGAGGGTAGGCTATCCTTGGCCGTCCAGGCCGAATTGTAAGAAAGATTTCGTTTCGTGTAGCCCGCCGTGTAACCATTCGAGCCCTTTTCGACGAAGACCGAATAGGCGACCGAGTTGCCGACGGCGATGTCGGGGAATTTTGTGAAGGCTCCCGCGCGACTGATGTTCTTGACATCCTCCCAGTTGCCGCCGACCCGGGCGCGGGAACGGACAACTCCATTCTCTGTCCACCAGCAGGTAAAAATGTCACCTCCCGGGGTGACAGCGACTTTCGGGCAGTTGCACTTGTAAGTTGTGGTGTAGAGAGTTGAGGTCGCCCCCCAGGACCCGCCCGAATAGATTCGGAACTTCACGATTTCGCTCTCGACCCAAATGACGTAGATGCGGCCCGAACCGTCAACGTCGATATCGCAGGTGCGGTCGCCCTTGACATAGGCTTTCCTTGAGCCGCTCAAATTGAGCGCGGTGCTCCAACTCGCTCCGTTGTCGGTGGATTGGGAAAAGAAAACGTCTCCCCCTTCGGTCGTATACATTTCGACCCAGGCGACGTAGATGTTTCCACTGGAATCGGTCGCAATCCGTGGGCAGGTCGAATCAAGGTTCGAAGACTTGGAGACGTTCGTGCCGGCCTGAGCCCGGCTGGAGAATACTCCCAAAAGCACGAACATAGCGAACGGAATCAAAGCATATTTTGATCTGATTTCAGTCATCGGTTACCTTCTCAAACTCCTCCACGCCGGTCAGATTTTTTTCCAAGTATCTATGAATCTATCTTGCCACATTTTTTTAAGATGTCAATCGGTTTCTGGCCATAAACCTCCGTTAACTCCACTTATTTAGTCGGGGAAGAAGCCAAAAGCTGGGAATCCCGGCGGCGCAATCCGGCCCAAGGAATTCGCCTGAAACAAGGAAAAAAGTGTTAAAAATGGCCTGTAATATGCTATAGTAAAAGCTAAAGTTCAAAATCATGACCTTTGGATAGGAGGCCGATGTGAAAAACTTGGCAAAATTGCTCTTGATAGCGATGGCGCTTATCTTTTTTGGGCTGAACGGCCAGGGCCTGATGGCCAAGTCAGCTCCCCAGGGTGTTTCTGAGCTGAAAGCGATGTCCTTCCAAAAGGCAGACAACCAGATCCAGGTGATGATCAAGGTCCAGGGCAACTTCAGCTTTGAAATCTTTGAGCTCCGCGAGCCCAACCGGCTGGTAATAGACTTGACCTCGGTTGGGAAAATCTCGTCTGGGCCTTCGCTCCAGATCAATGATCTGGGAGTCTTGACCGTCCGGGCAGGCCAGTTCCAGCCCGGTGTCGCCCGGGTCGTCTTCGACCTCGATGAAAAAAGTCCTTTTTACCGGATATCCCAGGTCGAGGACGGTATAAAAGTTATTTTCCGGCAGGAAGGTGCTCCTGCCCCCGCTCAAAGCAAAAGAAGAAGCCGCCGAGGTCAAAAAAAAGGAACCGCCGGCGAAGAAAGAAACGCTCACCGAGGCGAAGAAAATCAAGCCCGCCAAAACGGCCGTCCAGGAAACGGCGCGGACCGGGGGGAAAGAGAGGAGCTTTTTCGTCCAGCTCGGCGGGGGGATCGGAATCCCTTTGAGCTCGACGACGCAGATCCAAAAAGACCTGATCCTCTACGGGGAAACGGGTTCCTACAGTGAGTCCTATAAGTTGAAATCGAGCCCCCTCTTTGAGCTCGGGGTGGGCAAATATTTTAAGATCGGGGAAAAAGAAATCAGGCTCACGCTCGGGCTCGGCTATTCTCAGTTTAAGTATACGGAGACGCTCGACCTGGTCATTCCGCATCCCTTTGTTCCGAATAGCCCCCGCACGGTCAGCGCCGCGGAAGAGCTGAAAAACAACCTCTATTATTTCTATCTCTCCGGCACCTACCCCGTCCTAACAACTGACAAGCTCTCCCTCTGGGTGGGCCCGGTCCTGGGCTATGCGAGCGGCAAATACAGCTCCATCCAGGATTTCTCGATCGAGGACAACCCCCCTTATACGAGCGCCGACGTGACGGTCACTTCGATAACCCACGTCGATGATACGATCTCGAGCCTGCTCGTGGGGGGACTGGTGAATCTGGAGTACTTGATTGGCTCGAAGATCTCTCTGAACCTAGACTGCCGTTTGCTCTACTTCAGCCCGAAGGTCAACAATCTCAACCTGAATGTCAAACTCTCCTCCCTCCAGTTTCTGTTAGGGCTCAAGTATGACTTTTGAGGGTGAATTCCGACTAAAGGGTTGAGGTTTTTTTGAACAAAAGAAACAGCTGCCAGAAAGATATCGCGTTCCGTCTTCTTCTTTTCTTCGTCCTGTCTGTCCTTCTGGGCCCGCTGGTCCACGCTTCCGATAAGCAGGGAACCGTCGAGTTTGTTTACGGCCGCTTCACGCCCAGTGACGCTCAATTCAAGAAGGTCTATCAAAAAGGAGGAAGCATCGAGGGCCTGATCCTGTCCGGAAACCTTGTTTCCAACTTCAATCTCTACCTCGAGGTCAAAGCGTTCTCCCGGAGCGGTGAGCTTACGTTTACCAAAGAAAAGACGAAATTCTTTATGCTTCCTCTTTCTCTCGGGGTCCGCTACATTTTGCCGAGGGGCTGGTTTCTCCCCTACGCCGGGGTCGGGACCGACTTCTATTTTTATTATGAGAACAATCCCATCGGGACCGTCACCAACTATGCTCACGGTTACCATCTCCAGGGTGGGACCTATATCCGGCCTGCCGAGAGCGTCCCGGTCTGGTTGAACCTGAAGCTGAAGTACACCAAAGCTCAAGCCGAATACCAGGGCCGGACACTGGAGCTGGGAGGATTGGAATTCGGGATCGGGCTGGCGCTCGTGTTTTGATTGTCACTAAGAAACAGCTCAAAGGCCGGATTCCTTTCCCGGCAACAATCCTCAGGTTCCCCGGTTCTCGAAACCAACTCAGAATATAGTCTTGGGGAGACAAGCCAGCAGGGTCTTCAGCGAAAATGGAACACTGTATTGATGAATCGGACGATGTTGCTCCGGCCGATGATATCGCGCTTGTTAATCAGGCTGATCAGGAACCGGGGGAGGGCCACGGCCAGGTAAAAGTTCCTGACCCGGAACATTCGGTATAGGCGGCTTTTGACCAGAAACCTGATGAGGAATTTGGGAAGCAGGGGAACGTAGTTGAGCAGCAAAGAGACGCTGTAGTAGTCCTTCGAGTCCCGGACGCTCCCGCCGAGGTGGAAATTGCCCGGGGTGATCTTGAAGCCTTCCTCAAGCCGTTCGATGTCCCCGTCGGTCAGGATGCCCCTCTCCTTGGCTATGTCCAGCATGGCCACTTTAGGATAATAAGTCAGCCAGAAGACGCTGAGAATATCCGGTTTGTTCTCAGCGTAGTAGAGGATGGCCTCTTCCTCCAGGGGCAGGGAATCCTCCGGGATGCCCAGGATGTGGTCCACCTGAACCAGGATGCCGCATCGCTTGAAGGCTTTGATGTCCTCGGCGATCTTCAGGCGATCGGACTGCCGTTGGAGAATCCGTTGGTTGATCTCCTGCGACAAGGACTGCACGCCGATTGTAATGGAGTTGCAGCCGGCCCGCTTGAGGAGCTTAATCTTTTCCCAGTTGAGGTAGAGGGGATGGGTCAGGCACCAGAAGGGGAGCCCGACCTCTTTTTTATAGCGCTCGCAGAAATCGGTCAGCCAGGGCGTGTTCGTGGTGAAACAGTCGTCCAGGAAAAGGATGTATCTTATCGGGAAGTTGGCTTTGGCCCAGAGGAGCTCCTGGATAACGTTGTCCACACTGCGTTGCCTCACTCTCGGGCCGCCCCGGTCCTGCATGCAATAGGAGTTGTAACAGTAGGAGCACCTAAACGGACAGCCTCGAGAGGTGATAACGAAATAGAAAGTGCCCGCGTCCCTGAGCGCCTCCACAAAAGGCTGTTTGTAGGGGAAGGGAAGCGTGTCCAGGTCATGGACGATGTCGCCTTCCTCGAAGCTGCCGATGAGCCGGCCGTCGTTTTTAAAGACGATGCCCTTGACGGCGTTCTCGGGAAGGCGGAAAGAATTCCCGGCAGGCCGGCACGATTCCAGAAACTCCGGGAGGGAGATCTCCGCTTCGCCTATGGCGACGCTGTCGACTTCCGCCCGTTCGATGACCCGCTCGGGAACGGAGGTGGAATGGACACCGCCGAAGAGCGTGATGACCTCCGGCAGAAGCCGCTTGAGCTCCGCGGCGATCTGGAGCTGATGCCGGTAATTGTCGGTGACGCAAGAGAAACCGGCCACGTCCGGTCTGGTTGCGGCGATGACCCGGGCGATGCGGGAATGGGACAGGCCTTTGTTCTTGGTGTCGAAGTATGGATTTTCCGCGCTGTAATGGACGAACTCCACCTCGTGGCCTTTCTGGCGGCAGACGGACATCAGGTAACCGACGCCGAGACTCTCAAAATCCGGGTAGATGAACGTTATCCGCATGGCCTAACATCAGGCTCCGATGGCGAACGGACGCGCACCGGAAATTTCGTCCATCTTATAGCATATTGACTCATTAAATAAAAGGTAAAACCAAAGAATGTCACCACGAGGTGACAGCAACCTCCCGCATCTTGTCACTCCTTCCAAGCGCCTCCCCTGGTACTTTTCCCGTTTGAATTTCATAAATGGCCAGAATCTTGCCAACCAATTTTCGTGCCAAGAGGCTTGCCAATTTTCGCTGCTTTCTCAAACCGTGTCTTGACAATTTTTAAGCCTTGATAAATCATATAAACTTCTTACAGGCAGAGGCCGAGACGTGCCTTATCTGGCCGGCAGTTTTTTTGGTATGAGGAGAGGCGGATTTGATTCGATATCTTACCTATCGGTGGAAGCAAAGCTCGTCTAAAGCAGATAAATCATTCCCTAAAGCCTTGAAAAATTTTTGGAAGTGTAGTTTTGCGATCCTCTTGATCTGCTTCCTGGTTACTCCCCATCAATCCTTCCCCTGCAACGGAAAGATGAGATGGCGGTTCCTGCCCAGGGCGGAGGCCTTGATCGAGTATGCCAAAATCGAAGCCGAAGCCGTGAAGCAACAAGGATTCTATCCTGAGGTGCTCTTCCCCGGAGGCGACCGCTGGTTCAAGTTTTATGGAAACCCGGTCCTGAGCGCGGGCCTGCCGGGCTCATGGGAAGAGAAGGCGGCGGACTGCCAGACCGTCGGTTTTTATAACGGACAATATATGATGTGGTATGTCGGAACACCGACGAGCCTCCATTGCCAGATCGGTGTCGCGACATCGCGCGATGGGATCAACTGGACCAAGCATCCTGAAAACCCCGTCATAAGGCTCGGGCCGGCGGAGTCTTGGGACTCGAGCATCTTGATTTGCGAAGCCGTCCTCTTCGATCGGGAGGAGCGGGTTTTTAAGATCTGGTACGTGGGAGGCACGGCCGGCGGAGTCTTCGGCATCGGCTACGCCACCTCCCCGGACGGCATTCACTGGACTAAGTACCCGGGAAATCCCGTCATCCGGGTGACCGAGCCCTGGGAAGGGAGGAATGTCGAAGGCCAGAGCGTCCTCAAAACGGCCGCAGGTTACAAGATGTGGTTTGCCAGTTATCATCCGCGTCAGGATCAAGCCAGTATCGGTTACGCGACTTCCCCTGACGGCATCCACTGGACTAAACATCCCCAAAACCCGATTTTCGTGCCCGACCAACCCGGCCGCTGGGACGGCTACAGCGTCGACGAACCCGACATCCACTACCAGGACGGGATCTATCAAATGTGGTACAAAGGCTGGAACAGGCCCATGGGAGTGTCCTGGATCGGACGCGCGACATCCGTGGACGGCATCCACTGGGAGAGGGCGCCAGAGAATCCGGTCTTGATGACGGCGAATTCGCCCCAGGCCTGGGACGTTTTCCAGGTCTACCGCGCCCGGGTCATTTTGGCGACGGAATGGGAAGGGGAGATGGGCCAAGTCCTCAACAGGATGTGGTATTCGGGCCGGCCATATTCTCTAAAGGCCCGGCTGGGCTACGCCTTCCAGTTTATGCCTGACTATAAGGACAGGGAGAGGAGAAGAAAGATCCCCATGGTCACCCAGGATCGGCTGGCGCTGACCGTGGAATCAAAGTCGTCCGGGTCTGTCGACCTCTATTATTTCACGCCCTGGCTGGACAAGATTTCGGTCGTCATTTATAATCAAACTGGACAGAAGGTCAAAACTCTGGTGAACGAAACCAACTTCCCTGGGTTCTATCAGACGAGCTGGGATGGCCGCTGATGAGACCCAGAGAAGGGTCAGCGGCGGGGTTTATTTTTGTGAAATCCGATCGGCCAATCACCTGCTGACAAAAGAAATCACAATCAACAAATGAAACCGCTCCTTCATGAACGATCGCGGCGTTTTGTTCGGGCGGGAGCGATTTTTCTTCTGCTCTTGTTTCGCATCAGCCTTGGCCAGGAGGCCGAGCACAACAGCGCTGAAGCCTTTGACAAGATTGCCCGGACAACTCTAAAAAACGTGTACCCTTACCTGGCTTTGCAGATCAAACAAGATTATGGGATCACAAGAGGACTCTGTGTCGAGGCTGGGGCAGGCGGAGCTTACCTATCGATCGAGTTGGCCAAGATCACAGATCTCCAACTCCGGGCCCTGGACATAGATCCCGCGGCGATCCAGATCGCCCAGCGGAATATCAGGAACGCGGGACTCACCCAGAGAATCGAGACCGTCTTGGGTGATGTCCAAAAAATGCCTTTTCCCGACGCCTCGGTCGACCTGGTCATTAGCCGCGGCTCGTTTTTGTTCTGGAAGGACAAGGTCAAGGCGTTTAAAGAGATCTGGCGGATCTTGAAGCCCGGAGGCGTCGCTTTTATCGGAGGAGGGGTGGGGAAACTTCTCCCCCCCGATGAAAAGGAAATCATCAAAGAAAAAATGACCAAGGGAGAATTTGGCCCGCCGAAAAACCTCTGGATCGACCTCGAGGATATGAGCAAGATCTTGAGAGAGGCCGGGATTTCACAGTTTGAAGTGACCAGCGACGATGCCTGCATTTGTGGAATGTGGGTTGAGTTCAAGAAACCTGTTGCGTCCGTCAAAAAATAAGTCTTTCGAGCGAACAATGAAATGTCGCGATTCCCGGATACTGTTTTTGCTTTTTCTCGTTTTGGCTTCATCGATCTGTTCGAAAAATCCAGGCAACACAGAGAGTCCGAAACGAGAGCAAGCCTATCGACTTGAGTCAGTTCAAAGCCCGGGTCTCTTTTCAAGGCAAAATCGTTTTCCAATCGGACCTGGGGGGCCACAACGAAATCTACCTCCTGACCGGGCAGGGGTTGAAAAAACTGACCGATAACCCCTGGAAGAGCGAGTATCCCCAGTGGTCTCCAGACGGCAGGAAGATCGCCTTCACCGCGAATCCAAAGGGGAATTACGATATCTTCGAGATGGACGAAGACGGCTCCAATGTCACGTCTGTGACCGATTCACCCCGGGACGAGATCGAGATGGCCTGGTTCCCGGATCAGAAAAAGATCGCTTATACCGAACTCAAAAAAACCGGAATCTTCAAACACTACAAGCTCTGGATGATCGACCTGCTGACGAAAAAGAAAGAAGAAATCATCCCCGGTTTTCCCGGGTCGAGCGCTCTCCCCAATTTCTCCTCCCGCCTCCCCTTGATGGCTTTCACCGGAGGGAGGCGCGCCGGCTGGGATGTCTTCGTTTTTAACCTTGGAGAACAAAGAGTACGCGGCCCTGGTGGAAGGCGGGAAGAGCTGCCGGCCCCACTTTTCTCCGAACGGAGACAAGATCGCCTATGTTTCTTCGCGAGCGGACGGCAAAGGAGACATCTGGCTGATGAATCCAGACGGCAGCGGTCAGATCCGGCTGACCGAGCGAAATGAGACCTACGATTATTTCCCGGCCTGGTCTCCGGACGGGAAGAGCGTCTTGTTTTGCTCGAACGCGAAAGGCCACTATTCCTACGAGGGAGATTGGGGTCTCTATCTCGTCGACGTAGAGACCAAAAGAGTCTCGCTCCTCCTTGACACTCCCGGAAGAGACGTCTTCCCCGACTGGCACTAGGGCATTTTCTTGGCCAGGAATTTCCAGAGGTTCTCTTTGGGAAGGCCGAAGATCTGGTCGCGCCAGAGTCTGTCGCAGCGGGAGCAAGTCTCCAGGCCATTCGTATCCCGCTCCAGGATCTTCTTCCTCAGACTGACCATTCGTTCATTATTCCAGATCTCCGCAAGAGTCGAGTCGCGGACGTTGCCTAATACATAGTAGCCCTGAAAATCCTGAGCGCAGGGAAGCACCTCGCCGTCCCAGAAGACGACCAGGGCCTGCCACAGAAAGGTGCAGGGGGAATAGTTTTCTGATTTCTTGGGAGGGGCGATCTCGCCGGCCCAGTTGTGAATCTCCTTGACGATGACCTTGTCCAAAGGGAGCCCTCTGAAATTGTTCAGGAATTGTTTCTTCTGGGCCTCGGTCACGTTTTTATAGAGATCGGGGAAATTGATCAGCTCCAGGATCGTGGAGGGCTTTTTCGCCTTCAGGCTTTTCTTGAGCTCGAGAAAACGGACGATATTGGCGACCGTCTTTTCAAAATCGGCGTTGACCCGGATGGCCTCATAGGTCTCTTTGTCGTAGCCGTCGAAAGAGAAGGTGAACTGGTCGATCCCGGATTGAAGGAGAGCGCGCGATTTTGCCTCGTCCAGGAGAGTCCCGTTGGTGTGGAATTTGGTGAAGAGGCCGGCGTCGTGGGCATAGCGGATCATCCGGAAAAACTCGGGATGAAGGAGCGATTCGCCCCGGTGAAGGAGGTTGACGTCAAAGGCGAAGTGCCTGGCCTCGTCGATAATCTTCCGGAAGAGGCCGAATTCCATATAGCCCTTTTTCTCCTTCGGCAGGCTCTTGTTCGGGCACATGATGCAATTGAGGTTGCAGTAGCTCGTGGGCTCGATCCAAAGACGGATCGGGAGATAATCGAGTTTGACCTTCTTTTTTTTGTAAGCCGCGAAGATTTTGGCCAGCCGGCGATAATAATCGAGTTTTGTCATGCGAGGCTATTTTTCCGACTGCATTTATACCATGCGGCCGGCGATTCAATCAATAGACCCGTCTTCCTCCGCAAGCAAAAAGTTGAAGAGGTCAACGAATTGGGCGATCGTCAGCTCCTCGGGACGGGCCATTCGCCGGAGTCGCGAGCTTCTCATAGGCCTCGGCGAGCCGCGAGGGGGAACATGGCCCACTCTCCAGGTTCTTGATCAGGAGCTTCCTGCGGTGGGCGAAGGCGGCCCGCAGGAATTTTTGGAAGCGGGACTCGTCTCCGACCTCAAAGAGGGGTTCGGGCCGTCGTCGCAGGGAAAGGACCGCCGACTCGACTTTGGGCGGCGGGGAAAAGGACCCCGGGGAGACGAGAAAATGGAGGCGGACGATGAAGGACATCTGAAAAAGAATAGAGAGAGGGGCGTACCTTTTGGAGCCGGGCTCGGCGCAGACTCGCTCCGCGACTTCCTTTTGGACGAGGAAGACAGCTACGGGAAAAAGGTCCTTATCTTCCAGAACGCGGAATAGGAGGGGCGTGGAAATGGAATAGGGAAGATTTCCCACCAACTTCACCCGATTCTCGAACGTCTTTTCCTGCTCGAGCATCTTGCGAAAATCGACCTTCAGGACGTCATTTTCCACCACGGTCAGGTGTGGAATCCTCATGCATTTCAGGTTTGCGGCCAGGTTCTTGTCTTTTTCGATGGCGATGACCTTCCCGGCCTCCTGCGCAAGAGGGATGGTCAAAGCCCCCTTTCCCGGGCCGATTTCGATGATGAGCTCATCGGCGCGGGGGGATATCGTCCGGATGATCTTTTGGAGGACGCCTCGATTGATGAGGAAATGCTGTCCCAAAGCATGCCGTCTGCTTTTCTTCATGAGCCTTCTAAGGTAAGCAATGCCTCAGGCGGCCTTAGTCCGGGGCGGGGGTGGATATTGCCTTTTGAATTTCAGGACCATGACCAGCGTTTCGACCAGGGTCAAGAAGCTGAGCTTGGTTTTTCCTTTTTTGCGGTCGACGAACGTGATCGGGACTTCACCTATGGCAAAGCCGAGGATAGAAGTTTTGTAAAGGATCTCCAGGACAACCGCAGGCCCGACGGAGATCAAGTCATCGAGGTCGGTCTTCTCAAGAACCTCCCTTTTGAAGCAGCGGAAACCGGAGGAAACATCCTCGACCGAAAGGTGGAACAGGGAGCGGATGAATCTGCGGACCAGGTAGGTGATGAGCTTCCTGATAAAATTCCTATCCGTGTCCTGGCCCCCGCGTACAAACCTGGAGCCCAGGACGATATCGTACCGATCGCTGGCGTCCAGGAGGGCAGGAATAAAGCGGGGCTGGTGGGATAAGTCGCCATCCATCTCCACGACGAGATCGGGCTGAGAGGCGAGGGCCGCCTTGAAGCCGTCGATGCCGGCCGCCCCTCGTCCCCGCCTCTTTGTCCGGACAAGGAGCCGGACCCGGCTGTCGGTTTCAGCGATCCGGCTGACGATGCCGGCCGTCCCGTCGGGCGAGTTATCGTCCACCACCAGGATGCTCAGGTCATACCCCACGTCCGGCAGGCCGAGGATCTCTTGGATGAGTTCGCCGATATTCTCTTTTTCGTTATAGGTTGGAATCGTGATAACGACCCGTTTTCTTTTTAGCTCGTCCATTCAGGGTTTAGACCAGTTTTTTGATCTCTTCAAAAACCTCTCGGGGCGAAATCTCTTTCATGCATCTCGGGTCGGGGCAGGTTTGTTTGTAGCAGGGAGAGCAGGAGATTCCCTTGAACATCCTGCTGCCTCGGCCGTAGAGCTCAATCTCCTGAGGGCAGGTGGGTCCGAACAGGACGACGGCTTTTCTTTTCAAGGCGATCGCCAGATGCATTCCGAGGGTATCCGAAGTGACGACCACATCCATCAACGAGAGAAAGCCGGCGAACTCGAGGAGCGAATTGTCGTTCCCCGTGTTGTAAATCCTGACTTTGGATTTTTTCTCCAGGAATCGGTTCAGCTCCCGCTCTCGTTTTCCGCCCAGGAGGAACACGTTGGCCCCCAACTTGGTGGTCAGCATCTCGATGAGCTTGAGGTAGTTCGCCGTCGGCCATTGCTTGGTTTCGAATTTCGTCCCCGCGCCCGTGTTCAAGCCCGACGGCCGGCTTTTGGGCCGAGATTCTGTGTCTCTTAAAAAAAGCCCGGGCCTTTTCTTTTGACTCGTCCATGAGCTTGAAGACATAATCATCCTTCCGGAATTCGACCTCGGCCACCTCGTGGATGATCTCCTGATAAGTTTTCACATTCTGAGTGAATTTCAGCGAGTCATCAACGCCCAACCGGAACGCATATTCGGCGGCCGGATTGAAGATCTTTAGGTTGCCCAATTCGTTCATTCCGAACCCGAACTTTCTCGAGGAGCAAACCTTCTCCGCCAGGGCCGTGAGTCCGGGCTCCTTGTCGAGCGAGATGAGGACGTCGAATTTTTCGGCCGTCAGGGCGATGACGTTCTCCAGGTTGAAAGGATGAAGGCGGTCGATGTATGGGTTGTACAACAACAAGTCCAGGCTCTCCTCATCGACCAGCCAGGAGATAAAGCTCTCCGGATATTTCCTCTTGAGGGCCGGCAGGAGGGGCGTTGTCCTCAGCACATCGCCTTGGGCGCGGCATTTGATGATCAGGATCTTCTGGAGGATGGGGGCGAAATGGGGACACTCCTCGCAGAGCCGTTTGAAGCGGCACGGTTTGTCCCCTCTGAAGGAGCGGCAGTCATTTCTGATCATAAGGCGTGATCTCTAAGGGCATTTGGAGACACTATTTATGCCACAACTCTGGCCCAAAGACAAGAGCAACAGCTTCGTCTATCTGGTCGTCTCGTCATCTCGTCCATCCCTTAAAAAAAGCAGGGCTGATAAGAATCCACCTCTAATGGAAGAGAACCAAAAATTAAACAAATCTAAAACTCCTCGCTCTTTACTGTTATTTGACGAGACTGACGTAATGACGAAACGACGAGAAGGACGATTTTCGATTATTTTGTGAACATGGAGAAGGCCTGGTTGAGCAGGAAGGCCAGGTCCCTAAACGAGCGGATTCCGATCAGTTTTTTGAAGAGGTAGGTCGGCCGGAGATAAAAATCCCGGACGGCTTTCTGTCGCAATTTCCAAATGTCCTCTTTGCTCAGATCTCCCGCCGTGAAGACGGGAAAGGAGGTGCTGTCGAAGGCCCGGGTCGTTTCATCGAGCCAGCCCTTGGTGATGGCTTCCTGCCTCAGCTGCGAGCCGATATCCGGCGTCAGGACGGTGAACGAGGCAAAATCGCAATCGAGCTCTCTGGCGAAGCGGATGGTCTCGAGGACGGATTCCCGGGTCTCGCCGGGAAGCCCGATGATAAAATAGGCCAGAGTCTTGACCTTGTGTTGACGGCAGATCTGGAATGAGTCCATGATCTTCTCCCGCGTCGCGCTCTTGGAATATTTCCGGAGGGTCTCATTCTGGCCGCTTTCAACTCCGATCATGACGCTGTGGCATCCGGCTTCCTTCATCCCGGCGATAAGTTCCTCCGTGATCGTCGCGGCGTGGGCGTTGCAGACCCAGGTGAAATCGAGCCCGTTGTCTTTCATTTTCCCGCAGAGTTCGAGGACGCGCCGTTGGGA
The DNA here is from genome assembly GCA_963770045.1 of Candidatus Aminicenantota bacterium. GTDB lineage: Bacteria > Acidobacteriota > Aminicenantia > Aminicenantales > CAVYOD01 > CAVYOD01. The sequence continues at coordinate 72,773 of CAVYOD010000023.1, read as the reverse complement.
TACGGTGAAGGTCGGGTCATTGAACATGATCTCCCTGACGCCCAGGGACTGGAGGAATTTGAGTTCGTCGATCACATTGTCGATATTGCGATACTGGTAAGAGATCGACCCGGCGACGCAGAAACGGCAGGTGTATGGGCACCCCAACGAAGTGACGACCAGAGCGAAGGGAGCCCTTCTGGCCAGAGGGCTGCGATTGAACTTGAGCCGGAAAAGATCGTGCCTGGGAACGGGGATCCGGAAATTTTGTTCTTTTCTTGTCTCCGGAGAAGGGATCAAGAGGTCTGCCCCCCGGCGGAAGGCGACCCAGTGGTAGTCTTTCTCCCGGCCGTCAATAAAATCGACGATCTCGGGACTGACCATGTTCAGGCTGAGCGCATCGATCGCGGCCGCGGATTTGAGGAAGTGGTCTGCCTCGAAGAGGAACATCGAGCTCGAACCGATCAAAAGGGCGGGGAGGTCCCTCTTGATTTTTTCCAAGAAGGCGACGTCCTTCTCCCAGGTCGCGGTCCCGGTCGTGAAGACGATGGCCTCGGGCCCGAACTCCTTGATCCGTTGCTCGCACTCATCGGGACTCAGCTTCTCGGCGATGGCGTCGATGACGCGGAGGTCGTAGCCGCTCAAGACTCCGCTCAGGAGCACGAGGTCGGTCGGCGGCCAATAATAGTTGGCCTTGGAAGAGTAGCTGGTATAGTAATCGTGAAGATAGATTTTATCTCCCGGGCAATGAAGCAGCAGGACCTTTTTTTTCATCGCGGATCGGAGAACCGAAAATCTATCCTACCAACGGGAGATCATGAGCTTGGAGAGGAGATTTCCCAGCGGATTTTTCCGCCTCGGCCTGATGGCCTGTTCCGGGCAGACTTCGTTGCAGCAGAAGCAGCGGATGCATGCTTCGTGGTCGATGACCATTTTGTTGTCTTTGAGATCGATCGCCTTCATCGGGCAGGAATCGGCGCAGGTCTTGCAGAGTGTGCACCTGTCCTGGTCGATTTCCGGGATTGTCTTGGTCATGGCCAGGATGAAGCGATAGAGATAGGGATTGACGACGGTCGATGCCGGAAGCTTGAAATGGCGCGGCGCGACGCCGGCCAGCTTTTCTCCCAGGATCTCGATTTCCTCCATCCTTCCTCGGCCCAGGCCGGCCTCCGCGGCGAGCCGCGTCGTCAGGACGCGCATCGAGGGAACGCGAATCAGTTCCGAAGCAACGGCATCGGCGGCGACGCCGTCGGCGCTGGCGATGATCAGGCCCAGATGCCTGGGCGTGCCGGCGGAGGGCCCGTTCCCCTCCATTCCCTCGACGGCATCGAAAATGACCAGCCCGGGATTGATGGCTCTGTAGATATCCCGGACGATCGTATAGAAGTCTTCTGGTTTGGGAGCGAAACGGTGATAGTCGGCCTTGACCTGCCCGGGGATAGCCCCGTACATATTTTTTATGGCGCCTGTAATGATATTTGCGTAGGTGTGCGTTTTGAACTTGGGGAGCGAGACCACCAGGTCGGCGTCGAGAACGCTTTTGGCCAGAGGGATACTGGAGACATGAGGGTTGGGAATGCTTGTCCTCACCGCCTGGTCAAGATCGAAATTGACCAGGCGCACCCCGCTTTGCCTGGTGACATCTTCAACGCCGCACAATTGGAGAGCTTTCTTGGTGAAGGTGACCCCGGCCTGGCTTCCGGCCGAGCTCTCTCCGACCGTGACCTCGGCGCCGCTTTCTTTGAAGAGCTCAATCACCGCCCGGAGGAAGAGGGGATGGGTGCCGGCGGCAAAGCCGTAAGGCTTGGGCATCATGACATTTGGCTTGAGCAGGACCTTGGCGCCGGGATGGACAAACTTCGCGAGCCCGCCCAAATAACCAAGGGCGGTCGAAATTGCCTCCTTGAGCGGGGTCAGCTCATAAACGGCGCATCGCACAAGGCTCACTGGGCTCTTGGATTCGGCGTCTTTTATTTGTTCTGCATTCTTAATTTTTGACAATTTTGCCCTCAAGTTCTGGAAAAACTTTTATAGCACAAAAGCCGCCTCCGTCCATCTTGCTAAGAAAGTGAGCCGTGAGCCTGAGCTGTGAAAGAAACAAGGCCAACTCGTCGTGAGGACGATCGCCTAACGATGGATTAAGCTGCGCTTGTAAGGGGTGATGGCTTCTTTCTTCTCGTCATGTGTTTTGAGGATTTGTGAATTTGACTGCTCAGTGCTCACGCTCACTATTCTTGTGGCGAGACGACGAGATGACGAGATGACGAGATGCGGTTCTTATTCTTTGATACAGACATAGAGAATGTGCGGATACCAATATCCTTTGTCGAGAGAGACGGGCTGAACCCTGAATCCGATGCTCTCGAGAAGACTCAGGTAGTCGGACTGTTTGCGGAAATAGAACCTCCCCCCGAGCGTGAAGCCGATCATCTTGACGGCCAGGGTTTCCTGGAAGATATTCCAGAGATATTTCCAGCGAGGCCGCGAGTCCATATCCTTGAGGATAAGAGTGCCCCCCTTGCGCAGAGCCCCGTGACATTTGCGGAGCATGGCCTCCTGCCGGGAGTAGGGGATAAGATAGAGGACATCGATCATAGAAATGACATCGCTCATGGGATAATCCATATCCGTGATGTTGGAGACCCGGAATTCTAGACCGGGAATGTCTTTGTGGACTTCTCGGGCGGTCTTGATCTTCTTGGGGTCCAGGTCAAAACCGAGAATCTCCCGGGAGGGGGATCCCAGTTTGAGCAGGTTCGAAAAAACGCCGTTGCCGCAGCCGAGGTCGATGACTTTTCCCGCACGAGGAAAATAGGTCTCCAGCGCCAGAAAAGGACAAATCCTGAGCTTGATCCGCAAGTAGAGTTTTGTGGCCGGGCCGCAGTTGCGATAGAGACGGTAAACCTCCTCTCGATTCAGCATCCGCTTTACCTCAGATAGTGATCATACCAGAACTGGAAGATGATGAGCGGCCAGAGCAGCTGGCGATGATTGTGATTTCCATCGAAGTGCTCTTTCATAATCTTCCCCACGTAGGCGGCGTTAAAAAAACGGTGCTTTTTCAGGTTCTCCGGGGAGAGGACGGAGGCGACGAAATCCTTGAGGTCATCCTTGATCCAGACGCCCAGCGGGATGTCGAAACCGATCTTTTTCCTACGGATGATTTCCCGTGGCAACCGGCGGCTCATCGCTTTCTTGAGGATGTACTTGGAGGTCATTCCCTTGAGCTTGAGGGAGCTCGGGATCGTGGCGGCGAACTCGACGAAGGTGTAATCCAGAAAAGGGACACGGATCTCGAGGGAGTTGGCCATGCTCATCCGGTCCACTTTGACCAGGAGGTCGTCCTGGAGATAGAGCTTGAGGTCCAGGTAGGCCAGCTTGTCCAGGGTTTCGCTGGCTCGGCAGTTTCGAAGATGGAAGGACACCGGGGCGTAGGCGTCTTGGCCGAGCGCCTCCCTGAACTCCTCGGAGAAGAGGTCCTTTTTGGCGGCGGGCGTGAAGGCGCCCCACCAAACAAAATTGGCGATCTCAGGCGGGTATTCGACGCCGGCGATGAATTTTTTAGCCTTGAACTCGAAGGAGAGCCTCTTTTTGGTGGCCGGCAGGAGCGAGACCAGGTTCTTGACGATTCCGGTCCTGATAAACCGAGGGACCCTGCGGTAGAGACGGGCCACCTTGTAGGCTTTATAGGTATCGTAGCCCGCGAAGAGCTCATCGCCGCCGTCCCCGGCCAGGGCCACGGTGACATACTGACGTGCCAGTTTGGAAATGATATAAGTGGGGATGATAGAGGCATCAGCCAGCGGCTCATCCACATAATTCATCAAGAGGGGAACCAGGTCTTTCACCAGGCTTGACTCGACGACGAACTCCCGGTGCTCGGTGCCGAAGCGCTGAGCGATGGTCTTGGCGTAATCCAGCTCATCGAAGCTCTTTTCTTTGAAACCGATCGAGAAGGTCTTGATGGGAGACGATGCGCCCTCGCTCATCAACGACGTGATCGAACTCGAATCGATCCCGCCGCTCAAGAAAACGCCGAGGGGGACATCACTGATGAGTCTCATCCGGACAGACTCTTTGAGCCGGTGTTCGATCTCCTCCGCATATTCTTCTTCGCTCTTCGAGGGAGAAGGCTTGGGCTCGAAGCGAACATCCCAGTAAGGACGCAGAGTGACACGGCCGTTCTCCAGGACGAGCATTTCCCCGGGCAGGAGTTTCTGGATGCCTCTGAAGATCGTCCGCGGAGCCGGGATATATTCGAAGGTGAAATATTGCGAGAGGGCCTCCAGGTCGATCTCCCTCGGGCAGGCTGACTGAAGCAGCGACTTGATCTCCGAGGAAAAAAGGAGCTGGTTCTTGTACCTCAGGTAGTGAAGCGGCTTCACGCCCAACCGGTCCCGGACGAGGATCAGCTTTTTTTTGGCCTTGTCCCAGAGGGCGATGGCGAACATCCCGTTGAGGTCCTGGACGAATGACTCTCCTTTTTCTTCGTAAAGGTGGACGATGACTTCCGTATCCGTTTGCGTCCGGAAGGTGTGGCCCTTGTCCACGAGGCGCTTCTTCAACTCCGGGAAATTGTAGATCTCGCCGTTGTAGATCGTCCAGATCGTTCCGTCCTCGTTGGAGAGCGGCTGATGGCCGGTGACCAGGTCGATGATGCTCAGCCTCCTCATCCCAAGGGCGATCCGGTCATCAAAATAATAGCCCTCGTCGTCGGGGCCGCGATGGACCATCGCCCGGCACATCGCCCGGGTCAGGTCTTCCGCCTCCGGGCCCAGTTCGCTAAAACCGCAGATTCCGCAGATGCCACACATCTCAGTTTGGCCTCATTGTATCCATTTTCGATCAAAAACACTACCTTCGTCTATCTCGTCTTTCTCTTCATCTAATGCAAACGCGATAAGTAACTTGACATGGTCATGGTTGCGCCGAAGGCCACCCTCTGGCCCCCGGACCCCGAGGAACCAGTCCCGTCGGTTCCCCCGTCGGATAAGCCGACGGGCCCCCCTCCGCTACGGGGTCCCAAGGGTGGCCTTCGGCGCAACCTTGAGCGGAGATGTCGCGTTTGTATTAGTCATCTCGTCATCCCGTCAAGAAACAGAAAGCAGTGAGCTGTGAGCACTGAGCAGTGAAAACCCAAATCAAATATTTTCTTATCCCTACTCCTCACGGCTCACTAACTCATTCTCACATTTATCTTGATGGGGAACGGGGCACGGTGCACGGGGAACGAGATGGACGAGATGACGAGACAGACGTCTTTGGTTGTTTTTTAGGCGGAAACTGGCATAAAATAAGCCCGGTTGGAGACAAGAGAAAGCCCGAGATTCCGATTGAGATCAGAAAAAAGACTCATCGTCAACGCTGATGACTTTGGGCTGAGCCGGGGCATCAATGAAGGGATCATCCTGGCCCACCAGAAGGGCATCCTGACGAGCGCCACTCTGATGGCCAACATGCCGGCTTTCGACCAGGCCGTGGACCTGGCCGGGCAAAATCCGGGGCTGGGAGTGGGGATCCACCTGAACATCCTCCGAGGCACCCCCGTCTCTCCAGCCGATCGAGTGGCCAGCCTGGTCGATCCGGAAGGCCGCTTTTGGGGCCGCGTTTCCATCCTTATCAGGAAATTGATCTCAAGGAGAATCAAAGCCGAGGACGTCGAAACGGGAGTGGCGGGCCCAGCTGGAGAAAGTCCTGGCGGCCGGGATCAGGCCGACTCATTTTGACAGCGAGAAACATCTCCATGCCTGGCCTCTCCTCTTCCGCACCGTCCTAAAGCTGGCCAAGGAATATTCAATCCCGCGTGTCAGATTCATCCGGGAATATTGCTGGTCCGGGTCTCCGGCCCAGATTCTGAAATCTCTCGGGATCTCGCTCGCCTGCAGTTTTATGAAGAAGAAAATTGCCCGGAATGGTATAATGAGGCCCGATCATTTCTCGGGAATCTGCCGGAGCGGCCGGATGACGGTGCGGCGGTGGGAAAAGATTCTGGCCCATCTCGCGGACGGGACCACCGAGGTCATGGTTCACCCGGGCTTCAAGACCGAGGAACTGGACGACCTCAAGGGACTGGCCGGCTCCTATTATATTCATAAATTCAGAGAGCAGGAGCTGGAGGCCCTGGTGGATGAAGGGCTGAAATCTCTGGTCCGGGCTTCCGGGATTCAACTCATTAATTTTAGCGGGCTGGACAAAGATGGCTAAGACGAAAGACCTTCCTCAAGTCTCGATTGTCGTCCCATTTTATAACGAGCAGGAAAATGTCGGAGAACTGTATGGTTCCCTGAAAAAGGTCCTGGACGGGTTGAAGATCAGCTACGAACTGATCTTCATCGACGACGGAAGCAAGGATCAGACGTACCCGACGCTCGTCGGATTGTACGACAGAGACGAGAAAGTCCGAATCATCAAGCTGAGAAAGAATTTCGGCCAGACGGCCGCGCTCCAGGCCGGGTTTGATTATGCCCGCGGGGAGATCATCATTTCCATGGACGGCGACCTCCAGCACGATCCCGAGGATATCCCGGCCATGCTGGACAAGATGAAAGAAGGCTACGATATCGTCAGCGGCTGGCGGAAGAGGCGGGTGGACAACTTTTTTCTGCGCAAGCTCCCCTCACTCCTGGCCAACCGGATGATGAGGAGGCTGTCCGGGGTCCAGATCCACGATTTCGGGACGACCTTCAAAGCCTACAAAAGAGACGTTATCAAGAGCGTGAGCCTCTACGGCGAGCTCCACCGGTTCATCCCGGCCCTCATCAGCCGCGAAGGTGTCAAAATCACCGAAATCCCGATCAAGAATATCGTCCGCAAAAAAGGCAAGTCGAAGTACGGGCTCTCCCGGGTGAGGCGCGTTCTGTTCGACCTCATGACCGTCAAATTCATCATCAGCTTCATCGACCGGCCGCTCCAATTTTTCGGGCTGATCGGCCTCTTCTTCGGCAGCATCGGGTTTCTGATCGCCTTCGTCCTGACCCTGGGATTTTACATTTTTGGCTGGTCGATCAGAGAAAACCTCGGAAACCTCATCTTCAGCGTGTTCATGATGATCCTGGGCGTGCAGTTCATCATGACAGGTCTGCTGGGCGAGGTCGTATCCCGGATCTATTTCAAGACCCATGACAAAAAAATCTATTCCGTTGAAGCGGTGAAGCCTTGCCCGGCCGAAGAGGAAGAAGCCTCCGATAATCCCTGAGCTCTTGATTAGAAATGGCATGAGCGTCTGGCGAGCGAGAATCCCGAAGAACAAAGCCGATTTTCTTTCCTGGGCCGGCATCGCCGTCCTTCTCGTCCTCCTTTTGGTTTTGCTCCTTCATTCCCTGGGATATTTGTCTTTATGGATGGATGAGGGATTCCATTATCTGGCGGCCAAGGGAATCCTGGGGCACGGATACCCTCTTTTCCCTTCGGGACACATCTATTTTAAGGCCATTTTTTATACCTACGCCTTGGCATTCTTTTCTCTCATCTTTGGGCTGAACGCCTTCGGCCTGAGGATAGTGAGCGTCCTTGCTTTTTTGGCTCTCCTTCCTCGTCGGCTACATCGTCGCCAGGAGATTTTTTACCCGGACCATCGCCTTGCTTTTTGTGGTCCTCTTGGCCCTCTCCGCTTGGGAGGTCGAATATGCCCGGGCGGCTCTCTATTTTGCTCCGCTCCAGCTGGCCTATGTGGCTGGAATATTCCTCTTTTACCGGACCTTTTTTGAAGAAAAAGCCGGCTCCCGGAAGTGGGCCCTCGCTGTTTTCCTGATCACTCCTCTTGTCCATCAGCTCGGCGTTGGCCTCTGGTTCTGCTTCCCCGCCCTCGTGCTGATCAAGGGCTGGAAGAGGTTTATTAAAAAAGACGTCTTTTCTTTCTTCATTATCACGACCCTCTTTTTCGCCCTGATCCAGATCCATGAATACTTTTTCTGGAAAGTGGGCTACGTCTACGAAAGGACGGAGACGAGCCTCCTGGGGATGATCCGGTACTTCTTTTCCGGCTTTTCCTTCGATTATTTCAAGGAGCTCTCCTGGAGCTTCCCGCTGATGAGCCTGTTCGTCGTGGGCGGCCTTTTCCTTTGCCTGGGAATTCGGGCGGTGAGGTCGAAACAGCCAGATCCGGTCCCCACGGACTTTGACTCCAACTGGCTCTACCTCAATTTCTGCCTGTTTTTCCCGCTCCTGTTCCTGGGATTTTTCAGGACCCACGTCCAGCCGCGGTATCTTTTTCCACTCTACCCTTTATTTGCTCTTCTGTTCTTGGTCTGCCTGTACAAAGTTTCTCAGCTCCTGGTCGACCTCCTCGTCACACCCTTCGCCGCGATCAGGAAGGAAGCCGCCCGGTCGGCCATCGCGTTCTTGCTTTTTGCAGCGCTCTTGCTGGTCCTGACCGAAGGGGTGGGGTGGAAGAGAGTCAAATCCATCGTCGACCGGCAGTACGGCGATCCCATCCGGACCGATATCATCGCCCGTTCAGGAAGACCCGCCCACGAAGACCATAAAGATCCGGGCGAATACGTTCGCCATTACCTCAAGGACGGGGATATCGTCATCGCCATTCATGTCGTTTTTTCCTATATCTATGCCGGCCGGGTCGATTACTGGCTCTGGACGGGCGGACCCGGGACCTGGGATGCCTGGGAAGAAACAGCGCAGGGCTGGAAGGATTTTTATGTCGGGGCGAAGTGGATCAGAGATCTCGGCCAACTTCAGAAGACGATCGATGACAACCCCGCTCGCCGGATCTGGCTCATCACCTGCCCCTCCATCTTGAAGAAAGAGCACATCAAGCCCGAGATCGCGGCCTTCATTCGCGGCCAGACCGACAAGCTCGTGTTTCGGGGCAAAGACGGAACGTCTGAGGTCTATCTCTGGCATGATTCTGAAAGAGAACTCACCGGACCCGAGCACACGTTCGAAGGAGAATGGTATCCCAAAGACCGGGGCCGAATCGCCTATGATCTCAGTGCTTCAAAGGGGAGCGCCCTTTACCTGGATAAGGCCAAGGACAGAGGAAAGCCGCTCACGGTGATTCTCGACCGGCCTCTTTCCGCCGGAATGTACAAGCTCGTCCTCCGGGCCAGGTCCGCCGGTTCGAAGATTGAAGGGAAAGCGCTGGATGTCAAGGTTCTGTTCAAAAAGAATAAGGAAAAAATCTTCAATTGGGCCGTGCGCGGCGAAGAATTTTCGAACAGCCGAAGGTATCAGGAACTGCAATTCGAATTCCCTTCCGCGGACGACGACGCTGTTCGCATCCGGCTGACCCCGACAGGAAGAGAAAACCTGTGGCTCGATTATCTGGATATCATCCCGGTCAAAAGCGAGGCAGTCCGATGAGCAAAAATTTCTTTGGCAGCACCCAGAAAGAATTGCTGGAGAAGAAAACTCCCCTCTTTTCCAAGTACTCCAGTCTCTTCGTAGGAAAGAAGTCCTTCTGGAGTCTCCTCAAATACGAGCTGATCACGGCTTGCTTCTCCCGAATTCCCGGTGCGCTCGGCTTCGGACTGAGGAAATCGTTCTACCCCTTGCTCCTCCGCAAATCAGGCCGGGGAGTCGTCTTCGGCCGGAATATCACCCTCCGTCATCCCCACAAGATATCCCTGGGGGCTAACACCGTCCTCGATGACAATGTTGTCCTTGATGCCAAGGGAACGAAAAACCGCGGAATCGAGATCGGGGAAAACGCCTACGTGGGCCGGAATTCCATCATCAGCTGCAAGGAGGGGGCGATCACTCTCGGGGACTACTGCAACATCTCGTCCAACTGCACCCTTCTCTCAGAGACCGAGCTCCGCCTGGGAAAATATTGTTTCCTGGCCGGGCGCTGCTATCTGGTCGCCGGCGGGAACCACGTCTTTGATGATCCTTCAACTCCGATCATGTTCCAGCCGTCCTATTCTAAGGGCGGGATCCAGATCGAGGATGATGTCTGGTTGGCGGCGGGCGTCATCGTCCTGGACGGGGTTTCCATCGGCAAGGGAAGTGTCGTCGGCGCGGGCTCGGTCATCACGCGTTCGCTTCAGGAATATTCAATCGCCTGGGGAAGCCCGGCGAAGAAGGTCAAGGACAGACGGGAGATCAAGGGTACGCCTCAAGTCAAAGCCTGAATGCCCGCGTGCCTATAACCAGCCGTTTTCCCGGTACCAAGCCACGGTCAGGTTGATTCCTCGGCCTAAAATCCACTCGCGGGGAATACCCGAGCTCTTCCTGGGCTTTGTGGATCGCGAGCGCCTTGGGGTGGATAAAGAAACTGAGCTTGGACCTCGAGAAGGGCGCTTCTTTTTTGACCGCGCCAAAAAGTTTCTCCAGGGTGAAAGCTGCGAGCTTGGCGGGGAGAAGCGGTAGAGAAAGGCGCGGAATCCTCTCTCCGCACGCGGCCGCGATCTCCTCGGCCATTCTCCCGACTTCGAGGATCTCCCGGCCGGCCAGGTGGTAAACCTCGCCCCGCTTTCCCATAGCCGCGCACAAAATGGTCCCTTCTACGAGATCCTCGAATATACACCGGGGTCTGCCGGCCGCGACCCTTCGCCACGAGGAAGAACCTTCCGTCGTTGATTGACTTGATGAGCTTGAAAGTCCTTCGATCTCCCGGCCCGTAGGCCCAGCCGGGCCGGACGATGACGATATCCAAGCATTCTTGAGCCAGGCGGAGGGCGATCCTCTCGCCTTCGAGCTTGGTCCTGTCGTAGACATTCTGGGGGTTGAGAGGATAATCTTCGCCCGCGATATCATTCTTTTTGACGGCTCCCAGAACGCCCGCCGAGCTGAAATGGATGATTTTCCGGACGCCCGTTTCTCTGGCCGCGCGCAGGACGTTTTCTGTGCCCGCGGCATTGATCCTGAAGAATTCGTTTCGGCCGATGCGGGAGGCCCCCAGGGCGGCGGCCAGGTGAAATAAAACATCGGTTCCCTTGAGGCTCTCTCTCAGGAGTCCGAAATCGAGCACGTCTCCGTGGACGACCTGGACGCCGGGGGATTCAGGAATCTCGGTTCTGTGGACGAGCGCGCGGACGGCCCAGCCTTCTCGGACGAGCGTCGCGACAAGATGGCTTCCGATGAACCCCGAGGCTCCCGTCACGAAGGCCCGCATGCCAGAATCATCTTCCTTTTTCGAAATTCACCCGGGCCATGGCCAGGGAGTCTTTGATCTTTTCTTTATACCGGGAGGGCGTGTATTCCCTCTCTGCGAGAGATTTCGCCGCCTGCGCTCTCCGCCGGGCCTCTTCATTGAAAAGCGCGAAGGAGATGCCTTGAGCCAGTCCCTCGGCGGTGGGATCGACAAGGACCGAGATTTCATCATTCAAGACCTGGGTGTGGGTCCAGAGTCTTGTGGCCACCACCGGTTTTCCTGACTTAAGGAAGGAATAGATTTTCAACGGCGTATTTGTGCCCGAGAGCCGGGGCGAAACGAGCACATCGGCCAGCCCGATGTAGAGCGGGACCTCGGAAGGAGGAACCCGATCGACCAGAATGATCCTCTCCCCGATCCCAAGGGCGGCTGCCCTCTTTGCCATCTCCTGGTTCTCGGCGGAGCTTCCTCCGACGAGAAGGAAAACAGCCCTGCCGCTCACTCCGGCCACGGCCTGGAGGAGGAGGGAAATTCCCTGGTAGGGCTCGAAATTCCCGGTGTAGAGGACGACCTTTTCTCCGCCCGGGACGAGCTCTCTGCGTCTGGCTTCGACGTCTCGCGCCGAATAGTTCGGGCCGGGGAAATCGAGGAAATTTTCGATCAGGACCGACTTGGAGCCGGCCCCTTCCTTTTTGACCGTCTCCTGCAGGTCCTGGCAGATGACGATCACGGCCTGGGAGTTCTTCAGGATGAACCGCTCGATCCAGAGGAAGATTTTTTTCAGCAGCGCCGACCTCGAAAAATCGAAGTTCTCGAGCTGCTGGGGCAGGCTGGAATGCATGTCGTAGAGATGGGGAACTCTCCAGATCTTCCCCAGCACGGCGCCCGGCAGGGCCGCCTCCTCGTGAGAGAATATCAAATCGCGCCCGCCTCCGGCCAGCTTAAAAAAAGCCTTCCAGAACATCAAGAAATCGTAAGGGATCTTGATCCAGGAAGGGCCGATCTTGATCTTCTTGGCGCCCAAAAGGTTGGGGATTCTGTGGATTTCGAGACCTGAGAAGTTGACATCTTCCCCGAGCGGGTAGGTGATAAGGTCTGTCTGGTGACCGAGCTCGGAGAGGGTTTTGAGCCTGAAATAGACACTGATCGGAGTGCCCCTGGGCTGGAAAAAAGGCTCCGGAGCGAGCATCAGGATTTTCATCGGGCTTCGCGGTTACGAATTCTCTCTGGGCTCGGCATCGAGTGTTTCCCTGACAAAATAGATGTTTTTTTCACTGGATTCATGGTAGGCCCGGACCATGATCTCGGCCAGGAGCCCCAGGGTGATAAACTGAATGCCGATGACAATGAGCAGGATGGCCAGGAGGAGGAGCGGCCGGTTGGCGATGCTCTGGCGGAGGACGAGCCTCTGGTAGGCGAGCACGATCGCCAGGATTCCCCCGGCGAGCCCGCTGATCGAGCCGAAGACCCCGAAGATCTGCAAGGGCCGCGTGGAGTAGCTCATCAGGAACTTGACCGTCAGGAGGTCGAGGAAGACCTTGAACGTTCGCAGAATGTTGTACTTGGATTTGCCCCTAAGCCTGGGCCGGTGATTGACCTTGACTTCGGCGATGGAGACACCGAAATTGCTGGCGATCGCGGGGATAAAGCGGTGAAGCTCACCGTAGAGGCGGATATTCTTTACGACGTCCCGGCGAAAGGCTTTGAGCGTGCAGCCGTAGTCGTGGAGTTTGACCCCGGTAATCCAGGAGATAAGCCAATTGGCGATCCTCGAGGGGAGACGCCTGGTCAGGAACCTGTCCTTCCGCTTCCGCCGCCACCCGCTCACGATATCATATCCTTCATCCATCTTCTCGAGAAGAGCCGAGAAATCGTTGGGGTCGTTCTGGAGGTCCGCATCCAGGGTGATGATGATCTCGCCCCGGGCGTAGTCAAAGCCGGCCGAGAGGGCCGCTGTCTGGCCAAAATTTTTCCTCAAGCGAAGGACCTTGACCCTCCGGTCGTTATTCTGGATGTTTTTGAGGACGGAGAACGATTCATCCCGGCTCCCATCGTCCACGAAGATAATTTCGTAAGCCCTCCCCAGGCTGGCGCAGGACGCGGAGATCTCTTTGTAAAGTTCAGGGAGATTCGGGGCTTCGTTGTAAACCGGGATGACCAGGGAGATCTCGGTCTTCGCAGGACTCTTCATCGCGGCCAATATATCACAAAGAAAATAGGCCTTCAACCGGGGTTATTCGATATATCCGAGGGCTCTCAGCCTTTCCAGCAGGTCTCTGTCCAAAGGGAGTTTCCTGACCGATCTCTCCTTTTCTAGATCTTTCAGCAAGACCTGGACCTTGGAGATCAGCTCCTGGACAACGTTTCTCTTCAGGCCGGCCAGGTTTTTCTTTTCGCCCGGGTCCCTCCTCAAGTCATAGAGTTCAAGATCTTCTTGGCGAGGCGGAGGCGGAGAAAACCACTTATAAGCCTGGGGCGGATAGTCCTCATTGATCACCAGTTTAAAGGGGTCAAGGAAGAGCCCTATCCTCCGGGGAGTCGGCGCAGCCGTCATAGAGGCCGGCTGATAGATGAGAAAGGATTTTGGCTTTTTCTTCTTCTGATTCAAAATATTGAGGAGACTCTCTCCGTCGACACTGACTACCGGATCCCGATATGTTCGCCTCATCGAGGATCGTCGGCATGATGTCGATCGTCCCGACAAAGTCATGGATGATTCTGCCCCGGTGTCGGGATCGAGGAAATTTTATGATCAGAGGAACTCTGGCCACCTCATTATAAATATTCCAGCTGTGCATCCAGTACCCGTGCTCACCGAATGCTTCGCCGTGGTCGGCCGTTATGATGAGCATGGTCCGGTCATAGAGATTGAGTTTTTTTAACTCGTCGAGGAGAGGCTTGATCAAAACCTCGTCCGTATATCGTATCTCTCCATCGTAAAGAGCGACCATGTTCTCCCTCTCGAGTTCGCTGACGTTTTTAAAAAACGTAGCAAAGCCCGGGCCGAAAATTTCTTCCAGGGAAATTCCCTTCCAGGGATGGTTTTCTTTCAAGAACATCTGCCCAAAGGGCGGCGGAGACTTATAAGGGTTGTGAGTCTGGTAAGTGTGGAGGAAAAGGAAGTTCTTCAGGCCTCGATGATCGTTGATCCAGGATGACACCCTCTTGTGCAGCAATCCGGCCGACCTTGTCACTCTCTCTCCTCCCCTCTTTTCTTCATAATAGTCAAATCCCCTCGAAAATCCGTAGTCCGAACTGACCTGGCCGTCGTCGGTGAAGGCCGCTGTCAAATAGCCGCGGGCTCTTAAGAGCTCCGTCAGGCTATGGATATCAGGATCGAGACTCTGATCCAAGTAGAAGACTTGATGCCTGGGCGGGACCAGACCCGTGAAAATGGACATATGGGAGGGCAGGGTATACGGCGCTGCGGAAAAAGCTTGCAGAAAGAGAGCGCTCTCTCGGGCGAGTTCGTCGATGTGGGGGCTCGTGGGGGTTCCATATCCGTAGCAGCCCAGATGGCTTGCCCCCATAGTATCCAAGGAGATGAGAATGATGTTGGCCGGGTCTTCCGAGGAAAGCACCTCGCGCTTGTTTTGATAGAGAAAGGGATTGGCCCAAAGGGCGAGGTCGTCCCTGTGATCGGATTCTTCCTCGACACGTTCCCCCAGACCCCCTGTTGTCTGAAACCAAAGGGTCACTGTCTTCCCCCGGTAGCGACGAAGGTCTATCTCCTTTTTGAAAATTCGCCTGTCCTTGGGATTATGAGAAGGGTTGACCCGGGCGGAAAAGAGTGTCTCCTTGGCCGCGGATGTCTCCGCCAGGATCTGGAAGAAAACCCCATCGCCTTCCTTGTTCCAGCTATTGCTCAGCAGTCCGTAGCCAAAGCTCAAGATCGCGTCGTCAGGAATTCTTAATCGAAATTTTAGCCGCGTAGGAGGGGCGGCGAAAATGGAATTGAAAGATTCCCCTTGGACTTTGAGATTCTTTTTGATCAGATAGGGATTCTCACCGATTCCCAGGTCATAGATTCTGAAATCCTTAAAATGGTACAGGGGAAGGCAAATGGCCTTGAGGGGATTGGTGATAACCAAAGAATCAAGGAATGGCCCCGGAGGCGCCTTGTCGTCGTCAGGGCTTGTTTGGTCCGATTGGAATCGCAACTCCAAGGTAGCCGGGCTCTTCTGTTCCGCCTGGAAAGAGTGAGAAAAGTATTTCCGGCCAGTAATCTTGGTGGAGCTAATTTGTTTGTCTTTATGCCACAATGAAAGAAGCCCGCTCTTGGTTCCGGCTTGATAGACGACTTCAAAGTTTTTGGCTGCCGGGTTTTCAAGATCGAAGGTTTGCCTCAGTCCCTCCGAGGGGACGAGGCGCTTCTTGATGGGGATGAGCTGATCCACGGGCTCGGCCGGATATGAAAGTTCGAAATCACCTTCCAGGGAGTTTTTGTTCGCCGGAGCGGAAATCAAGATCAGATCCCGCAGAGGCGTGACCTTCATCACCTCCAAATAGACCGTTTCGTTTGTGCCTGGCCCTGTTTTCGAAACACTAGGGATGGTTTTCTTAAGAGTAATTTTTAGCTGGTTAAGTCCCAGGCTGAGATTTTCCACGAATTTGTAGGCTCGATAGTGTCCGATACACAGCTCGGTTTTGCTGTGATTGACCTCCACTTCTAAACAAGCGCGATAGGAATCGGGGTTTCCGCTCTTGGCAAAGATTTCAATGACGGCCTGCCCCCCCGGAAGAACGAGGCTGCTCTCCCAGATCTGTTCCCGTTGAAGAGGGAGAAACCGTCCGGAGGGCCCCAGGGCTTTTGAAAAATCGATGTCCCGTTCTCCGCCCAACCATCGCCAGCTCAAAGAATCCCCGAGAGGCGTCATGGAAGGGACCAACCTTTTCCCATCTTTCGAGACGACCAGATCCGGAGGGATATCATAATCTAACGGACAGGCCACCGGCCCAAACGTCGGCACGGCCCAATAGCTTTGACCATCCATTTCAATCCGCTTGAGTTCTTTAGCCTGGGCTCTTTGAATTTTCAGGGGAAAATACTGGTCGAGCTTAACCAGCGGACTCGAAATGACGTTCCTTTTGTCGAGGTGGTCGATGAGCCGGTAGATCTCCGATCCTCTTTTGCTTTGACAGTTCGAAAAGGAAAGGATCAGAAACGAGCCCAAGATGGCCAGTTTGGAGATTTTGAAGAAGTGTTTTTCTTGATCGTCTATCAACTCAGGACTCTATCTCCGTCAAGGGGCGGCTTATTTCCTTCTACTCTTCAGGGTTGAAAATCTGCCCGAGAGCCATTCTACCCGAGATTCTTATTTCTGACAACACGACGGGGACACTAACGAGGATTTCTGAACCGAAGTTTCAGGATCTCGAGCAGCATTTTTGCCGCGGACGAGAGGAGGGCGACCCGGCTCGGAGGAAAATTCCTCCAAACGACCGGGATCTCTTTGATTTTATAGCCCTCCTTTATGGCGGAATAGAGAATCTCGACATCAAAGCCGAAACCGCGAAGGCGGGAGTGGCGGAAGAGTTCGAGGGCCGGCTCTCGCCTGAACAATTTGAACCCGCATTGGGTATCCTTGATTCCCTTGAAGACCATAGCCCGGACGATGAGGTTGAAGATTTTTCCCATGGTCCTTCTGGGCAAGGACTGGGGGATCTGGACATCGGAATCCCTTAACCCTCTGGACCCGATGGCGATGTCATAACCCTCCGCGATCCAACTGAAGCACTTGTCCAATTCCTCGATGGGAGTCGATAGATCGGCATCAGAAAAGAGGATATATTGCCCTCTTGCCTTTAAGACACCCTCCCTCACCGAACATCCCTTGCCAAGGTTATTGGCCCTCGTCAGGATCTGGGAGTTAGGGACTACCCTTGAGGTTTTCTTCGGCGACTCTGAGGGTTCCATCGGTGCTCCCATCATCAACCAAAATAATCTCCCAGGAATAGTTTTGGCCCTTCAGATGATCCTGGATCTTCTGAAGGGTTTCGCCCAGTCTTTTTTCCTCGTTATAGGCCGGGACGACCACCGAGAGGAAGATCCCATTGGGATCAGGCATCAGCGCCCCTCGTGTATATGGCCGGACGGCGGGAAAGAGCGATCCTTGATTTCAGCATTCTTGATGGCGGTTTTACTTGCTTTGTTTTTTCTGAACGTTTGACAAAGACTATTTTCAGTCTAAGACGATGGACGTGTCAACAAGTCTCTGCCTTGCCAAGAATTCCTCAAAGAGCCGCGTTGGACTTGGAGATTGTGCTATTATAGAATGAAAAAAGAATCGAGCTTTTAGAAATGAATAAGAAAGAGCGGCCGGACGATCATCCTCTGCTTCTGCCTGGCTGTTCTGCTGTTTGGCTGCCGCAGGAGGGAGCCTGGGCTGTATCGCCTGATCGATCACTTTGAAAAAAGGGACGTCCTCGCTTCTCCTCTGAGCGCCCTGGAAAAATACTTTCGCCCCAGCGTCCTGACCTGGCGAGAAAATGATTTCCAAAAAATAATCCTGGATTCGCGCGTCTATTGGGCGGCCTCACCTCCTTTCCCGATCGCGGCCCAATATGATTTTGAGGAGCCTCCCGACGTTGCCGTTTTGCGGGAGGGAGAGACGCTGAGCTATTCCGAAACTCCGCTGCGTGGGGCTTACAGCTGGCGCTGGCTCAAAGGCGAGAAGCGGGTTGAATTCGAAGACTCGTCGAAAAAGTCCGGGTCCAAACGCTCCCTGGTTCTGAAGAGGGGAGATGCCTTCGACACAAGCCTGATGCTTCCTCCGGGAACAGCGATCATCAAGGTCTTGGCCAAGAGCGGGGGCTCAGGCTATTCGCCCTGTCTGGAGGTCGGGATCAATGATCAAAAGAGCCGGGAAATCTATGTCGGCCAGACCACGGACTTTGAATTCACCGAGGAGATGAAATTCGGGGAGAATAAGCTTCATCTGGCCTTCCAAAAATCCTTGCCGTCTTCGACTCGTCAAGGCGGGGGGGAAAATGAATCTTTGTTCATCGAGCTCGTGACGATCAAGGTCCTCCATGACTTGATCCTGATTTCCCCTCCCGAGGGAGAAACGGGGGTCAAGGGAACTTTTGAGCTGCACTATGTCCCCGAGCCCGTCGATAAGATCATTCCCTTAAGAAAGACGATCGTTAGCTCGGAGCCTTATGCGCTTGTCTCTTGACTTCGAGTCAGCCGGCCCAAAGTCGATGCGAATCCTTTCTGGTCCCATCCTCCAAAAGGGGGTGATCAAGCTTGAGACGTGGCGACCAGATGGTTGCCTCGACAATCTCTGTCCAGCCCGGCATATCTTCCCTTGTGTTCGAGTTCGAAGCGCGCCAGCCTCAAGAAGTCGTTCACTTGACTTATGAGCCTGAACCGGAAATTCAAGGGAGCGGGAAGGCTCAAGAAGGTCTCTATGTTGATTCCGTCATTATCTCCAACCCAATTCGAGAGCGCTATCTCCCTCTTTATCATCTCCAGGGATTCAGGCTCTATGATTCGGGGGCCGGCGAAAACCCCTTCTTCATCAAGAAGAAATTCAAGATCAGGGAGCAATCCCTCAACTGTCTCTTTGCCCCTCCGCCCAGTGTCTACAAATTCCTGTTCAGGGTCCCCGAAGGAGGAGTCCTCCGGCTGGGCTATGGCCTCCTGGCCGAAGCCTGGGATGACGAAGGCGACGGAGTGACCTTCGAAGTCCTCCTGGAAGAATCCGGGAAAACGAAACTCATTCACCGGGCGAAGGCCGACCCCTATCATCAGAAGCAGGACCAAAAGATCTTTTATAAGGACTTTGATCTATCCGCATACCAAAATAAGCGGGTGGCGATTTATCTTAAAACCGAGGGTTACCCGCCGGGCCAAGGGAAAACGGAAGCGAAAACGGATTTCCGGAATGACTTTTCCTTCTGGGTGAGTCCTCTCCTCATCCAGAAGCAAGCCAAACCGGCTGAAGCAGAGCGGCCTCTGAATATCATTCTCATCTCCATCGATACCATGAGGGCGGACCATCTGGGCTGCTATGGCTACGGGCGGCCGACGACCCCGAATATCGACGAGCTCTCCCGCGACAGCGCCCTCTTTCTCAACACCTTGCAGCCCGGCGGCCTTCACCCTGCCCGCCCATATGTCCATGCTCACGGGGCTTGTCCCGACAAATCATCAAGTCCTCTATGTCTATCAGAGTCTTGATCCTGGCGGTGACCACCCTGGCCGATGTCTTGAGGGCCTCCGGTTATCTGACGGCGGCCTATACCGACGGCGCCCTGGTCAGCGCCCGCTACGGCTTTTCCAAAGGATTCGAGTCCTACCAAGAAGAATCGCTGGGCTACTTTATTCCGAATTCCGCCGAGCTGCTCTACAAAAAGGCTTCGTCCTGGATCAACAAAAACCAAGCGCTGCAATTCTTTTTATTTCTTCACACTTATCAGCGCCATGATCCCTATAAGTCACCCCCGCCTCTGGGCCAGATCTTCTTGGGGAAAGACGACATCTGGAAAAGCGCCGACCTGAATGAGATTCTCGGCCGCGGCCATCCTCATCTCTTTCAAGAGCTTAAGCCGAGCGAGCGAGAGAACCTCGTCGCCCTCTACGACGGAGAAATCCGCTACGCGGATGAATCTCTCATCAAACCTCTGATCGACCAGCTCAAGCGCCTCAACCTGTACGAGACGACGATGATCGTCCTGACCTCGGACCACGGCGAAGAATTTTTCGAGCACGGGGGTTGGGCCCACAGCCTCACTCTCTATAACGAAGAAATCAAGGTTCCGCTGATCATCAAGTATCCGCATTCGAAAAACAGGGGCCAACGCGTCACCGCAATATCGCGGTCTCATCGATATCATGCCTACGATCCTAGAAGAAGCCGGCGTCGGCGCTTCCGGATTAAAGCTCGACGGGAGAAGCGTTTCGGGAACTTTGAAGAAAAGAGAAAAAGAGGAACGCGCCTACATGCGCTTCAGGGGCGACAGCATCGTCAATGGGGCTCTTCCCAAGCGCGTCGGGATCATCCGGATCCCCTATAAATTCATCCTGAATGAGAAATATCCCGCTCAAGCTTTCGAATACTTTTCTCCTCCCCCGCCTCATCTTGAGCTCCAGGAGCTCTACAATCTCAATCTGGATCCTTTGGAGAAGAAAAATTTGGCCAACCAGGAAAGGAACTTGGCCCAGGAGATGATGAGAGAGGCGGAAGCCTATCTCACCGGGAAAAAAGCCCAGACGAAGAGCCGCAACATCGCCCTGGACAAGTCCTTCGAAGAGAAATTGCGGGCCCTCGGCTACCTGCACTGAGAAACAAAAAATCAGTCACCAGTCACTGGTCATTGGTCACTAGCCCCATAAGGGTGAGGAAGTCCTGGGGAATTGCCTCAGCTGGCCGTTGCCGGCGGGATTGAAGGAACGAAGAGACTCGTTCCCGTCCTTCCGGCTCCTGAAGATCCTGAGCAGAAAGACGATCAAGAGTCCCAGGCCGACGAGGACGGAATAGTAAGTCCAGATAAAATCAAGCACTTGGTCCATGCCCGGCATACCGGTATGCGGCGGAGTCTGGAAGGCGACTATAAGGAACAGAAGAATGCCCTCCATCCCCGAGAGGAGTCTCCTCAGGACAAAATAAGCCGGAACGATGAGGATTATCTGGGAATAGGCGATAAACCGGGGAACGACGACCGCATAGACCAAACAGGCGAGAAGGATCATCATTCGTTCCCTATCTTC
This sequence comes from Candidatus Aminicenantota bacterium, assembly GCA_963770045.1. Classification (GTDB taxonomy): domain Bacteria; phylum Acidobacteriota; class Aminicenantia; order Aminicenantales; family CAVYOD01; genus CAVYOD01. Next base: position 52,029 of record CAVYOD010000023.1, on the reverse strand, counting down.
TTCGCTGCAGGAAGGACGGATTTGAGAGCGATGACCGCCCGCCAGCTAATGACCAAGACGGCGGCCACAAAAACGGCATAGACGCCCATATGGAGGACAGAGAAGGCGGATCGACCGGTCAGATGAGCGAGACTCGACATCAGGTTCCGGAGGAGAGAAAAAGAGGAAGGATTTCCCCATCCTTTTTCGAGCTGGCGTCCGAAAATGAGAAAATCTTGGTAAAGAGGCGAGAAGAAATAATAAACCGCCTGGATCATTCCGAAGGTAAACAGGCTGGCAAAGAAATAGAGATATTTCTTTTTGTCGTTGATAAAAAGAAGAAGAACGAGAAAGAAGAGGGGCGTAATCTTAAAATTGGCGATCAGAACGATGACCAGGCAAAAGAGCAACAGCCGTCGTTTCAGGAGAAAGAAAAAGCCGAGCCAGAGACCGAATTGTTCGAAGATCGAGATATTGCCGGCTGCGATATCGACAAAAATCGAGGTGTTGAAGGCCAGCAGGGCAAAGGGATAAAACCAGATATCCGCCTCTCTCTTGAGAAAGATCTTTGTCCAGAGGAGAAACATTCCCGCCAGCAGGCAACACTTGAGGGCAAGGAAGAGATAATAGGCTGTATTGAGATTAAAAAAAGAAAAGAACCGAAAGAACAAGAGCGTCTGAGGAGGATAGCGAAACCGGAACCCTATCGGTTTTTTGGCCATCTCGGAAAGAGAAGTCACGCCGTAGGGGTTGAGGCCGGAGGCATGGGCCTTGGCCGCATAATAAAACGTCTTAAAATCCCACTGATAAAAGCTTGGGCGAGATAGGATAAGGGAGAAATTGTAAATAAAAAAAGCAAGGATAATCGACACCAGGATCCATTTGAGAATTTTGTTTACCCGCAATAGCCATCCGCTCCTCTTACTAATATATCAATTCAAAAAGAATTTTTTTTCCTCCCAGTCATTTGACGTAGCCGAGGGCCTTCAATTTCTCCAGCCACTTTTGACTGAGGGCATAGGAGGCTGTTTGTTTTTCGAATTTTGGGCACTTTTTTTCAAAAGTGAGGAATTGTGTCTCCAGCCCGGCAGCGATCTCCCCATAGCTTGGCTGCCTAAACCAGTTTTGCTTTTCAAAAAAATCTTTTTCTAGATTGAATAGCTCCTTGCTGCCGTTCAAATTGCGTATGAATTTCCAGCTTTCGGAAATGGCCGATATCGCAATACGGTCGGGTTGGCCTGCGGTCTTCAGCTGGAGATGGGAGTAGATAAACCGCCGGTTCTTCTGACTTGGATCATGGCCAATCAACGACAGCTGGCTATTTCCTGCCTAGATCTTGGCTCGCTTCAGTCCGAGGTAATCCTGGATCGTCGGTAGAATATCTAAAGTGCTGACCTGGGCCGCGATCGCGTCGATGGACCCTTTCGGCGGGAGGAAAATAAATGATGAGCGGAACATGGATGACCTCTCTATAAAGGGACATCCCATGCCCTTGCCCGCCATGATCGCCAAATTCCTCTCCGTGATCCGCCGTGAGGATGAGCAGCGTATTGTCGTCCCATCCCAAGAACTCAAAAATCTCACGGAATTTTTCGTCCGTGTACCTGATCTCGCTGTCATAAGCCGATTTCTTGTCTCTCCAGAGGATTATCCATCTTCTGATACCAAGGGGAACGAGGAGTGTACTTCGCGTGAGGATCATTATAGTGTATGTAGAGATAATAGGGTTTGCTGTTTCGGATCTCGCCCCCCCATTTTTTTATCTGTCCATTCAACGCCTCTGCGGAGCGGTCATGGAAAAGCCTGAATTTATCCGAATCCCTGGGTAAATCCCTGCAGGCTCTGGATATTGATGTTGTCGGAAACACCGAAAGTCCGATATCCTCTCCGACGCACAGAGTTCAGTCAGCGTTTGGATTTCCTCTGGAATCCGGTTGATCATTATCTTTGAATTCTGTTGTCGATAACGGCCTGCGGCCAAGAGTCCCGTCACGACCCCGTGCTGGAAAGGATAGAGGGAGGTGAATATCGAAGCCGTGGCCGGGGCCGTCCAGGAAGAAGCTGAATAGGCCTTCTCAAAAACCACAGCCTGCGAGGCGATGTGAGTAATAAAAGGCGCGGTGTTTTTTGAATAACCGTAGACCGGAAGATGGTCGGCCCGCAACGTATCGATCACCACCACAACGATATTTGGGGGATTTTCCTTTTGATGGGAGCAACAAATCAATGATCCCATTGCGGCGATTAAGAAAATCGCGATCGCCACTTCTCGGATATTTTTTCGCTTCATTGGTTCCCTTGGACGTTCTTCCGGCCGAGATATTATTTGAGCGATTCGGGATCAAATTTTAACTTACCACACCTACATCGGACAGTCAATGAGTTATGTGCGGGGAGAAGGCACGATCAAGACATAATCTTTCAACCTCACGACCCGGACGGGAATTCCTGCCTTTTTGAAACGGTCCAAGAGCCGGGTCTGGATAACCACCGTGGCCTTCTTGTGCCAGGGCCGCGACGGATAGCTTTCCGAGAAGAAGAGGAAGGCCTTTTTCTCCTGGGGAATCTGATCCACCCGGGCTCTCAGCTCGGGATAAAAATCCTTCACCGAGAAAGGGCCGAGCGAGTCGGAGACGAGGATTTTTCTTTGGGAAAAATAATACACACAGAAGGCAATGATGAAATCCGTGTCAAGATACTTGACGTTATTTTTATCTAGCGCGGACATCAGCTCACGGTATGAAGCGGCCTTGCTTTGCGCATTTTTCCAGAAATAATAGGCATGAGGAACGGTCAAGGCCATAAGAAGAGCGATGGCCACGACCGTCCTCCAGGAAGTGATGGACGTCCCTTTGAACAGGGAGGAAAAGACTATGAGATAGCTGGCCATGACGAGAAACATCAGATCGAAATTATGCCTTGGCTCCTGGTGGGGGGGATAAAAAAGAAAAATCTTGACCAAAACGCTTCCGAGAAGGAAAAAATAGAAGAGGTCAGTCCAGTCCTTGATCTGAAGTTCGGCCTTTTTTTGAAGCAGGCGCAGGATCTTTCTCAGGACCATGACCAGGGCGACGGCAAAAACGGTCAAGGAGAGATAGATCACGACCTGATTTAGACAAAACAGGACAATCCTGACCTTCCCTCCGGGAAAAGCACCATAAAAATAGGAAAACTCGTAGTTGAAAATGTTCTTGAAGATCTGCCAGAAATTCTCCGAAGAATCTTGCTGAAGGAACGAAGAGAGAATTGAGATAAGGGAAGGATGCCCATTTTTTCCCAGGCCCCGGTCGAAACCGGCTTGACCGTGAAGAGAAGATAATAAAACCAGTGGAAGAGCCCCGCGAGAGCGCCTGCGGCGATCCCGGCGACGTTATGGATCGTCCTCCGGTTCTTGATGGCGTAGATCATCGTGCAGACAACAAAACCGAAAACGAAGAGCGCTGAGAGAGGATGAATATAGATGGAAAAGAAAATAAAATAGTAGGCCAGGAAGATGCGGCCTTTATTTTGGAAGGAGAAATCAAACAGAGCGGCACCCAGGACAAAAAAGAAGATCATTTCTAAATAAGGCGCCCCGCGGATAGACAGCGAGTAATCAAAACACGTTTCGATGAAAGCGAAATTGCCGAGCAGAAACAAGAAGAGCACGTTCTTTTCGATCGAAGAGCTGAAGATTTCGTTGACGGCGAACAAGAAGGCGATGAATATGGCCAGTTGAAGGAGGACGTAAGGAAGATAAGAGGCTCCCAAGAAATCGTTGAGAAAAGCTCCCCACAGGTACTTGATCGTCCCCATGTGTTTGACCTGCTCCAGCAAAAAGAACGGTGCGGTGTGCGTATCCTGCATCTCGAGACTCTGGAGAGCCTCCATGGCGTTGTCCGAGGTCGTCATCAGCCCCTGGGGGTGAAAATAGAAGGGCAGGCGGATGAGGAGGATGAGGAGAAGGCAGAGAATGAGTCGCTTCTCCCGCGCGAGCTTTTTGAAAAGGGCGGCGACAGCGAGCAGCGCGATCGCGGCGAAGAGGATTTTGATGATGGGATACAGGAACGTCCATCGCGAGAGGAGGAGGGCCTGAAAAAGAAGCACGATCAGGAAAAAATGGATGGAGAGCCATCTGAAAGAAAGAAAAAATTCAGGCGGTGGGATCTTCCATCTCAAGGCGATTTCCTCGACGGGGGAGAATATAAACGAGTATCCGCCAAAAGTAAAGAAGCGGAGGAAAGTGCTTGCACTCCGGGAGATTGTTTTTTATCATAAGACATCAAAAGGACATTTATTACACCGGGAAATATAAAATCAGAAATCCGGTCTAGCGGAGCGAGCCTGTGCCCAAACCTCCAGCCGGAAAAAATAGGGCTCTTCCAGCTCTCTTTACTGCATCCCAAAAATGACCTGGGTGCTCTCCGTGTCCAAAGTCGAAAGGGTCGTAATGGCAAAGGTGATCCTGGTCTGGGAATTCGTATAGCTCTGGGTCAGAGAGAACGTGTCACTTGAGAGTGTCTGGAAAAGAACAAATTCCCCCGCGCCTTCTTTTTTGTAGATTTTATAGGACTTCACGTATTTGGCGCTGTTCTGGGGATTGGCTTCCCAAGTCGAGGGCATAATTCACTTGCGTCGAACCTTTCAACGATTTCAGGCTGATTTTTGCCGTCGCATTGATTGGAGGATAAATCGTCGGGATGGAATACTGGAAAAGAACCATTTCGCTTTCCGTCGCTGAGGTCGAGAGGGTCGTGATCCCGAACTGGATTCCGGGCTTGACCTCCGGATAGGTCAGAGAAGCCGTCAAGGTCGATTTGGAGACGGTCAGAATCTTGACAAAATCTGTGTCCGAAGTCTCTTTTTTGTAGATGTTATAGCCCTGGATAAAGTCAGTCGTATTATCCGGATTGACCGCCCAATTCAACTTGTATGTGGGATCGGGGGTGAAGGTCAGGCTGGCTGACAAATTGATTGGCGGATCCAATTTTTTGATCGCAACAGGAGTAAACGACGTGAACATGGCTTGTCCGTTGGCCGCCCAAACCATGGCCACGTTTCCAAATGGATCGGCCGCAATGCCCGGCAACTTGACTCCGCAGCAGGATTCGGGCATGGTAATGGGATCGTTCCATTTGCCTCCTATGTTGTTTCTGTACTGGACACCCATCCCCAAGTCCCCTGGGCCAAATTGGACAGCGACGTGCTTGTTCCCGAAAGAGTCAATGGCAACTCGGCCATCATGCTGGAGATTCTCAGAGAAAATCTCTTCTCTGGTCTTGGCGCCCTCAAGGAGTTTCACCAGAAAGACAATCGATCTGTCGCTGCCGGAGTCGGCACAATAAGCGACATAGGGAATATTATCCAGTCCCACGGTGATTCCCGGGTGGGCCTGGCTGGATCCGCCTTCCCAGACAAAATTGGCTTTGGTCCAATCGGTATTCGCTTTCCTTTTACAGTAAACGACCTTCCGTTCAGGGGGATGCCTTTCTCTAAAGACCGCCCAGACCCAGCCGTCTTTTCCAGCCGCCATGGCCGGGTGCTCGGAGAAGGCGCCGTTATCGAGTCTTTTAACCCCTTCCCAGACGCCGTTGATTCTGGAGCGGGAATAAAGCCTTCCTTCCATTTTTCCCGCCCAGGCTGCATAGATGTTTCCCTCGGGATCGACAGCCACAGTCTGTTCTGTAATGCCCTCTTACGGCGTCGACACTGACTTGGAAGGCGGGCAGCCATTTTTTCTGCCGCGGATCGTATTCACGAACCTTGATTTGTGTTGGTTCTCCTTCTCCCCAGATCACCGCAACGACACCCTTGATGCTGCAATAGATACTCGGCCGTTGACCGTCGATACTCGGGGAGTTCTTGATTTTAACGACGTCCTACCATTCGTCTCCCCTACCGTCGACGCTGAGTTGGAAAGCGGGCAACCATTTTTTTTGCCGAGGATCGTATTCACGAATCTTGGCTTGTGTCGGTTCGCCCTCGCCCCAGATGACCGCAACAACACCCTTGACGCTGCAATAGATACTTGGCCGCTGAGCGTCGATATTCGGGGAGCTCTTGATTTTGATGACGTCCGACCATTTGAGGCCATTGTATGTTTTCAACAAGATATCAGACCCGGCCGCATTTTGGTAATTCTCTTCCCAGACCACATAAACCTCTCCCGAAGGTCCCATGGCGACCTGGACCCACCTGACGTTTTTCAGGCTATGGGAAATATTGATGGGAGCGGACCAGTGTTGCCCGAAGTTGAAACTCCAGGCAAGAACCAGCAAGGCACAAACAAATAAGACTCGTTTCATCATTTTTCCTCCTCCATTTCGGCATTAAATTATACCATATTCAAAAAAAAGTTCCACCCAATGTCCAAAGATATAAGAAACAGCTTCCGGCCCGGCCTTAGCTAATTCTTAGAGTTCAGCAAGCCGGTTCTTGATTTGACGCCGTTCTGCGCCGATATGGACCCGAAAACGGCCATGACGCTTTCTTGGCCGAGAACAGAAACCGCCGTGATCGCGAAGAAAATTCTCTGCTGGGGGTTAGCCACGGTATACGTGACCGAGAACGTTGATTTCGGAAGTGTGGCGATGGCCCCAAAATTCCCGCTGCCTTCCTTTTTATAGATCTTGTATCCCTGGATGTAATTCTCCGCGTCCTGGGGATTGGATTGCCAGCTGAGTTTGTAGGTCGCATCAGGGATGCCGGCCGTGAAGTGGAGAGAGACCGCCGCGCTGAGATTCAGCGGGGCCAGGACGGGCGGAGGAGTAATCTGGAAGATGGCTACGCCGCTCTCAATTCCGTTGAGCCCGACCGCGGTTATTCCGAATTGAATGGTCGGTTTAACCTCGGGGTAAGCAAAGGACGCCGACGTAGTTGTCTTGGAAACCTTGAGGAGCAACTGGAAATCGGGATCGCCCTCTTCTTTTTTATAGATGTTATACGCCTTGACATGCTGAACGTTGTTGAGCGGATTAGCTTCCCAGTTCAAGGTGTAAGTCGGATTTGGAGCAAAGCTCAGGGCTGCCCGCCAAATTGACTGGGCGGATAAAGCTTCTTCACGACGACCGGATAGAGGGAACTGAACCAGGCTTCTCCGGCCGCGGCCCAGACAAGGGCGACATTTCCGAATGGGTCGGCCGCAATTCCGGGAACTTTCGTGAAGCCGCCGGAATTGGGCATGATAACCGCAGGACTCCAATGCCCGCCGATATTGTTCGTATACTTTATGCCCTCGCCATTATCTCCTTGGCCTCTTTGGACGGCCACATGCTTGTTTCCGTACGCGTCAAAAGCGATCCGGGGATAGTGCAAAAGATCCGAGCCTGTGACCGTTTCGATGGGATTCGTTTTTTCATCTATTTTGCAGATGTAGATCGTGGTCGGGGCGCCTTCATAGGGCTGGTCTCCAAAAACCACATAAGGAATATCATCAGGCCCTATGGCCAAGCCGGGATGGGCCTGGCTGGTCCCGGCGGAATTCATGATCTTGCTTCCTGACCAAGGGGTAGACTTTGTGCGTTTGCTATACCGGATTTTGTAATTGCCGTCGCCCTGTTTTTCCCGCCAGAGCGCCCAGATGCGGCCGTCGTCCCCCGCCGCAATGCAAGCCTGGGTGGAAAAGACCGGGGCAGACATTCTTTTGACCTCTTCCCAGACGCCGTTGATTTTCGACCGCGAATGGACCCGACCGTCGGTTTTGGAAAACCAGATGGCATAAATGTTCCCATCCAGGTCAACGGTGACCCATTGTTCATTGACACCACGACCCTGCTCATCGCTGATTATTTCGGGCTCCAGCCATTTTTTCTGCACGGGATTATAAACCCGGAGAGTTGTGTATCCGTTCTCGTCCCAAACGACCGCGATTGTTCCTTTGGCGTTGCAGTAGATATACGGCCTTTCCGCCGGCACATCCCGGTTAATCTTGAGTCTAAAGGGAGCGCTCCATTTTTCCCCGTCATATTTCACATAGATGATATCGTCGCCCTCTTGGCCTGCCTCGGTCCCCTCACCCCAGACCATGTGGACCTCTCCGTTGGGTCCCATGGCCACCTGCGCCCACTTTTCGTTTGTGGCTGAGTGGGAAACGTTGAACGGCTCAGACATCTGCTGGCCGAAAGCGAAATTCAGGCCCAGGATGAGGAATCCCAGGCTCAAAAATGTCCTTTTCATGCTGTACTCCCTTCCATAGATTCTGGGCTATTCTAGCAAAACGGAATATTTTGCGCCACATTTCAAGAAAAAGTCACTAATTCTCGGGAAGATTCCAGGTTCGGGCGATGGGGATTTCTCCGTTTGACAAATGAGAGCCGTTTTGGTTAAAATCTAAAAACATTTCATTATGGCATAATCATGGCAGAAAAGAAGATTATGATTGTCGATTACGAGGCCCAGAGTCTCGACTACATGGCCGAACTGTTCAAACCCTACAAAATCAACATCATCAAGGCCTCGGACGGTCTGGCCGCCTATGAAAAGTTCAAGGCAGAAAAGCCGGACCTGGTCATCCTGGAAGCCATCCTTCCCAAGATCCATGGTTTTGACCTGACCAAACGGATCTCCCAGGAGTCCAAGGGAAATGTCCCGGTGATCATCGTCACCGGGCTCTACCGGGGTCCGCAATACAGGCACGAAGCTCTGTCTTCTTTTGGCGCGGCGGACTATTTTGAGAAGCCGATCGACAAGGACCGCTTCCTGGCGTCGGTGCTTGAACCTCCTCAACACGGAGGAAGAGATCGAAGAGGAGTTGCCTGATTCGACCGCGGTCATCGAGAATCTTTCCCACCGCATAAAGACTCAATACCTGACTCCCCAAAAAGGAGAATCCTTCGAATAGGCCTGGAAAAGTTCTCAGTCAAGGCCGAAGGAATTTGAATAATCGTCATGGATAGTTTGTGGACGCGGTGCAACAATTGCCAGCGAATACTCTATAAGCAAGATATCATCGATAATCTTTCGGTCTGCCCGTCCTGCAACTTCCATTTCCGGCTCTCGGCTCCCGAACGCCTGAGCATGCTGTTCGACGATGGGAAATATTCGCTCCTGGACCAGAATGTCCTTCCCGTCGACGCTCTCGGGTTTGTGGACACTAAGCCCTACGACCTGAGACTCAAGGAAAACCAGAAAAAGACGCTTCTCCCCGAAGCGGTTCTAACCGGCGCCGGCACGATCGGCGGCATCAGTATCATCGTCTCGGCCATGGATTTCGCTTTTCTCGGGGGAAGCATGGGCTCTGTGGTCGGCGAAAAAATAACCCGAGCCGCCGAATTGTCCACCCGGGAGAAAAAGCCCCTGATCATCGTCTCGTGCTCCGGGGGAGCGCGGATGCAGGAAGGGATTCTGTCCTTGATGCAGCTGATCAAGACGAGCGCCGCTCTGGCCAAGCTCGAAGAAGCCAGAGTACCCTTCATCTCGGTTTTGACCGACCCCACGACAGGAGGAGTGACGGCGAGCTTCGCCATGCTGGGAGACCTTAATATCGCCGAGCCGAATGCCCTGATCAGCTTCGCCGGGCCCCGGGTCATCGAGCAGACGATCAAAGAAAAACTGCCCAAGGGGTTCCAGCGGTCGGAGTTCCTCCTCAGCCACGGGATGCTGGACGACGTGGTGGAGCGGAAGAATCTGCGTCCTTATCTGATCAAGGCCTTGAAGCTGCTGCTCAATCGCGCTCCATGAATTATGGACAATCTCAAGACTATCTTCAAAAACTCCAGACCTTTGGTGTCAAGCTAGGGCTGGAGAATATCCGGACTCTGCTCTTAGCGCTCGGCGACCCCCATCTGAAATACCCGGCGGTGCTGGTCGCGGGCACCAACGGAAAAGGGCTCTGTCTGCGCCATGCTGAGCCGGATCCTCTGCAAACACGGTTTTCGTCCCGGCCTTTACACTTCCCCTCACCTGGTCAAAGTTGAGGAGCGCATCCGCATCGGTGAGGCCTTGATCCCGAGAAGGGACTTTTGCCGCCTGACCTCTCTACTTAAGAATAGGACAGAGAAGCTGCTCAGGCAGAAAAAGCTCTCTTCGCCACCGACCTATTTTGAGTTCCTGACCGCTCTCGCTTTTCGCTATTTTCAAGAGCAGTCAGTGGATATCGCCATCCTGGAGGTGGGAATGGGAGGGCGGTTTGATGCGACCAACGTCGTTACCCCGGTTATCTCGGTCATTACCTCCATTTCCCGCGATCACCAGGAATATTTGGGGTCGAGCTTGAGCCAGATCGCCAGGGAGAAAGCAGGGATTATCAAGCCTGGGATTCCTGTCATCTGTGGCGTCGAAAGAGGAGTGGCCCGCAGCGTCCTGAAAAAGAAAGCCCTCGATGTGGATGCGCCTTTTTTTGGAGTCTTTGACCCAAGCAGCAGGTTCCAGGCAAAAAAACGAAACCGTGATTATAGGTTTTCCTTTGAATGGGAAGGGGAGAGATACGATTATTCGCCCGGGCTCCAGGGAGAACACCAGGGGAGAAATGCCGCAGTGGCCATCGCCTCGGCTGTCGAGCTCGGCCGGCGCTGGAGAAAATTGGAACCGGGGAAGATCATCCAGGGCGTCAGGGAAGCCCGTTGGGACGGTCGGCTCGAAATCATCGCCCGCCGGCCTCTTGTTGTCCTTGACGGAGCCCACAATGAAGGCGGCGCTGCCGTCCTGAGAAAATACGCCGAGGATTTCGTCCGCAGGCCCCTGACGCTCGTCTTTGGAGTGATGAAAGACAAAGCGATCAAAAAGATGGTAAATCTGCTCTTCCCCCTGGCGCGGCGGGTCATTATCACTCGAGTCCCCTATGCTAGGTCTGCTTCCCCGAAAGAGATCCTGACTGTTGCCTCAAAGTTCAGGGCTAAGGTGATCGTGGAACCCGACGTCAAAAAAGCTATGCTCAGGGCCCTTTCCCTGGCCGGAAGAAACGGCCTTGTGCTCGCCACCGGCTCGCTCTTCCTCGTCGGCGAAATCAAAAAAATCTGGGACGCACATTTGGCAATCATCTCTCGCCGCCCAGTTCGCTGAGACTGAGCAGTGTAATCCCATAAGACCTCTCAAGCTATTTCACCACGTACCGAGACCTTGAATCCTTAGCTAGCAGCTGACTCCTCACTGCTGGTTGGCTTGCTTTTTAGGGCCGAAAATGGTAAATTTTTTTTTACTTCTGGCCTCGAAGTGAATACATGCTCACGTTCAACGCCGCATCCATCATAGTCGTCTTTCTCCTCGTTTGCATCCTGGTCATCGTCCTCTCCAAGATCTTCTTCCGTCCGGTGCGAAAAGTCATGGGAGAACGTGAATCCAGGGTCCGGAACGACGAGGAAGCCTGCCAAAAAGCATTGACAGAAGCGGAGCAAAACCTCCGCCGGATCGAGGAATCGATCAGGTCTGCCACCTCTAGGGCCGAGGCCTTGAGACAGGAAATGGAATCCCAGGCTCAAAAAGAAAAAAGCCGGCTGATCGCCGAGGTCGGCCAGGAATATCGGAGCCAGGTGGAAGAGGCTAAGAAGAAGCTGGATGAACAGTTTCAGGTCTTAAAGGGAGAACTGGCTTCCAGGGCGGAAGGACTGTCCGAAAAAATAGAGAAAAGGCTGTTGCAGTGAGGACCCCGCGCCGACCCGTCCAGATCATTCTTCTCCTCTTGCCTCTCTTTCTTTGTTTTGCCCCTCCCGAGAGTGCCGCTTCCTCCGGCCTCAAAGACATTTTGGGGAAAACCATCAACTTCGTCATCCTCTTCGGATGCTTGGCCTTCCTCCTCCGCAGGCCCATCAGGAGCTTCCTTGAGAGGAGGTCGGCCGAGATCTCCCAATCCCTCGAGGATGCCGAAAAAGCGAGGATCGCGGCCTCTGAAAGGGAGAAACAAACAGAAGAGAGGCTCGCCCACCTGAAGGAGGAGGTCGACAGGATCGAAAAAGAGGCCGAAGCGGCGGGGCTTAGGGAAAAATCAAGGATCAAAGAGCTAACTGACAAGGAGGTCGAAAGGATCCGGCGGTTTGCCCAGCAGGAAATCGAGATCCAGCTCAAAGCCGCGATCCATGAACTCAAAGAATACACGGCCGCACTGGCCACCCACCTGGCTGAGGAACGGCTCAAAAAAGACTTGACCCCGGGGGACCAGACGATCCTCATCGACCGGTCCATTGGGCAGCTGGCGGAGCTCTATGAAAAGTCAACTTCTTCTTAACAAGTACACCCTGGGTTTGGCGAACGCACTCAAGACCGAGTCCGAGTATGAAGCCATCCGGGGAGAACTCTTGGATTTTGCCCGCCTCTGCCGGGACCATAGAGAGCTGAAGGAAATTCTGGAGAGCCCGATCCTGGCGGCGAGGAAGAAATCCGAGATTGTCGGGTCGATCCTGGCGGCCGAGTCCTTCCAGCCGAAAACATCGAGGTTTATTCTTCTGTTGATGGAGCATAATCGACTCGAGCTGCTGGATGAGATCCTGGATTATCTCCCGGTCCTCTGGAACGAGAAGAGGGGCGTCCGCACATTTGAAGTTTCATCGGTCGTTCCCCTTGACCGGGGCTCAGGAGGCGAGGTTGAAGGGAGAGCTGGAGCGGCTGGAGAAAACGCCGGTCCGCTTAATCTATAAGATCGACCCGGATATCATCGGCGGCCTCGCCTTGAAAAAAGGCAATCTCGTTTACGATATTTCTCTGAAAGGGCATCTGCTCGATCTCAAGGAAAAACTCAGCGAAGGATAGCAATGATCATGGACATTAAAGCAGACGAAATCAGCCGGATCATCCAGCATCAAATCGAAGGCTATGAGACCAAGATCGATATCAAGGAAGTCGGGACGGTGACTTCCATCGGCGACGGCATCGCCCGCGTCCATGGTCTTGACCATGTGATGTACAACGAGCTTGTCGAGCTTCCGCGCGGTGTCTACGGAATCTCGCTCAACCTGGAAGAGGACAGCGTCGGGGTCGTCTTGCTTGGGAGAGAGCCATCTGGTGAGGGAAGGCGACCTGGTCAAGCGCACCCACCGGATCATGCAGGTCCCGGCCGGGCCGGCGCTCATCGGCCGGGTGGTCAACCCTCTCGGGCAGCCCCTTGACGGAAAGGGACCGATCCGGACGGATGTCTTCATGGCCATCGAGCGGCTGGCGCCCGGAGTCGTGGAACGTCTCCCCGTGCGCGAGCCCCTCCAGACCGGCATCAAGGCCATCGACGCCATGATCCCGATCGGACGCGGCCAGAGGGAGCTGATCATCGGCGACCGGCAGACCGGGAAGACGATCATCGCCACGGATACCATCCTCAACCAGAAGGAATCGGGCGTCATCTGCATCTATGTGGCCATCGGCCAGAAGAATTCGACCGTCGCCTACACGATCAAAATGCTGGAGGACAACGGGGCCATGGACTACACCATCGTCGTGGCCTCGTCAGCCAGCGATCCCTCGCCCCTCCAGTACCTGGCCCCTTACAGCGGCTGCGCCATCGGAGAATATTTCCGGGACAACGGCCGTCATGCCCTGATCATCTATGATGACCTCTCCAAGCACGCCGCCGCTTACCGTGAGATTTCGCTCCTCCTGCGCCGGCCGCCGGGACGGGAGGCCTATCCCGGAGATGTCTTCTACCTCCATTCCCGCCTTCTCGAGCGGGCCGCCAAGCTCAATGATGCGAACGGCGGCGGTTCCCTGACAGCCCTGCCCGTGATCGAAACACAGGCCAATGATATTTCCGGCTATATCCCGACCAATGTCATCTCCATCACTGACGGTCAGATCTATCTCGAGCCCGAGCTTTTTAACGCCGGAGTGCGCCCGGCCATCAACGTCGGGATCTCCGTCTCCCGCGTCGGCGGCAACGCCCAGATCAAAGCGATGAAACAGGTGGCCGGTAAGCTGAGGCTCGACCTGGCCCAGTACCGGGACCTGGTCACCTTTGCCCAGTTCGGTACCGAGCTCGACCGGACGAGCCAGGCCCAACTCGACCGGGGAGAACGCTTGACCGAGATCCTCAAGCAGAATCCCAATGTCCCGATTCCCGTGGAAAAGCAGATCTTGATCATCTACGCCGGCAACCGGGGATTCCTGGACGAATTCAAGGTCAGCCAGATCCGGGAGTACGAGACAAGACTCTTTGCGTTTGTGGAAAAAGAACATCAAGGACTCCTGACCAGGCTGGCCGAGAAGAAACAGATCGATGCCTCCCTGGACGAGGAGATCAGCGCCGTGCTCAGGGAATTCGGCCTCAAATTTAAACAGGAAGCCAAGGCCTGATGTCGACCCTCATCGACCTCAGGCGCCGCATCAGAAGCGTGCGCAACAGCCAGCAAATCACCCAGGCCATGAAGACCGTTTCCACGGCCAAGTTCAAAAAGGCTCAGCGGGTCGTCCTGGAATCCAGGGCCTACTGGCACGCCTATCCGGAATTGCTGTCGCGTGTCGCCGGCTGGCTTCGGGACAACAGCCATCCACTGCTGACCAGGCGGGTGGAAAAAAAGATCGAATGTGTCGTCATCACTTCCGACAAAGGTCTCTGCGGCGCGTTCAATTCAAACCTCCTGGGTGAGGCCCTCTCTTTTATGGAAGTAAAAGCCCGAACGGCCGATGTCCGGGTGGTTCTCATCGGCAAGAAGGCGGTGAACTTTTTCAAAAAGTACCCCTATCCCGTCGACATGTCCTATTCCGAGCGGGTGGAAAAACTGAGCCCGGGAGCGCTCAGAGAGCTCGCTCATTTCTTGATCGAACTCTATGCCTTCAGCCGGACGGATGCCATTTATATCATCTATAACGAATTCAAATCCATCCTCTCGCCCCGTATCACGATCACGCCGCTCCTTCCGGTGCAACTCCCGAGCCCGGAGAAGGCCGGGAGCCTTCTGCCGCCCGATTGGGAACCCGGGGCGGCGGCGATGCTGGACTCCGTGCTGACGCTCTACGTCGAGAAGCAGGTCCTTCACTGTTTTTTTGAATCGCAGGCCGCCGAGCACGCCGCCCGGATGATGGCCATGGACAACGCGACCAAGAACGCCGAAGAGCTCATCTCAGATCTGGTCTTGGTCCTCAACAAAATCCGCCAGGCAGGGATCACCAGGGAATTGCTGGAGATTATGACCGCCGTCGAAGCCATGGCCAAATGAGAGAATGATTACGGAGAAATCATGAACGAACAAAAAAAAGAAAAAATAGGACGGGTCGTTCAGGTCATCGGCGCCGTGATCGACATCGCCTTCACGGATGAGGAGCTGCCCGAGATCCATAATGCTATTTCGATCACCAGCGAAGGCTTCGAGACCCCGAACCCGGTGAACATCGTCGCCGAGGTGGAGCAGCACATCGGCGAGGACAAGGTCCGTTGTGTCTCAATGCATCCCACCGACGGCCTGGCCCGGGGAATGAAGGCCGTTGACCTGGGTGGTCCGATCGAAGTGCCCGTCGGCGAAGCGACCCTGGGGCGGCTGATGAATGTCATCGGGGAGCCGGTCGATCATCTGGGTCCGATCCTGGCCAAAAAGAAGTACCCCATCCATCGCCTTCCGCCTTCGCTGGACGAGCAATCGACCAAGCTGGAGATGTTCGAGACCGGGATCAAGGTCATCGACCTGATCCAGCCGTTCTTGAGGGGCGGGAAGATCGGGCTGTTTGGGGGCGCCGGGGTCGGCAAGACCGTCATCATTCAGGAATTGATCCACAATGTGGCCGTCAAGCACGGCGGTTACTCGGTTTTTGCGGGCGTGGGCGAACGGACGAGGGAGGGAAATGACCTCTGGCTGGAGATGAAGCAGTCGGGCGTCATCGACAAGACGGCCCTGATCTACGGCCAGATGACCGAACCCCCGGGCGCCAGACTGCGCGTCGGGCTTTCGGCGCTCTCGGTGGCGGAATATTTTCGGGACGAAATGAACCAGGACATCCTGCTTTTTATCGACAATATTTTCCGTTTCGTCCAGGCCGGATCAGAGGTCTCGGCGCTCCTCGGCCGGATGCCCTCGGCGGTTGGTTATCAGCCGAACCTGGCCACCGAGCTCGGCGAGCTGGAGGAGCGAATCACGTCGACTAAAAAAGGCTCCATCACCTCCGTCCAGGCGATCTATGTCCCGGCCGATGATTTCACCGACCCTGCGCCGGCCACCACCTTCTCGCATCTCGACGCTACGACGAACCTGTCCCGGGCTCTGACCGATATGGGCATCTATCCGGCCGTCGATCCCCTGGCTTCCTATTCCAGGATCCTGGACCCCGGAGTGGTCGGCGAAGAGCACTACCGTGTGGCCCGCCGGGTCAAAGAGGTTCTCCAGAGGTACAAGGACCTCCAGGACATAATCGCCATCCTCGGAATCGAGGAGCTGTCCGATGAGGACAAGCTGGCGGTCGCCCGGGCCCGGAAGATCCAGCGCTTCTTCTCCCAGCCCTTCCACGTGGCCGAAGAATTCACCGGGCGGCCCGGCGTCTATGTGACCGCTGAAAGCACTGTCAGAGGCTTCAAGGAGATCGTCGAGGGCCTCCACGACGACAAGCCCGAGCAGGCCTTTTATATGGTCGGGACGATCGATGACGTGGCCAGGCTGTCAGAGGAATTAAAATCAACATGAGCCGAAACGTCCCGCCTGCATTTCATCTCAGGGTCTTGACGCCACGGGAGGTCCTGTGCGACACCGAGGCCAAAGAAGTGACGCTCCCCGGCCTGGATGGTTATCTCGGGATTCTCCCCGGGCACCGGCCCCTGGTCGTGGCTTTGGGCAAAGGCAAGATCCATTACCTTTCGGAGGGGGAAGAAGAGGAGTTTTCTGTGCGGGGCGGCTACGCCGAAATTCTTCCCGGGGAAGTGACGGTCTTCACCGAAATAAGTCAAGATGAAGACAAGCCTTGAACTGAAGGGGCCGGACGAGACTCTCGACACGTTTTACCAGGGCCGCATCCTTGTTCTCCAGAAGAAAAAGGGATACCGCTTTTCGGTGGATTCCCCCCTTTTGGCCGCCTTTATCCAAACAAGTCCGGGGGAAGAACTCCTCGAACTCGGAACGGGGAACGGAATCATCTCACTCCTTCTCAGTCTTAAACCCTTCAGGCAGATCACGGCCCTGGAAATCCAGAATCCCCTTGCCGACCTGGCCCGGAGGAATGTCCGGCTCAACAACCTGGAAGGCCGGATCCTGATCGTCCAGGCCGACTTGCGGTCTTTTGACCCCGGCAGGAAGTTCGATGTCATCTTCTCCAACCCGCCCTATATCAAGTGGCGAGGCGGACAGCTCAGCCGTTCGGAAGAAAAATCGATTGCCAAACACGAGCTGAAATGCGATATTTCTGATATCATGCGCAAAACTCGGGAGCTTCTCAAAGAAGACGGACGGGCCTACTTCATCTATTCCGCCAAGCGCGAGAACGATTTCAAGGCGGCCATGGAAAATAATCTCCTCAGGCTCAAGACCTTGCGCCACGTCCTTCCGCGGGAGAACGTCCTTCCGAATTTCTTCCTGGCGGAATGTCGCTTCTCTTCCCAGGGCGTTGAGGTTAGGTCTCCGTTCATTCTCTACAACCGGGATGGAACCTATACCGAAGAAGCCCAGAAAATCTTTGCAGGGGGATCGATTGTCTAGGCTCATAAAAAACCTCAAGGAGCTCTACAAGTGCCGTGTCCTCATCCAGAACCTGATCGGCCGCGAGCTCAAGGCCCGCTACCGCGGGACCATCCTCGGCTTCCTCTGGTCCTTCATCAACCCGCTTCTGCTGATGTCGATCTATACCGTGGTCTTCGGTTTCATCATCAAGCCTGGCGACCGGGCTTCCGGAGAATCCCCCTGGATGTATGCGCTTTTTCTGTTCTGCGGCATCCTGCCCTGGGTCTGGTTTTCTTCTTCGTCCCTGGAATCCGCTAACGTCCTTATGATCCACGGCAACCTGATCAAGAAGATACTCTTCCCGGCCGAGATCCTGCCCGTCGTAACCATCACCAGCAACCTGATCCATTTCAGCTTCGGTCTGCCGATCCTGTTCATTTTCATCCCCATCTTGGGAAAGCATTTCACCCTGTACATGCTTTTCTTGCCGGTGGTCGTCTTTGTCCAATATGTTTTCACCCTGGGGTTCTGTTTCCTTATTTCCTCGCTGACTGTCCATTTCCGGGATGTCAAGGACATCCTGGCCAATTGGCTGACCTTCTGGTTTTTTGCGACCCCGATCATCTATCCCTTGACCTTCGGCTCGGTCCAGAAATCCGGTTTGCTTCGCACCTTCCTGAACCTCAATCCTATGACTCATATCATGGGCGGATACCAGAGCTGCCTCTATTACGGAGAGCTCATCCACTGGAAAAAGCTCGGCGCGACCTTCCTGTTTTCGATCCTCCTCTTCATCTTGGGCTACTATGTTTTTGACCGGCTGCGGGACTCCTTCCCGGAGGAGGTTTAGATGGCCGCGATCGTGGTCGACAATGTCTCCCGGATCTATCAGAAATACTCTTCCCGCCACCGCTTCCTGACCTTTAAGAGCGCCCTTCTCAAGGGCGACCTTTTCAAGGCGATGAAGGCGGAGGAAATGGTCACGGCCCTGGACGCCGTGAGCTTCAAGGTCGAAAAGGGAACGACCTTCGGAATCATCGGGGAGAACGGGTCGGGGAAAAGCACCCTGCTCAAAGTCGTGGCCGGGATCACCAAGCCCACCTCGGGCTCGGTCCGGACCGAGGGCAAGGTCTCGGCGCTCATCGAGCTCGGCGCAGGCTTCCACCCCGAGATCAGCGGCCGCGAGAATGTCTACATCAATGGAATCATGCTCGGTCTGAGCAAGAAGGAAATCAATGAAAAGTTCGATGAGATCGTCAGGTTCGCCGAGCTCGAGGATTTTATCGACGCACCCGGTCAAGACCTATTCTTCAGGGATGTACATGCGGCTGGGGTTCTCCGTGGCCATCAATGTCAACCCCGACATCCTGCTGATCGACGAGGTCCTGGCCGTGGGGGACGCCTCGTTCATCCCCAAGTGTCTCGACCGGATCGATGACTTTCGCCGCCGGAAGAAAACGATCCTCTTCGTCAGCCACGACCTCTCCACGGTCGAAAAAGTTTGCGACCGGGTGGCCTGGTTCAAGTGCGGGAAAATCATGACCATCGGCGAGCCGAAGCGGGTGATCGATTCCTACCTCCAGGACATCGCCGAAAAGCAGGAAGAGGCTTTTGAGGCAAGACAGCACGTTGTGGATCAGGAGCAGAAATGGGAAGAGGGCAGGCGTGAGAACAGGTGGGGCAAACGTGAAGTCGAGATCACGAAGGTTACCCTGAAGAGCCCGAGTGGGCAGGAGAAGCATGTCTTTTCGCCCGACGAAGGGATGGCCGTCGAGATGGATGTCGTCGCTTATTCCGAGATCAAGGACTTTGTCTTCGGCATCGGGATCTTTAACTCCCAGGGGATCTCCTGCTATGGGACGAACACCGACCTCGAGGAATATCAGCCCTCCTCGATCCAGGGCGAGGGGAAAGTCATCTGCCGGATCGAAAAGTTAAACCTGGTCAACGGAACCTATTATCTCGATGTGGCCGTCCATAAGCGGGACGGCTATCCCTACGATTACCATCAGAATCTTGATTCCTTCCTCGTTTCCTCGACGCTTAAGGATGTCGGGATCGCCCGGCTTCAGCATTCCTGGAGTTTTTCGCCGGCGATCAAGATCAAGCCGTCGGGAAAGGCTTGACGGGACGAGCCGATGAAGGGGAAAAAGATCATTCTCAATCGCGCCGAACTCCTGAGAGTCCGGAAGCAGCTCAGAAAAGCCGGGAAGAAAGTCGTCTTCACCAATGGCTGCTTTGACCTCCTCCACGGTGGCCACATCCGGCTTTTCCGTGAAGCCAAGAAGCACGGTGATATCCTGATCGTCGCCCTCAATACGGATGCGTCGGTGCGCAAGCTCAAAGGAGCTTCGCGGCCGGTCTTTCCCCTCAAGGAGCGGCTCGAAGTGCTGGAGGCGATCGAGGATATTGACCTCCTGACCTCGTTTTCCGAGGAAACGCCCCAAAAGATCATCGCTGAAGTCCTGCCCGACGTTCTCGTCAAAGGCGGCGACTGGGGACCCGATCAAGTTGTGGGACGGAAAGAGGTGGAGGCGGCAGGCGGAAAGGTCGTCATCGTGCCCTATCTCAAGGGCCATTCTAGTTCAAGCCTCCTCAAGAAAATCAAAAAAACCGCGTAATCCGTACAGCCCCGTACCCCGAATTTTATCCAGGGCAAAATTCCAGGCCTGCCAGCAGGCTCAGGTTGGATGGTTCGAAGGCAGGCTGCATTTTCCCCAGCAAGGGAAATTTGCTCCTTCGAGTCTTCGCTTCCTTCTCAATTTTGGGCAGGAGTCAATTCCAGTCTCCGCCATCCGTTATCACGAAAAATTTCAGCCTGGTATGGAAATCTGAATCAACGGCATTCCTTGGTATTTCAGGGTGGCCAAGAACCTAATTCCCAATTTCCCGAGCATAGATGATAAGCGAGGCGGGGAAATAAAAAAGGCTCATTTTTCTTTGGGCAGGCCAAGAAAAATGAGCCTCGGATTCGATAACAGAGCCTTTTTACCTCCTGCTCAGGAGGCCCATAGGCAGCCGGATTTACAATGGGAAACTCTGGGAACCATATATCTTTTCATGGCCACTCCTTTTAAAGTTAAATAATAGTAATTCTATAATAATTATAGGGTATAGTCAAGCCAAAACCTGAAAAGTGAGCAGTGTAGCACTGAGCAGTAAAAAAGAAGTCCACAGGAAATTTCATTCGTTCACGCTTGTGAAGTCAACTCATCAACTCGTCTTTTTCGTCAAAAAATAAGAAAAGACAGGAACAATAAAGAGCGAGTTTCTTATTTTTGATTCTTTATTTGATTTCTCACGGCTCACAGCTCAGTGCTCACTTCTTTTTAATGCGCTGCGTGATACTCCTGAAGCCTCTGGCTCAGCCAAGCCCAGATTTTCTTGTGGAATTCCAGGCTGAGCGGATGGCCCTCCAGGAATGACATCAGGGTCACCGCCTTCTTTTTCTTGGGGAGAAAAACGAAATTTGGGCGCTCCCTCCCAGATAGAAAACCGTTCGGGATGGAATTGGACGCCGAGCACATTCGGGAAAGTCTTGTGCTCTATGACCTCGGCGATCTTTCCGTCCAAAGAAGTGGCCGAGATCCAGAGATCTTTTCCGAGCTGATCCACAGCCTGGTGATGGGAGCTTGAGACATATGGTCTGTCGCTGGTCTTTAAGCCCACGAATTGGCGAAACTTACTGGTTCCGTCGAATTTGATGGAGTGCCAGCTATAATAGCTGAGCTTCTCCTCCGGGTGGAGGAGGAGATAGGGGTTTTTGTGCCAGTTTTCTTGGCCAAGAGCGATGATGTCTTCGACAAACATCTTGTGGTAAACATCTGACCAGAGATCCTGGAACAAGGTCCCTCCGGTTCCCACGTTCATCGTTTGGAAACCCAGGCAGATCCCCAAAACCGGATAATTGGGGTGGAGCTCGAGAAGGCCCTTGGCATTGGGATCCTGGGACCCTCCCAGCAAATGAAAGATGAAGGATAGCTCCATATAGTGGCGATAGGGATCTTCGATCTGGGTCAGCAGGCTGGTTTTTTGATTGAAAATCGAGGGCGGTATGTCGGGCCCGCCGAAAAAGATGATTCCATCCGAGCTCTTGAAGATGGTCTCGAATTCGGGTGTGAAGGCATTCTTCTTGAAGAGCTCGGATTCCTTGATGTCGGCTGAAATCTCGTGAAATTTGAACCAGCCGATGTCATTTGTCTTGACGTAATTCTTCGATTCTTCGTAGTTCGTGAGCTCCCTCGAGTGATAGACGCCGATAACCGCCAGGTCTTTGACGTTCAAAACTCCGGCTTTTCTGAGGGCGACGACGGCCCTGATCGTTCCTACCGAAGGATAACAAACGACGAGCCGAACCTCCGGGTGGGGGATCACCGCCGTATCGAAATACCTCTGTTGCGTTTGGGCCGGGAGCAGGGTCCAAAGCAGGACCAGACAAATGAAACGAGACAGAACTCTTTGAGATATCTGGGCATTTTTTCCTCCAGGATAGACGCCGTCGGAATTCTAACGCAAACGCGATAGGTAACTTGACATGGACAAGATTGCGTTCCTCCACGGGAGGCCTCCGGCGAATCTCCTTAACGGAGATATCACATTAGTTATTACGTTTGTATTAGACAAGAGACATGACCGTCCGGGCGAGGACGACCTCGACCAGGTCTTTCTTGTAGCCGTTCTCTTCGAGCGGCTTAGCGTCCTGCAGGGCTTCGCGGGCCGCAACTCTCACCGCTTCTTCACTCAGCCTCTTGCCCTTGATCGCCTCTTCCGCTTTTTGAAGGCGCCAGGGGATAGGCGCGATCCCTCCCAGGACGATCCGGATGTCCTTAAAAGTCTTTCCCGACACGGTGCCCTTGACAGCCGCCGAAACGACGGCGAAATCCCAGGACCCGCGCTCGATAAATTTGTTGTAGGCGCTGCGGTCGTCTTTTGTGGCCGGGGGAATCCTGACTTCCCGGAGCACCTCATCGGGCTCGAGGACATTCTCCTTGTGGACATTGACCGACGGCAGGGCATAGAAATCGGCGAGCGGGATGGTTTTCTCGCCGCGCGGCGAGCTGATCGCCACCATGGCGTCAAGAGCGATCAGGGCAGGCGCCAAGTCCGAGGGATAGACGATGTAGCACATCCCTCCGCCGATGATCGCGTGATATTTGTTCCTCCCTTTATAGGCGAAGCACTTGCTTCCCCCCTTTTTCCGGCAGACGACGTCGACGTCGCGGTAGTACCAACAGCGCGGCCGTTGACACAGATTCCCGCCGACCGTTCCCATGTTCCTGAGCTGAGGCGATCCGATGACCCCGGCCGCTTGTTTGAGGACGGGATAATCTTGCGCGATCGTGGGATCTTCGGCCAGGTCGGCCACGGTGGTCAAAGCGCCGATGCGGACGCGCGTCTTTCTCCTTTTTGATGTAGGCGAGATCCGGGATCGTTCGCAAGTCCACGACGACATCTGGCTCGACCGTTCCCTCCTTGATCTCGCCCAGGAGGTCGGTTCCGCCGGCCATGAGCGAGACTCTTCTCTTTTCTTTGGCCAGATAGGCGGTGAGTTGGTCAAGAGTCCTGGGCTCAGCTAGCTCGAAGTTCTTCATGACCGCTCCTCCTTCCGTTTGAGGGCACGGAGGACCTTGTCCGGAGTCATCGGAATTTCCCGGATGTGGACGCCGATCGCGTTGTAGACGGCGTTGGCAATAGCCGCAGAGGCCGGTATTCGCGGGGGCTCGCCCAGGCCCTTGTTCCCGAGATTGTTAAGCCTGGGGTCGACACTGTCGACAAATATGGGCACGATCTCGGGGATGTCCTTGGCGGTCGCGATCTTGTAGTCGTGGAGGTTATGGTTGACCAGCGTCCCCGTGGCCTCGTCTGTGATCCGCTGCTCGAAGAGAGCCGCGCTCAGGCCCTGGGTAACGCCTCCGATGACTTGGCTTTCAGCCGTCAGTTTATTGAGGACGCGTCCGATCTCATGGACGGCCACGACTTTCTTGACCTCGATTTTGCCCGTCTCTGTATCCACCTCCACCTCAGCAAAATGGGCGCCGAACGTATTATAGGCGAAGCCTTCCTGGGGCTCCTTCCTTTCGCCATGAAAAACACTCTCGCGGCGAAGCTCTTTGGCCGCATCTTTGAAGCTTAAAGCGTTCTCCGGCTTATTCTTGTCATAGACCTTCTTGTCGGCGACGATGACGTCCGCGGCAGCGATATTGAGTTTTTTGGCGGCAACCTCTTTTAGTCTCTCCGCGGCTTTGAGCGCGGCATCCCGGACGGCCGGACCGACCGATGGCGCGGTCTGACTTCCTCCGGAACCGGGGGCCCAGGGATAATCCGAATTCCCGATTTTGACGTTTATGTCCTGGGGGTCCAACCCCAGCGTCTCAGCGGCTACGACGGCGATAAGAGTTCGTGTTCCGGTGCCGATATCCTGGGTACCGCAGATGACTTCGACGCTTCCGTCGGCGTTGAGTTTGAGGTCGGCCAGGGTTCCGGGCACGCCCCCACCCCACCAGATCTGGGTGGCCATTCCCAGGCCTCGCCTCTTGCGCCCCGCTCCCGCGCCGGGCTTTTTGTTCCGCCGCTGCCAGTCGATCCCTGCCGCGCCCAATTCATAGCACTTGTCCAATCCCTTGGTTGAGTAGGGGATCTTGGTGTCCCCTTCGTTCCTGGTGGTATAGTTTTTCTTTCTCAGCTCAAGCGGGTCCATGCCCAGCTCAGCGGCCAATTCCTCAAGGAGTCCCTCGAGGGCAAAAGTCCCCTGGACGTGGCCCGGAGCCCGGGTGGGCCGTGAAGCGCAGGTATTGGCGAACACCGAGAATTCCTCGACTTTGACGTTCGGGCATTTGTAGATGTCTATCAGCGGTTCCGAGGCTTCGTCTCCCCGGCCCACGCCGCCGCAGGTATAGTTTTTCAAGGAGAAGGCCGTGAGCGTCCCGTCTCTCTTGGCCCCGGCTTTGATGGTCATCACATTCGAAGGCCGGTTTCCGACGCACATCGAGTTTTCTTTGCGGGAGAGCAGGATCTTGACCGGCCGCCCGGTCTCTTTGGCCAGCCTGGCGGCCACGACCGTATAGTCGTTGAGGCCCAGTTTGCTGCCGAACCCGCCTCCCATGTAATGCCTGACAACCCGGACCTTGCTCTCCGGGATGTTCAAGGCGCGGGCAAGTCCCACTTGAACGCTTTGGACGCCCTGAGTCGAATCCCAGACCGTGAGCTGGTCCTCTTCCCACATCGCGACGCTGCCATGAGTCTCCGTCGGGTGGTGAATCTCGACATTCGTCTGATAGGTCCGCTCGAGCGTCACCTCGGCCTCGGAAAGCCCCTTGTCAAAATTGCCCCGGGAGTATTCATTGAGCTTCTCCACATTGGGAGAGTCATGGACTTGCGGCGCGCCCTGCTCCATGGCTTTGTCGAGGCTGAGCACATGGGGGAGAGCCTTGTATTCGACCTGGATCAACTTCAGCGCCTCCTCCGCGGTCTCTTCATCGACAGCCGCCACGGCCGCAACCTGTTCTCCCAGGTATTTCACCCGGCCCTCCTTGACCTGAAGAGCAGCCTTGACTCCGGGCAGGCTCTTCGCGGGGTCCAGGTTGACCGAGACAATATCGGCGCAAGCGTGAGGGGATCTCAAGATCTTTCCCCAGAGCATCCCCTCAAAGAATATGTCATGGGTGTAAGCGGCTTTGCCGGTCACGATTTTCTCTCCGTCGACACGAGGGACGGCGGTTCCGATAATCTTGAAGTCGGATTTGGGGGCCTCGGGCGGGGTTTTCTGCCCCGTTCCCTGGTCCTTAGCCATCTGTAAATATTCTCGTGTTCTCATCTCAGCCCTTCCTCATCGTGCCCGCGGCATCCTGGACGGCTTGGGTCATCTTCGCGTAATTGCCGCACCGGCACAGGTTTCCGGAGAGAGCCGACTTGATATCTTCCTGGGAGGGCGTCTTGTTATGATTCAAGAGGGCGACGGAGGCCATGATGAACCCGGGCGTGCAGAAACCGCACTGGTAGCCGTCCTTATTAATGAAGGCCTGCTGGACCGGGTGAAGAGATTTTCCCTCGGCCAGCCCTTCCACCGTGGTGATTCTTTTTCCGTTCGCGCGGATGGCAAGGTACTGGCAAGAATAGATGGGCTTATCGTCGAGGAGCACGGTGCACCCGCCGCATTCGGCGCGGTCGCAGGTTTTTTTTGCCCCGGTCAAGTTCAGCTCGTTTCGAAGAACGTCGAGGAGCGTCTCCCTCGGCTCGACATCCAGAGTTACGCTCTTGCCGTTGACGATGAGAGTGATCCTTTTCTTGGCCAAGGTGGCCAGTTCGCCCTCCTCAGACTTCGCCTGCGCCGAGTCCTTTCCCAGCAAACGTGAAGCCACTGTGACTCCCAGTGCGCCGCCGCCCATGCCCTTGAGGAACGCCCGGCGCGTGTAGGTCTTGTGTTTTTTCTTTTTCGATTTGTCCATCGTGTCACTCCTCTTCAGAGAGAGTCCGGAGCGATGTGTCAGTGCAGACGGATGAGGGCCATAATCCCCAGGCAAAGGACAAGGGTTAGAGGTGCCGCCAGATAGGCGAGCCCGGACTTGGCCCGGTCGCCGAGCCATGCTTGGCTTTCAAGGCCGGCTATTTTTTCTCCAGCCCGAATGCCGAGAGGCACGGCGATGAGCGAGACGGCCACGGCGAGAGGAAGGAAATAGAGCGAGAGGGGGTAGCTTGTTCCCGGATAAACGCAGGCGGGGATGCCGGTTGCAAATTTGGCCAACGGGAAAAGATTGGCCGCCAATATCGCCGCCAAGCCGCCGGTCAAAGCCTGCCCCCAGACTCTCTTCCTTAATGCTTCGCTGGCCAGGGAAATCAGGATGAAGAAGGCCAGGCCTTCAGTGATAAAGGCGAAGATCGGGTTGGCGATCGCCCCGTGATGAAGGGGGAGGGATAGAAGAAGGGCGTCGAACATCTTGAACAGGCCGGCGATGACCACGAGAAGGGCGAGGCTGAGCTTCCGCGAGGCCAGAGTCCAGCCGGCAGCCATGAACATAAGGGCTACCCCGGTCATGATCGAGCCGGAGGCGAGAGACGCGCATCTCTCCAATCCGAGGCCGAGAGCTGCCTCGGTCAGGCCCCAGACGGCGCCTATCATGATGACGAAACTCCATTGAGCCGAAGCTGACTTTTTGGGCATCGTTTTCTCCTTACTTTTGCATTGAAAGGAAGTAATTAAATTATAGATTCCTGATTCTCATTTGGCAATAGGAAACGAGCTCATCTCTGAGCTGGTTGCATAGACGAAACAGGGCGTCAGGGATATAATATGATGTTCCTGTGCTAAACGAAAACCGAAAAATCGTGAAAGTCATCTCCTATTCCGGCTACAAAAATGATGAAACTCCCAGGGCTGTTTGGGTTGACGATCGAGAGTACCAGGTGCGGGAGATCCTCTGGAGAAAGAGGGTCAGAGACCTCGAGTCGGGTCAGACGGTCGAGGCTTTTAGAGTGAAAATTGACGGAGAGATTATAACCATAGAAAGGTCTGAATCCGGAGAATGGTCGGCCAAAGGGTTTATAGGCCGCCAGTCCTAGCCTCCGGAAATCTTCCCACCCGCCGAGAACTTTTTTCCTCCAGATTTCGTTTATACGGGTGAGAGCTCAGATCGTGAGGACATGAACTTGAAAAAACAGATAAAAATGGCCTTGGCATTTGTTCTGGTCTGGGCTGTCGCAACTCCCTTTCTCCAAGCCGCTGCCCAGACGGCTGCCAAGGGACCTTATGTTATCCCCAGGCTCAAAGATTCTCCCAAAATTGACGGCGTCCAAGATAACCCGATCTGGGAAACCCAGGCCCTCAAGATCGAGGGATTTCATCAGTTGTCCCCCAAAGAAATGGGCGAGCCTTCGGAAAAAACCGTCGGCTACATGGGTTACGATGAAAAGAATCTGTATGTGGCCTTCCGCTGCTTTGATTCTGAGCCCCGTAAATTAAGAGCCTCCGTTACCAACCGCGACAATCTGATGGATGATGATTGGATCATGATCTTTCTGGACACATTCAATGAAAAACGTCGCGCTTCTGTCTTTTTTTGTAATCCCATCGGAGTCCAGGGGGATGCCATCCGCACCGAAGAGGGCGGAAACGACAACATGGATCCGAGTTGGGACACGGTCTTTGCCGCGGCCGCAAAAACGGACGACAAGGGATATTTCGTTGAAATGGCCATCCCCTTCAAGAGCCTCCGCTTTCCCGACCAAGAAAAAAAGGTCTGGGGCCTGACGATTGGCAGAAATATCCCGCGCAAAGGCGAGGTCATCATCTGGCCGGACTTCTCAAAAAGCCTTCCCGGGCTGCTTACCCAGGATGCGCGAGATTGTCATCCAGGGAAAAGTGGAGAAGGGCGGAAACCTGGAAGTCATGCCCATCTTGACCTCCCTGAAAAGAGAAAGCCAGAAGACAGACCTCCAGCCTGGAGTCAACCTGAAGTACGGCGCCAACTCTAATCTGACAATGGACTTAACCCTCAACCCTGATTTCAGCCAGATTGAAGCGGACGCGCCGCAGATCGATGTCAACCTGAGGTATGCCCTTAACTATCCCGAAAAAAGACCTTTCTTTTTGGAGGGCATGGAGATCTTTCGCTACCCCGAGATTCAAATGGTCTACACTCGGAATATCATCGATCCCCTCTGGGGCGGCAAGGTCTCGGGGAAAATAGGAGGGGTAGCCTATGGGGTTCTTTCAGCCTACGATCTCCACCCCGCGGAGAGTCTTTGGGACATCCACGGAGGAGGAAGCACGAAAGATCACGCCCTTTTCAATATCGTCCGCTTCAAGACGGACGTCTTTAAGGAATCCTACGTGGGTTTCTCCCTAGCCGATAAGGAAATCGACGGCTCCTGGAACCGGGTCGCTGGGCTGGACGGACAGCTGAAGTTTTATAATAAGTTCTTCTTTTCTTTCCAGGCCTTGGGGTCAGAGAGTAGGTTCAATCAGCGGGATACGGGATTTGCTCCCGCCCTCTATGCTGAATTCTATTACTTCAACAAATACTGGAGCGGGGGGGTATATTGGAAATCGCTCCACCCTGACTTTGAAGCGGATTCAGGGTTCGTCGATCGGGTGGACTACCGGGGCGCCGGAGCCTGGACAAACTTTCGGATCTACCCTGAAAAAAAGCTTTTGAACCAAGTCGATTTCCGCTTCCGGGTTGGGCAAAAAGACGCCTATTTCCAGGACATCGTCACCGACCGCTTTTATGAAGCCGGAGTCGGGTTGAGGTTCACGGAATTCAACCAGCTCAACATCCGATTCCAGAACATGATGGAACGCTACGCCGATATCGATTTCAAAAAAAACTTCTTGCAGCTGGACGGAGAGTTCAATTTGATAGGCTGGCTGCCTTTTAATCTGTATTTCCAAACCGGGGACAGCATCAACTATGATCCGGCCGACCCCTTTCTCGGCTGGAGCAATATCTACGGGCTGGGACTGAATTATAAGCCGAATAGCAGGCTCCAGCTCGGCCTCGATTTCAGCAAAGAGACCTTCTGGAAAAAGGGGGTCGACAAGCATCTCTGGGACTATAATGTCATACGCCAAAGGACAACTTATCAGCTCTCCAAGTCCCTTTCCGTCCGGGCGATCGTGGACTATAATCACTTTTATAAGCAATTTTTCGGGAGCTTTCTGGTGGGCTATGTCATCCGTCCGGGAAGCCTTTTCTATTTCGGGTTTGACAACAGTTATTTGAGGGATGCCTTCGGAAGGTATGCCCGGCAGAACTACAACGTCTTCCTGAAATTCTCCTATTGGTGGAGAGCATAAGAAGTGAGCGCTTGAGCAGTGAGACGTGAGCAGTTCAGCTACTCTCTGTGATCGGTCGAAAACCAAAAATTCTGAAGCCGATAGCGGTCAAATCACAGGAGTCGGTTCCTTCTGATATTCTTTGAAGCTGAGTGTTTCCTGTCAATATCTTAAAACTATTCTTTTAAAGTTCATAATTTATTCACCTCACCGCTCACCGCTCACTATCTACTTTACTATGTAATAGACCGCTGAGGCGGTGTCGCCGTATAATGAAAAGTTATGAGTCTTGATTTTTTATCGAATCTCCCCGAATTCGGGAGTCTGCTCAAGGCTATCCATCAGGGAGAACGGGGGCTCGTTGCCGGAGGCCTCATCGAGCCGGCCAAGCCCTTCTTCATTTCGGCGTTGGCTCAAAAGCTCGAGAAGAGCATCGTTTATATCCAACCGTCCTCGCTGTCGCTGCCGCGCCTCCAGGAACAGTGCCAATTTTTCTTCAACCAATTCAACTCCTCCCGGCCGGTCCATTCCTTTCCCGCGCTCGTCGACAGCCCCTACGGAGAGATTCCTCCGTCCCTTGATTCTGTCTCCTCGCGGATGAAATTTCTCCACAGCCTGGTCCGAGGTCCTTCCGGTTCCGTCCTGACCAACCTCCCCGGCCTGCTGAAGCCTTTTCCGCGGCCTGAGGATCTGAGGACTTTTTTTCTCGAGCTGGGGCGCGGGGAGACCTTCGATCGGGACGAACTGCTGCGGACCCTGGCCGAGTTCGGATACACCAGAGAGGATCTGATCAACTCGCCGGGAGAATACGCCTGGCGGGGCGGGATCGTGGACTTTTTTTCGCCTTGGCAGTCCTATCCTTATCGGATCGAGTACAGCGGTGACGAAGTGGCCTCGCTCCGGGAATTTGATCCCTCCACCCAGCGCTCGCAGAAACGGATCGACCGGGTTCTTCTTCCCTCGCTCCGCGAATTCCCCGGCTCCCCCAGGTTTGTCGAAGAATGGGAAAAGCTGGCCATCCG
The DNA here is from genome assembly GCA_963770045.1 of Candidatus Aminicenantota bacterium. GTDB lineage: Bacteria > Acidobacteriota > Aminicenantia > Aminicenantales > CAVYOD01 > CAVYOD01. The sequence continues at coordinate 21,790 of CAVYOD010000023.1, read as the reverse complement.
AAGAGACCCGGCTTTCGAGGAGGATATCAGGCAAAAAGCGGGTTTTCTCCGCCAGGGAGATTATTTCCCATCCTTCGTCTTTTTATCTCTCCTCCACCAAGACCATTTTGTGCCTTTTAGCTCCTACCTGAAAGGCGCGCTCTATATTATCGACGACCCGGACGAAGTGGAGAAGGAATGGAATGAAGCTGTCCAAAGCCTGACCGAGACGCAGAACGAGGTCCGCCTCAACCGGAAATTCAGCCTTCCTCCGGAGGAAATCTTTCCTCCCTCGCTCTGGAGCCGGATTAAGAAGGAAGCCCTGGTCTTCCAGGAGTTGAGCCCGGCCGAGAGTCAGAGGGTCTTCGATTTCTCGTTTCGGTCCGTCCCACGGTTCGATAACAAGATCTCCTTTTTCCTTGACTATCTCAAAAAGCTTCAGAGAGAAGGAGAACGGTGCTTCATCTATCTCTCGAATCAAGGCGTGCGGCAGAAGATGGCCAGCCTCCTGGCTCAGAACCAGATTGCTTCGATCCAAGCCTCAACGCCTTACCTCTTTCCCAAGGACTATGAAATTGTCCTTCTTCTGGGGAACCTCAATCAGGGCTTCAGTTTTCCGCGGGAGAGGATTTCTTACTTCTCAGAAAAAGACATTTTTACCGAGGAAAAAGTCATCGTCAGCCGCCCCTCGGTCAAGCCCTTCATCTCCCAGTTCCAGGACCTCCGGGCCGGGGATCATATCGTCCATACGGACTACGGCATCGGCATATTCAACGGCCTGATCCGGATGCCAGTCAATGGGAACGAGAGGGAGTTCATCGAGCTCGTCTACCGGGACGATGACAAGCTTTTTGTGCCCGTTGAAGATCTGAATCTCGTCCAGAAGTATTCCAAGGTCGGGGCTGCCTACCCGCCCCTGGACAAGCTGGGCACGCTCTCCTGGGAAAAGACAAAGGAGCGGACCAAGAAGGCCGTCGAAAAAATCGCCAAGGAGCTTCTGGAGCTCTATGCCCAGCGCAAAGCCCTGAGGGGATTTGCTTTCAGTCCGGACGGAAACTGGCAAACCGAATTCGAGCGGACCTTTGAATACGAAGAAACGGAAGACCAGCTGCGCTCGATCAAAGATATCAAAAAGGACATGGAATCAGACTCCCCGATGGACCGCCTGCTCTGCGGTGACGTGGGTTACGGCAAAACAGAAGTGGCCATGCGAGCTTCCTTCAAGGCGGCGATGGATGGGAAGCAGGTGGCCGTGCTCTGCCCGACGACGGTCCTGGCCAGCCAGCACCTCAAGACCTTCCGGAATAGGATGGTCCTCTTCCCCGTCCGGGTCGAAGCCCTGACCCGGCTCCAGGGGCGAAGCCAGCAGCTCAAAACGGTCGAAGACCTGAAATCGGGACAGGTCGACATCATCATCGGTACGCACCGTCTGTTGTCCAAAGACGTGGAGTTTCATAACCCGGGGCTCCTGATCATCGACGAAGAGCAGCGGTTCGGAGTGAAACACAAAGAGCGGATCAAGCAGATGAAAGCGAATATCGATGTCCTGACTCTCACGGCGACACCTATCCCCAGGACTCTGAATCTGTCTCTGTCTGGACTTCGCGATATCAGCCTGATCGAGACCCCGCCTAAAGATAGATTGGCTATTCATACGGTCGTCACCCCATACACTCCGAAGCTCATCGCCTCGGCCGTCAAGCAGGAACTGGGCCGGGGCGGGCAGGTCTATTACATCCACAACCGAATCGAAGACATCGAGGGCGCCGCGGCCAGGATTGAGCAGCTCATCCCCCAGGCCAGAGTCGTCATCATCCATGGAAAAATGTCGGGGCCCGAGCTCGAGAAGCGAATGATCGATTTCATCAACCTGAAACACAATGTTCTCATCTCGACGACGATCATCGAGAACGGCATCGATATCCCCCTGGTCAATACCCTGATCGTGGACCGGGCCGACCTATTTGGACTCGCCCAGCTTTACCAGCTCAGGGGCAGGGTCGGACGCTCCTCCCGCCAGGCCTTTGCCTATTTTCTGGTGCCTCCCTTCATCGAGCTGACTCAGCTGGCCAAAAAACGGCTCAAGGCCCTGAAAGAATTCAGCGACCTGGGTTCGGGGTTCCGCCTGGCGGCCAAAGACCTCGAGATCCGGGGTGCGGGCAACTTGCTCGGCTCCGAGCAGCACGGCGACATGGCCGCAGTGGGATATGATTTTTTCATGCAACTCTTGGAGCAGACGATCAAAGAGCTCAAGGGGGAGAAGGTCGAAGAGGTGAAGACCGAGATCAACCTGAGAATAGACAACCAGATTCCCGAAGATTATATCCCCCAGGTCAACCTCCGGCTGAACCTCTACAAGAGGATCTCCTCGCTCGACTAACCTGGAAGAGGCGGCCAAGATCCGGGAGGAGATCGAAGACCGGTTCGGTTCCGCTCCACCCGCCGTTGATCACCTTCTGGACTATGGAGTGATCAAATTCCTCGCCCAAAAACTGATGATCAGCACCATCGACCGCGTCGGAAGCAGGCTCCTGTTCAGGTTCTCTTTGGCCTCGTCGGCCGACCTGGACCGGCTGGCCAAGCTGATAAAAAGATACTCAGGCTCGCTGACTCCCCAGGGTGTTTTGTCCCTCCGGCTGGCCATGGAAGACGGGCGGAGAATCCTGACTGAAACCATCGACATCTTGAAGGAGTTATACGGATATACTATAATGGACTGAAAATATTGAAGATGAGAAATGAACAGCTCAAGCGCGCGGCGGTTTGGTTGCTGCCGGTCCTCTTTTCCCTGCCTGCCCTTTTGAGCTGCGGCAAGAACAGCTCCATCCCCAAAGACGTCCTGGTCAAGCTGGGCCTGTCCAAAAAAGAGGACAAAGTCGTCCTGAGCGTCGAAGACGTGAAGTTTCTGAATTCGGATTTCGAGAGATATGTCCAGGCGAACGTCGGGAGCGTCCAGCCGGAATTGACAGCGGCCTCACTGAGCCGCCTCTACGACAAGTTTGTGGAAGAAAAAATCCTGCTCAGGGCAGCGCAGGACCAAAATGTTTCCCTCACCGAGGAAGAGAAGAAAAATTATCTCATTAGGCTGAACAACAGGTCGTGGCAGGGCGGGAAAAAGGACGATCGCGCCGATCCCGAGAAGCGCGATCTCTTCGAGCCGCTGCTCACGGAGAAATACAGCTACAATCTGATCAAAGACATCAAGGTTGAGGAGAAAGAGATCGCCGAGTTCTACGAGCTCCACAAAAAAGAATTCCTGGCCCCGGAGCGCGTCAAAGTCAGCCAGATCCTTCTTGAAACCGAAGACCGGGCGGTCGAGGTTTACAACAAAGTGAACAAAGCCCCGGAGGAGGAGTTCCGGAAGGTTGCCGGAGAGGTGTCCTCGGGAGCCGAGTCCTCCAAGGGCGGCGAAATGGGTATTTTCAAGTTGGGAGAGCTCCCCTACAATATGGAAAAAGTCATCTTCTCTTTGAGAGAAGGGGAGACGAGCAAGGTGGTCGAGTCCACCTACGGTTATCACATTTTCCGGCTGGACAAGCGTTACGAGCCCGAGCTCGTGACCTTAGAAGAGGCGTCCGCATCGATCCGGATCAAGATCCTTGACGAAAAGATAAAGGCGGCTCTGGCCAGGAAGGTCGATGAGCTCAAGAAATCAATGGACTGGCAACCCCTGCCGCACAACCTATCCTTTGTTTACGAACGGAACGTTTCATGAGAAAAAGCAGAACCCTGATCGCTCCGGCTCTTCTCTTGGCCGGGGCGCTTGTCCTCTTCGGAAGCGAGGTCGTAGAAGAGATCGTGGCCATCGTCAACGATGATGTCATCACTCTCTCGCAATATAAAGAAGCCTACGAAACGGCTTATCAGATGATCAAATCCCAGTTGCAGGGCGAGGAGCAGGAAAGGCAGCTGGCCATGATGAAGAGTCAGCTCCTGGACAGCCTGATCACCAACACACTGCTTCTCCAGGCGGCAAGAGAAAAGCATCTGAACGTCGGCGCCGAAGTCAAGAGCTACATCGACCGGCTCAAAAAAGAAAATAACATCGAGTCCGATGACGATCTCATCCGGGCCCTTCAGCAGCAGGGGATGGACTTCGAGTCCTGGAAGAAGGGTGTGGAGGAAGGCATCATGAGGGAGATGCTGACCAACATGGAAGTCGATCGGGGTATCGTGATCGACGATTCCGAAACGGTCAGCTACTATAAGCAGCATCCGGAGGAGTTCACGGAACCCGAGGAATACAAGCTCCGGGCCATCTACCTTTCCTCTGAGGGCAAAACGCAAGAAAATCTCGAAGCTCTGAAAAACGAGATCAGCGCCAAGCTGGCCGCGAAAGAGGACCTGGGAGCGCTGGCGGCCCAGTACTCAGAGGGACCGGGAAAAGACGCCCAGGGCGACCTGGGGACCTTCAAGAAGGGCGAGCTCGATAAAACCCTGCAGGAAGCGGCGGCCAAGCTCAAAGTCGGAGAAGTTTCCGGCTGGGTCAAGGCCAAGAACGGTTGGTACGTTCTCAAACTCGAGGAAAAAAAGGAAAGCCGCCTGAAAACTTACGACGAATCCAAGAGAGAAATCGAGCAGAGGCTGTATGGCGAAAAAAGGCAGAAGAGGTTCAGCGAATTCCTGAAAGATCTCAAGGAACGGAGCTACATCAAGATCCTTAAGCCGGATCCCCTCAGCCTCTAATCCTCAAGGAATACAGACGGCCGCGGCGAAGGCCGTCGTCCAGAGACCTTTTTTCCCGATCGCGGTCTGGGTGGTGTGTTTCGTGCGCACGGTAATTTTGTTTGAGATTCTGTAGAATCTCTTCTTTTCATTCCAGATCTGGTTGATATCGAAGTCTTTGCCGAGAGTGGTCGCCAGCATGTAGGCGGCCAGGTCTTCTGCGTATTGTCCCGCCTCTTTTTCGGTTTGGCCGAAGCTGTGATGTTCCGAGAGATATCCATAATGGCGGGGGTCATTGGGTATGGCCAGGCCGATCGAGGCGCTGATGAGGCGGTGGGCCTCGTCGGTTGAATTCTCGCTCATGACCAAAAAAAGAATCTGTCCGGGCTTGAGATAGGTCAGGCCTTCCTCCCTGGAGATGAGCTTGCAGTGGGGAGGAAAAATGCTCGTGATCTTGACCAGGTTAAAGGGGGCGATCCCGGCGGCGCGGAGGGCCTGCTCCAGGCTGGCCAATTTCTCCTTGTGCTGCCCGCTGCCCCGGGTCAAGAAAATCTTGGAGGGGACGATGGTGTTCATTTTTTCTCTTTCTCTTTGATGGCGCCGGGCTTTTCTCCCATGTGGACGGCCTCCGGCTCTTTGAAATCAATCTTTTGGGAGATTTGGTATTCGCCCAGGAGGACGGGCTGTGAGCCCCGGGAGGTGGTGAAGACCTTGGCGACGGCGATTCTCCAGCGCGGATTGTCTTTGAAGGAGTTGACATTCCTGGCCTCGACCCCAAAATTGCTTTTGAGAGTGATGACATCGCTCTTCTCGCCCGGCTCGACCGGCGTCCCGCGGATGGCCGCGAGAAAGCAATCGCCGAAGTTCTCATTATCGGCTTTGAACCTGAAGACGACATTAAAGTTGACATAGGTGAGAGGCCGGTCGCTGACGTTCCTGATCCGGAACTGGAGGACGGGGACAAGGATCAACCGGGGAGGCCAGGGCTGATAGAACTTGGAGACCCATTTGGTCTCGAGATCGGTGATTTCCATCGACGCCTTGAGCTGGTCCGGGGACATCGATTTGACGCAGGCTGTCTGGGAAAGCGAAAAAACTATCATTGCCATTATGAACAAGGCCGTGACCGGTTTTATCATCGTCCTCCTCCTCATGTTAACTTTAATATAAGGGATGGAGGGGATTTATTCAATCTCTAATTTCCGTCCCCCGTACCCCGGTTTCCGTTCTGAATCTCCTCACTCCTTCTCCTCACCCTCGCTTCTTGTTGCTTCAACAGGTGATATTTCTTAGAATACGACTTGTTTCCTGGGGTAAGCTGAGAGAGCATGAGCGATAAGATTTTGAGACGCAATCTTTTCCTGGGGATCTTGGTGTTGATCGTTGCCGCGGTCCTGCTCGCACTCAAGCTTCCCTTCATGAAAATCTGGTTTTATAACTTCGCCTGGTGGGGTTTCATCCTGGCGGCAGACAGTATCAATTACCGGCGCCTGAAAACCTCGCCCCTGGCCAAGCCCGCGGATTTCTGTTTTTTTCGCGTTCATCTCCGTTTTCGTATGGCTCGTCTTCGAGCTCTTCAACCTCCGTCTCCAGAATTGGAGCTACCACGGCCTTCCCAAGAGCCTTTTTGTCCGGTGGCCGGGATACTTCGTCGCCTTCGCCACGGTCGTCCCGGCTCTCCTCGAGATCTCGCTCTTCATTAAGAGTTTATTCAAAGGGCGAGCGCCGGGTCTGTTCAGGATGAAATTCACCTCCCGGCTTCTGGATCTGAGCCTCGGAGCAGGTCTTTTGTTCCTGGCCACATCCCTCATTTGGCCCCGCGTGTTCTTCCCTCTTGTCTGGCTGGGCTTCATCCTGATTTTCGAGCCGCTGAATTATCGGGCTTCGCGTCCGTCCTTTTTCAGGGATCTGGAGGACGGCGATTGGACAATGATCTTGTCGTGGCTGGGCGCGGGGCTCGCAGCGGGTCTTCTTTGGGAGTTCTTAAATTTCTGGGCCGGTTCCCATTGGGAATATTCTCTTCCCTATTTGAACTTTTGGCGGATCTTCCAGATGCCGGTATTCGGGTATTTCGGGTTTCTTCCGTTCGCCGCAGAGGTCTTTGCCTTCGTCCAGGTTCTGGAGGCCCTTCGGAATAGAATCAAGCGGAAAGTTTTGCTGAAAGCAGTCTTTGTCTTTGCGCTTCTGGCGTTCTCTGGATTCTGTTTCTATCTCATTGATAAATATACAGTTATTAAATAAAAAGATGAAAGAAGGGACCGGGTTTGGCTGATCGGGAAAAAGCTTGTCCCCGGTGATCAGTTTTATCGAGATTACGGGACAACGCGACAGACGGCATTCGTGTTCGTTCTTTATGGCGAGATGACCAGACGACGAGATGGCGAGACAGACGATTTTTATTTGTGCACGATCTGTGATGCAAAAACAAGCTCGAGGTTATAGCGGTCGGCAAGGGCAAGGTTCTTCTGGAGGGCCTGGAGTGTCGCTTCCGTGGGATGGCAGATCCCTAGGGCCCGCCCCCTTTTTTGAGCCAGGCCGAAAAGCTCTATCATCCGGGCTTTAATGGATGAGCTGTCGCTGGGCGCGTCGAGAAAAACCTGGCGATAGGCCGAGGGAATTCCCATCTGCTGTGCCAGGTCGTAGGCGACCGACTTGCCGCTCGTTCGGCTGTCGATGAAAAAGAGCCCCTTTTCTTTAAGCCGAAAAAGGATTGTCCGCATGATCGGCTCATCGGCCGTGATCTTAGAACCCATGTGGTTGTTTACGCCCTTGATATAAGGGACCTTATCGAGATCGTCGTCGAGAATCCTCTTGACCTCCTCTTCGGGTGCCCAGGAATAGATGATTCCCTCGGTCTGGCTTTCGGCTTCCTGGTTGTTCAGGGATTCGAGGGGGAGATGGAGCATCACTTCGAGACCGTGTTGGTAGGCAACCTCGGCCGTTTCCTTGGCATGAGAGCTGAAGGGGAGGATAGAGATGGTCAGCCTCTTCTTCAAGGCACAGAGCGCCTCGAGCATGTCCAGGCTATTCCCCATATCGTCCACGATCAGTGCCACCTTCGATTTTTCCGCTCGTGGAATCTGCGGCTCCTCTTTTATCGGCGGCTTCTCGACCAGGCAGGAAAAGAGGATGATGCCTTTCTCCCCGGCCCTTTCCACTTGCCAGAGAAAATAGGCCCGGTCCTTGTCTTGTTGCTCCTCCTTCCGCTTGACCACAACCTGGCTCTTTTTGAGCCCCTGTTCGAGACTCGTTTCCAGCCGGGCATAATCCTTGGCCGTGAGTTCGACCTTGAGGTGATAGACCCCGGCATCATCTTTATGCCCCTGGAATGAGCCCGGCGGGATTCCATGACCGCGCAAGTAAGCCGGCAAAAAACTGCCCAGGGCCACTCCGGTGCTCTCGGGCGCCTTGGCTTCTCCAAAAATTCCGAACAGGAACGAGGATTCCCCTTTTTTCCAATTGAGATAGTCCAGGCCTGCCGAAGCAAGAACGGCGACGGATGCGAGAATGATGTAGAGGATCCGGGCCAGCCTGCGGTAGGGAGTTAGCTTACCGCTCGGGACGTCGCTTATTTCCATCGATCATAGAGACGGGCCAGAGCCCACGGTCTTTTTGAGGAAGGTGGCCTGGCTTTGATCCCCGATCTCCAACTTGACGTCGGGTTTGATCCCTTCTCCGAACAGGTTTGCCCCCGAATTGAGATGAAAGATGCCGGATGTCAGGAGAAGGCCGCTGCCGCCGTCCAGAGGGAAAAATTCCTGCTCTCCGGTGGCCCCGACCGTCGGCAGGCCGATCGCGCGGGCCCGCTTGAATTCCTGCAAGACGGCGACGACAATCTCGGCCGGCCCCATCGTGGCCTGATTCTCCCAGACAACGAGCGGCAGATCTTTGAGCTCCGGCTTCTCCGGACAAGCAAGTCCGATTTTGCCGCCGGCGCGCTTTTCCAGGTAACCGATGGAATTTGCCTTGAGAAACAAGTTGATCAATTTCCTGGCCTCATCCAGATTTCCCTCGGAGCAGTTGGTCAGGTCCAGGACGAGGGGCTTCTTCTCGGATTTGAGACGAGGGAGAACCGCCTTTTTGATCTCCGCGACGCAGGGAGGCAGGAGATAATTGATCTTCAGGATGCCGCTCGTCCCTTCCGCCCCGCGGTAAGAAAACGGGCCGGCCGCGATCTGAATCCTTTCGATCTCCAGGTTGAGCGTGTCCGTTTCCCTGAGGACTCGGACCTTCACCGGAGCGGTCCCTTTATCTTCGAGTGAGAGCGAGGCTTCCGCCAGGCTCATGAGCAAGGTGGAGCGGCCGTCGATGGCGCTCAGATAATCGCCGACTTTGAGGCCCTTCTTCTCGGCCGGAGAATTTTCGAGCACTGCGGCGATCACCGGGAACGAATTTCCTTTTTTGTACAGGACCAACCCCGTCTCGTTGAGCCGACCCTCTTTTCGCTGAAAATATTTGGCCGCCGTGTCCTTGTCGAGATAGCCTGAATATGGATCCAGGGAATTGACCAACCCCTTGTAGGCCCCCTCCATGGTTTGAACGGGGTCCCTCTCCTCAACGTAGTCGTTCTTGATCAGGCGGACGACCTGGCCGAGGAGGTCGACGCCCTTCGCGGCCGGCGCCCCCGCGGTGCTGCCCGGCAGAATGCGCTTTTCGAGCAGAAAGAAAACGCCCAGAGTGACGACGGCTGTGACCAGGATGAGCCTGAAGTTCTTATGTATCATCGGCTTATGACATGAAGATCGATTGTATCACCTTCGTTTCAACCATTGCAAGGGGTCCAGGGGCTTGGTCTTGTAACGGATCTCGAAATAAAGACACGTACCTTGGAGTGAGCCCGAGTCTCCGACCGTCGCGACAGGCTGTTCGGACCTGACCGGATCGCCCGTCTTGACCAGGAATTCCGAGCAATGTCCGTAAAGGGAATAATAGGTCATGCCGTGATCGATGATGACGAGATTTCCGTATCCCTGGAAGAAATCCGTGAAGACCACCTTGCCGGGGTGAATGGCGGCGATCAGCAGCTTGTCCTTGGGCGGGGCGATCTCGATCCCGTTGTTCAAGGTCGTGGTGTTGAAGTTGGGGTGCGTCTGGAGACCGAAACGGGTGATGATCCTTCCCTCCAGGGGCCAGGGGAGCTTGCCCTTCATTTCATACAGGGGGATAAAAGGCAAGGGCAATGTGAATTCCTGGTTGATGAGCTTTTTCATCAGGATCTGGAGCTGCTCGGAGCTGGTGTTGAGTTCGTCCAGGGTTTTCTGGTAGAGGTTCTTGTTTTTGCGGATCTGGTCGACCAGGCTCTGGTTCTTTTGCTCCTGGTCCTCGAGCTCTCTTTTCTTCTGCCCGGTCAGGACCGCCAGGTCCGCGATCTCCTTTCTCTTGGCCTCGATCGATTCCGTCGCCTTCCCCAGCTGGGCCAGGTTGGCCAGATATTCCGAGATTGTCTTTTCCTGGTACCGGGCCAGGATGCTGAGATGCTTGCTCTCGTTGAAAAGGTCGCCGATGCTGCCGGATTGGAGGAGGAACCTGAGAAAGCTGAACTTTCCGAATTTATACAGCGTCGCCAGGGTCTTTTCGACGGCTTGCTGCTCCGACTCCAGCTTGACCCTGAGCTGGGCGGCCTCGACCTTCAGGTCTGATTGCTCTTTGTTCGTTTTTTCGAGCTGGACCCGGTAGAGATCCAGCTGCGATCTGATCAAGCGCTTGTTGAGTCCGATCCTCTCCAGGCTGACAAGGACGGTCGCTTCTTTCGTCTCTTCCTGCTTGATCCTGGACCTGGCGTCTTTAATCTGTTCATTTATCTTGGACAGCCGTTTTTCAAATTCGGAGAGGTCCTGCTGCGGAAAGACTCCCAGGGAAAGTGCAATCGACAGCGCCACGCAGGATACTGAACGCTTCATTTTCGCAGGACGTAGATGACTCCGCCGGCCAGGCCTGTTATCAGACGGAAAGCGACATCGATCACCGAAAAGGAGAAAGCCGTCTGGGAGGGGATGGCGTAGAACCGGAAGATTTCAATGTAGGACCCTTCTCGAAGTCCCAAGCCGTTGATCGTGATGGGGATGATCTGGACAAGGAGAACAATAGGGATGATGATGAAATAATCGAGCAGGTTGATACGAAGATGGAGCGCCTTTCCGATCAAAAAATAATAGATGACGACATTGACCTGGAGCAGGAGCGCCCAGAAAGAGGCTTTGATAAAGGGGACTTTGTTTTTCTTATAGCCGAGGACCGTGTCTCGGAAGGCCACGGTTTTTTCTCTGAATTTGCCGGCCAGGCCCTTTTCCGGGAGCCGCTTGAGCAGATTTCCGGATACAGGGAGGAGGAACAGCACAACGAGGGCCAGGCCTAGGAACCCAAGGATAAGGGAAACCCAAATCACCGGAATGCTCTGGGCCATATCCAGCCTGAAAAGAGAAGCCAGGAATGCAAAGACGAAGAGGACGATGACCCCGGTGATGCGTTCCACGGCGACCACGGCCGAAGATCTGACCAGTGAAGCGGAATACTTGGAGCCGTCCCAAATGCGGACGATATCGCCCCCGAAGCTTGAGGGAAGGAAGTTGCTGAAAAAGATGCCGACCAGGTACGACTTGGCGAGAAACACGAGGGGGATTTCATCGCCTTGGGCCCGGGCGAGGATCCGCCAGCGGTGGGCGCTGATCAGGAGGCCGATGGCTTGGAGAGAGAAAGAGACAACGAGCCAGCGAGGATCAACGTGCGCCAGGACTGCCAGGATGCTTTTGACCGATGCCTTGTAGATCAGGAGAAGGGCGATGATCGCCAGGCTGAAGACGAGCTTGAGAATGAAAAAGAGGAGGCTTCTTTTCCGGGCGAATAGTCTGGCGGCCACGTTTTCGCTGTATTTTTATCATAAACGGGAAAATTAATAAATAGTAAGGGGTTAGGGGTCAGCGTTAGGCGGGTCGGTTGTATTCTATTCCCCTACTCTACCATTACCGCTTACCCTCTTTTGTTTTTGATAAAATCATCATTTCTTTGTATAGTTCTGGCGATGGCGAACGTCCTTTTGTCCAATGCCGGAAAGATTTACAGGGCGGCTCTTGCGGCAGTGGAGCCAAGAACTCTGATTCAAAAAAACATCTCGAGGAGCGGAGACCGACTCATTGTCCAGGGGAAATCCTTCAGCCTCACTTCTTATCGCCGGATTTTTTTGGTCGCCGTCGGAAAAGCAGCTCCCTATCTGGCGAGGGAGGTCTCGGCCTATCTAAAAGACAAACTTACGCAGGGCATCGTTCTCTGCCCGCCGGGAGAGAACCTTCGCCTCAAAAAACTGGCCTGCCTTCCCGCGGCTCATCCTCTTCCGGATAAGAGAAGCACTTTAGCCGCCCGAAAGATCCTCCGTCTCGCCCGGCTCGCGGACGACCGGGACCTTTTCCTGGTTCTTCTCTCGGGAGGAGGATCGGCGCAGGTCAGCCTTCCGCTCCCGGGGGTAACTCTCGGGGAAAAGAGGCTGATAACCGAGAGTCTCCTCAAGGCCGGCGCCAGCATCAAAGAGCTCAATGCGGTGCGCAAACATCTCTCCGCTATCAAAGGGGGACGCCTGGCGCGGGCCGCCTTCCCGGCGACGGTCGTGAACCTGGTCGTCTCCGATGTGATCGGGAACGACCTCGAGACGATCGCCTCAGGTCCCACCCAGCCTGATTCCTCGACCTACGCCGGGGCCAAGGGGGTCCTCGAAAAATATGGGCTTTGGGAGTCGGCACCGCGAGGCGTCAAAGAGGCGATCAGGCGCGGAATTGAAGGGAAAATCGAAGAGACGCTCAAGCCGAAAAACCCGATCTTCAAAGGAGTCCAAAGTTTCATCCTGGGCGACAACCACGTCGCCCTCGAAGCCGCCCGTGCCGAGGCTTCAGACCTGGGCTTCAATTCAAGAATAATAAAAGAGGGCGATTCGGGCGAAGCCAGGACGGCCGCCAAAAAATATCTGGAGATTCTCGACCGTCTCACCCGGCCTGCCGGGTCTAACGCCGACCCTCTTTGCCTTGTGGCCGGCGGAGAATTAACAGTCACGGTCAGGGGGCCCGGGAAGGGTGGAAGAAATCAGGAGTTCATCCTGGCCTGCCTTTGCGAGCTCGGGAAAAGGGGGAAAGGCTATTTAAGCTATAAATTCAATCGCTTTTATAAAGACTGGCTCTTCCTCTCTCTCGGAACTGACGGCGTCGATGGCCCGACCGATGCCGCGGGGGCATGGATCGCCCCTCCCTTCTAGAAAGGGTTCGGGAACTCTCCCTGGAGCCGCAGGAATTCCTGGATGACAATAATTCTTACGGCTTCTTCGAGCGGGCGGGAGGAATGATCAAGACCGGACCGACCAAAACGAACGTCATGGATATCCGGATCTTTCTTTTTCGTGGGGTCTCCTGATTCCAAGCTCGTAAGCTCGGCTAAGTTGTTATTTCATGGAGACCCCACATATAAATTATATCAAATCTCATTTGAGCCCGGCAGTGAAAAACTGAAAATTTTCGAGAGTGATTTTATAACCATTTTGAGCTTGAATTTGGGAAATTTTATAGTATAATAACGACCAAGTTTTCTTGGGCCGGCTGGAGAAAACTTCTGCCCACCTTATATAATCATTTTCCCCTTTTCTGCTGTTAAAACAGCCGGCTTCTCTTCGGAGCAATGATATGCGGCACGAATCCATTCTGATGTTCCGCCTAGGCGGCCTCGGCGATCTTCTGATCGCGCTTCCCTCGATCGCTTTTGTCCGGAAAAAAATCCCCGGGGCAAAGCTGACGCTCGTCGGCCGGGCCGAGTATGCTTCGTTGCTCCAGAAGACCGGTGTCGTGGACGATGTCTTGTCCTGGGAAAGACGCGAGATCTCCGGATTATTCCAGAAAGGGCCTGGAGCCGACGGAAGCCTGACGAACTGGCTGCGGCGGGTTTTCCCTGGCCTTGGGATGGGTGCAGGAGAAGGGGAGCGCGCATCTCGAAGCAAAGCTACGATCCCTGGGCATAAAAGAGTCACATTTTATTGTCGCCGACCTTTCTTCCCGAGTCCCCTTGAGCAGGTTTTTGTTCGACCAAACCGCCGCTTTTTTCGGCCAAGAAAGCGGGCCTGAAATTCCTTTCGAGGATTGCGCTTGCTTGCCGATCAATGCCGCCCCTGTCGATTCAGGACGAAACCGAAAGTTCGTCGTTGTCCATCCGGGAAGCGGGAGCGAGGGCAAATGCTGGCCGCTCCGTAACTTCCTGGAGATCATCCGGCGATTGAGCGAGCGAGGTGTTGCCGGCTTGATCGTGACCGGCGAGGCCGAAGAAAGACTCAAGCCCGAGCTGGACGGAACAGCACTCCCGCCGCATTGGCAGTGGTCGGAAAGCATGCCCCTGCTTGAGCTCGCCTCCTTACTCGCGCGCGCTTCCCTCTATCTCGGAAATGATTCGGGTGTCACCCACCTCGCCGCCGCCTGCGGCACGACCGTCGTGGCGCTGTTCCTCAAGGATCTTGAGATCCTGTGGGCGCCTTTTGGCCGAAGTCATATCTTGAGCGCCGATTCCGTTTCCGAGATTTCTCCCGGCCATTGTCATGGGAGAAGATATCCGGACTGCTTGAATCTGTGTGATCCGGGCCGGATCCACTCATCTCCTCCCGGGGGACTTTTCTTTTTGTTGTGAAGTTGCGCTTTTATTTTTTATGATATAATAATATTGGCTCTCTTTCGCCGGCTGGAGAGGGCTCCCTCAAATTTTCCAATCATCACCCCCTTTTGCTGACCTCAGCCGGCACTTCCCTCTTTTCTTGGTCTGGAGAACTGTGTTAAGATAGCACCCTATCGGCGTGCGAGAGGAAAGACATGGGGAAGGATAATTGGAAGAGCGAGCTCAAGACCTACTTCGATAACGTCAAGATCATCGAGAAGTGCAAAGACGAAGCGATGACGAATTTCGACCAGTTCTGCGAGTTCATCGCCGAGCCGGCCTTCGAGAGTCTCGCCGAGGAGCTGGTCGAGTTCGATGTCAAGACCAAATTCTGGAGCGAAAAAGGGAAGTTCATCCACCTCCAGCTCAATTTCCCCGGGTCAAAGACAGATAATTTTCACTATATCATTTCGCTGCCGAAAAACTCCGTCGAGCTGAAGCTGCGCCTCAGGATCAAGGGCCGGAAGAATCCTCACAGCAATATCGAGGAAACCGAGGAAGCGTTTATGAAGAACCTGAAGACGCCGGATGCCCTCAAGCTGAACCGCGAAACCCTGCTCGAGGACGTGATCCAGCGCTACCGGGATTTCAATTATCAGGCCCTGACTTCGCCCGACTGAGAGAGCTCTCCGGCCGCCCCCCAAAAATCACTTGCAGGTATTCATCCAGTTGATGAACTTCAGAAGATAAGCATAGGCGGGCCGGTCCCAGGTGTTCTGGCCGATATATTTGAACTGGACGATGCCGTCTTTGTCGACGATCATCTCACTGGCCATGTTCTGGTCGACCTTGCTTCCTCCCCATTCGGTCGCGAAAATGCCCAGCCCCTTGGAGAGCTTCCGGTCTGCGTCGATGAGGATGGGGAAGGGGGTCGGCACTTCGCCTTTCTTCATGCTGAAATCCTTGGGGAAACCGGCCTTGGCCCGGATCATCATCTGCTTGTCCTTTTCTGCGAGCTTGTCCGGCTCGACGGGGTATTTCCAGTCTTTGATCTTGGCCAGTTGGTCGGGATTGCTGTCGACCCACTGCTGGACGATTTCCTTGCCGTAGGGGAAAACGAAGATTATCTCCAGGTCGTATTTTTTCCTGACCTGCTCGGTCTTCTCGAGGTCCACGAGCTCAGCGTATTTATAGTTGTCGATCGTGCACCAGCGGCCCTCTCCGGCATAGCCCCTGGGGAAGATGATCAGGACATTCTTGCCTTTGAGCTTGGAGAGGGTGACCGTTTCGCCCTGGAAGCTGGGCAGGGCGATATCGGGCATCGGCTGGCCCACGGGGACCGGCTTTATCTCCTGCTCTTGGGAGATCAGGGCAGGGGAGAGGGCAAAAATAGAAAGGACGAAGATTGCCGAAGTAAAGAAGCGCTTTGGTCAAAGAATTTCTTCTCATTTGGCCTCCTATAAAACGTGAATGACTGTTGTACTCTTTATGGCCCGAGGTTCGCAGCCTCAGCATGCCACCAGTTTATCATATTTTGGACGGATAGCAGGCTTAAATGAACTTACCATATTCGTAGCCTTTCCTTTTGTTAAAAGCAGAAAGAATATGAAAAATAGCTTGGAGGAGTTGAATGATGGATCTTGAATCTGTTTCGCCGGAGATCATGCGCGCAAGTGTCGTCGACCTCGCCACGTAATTCCTTGATATTAAGCGGATTCGCTTGTTTTTGATACGTTGGTTCCCTTCATTAAGATTTCAATGTTTTTTAAGAGATTTTGTTATTTATTTGCCAAATGGAGGTGAAACTAGCTTGCGGTAGAGTATCGGTCTTACAAACCGGGGGTCACTGGTTCGAACCCAGTACCGCCCACCATCTGTTATCCCGGCAAATCAGGGAAAATCAGCGTTTTCCTCAAGTTTTCTTTTTAAGCACCATTAGGCAGATTTAGGCAATTTCTGTTACACCGGCGTTACACGGGGAGAGGTCTGACTCAACTCGTTTGCAGGTATTCTGGAATCAACAGGTAGCCCTTGTCCTGTCCGATTTCGTCCCGTCATCATGCCTACAGATTGACATGCCCTAGGTCCGTTGACGCAACCGCTTGGAGGCAGGGACTTGGGCCTTGAATTCGTCATGATCAATCGCCTTCTATATCCAAGGGCGAGAAGGTGGGCAGGCTTGACTTGTGAGTTGGAAAGGAAGAAATTAGTCACAGCCGGGAGGGACAAATGGACGAGGAAGGAAAAAAAGAGTTGGAGTATTTACGTTGGGAGAACCGATGGATGTTACATCAGCTCCAGGATATTGAGGAGTCTTTGCAAGAACGATGTTTCAACTAGTCGCTCACTTTAAAGGTTCACTCGGAGGGCAATGTCTTGTTGCCTGGCCAGAAGATGGATCCGTGCGTTTCGACACCAAGATAGATACTTTCGATATAAAAGCTCAACTGATCTCAACCTCAGGCAGCAGGTGGAAAAAGTCTGACGAGTTATATTCTACCTCGGGATACGACCAAGTTCTACTGCAAGTAGCTGGGGAAGAACCGGAGGAACCTCCTCGAGCTATGCCAGATGACAAAGGTCGAATAGATTACACAAAAAATATTGAATTTTATGGGGAGCGGGCTGAAAAATACAGGGACGCTGCCCGCAGTTGTGTCAATCGTCTAATAAGGTTTTTTAAGTATCGGCTTAAGACCCCCTTTTTAAAGGAACTGCCGCCCTTCGATAATTCTTTTGTTATAGAGCAGTGGACTGACCAATTGGGACATGTTCTCCATAAAGGCCCATATATATATACTGTGAAAATGACCCCGGGTTTATGGGGAGGGATCGGTGTTGGCAAACTGGACCCCAGTTCCATTCCTCTACTTCAACAAGCTATAATCCAACCTATCCAGCCTGAGCTCTATGAGCAAGTACTTTCGGACGCCCAGACGGCTATATTCGAAGACAATCTTAGACGTGCGGTACTTGAACTTGCGATAGCATGCGAGATTGCAACGAAGAATTGTCTTTTTCCGGCGGGGTCGCCAGCTGGAGCTGCATTTGAGTATCTTGAAGACAAGGCCCAGATTAGAACGAATGTTCTGAATCTTCTTGATGCTGTCGCCCTAGAAGCATTTAACAAAAGCTTTAAAAGGGACCAACCCGAAAAGTACGATTCGATAGACTACCTATTTCAATGTCGCAATAAGGTCGTACATCGGGGAAATCTGACTTTTAGAGATAAGAGGGGAGAAAAAGTGTCCGTCAACAAGACTTTGGTCATTCATTGGTGGGAGGCTGCAGAGACTTTATTCCACTGGCTAAAAGGCCTTGTTTAGATGACAAGAGAGATGACAAGTGCCAGTCGACTCTGGCTTGTCAGAAGTCGAGCACGCCAGGCAGCGGTTGGCCGGGCTGACGGACACGTGACTGCTGACTGGCCGGGCGGTGCCGTTATGACCGGCGGCCGATGAGTACTGTTAGCGTTGGTCGAGGAAGCATAAGCCAAATGTGCCACTAATGCAGTGAACGAGTTCACAGGCTTGAAAACCCCACTTTGCAGGTGGTATATTGAATTGGGGAATGTCACGAGCGAGTTAGTTCGAGAGGAGACATAGGTGTCAAGTCCAAGCATCGAAGGGAAAATTGTTACTGACATGGAATTGAAAAGCCTTGTTGCAGAATTTTCAAGGCCCAGGTCGGAGTTCGATGGTAAGAGTTATATAACCCGACGTCGTGACTGGTTTGACAGGCCGATGGAGAACATTCGACCTCTATTGATGAGGGAGGCCCTCCTAAAGCTCTCAGAGAATGAAGCCGTGAGAATCTATAGGGAGATGAGCGTTGGCGGCCCCAAGCTTTATCCAAGGACTTTCATTGAAAATGGCCTTGTGAAAATCAGAGGATCAATCGACTACCTCTTGTACGGCACCGAACCACTGGAAGAGCGGTTTTATAATTTTGCTGGCAACCCTGAGAGCAATTACCGGTTAGCCGGAGTAGGCCGTGCCTTTGCCTCAACAGCTCTTTTTCTGATTGACCATAAGAAATATTCAATATGGAATGGTGCTGTTGATGGTGGACTTAGAGCACTTGGCCTTCTTCCAAAGACGCCGATGTCCGAAAAGCTCGGTGTCCGATATCTCGCAATCGCCGAGGCAATGAAATCGCTACAAAAGCGCTGCGGTTTTGAGGATCTCAGTTTAGCGGATGAGTTCGTTGAGCTGATTTTCCACGGCAAGCTCGGTTTACTTAAACCTGAACCTCCGCCGGAACCTCCGGTCGAGCCACCTACACCAGAGCGATCGAGCACGGCTGCTGAGATGGGCGAGGAAACCGAACAGCATCTTTACATGCAGTATTGCCTTATCAAGATTGGTCAGATGAGGGGCCATGATGTTTGGATTGCCGGCAACGATCGAAACAAAAGTTATCAAGAAACCTCGTTCTCTTCACTGACTTTGCCAGAAATACCGCATTTTGCCGGGCCGGATGTGCTTAATATTGCGAAAATGATCGACGTGATTTGGTTTAAGAAGGGCACCGCACGCCCAGTATGCTTTTTTGAGATCGAGCATTCTACTTCGGTATATTCGGGCTTGTTGCGTCTGAATGATGTTCGAATCGATTATCCGGTTCCGAAAGCGTTCGTTGTTGCTGCGGAGAGCCGTCGTCAGCTCTTCGACAGGCAAATCGGCAGACGCACTTTTACCAACAGCGAGCTTTCCGAAGTTTGTCAATTCATGAGCTATGATGACGTAAAGAAGCTGGTTCAGTCATCCGAAACCATTAAGAACATTCTGTTCTGAGTTCCGTGACATCATCAAAGCTGGCAAATTACAGGCCGCTTTTCCCCGGGAGAATGTAGCAGAAAAAGGGGGGCCGTAGAGTAACACGAACTGGCCGATTTTCTGCTAAATTTTTACACTCCCACATATTCTTGACATGATTCTGGCATGGGCGGGCGGCGGAGGCCGGTGGGGCTGGTGACCAGCCCCCGTACAAATGCGGGTCGGCGTGACGCCCGAAAAAAGGGCCTCACCGAGACAGACGCAAGTGAGGACGTTTATTTCTCACTTGGGAGATCATCCCTTGAGCCTTGACCTTTCCTGGCCTCCCGGTTCTGTGGCATATTCCCACCTGGCAACATGAACCCCTCCCCCCTCTGCTCTTTCTCCTGCTGGTCACCCCCCTTCTTGTGGCGAAATCTATACTGGGAAATGCGTCGGCGTCAGCGATGGCGATACCATCTCCGTGATGAAATCCGGCAGAGAGGCAAAATAGGCTGGAAGGCATAGACTGCCCTGAGCTGGGTCAGGCCTTTGGGACAAGGGCCAAGCAGTTCACATCTGCCCTTGTTTTCGGCAAGGATGTGGAGATCAGGGAGCACTACCCGGACAGGTATGGCCGGACGGTCGCCAGAGTCTACGTCCAGAGCAAAGACGTGTCCCTGGAAGTTTATTAAGGCTGGTTTGGCATGGCATTACAAGAGGTATTCGTCTGAACCCGTGCTCGCAAAGGCTGAGGAACAAGCCCGGAGACAGAAATTAGGGCTTTGGTCGATGCCAAATCCGATTCCTCCATGGGAATATCGACGGTGGCATAGGAGGCATGACGTGGGTATCTTGAAAGACATCGTGGCTGCTAAAATAGATGTGGTCGCCACCTCCTAAAAAAAATCGCATGGATGGGCAATCTATCACAGAAGACCCACTCATCTGGACGTGCAACACAGCATCATGTTATCTTACCACTTAGTTATTCTAAGAAGCAGAGGACTGGTTGAAAGCTTGATGGCTAAGATAGATGATGTTATCGAACTACTTAAATCAGGGAAGCTCGTTCAAGCAAAATACATTCTTGAGGAAATCATAAAGAACGATCCCACAAATATCGATGCGTTATATAACCTCGGAATGTGTTTTACGGAATTGGGCCAGCCGGAAAAAGCGATCCCTTTATTGAAGCGTTGTGTCGAGCTAAAACCTGATTTCGATAATGCCTTTGTCGCTTTAGGTTTTGCATATGAAAGAACAAATGACAGCGAGAATGCCAAAAAATATTTCCTTGAGGCTATAAAGATAGATCCGAACAATTCCTATGCATTAAGAAACTTGGGCGGTCTCTTTGGGAAATCGTCAGATTTAGAGAAATCGATCTATTACCTCGAAAAGTCCTATCGAATTAATCCTTCAGATCCGATGACTGTCTACGGTCTTGGCCATATGTATAAAATCATGGAAGAGTACGAGAAGGCAGACGAATTCTTCAGAAAAGTTCTTAACTCTGGATGCGCCGGAAAATATAAAGGACTTAGCGAAAGACGGTCTTAGAGAAATAGCGGTCAGTAATTTAAAATCCAAAGGCTTCAGAATCGATGCTGTTTTTTATCTCTTGGCCGCTTTGCAGCTTTTTAAGCAGAAGCGAGACGAAGAAGTTAGGAATATCTCATTTGAAATTGCACTCAAAGGACGCGAAGGCCTTGATATTAATAATCCCCAAAAGAAATATAGAATAAAGCTTCTTGAGGGAGAGTATACCGGATTGCAGTTGGTGTGTTATATGTACGCCGGTTTTAAAAGAATAGATCACTCCTTAGATGTTGGCATTGATTTATCGAAAGAATATCAATTCGCCATGAAGTTATTCAGTTCTGAGGATGTCCATTGAGCCTTGATCTGATTCAATCAACCAAAAACATCATTCAGCTTGCAGAAGACGTGAGCAAAAAGAAATTTCAGTTTGTCGAAAAAAAGGATTTAGCCTATTTCGCTAGGGTAAAACCCGCTAGAAAGAATATGCCCTCCCATTTGATATTATTACAAAACCGAGCATAATGATTTGATTAATCATCTTATCGCCCATGAATGCGGACATATCATCAGAATGTTTGCTGTGCCTGAGGAAAATCGGCTAATCCCCAAAACAAACAATGATATTAAAAGAACGGCCCTGACTGAGATTGAAGAAGATATTAATAAATTATCCTCGTCAATGCCTTTTAATCAGTTGGCTCAGATCGTAAATATGTGGTATAGCGGCACTGTTACTCAGGTTACCAATCAACCTCCTGATCTAATGATTGAAAAATGGATTCATGATGATTATCAGGAGCTGAGAGAGTTGCAGCTTCAATCCATAAAAAAACAACACGATGAATCGATAGTCGCTTTAACCAATCGAGTAGCGCGTTTGACGCCCCGGAAAATATATGAGGTGTCTAACGTTATGAACTATTGTTTTTTTAAATATTTGGGGTTGTATCTCAATACGAATTACCTTCAACCGTATTGGGACTTTAAATATAAAAGAAAGGGAGAAGAACTGGCGAGAATAACGCTGGATTATAAAGACGATTATCTAGGCGATTTGGAGATGATCAACAAATGGGCGGAGTATCTAGAAATCACAAATTGGTTTGCTTGGACAGATTTTGAAAACGTGCCACCGGATTATCAAAACATGTTTTGAGGATACCGATGAATAAGTTGGAAGAATTAGTCAAAAAGATTAAAAAGTTCCGCGATGACCGGGATTGGATTCAATTTCA